>NZ_JBGAKA010000040.1:0-71227 GCF_044224635.1 Reyranella sp. | reverse complement strand
AGGAGATCTACGGAACCCTCGCGAAACGACTGCAGGACAGAGGCTATACGATACGCCGACAGAATGTTTCGCTGAACATCCGGGTCGGAACGATTGCCGTCGACCTGGTCCCGGCAAGGCGCCAGGACAACACGAGCGACGACCACAGCCTGTATCGCAGGAAGGCTGATACCTGGACCAAGACGAATGTGATAAATCACATCAACTACGTCCGTACGGGCGGGCGCATTGCGGAGACGCGTGTCCTAAAGCTTTGGCGCGACCAGCACCGGCTCGACTTTCCTTCATTCTACTTGGAGATGGTTACCATATTGGCACTATCCGGTAGGTGGGGCGGCCTCTCAGACAATGTCTGGACCGTGCTCCAGTATCTTCGCGACTCATTCGTGGATGCCCGCTTTGTGGATCCAGCGAACACGAACAACATCATTTCAGATGATCTGACGGCCAATGAGAAGTCAGCGATTAGGACGGCTGCCACACAGACCTTGGCTGCCAGCAATTGGAGTCAGATCGTCACATGAACTTGCAGTCGAAGTCTGCTCGTAGCGTGGGGTGATAGGGCGGTGGGCAACGTTTTGATCTGCGCATCTACAAGCCCTCCGGCGAGGATACCTGCGAGGGACTGGTACAAAGATGGAAGAATCGGTAGCTGTGGCGAAGAAATTGGACGGTCTACCGATAGGCGAGACCGCTGGAACGCATGTAGGCTCAGTCAAATGGTAGCGATCAGCGAGTGTCGGTCTCGGTGGTTGCGGGCCCCCGCAACCACTTCTGTCATAACTCGCTTACCGTCCCGATCTAGCCATCGGGGCGGTGTTTGCGTTCCTACTTTCTGCCCTTGCGAACAAATTCATGACGTACTCTGCGCCTCGACGACTGTGGTCTGATCGCCGAGCCGCTGGATGCCAAGTGACAGCCGGTCGCCAGGGCGGAGGAAGCGTGGCGGCTTCAGGCGCCAGCCGGTCCCCGGCGGCGTGCCCATGATGACGATGTCGCCTGGCAGGAGTCGCATGAACCGCGAGACGTAGGCGATCACGAAGCGCACGGTGAAAATCATATCAGCGGTGTTGGAATTCTGCTGCCGCACGCCGTTGAGATCGAGCCAGATGTCGAGCCTGCCTGGATCGCCCACCTCGTCGGCTGTGACGACCCATGGGCCGCAGGGGCCGAAGCCGTCGGCGCTCTTGCCCTTGCACCATTCGCCACCCTGCTCGTTCTGCCAACGGCGTTCCGACAGGTCGTTGAAGACGCAGTAGCCCAGGATCGCGGCATCGACCTCATGGTCGGCGAGGCGCGAGCAATTGCGGCCGATCACGACCCCGAGCTCGACCTCCCAGTCGAGCTTGTCGGCGCCGGGAGGCAGGACCAGCGGATCGTTAGCCGCTGCCAGGCAGGTGTTCGGCTTGATGAACAGGAGCGGCTCGACCGGCGTCGTCATGCCGGCGCGGCGCACGCCCTCGTGGTAGTTCATGCCGGCGCCGACCACCTTCGACACATTGGCAATCGGCACGCCGAAGCGCGGCGTCGGATTGGCCGGGAGCAGGGGGGCGCCTGGCAGCGCCCGTTCGAGGACGCCGCGCCAATCGCCGGCGAAGAAGTCGCCTGTGAAGTCCGGCACGGCGGCGGACACGTCGCGCAGCCGGCCATCGTTTCCGAGCACGGCGGGCTTCTCGCCACCCGCCGGGCCGATGCGGCAGAGCTTCACGACAGGTTCAGAAACGGCACGTCGCCCGCCGTCATGGAACGGTGCATGCGCCGGGTGTAGGCCGCGTCGTTGTAGGGTGTTGCCTTGTGCATTGTCGCGCGGTTGTCCCAGAACAGAAGGTCGCCCTTGCGCCACTTGTGCCGGTAGACTAAGCGGTCGCTCGTGGCATGGGTGACCAGCTCGGCCAGCAAGGCCTGCGATTCCGGGATGTCCATGCCGACGATGTTCTGGATGATATACTCGCTGACATAGAGCGCGCGCCGGCCGGTGACCGGATGCTGGCGGATCAGCGGATGCTCGACGTCGCGCACGCGGTCGAGCTGCTCCTGGCTGAGCGACGCCGCGTTCGGATACTTGATCGAGCGCATGTAGTTGTAGCTGTGCACCGCCGTCATCGCGTCATAGCGGCGGCGCTCCTCGGCGGGGAGCGCGTCGTAGGCGGCGGTCAGCGAGCAGAACAACGTGTCGCCGCCTTCGGGCGGGATTTCGACGCCGAGCAGCATCGTCATGTCGCACGGTCTGGGGTAGTAGGTGAGGTCGGTGTGCCAGTGCCAGCCGATCTTGTGCGCACCCTGTGGCTTGCCGCCCTCGACCGCGTTGGTGAGGATCATCACGCCGGGATGGTCGGCGAAGGTGTGCTCCTTCAGCACGTGATACTCGAGCTCGCGGAAGCGCTTGGTGAAGGCCTCCTGCTCGGCCGGCGACATCGACTGGTCGCGCAGCAGCACCAGCGAGCTCTGCTCGAACTCATGCCGGAGGGCGGCGAAGGTCTCGTCATCGAGCTTCGGACCGACCTGGAGGTTCAGCACCTCGACCCCGAACGCGGGATGCAGCGGTCTCGTCTCGAGCTTCATCGTTTCCTCCTCATTTCTGTTATCCCTAGCGCAGCGAGGGATCTGTTCGTTATTGAAGCTCCAGGCCCTCGACCTTCATCTGGGCACCGAAGCGCTTGAACTCCTCGCCGACGAAAGTGCGGAACGCGTTGCCGGTCCGGAAGTAGGGCGGGAAGCCGGCACGCAGCGCGATCGCCTGGTAGGCCGGATCGTCGAGCGTCGCCTTGCAAGCCTGCTCGAGCGAGGCCTTCACTTCGGGCGCCAATCCCTTGGGCGCGGTCATCACCGCCCAGATCGACACGTCGACCGGCGGGCCGAACTCGTTCGCGGCCGGCACGTCGGGCAACTCGGGCAGGCGCTTGTCGGCCAGCACGGCCAGCGGCTTCAGCTTGTAGGCGTTGAGCAGCACGGTGGTGTTGGAGACCGCGACGATCTGGTTGGACACGATCGCCTGCGTGACCGCACCGCCGCCGGAGAACGGCACGTGTGTGCCGGTGACGCCGTTCTGGCGCAGGAAGTTCGCCATGTTGATGTGGTCGGGCGTGCCAATGCCGGGCGAGCCGTAGAACAGCTTGCCCGGGTTGGCCTTGCCGAATTCAAGCAGCGCCTTGATGTTCTTGTAGGGCGAGTCGGGTGCGACCATGACGATGACCGGCGCCGAGTAGACTTGGCAGATGAAGTCGAACGAATCGAGGTCGAAGCTCAGCTTGCGGAAGTGCGGGACCATGGCGATGCCGGCCATGCCGAGGATGGCTATGGTCTTGCCGTCCGGCTTGGCGCGCGCCAGCTCCGCGGCGCCGAGCGTGCCCGAGGCGCCTGGCTTGTTGATCACCAGCACGTTGCTGCCGAGCTTGGCCGACAGGGTCGGTTGCATGGCGCGGGCGACCACGTCGGTCGAGCTGCCAGCGTCGAACGGCACGATCAGCTGGGTCGGTTGGTCGGCGTTCGCGGCGGCGGCGCCCAGCAGGAGAGCGGCGGCAGCGAGCAGGCAGGCGCGAAAGGGGTTCATAGACCGATTAGACCGGTCGCCACTGCGGGCGTCATATACCTTGGCTTCTGCCATGCATAACACACTGTTATAGATCGGGGGCGATGAACATCCGCCAGATCGAGGTCTTCCGCGCCCTGATGCTGAACCGCACGGTGTCGGCGGCGGCGCAGTTCCTGAACGTCAGCCAGCCGGGGGTCAGCCGCCTGATCCACAATCTCGAGGATCGCATCGGCGTGCGCCTGTTCAGCCGGGTGAAAGGCCGCCTCGAGCCGACGCGCGAGGCGCTGATGCTCTACGAGGAGGTCGAGCGCGCCTACCAGGGCGTCGAGCGCGTGCGTGGCTATCTCGCCCGCCTCGCCAAGACGCAGGCCGGCCTGGTACGGATTGCAGCGGCGCACGCACTGGCGCACACGCTGGTGGTCGATCGGCTTGCCGACATTCGCCGGGACAGCCCCGATGTGCACTTGGCCATCGACTTCGCGCCGTTCAACGAGATGATGAGCGCCCTGCTGGGCGGCAAGTTCGACTTTGGTGTCGCCATCACCGAGAGGGCGCAGCCCAACTTGCAGCATCGCCACGCCGCCGTCATGCAGTTCGCACTGGCGGTGCCCAAGGGTCACGAGCTCGCGCTCCGTAAGTCGATCACGCCGGACGATCTCGTCGGCCAGCAGATGATCACCTACAAGCGCGACAGCCCGATTTTCAGCGCACTGGCGCGGCATGGTATGGGCCCGGTACTCGATGCGGCCACGGTCGAAGTCGGCTCCTCGCTGATCGCATGCGCCGCGGTCGAGCGCGAGCTCGGGCTGGCCTTCGTCGATTTACAAACGGTGCGCCACGAGCGCTTCGACAATATCGTGACGGTGCCGATCCATCAGCCGATCGAAATCGCGGTGCTGGTCTACTTCAAGCGCCAGACGCTCGACTCTTCCATCGCCCGGCGGGTTCTGGACGCGTTGTGCCGAAGCGTTGACACCTGATAGCTCGTCTCTGCTCGCGCGCCGATCTGCATATTTAAGTGCCCAATCTCGGAGACCTTCCCTGCTTGAAATAGCGCGAGTTGAACGCAATCATACCTAGAAACCTCAGATGCTTGTGGGAGAGACTTTGGTGCACTTGTCTCTCCGATTAGTTGTGCTGTCTGGAACAGCCTGCGCACTGAATGCTGGATTGCCCTATATTCCCAGAGCACAACCAGCTGTTTCAGGTGCGAGCTTCGACAACGCCCTTGTAGGATACGCCGCCGCCTACGAGTTACGCGACAAGGCCGAGGCTTGAGCGAGGACGATCAGGATACTCGGAGAGATCGCGCGGCAGCAGTTCGAGGTAGATGCAACCTTCGCCGTCGAGAGCATTCGTCGCTGGTGGCGGCGCATGGGGCGCAAGCGCTATCCCAAGGCCACGCGCCTGCTGATCACTGCCGATTGCGGCGCCAGCAATGGCGCTCGGGTCCGCCTCTGGAAGGTCGAGTTGCAGAACTTCGCCAACCAGACCGGTCTCGCCATCACCGTCACCCATCACCCGCCTGGCACCAGCAAGTGGAACCGCATCGAGCATCGCATGTTCGCCTTCATTACCCAGAACTGGCGCGCCAAACCTTTGCTCTCCCACAAGGTCATCGTGCAGCTCATCGCCGCCACCACGACAACCTCCGGACTGACCATCGCCTGCGACATTGACGCCACGAGCTATCCCAAGGGCGCCAAGGTCTCTGATCAACAGATCAGTCAGCTCAATATCCGCTACGACCGCTTCCATCCAGATTGGAACTACACCTTCGTTCCAAAGCCCAACCGAACAGTCGCTTGACATTCGAAGCGTTTATTTCGTCACAAGCCCTAAAGCGACCCTTCTTCATCTGCCGTCTCTCCCGCGAGACGGACTCTACCTCAATCTGGAGGAGTTTTCCGGGCTCAGGTCACCCCCTATCACGGAGCCGCACTGAGCGCCGCCTTGAGATAGGGCGCGGTTAGGCTGCCTCGCGCTTCGGCGACGTCGCGGGGAACTCCGCTGGCGATGGTGCGGCCGCCATCCTCACCTGCTCCCGGTCCCAGGTCGATGACCCAATCCACCTGCGCGATGGCGCGCATGTCATGTTCGACCACCACGACCGTATTGCCGACATCGACAAGGCCCTGCAGATGCCGCATCAGCCGATCCGCGTCGGATGGGTGCAGCCCTGAGGTTGGCTCGTCAAGGATGTAGATCGCGTTACCGCGCTGCGCGCGTTGCAGCTCGGTCGCCAGCTTGATGCGTTGCGCCTCGCCGCCTGACAATTCCGTCGCCGGCTGCCCGAGCCGCAGATAGCCCAAGCCAATCTCCCGCAACACGTCGAGGGAGCGCATGACGGGCGGCTCACCCGCGAAGAAGTCGCAAGCCTCGTCCACCGTCAATTCCAGCACCTGGGCGATGTTGCGGCCGTTCCATTCGACCTCGAGCGTTGGCGGGTTGTAGCGGCTGCCATGGCAAGTCGAACAACGCGCATAGACGCTCGGCAGGAACAGCAGCTCCACCATCACGAAGCCCTCGCCCTCGCACACCGGGCATCTCCCCTCCGCAACGTTGAACGAGAACCTGCCGGGGCTATAGCGGCGCCGGCGGGCTAGAGGCGTATCGGCGAAGACTTTGCGCACATGATCGAACAGGCCGCTGTAGGTGGCGAGGTTTGAGCGCGGAGTGCGGCCGATCGGCTTCTGATCGACCCGCACCAGTCGCCGGATATGCTCCATTCCCGCGACGATGCGTCCTTCGGTCTCCTCCTGCGCGACATCGAGCAACGGATCGACTTCATCGTCTTCGACCGCTTGCGAGGGGGCGCCGAAATGGTCTGCAACAAGCTCCGGCAACGCCTGGCTCACCAGACTGGACTTGCCCGATCCCGAAACCCCGGTGACTGCCGTGAAACACCCGATCGGAAGCTCGACATCGAGGCCGCGTAAATTGTTGCGTGTCACCCCTTGGAGACGAAGCCACGCCTTGGCTTCGCGTGGGAGCCGGTCATTAACGATGGGTTCTGCGAACAGATAGCGGCGTGTGACCGATTCCTCGACCTCGGCGAGACCCTCGATCGGCCCGCTGTAGATCACCTCGCCGCCCTTCTCGCCAGCGCCCGGCCCGACATCGATCAACCATTCGGCATGGCGGATCACGTCGAGATTGTGCTCGACGACGAAAAGCGAATTACCAGCAGCCTTCAGCCGCCCAAGGATCGAGAGCAAGGCTTCTCCGTCTGCCGGGTGCAACCCTGCTGACGGCTCGTCGAGCACATAGACCACGCCGAAAAGCTGTGACGACAATTGGGTGGCGAGTCGCAGGCGTTGCAGTTCCCCGGAGGAGAGCGTAGGCGTGCTGCGGTCGAGCGAGATGTATCCGAGACCAAGGTCGATCAGAGGCCCGAGCCGTTCGAGCAGTTCGGTCGCCAGACGTTGGGCGGCGAGCCGCTTTTCGTCGGAAAGATTTGGTGTGCGACGGACATCGGGCGCGCCCTTGTGTGCCGAACCGCCGGTAGCAACTCTCCGCTCTACCGCGGCATCGCGGGAGGCTTTGTCGAGGACATGGCCCTTCGCGGTCGCTTCCGCCCTTCCGAACTCACCCTGCGCGATGGGTGCGAGCAAGTCCCGGAGCTTCAGCAACGTCAGATCGCCGAAGGCGGCAATATCCAGCCCGGCGAATTTCACCGACAGGGCCTCACGCTTCAGGCGCTTGCCATGACAGGTCGGGCAATCGCGGCCGATGATGTATTGAGAAACCCGCTTCTTCATCAGCACGCTTTTCGTGTTGGCGAAGGTGTCGAGCACGTAGCGGCGGGCGCCGGTGAAGGTGCCTTGATAGCTCGGCTCCATACGGCGTTTGAGGGCAACACGGGTCTGCGCGGGGGTCAGGCCCGCATAGACAGACGCTGTCGGCTGCTCGTCGGTGAAGAGAATCCAGTCGCGATCCTTCTTCGGCAGATCGCGCCAGGGCGTATCGACGTCATAGCCGAGCGACACGAGGATATCGCGCAGGTTCTGGCCGTGCCACGCCGGCGGCCATGAGGCGATCGCCCGCTCGCGAATGGTGAGCGTATCGTCGGGCACCATCGTCTTTTCGGTCGCGTCATAGACGCGCCCAATCCCGTGGCAGGTCGGGCAGGCCCCGGCCACGGTGTTTGGCGAGAAGTCCTCCGCATAAAGCATCGGCTGATTGCGCGGATACACGCCGACGCGCGAATAGAGCATACGAACCAGGCTGGAGAGCGTCGTCACGCTGCCGACCGAGGATCGCGCGTTGGATGAACCGCGCTGCTGCTGCAGGGCGACCGCGGGAGGCAGTCCATCGATGGCATCGACCTCCGGCACGCCGGCCTGGTCGATGAGGCGTCGGGCATAAGGTGCGACCGATTCCAGGTAGCGGCGTTGCGCTTCAGCATAGAGGGTGCCGAAGGCCAGAGATGACTTGCCCGAACCGGATATGCCGGTGAACACCACGAAGGCGTCTCGCGGAATATCCACATCGACGTTCTTCAGGTTGTTTTCCCGCGCGCCGCGCACCCGCACGTAACCCGAGCGGTCCTGCGCACGATCGCCAGAGGCGGCCGAAGGTAGTTGTCGGATCACGTCACGTCCTTCCGTGGGGCACCCCATCCGTGGGGCACCCCATCGTCGTCTTGAGAATGCCTGATCCACGGATCAGTCCCCACTCGCGTTCAGATTGGAAGTGAGAAAGAGTGTCGGCCAGCCACAGGTTCACACTGTCCGCCAATCTCGTGACGTCAGGTGATGCCGGGAAGCCCAAGGGGCTGTGAAACGGACGGTTGACTAGATCGATCTGAACAAGCCAATCAGCAACTCGAAGGCTTGATGTCGAGCGAAATACCGTCCGGTCGCGCACAAAGAGAAATGTCCCCGATCCTTTGGGCGGACGAGGGACACCCTCGTGAAGATATCACAGCTTCACCGAGCCATGTGGATCGATAACATACTTATATGCCGATCCCTCATCGAACTCCTTGTAGGCCGCCGGGGCGTCCTCCAAGGCGATGAACTTGATGTTCATCATCGGGGTTAGGTAGGGCATCCGATCGTTCATGATCGCACGCATAAGGGCATGGTTATAGTTGGCCGTTGGCGATTGACCAGCCGACATTCTCGGCGACTTGATCCAGCCACTGGCCCAATCCACCTCCATGCTGCCCTTCTTATTGCCGGGATCTTTGGAGATCGGATTGGGGCAATAGACGCCGACTGTGCTGGTCATGCCGCCACATCGGACATATTTGAGCAGCGCGTTGGTGACGGCGTTCTCGACGATCTTGTCGGAGTCCGCCCCGAACCCACGGCAGTCGAGGCCCACATAATCGATGACGCGATCGACTTCGCGATGGCCTGTGATGCGTTCGAGGTGGTCCTCGATCGGAATCCCATCGGAAAGGTTGATCGTTTCGATGCCGTGAGGCTTCAGCAGATCAAGCCGCTCCTGAATGAAATCGGCAACGATGATGGCCCCGGCGCCCAGGAGCTTCGCACAGGCGGCGCCGGCACGGCCGACAGGGCCGGCACCGAAGATCAGGACATTCTCGCCGACGATATAGGCTGGAGCAGCCGGCCAGTCTGGCGCCGCGAACCCGTGGAACGCGGTAGGCAGCACGTCCGAAAGAAGCGTCAGATCACGAATCTTCTCCATGGCCGCGTCCTTGTCGGGGAAGCGCAGCAGATTGAAATCTGCATAGGGGACGAAGAGGTAATCCCCTTGTCCGCCGGTCCAACCGCCTAGGTTGAACCCGTATGCGCCGCAATCCACTTCTGGATTGGTATGCTCGCACACATCCGAGCGCATGTGCTTACAGTTGTAGCAGCGACCGCAACCCACGTTGAAGGGGACGGACACGACGTCTCCCTTCTTGATGAACTCGACGTCGGGGCCAACCTCGATCACCTCGCCTGTCATCTCGTGTCCCATCGTCATCCCCCGGGGGACTTCGAACGAGCCGCGGTAGATGTGAAGATCGCTACCGCAGATATTGGTGGTGACGATCTTGAGAATGGCGCCGTGCGGAGCCTTCTTGCCCTGCGGTGTGATCATCTCGGGGAACTTGAAGGTGTTGACCTTCATCTCCATCGGCTTCTCGAACGTGACGATCCTGTTTCCCGTCTGAGCCATCGATTGCCTCCTAGGGTTGTTTCCACTCGCCAGAACGATAGCGAGCGAGCCGAAGCACCTGCGCTAGCGAGGTCAGCGCAATTCATTCATGGCGATGCGCGCTTCTGCCACCACCGGCCATTCAAATTGGCGTCCACGGCTTCCGACGGCAAACTTGAAGATTCTATCTTGAGATAGGCAATTTCTATGAAGGCGAGGCGTGCGCAGCCTCAGCGTCAGCCTTCGTCGGGTTGAAATTGGCGATGTAACCCTAAGGCTTCCTGTATGGCCGCCACGAGTTCGGGTGCGTGAACGATTTCAAGCAACGCGGTCGAGGTCGTCGACTTCAGTCCGCCCTTGGCGGCGACGAATCCGACGTTGGCGTGGGAGCCTTCGCCCGAAACTGCCACTGCCTGAATGTGAGGGATCTGAACGAGATAGGTTACTAGCGATTGGGGAAGAACTGTAGCGTATCGACCGGTCGCGACATGCGCTGCGAGAACATTCACGGTGTTCGTTTGGATCGTCTTTGCCGAACAACGCGCAAGCTGGGACTGTGCCCCGTTCGGTAGGGCGGAGTTCAGAATACAGAGTGGCATGTCAACGACATGGTCCCATGTGACACGTCGGGGCAGCCGCTCTTTGCTTGCCTGAAACAGAAAGACGCGCTCTCGATAGAGGAGATGGGTGTCGAAGTCGTCCTCCGAGACGTCTTCTAGATATGTCAGCGCCACATCCATTTCGTGGGCTAGCAGGGCCTTCAACAGTGACGCGCCTTGGCTCGCTGAGATGGATTGTTCGAGAAAGGGAATCCTCTCTGCGAGTGCCACGCTCAGGATCGATGCGACGACCGAGGTGCCCGCGACGACGCCGAATCTGAATTGGCCCTCCAAACCTCTCTTGAGCGCTGATAGTTCACGTTCGAGCCCATTGCAGTCATTGTGCATCTTCCTCGCCCAAGCGAGCACTCTTTCGCCTTCTGGCGTAAGACCGTCGTATCGACGGCCATGGCGCACGATCTCGACGTCCAAATCCTCTTCCAATTGCTTGATGCCGGCCGAGAGGGTGGGCTGCGACACATTGCAGCTATTCGCGGCTCGGCCGAAATGCCCTTCACGGTGAAGTGCGAGCAGATATTCAAAGTTCTTTACTATCATCTCTGACCTTTTGTGCTGAAACGAGGCGAGAACGGCAAGCCCATGCGGGACGCGCCGCTCCAGCAGGTCACATGGGGAAGAACCGAAACCGACCGTCTTTCCTTCTGTCACGGTGCGAGCCGGCACGAACTCGTTCGACCGACGCGACGGACCATCGGCTCGGCCGTATAGGCCGGGAGTCCGTAGAGAGGGGACGCTGTGGCGCCAGCCCGCAAGCAGAGCAATGGACGCGCAATAGCATGACGTGCCCCAGACCGGCGACAGGTTACGCACGGAGCAGGGCGAGCACCTCGCCCTGCCAGTCTCCGATCAGGGCGTGTGCGGAATTAGGTGGCTCTGGCGTGGAATTGGGAGGGCATCGAAAGTGCAGAAAGCCGCGTATTATCGGTCAAATGGCGACCACCAATGAGTGTCGGTCTCGGTAGTTGCGAGCTCCCGCAACCACCGAGACCGACATTCCCGCGGCTTCTGCTGAGGGGATGTCGGTTTTCCCTTTGGTGCCAATAGCTTGCTGCTCGATCCAGCTCAGGATCGTGCCCAGGTCGCCGTGCAAGGTCGCGTCGATCTCGCCCCGGGCGGGACCTGGCCGCAGCGCAATCTTCTCGATCAAGCCACGAATCGCCTCAGCCGCCTCGGACCGATCCTTCGGCTCATTGAGCGCAGCGACCAACCGCTCGACCTTCTTCCGGTACACCGCGGACACATTCGGAAGGATGTCTGGGACATCGGCCGGCACCCCGGCTAGCCACGCCATCAAATCGGCCTTCTGACGTTCAAGCTCGTCCATCCGAGCTTTCATTGATGGCTGATACAGGCCCTCCTCGATGGCAGAGATCATCGCGGTGATAGCCTTTTCAACCTTCACCAATTCCGTGCGCCAGCCTTCGCTGTTTGCGCGCCGCTCACGGTTGAAACGATTCGTCTCCTCTGCGGATGCGTGCATAGCTTCCTCGGCCACTTCGGGAGTCATCATGCGATCCTTCAGGCCTTCAGGCCAGCGAGCGTTCGTTCCTCGAGCTTTGTCCGGTCGATCGGCGAGCCCCACAGCAGCTCTTCTCCTGGCCGACGATCTCGGCTCGTACGCAACGTCGCTCAGGTCCGAAAACGGCCAGCGTTAGGCGCAAGTGTGTAGCAAAGTGCCTCTATGGAATTGCTCGATCACAGGGCTTGCTACCGCGCTCTCCAGAGCCGCGACGCTCGCTTCGACGGCCACGTCTTCATCGCCTGCACCTCGACTGGCATCTATTGCCGGCCGATTTGCCCCACGCGTCCTCCCAGGTTCGAGAACTGCCGCTTCTTTGCCTCGGCGGCCGCTGCCCAGGAGGCAGGCTTTCGGCCCTGCCTGCGCTGCCGGCCCGAGATCGCACCGGACCTCGCCTTCTGGCACGGCACGGCCAACACGGTGAGCCGGGCTTTGGCGCTCATCGCCGACGGTGCGCTGGACGGCGAGCACTCCGACGTCGAGGCCCTGGCCGGACGCCTTGGCGTCGGCGGTCGGCAGTTGCGGCGGCTGTTCCAGCGCCATCTCGGCGCCTCGCCGACCGCCGTCGCCCAGACGCGCCGCGTGCTGTTCGCCAAGCAGTTGCTGCACGACACGCGTCTGCCGATGACGGAAGTGGCACTGGCCTCGGGCTTCGGCAGCGTGCGCCGCTTCAACGCGACCTTCCGCAGCCTTTTTCGCCGTCCGCCCAGCGCCCTCAGGCGAAAGGGTGTCCATACGCCGGCGCACGATGGCGTGACGCTGCGGCTGGCCTATCGGCCACCCTACGACTGGTCGGGAATGCTGTCGGCGCTCTCGTTTCGCGCGACGCCTGGTACCGAGTGGATCGACGAGGACGTCTGGCATCGCCGCATCGATCTCGACGGCAAGCGCAGCAGCGTGGCGGTGGCCCATTTGCCTGAGCGCAACTCGGTGCTCGTTACCATCCGCGCCCCTTCAGTGAGGATGCTGCCGACTATCGTGACGAGGGTCCGCCGCGTGTTCGATCTCGGTGCCGACATCGCCACCATCGACAGCCACCTCGCTCGCGATCCGACGCTCGCGCCGCTGATCAGGAAGCGGCCCGGCCTTCGCCCGCCCGGTGACTGGGAGAGCGAGACGATGCGCATCGCCCAGCCGAATACCCCGCCGGCCTGGCGGCCGTGGCATGCCTATGCCGCGCAGCATCTCAAGATGGCCAATCAGGGCTGAAGACTGCTCCGCCGGCGCCATCAGGCAGCTCACGCAGAGGCCGAATGCAACCGCACACATCCGATGGCACGGTTAGTCGGGGTCGTTCGATCCTGACGACGCTCGCTCTTGGCTTGAGCACCTTCCTGATCCTGTTCGATGTGACGGCGGTCGTCGTCGCCATGCCCGCCATCGCGAAGGACGTTGGGCTCGATATCGCGGGCCTGGCATGGGTCATTGACGCCTATAGTCTTGCGTTCGCTGCCGCCCTCCTTGCGTCCGGCGCGCTCGCCGATCGCTTTGGCCGCCGGCGATGCATGCTGGTCGGCAATGCGGTCTTTCTCGTGGCCTCAGTCGCGTGCGGCATGGCCTTGAGCGAACAGATGCTCCTGGCTGCGCGCGCTGCACAGGGTATCGGCGCGGCCTTCATGGCCACAGGCGGGACGGCACTCATCGCCATCGCTTTTCCAAACGTCTCTCAGCGGACCCGTGCGTTCGGCGTCCTGGGGGTGATCTCCGGCATCGCCATGGCGGCGGGGCCGACGCTCGGGGGCTTCCTGGCCTCGTGGTTCGGTTGGAGCTGGATCTTCTTCGCAAACGTCCCTTTTTGCCTGGCGCTGGCCATGGCGGTGCCGCGACTGGTCACCGAGACGAACGATCGGGAAGGGCGGCGGCTGGACCTCGTTGGTATAGCGTTGCTGACGATGTCGCTGGGCCTGGCAATCGATGCACTCCTGAGGCGCGACGGCTCCCTTGCCCTGAGAGCCACGTGCCTCATTGCTAGCATAACGTCGGCGTTCGTGTTCCTGTGGCAACAGTGGCGCAGTCCGCGCCCGGTGCTCGATCCCCGAGTGTTCGCGACGTTGCCCATGGCAGGGGTCGCCGCGCTGCTGACCGCCATCCAGTTCGGATACTGGGCCGTGCTGGTCTATCTTCCCCTTTTCCTGAGTGCGGCTCTGCACATCAGCATGGACGCAGCCGGCGTCGCCCTGCTTGCCGCGACGCTGCCGATGCTGGCGGTACCCCTGATCGGCGGGCGCCTCGCGACGTACTGGGGATGGCGGCGCCTGTTCACAGCGGCCTTTGGGCTCGTCGCCGTTGGTGACGTTTCGCTTGTAATGGCGGCCCTTTCCGACGATCCCGAGATGCGTCTTGCCGCGACGGTTGCCGGAATGGCCACCATTGGCGTTGGTGCCGCACTGGCGAACCCCCAGCTGTCGGGGGTCGTCCTGGCGCTTGCCCCGTCGACGCACGCGGGCATGGCCTCGGCTGTAACGTTTGTCGTGCGTCAAGCCGGCTTCGCTGTCAGCATCGCGGCGCTGGGGCTGACGCTTGGTGCGGTCAATGCCGCAGCGGAGTTCGCGCAACCTTTCGCCCTTGCTGCATTTGTGGCGTTGCTTGGCATGATCGTGGCTCTCGTTCTGCTTCCGGCGAAATCCTTGCAACACAGCGCACAAGCTTGACCGTTGCGTCGTCCGAGGGAGCCGGTAGTTCCACGATCAACTGAGAACGCCGGACCGAGGAAACCTGTTGAGGCTCCACATTGAGCGGCAAGCATCCCGAGGTGCGCTGTCACTCCTCACGAAGCCACCTGTAGCCTGCACACATCATCTTCCGCTTCCAGGGCAAGATCACCCTCCCGGCTGAAAGCGTGTACGCCGTGTTCGAGGCCAAGCAGACCATCAACGCCGCCCGGTCGCGCATGCCCAGGAAAAGGTCGCGAGCGTTCGCCGCTTGCACCGGACTAGCCTGCCGATTCCCTATGCCAACGGCGTCTATCCGCCTAAGCCCATGCAGTCCTGGCGAGGAGGGCAAAGGGCGGCAATAGCCAAGGAATTGGGTATTCCGGGCCACTAGGAAATGAGGATTTCCTAGTTCAAATTGAGACGACCAGCGAATGTCGGTCTCGGTGGTTGCGGGCCCCCCGCAACCAGTTCCGACAAAACCCCGGCAACGTCACGCGTTGCTGGGGTTTTTGCATGTCAAGCTCTTCCGGACCGCGAGGGTGCGGGCTACTGGACCGTCGACCGCGACGTCGGCACGAGGCGCTGGATGTGCATCTTCTCGCGGTCCAGGCAATCCGGCACGCGCGGCGCGATCTTGGACTTCCAGTAGTCCGTCTCGTACACCGCCCTGTACTGTGCCTCACGTTCCGCCTCGTTGTTGAAGCGGCGGATCCAGATATAGGCCGAGGGGTCCGTCTCGCCGCGGAAGCTGCCGCAGATCACCATGCCCTTGGACACCTGGAACGGGATGATCTCCTCCTCCATGATCTTCACCCATTCGTCCATCTTGCCAGGCCGCACGAAGTACTGGCGAAGCTCGTAGAATGCCATGCTGTCGTCTCCTCTTGCTTTGCCTCAGGAGCATAGACGGCGGCTCCAACGCGCCGCAACGACGGCTGAGCGTCCTGCCACTGGCCATCGCGCGGAAGCTGGGCGATAAGGCCGCAGGGAGAGACTCCACCGACGAGGAATTTCGATGTCCGTCAAAGACAAAGACGCCACCAGCATCGGTCCCGGCGAAGCCGCGACAGCACAGCCGACCTTCGACCGCCGCGGCTTCATGGTCCTGGGTGCCGGCGGCCTGCTGGCAGCAGTGCTGCAAAGCGCCCGCCCGGCTGCAGCGCAAAGTGCCCAGCGGCGCGGGACCCTGGTCATCGCGCTCGATATCAGCGATGCCACCGGCCTCGACCCGGTGCGGGTCTACCAGTACTCCAATCCGCTGCCGACCCATGCCGCCTATGACGGGATGGTGACCTTCGACCCGGGTGACTCCGTCAACCTGAAGCCGGCGCTGGCCACCGAATGGGCCTACCAGCCCGACGGCAAGACGGTGCGCCTGAAGCTGCGCACCGACGTGAAGTTCTCCTCCGGCAAGCCGATGACCGCCGAGGATGTCCGCTTCTCCTTCACCCGGCAGCTCAACGTCAAGGACCAGCCCTGGCAGTACATCTCGCACATCGAGGCGGTGAAGGTGGTCGATCCGCACACGGTCGACATCGTGCTGAAGGACCCGTCGCTGCCGCTGATGACCATCATCGCCACCCCGGCCTTCGGCGTGCTGGAGAAGGAGGTGGTGGTCGCCCACGGCGGCACCGATGCGCCCGATGCCAAGGAGAAGGACAAGGCGACCGACTGGCTGAACGAGAATTCCGCCGGCACGGGTCCGTACCGTCTGACCGGCTGGCAGCGCAACCAGCAGATCCAGATGGTGAAGAACCCGCATTACTGGCGGGGAGCTCCCGGCTACGACCGCGTCCTGATCCGCCACATGAGCGAGAGTGCGGCGCAGCTTCTCGCCATCCAGCGCGGCGACGTCGATGTGGCGTTCAATCTGATTCCCGAGCAGGTCGCCACGCTGAAGGGCGATCCCAACATCTCCGTCGAGGGCATGACCAGCCTCGACTTCATCTACATGGCGGTGGCCGAAGCGCCGACGAACCCCGCGCTGCAGAACAAGCTGGCACGCCAGGCCATCGGCTACGCCATCGATTACGACGGCATCATCAAGAACCTGATCGGCGGTCACGCCGTCCGCCCCGTGAGCTTCCTGCCGGTCGGAGTCAACGGCTCGACCGAGGCGCTGACCAAGGAGATCGGCTTTCGCGAGGACCTTGCGAAGTCGAAGCAGCTGCTGGCGCAGGCCGGCCTGCCGGAGGGGTTCAAGTTCCAGCTCGCCTATGGCAACGCCGCGATCGCCGGCGTCGGCTACCAGAACCTGGCGCAGAAGCTGCAGTCCGACCTGGCGCGCGTCGGCATCAAGGCCGAGCTGGCGCCGATGGACCAGGTCAAGATGCGGACCATGTATCTCGGCGGAAAGGCCGAGGGCGTGCTGACCTTCTGGAACCCGCCTGCGCCCGAGAACTGGCTGTGGAGCAGCGCGACGATCAACCGCGTGGCAGGCCGCGTGCTCTGGAAGGTTCCCGACGACGTCCGCAAGCTGGTCGCCGATGCCGGTGCGGAACGCGATCTGGCGAAGGCCGCGGCCCTGTACAAGCAGTACCAGCAGGCGATGGTCGACGCGGCGCACCACTTCGTGCTGATCCAGCCGGTGTATCAGGTGGCCGTGCGCAAGAACGTGACCGGACTGAAACTGACGGCGGCGGGCTGGATGGCCGAGCTGGGCGGCGCCAAGCCCGCTTGATGCCACGTCCTGTTGCCTCCCCAACGCTTGCGTTGGGGAGGTGCCCCGCAGGGGGCGGAGGGGTCATGGGCCTCAGTCGAAGCGTACGTCCATAGTCTTCAGATATGACTTCCATCCAAGCTCCACGTGTGTCGCTCATGACCCCTCCGGCCCTCCGGGCCACCTCCCCGCGCCACGCGCAGGGAGGAGCATGATGTGCGGTAACGCCGCATGATCCGTTATGTCGTCTCGCGCCTGGTCGTCGCGGTGGCCATGGTGCTGCTCGCCACCCTCGTCATCTTCCTGATCGCCAACACCGTGCCGGGCGATCCGGTGCTGTCGGCGCTCGGCGACATGGCGGCCTCCGACCCGGTGCAGGTGGCTGAGTTCCGCGCCCGGTGGGGCCTCGACCTGCCGCTGTGGCAGCAATACTGGCTGTTCCTCGAGCGGCTGGCGCATGGCGATCTCGGCGTGTCGATCGCCTCGCGCCGGCCGGTGCTGCAGGACATCATCGATTACGCGCCGGCGACCCTCGAGCTCGCGACCGTCGCCTTCATCCTGTCGATCCTGGTCGGCCTGCCGCTCGGCGTGCTGGCAGCCGTGCGGCGGGACACCGCGATCGATCATATCGCCCGCGCGGTCTCGCTGGTCGGTGTCTCGGCGCCGACCTTCTGGCTGGCCTTCATCGCGCTCGCGGTGTTCTACGGCTGGCTGAATTGGGCGCCCGGTCCGGGGCGGCTCGATCCGGTCTCGTTCCCGCCCGACCGCATCACCGGGTTGCTGCTGATCGACACCGCGCTGCAGGGCGACTGGGAGACCTTCCACGATGCCGCGGCGCATCTCGTGCTGCCGTCGATCGTGCTCGCTGCCGCCACGCTGGGCCTGATCACCCGCACCACGCGCGCCGCCATGCTGGAGGCGCTGTCGCAGGACTACGTGCGGGTGGCGAAGGCGAAGGGCCTGCGCGGGCGGCTGATCGTGCTGGGCCATGCCTTGCCCAACGCCATGCTGCCGGTGGTGACGCTGGGCGGCCTCGCCTACGCCAACCTGCTGGCCGGCGCGGTGATGACCGAGACGGTGTTCTCGTGGCCCGGCCTCGGCCGCTACACCTTCCGCAGCGCCGTGGCGGTCGACTTCCCGGCCATCATGGCCATCACCGCCATCGTCGCGGCGATCTTCGTTCTGGTGAACTTCCTGGTCGACATGTCGTACGCCCTGCTCGATCCGCGCGTGGTGAAGAAATGACCGACATCTCCCTGCCGGCGATCGCCTCTCCGCACATGAGGTGGCTGCGCCGTTACGGACTGGCGTCGTTCGGCGCGGCGGTCATCCTGGCCTGGGGGCTGGCGGCGATCTTCGCGCCCTGGATCACCCCTTATGATCCCAACCTCGTCGACGTGGCGATGCGCCTGCGCCCGCCGTCAGCCAGCAACTGGCTCGGCACCGATGCGCTGGGTCGCGACGTGGCGACGCGTGTCATCTACGGCGCCCGCGTATCGCTCAGCGTCGGCCTGGTGGTGGTGCTGGTGGGCGGGCTGTTCGGCACGCTGCTCGGCGCGGCGGCAGCCTATGGGCGCGGCTGGGCGGAAGAGGGCCTTATGCGCCTGACCGACCTGGTCTTCTGCTTCCCGCCGATCATCCTGGCGATGGCGATCGCCGCCGCGCTCGGGATCGGCACCGTCAACACCGCCATCGCGATGCTGGTGGTGTGGTGGCCGAAATTTGCCCGGCTGTCGCGCAGCCTGGTGATCTCGCAGCGCTCCATGGAATACGTCGAGGCGGCGCAGTCCATCGGCTTCGGCCCGGCGCACATCCTGCTGCGCCAGATCATCCCCAACTCCGTCGGGCCGCTGGTCGTGCTGGTTACGCTCGACCTCGGCAACGCCATCCTGGTGTTCGCCGGTTTGTCCTTCCTCGGCCTGGGCACGGTGCCGCCGACGCCGGAATGGGGCTCGATGGTCGCCGAAGGGCGCGAGCTGGTGCAGCAATGGTGGGTGGCCACCTTTCCGGGCCTGGCCATCCTGACGGTGGTGATGGGCTTCAACTTCATGGGCGACGGCTTCCGCGACTGGCTCGATCCGCATGCCAGCCGCCGCTGAGCCCTCGCCGCCCGCGCAGCCGTTGCTGCCCGCTGAGCCCTTGCTGAAGGTGCGCGATCTGCGCACCTGGTTCCTGACCGATTCCGGTCCCGTCCGCGCGGTCGACGGCGTCAGCTTCGACGTCCATGCCGGCGAGACGCTGGGCGTGGTGGGCGAATCGGGCTCCGGCAAGAGCGTCTGCGCCAAGTCGATCATGCGCCTGCTCGACGAGCCGGCGCGGATCGTCGGCGGCTCGATCCTGTTCAAGGGCCGCGACCTCGCCCATCTCGACGATGACGCAATTCGCGAGGTTCGCGGGCGCGAGATCGCCATGGTGTTCCAGGACCCCATGACGTCGCTGAACCCGGTGCTGCGCATTGCGCGACAGCTCGTCGAGGCGATGACGGCGCACGGCCGCTTCACCGTCGCGGCGGCGCTCCGGCGCGCGATCGATCTGCTGCGGCGCATGGGCGTGGCCTCGGCTGTCCGCGCCGTGAACTCGTTCCCGCATCAATTCTCCGGCGGCATGCGCCAGCGCGTGATGCTGGCCATGGGCTTCTCCAACGAGCCTTCCCTGCTCATCGCCGACGAGCCGACCACCGCGCTCGATGTCACGATCCAGGCGCAGATCCTGGATCTGCTGCGCGGGCTCAATCGCGATCTCGGCACCGCTGTCATCCTGATCAGCCACGACCTCGGCGTGATCGCCAACATCTGCTCGCGCGTGCTGGTGATGTACGCCGGCGAGGTGGTCGAGGAGGGGGCGCCCGAGGATCTGCTGACCGATCCGCGCCATCCCTACACCTGGGCGCTGCTGCACGCCGCGCCACGGATCGATGCCGAGACCGAGGATCGCCGGCTGATCACCATCGAGGGCCAGCCCCCGGACCCGCGCGCCTGGCCATCCGGTTGCCGCTTTCGGGCGCGCTGCCCCTTTGCTGTCGAGAAATGCGCCGAGCATCCCGAGCTGCTTCGGGTGGAAGCCGGCCAGGGGAAAGCCGAGAGGGCGGCGCGCTGCTGGGTGACGCAGGAGGGCGGTGCGCTGCACACGCCTCAACGCGCCAGATCCGGAGCGGGCGCGGAGGGGGCCGCATCAGTCGATCCGTCGCCGGCGGTGCCGATCCTCGAGGTCTCGGGGCTGCAGAAGCATTTTCCGCTGGCGAAGGAAGCCTTCTTCGCGCGCCAGCGCGTGCTGCGCGCCGTCGATGGCGTCGACCTGCAGGTCACGGCCGGCGAGACCGTCGGACTGGTCGGCGAATCGGGTTGCGGCAAGTCGACCCTGGCGCGGCTGGTCACGCGGCTGCATGAGCCGACGGCCGGCAGGATCGTGTTTGCCGGCACGGATATCACCCATGCCAGCCCGGCGACGATTCGCCCGCTGCGGCGACGCATGCAGATGATCTTCCAGGACCCGTATGCGTCGCTCAATCCGCGCATGACGATCGGCCAGATTCTCGCCGGCCCGCTGATCCTGCACGGCATTGCCGAGGATGCGGCGGCGGCCCGCGCGCGGGTCGCCGAGCTGCTCGAGCTGGTCGGCTTGCCACGCCAGTCGGTGCAGCGTTTTCCGCACGAATTCTCCGGTGGCCAGCGGCAGCGCATCTCGATCGCCCGCGCCCTGGCGGTCGGCCCGGACTTCGTTGTCGCCGACGAGCCGATCTCGGCGCTCGACGTCAACATCCAGGCGCAGATCATCAACCTGATGGTCGACCTGCAGGAACGGCTGGGCCTGACCTATCTGTTCATCGCGCACGATCTCGCGGTGGTGCGCCATGTCTGCGACCGCATCGCGGTGCTCTATCTCGGCAAGATCATGGAGGTGGGCCCGGCCGCTGAGCTGTTCGCGCGTCCGCTGCATCCCTATACGCGCACCCTGATCTCCGCCGCGCCGGTGCCCGATCCGAGGGTGGAGCGCACGCGCCGGCACGTGCCGATGAAGGGCGAGCCGCCGAGCGCGTTGAACCCGCCGAGCGGCTGCCGCTTCCGCACGCGCTGCCCGATCGCCGAGGAGCGCTGTGCCCGCGAGGAGCCGCCATTGCTGGAAGCCGCCGCGGGCCAGCGCGTCGCCTGCCACTTCCCCGGCCGGCTGAGCGAAGCCAGCGCGCGCGATCCGCGATGATCGCGCCGAGGTGCGCGACATGCGCCGCACGACGCTGGCGGGCGACGCTCCGACCGTCGAGCAGGTCGCGGCCTGACGTGACCGTCAGCGCGCGGCGAGGACGTCGAACGCGGCCTTCGTCGCCTCGAGCGCGACGTCGATATCGGCCTCGCTGTGCGCCGTGGACAGGAACATGTTGTGCCGCGGATGCAGGTAGACGCCGCGCTTCAGCGCCTCGCGCGTGAACAGGTCGCCCTTGGCGAGGTCGGGATCGTCGTCGAACAGCAGCGTCGGCATCTGCGGCGGACCGCTCTGGCGCACGCCGATCCCGGCCGCTGCCGCCTGGGCCGCGATGCCTTCGCGCAGGCGCAGGCCCATGGCGCGCATGCGCGCAGGGCCATCGATGCGTTCGAGCTCGTCGAGCGTCGCCACGGCCGCGGCCATCGACACGGCGCTGCACCAGAAGGAGCCGGTCACGAAGATCTTCGAGGCGGCATCGCGATAGCGGTCGTTGCCGGTCACCGCGGCCAGCGCGTGGCCGTTGGCGATCGCCTTGCTCCAGGCGCTGAGATCGGGCTGGACGCCGACCAGGTCCCAGCTTCCGCGCAGGGTCATGCGGAAGCCGGCGCGCACGTCGTCGACGATGAGGGCGGCCTCGCTCGCATCGCACAGCTCGCGCACGCGGCGCGCGAACTGCGGATCGGGAAGCTCCTGGTCGAGGCCATAGTCGTGCCGGAAGGCCGAGACCAGGATGCCGGCCAGGTCGTCGCCGGCGCGCTGCACCGCGGTCTCGAGGCTGCCGACGTCGTTGTACCTGAAGGTCAGGAGATGGGTGCGGTCCTCGGCGGTGACGCCGAGCGGATTGGGAGTGCACCACGGGATGGCGCCGTGATAGGCGCCCTGGGCGACCAGGATCTTGCGCCGCCCGGTGGCCGCGCGCGCCAGCGTCACGCAGGTCGTGGTGGCGTCGGTCCCGTTCTTGGAGAACATCGCCCAGTCGGCATGGGGAACGAGCCGCACCAGACGCTCGGCGAGCTCGACCAGGCGCTCCGAGGGGCCGTTGAGGCAGTCGCCAGCCGCCATCTGGCGCTGCACCGCCTCGGCGACGGCGGGGTGGTGGTGGCCGAGCACGATCGGCCCCCAGCTGCACATGAAGTCGACGTAGCGCCGGCCGTTCACGTCCCAGAGGTAGCAGCCGTCGCCGCGCTCGAAGAACTGCGGATAGTCTTCGGGCAGCCGGGCGGCGTTCAAATGGCCGAACATGCCGCCTGGAATGACTCGCGCGGCGCGCGCCCTCAGCTTCTGGTCCGGTGTCTCTGCCCGCATCGTTCCAACCTCCTGCCGCTCTCACATTCTCCTCCTATGAAAATCGGGGCGGGCACCGCCCCGATTTTCTCAGCATCGTGGTGCGCGCCGGCGTGCTGGGGGTCTCCCCAGCGAATCTGGGGAGGTGTCCGCGTAATCGCGGACGGAGGGGTCATGGGCGTCAGTGGTGGTGCTCATGACCCCTCCGTCGCCGAAGACGGCGACACCTCCCCACGCAAAGCGTGGGGAGGAGCATGACGGCGACTGCTGCCGATCGGGTGTATCACCACGTATCGATGTAAGGATACTTCTTCGTGGTCCGCGCCGGCACGGGCGGAAGCCTCTTCAATCCATTGACGATCCATTGGCGCGTGGCGGCAGGGTCGATCACGTCGTCGATGCCGCCGCCCATCACGGCGTTGACGGCCTTCGCCGTGTCGTAGGCCTGGGCAGTGCGCCGCTGGAATTCGGCAAGCCGGGCGTCGGGATCCTCGATCGCCATCAATTCCTTGCGGTAGCCGAGCTTGACCGAGCCTTCGATGTTCATGCCGGCGAACTCCGCCGTCGGCCAGGCGATGGAGAGGAAGCCGACCAGGGAGCCCGCGCCGAGCATTGCTTGCGCCCCAAGCCCGTAGGCCTTGCGCACGACCACGGTGAAGAGGGGCGCGGTCATGTTGGCGCCCACGTTGAACAGCCGCGTGCAGTGGCGCACCAGCGCGGTGCGCTCGACTTCCGGGCCGACCATGATGCCCGGGCAGTCGATCAGGTTGAGGACCGGGATGTCGAACGCGTCACAGAGCTGCATGAAGCGCGCGCCCTTGTCGGAGCCGTCGGAATCGATCGCGCCCGCGAGGTGATGCGGATTGTTGGCGATCACGCCCATCGGGCGGCCCTCGAAGCGGGCAAAGGCGGTGATGATGCCGATGCCGAACTTGGGACGGATTTCCAGCACCGAATCCTTGTCGGCCAGGGTGTGCAGGATCTGGCGCATGTCGTAGAGCCGCAGCCGATTCTCCGGCACCGCGAACCGGAGCTGACGCTGGTCATGGGCTTCGAACTGCCCGATCGCGCCCTGGAAGTAGGAGAGGTACTTCTTCACGGTATCGACCGCTTCGAACTCGTCCCTGACCAGGATGTCGACGACGCCGTTCGGCACCTGGAACGACATCGGGCCGACCTCCTCAGGCGTATAGATGCCGAGGCCGCCACCCTCGATCATCGCCGGGCCGCCCATGGCCAGTGTCGTGCTTTCCGTCGCGATGATGACATCGGCGCAGGCCACCAGCGCGGTGTTGCCGGCAAAGCAGCGGCCGTTGACCACCGAGATCATGGGCACGAGGCCGGAGAGCTGAGAATAGGTCGTGAATGTCTTGGTGTCGATCGCGACGCGCGGGCCGATGTGATCGTCGCCTGGCCGGCCGCCGCCGCCTTCGCCGAACAGGATCATGGGCAGCCGGAAGCGATGCGCCAGCTCGAACATCCGGTCCTGCTTGTAGTGGTTGCGGCTGCCCTGCGTGCCCGCCAGCACCGTGTAGTCGTAATGAACCAGCGCCGCGCGCGAGCGGGTCTCGTCGAACAGGTTGCCGTTGATCGAGCACATGCCGGCGACGACGCCGTCGGCGGGCGTGTTCCGGCGCAACTCCTCCAGCGAGTGGCGCTGGTGCTGACGCGCGACGATCAGCGGCCAGTACTCGTCGAACGAGCCCGGATCGACCAGACGCTCGATGTTCTCGCGCGGCATCTTGTAGCCGGTCTTGCGGCGCCGGGCGACGGCCTGCGGCCGGTTCTCGTCCAGCGTCGCTGCATGTCGGGCAATGCTCTCCCTCAGGTCGTCGCGGATGTGATCGAGGTCGATCGCCTCGGTGGCGGCGACGCCGTCATCGGCGATGTCGGCCCGCTGCACGAAGACGATCGGGAAGCCCTCGCGCACGACGTCGCCCGGCGCCATGGTGATGCCGCGGATGATGCCTGCGTGCGGGGCGGAAATGAGATGTTCCATCTTCATCGCTTCGATGACCGCGACGTGCTGGCCGCTGCGCACTGTCTGGCCTTCCACGACGTTGATCGCAACGATGGTGCCCTGAATCGGCGAGGCCACCCCGACCGATCCATCCGGGCCGGTCATGTCGGGCGTCTCGGTCTCGACCGGCGCCTGTGCCGCTCGCTCCGCCTTCACCGAGGCGTCATGGGCAAAGAGTGCCAGCGGATCCTTGCTCTTCACCGCGGCGCCGGCGTGGCCGGATCCGCGCGCGGCTGACGCTCCGGCGCCTTGCGCGAAACGCTGCCGCTGCTCGACCGGGGCGGCGAGCGTCGCGAGATGCTCGTCGAGCCAGCGGGTGTGAACGGTGCCGATCGCGAAGTCGGGATGCACCAGCACATTGCGCAGAAACGCGATGTTTGTGCTGACCCCCTCGAGGCGGAACTCGCTCAAGGCGCGCGTGGTGCGCGCGACGGCATCGGCGAAATCCGCGGACGGCGAATGGCCGATCACTTTCGCCAGCAGCGAATCGAAGGCGTTCGACGTGCGATAGCCGGTGTAGCCGAAGCCGTCGGTGCGCACGCCAGGGCCGGTCGGCGCCTCATAGACCGTGAGCGTGCCGGTCCCCGGCCGCACGCTGCCATCGGGCGAGATCTTCTCCATGTTGACCCGGGCCTGGATCGCGTAGCCGCGTGGCGCGACCGCCTCTGCCTTGTCGAGGCCCAGGTCCTTCAAGGTCTTGCCCTGCGCGAGGCGGATCTGCGCCTGCACCAGGTCGACGCCCGTCACCGCCTCGGTGACCGTATGCTCCACCTGCAGCCGGGCATTGGCCTCGATGAAGGCAAACGGCTGCGCGCCTGAACGCTCGGAGACGTCGACGAGAAACTCGAACGTGCCGAGATTGCTGTAGCCGACACTCTTGGCGAGCCGGACGGCGGCCTCGATGATCTGGCGCCGCAGCCCATCGTCGAGGTTGGGGGCGGGCGCGATCTCGATGATCTTCTGGAAGCGACGCTGAACGCTGCACTCGCGTTCGCCGAGCGCCACGATCGAGCCGGTCCGGTCGCCCAGGATCTGGACCTCGACGTGGCGTGCCCGGGTGACCAGCTCCTCGACGTAGAGCTCGTCACGACCAAAGGCAGAGCGGGCCTCCGAACGGCAGCGCTCGAACGTCTGCTCGATCTCCTCGACTGCCGTGACCACGCGGGTTCCGCGTCCGCCGCCGCCGGCCAGCGCCTTGATGATCATGGCGCCGCCGGCGCCGAGCGCGGCGAGGAAGTCCTTCGCCTCGGCGACCGTGATCGCATGGTCGAGGCCGCGGATGACGGGCACGGAGGCCGCTGCCGCCGCCTGTCGCGCGCGCGCCTTGTCGCCGAACAGATCGAGGTGCTTCACCTGCGGCCCGACGAATGTCAGGCCCGCCTTCGCGCAGGCGCTTGCGAAGTCGCCACGCTCGGCCAGGAAGCCATAGCCCGGATGGATTGCATCGCTGTTCGACGCCTTTGCCGCGGCGATGACCGCGTCCATGTCGAGATAGGCGGCAGCCCCCTGACCGGGCAGCAACCGGGCCTCATCGGTCGCCCGCAAATGCAGGCTGCTGGCGTCATCCTCGGAATGAACCGCCACGGTCGGCAGCCCCATATCCCCCGCGGCGCGCGCGATGCGTATGGCGATCTCACCGCGATTGGCGATCAGCAACTTCTTGAAACGCATGGTGTCTTCCTTTGGACCAATCGCTGTGTGTCAGGTGGGGCGGGTGCCGATGATGCCGTCGCGCTCGAGCGCCTCGATCTCCGCCGCCCGCAGGCCGAGGACTTCGCGCAGGATCTCCTCGTTGTGCTGGCCGAGCGTCGGTGACGGCTTGTGCAGGGCCGGGGCAATGCCGTCGATGGCGAAGGGCGGCTTGGGGACGACGTGACTACCGATGTAGCGACGTTCAATTCGCCGCCAGTAGCCGTTGGATTTCAGGTGAGGGTCTTCCAGCAGCGTATGGGCCGGCAGCACCGGTCCGGCGGCGATACCGGCCTGCTGGAGCGCCTCGGCCGCGGCAGCAGGGGAACGGCTCAGCGTCCAGGTCTCGAGCATCGCCGCCAGGTGGTCGGCGGTCGCCGAGGCGGTTGGGGTCATGCCGGCGTCGCGCAGAAAGGCCTGCAGACGCGCCGGCTGGGTGACGTCCGCCGCGACCCAGGCATCCTTGCCGTCGGCCCGCAGGCAACCGCGCCAGAAGCTGGTCGTTCGCCGGCTGCCGTTGCGCGCGGGCGTCGCGCCTGTCGCGGATTGTGCGACGATGGCATCCGCGGCGAGCTGGAACAGGCACTCGACCTGGCTGAGGTCGATCGTCGTGCCGCCGGTTGCCCCCCGGCCGTAAAGGGCCACCAGCGACGCTGCGGCGGCGTAGATGCCGGCGATAGGATCGCCGTAGGCGATATGTTGCAGGCAGGGCGCCCAGTCGGCGGCGCCGTTGATGAATGGAAAGCCCGAGGCCTGTTCGGTGGTCGAGCCGTAGGCGCGGAATTCCGACCACGGCCCGGCGCTGCCGAAGGCGCCCATCGAGATGTAGACGAGGTTCGGGTTGATCTTGGCCAGCGATTCCGCCGAAAGGCCGAGCCGGTCGAGAACGCCCGGCGCGTAGTTCTCGATCAGCAGATCGGCATCCGCGGCGAGGCGGCGCACGAGCTCGCAGCCGCGGCTGTTTCGCAGGTCCAGCGTGATGCCCCGCTTGTTGCGGTTCACGGCGTTGAAGTTCGTGCGGATTTCATAGGGAGGTGGATCGCCCGGCTCGGGTCCGTTCCAGCCGCGCCACCAGTCGGGATGGGCGCAGCCCTCCACCTTGATCACGTCGGCGCCGAGATCGGCGTAGTACCGCCCGCCGAGCGGCCCCGACCAGCCCATCGAAAGGTCGAGGACACGCAGGCCCGACAGTGGGCCGGCGGCTTCGTTGCCGGGGGCGCGTGGCGTGGCCGCACCGTTGCCGCCGCGTGCCCGCAGGCGAAAGGGCATGGCCGGCCCCTCGAAGGCGGCCACCGTGCCGTTGAAGGTGCGGAAGCTCTGCCGCTCGCGCCAATGCGGTGTCGCGAGCAGCTCGGCGGTGGTGGGAACGGGACCGAGCGGGATACGCCGCCGTTGGCCCTCCAGCAGAAGGTACTCCGCCTTGTGCTTCAGGAGGGCCGGCGCCAGCAGCGCATCGACCTCGTTCGCCGCCGCCATGCGCTGATCGGTCGTCGCATAGGCAGGATCGCGGGCGAGGTCGGGCAGGTCGATCATCTCGCACAGCGCCTGCCATTGCTGCGGCGTCAGCGCGGTGACGCCGATCCAGCCGTCGGCCGCGCGATAGATGGTCTGCGGATAGGTCGGGCTGAAGCGGTTTATGCCACGCCGCATCGCGGCCGGTCCGCCCTTGTCGAAGCCGGGTCCGCTGTTTTCCGACAAGCAGATATAGGATTCGAGGACGGAGACATCGACGCGCCGCGCGGCCTGTCCGTGGCGGCGGCCGATCAGGGCGGCGAGCGTGGCGATGAAAGCGGTGGTTCCGGCAACCACCTGCGGTGCATGTCCCTGGGGCAGGGTGGGAGATCCGTCTGCCGGGCCGAACGCATAGGCGATGCCGCTCATCGCCTGGATCACACCATCGCTGCCGCGCCAGGAAGCGTAAGGCCCGCGGTCGCCGAACCAGGTGAGCGCGAGCAGAAGGGGGCGCCGCTTCATCGTCGCGACCAGGGCTTCGGCGCGGGCGACGTCGGCCGGCGCCTGGCCGGCGATGACGAGGTCCGGCGCCACGTCTGCCGGGACGCCTTCGGATTGCTCCTTCCCGTCGTCGAGCCAGGCAGCATAGGCGGACGACGCCGTGCCGCCGTAGCCGACATGGGCATTGTCGGGCACGAAGGCGCTCAGCACGCGAGCGCCGTGCTCGGCGAAGAGCTTGCCGCAGTATCGGGTGGCAACATCGCCCGATACTTCGAGAACGACGAGATCCGACAAGGGCGCGGTCATGCGGTCAGGTCCTGAGCAGATGACAGGTGGCGTGATGGTCCTGGCCGGTCGCGTGGGCAGCGGGGATTTCGACGGGGCAGGGAGCGAAGGCCTTGGGGCAGCGCGGGTGGAACTTGCAGCCCGGCGGCGGCGCCAGCGCGCTTGCGATCTCGCCGCGGATCATGTCGAGCGGCGGACGATGATCCGGATCAGGCCGCGGGACCGAGGCCAGCAGTGCCTGGGTGTAGGGGTGGCTCGGCCGCGCGAAGACTTCCGCCGTCGGCCCGGTCTCGACCATCGACCCGAGATACATCACGCCCACCCGGGTGCTGAAATGCTCCACCAGGGCGAGGTCATGGGCGATGATCAGGTAGGTCAGCGCGAATTCTTCCTGGATGTCGGCCAGGAGATTGAGGATCTGGGCGCGGATCGACACGTCGAGGGCGGAGATCGGTTCATCCAGCACCATGAAGCGCGGGTTGAGGGCGAGCGCGCGCGCAATGGCAACCCGCTGGCGTTGACCGCCGGAGAATTCGTGCGGAAAGAGATCGGCGGCGGTCGCGGGCAGGCCGACGATGTCGAGAAGCTCCTTCACCCGCCCTTTGATCGCCTCGGAATCGCCGACGCCATGCGCCAGCAGCGGCTCGGCGATGATGGTGCGCACCCGAAGCCGTGGATTGAGCGAGGCATAGGGATCCTGGAAGACCGCCTGGGCCTGCCGCCGATAGGCCTTGTGGTCGGCCGCCGTTCCTTCGCGGATGTCACGGCCGGCGAAGCGAATCGCGCCGTCGGTCGGTGCTTCGAGCATCAGCACCATCTTGGCAATGGTGGTCTTGCCGCAGCCCGACTCGCCGACCAGTGCGAACGTTTCGCCTGCGGCGATGGAGAAGCTGACGCCATCGACCGCGCGCACGGTGCCGCCTTTGCGCAGCAGGCCGCCGCGCACCTTGAAATGCTTCTTCAGGTCCTGGATCTCGAGCAGCACCTCGCTCATGCCGCCTCCAGGGGAAACCAGCAGGCGGTGCGGTGGCCGCGCGACAGCTCGACCTCAGGCGGATACTCCGCCCGACACTGCTCCTGTACTTTCGGGCAGCGTGCAGCGAAGCGGCAGCCGATCGGTGGATCGATCAGGCTCGGTGGCTGGCCGCCGATGGAATAAAGCCGGCGCCGGCGCTGGCCCAGGTGCGGAATGGAATCGAGCAGGGCGCGCGTATAGGGGTGGGCCGGCCGGCGGTAGACGGTGCGCACGTCGCCCGTCTCCACCACCCGGCCCGCATACATCACGGCGATGCGATGGCAGATGCCGGCCGCCACGCCGAGGTCATGGGTGATCAGGATGATGCCGACGCCGGTCTCGCGCTGGATGTCGCGGAACAGTTCCATCATCTGGACCTGGATCGTGACGTCGAGATTGCTGGTCGGCTCGTCGGCGATCAGCAGGCGCGGCGTGCAGGCGATCGCCATGGCGGAACAGACGCGCTGGCGCATGCCGCCGGAGAACTGATGCGGATAATCGTCGAGCCGGGTGGCGGGCGAGGGGATGCGGACGCGCTGCAGCACCTTGGCGACGGCGGCGCGCACCGCCGCCCGGCCGCGGGCGAGGCGATGATAGCGGAACGGTGCGCCGACCTGATCGCCGACGGTGAAGACCGGGTTGAGCGAGGTGAGCGGGTCCTGGGAGACCATGGAGATCCGGCGCCCGCGCCAGTCGCGCGCCATCTGCTCTTCCGACAGCTCGAGCAGGTTGGTGCCGTCGAGCTCGATCCGGCCGGTGATGCTTTGCGCGCCGGTCCTGGGCAGGAGGCGCAGGATCGACAGGCAGGTCATCGTCTTGCCCGACCCGGATTCGCCCACGATGCCCAGGGTCTCAGCTTCGCCGACCTCCAGGTTCACGCCATCGACGGCTTTCACCACGCCGCGCTTCAGGGCGAGATGGGTCTTCAGGTTCTCGACCCGCAGCAGCGGGCGGAGCGTCGCCTGCGCAATGGGCTCGGAGACGGGAGAGTCCATGTCACATCTGCCGGCGCTTGGGATCGAACGTGTCGCGCAGCCAGTCGCCGATCAGGTTCGCGGACAGACAGGTCAGCATGATAGCGATGCCGGGCATGGTGATCGCCCACCAGGCATTGGTGATGTAGCTGCGCGCATCGGCCAGCATGAGGCCCCACGAGACGTCGGGCATCTGGATGCCGAGGCCCAGGAAGCTCAGGCTGGCTTCGAAGATGATGACCTGCCCGATCTGCAGGGTCGCCAGCACGAAGAGCGTGTTCAGGATGTTGGGCAGCAGGTGACGGGCGAAGATGACGGCCGTGCTGCAGCCGGCGACCTTGGCGAGCGCCACATAGTCGCGTTCCTTCAGCGACAGGATCTCGCTGCGGATGATGCGCGCATACCAGGTCCAATACGTGACCACGACGACGATGACCACGGTGGACAGGCTGGGCGACAGCACGGCGGCCAGCATCAGGGCGAGCGCCAGCGAGGGGATCGACATCTGGATGTCGACCAGGCGCATGATCACGGCATCGACCACGCCGCCGAAATAGCCGGAGATCATGCCGATCAGGCCGCCCAGGCCACCGGAGAAGATGATGGCGTAGAACGCGACGACGAGCGAGACCTGGGCCCCCGCAATGATCCGGCTCAGGATGTCGCGGCCGAGATTGTCGGTGCCGAGCAGGTGCTCGAAGCTGCCGCCCTCCTGCCAGAAGGGTGGGGCGAACGCGGCGCCGAGATCGAGGCCATTCGGATCCCACGGCGCGATCAGATCGCCGGCGACGGCGGCGACGATCACCGCGGAGAGAACGATCGCGGAGGCATAAGGAAAGCCGCGTCCCAGCCGGAACCGGGCGGTCGGGCTTCTGGGCAGGATCTCGGCGCTAGCGGTCATGACGAATCCGCGGATCGATCAGGCCGTACGAGAGATCGACCAGGAGGTTCGAGGTGACGAACAGGATGGAGGTCAGCAGGACACCCGCCTGGACCACCGGGAAGTCGCGGGCGAAGACTGCTTCCACCACCGTGCGGCCGACGCCGGGCCAGGCGAAGATGACCTCCACCACGAAGGCGCCGCCCAGCATGGCGGCAAAGTAGACGCCCAGCATGGTGACCAGAGGAATGGCGGCGTTGCGGAAGGCGTATTTCCAGACCAGGGCGCGATCGGGCGCGCCGACGGCGCGGCCCATGCGGATGTAGTCGCTGTCCAGCACATCCAGCATGGCGGAGCGGATGATGCGCGTCTGCGCCGCCACCGGATACCAGCCGAGCGCGATGGCCGGCATGATCACGTTGGCGGGCGAGCCGTAGCCGAAGGCGGGCAGCCAGCCGAGCTCGATCGAGAAAACCAGGATCAGGAGAAGGCCGACCCAGAAGCCCGGCATGGCCTGGCCCAGCATGGCGAAGCCTTTGCCCAGCGTGTCCAGCCAGGAGCCGCGATGCACGGCAGAGAGGACGCCGAAAGGCACGGCCAGCAGCACGCTGAACGCCAGGGCCACCACGGCGAGCAGCACGGTCGCGGGCAGCCGCTCCAGCACCAGGGTGATCGCCGGCATCTGCCAGCGATAGGAGGTTCCGAAATCCCCCGTCAGCGCATGGCTGGCGAAGATCAGGTACTGCGTCCACAGGGGCTTATCGAGGCCGAGGTTGACGCGCGTCTGCTCGATCAGGCTGGCCGGCGCATCGTTCGGCAGCAGGATCAGGATCGGGTCGCCCGACAGGCGCGAGATGATGAAGATCACCATGCTCGCGCCGACGATGCTGATCACCCCCTGCAACAGCCGCCGGATCAGGAAGCCGGACATCGGATCGCGTTGCCTATTGCTTCAGGCCGACTTCCTGCATCTGCCGCCAGTAGCCCGGTTGCGGCCAGCCCTTGAACTCGACCTTGTCGCGCCAGGCGAAGGTGACGACCGGGCGGTAGGTCGGCAAGCCGCCGGCCACGCGCTCGTGCTTCACGCGGGCGATCTTGCGGATCAGCGCCTCGCGCTTCTCGATGTCCATCGTCCGCTTCAGCTCCTCCAGCATTGCGTCCAGTTCCGGATCGGAGTGGAAGGAGACGATGCCCCAGCCACCGCCCGGCACGTAGGTATGGACGTGACCGGCCCACGCCGTGCCGGGGTCGCCGGGAAGACCATGGCTCCACATGTTGCTGTAGAGCCCGTCCATCTCGCCGCCGCCCTGGCGGTCGCGGCGGGCGAAGCTGACCCAGGACACGTATTCCATGCCCTGGACCTTGCAGCGGATGCCGACGGCCGTGAGATAGGCGAACATCGCCTCGCCGACTTCCTTGACGTTCGGCTCGCGCGGCGTGGTCAGGTTGTAGCAGGGTGTATCGAAGCCGTTGGGAAAGCCCGCCTGCTTCAGCAGCTCGCGCGCCTTCTTCGGATCGTAGGGATAGGGCTTGAGGTCGGGGTCGTAGCCCATGGTGCCCTTGCCGACCTGGACATAGCGTTCGCCCTGCCCGCGCAGCACGCTCTTGATGATGGCATCGACGTCGATCGCGTGGGCCACGGCCTGGCGGACCTTCACATCCTTGAAGGGCGAGTTCGGGCGGATCGCGTCCATCGACAGATAAAGGTTGTTCGGCGTGACGAAGCTTTGCGTCTTCACGCCCGGCATCTTCTTGAACTCTTCCACCATCGCCGGCGGCACGGCGTCGATCCAGTCGACGGCGCCGGTCTTGAAGGCAGCGACCCGGGTCAGGTCTTCGGGGATCACCTTGATGGTGAGATTCTTGACCGTTGGGCGGTGCTCGGTGTTCCAGTAGTCGTCGAAGGCTTCGAACTTGATCTCTTCCTTGATGGTCCGGGAGACGAACTTCCAGGGGCCGGTGCCGATCGGGTTCCTGGTGAATTCCTCGTCGCCGACTTTCTCGAAGTACTTCTTGGGCAGGGCCCAAAGCTGCAGGTTGTCGGCGATGTAGGAGCCGTCGCCCTCCTTGAAGCGGATCAGGAAGTGATGGTCGTCGATCACCTCGAACTTTTCCACGGCGGCCTGCAGGTGCGACCAGCGCGACACCTTGTTGTCGCGCAGCCGGCTGTAGGCGAACTCGAAATCCGCCGACGTGAGGGGATCGCCGTTGTGGAACTTCACCCCCTTGCGGATCTGGATGTCGAGATAGGGCTTGCCGTTCTCCTCTTTCAGCGCCCACTTCTCGGCCAGCCAGTTGACCCGCTTCAGGTTCGGATCTGGCCGGACGAGCTGCTCGAAGATCTGGCCGAAGAAATACTGGTCGACGCCGGCAGCGTATTTGGCCGGATCCATCATCGTCGCCTCGGCGGCATAGGCCACCGTCAGGCTGCCCGTCGCCGGCTTCGGCGCCTGGGCATAAGCCATTGCGGGAACGCCAAGAATCGTTGCGGCGAGAAGGCCGGCGCGCCAGTGCGTCATGGTCGTTTCCTCTCCTCGGCGGCCTTCATCTGCGGCCGGCTCAGCTTCCCCCAAGGCGACCACGCGCACCCGTCTCCTGTCAAATGTCAAATGTCGACAATTGACCCGCAGTGCGATAGATCGCTCTTCCGATCACGGCACAGGCCTCAGCGAGGGACGGGGATGGATTCTGAGATGCTGACAGCGTCCGGTCCGCTAGCGGCAGCCGAGACACATCCACCGCGCCGCCGCGGCGAGCGGGCGCGGACGATTCCCGAGCAGATCGCCAATCACGTGGCCGTTGCCATCGTCAACGGCGAGTACCGCGACGGCGAGCGTATCCGCGAGCAGGAACTGGCCGAGATGTATGGCGTCAGCCGAGGCCCCGTGCGCGAGGCGATCCGCGCTCTGGAGACGCATGGCCTCGTCATCCTCTACCCGCGGCGTGGGGCCTATGTGGTCGGGGTCTCGCTCGATGTGATCGTCGATGTCTTCAACATCCGGGCGGCTCTTGCCGACGTGGCCGCGCGCTACTTCACGCGGCGGCAAACAGCAGACGGCTTCGCCGACCTCGAGAAGAGCGTCGAGCAGGCCGTGGCGATGTCTGAAGCGTCGGATGCCGACCCCGTCGCCTATGCCAAGGCGCTGTCGGAGTGTGGCCGCGCCATCTACCGGCACTGCGGCGCCGGTCATCTTCAGCGCATGCTGCGCGACCAGTTCTACTCGTCCATCTGGGGCGTGATCTGGCGGATCAGGCCGCTCGACTACTTCACGGTGGAGCGACGAAAGGAAGCGGCAGATGACTTTCGCCAGGTCCTGGCGGCTGCCCGGGCCGGAGACGAGCACACCGCCGCCCGGATGTTTCGCAAGAACATGATGGATTCGCGGGACGGTGCCATCGCGACGCTGGCTGCGATCCGCAATGAGACGGCAGATCCGGCGCTGACCTTTCGCGACTGACGTCGCCATCCACTCGCGGTTTGTCGAGCAATCGATTCAGACGCAAGAGCACGATTGCCTTAAGTGGAACCTCACCCTGAGGAGCCACGCGCGGCGTGGCGTCTCGAAGGGTCGGCCAAAGTTCGTCTGTTGCCGACCCTTCGAGACGCGGCCTGTGGCCGCTCCTCAGGGTGAGGTGCTCTCTGGTGCTTCAACCTAGGACAATCACGCTCTCGACGAAGCGCCGTCATCGCGGCCCTTCAGTGCAGCACCGCGCTCAGGAAGGTCTCGAGCTCGGGCGTTTGCGGCCGGGCGAGCGTTGCCGCCGCGGGGCCTTCTTCCCAGATCCGGCCCTCGTGCATGAACACGACGCGGTTGGCGACGCGGCGGGCGAAGCCGATCTCGTGCGTCACCAGCATCATGGTCATGCCGTCGCGCGCCATTTCCTCCAGGACCTTGAGCACCTCGCCGACCAGCTCGGGGTCGAGGGCCGAGGTGATCTCGTCGAACAGCATCAATTGCGGCGACATGGCGAGCGAGCGGGCGATGGCGACGCGCTGCTGCTGGCCGCCCGACAGCTGGTCGGGATAGGCGTCGATCTTCTCGGCCAGGCCGACCTTGCGCAGCACGCTCTCGGCCAGGCGGCGCGCCTCGGCGGTCGGGACGTGCTTCACCACGCGCGGCGCCAGCGTGATGTTCTTCTCGACCGAGAGGTGGGGGAACAGGTTGAAGCTCTGGAACACGATGCCGACATGCTGACGCAGCTTGCGCAGGTCGGTCGCGGGATCGTTCACCACGGTGCCGTCGAAGCGGACGGTGCCGCCCTGGATCGGCTCGAGCCCGTTGACGCAGCGCAGCAGCGTGCTCTTGCCTGAGCCGGAGCGGCCGATGATGGCGATGATCTCGCCCTTCTCGACGCTGAGCGACACGCCGTTCAGCACCGTGTGGGTGCCGTAGCGCTTGACGATGTCTGTGAGCTCAACGAGCGACATGCAGCCTCCGCTCGAGCCGCCGGCTCCACTGCGTCAGCGGAAAGCAAAGCGCGAAGTAGATGGCGGCGACGATCAGGTAGACGATGAAGGGACGGAACGTGGTCGCGGTCGTGAGCTGGCCCTCTCGGGTCAGCTCGATGAAGCCGATGACCGCGGCGAGCGAGGTGTTCTTGATCAGCTGGACCAGGAAGCCGACGGTCGGTGGGATGGCGAGCCGGAGCGCCTGCGGCACGATGATGTAACGCAGCTGCTGGGCGAAGCCCAGGCCGAGCGAGGCGCCGGCCTCCCACTGGGTGCGCGGGATCGCCTGCAGGCAACCGCGCCAGATCTCGCCCAGGAAGGCGCCGGCATAGATCGAGAAGGAAGCGGCCGCGGCGATCCACGGCGATACGGTGACGCCGACGATCGACAGGCCGAAGAAGAACACGAACAGCCAGGCGAGCAGGGGCGTGCCCTGCACGACCAGCACGTAGAGAGTGCCGAGCCAGCGCAGCGGCGCCACGCCGGAGACGCGCAGCAGCGCGATCACGAGGCCGACCAGCCCGCCGCCCAGGAAGGCGATCGCCGTCAACGCCAGCGTCCACCGCGTCGCCGCGAGGAGGTAGAGGACGTCGATGAAGGACAGCTCGCGGATCATGCGGCGATCTTCGCGTCTTTCATTTCCCTCCCCAGCTCCGCTGGGGAGGTGGCCGCGTCTTCGCGGACGGAGGGGTCATAGGCCACCTCTCGTTGCTCATGACCCCTCCGTCGCCGCAATACGGCGACACCTCCCCAGCGAAGCTGGGGAGGAGAATGAGAAACGCCTCCACTCCGCTCATCGCCGGGCGAAGACCAGCCAGTAGAGGCCGGCGAACAGGAGGCGGAACAGCATCGCAAGCGCCAGGTAGGCGGCGGCGACGACGATATAGACCTCGAAGTCGCGGAAGGTGCGGGACTGGATGATCGAGGCGGCGTGGAACAGGTCCTGGGCCGAGATCTGCGACACCACGCTGGTGGCGAGCATCAGCAGCACGAACTGGCTGGCCAGCGCCGGGTACATCAGCTTGAGCGCCGGGAAGGCGATGACGTAGCGGAATATCTGCACGCCCGACAGGCCGAGTGACTGGCCGGCCTCGATCTGCGAGCGCGGGATGGCTTCGAGGCCGGCGCGCACGATCTCGATCGAGTAGGCGCCGAGATTGATCGACAGCGCGATGAAGGCCGCGGTGTCAGCGTCGAACTTCACGCCGAGGCTCGGCAGGCCGAAGAAGATCAGGAAGAGCTGCACGATCAGCGGCGTGTTGCGGATCGCCTCGACATAGACGGCGACCGGGCGGCGTAGCCAGGGCGGGCCGTAGACCCGCGCCGCCGCGCCGCCAAGGCCGATCAGCAGGCCCATGACCATGGTGAAGACCGACAGCTCGAGGGTGAGGATCAGGCCGTCGAGCAGGAACTCGTGCGCCGCAAGGACGTCGCGAAACTGGAAACTGTACGTCATCGGGCGCTGCTATCTGTCCTCGCCGCGACCCTATCGTCTCTCGCTGCGGGGATCGAGTGCGTCCTGCAGGCCGTCGCCGACGAAGTTGAAGGCGATCACGGTGAGGAAGATCAGCAGGCCGGGCCACAGCGCCAGCACCGGCGCCTGCTGCAGCAGATCCTGCGCGCCGGTCAGCATGTTGCCCCAGCTCGCTGCCGGCGGCTGGATGCCGAGGCCGAGGAACGACAGGGTCGATTCGAACAGGATCAGCGTGCCCATCGACATGGTGGTGGCGACGACCAGCGAGCCGGCCGTGTTGGGCAGGATGTGGCGAAACATGATGCGCAGCGGCACCGCGCCCAGCGCCTGGGCGGCGCGCGTGAAGTCGCGCGCCTTGAGCGACAGGGTCTCGGCGCGCACCAGGCGTGCCACCGTGGTCCAGCCGGTCAGCGCCACGATGACGATGATGCGATAGACCGAGAAGAGCTCCGAGCGGGCGATGTCGGTCGGCACGCCGACCTTCACCGGGTCGATCGCCGCCATGACGATCAGAAGCGGCAGCAGGGGCAGGGCGATGACGCCGTCGGTCAGCCGCATCAGCACGCTGTCGAGCCGGCCGCCGAGATAGCCCGCGGCGACGCCGATCACCGCGCCGAGCACGGCCGACAGGAGGGCGCCCGACACGCCGACCAGCAGCGACACGCGGCCGCCGTCGAGCAGGCGCTGGAAGAGGTCGCGGCCGAGATCGTCGGTGCCCAGCCAATGCTCGGCCGAGGGCGGCTCGAAGCGGCGGAACAGGTCGGTGGCCGTCGGATCGATGCCACGCCAGTCGGCGATCAGCGGCGCGGCCAGAGAGAGGATCAGCAGCACCGCGAGGAAGACCAGCGAGGCCTGTGCCAGGCGATGGCGCATCAGGCGCGACCAGGCGAGGCGGCGCGGGCTTGCCGCCGTCATTTGTGGCGCCTCATGTGTCGTCACCGCTCATGCGCTGCCCATCAGGCGTTCCCCGACAGCGACACCCGCGGATCGACCCAGACATAGGCGAGGTCGGCAAGCAGGTTGCCGGCCAGCGTCGCCAGCGTCGCGATCAGCAGGCCGACCAGCGCGAGGTTGTAGTCGTTGTCGAGGATCGCTTGGTAGATCGCCTTGCCCATGCCCGGCCAGGCGAACATGGTCTCGGTGATCAGTGCGCCTGACAGCAGCCCGCCGAACGACAGGGCGAGGATGGTGAGCACCGGCGCGAGCGCGTTGGCGAAGGCGTGACCCCACAACACCTGGCCTTCGGGCGCACCCTTGGCGCGGGCGGTGCGGATGTAGTCCTGGCGCAGCGCCTCGATCATGGCGCCGCGCATGAAGCGCGTGTAGGCGCCGAGCTGGACCAGGGTCAGCGTGATCACCGGCAGCACCAGATGGCGCGCCTGGTCGGCCAGCGCGCTGGACCACGGCGTGCCTGGCCGGATGTCGGCCATGCCGCCGGCCGGCAGCCAGCCCAGCCCGACGGCGAACAGGGTGATCAGCAGCAGCGCCACCCAGAAGGGCGGGGCGGAGATGCCGGCGAAGCAGACGAGGTTGATCAGATAGTCGGCGATGCGGCGCGGCCGCGAGGCCGCCCAGATGCCGAGCGGCAGGGCGATCGCCGTGGCGATCACGAAGGCCGTGCCGGCCAGCGCCAGCGTGTTGAGCAGGCGCGGCCACAGCACCGCCAGCACCGGCTGGCCGTACGAGCGCGAGTAGCCGAAATTTCCCTGGATGGCCTCGCCGGCCCACGCGAGGTAGCGTGCCAGAAGCGGTTGGTCGAGGCCGTACGCCGCGCGCAGGCGCGCGGCGTCGGCGCTGGTCATGTTGGGGTCGCCGGCGATCATCAGGTCGATCGGATCGCCCGGCATCAGCCCGATCAGCAGGTAGACGACGAAGCTCATCAACACCAGCGTGACGACGACCTCGACCGCCCGGCTGGCGAGGTAACGGGTCATTCCTCCCAGCGCCACTGCTCGATCCACAGGGTCGAGCTGTTGAGATGGCCGGTCGGCACCACGCCCTTCAGTTGCTTGGGAATGACGAAGGGATCGACGCGGAAGAACAGCGGCAGCACCGGTAGGTCCTCGGCATAGAGGCGCTGTATGTCGGCGAAATAGCCGCGTCGCTTCTCGACATCGAGCTCGCGCTCGGCAGCGTCGAGCGCCCTGTCCATGTCGGCGTTCTTGTAACCCGAATAGTTCTGTCCGCTCCAGCCGTTGGCGGCCGAGGGAATCTCCGTCGACTTGAGGATGGTGCGCGGGACGCCTCCCGGCGACTGCACCCAGGCAAACATCGCAAGGCCGGTGAATTGCCGGCGGTTCAGGCTTTCGGAGAAGATGCGCGGTGGGTCGGTCTTGATGCGCAGCTCGACGCCGACCTGACGCAGCTGGCTCTGGATGACCTGGGCGACGAGCTCGCGCACCCGGTTGCCGGCGGTGGTGGTCATGTCGATCGAGAACCGTTCGCCCTGGGCATTGTAGCGTACGCCGCTGCGGATGTCGGTGAAGCCTGCCTCGTCCAGCAGCTTGCGCGCCGCCGCAGGGTCGTAGGGATAACGGCGCGTCGTCGGGTCGAACATCGGATCGAGCGGGCTGATCGGCCCTTCGGCGACCGGCTGCTTGCCCTCGAACAGCTTGTCGGAAATCGCCTTTCGGTCGATCGCCATCAGAATCGCCTGGCGCACCCGTCGATCGGCCAGCAGCTTGTTGTCGAGCATCGTGTCCATATGCTCGTAGATCAGCGCCGGCTTGTAGATGAAATCGTACTTGGCCTTGTGGCGCTTCTCGAAGGCAAGCGTCTGGTCGAGCGACAGGCCAAGCTCGCCCAACGCATAGTCGATATTGCCGGACAGGAGATTGGCCTCCAGCGAGGCGGTGTTCTCGAAGATCTTGACGACGATGCGCTTGAAGTGCGGCGCCTGGCCAGTCCAGGTCGGATTGCGCTCCAGCGTCACCCGGCTGCCCGGCACGATCTCGACCTTGCGGAAAGGGCCGAAGCCGAGGCCCGGGTTGGTCGAATCGGTGTCGTACGCCGTCTTGTTGCGGTACTCGGCGGGATTGGCGTCGAAGATCGGCTTCTCGATGTGGGCGGGCAGGAGGCTGAGACCCATCGCGTTGTAGTCATAGGTCACGCGATCGACCGTCAGGGTGAAGCGCCGGTCGTCCTTGGCGTCGACCTTCAGGATCCGCGTGTAGCCGTCGGACGAGGCGACGCCCGACAGCGGATGCTTGCCGACATCGATCGTGAAGGCGACATCCTTGACGGTGACCGGCACGCCGTCGCCCCAGCGCAAGTCGCGCAGCTCGAAGTCGATCTCGATGCCCTTCTTGCCGGCCCCCTTTCCGTCATCCGGCAGGTCGATCACCCGCGCCTTGCCGTTCTCGATGGTCGGCAGCTCGGTGCAGGCGAGGCAGACCAGCCTGGAGTTGGCATCGTAGGCGGTGAGGGGTCGCGCCGTCATGTTGCTGATCAGCGACTTGGCGAGCATGGCGCTGATCAGGGGGTTCCAGGTGCTTGGCGACTGGTTCATGCCCAGCACCAACTCGTCCTTGGCGCGGGCCGGCGCGGCGAGCGCCGACAGCGCGAGCAATAGCGAAAGCAGGCGCAGGATCATTGCCCGCACCGTCGCACTGCATGGCGTGGGAAACAAGAACGGCATCGTCGCCGTGCGCGTCCGACACATCGTCTTTCCTCCCCTGATGACGGGGGAGACCCCCAGCACGCCGGCGCGCACCACGATGCTATGAAAATCGGGGCGGTACCCGCCCCGATTTTCATAGGAGGGAGAAGGACATGCCGCTCGATCAGCGCCCCAGCATCGGGCGAGGCGCCGGCTGGCGGCCGCCGTGGCGGGCCGACCATTGATCGGGCGCTTCGAGGAAGGCGTGGGTCTCCGACAAGCCGCGCTCGTCAAAGTATTTGTGCTTTTCTGCCGCCTCCAGCGCATCCCACCAAGTGGCGAGCGCGTGAAGCTTGACGCCGGCGGCGGCCAGCAGCTCAACGCTCTGCGGAAAGATGCCGTAGTGGAAGATCACGAAGCAGTCGGTGACCTTCGCGTCGGCCCGCTTGAGCGCATCGATGAAGACGACCTTGCTGCCGCCATCGGTGGCCAGATCCTCTACCAGGAGGACCCGCTTGCCGGGTTTGAGGTCGCCCTCGATCTGGGCCATGCGGCCGAAGCCTTTGGGCTGCTTGCGTACGTAAACCATCGGCTTCTTGGCCAGGGCCGCCAGGAACGCCGCGAACGGGATGCCAGCAGTTTCGCCGCCAGCGACCGCGTCGATCTTGCTCCAGCCGATCTGCTTGCCGATCAGGCGATAGGCGTGGCTCATGATCTTGGCGCGCGCCTCGGGAAAGGAAATGATCTTGCGGCAGTCGATGTAGACAGGGCTGGCCCGCCCTGATGTGAAAATGTAGGGATTGTCGGGGCGGCAGTGGATGGCCTCTATCTGTAGCAGCAGGCGGGCTGTGTCCCGAGATTCGGTCGTCCCACTGCCTCGGCCCGAAACAACTTTGCCGTTCAAGGTGTTGGGCGGCGTCTTTCGAGTAGCCGCACCGGGTGATTTAGACTTCTTTTTCGTCGCCATTTGCAACTTCCCCCAGCGCCGCTTGCGACAAAATGACGGTGGTGTGTTTAGCGTTCATCACCATTACCGGCAAGGGCGCCCGGGCAGGATTCGCCGCACGGAACGACGAGGCACCACTTGTGGCGGCATTGGGGCGTTTGGCGACCGACGGTAATGGTCACGACACCTTAACGTGCCCGGCATGCTAGCGTTTCGGGCATGGCCAAGCGCAGCCTTTCGGCCGACCTCGTGGCCCTGTCGCTGCTCCTCGGCCTGTGCCTTGGCATCGGCATGCTCGGGTCGTCGCTGGTGGAGACCAGCATCGGCACCTGGTATGCTGATCTGATCAAGCCGACCTTCACGCCGCCCAATGAGGTGTTCGGGCCGGTCTGGACGATGCTTTACGTCCTGATGGCCGTCGCCGCATGGCGGGTCTGGCGCGGTGCCGATTGGCAGACGGCCCGTGGGCCGCTGACGCTGTTCGTCCTCCAGCTCGCCCTCAATCTCGGCTGGAGCGCGGTGTTCTTCGGCTTGCAGAAGATCGGGGCGGCGGTCGCCACCATCATCGTGCTCGACGTTGCCGTTTTGGTCACGACGCTGGCTTTCCGCACGATCGATCGGATCGCTGCGCTCCTCATGATGCCCTACCTCGCGTGGATGCTGTACGCGACGGTCCTCAATGTGGCGACGTGGCGCCTCAACCCGACAGCCTGAACGAAGTCCAATGAAGATGTGCTGGGAGCGAGTCACTCATAGGCGCTACCTTACAAAGGGACCTCACCCTGAGGAGCGGCCCGCAGGGCCGCGTCTCGAAGGGTTGGCAACAGAGCAGGCGCTGCGACACCGCTGTATCAGCGATTTCGTGTACGGCCCCATCCTTCGAGACGGCCGCTCCGCGGCCTCCTCAGGATGAGGATTTGTTGGGTCATGGGCCGTGACCGGGATCAGTTTCCCGCCTGGACGCGCGCCACCATCGTGCGCACACGGACATTCTCGAGCGCGATCGGATAGAGCGGCACCATCGCGTCGACGAACGACTTCTTGTCGACCTCGGTGACGATCTCGACGCCCGCCGTCTCGACAATGGAGCGCGAGCCGGTCTCGGCATCGTCCTGCAGCGTGCGATAGGCCGTCACCGAATCCTTGGCAGCGCTGCGCAAGGCGGTCTGATCCTCTTTTGACAGTTCCTCCCATATCCGCTTGGAGAAGATCAGTACGCCGGGCGACATGGCGTGCTCGGTGAGGCTGAAGTACCGGGCGACGCGATAGTGACCGGTGGCCACATAGGCCGAACAGTCGTTGTCGGAGGCGTCGAGCACGCCCGCCTGGAGGCCCCCCAGCACGCGATCCGGCGGCATCGCCACCGGGTCGGCGCCGAGGGCGCGCATCATGGTCGACCAGATGTCGGATTGCTGGACGCGCACCTTCATGCCCTTGAGATCGGACGCCTTGCGGATCGGCCGCTTGACGCTGTAGAGCGAGCGCGGCCCCGCATCGTAGAAGGCGAGGCCGATCAAGCCCTGGCCTTCGAGTGCTTCGAGGATCTCGTTGCCGATCGGTCCGTCGAGCACGTGGCGCATATGCGCGGTCGACTTGAGAAGGAACGGCAAGGTGGGGACTACCGTCGCCGGGACGGTGCGGTTGAGAACCGCCAGGTTGACGCGCGCCATGTCGAGCATTCCGGCGCGCACCTGGGCGACCAGAAAAGTCTCGGAATTGCGATCGTCGGAGCCCATCGGGTCGATGCGATGGCGTCCTTTGGTGCGCTCGCGCAGCAGCTTGTCCATCTGCACGACCGCCTGGACCGTAGGATACTCAAATGGGTAAGTATCGGCGGAACGGAATTCGCGAGCGTGGCCGGGGAGGCCCGTCAGAAAAATTGCAACCAAGATCAGCACCCGGATTACGGGCATCTCCACACGACCCCTAGATGCCGAGACTAGTCGGCGTGAATGTCAGCGTCTATGCGCAATCACCTCCGGTCTCGTGCCCGCACGAAGGGACTTAACGCGTGGTCTGAGCATTGGATGCAACAAGTTCGCGAAAAAGTAGAAATCTCGTCAGTTCAGTAGCGCAAGTTGCCGCGTCGACACTCAGGACCGCGGCGGAATGGCATAGCGTGCAACCGGCTTGGGGATTCGGTCACTGCCGTCGAAGCACACGATCTCGGCCTCGTGCGCCATGTTGCCCTTGCCGTCGGAGCGGTAGGTCGTGACGATCCCCTGATAGGTATCCCGCGCTAGGTGATCGCGCACAGCGTCTGCTGCAACGGGCTGGCCGGCCTTGCGCAAATCGCCCGCGATCCTGCCGAGCATCCCGACGGCGTCGAACTGGGCGGCAGCGAAGGCGTCGGGTTCGCTTTTGTAGGCAGCGCGATAGCTGTCGAGGAAAGCGCGCATCGGGCCGCTGGTCGCCGAGATCGGCGAGGCCGCGGTCTCCGCGCACACGCCCTTGAGCTCGGCTGGCTCGAGCAGGGCCGCGGTCGCCGGCTGATGCATCGCCGACCCGGCGACGATCGGCAGGTCGGGGAGAAGCTGGCGGGCTTGGCGCACGGCGAGCACGGTCGACGCAGCATGCAGGTGCAGGACGATCACGTCGGCATTGGCGTTCTTGGCGCGCAGCAGGGCAGGTGTGAGATCGTTGACCGTGGGGGCGATGCTTTCCTCCAGCACCGGCGGCGCCTTGAGCTCGCCGAGAGTGCGGGCGAGCTGCTCGCGGCCCGACTGGCCGTAGGCCGTGCTCTGGTAGATGATCGCCGGCCGCTTGGCGCCGAGCTTCTCGACGACGTAGCGGGCGTGCGCCACCTTCACCGTGGCGTCGCTCGGGAAGAAGCGGAAGAACCACGGATTGCCGAGCTCGCCCAGCCGCGCCGTGCCGGAGATGGTGAGCACGGGAATCGAGCGCTCCTGGGCGAGGGGCAGCAAGGCCAGCATTTGCGTGCCGAGGATGGGGCCGACCACGGCAGGCGCCGGGCCGCCGCCCATGGTCCGCTCCCAGGCGGTGACAGCGGCTTCCGGCGTCGATTGCGTGTCGAGCACGTCGGGCTTCAGGGTGACGTCGCGCATCTGGCTCGCCGCAAGCAGGGCGCCGTTACGCTGGCTGGTACCCTCGAGGGCCACGAACCCTGTCAGCGGCACGAGCACCGGCAGCCGCACGTCCTGCGCTGCCGCCGGTGCGGCGAATGAGAAGGCGAGCGATGCCGCCAGCGCGACGCGCTGGCGCGCATTTCTTGCTCTCCTCCCCAGTTTCGCTGGGGAGGAGAATGAGGGGTGCCCCCTCACTGCGCCGCGCCGCCGGCCCATGGCGACATCACCTCGTTCATGCCGGTGAGCTCTCCCGTCGTCGGATCACGCACGATACAGGACGGGTTGGCGAATCCCAGCGGCGACACCTGGTTGGCGACCTCGACGATCGGCAGCTTGGCCGCGATCGCCTTCTTGACGTCGTCGGCGAGCTCGCGGTTGACGCGGATCGGGCCCACGCCCGAGACGTCGATGCGCGGCTCATGAAAGGCGGTTTCGACGTCGAGGCCGCGGTCGATCAGCATCAGGGACAATTGCGTCACCGCGGGCACGATGCGCCGGCCACCCGACGCGCCGATGCAGAACCATGGCTTGCCGTCTTTGGAGACGACGACCGGACAGATGTTGCACAGCGGCCGTTTGCCGGGCGCGATCGAGTTCGGCCGGTTGGGCTCCGGATCGAACCACAGCATGCCGTTGTTCATGGTGATGCCGGTCCGCGGCAGCATCACGCAGGAACCGAACAGGGACATCAGGGTCTGGGTCAGCGCCACCATGTTGCCGTGCGAGTCGGCAGCACAGAAATGGGTGGTGCAGGTGTTGGTCGGCTTGTCGCCCATGGTCTTGAGGCGTTCCTCGTAGGCCTGGTGCATGCCCCGGGCGATGGCGACGAAGAAGGCAGCATCGGGTGCGCCCTTGCCGCGCGTGGCCTTGCCAGCCAGCTCGATGGTGCGGTGGAGCGTCGGGCCCGCCGTGAGTCCACCGGCGACGTTGATCGTGACGCCGCCATGCTCGAAGGACAGCGGTTCGACGATGCGCGCTTCGTAGGAGCGCAGGTCGTCGCAGTCGATCGCCGAGCCGCCTGCCTGCAGGTCGGCGGCGATGTCGCGCGCCAGCGCGCCCTCGTAGAATTCCCGCGGACCGCCATCCGACATCCGCTGGTAGGTTTCGCCGAGGTTGCCGAGCTTGAGATAGCGCACCGTGCCTTGCCAGTCGTTGGTCGGCACGCGGCCTTCGTCGGGCAGGTAGCTGGCCTTGGAAGCGGGGAACTTCGACAGGTGCGCCGCGCCATTGGCGACCATCACCTGCATGTACCAGTCGAGCTCCATGCCGCGGCGGGCAAGTGCGATGCCGGGCGCCATGACGTCCTGCCATTTCAGGGTGCCGAAGCGCTCCAGCGCCTTGGCCATGCCGGCGACCTGGCCGGGCACGGCGATCGAATGGTAGCCGACCTCGTTGCGCTGCTCGAGGATGTCCGGCCAGGCGAAGGGATTGGCCGGGCCAGGTCCGACGATCTTGTACGTCGACGGATCGAGGTGGCGGGCAGAGATCGGGCCGTAGTCGATCGTCCAGGCGCGGCCTTCCCTGGCGCTCCAGATGGTCATGAAGCCGACGCCGCCGATGCCGCTCATCCACGGTTCGACCGCGCCGATCGCCATGCCGGTGGCGACGGCGGCATCGATCGCATTGCCGCCCTTGCGCAGGATTTCTGCGCCGACTTCCGCGGCTCGGCAGTTCTGTGCAACCACCACGCCCTTGCCGCGTACTGCTTGCTTGGTCACTTTCCATTGGCGTGTCAGCGACTCGCTCATCGGTGCTCCGGGTTATGCTGAGCGACTGTAGCGGGGCCTGATTTCGCCACAAACCCCGTTAGACTGCAGGGCGAATTGGCCGAGAAAGATCGCGGGCGTGACGGAGCTGAACCAGATCGACCTGCACGCACTCCAGGCAGGAGACAAGCGCACCTGGGATGCGTTCGTGGGCGCATCGGCGCCCTTGATCAACGCGGTCGTTCGCCGGTCGCTCGTTTCATACCGGCTGAGCGAGGATGACGTCCTCGACGCTGCACAGGATGTGTATGTGCGCCTTTGCGCCAACGACTTTCGCCTCTTGAAGACGTACGACCCTGCTCGGGCGGGGCTGTCGACCTGGCTCGCCGTGGTGGCGCGCTCGGCCGCCATCGATCACGCCCGGCGGCGGCGCCAAGCCACCCAGCCGCTTGACGAGGTTCCGGAAGCGCGCCTGGCGGTCGAGGATCGGCACGTCGAGAAGCTCAAGATCCCCGACGGGCTGCTGACCGAGCGCCAGATTCTGATCCTGAAATGCTTATATGATGAGGAGCGCGACGTTGCCGAAATCGCCAAGCTTCTCAAGATCGACGCCCAAACCGTTCGCAGCACTCACCATAAGGCCTTGGTGCGGCTGCGAACTCACTTTCAAGGGAAGGACTCGTGACATGGGGATGGCTGGCCGGTTTTTGACGTAGTCTGCAGCAGGAGAGTGGGATGAGAAGGGAAAAGATCCCCGAAACCGACAAGGAGCTGTGGCGCCGGGTCGCTCCAGCCGGGGAGGGTGCGCCCCAGTCGGTCTCGGACCTCGATTTTGCCGCCTGGCTCGACGGGCGATTACCGGAAGCGCGCGCCGCTGCCGTCGAGGCCGCCGTGGCGGCCGACCCCGAAATGCGGCGGGCTGCCCTGGAGTTGTCGGAGCTGCTCGGCCAACCTCTGCCGGCTGCGCCGTCACGGCTGGAAGTGCGGGCTCGCGCCCTGACCGGCTTCGACGTCGAGCGCCAGCAGTCCCGATTGGGGCTGTTCGACTGGCTGCTGGCCGGCAGTCGTCGTTTCATGGTTCAACGGGTCGCGACGCTCGCCGCCGCAGTGGTCGTGGCGATCTCGGGATTCGTCCTGGGGGGCGGGCTGGGAGCGTCGTGGGCGGAAGAGCGCCATGCGACTTTCGCTGAGTCCTCGACCTCCTCCTCCTCGAGCTCCAACGATCCGACGGAATTCCTGGGCAGCGACGGGCTCTGACATGTCCTCGCGGATGATGCAGATCCTGCTGGCGCTGTCGCTGCTGCTGAACACGTTCGTGCTGGCCGGCTTCGTCTATCGCAGCTGGATCGCGCCGCCGGCGTTCGAGCACCGGCTGCCGCCGCCGCCGCCCGGGCCGCGTCCCAGCCCGCTCGAGGTGGTGGCGCGCGAGCTCGATCTCGACGAAAGCCAGCGCGCCAAGCTGCGCGGCGTGATCGATCAGTACGCCACGACGCGGCGCGACCGCCAGCGCGAGATCCAGAAGCTGCGTGACCAGGCGGCGGCCGAGTATCGCCGGCCGACCATCGACATGGCGCGGATCGATCCGATCATCGAGCAGCTCGCCCGCTTGCGCATCGAGCAGCAGAAGGAAACGCTGCATTCGTTCGCCCAGTTCGAGCCGCAATTGACGCCGCAGCAGCGCGAGCGCATGCACCACATCCTCGCCGAGCGGTTGGCCGGGCCGCCATGGCCGCCGCGGCCGCCCGGGCAGGGACCGGGTCCGGGCCCCGGACCAGGGGGGCCGGGCGGCCCAGGCCGCCCGCCGCAGCAATAGGAGTTCCGCCATGGCTCCGCAGATCGGTCGACGCAGGCTCATGGGAGGAGCGGCGGCTCTGTCCGCCGGGCTGTGGTTCCCGATCGGGACGCGCGCCGCCACAGCGATGGATTTCGACGAAGCGCGACATCTCCTGTCGCGCACCACGTTCGGCGCCACGCCGGCCGAGATCGGCGCCCTCGAAGCGCAGGATTATGCCGCGACGGTCGATCGGCTGCTCGCCTCGACGCCCCGGACCGCGCTGACGGAGCCGCCAGGCTGGCTGAGCGAGGGGCCCGCCCAATTGCGCCGTCGCCAGCAGGAGGCCCAGGCGGAAAGCAAAACCGGCGTCGACGGCAAGAAGCTCGAGGTCGTTCGTCCGGTCGAGCAGCAAGGCCGCGAGCTGCGCAACTGGTGGGTCGAGGAAATGCTGGCGACCGACCAGCCCTTCACCGAGCGCATGGTGCTGTTCTGGCACAACCACTTCACCTCGTCGTTCCTCAAGGTGCGTTACGCCCCGTCGCTGTTCCGTCAGAACGCGCTGTTCCGGCGCGAAGCGGTGGGCAATTTCGCGACCCTGCTACGCGCGGTGGCGCGCGATCCGGCAATGTTGATCTATCTCGACGGCACGCGGAACGTCGCCCGCCAGCCTAACGAGAATTTCGCCCGCGAGCTGCTCGAGCTGTTCACCCTGGGCGAGGGCCATTACAGCGAGGCCGACATCAAGGCGGCGGCGCGCGCCTTCACCGGATGGTCGATCGATCGCGAAACCGGCCACTTCGTGAACCGCGAGCAGGCGCATGACGGCGGCGAGAAGACCTTCCTTGGCCAGACCGGCCGGTTCGGCGGCGACGACATCATCGCCATCCTGCTGAAGCATCCACGCACCGCCGAGACCATCGTCGAGAAGCTGTGGCGCGAGTTCGTCTCGTTGGCGCCCGATCGCGCGACGATCGGCAAGCTCGCGGCGTCGTTCCGCAAGGACTACGAGATCAGGCCGCTGATGCGGGCGATCCTGCTGTCGGCGCAGTTCCGCGACCCGGCGAGCCGCGGCGCGCTGATCAAATCGCCGATCGATCTGATCGTAGGCTCGGTCCGGCTGCTCGGCCTGCCGGTGCCGGAGAAGACCCAGCTCGTGCGCATGCTGCAGGGACTCGGGCAGATGCCGTTCGACCCGCCCAACGTCAAGGGCTGGGCGGGTGGCGAGAGCTGGATCAGCAGCTACACGCTGCTGCTGCGCCAGCAGTTCCTGCGACGGATGGTCGAGGCGACCACCGTGGCGCCGATGGAAGGCGGCATGGCGTTGGCCGACCGGCCCAATCGGCGGGCCGAACGCAAGCAGCAGATGGCGGCCGGCGAGGGCATGCAGATGGCCGAGCAGCGACCGGTCGAGGGGCGCAGCCTGCGCAACGCCGGCAACGAGGCGCGGCTCGGTCCGACGCTCGCCGGCGTCGACACGTCGGCACTGCTGCGCACGCTGCTGCCGCGTGCGCCGATCAACGTCATCGATCCGTCGCTGAGCCCCGGTGGCGTCGTTGCGCTGGCGATGCTCGACACCGCCTTCCAGCTCAAGTGAGGAGGTGCTGCATGAGCCGGATCCTTCTCCTGGTCGAGCTCAAGGGCGGCAATGATGGGCTGAACACCGTCGTTCCCTACGCCGACGCCAGGTATCGCGAGCTGCGCCCAGGCCTCGGCGTGGCCCGCGACCACGTTCTGCAGCTCGACGAGCGGGTCGGCCTGAACCACAAGCTCGAGCCGCTGATGGAAGCCTGGAAGGCAGGCGACCTCGCGATCGTGCAGGGTGTCGGCTATCCCTATCCCAATCGCTCGCATTTCCGCTCGATCGAGATCTGGGATACCGCCTCGGCCTCGAACCAGACCCTGAGCGAAGGCTGGATTGCCCAGGCCTTCCGCGGCACGTCCCTCGCCAAGGGCGCCGGCGTCGACAGCATCGTCATCGATACCAACGCGCTGCCCAGCACCGGGCCGGAGCTGCGCACCATCGTGATGCAGGATGCCGAGAGCTTCCTGCGTCAGGCGCAGAGCATCAAGAACCCGGCCGGCATGAGCGACAACGGCAATCCGGCGCTGCGCCACCTGCTGCTGGTGCGCCAGGAGATCAATGCGGCGGCGCAGGGGCTGAGCGACAGGCTGCGCGCCGCGCCGGCGCCGGCCGAAGGCTACGGGCAGGAGCTTTTCTTCGGCCGCCAGCTCGACCTCGCGACCCGCGTGCTGACGGCGAAGGTGCCGGTGGTGGCGATCAAGGCGGCGCTGGGCGGCTTCGACACCCATGCCAACCAGGCGCCGGTGCACGAACGGCTGCTGTCGTTCCTGGCAACCAACCTCGCAAGCCTGCGCCGGAACCTGATCGCGGCCAACTTATGGAACGGCGTGGTTGTGATGACCTACTCGGAGTTCGGTCGGCGGGCCAAGCAGAACGCCAGCGGCGGCACCGACCATGGCGCGGCAGCGCCGCTGTTCGTCATGGGCGGCGACGTCAAGGGCGGCCTGCACGGGGCCTACCCCTCGCTATCCGACCTTCAGGACGGCGACCTGCGCCACACCGTCGATTTCCGCAGCGTCTTCGCGACGGTCGCCCACGGCTGCTGGGGCCTGTCCCGCGACTTCGGCCTGCGCCAGCCGCAGAGGCTGGGGTTTCTGGGGTAGTCTTCCGGACCGCGGGCGTTCCGCCCGCGGTCCGGAAGGGGCAAAAGGGTCATGAAGCTGGGGGCGCGCCACTCCAGTGGCGCGATCTTCTTCTCGAGACGGGCGATGACGCGCCATTGGGGTGGCGCGCCCCCAGCGAAGAATTCAGCGCCGCATCAGCTCGTCGCGGACGGAGCCGCGTTCGGCTTCGATGCGGATGAACCAGATCAGAACGCCGGCGCCGATTTTGATCAGCACAGGCAGCACGATATAGACGATGACAAGTGCGGTCGTGCCGTAATGGCCGGTCGCCGGGTTGAAGCCCAGCATCGCCGCCACCGGCAGCGAGCCGGCCGCGCCGATCGCCGTGGCCAGCTTGGTGGCGAGCGCCCACAGGCCGAAGTAGGTGCCGGTCTTGCCTTTGGTGTCGCCGCCTTCGCTCGAGTTGATGACGTCGGCCAGGATCGAGGGCGGCAGGCCGTAGTCGGCGCCGATGCCCATCCCGGTCACCACCGAGATGGCGAGGAACCAGTAGAAATCGCCAGGTCCGATCAACAGCGCGAGCGACATGGCGACCGCCGTCAGGACGATGCCCGTGAACCAGGCGGCGGCCTTGCTGAGGCGGCGCGACAACATCAGCCAGAGCGGCACGCTGGCAGCCCCGGCGACGAAATAGGTGAGAAGGATGATTCCGGCTTGAAGCTTGCCACCCTTCAGCACGTGCTCGACATAGAACAGCATCACCGTCACGGCGACGCCGAGGGCTGCGCCGTTGACGACGAAGATCAGCAGCAGGCGGCGGAACAGTCGGTTCTTGAGCGGTGCGAAGAAGGCGATGAAGGCCGTGCCCTTGGGATGCACGACCGCCGGATGGACCGACGGCCCTGCCCACACGAAGGTCGGCAGACAGAACAGCAGGACAATGGGCAGGAAGATCAGGCCGAGCGCACTGTAGCCCGCCGAGTCACCGAACTTGGCGGTGAGCCAGGTCGGCAACACCACCGCCACGGTCATCCCGAGCAGGCCGAAAACCTCGCGGCCCACCGTTACCCGGGTGCGCTCGTTGTAGTCGTCGGTGAGTTCGGCGCCATGGGCGTGATAGCTGATCGACACGCCGGAATAGCCGAGATGGACCAGCAACAACGCCAGGGTCAGCCAGACCGCCATCAGCGTCTGATTGCCGAACCAGCCGTCGGGCGGATCGAACAGCATGTAGAAGCCGCCGCCCAGGAGCGGCGTCATCAGCGCCACGAAGGCGAGCCGGCCGCGCTTGCCGTAGCGCGTGAAACGGTCGCTGATCAGGCCGATCACCGGATCCTGGATGGCGTCCACGACCCGACAGAAGATGAAGATCGGGCCCATGATCTGAAGCGACAGCTTCAGGATCTCACCGTAGAAGTGGCTGACGTTCAGCACGACGGGCAGGGCCGCCATGGCGAGCGGCAACTGCAAGGTGGAATAGGCGACCAATCGGTCGAACTTGATTTTGACGGGTGCCGCTGTCGCGTACCCGGTCGATCCTGCAGTCACCCGACGGCCTTCCCTGTCCGCACCGGTTTCAGTGCCTATGATTGCTGCCAGTTATATATGTCGGAAGTGCGCCTGCAAGACGTCCGTGCGGCGGGTCGAGAAGCCGGCTGCGCAGTAGGCGAGATAATAGCGCCACATGCGGCGAAACCGGTCGTCGAAGCCCAGCCGGGCGACCTGATCGGCCACCCTGTCGAAGCGCCGCAGCCAGGTATCGAGGGTGCGGGCATAATCCAGGCCGAAACTGTAGAGCTCGGCGACCTTCAAGCCCGCCAACCTGCACTGCTCGCGCAAGGCTTCCGGCGACAGCAGCATGCCGCCGGGGAAGACATACGTCTGGATGAAGTCGGGCCGACGACGGTAGCTGTCGAAAAGCTCGTCGGCGATGACGATGGCCTGCACCAGCGCCGATCCGCCGGGCGCCACATGGCGCTTCAGCACCGCGAAATAGTCCGGCCAGTAGCGTTCGCCCACCGCCTCGATCATCTCGATCGAGACGATATGGTCGTAGCGCCCGGTCATGTCGCGATAGTCACGGAACTGTAAATCGACACGATCGCCGAGACCGGCCCGTTGCAGGCGCTCGCACGCGTAGTCGAGCTGCTCCTTCGATATGGTGACCCCGGTGACCCGCATGCCGCGCCGCGCCGCGGTCTCCGCAAAGCCGCCCCAGCCGCAGCCGATCTCAAGGATGCTGTCCCCCTGTTTCGCGCCGATCTGGTCGAGGATGCGCTCGTACTTGGCGGTTTGTGCCGCTTCGAGCGGCTTGCCGCGCTCGCCGGCATAGAGTGCCGACGAATAGGTCATCGAGGGATCGAGCCACAGGCGGTAGAACTCGTTCCCGAGATCGTAATGGGCGTGGATGTTTCGACGGGCGCCCGACCGGGAGTTGTCGCGGCGGCGATGCAGCAGGCGGAGCAGCAGGCCGTGCACGAGGTTGGGCCGCGCCATGCGCCCGAGCGCCTTCTCGTTCTCCGCCAGGAGGGCGATCAGTCCGGCGAGATCGGACGAATCGCAGAGCCCCTCCATGTAGGCTTCGGCAAATCCCATGTCGCCGTCGAGCAGGACGCGGCGAAAGAAGCGCCAGTCGTTGACCTGCAGATCGGCGGCCGGCTCGGCCGCAGGATTACCGAAGACGCGTGCTGAACCGTCAGGCAACCGCAGGGTCAGGTGACCAACGGCAAAGCGGGCGAGGGCCTTGAGAACGAAGCGGGCAGCGAGCGTCATGTCGTTGTCTGGATCAGCGGGTTACCAGTTCTGCTGGCGGCGGTGGCTTACTGTAAAATCTCGCGCGCCTGCGCCATATATGCAAGGCCTGCCAGTGAATCTTGACGATGACGGCGAGCGTCATCGTCGGGTTGGCCAGGAAGTACCGCAGCACCGCCCGGTCGTCGAGCGCGCGCCGCCTGCCGCCGACCGATGTTGCCAGCATCAGGCCAGCCGCATCGTGATAGTTGACGTCGACGTGGGCGCGCTCGGCGTCGAGGCGGAAGCGGAAGCGATAGGCGCCTTCGACCGGCAGGAACGGCGACACGTGAAAGGTCTTGCGGCCCTCCAGCCAGCACTCCGCCTCGATCGGTCGCCGGTCATCGTGGTGGACCAAGTAGCAATGGCGCTCGCCGAAGGTGTTGTTGACCTCGCATAGCACCGCGCGCAGCGCGCCGGCGCGGTCACGGCAGAACCAGAAGCTCACCGGGTTGAAGACGTAGCCCAGCAGCCGCGGCATGGTCATCAGGGTGACCGCGCCATCGCAGATGCCGGCCAGGCCGTAGCCTTCCAGGGCCTGCCTCAGCCAGGCGCCGAGATCGGATCCATCGTGTGCCCCGTGATCCGCGCGATGGAAGGCGACCAGGCCGCCGCGATCGAGCTTCAGCCAGCGCCCCGCCAGCCGATCCAAGGCCCCGAGGTCGAGACAGAGATACGCCGTGCGGTAGCGGAAGCCGTTGACCTTGGGGCGCAGCCGCCGATGCACGATCGTGGCGTCGATGACGCTGTGCGGACCGGCGCTCATGACGTCGCCGGGGCGATCCGCGCCATCACCGGCAGCGGGTGCGGTCCGAGCGCGGGCCGGCCGGTGACGACGCGCGGCGGATCGCCGACGCGGCGATGCTCGCCCGGCAGCGGCCACGGACGTCGCACGCCGAGCTGCTCGGCGACATCGAGGCCGGCCGACAAGGCGTCCTCGTGGAATCCGTAGCCGCAGTAGCTGCCGCAGAAATAGACGTCGCGTATGCCCTGGATCGCATGCAGCTCGCGCTGGGCGCGGATCGCCGGGGCGTCATACATCGGATGCTCGAAGCTGAAGCGGGCGTGCGTCATCGCCGGCCCCGGCAGGCGACCCGGATTGACCGAGACGAAGAGCGGCGCCGCGGCAGGCAGGTTCTGCAGTCGGTTCATCCAGTAGGTGACGCTGACCGGGCTCGCACGGTCTGCGCGTTCGGCGACGTAGTTCCAGCTCGACCAGATCGACGGTCGGCGCGGCATCAGGGACGCATCGCCGTGCAGCCAGACGGCGTTGGTCGAATAGGCAAATCGGCCGAGCAGGTCGCGCTCGCGTGCGTCGGCATCGCCCAGCAGCGCGAGCGCCTGGTCGGCGTGGCAGGCCAGCACGACCTTGTCGAAGCGGTCCCAGTGGCCCGTCGCGTCGCGCACGTGCACGCCATCTGCGGCGCGCCGAATGGTGCCGACCGCCTTCCCGAGGCGGGCCGCGCGACGCAGCGGCGTCACCAGGCGCTCGACATAGGAGCGACTGCCGCCGCGCACCGTGCGCCATTGCAGTTGCGGACCGATGGTCAGCAGGCCGTGGTTCGCGAAGAAGCGCACAAAGGTCTGAGCGGGGTAGTCGAGCATTCGCCCGGGCGGTGTCGACCAGATGCACGAGGCCATTGGCATCAGATAGCGATCGCGGAAAGCCTGACCCAGGGCAGAATCCTTGACGAAATCGCCGATCGTGAAGCTGAGGTCCTCGCATTTCTCCAGGAGACGGGGCGCCAGGCGATTGAAGCGCAGGATGTCGTGCGTCATGCGCAGAAAGGACGGCCGTACCAGGTTGCACCGCTGGCCGAGATAGCCGCCGAACGAGCTGCCATACTCGAAGCGGCCATCGTCGAGGCTGACGGCGAACGACATGTCGGACGCTTCGGTGGCGACGCCGAGATGGTCGAACAGCGCAACCAGATTGGGATAGTTTCGCTCGTTGAACACGATGAAGCCGACATCGACCGGCAGCCGTCCAACTGATGTGTCGACGTCGATGGTGCAGGAATGGCCGCCGAAGCGATTCTCCCGTTCGTAGACGACGATCTCGTGGCGACAGCTGAGCAGCCAGGCGGCACCCAGTCCACCGACGCCTCCGCCGATAACGGCGATTTTCATTGTCGAAGTCCCCCGCAGGCAATTGTCCTGTCCCGATACGTCGGCTCGCGGACGGCGGATTGATCAGGGGGACCTCAAGGGGCGCCGCCTGAGGCCGGCGAACGCATCGAGCGCCCGCTGCCTCGCGGATGCGTGATCGACGATTGGTTGGGGATAGCGCTGCTGCGAGAGCGGCGGATCGGCGGTCCACGGACGATGGGTCGAATTCGGCGGCAGGTGCGCCAGCTCGGGAAGCCAGCGTTTCACGTAGGCGCCGGCTGGATCGAATTTCTCGCCCTGGAGCACCGGATTGAAGATTCGAAAGAAGGGCGCGGCATCGGCGCCGCTGCCGGCGACCCACTGCCAGCCGACAGGGTTGTTGGCCGGGTCGGCGTCGACCAGGCGATTCCAGAACCAGCGCTCGCCTATGCGCCAGTCGACCAGCAGATGCTTGATCAGGAACGAAGCCGTGATCATGCGCACGCGATTGTGCATCCAGCCGGTCGCGAGCAGCTGGCGCATCCCGGCGTCGACGATGGGGTAGCCGGTGCGGCCATGCTTCCAGGCGTCGATCAATTCCGGTTGATCGCGCCATGGCAGGTCATCGAACTCGGCCCGCATGCTGTGGCGGTCGAGCCCGCCGACATGAAACAGCAGATTGTAGGAGAATTCGCGCCAGCCGATCTCGGCGAGGAACTTTTCGCCCCCGGGAGACGGCCGGCGCGCCGTCACCGCCCGCCAGATCTGCCGCGGCGACAGTTCGCCGAAGGCGAGGTGCGGCGACAGGCGCGACGTTGCGTCGACGGCGGGAATGTCGCGTTGCCGGTGATAGGCTTCCAGATCGTCGTCAAGGAACGACGCGAGTCGGTCGACGGCGCTCGCCTCGCCGGGCGTCCAATGCGCCGCGAGGTCCGAAGGCGTCTCCTGATGCAGCAGCGACGCGATCGAAGCACCGGCCAACGAACCGGCAGGCCGTGGCAGTCGGGTCGGTGCGTCGAGCGGCCGACCTGGGTCGGCCTGCGCCCGACAGGCCCGCCAGAAGGGAGTGAAAACCTTGAATGGCAACCCCGCCTTCGTGCGCGCCTCCCAAGGCTCGGTCAGAAGGCTCGCCTTGAAGCTGTGTGCCGTCACGCCGCGTGCGAGAAGGGACTGCTTCAGCCGGGCATCACGGTCGCGCGAGGCGGGATCATAAAGCCTGTTCCAATAAACCGCGTCAGCTTGGCATTGCGTGACCAGTTCGTCGATCACCTGCTCGGCAGGACCACGCCGCAGGACCAGCCGCGAACCGCGCGATCGCAGCGCCGCATCGAGCGCCTGCAGGCTCTGGCGCAACCACCAGCGCGCGGCGGTCCCGAAGGCACGGATCCCCGCCGTTTCCTCATCCAGGACATAGACCGGAATGACCGCGTGCCCCGCCTCCAGGGCAGCCGCGAGGGCGGGGTTGTCGGCCAGGCGAAGATCGGCGCGAAACCAGACGATGGCGTGGGACATGAAGGGGATACGTCAGGGACCAGCGTGGTGGATGAAAGATGCCAGGCTGCCGTGAGACGATGACTCGCGACGCGGCTACGACCTCGGGCAGACCGGGGCGGGGCGCATGTCGAGCGACTGGAGGTCGGCGGTGACGCTGACCAGGCCGGTCTCGACGGTGAGGCGGTCGACGACGCCGTTGTCGTAGACAAGGGCCTGCACGGTGAAGAGCGGTCGCTGATCCTGCTGGCGTGCGCGGGTGAAAGACAGGAACACCGGCCACGATTGGCCGTGCGGCACTGACATCCGGTCACCCGGCCGGGCGCGGCGCAGGCTGGCACGATCCTGCTCGGTCACGTCGACCAGGAAAGCGTCGCTGATCACTTCGCCGTCGAACATCAGGGCGGGGAAGGAAGCGGCCTTGGCGCGCAGCCTGTCGATCAGATAGTCGAGCGCGGCAACCGGCAGCATGGTCGGCGGCGGCAGGACCAGTTGCTGCGGGGAGCCCTCGCCCAGGACGATTTCGGCACGGGTCTCGCCGGAACGTTTTTGGACGCGGCCCTTCATCTCGCGCTGACCGCCGTTCTGGATCTGGACGGTGTTGTAGCGCAGCACGGCCCGCGACTCCTCGGCGTCGAGTTTCGAGGACAGGTTGATGCGCCACGACGTGGTGAGGGCGATGTCGCTCCTGATGTCGCGCTTGAGCCGCCATCCGGCGCAGTCCTGGCTGAGATCGTTGATCGCCGTGCCGATGCGCGCCGCATTGGCGGCGACGCCCAGGCGCAGCGCGTACTCGGCGCGATGCGGCTGCACCTGCGCGTCGGCGGCGCCCGGGCAGATCGCTGCCAGGAGCGTGAGGCCGGCGGCGCCAAGGGTGTTCACAAGGCGAAGCATCGGGGAACCTTGCGCAGCGCGCTGCATCGGGTCAATCGTGGACGTATGCCGCTTCGCCACATCCTTGCCGCAGTTCGATGGCCGATCCATCCATGACGCCGTTCGATTTCGAGTGTGCCGGTGAGCGCCTGCAGGCCCTGCCGGCGGGTGCTCTGTACTGGCCGACGCGGCGCCTGCTGGCGGTCGCCGACCTGCATCTCGAGAAGGGTTCGTCGTACGCCGTCGCGGCACGCAAGCTGCTGCCGCGCCATGACACGCGGCAGACGCTGGGCCTGCTTTCCGGCCTGGTCGAGACGTGGCAACCGGCGACCGTGGTCTGCCTCGGCGATTCCCTGCACGACTGCGGTGCGGCGGCGCGCCTGCCGCAAGCCGAGCAGCGCGAGATCGTGCGGCTCGCCTCGCGCGCGCGTTTCGTCTGGATCGCCGGCAACCACGATCCGGCGCCGCCGCCGGCGAGATGGGGGGAGACCGCCGCGGAGATCGGCGAGGGCCCTCTGATCTTCCGTCACGAAGCGCGCTTCGGTCCGGCCGACGGCGAGATTTCGGGCCATTTTCACCCGGTGGCGGCGCTCACCGTCCGCGGCCGCGGGCTGCGCCGGCGTTGCTTCCTGACCGATGGACGGCGCCTCATCCTGCCGGCATTCGGCGCCTATGCCGGGGGACTGAACGCCCTCGACCCCGCCATCGCCCAGCTCTTCCCCGATGACTACGATGCGCTGGTGGTAGGACGCGATGCCGTGCATCGCCTGTCCTGGCGACGATTGCGGCCGGATGCGGTGCTGGCCGAGAGATTGTGATCATGCTCTTTCGGGCCGCGAGATTGTGAGCGGTGCTACTTCGGCAGCTCGTACTTCAAGGTCACCTCGCCCAGGCCTTCAACGCGGCCGACGGCGGTGCTGCCGGGCGGCACGAACTGGCAGGCGACCATGCTGCCCGTCGACACGATCATGCCTTTTCTGAGCCTCTTGCCGTGCTCGCCGAGCTTGTTGGCAAGCCAGGCCAGCGAGTTGTAGCAATGGCCCAGCACGTCGCCCGAGTGGCCGGTGCGGACCACCGTGCCGTCGAAGGCGATCGAGCCGTTGAGGTTGGCGAGATCGAGCTTGCTCCAGTTCTTGTTGGGCTTGGCGAGCAGCGAGCCGCCGTTCCAGCCGACATCCATCACCAGCCAGTTGACGGTGAGGCGGCTGTAATCGGCGCCGCGGTCGTCGATCAGCTCGAAGCCGGCGCGCGCATCACCGACATAGGGGGCGATCGAGTCCTTGTCGTAGCCCTTGCCCTTGGGGGCGGGCACGTCGGCGTTGACCGTCAGGATGATCTCGAGCTCGACGCCGAGACGGGCCCAGCGGTCGGCCCGCACTGACGCCTTGTGCTCGAACACGCGCCGGCGACGGATCGGGCCGTAGGCGGGGCCGCGCAGGCCGGTCTGCTCCCAAATCTGCGGAGAGGTGAGGGCGATCTTGTAGCCGACCAGCGGGCCCTGCCGGGGCACCAGCTTCTTCAGCACCGCGTCCTGGACCTTGTAGGCGGTTCGTTCGTCGTCGATCGTGTACTGGGCGGGCCACCAGCCGACGACGGCGCGCGCCTTGTGCACCGAATGAATCCAGCTGGCGGCCTTGGCAACGCTGAACGCCATGTCGTTCTCCCCTTGTCTGCGCGAACGCGGGCCGCATAGTGCAGCGCATGGCGACGAAGGCGAAGCAGGTTTTTGGTCCGGTGCGGGCGGGGGCGGTGGTCGGCGTGGTGCTGGCGGGCGGCGAGGGACGGCGCATGGGCCCGGGCGTGCTGAAGCCGCTGCGCCGGCTCGGCGGCCGGCCGATGGTCGCCCATGTCGTCGATCGGTTGCGGCCGCAGGTCATGGACCTCGTGGTGGTGGCCAACGACCCTCTGCCGGGAACGCGCGCCCTGAAAGTCCCGATCATTCCCGATCCGCCCGACCTGCAGCGTGCCGCGCGCCGCGACGGCCGGCGGCTGGGGCCCCTGGCTGGCATCCTGGCCGGCATGGAATGGACGCGGCGGCATCACCCCCATGCCGGCTGGATCCTGACGGCACCGGCCGACGTCCCGTTCCTGCCGCTCGATCTCACGGTGAGGTTGTGCGGACTGATGCATGTTCCGGAGCCGGACGTGCTCATGGTGCGCCATGGCCGGCGGCGCGAGCACACGCTGGCGATCTGGTCGGTGAAGCTCGCCGCCGATCTTCGGCGTGCCGTGCTGGACGAGGGGGTGCGGCGGGTCGAGGCATTCGCCGGCCGGCATCGGCTGGCCGAGCTTGCCTGGATGGGGGCCGCGGACGCCTTCCTGAACGTCAACACGCCGGAATCGCTTGTCGCTGCCGAGCGGCAATTCGCGCGCATGGCCGGCCACAAGTTTTCGTGACCTCTGGCTATCGAAACGATAGCCGCCGTGTGACGGTTGGTGAGCCGGAACTGGCGTATAAGGCTTGCGACCCTACCCAAGGAGGACATCGATGACCCCGAACCGACTCGCTATCGCCTCGGCGCTCGCCGCCGCCCTCGTCCTGCCGGCCGCCACCCACGCCCAGGGCAACATGGAGAAATGCTACGGCGTCGCCAAGGCCGGCAAGAACGACTGCCAGACCGCCTCGTCGTCGTGCGCCGGCACCGCCAAGAAGGACGCCCAGGCCGACGCCTGGATCTCCGTTCCCAAGGGCACGTGCGACAAGCTGATCGGCGGCAAGCTCAGCGCGGGGTGAATCGCTTTCCTCCCCAGCTTCGCTGGGGAGATGTCGCCGTCTTACGGCGACGGAGGGGTCATGAGCCATGGGCCTCGCTGTCTCTCGTGACTCTTGACCCCTCCGTCCGCGAAGACGCGGACACCTCCCCAGCGAAGCTGGGGAGGAGAAGAAGATAAGTGACGGCTCGACCACCATGACCCCCACCGTCGGAATCGGACTGCGTTCGCCGCATCTTGCCGAGATCGCGCGCGAGCGGCCTGCGACCGGGTTCCTGGAAATCCACGCCGAGAACTATCTCGCGCCGTCGCCGGCGTTGCAGCGGGTGGAGCGGCTGCGGGCCGACTACGCATTCTCGATTCACGCGGTCGGACTGTCCCTGGGGTCGGCCGAGGGTCTCGACGAGGCCCACCTCGCGCGGGTCGTGGCGCTGGTCGATTGCCTGCAACCTGCCTTGGTCTCCGATCATCTGTCGTGGAGCGTGCAAGGCGGGCGCTACTTCAACGATCTGCTGCCGCTGCCCTACACGGAGGAAGCGCTCGATGTCGTCGCGCGCAATGTCGGACGCTTGCAGGACGCGCTGCGCCGTCCGGTCGCGATCGAGAATCCGTCGTGCTATCTCGCCTTCGCGCATTCGACCCTGTCGGAGCCGGAATTCCTCGACGAGCTGGTGCGGCGCACCGGCTGCAGCCTGCTGCTCGACGTCAACAACATCGTCGTGACGGCGCACAACCTGCGGCTCGATCCGCGCGACTGGCTGGTGGGCCTGTCCGGCGCGGCAATCACCGAGTACCACCTGGCCGGCCACGCCGTGAACGACGCGGACGGCGAGACGATCCTGATCGACGATCACGGATCGCGCGTCAGCGAGGGCGTGTGGCAGCTGTTCGCTGCAACCGTCGGGCGCTTCGGCGCCCGGCCCACCCTGATCGAATGGGACACCGACGTGCCGCCGCTCGCCATCCTGCTCGATGAAGCGTCGCAGGCCGGGACGGTGATGTCGTCCGCCGGCTTCCCGGGAGGCACGCATGCCGCTCACGCTGCCTGACCTGCAGCAGGCATTCGCCGAGCATCTCGGCGGGATGGAGCGGGCCGAGCTGGTGGCGCTCGTGACGGGCGATGCGATCTCGGCGGCGTCGCGCCTCGACGTCTATCGCCATCACATCCGGCACAGTCTCGCCGCCGCGCTGGCAACGACGTTCTCGACCGTTCAGGCCGTGGTCGGCGAAGGCTTTTTCCGCGGGCTCGCGCGCGCCTTCGTCGAGCAATGCATGCCAAGGCAGCCGGTTCTGTCGGAGTACGGTGCCGGCCTGCCGGACTTCATCACCGGCTACGAGCCAGCCCGCGACCTGCCTTACCTGGCTGACGTCGCGCGGCTCGACTGGGCCCTCAGCCGCGCTTTTCATGCGCCGCCTGTCGAGGGCCTCGGCGCCCCCGACCTGGCGGCGATCGAGGCTGACCGCCTGCCGTCGATGTCGCTGTCGCTCACGCCGGGGACGGCCATCATCACCTCGCGCTTCCCGATAGGACGCATCTGGCTCGCCAGCCAACCTGATGCGGACGCCGCGCCGGTCGATCTGGAGTCGGGCGGTGAGCGACTGCTGATCCTGCGCCGGCCCGACGACGCGGCCTTTGTCGAGCTGGCGAGTGCCGAGGCCGCGTTCGTGACGGCCTTGATCGAGGGAAGGCCAATCGAGGGCGCCGCCCAAGCGGCCTTTCACATCGATGGCGCGTTCGATTTGTCCACCGTGTTCGGTCGTCTCCTCGGCCTGCAGGTTATTGCTGCGATGCAATAAGATTGGTCACTTTGGCGTCACAATTGTGCACAGCTTGGGTAAAATCGCCGCCAAGCACTTTTTGCTGCACTGCACGACAAGTGGTGATTGGCAACCGTGAACGATGTTGCAGGGCGGCTCGTCATCCCTATACTCCGCGCGCCTTGACGGACCCCGTCTTTCCCCTTGAGGCGGGAAGTAGCTGCGAGTGGAGTTGCCGACGATGTCGATTACGTTGCCGCAGAATTATCGGCCGACGGACCGCGAATCTTTCATGAATCCGATGCAGCAGGAATACTTCCGACAAAAGCTGCTCAAGTGGAAAGCCGAACTCGTCGAGGAATCAAATCAGACACTGCAGAACATGCAGGAAGAGAGCCTGGCGCAGCCCGATCTCGCCGACCGCGCCACCGCCGAGACCGACCGTTCCCTCGAGCTTCGCACGCGTGACCGCTTTCGCAAGCTCATCTCCAAGATCGACCAGGCGTTGAAGTCGATCGAGGAAGGCACCTACGGCTACTGCGAGGAGACTGGCGAGCCGATCTCCCTGAAGCGCCTGGAGGCCCGCCCGATCGCCACCTTGTCGGTCGAAGCGCAGGAGCGCCACGAGCGCATGGAGCGCACGCGCCGCGACGAAGGCGCGGATTGAAGAGCAGGCGGCAATATAGACTCGTTGCTCGGACCGCGAGCGAGACGCTCGCGGCCCGGAAGACATGACTTGAGTTACGCCGCCGCCTTCGCCTCGGCCTGCATGTCCTGCCGGCGCAGGGCGCGTCCGGCGCGACCTGCGCCGGATTTGCCGTCGCGCCAGACGACGGCACCGTTGCACAGCACCGTGTCGATACCTTTTGCCGGCGAGATCGGCTTGTCGAAGGTCGCCGTGTCGATCACGGTCGCCGGGTCGAACACGCAGACATCGGCATAGAAGCCCGGCCTGATCTCGCCGCGCCTGGTGAGCCTGAAGCGCTGCGCCGAATACGATGTCATGCGACGCACGGCGTCCTCGAGCGGGAACAGCTTGAGGTCGCGCGAGTAGTGGCCGAGCACGCGCGGGAAGGTGCCCCACAGACGCGGATGCGGATGGGTGTCGAACGGAATGCCGTCCGAGCCGATCATGGCGCCGGGATGGGCCATCGCCGTCTGCACGTCCTTCTCGTCCATCATGAAGTAGATGGCGCCGGCCGGCTGCAGCCGGTCGGCCGCCTCGTAGATCGAGCATCCCATCTCGCGCGCGATGTCGGCGAGGTCGCGGCCGCTCACGTCCTTGACCGTATCGGACCAGGTGATCAGGACCTTGTCGGCGCGATCGAGCATCTCGCTGCGCAGGATCGTCGAGCCGGCGATGTAGGGATAGACGTCGAAGGCGATCTCTTGGCTCTTCATCGCCTCGCTGAACTTGGGCAGCGTCTCGACCATGCGGCCGAAATTGGCCCGGCCCGAGCATTTGTGATGCGACACGATGATCGGCGCACCGGCGCGGCGGCCGATCTCGAAGGTCTCGTCCATCGACTTCAGGATATGGTCGCCCTCGTCGCGCATGTGGGCGGTATAGACGCCACCCCACTTGCCGAGCGGCCGGGCGACCTCGGCGACCTCGTCGGTCGAGGCCGCCATCGCCGGCGGATAGAACAGGCCGCTCGACATGCCGATGGCGCCCTGCTCGAGGCTCTGGTCGAGCAGGTCGCGCATGACGCCGATCTCGGCAGCGCTGGCCTGGCGCGCCAGGTCGTTGCCGAGCGCGTTGAAGCGCAGGGTCGAGTGGCCGACCAGGAAGGCGCCGTTGAGGGCGGGCTTGGCGGCATCGACCTTGGCCACGAACTCGGCGAAGGTCTTCGACACGTTGGCCTTGTTCTTGACGATCAGCGACAGGAAATGGCCGATGTCGTCGCGTACGAACGGCGCGGCCGAGGCGCCGCAATTGCCGCACACGACGGTGGTGACGCCCTGGCTCGCCTTCATCGCCATGGCCGGGTTGTCGATCAGGGCGGTGTCGTCGTGGGTGTGCACGTCGATGAAGCCCGGCGCCACGACCTTGCCGGCGGCATCGATCTCGTTGTCGCCGCGCAAGCTGCCCGGCGCCTCGACCGCGGCGATGCGGTCGCCTTTCAGCGCCACGTCGGCCGCGAAGAGAGGCTTGCCGGTGCCGTCGGCCACCTGGCCGTTGCGAATGACGATGTTGTAGTTGGCCATAACGATTGTCCGGGGTCCGATTCGTGGTCATCAATTTCCTCCCCTTCGCGGATTCCGCGAAGGGGAGGTGCCCTCGTCTTACGAGGGCGGAGGGGTCAGGGGCCACACAATCTTTGTTGCCCATGACCCCTCCGCCCGCTACGCGGGCACCTCCCCAGCGCGGACTCCGCGCTGGGGAGGAGGTCGTTCAATCGTTGCGGCCGAGCCGCATGTCGAGGTCGAACGGATAGAGCGGCCGCTTGATCCTGGTGTACTTGAACAGGGCGAGGTCGGAGGCGGTGCAGCCGTCGCCGTCGCACATCACGATGTGCTTGGCGATCGGCTCGAAGCCGGCCCGGAAATGCTGGCGCGACTTGATCAGCACGTACCTCTTGCGCCTGGGGTCGATGCCGCAATGGGTGAACACGCCGAGGTCGAATGGCTCGGCGCGCTTCTCCGAGACGACGATCTGCATCTTTCCGGTATCGAGCACGGCGGTGCGGCCCATGCGCACGGTGGTGCCGGTCGCCATCGGCCCGGTGACGACGAACTGGCCGTCGGTGATCGCCTTGACCTTGCCGGTCACCTGCAGCGGCTTGCCCTTGAGGCCCATGGCCGGCATGTCGATCTTGCCGCCGAGCTGGAGCGTCACCTCGGCGCCAACGCCCGCCTTGATCATCTGGTCGACGCAGGCGGGGTCGCAGATCGGGCCGGCGCAGGCATCCTCGAGGCCCTGATTGATGGCCTCCTCGACAACGCTCATGACGTCCTGCGTGCCGCCCGAGGCGGTGTTGTCGCCGTGGTCGGCCATGACGATCGGGCCGCCGTCGAGGGCCTTCGCGCGGGCGACCTGGACCGAGAGCTTCTCGGGATGGAAGAGGAAGCCTTCGCGCTTGTCCCACGCGGTATCGAGGATCTTGTTGAGCAGCACCTCGCCCTCGGCCGTCCGTTTGTCGCAGACGATCACCGAGGACAGGGCGAGGTGAGGGATGTCGGCCTGGGGAAAGCCGCCGAACACCGAGGCGTTCAGCACCTGACCGCTGTCCTCGGCGTGGTTGGCCATGCCCATCAAGGTCCTCATCGGCTCGCGCGAGGGCGTGTGGACCAGCGAGCTGCTCATGATCGGCCGGTTGCCCCACACCATGCGGGGCTCGACCTCGCCGGCCAGCATGCGCATCAGCGTGCGGCCGGAGCGGCGGGCGGTGTCGGCCATGTCGATGTGAGGATAGGTGCGATAGCCCGTGATGATGCTGGCGCCCTTGATCATGGCGTCGGTCATCTGGGTATGGAAATCGAGCGCCACCGCGATCGGCACGTCAGGCGCGATCTTGCGGATCCGGTTGAGCAGCTCGCCTTCGCCGTCGTCGAAGTGCTCGGCGACCATGGCGCCGTGCAGGGCGAGCAGGACGGCGTCGCAGCCCTTCCTGACCTCGTCGACGATCGCCGTGGTCATCTGCTCGTAGGCCGCCTTGGTGACCAGGCCCGACGGATGGGCGGAGGCTGCCATCGGCACGGTGAACTCGGCGCCGGCCTTGCGGGCCACCTCGATGAAGCCGCCGAGCGACGTGTTGGTGCCCTCGGCCTCCTTGATCGCCGGAGCGCCGGACAGGGCGCCGGACCGGGCGAACGATTCTATTGGGGTGGGCAGCGGAGAGAATGTGTTGGTTTCATGCATCATCATCGCCACTACGAACTTCCGCGCCACGTCGTCCTCCCGTCGGGTTGGTCCAAGCAAGCCATTGAGCAATCTATCGAATCGCCGCCCGTCGCGTGGTCCCGGAAGGTTTGCGCTATTTGCAGACCAGCTTTCCGCATTGTGCGTTGCAAAAAAGACACACCCAAATCACAGGATGAAACGGCGGTAAATCAGTGAATTCAGACGTTTTTTTTCCTCTTGAAATCTCTTCGCAGATGCACCATTTTCGGGGTGCAGCAAACGTCGCCTCGGCGACCTCTTTGTTTGCTGTATGCCCGTCTTGGGCGTTTCCTCCCTAAACTCGGGCCGTGCTTGTCACGGCCCTTTTTTTGTTGCCCATCGCCGGGGCCGCACCACGCCGTGGACCCGATCTACTCCGCCGCCACGGGGCGGGGCGCCAGATGGGACGAGGCCTCGTCGGCCAACTCTTCCAGCAGACGGCTCATCAAGCGTTCGACGGTCCCCGCCGCGGGCAGCTTCTCATGGCGCAACTCGTCCATGTAGAGCGCCCGGTTGATCTCGATCTGCAAGGCGTGCCGGCCGAGGTCCGGGCGGCCGTAGCGCTGGGTGGTGAAGCCGCCGGCGTAAGGTTGGTTGCGCTGGACCCGGAGCCCGCGACCCGCCAGCCAGCGCTCGACCCAATCCACCAGATGGGGCGCGCAGGCCTCGCCATGATTGTCGCCGAGCACGATATCGATGCGCTGCTCGCGCTCGCGCGGCCCCACGCCGGAGGCCGAGGATGGCATCGAATGGGCGTCGACCAGCAAGGCGCTGCCGAAAGTGCGATGAGTCTGCTCGACCAGCGACGTCAAAGCCGCGTGGTAGGGGCGCCAGCACGCAGAAAGGCGCAGCTCGATCTCGTCGGAGGAGACGCGCGTGCGGTAGATCGGCTCGCCGCTCGCCGCCACGCGCGGGATCATGCCGAGGCCGGCGGCAACCCGGCTGCTGCGGTGATTGAGCGGCCGCGGCAGGGGTCCCTCGAACATGGCCGGATCGAGCTCGTAGGGCTCGCGGTTCGCGTCGACATAGGAGCGGGGGAAGCGCGCTGCCAGCAGGGGAATGCCGATCGCAGGCGCGATCGCGAACAGCTCGTCGACGAAGGCATCCTCGGCCCGCCGCAGCGCCGCCAACGGCACCGCGGCCTGGGCAAGGAACGAGGCGGGATAGAGAGATCCGCTATGGGGGGAGGCGACGACCACCGGGGCGGTCTGGCGAAGCGGCAGTCGGCAATCCAACGCCAGGGACTCGGGCTCGACGGGCGAAAACTCCATCGCGTTCTCATAGCGCGCGAGGCGGGTCGCGTCACGCACCGTGCGGCTGCGCGGACCGCATGGGTGCGCTTGCGCGCTTCGCATACTTGCCAACCGAAGGACAGCGATGTAGACGACCGCACTTCCGGCGATGGGCGCGTAGCTCAGCGGTAGAGCACTGTCTTGACATGGCAGGGGTCACAGGTTCAAACCCTGTCGCGCCCACCATCGCGGAAAGCCAACAGAATCAACGATGTGTGGCACCTGTGACAATTCTTGTGTGCTGTCACCACACACTCAGATTTTCAGGATGTTTGCAGGATCAGAGGCTACCGCAGCGGGCGCCGCCTCCCTCGATCGCCAGTCGGCCGCGCCGCGCAGGTAGTCGGGGGAGTGGTGGTAGTAGTTGCGCTCCACGGTCGCGATCTTGTCGCCCAGGAAGTCGGCGATCTCGCGCGTGGACACATTTCGAATCCCTCCCCCCGTAGTCGGGGCCCGCAAGACGGGGGAGGATTGTAGATGTGTCCACTACCCCAGCGGCCAAGCCAGAGAGGAGACTGAAGGGACATGCTCGGTCACCCCAGCACCAGAATCAGTCTGCGATAAGGTCCGTGGTGATCGCCGAAGGGGAGGGCATCGGCCGGGCTGGGGCGCGGCGTCGGCAATCCCTTGCCGGCAATCTTTTGCAGGAGCTCTCCCGCGCTGCGTGACAGCTCGCGCACGACGTCCTCCTCGACAAAGCTGGAGGCGGTCACGCCGGGCAGGTCCGGCACCCAGCCGACCAGCAGGCCCTCCTTCGTGCAGCGAATAAGCGAGTAGTAGCGAGAATCCATCGGTCCTCGTCCAAAGCCCAGGCTGGCGCCAACCGATTCATGCAAGCGGCGGTCCAAGTGTCCGCAGGGCGACACGCAGCGGCACCCTTTACCTTGATCCAGGTCAAGGCAGCGACCTGCCCCGGCGCGACTTGACAGCGATGCGAGGGCAGGCTCAATCGCCGACACCCCATCACAGACCGCGACCATCCCTTGTCCGACTTCTACTCTCTCTATTCGCACGAGTTCGTGCGGGTCGCCTGTTGCGTGCCGCGCACCCGGGTCGCCGACGCCGCCTACAATCTCGCCGAGACCATCCGCCTGGCGCGCATCGGTGACCGCGAAGGCGCGGCCATCATGGTGTTCCCCGAGCTCGGCCTGTCGTCCTACGCCATCGAGGACCTGCTGCTGCAGGATGCCCTGCTCGACCAGGTCGAGGCCTCGGTTGCCGAGGTGGTCGCGGCCTCGCGCGAGCTGTTCCCGGTCCTGATCGTCGGCGCGCCGTTGCGCCTGGCCGGCCGGCTCTACAATTCGGCGATCGTGATCCAAGGCGGCGCCGTCCTGGGTGTCGTGCCCAAGACCTACCTGCCGAACTACCGCGAGTTCTACGAGAAGCGGCATTTCGTGTCGGGCGCCAACCTGATCGAGCACACGATCAGTCTGGCTGGCCGCGACGTGCCGTTCGGCACCGACATGCTGTTCCGCTCGACCGGCACGGTGAAGGTCACCTTCCACGTCGAGATCTGCGAGGACATCTGGGTGCCGGTGCCGCCGTCGAGCCACGCCGCCCTGGCCGGCGCCGAGGTGCTGGTCAATCTCTCGGCCAGCAACATCACCATCGGCAAGGCCGAGGCGCGCCGCCTGCTGTGCGGCAGCCAGTCGGCGCGCGGCATTGCCGCCTATGCCTACTCGGCCTCGGGTCCGGGCGAATCGACCACCGATCTCGCGTGGGACGGCCACGCCGCGATCTACGAATGCGGCGACCAGCTCGTCGAATCGGCGCGCTTCGAGAAGGAATCGACCATCGTGCGCGCCGACGTCGATCTCGGCCGCATCCGCCAGGAGCGGCTGCGCAACAACGGCTTTGCCGATTGCGCGATGCAGGAAGGCGAGAAGGTCCGGCGCTTCCGCAAGGTCGACTTCGCGCTCGATGCCCCGGCGGCCGGCGTCGGCCTGGAACGGGCGATCGAGCGCTTTCCCTACGTGCCGTCCGATCCGGCCAAGCTGCGCGACAATTGCTACGAAGCCTACAACATCCAGATCCAGGGCCTGGCCCAGCGCCTCCACTCGAGCCGTACCGAGCGGGCGATCATCGGCGTGTCGGGCGGCCTCGATTCGACGCAGGCGCTGATCGTCGTCTGCCGGGCGATGGACCAGCTCGGCCTGCCGCGCAAGAACGTGTTCGCCTACACGCTGCCGGGCTTCGGCACGACCGACAAGACCTATCGCAATGCCTGGCGGCTGATGGAGGCGCTGGGCGTGACGGCGGGCGAGATCGACATCAAGCCGGCGGCACGCCAGATGCTGGGCGACATCGGCCATCCCTTCGCCAGGGACGAGCCGATCTACGACATCACCTTCGAGAACGTGCAGGCGGGACTGCGCACCGACTACCTGTTCCGGCTCGCCAACCAGCAGCGCGGCATGGTGGTGGGCACCGGCGATTTGTCCGAGCTGGGCCTCGGCTGGTGCACCTACGGCGTCGGCGATCACATGTCGCACTACAATCCCAACGGCTCGGTCTCCAAGACGCTGATCCAGCACCTGATCCGGTTCGTCGCCGCGTCCGGCGACGTCAGCGCCGAGACGGCGGCGATCCTGCACGACATCCTCGATACCGAGATCTCGCCCGAGCTTATTCCAGTCGGCGCAAGCGGCACCATCCAGTCGACCGAGCAGTCGGTGGGACCGTACGCGCTGCAGGATTTCAATCTCTTCTATTTGACGCGGCTCGGCTACCGGCCGTCGAAGATCGCCTTCATGGCGTGGCATGCCTGGCACGACGTCGAGAAGGGCGTGTGGCCGGCGAACCTGCCGGCCGGAACACGACGCGCCTACACGCTCGAGGAGATCCGCCGCTGGCTCGGGCACTTCCTGCGCCGCTTCTTCACCAACCAGTTCAAGCGGTCGGCGCTGCCCAACGGGCCGAAGATTTCGTCGGGCGGATCGCTGTCGCCGCGCGGCGACTGGCGCGCTCCCTCCGACGGCAGCCCCGACGTCTGGCTGCGCGAGCTCGCGGAGCGTGTGCCGGAGCGGTGACTCATTGCCGGGAGCGCACCACTTCAGGCGGAGTAACCTCCGCCGGCAGTGGCGCTCTTCTCAGCTCCTCCCCAGCTCTGCTGGGGAGGTGTCCGCGTCTTCGCGGACGGAGGGGTCATGAGCATCGCGACTGTGACTCGTGACCCCTCCGTCGCCGTATGACGGCGCCACCTCCCCAGCGAAGCTGGGGAGGAGATGAGAAGCGCGCCACTTCAGGCGGAGGCTACTCCGCC
>NZ_JBGAKA010000039.1:0-72050 GCF_044224635.1 Reyranella sp. | reverse complement strand
CCTTTACCACGCTCGTCGATCCTGGTTCGCCCCCATCGACTCCGCCCCGCGAGGAGCGGAGGAAAATTGGTGGAGGCGCCGGGTACTGCCCCCGGGTCCGAAACGCTTATGCCACGCGGCGTTTATCGCCATAGTCGGTTTCCCGACATCGCCAATATAGGCGCTCGTTGCGGCCTTTTGAAGGCTTAGATCGATCTTCGTGGCTGCCGGATAGCTGTTGCGAGGATCGTACTCCGGCTGGTGGTCTCGACCATCAACAACGAGCATCGAGTGGTCTACCGGTATCCGGCAAGGGATCGAAAGACAGCTGGCGATCGCCTCGTGCCGCCATCTTTACCGACGCGCCGGCCCATGTGGGCAAGTGAGCGTTGGCAGAACTGCGACGACGGGCGCTACAGTAGGGCAAAAGAAAGACGGATCGCCGCCATGCCTCTCTCGACCGACCAGCAGACCGAAATCGACCAGGCGCGCGCCGGTGCGCAGGCTACCCTGCGGCCGATCGCGCCCGCCCTCGAGGAGATCCTGTTCCAGGCGCTGCCCGTCCTCGACCACGGCTTCGTGCGGGTGGTCGACTACATGGGCGACGATGCGGCGGTCGTGCAGGCGGCGCGCGTCAGCTACGGCCGCGGCACCAAGAAGGTCAGCGAGGATCGCGGGCTGATCAACTACCTGATGCGGCATCGCCACACGACGCCGTTCGAGATGTGCGAGATCAAGTACCACGTCAAGCTGCCGATCTTCGTCGCCCGCCAGTGGATCCGCCATCGCACCGCCAACGTGAACGAGTACTCGGCGCGCTACTCGATCCTCGACAACGAATTCTACATTCCCAAGCCCGAGCACCTTGCCGCGCAGAGCCGTCTGAACCGCCAGGGCCGCGATGCGGTGCTTGCCGGCAAGGAGGCCGAGCGCGTGTTCGATCTCCTGAGGCAGGACGCCGAGCGCGTGTACGCGCATTACATGGAGATGCTGAACGAGGGCGAGGACGGCCAGCCGCTTGACCCCGAACGCTCCGGTCTGGCGCGCGAGCTTGCGCGCATGAACCTGTCGCTCGGCTTCTATACGCAATGGTACTGGAAGACCAATCTGCACAATCTGATGCATTTCCTGTCGCTGCGCGCCGACGCGCACGCCCAGTACGAAATCCGCGCCTATGCCGACGTGATGATCGACACGCTGCGGCGCTGGTGCCCGAACTGCCACGACGCCTTCATGGAGTACCGCATGGGCGGCGCTCAGCTCTCGAAGACCGGGCTCGCGGCCGTCAAGCGCATGATCGCCGGCGAGAAGGTCGATCAGAGGTCGAGCGGGCTCAATCCGCGCGAATGGCGCGAGCTCGTGGCGGCGCTCGGCCTTGGCTAGGGGGCGCGATATCGGCCTCTCCACTGGCCGGCTGCGCTTGGTGCGCGAGCGGCCGCGTGACAGCGTCGCCGTCGAGGCGATGACCGAGGCAGCCTTCGGGCCGGATCGTCATCACAAGACGGTCTATCGCCTGCGCGAGGACGTGCCGCCGATCAAGGAGCTGTGCTTCGTCGCTATCGACCAGAAGGGCCGCATGGTGGCCTCGATCCGCAACTGGCCGATCGTGATCAACGAGCGCTGGCCGGCCATCCTGCTGGGGCCGCTCGCCATCGCACCCGAGCTGCGCGGGCTGGGCTACGGCAAGGCGCTCATGTGGCACTCGATGGCGCAGTCGCGCATGCTGGGCCACAGCCGCATCATCCTGGTCGGCGATCCCGAGTACTACAACCAGTTCGGTTTCCGCCGCGACCTCGCCCTCAACATCCAGCTTCCCGGCTGGGTCGAGGAGCGCCGCTTCCTGGCGCTCGAGCTGGTCGCCGGATCGATGATCGGCGTGCACGGCATGATCGGCAAGCCGCTGTCAAAGAAAGTCGCCGGCCGCCGCAGGAAGCGCTGAGGCGCTGCGCGCAAGCGCAGCATTGTCCCCTCGCGCATCTCATTCGCTTCCCCTCGCCGTCGAGAGCGTCACACCGAGTTTCTAGCGCACCACGATGCGCGGGGCGGCGCGCGGGCCGCGCTGGTTGACCGCCAGCTGCTTCCAGACCCGGCCGGCGATGTTGCGGTAGATCTGCGCGTAGGGGCTGTCGGGCTGGGCGACGACGATGGGATGGCCTGAATCGGACGTCGTACGGATATCGAGGTGCAAGGGTACCTCGCCCAGGAACGGCACGCCGAGCTTCTCGGCCTCCTCGCGGGCGCCGCCATGGCCGAAGATCTCGGCCCGCTCGCCGCAGTGCGGGCAGAGGTAGAAACTCATGTTCTCGACAAAGCCCAGGACCGGCACCGCCACCTTGCGAAACATGTTGAGGCCCTTGCGGGCATCGACCAGGGCGATGTCCTGCGGCGTCGAGACGATGACCGCGCCGGCAAGCGCGACACGCTGAGCGAGCGTCAGCTGCGCATCGCCCGTGCCGGGCGGCATGTCGACGACCAGCACGTCGAGCTCGCCCCATTGGACGTCGCGCAGCATCTGCTCGAGGGCGCTCGACACCATCGGGCCGCGCCAGATCATCGGCGTGTCCTCGTTGACGATGTAGCCGATCGACATGGTCTTGAGCCCGTAACGCTCGATCGGCTTCAGCGCCTTGCCGTCGATCGATTCGGGTTTGTCCTTGACGTCGAGCATGCGCGGCATCGACGGACCATAGATATCGGCATCGAGCAGTCCGGTGGTGACGCCGTTGGCGGCCAGGCCGAGCGCCAGATTGACCGCCGTCGTCGACTTGCCGACGCCGCCCTTGCCTGACGCGACGGCGATGATGTGCTTGACCCCGGGCACGTCGATGCGGCCGCCGCCGCCGGTGGTCTTGGAGCCAGGCGCGCCGGCGCCATGGCCATGACCATGGCCGTGGGCATGCGGGGCGGGTGCCGCGGGCGTCGGCCGCTCGGCCGTCATGACGGCGGTCGCCGACAGCACGCCCGGCAGGGCGCGAACCGCCTGCTCACATGCCTGGCGCAGAGGCTCGAGCGCCGTACCGCGGGCCGGATCGACGTCAAGGGTGATGGCGACGTGGCCGCCACGGGTGGCGATGCCGCCCACCATGCCCGCTGCCACGACGTTTCGGCCGCTTGCCGGATCGATGATCGTTTCGAGAACCTTGCGGATGGCCGCTTCGGTGATTTCCGCCATGTCGCTTGCTTCCGCCGGCTGGCAATTTTCTGTCGCCGCTTGATTGCGGGTGTTGCTGCCGTCACATATATGCAGCCCGGCGTGAAAGCAAAGCGATGATGCGTCGGGGCGGGCAGCCCTGGTCCGAGGTGAAGGATGGCCTGGAACAACAATAGTGGCGGCCCGTGGGGCGGCGGCGGAGGCGGTGGCAACAGCGGCGGCCCGTGGGGCGGCGGCGGTGGCAATCGCGGCGGCGGTGGCGGAGGTCCGTTCGGCTCGCGCCGGCCGCCCGATATGGAAGACGTCATCCGCAAGGGCCAGGAGCGTCTGAAGAACCTAATTCCCGGCGGCTTCGGCACCTACAAGGGGATCGCGCTGATCGTGCTGGCGGCTGCCGTGATCTGGCTGCTTACCGGCTTCTTCCGGGTCCAGCCCAACCAGCAGGCCATCCAGCTGGTGTTCGGCAAGCCCTACGGCAAGCCGGTCGAGCCGGGCCTGCACTACAATCTGCCTGGACCGATCGGAAACGTGGTCGTGGTCAACGTCCAGGATCAGCGGCGCACGGTGATCGGCTCGCGCACTGGCCAGGACAGGCCAACCCCGTACACCCGCGGCCCGCGCCCGACCTCGACCGAGAACCTGATGCTGACCGGAGACGAGAATATCGTCGACATCGAGTTTGCCGTGCTGTGGCAGATCAAGGACGTGTTCAGGTACGCCTTCGACGTGCGCAATCCCGAGGAGAACGTGCGGGCCGGCGCCGAGGCGGCGATGCGTGAGATCATCGGCAAGTCGAACCTGCAGTTCGCGCAGACCGAAGGGCGCAGCCGCATCGAGCAGGATACCAAGGACCTGCTGCAGCGCATTCTCGATGACTATGGCCTGGGCGTGCGCATCTCCCAGGTCCAGCTCCTGCGCGTCGACCCGCCGCAGGAGGTGATCGCCGCCTTCCGCGACGTTCAGGCGGCGCGCGCCGACAAGGAAAGAAGCATCAACGAGGCCAACACCTACCGCAACCAGGTTCTGCCCAGAGCGAAGGGCGAGGCCGAAGCCATCATCCAGCGCGGCGAGGCCTACAAGGCGCAGACCGTCGCCCGGGCCAGCGGTGACGCCCAGCGCTTCAGCCAAGTCTACGAGCAGTATGCCAAGGCCAAGGACATCACCACCGAGCGCATCTACCTCGACACGATGGAAGAGGTGCTGCGCAACGTGAACAAGGTGCTGGTCGACAAGAACACCTCGGGCACCGGCGTCCTGCCCTACCTGCCGCTGCCCGAATTCAGGACGGGCCAACCGGCGCCGCCGCGCACGCCGACGCCTGCGCCGGCGCAGGGCCAGGGAGGCAGCCGATGACCAACCGTGCCATCGCCATCCTGGTTGGTCTGGCTGTCGTCATCTTTCTGCTGACACAGACCTTCTACACCGTCGATCCGACGAAGCAGGTGCTGGTCCGCCAGTTCGGTGCCATTGTCGGCAACCCCAAGACCGAGCCCGGCCTCTACGCCAAGGTGCCGCTGATCCAGGACATCCAGCGCATCGACCGCCGCCTGCTCGACTACGAGGCCGAGGAATTCGAGATCATCGCCGGCGACCAGAAGCGCCTCGTGGTCGATGCCTACGCGCGCTACAAGATCACCAACGCCAAGACCTACGCCCAGACCGTCCCGGGCGGCGAGCCGGCCCTGCGCGGCCTGCTCGATTCACTGATCAACTCGGAGATCCGCGGCGTGCTGAGCTCGGTGCCCCTGCATGCGATCCTGACCGACCAGCGCGCCAACCTGATGGAGGAGATCACCCGCCGGGTGAACGGCAAGACCAAGGAGCTCGGCGTTGATACGGTCGACGTGCGCATCAAGCGTGCGGACTTGCCGCAGGCCAACTCGCAGTCGGTCTACAACCGCATGAAGACCGACCGCGAGCGCGAGGCCGGTCAGCTGCGCGCCGAAGGCGACGAGGAGAAGGCGCGCATCACCGCCACGGCCGACCGCGAGGTCGCGGTCATCAAGGCCGACGCCGGCCTCAAGGCGCAGGTGCTGGCGGGCGAGGCCGACGCCGAAGCGACCAAGATCTATGCCCAGGCGTTCGACAAGGACAAGGATTTCTATGCCTTCTACCGGCGGATGGATGCCTACAAACAGGCCTTCAGCAGTGGCGGGTCGACCATGATCCTGAACCCCGACACTGATTTCTTCCGCTACTTCAACGAGCCTCCGGCGGGAGCGGCCACGAAGAAGTGATCGCGCCCGCGCGCGCTCATTCTCCTCCCCAAGCTACGCTTGGGGAGGTGCCCCCGTCATCGGGGGCGGAGGGGTCATGAGCAACGCGAGGAGGCCCATGACCCCTCCGTCGCCGCATGATGGCGACACCTCCCCAGCTTCGCTGGGGAGGAACAGGAGCGGCCTGTGGCAGCCATGCAACGCCTTCCGGCCAATCGCGGCGAGAGGCCGAAATGTCTGCAACAATCAGCAACAATTCGGCCTCTTTATTTGCGCCACAATCGGCGGCCATGTAGACAGTAACTCTAACGCGCGGCGCCGGCCGTACCGACCATTTTGGGCCTCAGCGCCGTTGGAGGTCGGACGTGATTCTCACAGATTTTAGTGGATATTGGAGAAGTGCGGCCATGGCCGCGGTGGCTTGCGTCGGTCTGGCGCTGGCCCAGCCGGCATGGGCGAAGGATCAGTCGGCGACGCAAAGCTTCGCCGACCTGGTCGACAGGCTCATGCCGACCGTCGTCAACATCACCACGACCCAGAACGCGCCCCAGCAGGGCCCGCGGCTGCGCGACACGCCGCAGCTGCCCCCCGGCTCGCCGTTCGAGGAATTGTTCAAGGAATTCTTCGACAAGCGCGGTGGCGGCGAAGAACAGCAGAAGCGGCGGGGCACGTCGCTCGGCTCGGGCTTTGTGATCGACGGTGAAGGCTACATCATCACCAACAATCACGTGATCCAGGGCGCCGAGGACATCACCGTCATCTTCCGCGACGACACCCAGCTCAAGGCCAAGCTGGTCGGCTCGGACAGCCGGGTCGACCTCGCGCTCCTCAAGGTCGAGCCGCCGAACAAGAAGCCGCTGCCGGCGGTGAAGTTCGGCGATTCGGACAAGATGCGGGTTGGTGACTGGGTGATCGCCATCGGCAATCCGTTCGGTCTCGGCCATTCGGTCACCGCCGGCATCATCTCCGCGCGGGGTCGTTCGCTGAACGATTCGCTCGACGACTACCTGCAGACCGACGCGGCCATCAACAAGGGCAACTCCGGCGGTCCGCTGTACAACGCCGACGGAGAGGTGATTGGCGTGAACACGGCGATCTACTCGCCGTCGGGCACCAATGCCGGTCTCGCCTTCTCGATCCCGTCCAACATCGTCAAGCAGGTCGCCGACCAGCTGCGCGAGTTCGGCAAGGTCAAGCGCGGCTGGGTCGGCGTCAGCTACCAGAGCGTCACCGACGACATCGCCGACTCGTTCGGCCTCGATCGGGCACGCGGCGTGCTGGTCGCCAACATCGTGGCTGACGGCCCGGCCGCCAAGGCCGGTCTCAAGCGCAACGACATCATCATCAGCTTCGCGGGCCAGGACGTCCTCGACCTCCGCCGCTTCCCGCGTCAGGTCGCCAACGCCCGGGTCGGCAGCACGGTCGATGTCGTGGTGTGGCGCGGCGGCAAGGAAGTGGCGCTGAAGCTCAGGGTCGGCGAGCAGGAAGAGGCGGAGAAGCAGAATGCCTCGGCCCAGAAGGGCAGCGACGGCAAGAAGTCGCCCGAGCCCGACCAGCCGGTTGCCTCGAGTGTCGAGCAGCTCGGCCTGACGCTGCAGAAGGCCACCGACCAGCTGCGCGAGAAGTACGGCCTGTCCGACCAGGTCAAGGGCGTGGTCATCACCAAGGTGGCGCCCAACAGCCCGGCGGCAGAAAAGCAGCTGCAGGCGGGAGACGTCATCCTCGAGGTCGACCAGAAGCCGGTCTCCTCGCCGCAGGAGATCGCCGACCTCGTCGGCAAGCTGCAGCAGGCCAAGAAGCGCTCGGTCCTGCTGTTCGTCGAACGCCAGGGCGACCCGCGGTTCGCGGCACTGAGGCTGACGAAATAGGGCGGCACTCTCCATTCTCCGCCCCACGCTTGCGTGGGGTGGTGTCTCGGCAATCCGAGACGGAGGGTCATGAGCATCGCGACTGACGCTCATGACCCCTCCGTCGCGTATGATGCGACACCTCCCCAGCAGAGCTGGGGAGGAACAAGAACGTGAGTGGCGCTCTCCCTTCTCCTCCCTAACTTCGTTGAGCGTCATGTCGTGTCGCTGACGCCGCCGACCCAGGTCCGTTGCACCTGGAGCGTCGTGTCGAGATGGACGACGTCGGCGGCATAGCCTGATGCGAGGCGGCCGTGGCGGTCGTCGAGCTTCAGGAACTTCGCCGGGTAGAGCGCGGCCATGCGCAGCGCCTCGTCCAGCGGCACCTCCAGCTCATCGACGCAAAGTCTCAGCGCCGAGGCCATGTCGAGATGCGCGCCGGCCAGCACCGGCTCGCCGCTGTCTCCGGTCCAGGTCAGGCGATTGCCCTCGCGCTGCACGGTCCGGCCGCCGAATGTGAACGAGGTCGCGCTCGTGCCGACGCTCGGCATGGCGTCGGTCACCAGGAAGAGGCGTCCCGGCGGGCGCTTGGCGCGCAGGGCGATTCGCAGCACGGCCGGCGCGACGTGGATGCCGTCGGCGATGACACCGCACCATACCGAGCCTCCCTCGAGGGCGGCGCCAACCAAGCCGGCGGCGCGGTTCTGCAGCGGGCTCATGGCGTTGAACAGGTGGGTGATGCCGCTCGCGCCGGCATCGATCATCGCCGTCACCAGCTCGTACGTCGCGTCGGAGTGGCCGAGGCTCACGATCGCGCCGCCCTCGACGAGGCGACGCACCTGGGCGGGCTCGGCCTGCTCGGGGGCAATCGTCAGCAGCATGCGTCCGACGTCGGCGGCCAGCAGGCGATCGATGTCGGCCTCGCTCAGCCGTCGCATCAGCCGGCCGTCATGGACGCCCTGGCGCACCGGATCGAGGTGCGGTCCTTCGAGATGAAGACCGACGATTGCCGGACCGGCACCGGGCGCTGCGGCCAGGGCGGCTGCGGTGACCTCGGGCGGAGCAGTCACCAGGGTCGGCAGCAGGCGGCAGGTCCCGAACCTCCTATGGGCGGCAGCGATCCGGTTCATCGTCTCGGCGGTCGGTGACTCGTTCAGCGCCACGCCTCCGCCGCCGTTCACCTGGGCATCGAGGAAGCCCGGCGCCAGCATGCCGCCCTCGACGCGTTCGATCGCGGCATCGGCCGGCACGGCGTGGCGGGCCACGATGTCGAGGATGTGGCCATCGCCGATCAGGATGGCCGACTCGTCGTCGTGCCAGCGATCACCGTCGAAGATTCGGGCGCCGGAGAGGGCGGTGATCGGCATCACGCGCGCGCCGCCGCGCGGGCGAGGTCGATGGCTCCCGCCAGGGCATCGTGCCTGGCCGGCACAAGCCGGCGCGTCAGACGTCGTGGCAGGTGGTCGGCGTAGCGCTCGGCCAGGCCGCCCGCCAGGACGATGCGCTCAGCGCCGAGTGCAACCATACGGTCGAGCAGGCGTGTGACATCGCCGACCGCATCGTCGACCAGCTGCTGTGCTACCGCGTCGCCCGCTTCGGCGCAGGTGAACACCAGCGGTGAAAAGCTGCCCCAATCGCTGGGTGTCGTCGTGCGCGACCAGGCGAGCATCCGTACCGGTGAGTTGCCGAACCGGCGCATGATGCGACGGCTGAGCGTCGTGGCTGCCACCGTACCCTCGTGCGCGGCCAAGGCGTGGCGCGCCGCAGCGTGCCCGAGCACGGCAGCCGAACCGTGATCCGACAGCATGAAGCCCCAGCCGCCGACGCGGAAAAAGCGGCCCTTGTGACGGACGATGCCCTGGCTCCCCGTCCCGACGATGAGCAAGCCCCCGTCGTCGTCGCCGTGGGCGCCAATGCAGGCGGTCACCGCGTCGCTGCGGATGGTGACGGATGCGAAGGGAAGGGGCTGAGCGCGAAGCGCTTCGACGGCGGCCGGGTCGTCGGCGCCGGCGGCGCCAATCGCGAGATGGGTGCGGCGGAACGCCGACCGGGCAAGCCCCGCTCCAGCGAAGGCGGCGATGCTCGCCGCCAGGATGGATTCGTGTGCCCGTGCGGCGCCAAGCGTCAGGTTGGCAGGCCCGGACTGGCCGTTGCCCAGGATCTTGCCGTCACCATCGACGAGCCGTGCCCGGCAGTGGGTGCCGCCGGCGTCGATGCCGAGGAAGAGCGTGCCTGCCACTGTAGTCGCCGGTCGGGTGCGCTAGTTTCGTTCGATTCTTAGCTACAGATGAACACAGATGAACACGGATGCTTGATTGGCCGGCCGGCTAGGTCGGTTCACGTCATGCATCCGTGTTCATCTGTGTTCATCTGTGGCTATTTCTTTCGTCAGAGCATGGGCGGTGCCGGTGGTGGTGCGCTAGGCGATCTTGACCACCAGCTTGCCGAAATTCTCGCCCTTCAGCAGGCCGAGGAAGGCGTCCGGCGCGCGCGTCAGCCCGTCGACCACCGTCTCGCGGCTCTTGAGCTTGCCGTCCTTCAGGAGCGCGCCGACCTCGTTCACGAACTCGCCCATCAGCGCGACGTGATCGGAGACGATGAAGCCCTGCAGGGTGAGGCGGCGCTGGACGATGGTGAACATCTTCGTCGGGCCGGCCATCGGCGCCTGGTCCTGGTACTCCGAGATAGCGCCGCAGAAGGCGACGCGTCCGAAATTGTTGAGCCGCGCGAATACCGCATGGAAGATCTTGCCGCCGACATTCTCGAAGTCGGCGTCGATGCCCTGCGGGCAGAGCTTGTCGAGCACGGCGCCGTAATCGCCTTCGCTGCGATGGTTGAAGCAGGCATCGTAGCCTGCCTCGCGCACCGCCCAGCTGCACTTGTCGTCGCCGCCGGCGCAGCCCACCACCTTGGCGCCGGCGAGCTTGGCGAGCTGGCCGGCCACCTGGCCGACCGCGCCGGTCGCCGCCGACACGAACACCGTCTCGCCGGCCTTGGGCTTGCAGATGTGGCGCATGCCATACCAGGCGGTGAAGCTCGGCATGCCGAGCACGCCGAGATGGGCCGACAGCGGCGCCGGGCCGGGCTCGATCTTGCGCAGGCCCTTGCCGTCGTGGAGCGTGTGGGTCGCCCAGTTCAGCATGCCGATGACCGCGTCGCCCTTGGCGAAGCGCGGGTTCTTCGACTCGACCACCTCGCCGACCGAGCCGCCGGTCAGCGGCTTGTCGAGCTCGAATGGCGGCGTGTAGGAGCGCAGCTCGGTCATGCGCGGGCGCATGTAGGGATCGAGCGACAGGAAGCGTTGCTTCACCAGGATCTGGCCGTCGCCCAGGGCCGGCAGAGCGACGGTCTCCTGGCGGAAGCAGTCGGGTGTCACGTCGCCCGTGGGGCGCTTGGCGAGGACGATCTGGAGGGCCTCGGTCATGGATCTTTCCTTTCGACGAAGTCGCTCAGGCGATAGCCCTGGAGATAGAGCAGGGCGGTGAGATCGCCATGGTCGATGCGCGCGCACACCGCGGCCGCGACGGCCGGCTTGGCGTGGAACGCGACGCCCAGGCCCGCCTGCTTCAGCATCGGCAGATCGTTGGCGCCATCACCCACGCCCACCGCGTCTGCGGCAGAAAGGCCGTGCTCTGCGGCGAGGCGCTGCAAGGTCGCGAGCTTGGCTTCCTTGCCGAGGATGGGGTTCGCGGCCGTGCCGGCGAGCACGCTTCCGTCGTGCTCGAGCACGTTGGCGACATCGAGCTCGAAGCCCAGCGCCCGCTTCACCAGGTTGGTGAAACAGGTGAAGCCGCCCGACACCAGGGCGCAGTGCGCGCCGTGCTTCTTCATGGTCGCCACCAGCGTGGCGCCGCCCGGCATGTAGCGGATGCGCTTTGCAGCCTCGTCGAGCTTCGCGACCGGCAGTCCCTTCAGCAGGCCGACGCGTTCGGCGAGCGCGCCGGCAAAATCGATCTCGCCGTTCATCGCCCGCGCCGTGATGGCGGCGATGCGCTCGCGCAGGCCGAGGAAGTCTGCGAGCTCGTCCAGCATCTCGTTCTCGATCATGGTCGATTCCATGTCGGCGACGAGCAGCTTCTTGCGTCTGCCGGTGGTCGGGACCACGACGGCGTCGATTGCGGTCATAGAGACGCTGCCGCCCGGCCCTTCGAGTGGGCCGTCGAACGGCAGATCGCAGGCGATCTCGGGCGCCAGCCAATCGGGCGTGCCGACCGTGGCGCCGCGGGCGCGCAGGACGTCGGCTGCGGCGCTGACCGCGCCGTCATTGAGCGCCGGATGGGCGGGGCTGGAGATCAGGACGAGGACATTCTGCACGCTTCGCCTCTACCGCATGCGCCGGGAGTGCGCCACTAAAGGCGGCGTAATCTCAGCGAACGTGGCGGTCTTCTCCTTCTCCTCCCCAGCTTCGCTGGGGAGGTGTCGCCGTCATACGGCGACGGAGGGGTCGTGAGTCACGAAGCATGAATCTCGAATCATGGCTTATGACCCCTCCGTCCGCGATTACGCGGACACCTCCCCAGCGAAGCTGGGGAGGAGAATGGGAATCGCACTGGCGGCGGCATCCTCGATTTGCAAGAAGTTCGCCCGCCATGGCGGAACAGCGCGTCATCGTCGTCACCGGTCCGACAGCCAGCGGCAAGTCGGCGCTGGCGCTCGCCTTGGCCGAATGGCTGCGCGGTACGGTGATCAATGCCGACGCGATGCAGACCTACAACGCCTTTCCCATGTTGACCGCGCAACCGACGGCGGCGGAACGCGCCCGTGTTCCGCATGTGCTCTATGGCGTGCTGCCCTTGAGCGAGGCCTTGTCGGCGGCGCGCTGGCGCGCCCTCGCCAGCGCCGAGATCGAGCGCTGTTTTGGCGAAGCTCGGACACCTGTCCTGTGTGGCGGTTCGGGGCTCTACCTCCGCACGCTGATGCAGGGGATCGCCGCCATTCCCGAGGCGCCGGCCGAGCTGCGCGAGCAGGCCAATGCCGACTGGCAGGCTATGGGAGCCGATGCCTTTCGCATCAGGCTCGCCGAGCACGACCCCGAAGTGGTCGCCCGCCTCGAGCCCGGTGATCGCCAGCGCCATGTCCGCGCCTGGGAGGTCTGGCTGGCGACCGGCCGGCCGATCAGCGCCTGGCAGGCCGAGGCCCCGCACGGCGAGCCTGCGCCCTGGCGCTTTGTCACGATCGTGCTGGCGCCGCAGAGGGCATGGCTGCGCGATCGCATCGCCACGCGCTTCGATGCGATGCTCGCGGGCGGCGTGCTGCCCGAAGTGAGGGCGGTGTTCGACACGTCCCCTGATCCTCGATGGCCCGGCCTCAAGGCGCACGGCGCGCCGGAGCTGTTTGCCCACTTCCGCGGCGCGCTGACGCTCGACGATGCGCGGCGTATCGCCATTGATCATACCCGCCAGTATGCCAAGCGCCAGATGACGTGGATTCGCCATCAGATGGCACCACATTTGGTATTGGAGGTACCACCGGCCCCGGATGTGGACACGGTTGAGAAATTTTTGACCAATTCAGGGGCCTGAAACTTTACGTTTCGTGCCGTTTTCGGTTGACCCTCTCTGGTTCGGCCTATAGGTTCCGCCCCGCCGCAAACACCCGTGTTTTGCGGCACATTTGTCATTGAGGAGGTTCGTGTCATGAAGCCCGAGGAGTCCGCCACGACCGGCGCCGATCTGTTGGTGAAAGCCCTGATCGACGAGGAAGTCGAGGTCGTCTTCGGCTATCCGGGCGGCGCGGTCCTTCCGATCTACGATTCGATCTTCAAGCAGAACCGGCTTCGTCACATCCTGGTGCGCCATGAGCAGGCGGCAGTGCATGCCGCAGAGGGTTATGCCCGATCGACCGGCAAGGTCGGCGTGGTGCTGGTCACGTCCGGTCCCGGCGCCACCAATGCGGTGACCGGCCTCACCGATGCGCTGATGGATTCGGTGCCGATCGTCTGCCTGACCGGCCAGGTGCCGACCCATCTGATCGGCAACGATGCCTTCCAGGAAGCCGACACCACGGGCATCACCCGGCCCTGCACCAAGCACAACTACCTGGTGAAGGCGGTCGGCGATCTCGCCCGCACCGTGCATGAGGCCTTCTACGTGGCGCGCTCCGGCCGGCCCGGCCCGGTGGTGATCGACCTGCCCAAGGACGTGCTGATGAACAAGCACGACTACGTGGCGCCCAAGATGCCGGTCCAGCACAAGAGCTACCGTCCGCAGGTCAAGCCCGATGCCGGTCGCATCGACCAGGCGGTTGCCATGATCGCGGCCGCCAAGCGGCCGATCTTCTATACCGGGGGCGGCGTCATCAATGCCGGCCCCAAAGCCTCCAAGCTGCTGACCCAGCTCGTTCACATGACGGGCTTTCCGATCACCAACACGTTGATGGGGCTGGGTACGTTCCCGGCATCGGACAAGCAGTTCGTCGGCATGCTGGGCATGCACGGCACCTACGAGGCCAACCTCGCAATGTACAATTGCGACGTGCTGATCAACATCGGCGCGCGCTTCGACGACCGCATCACCGGCAAGCTCGCCGAGTTCTCGCCGCGCTCCAAGAAGATCCATGTCGACATCGATCCCAGCTCGATCAACAAGAACGTGCATGTCGACCTGCCGATCGTCGGCGACGCCGGCCTCGTCCTCCAGGAGCTGATCCGCGTCTGGAAGGCCAAGCAGCCGAAGATCGACACCAAGGCGATCAAGGCATGGTGGACCGAGATCGACGGCTGGCGCGGGCGCAACTGCCTCGCCTACAAACAGGACAACGAGACCATCAAGCCGCAATACGCGCTCGAGCGGCTCTATCACCACATCAAGGATCGCGACCACTACATCACCACCGAGGTCGGCCAGCACCAGATGTGGGCGGCGCAGTTCCTCAAGTTCGAGCAGCCCAACCGCTGGATGACCTCGGGCGGGCTCGGCACCATGGGTTACGGCTTTCCGGCCGCCATGGGCGTGCAGATCGCGCACCCCGAGGCGCTGGTGATCGACGTCGCCGGCGAAGCCTCGATCATGATGAACATCCAGGAACTCTCGACGGTGGCGCAGTATCGCCTGCCGGTGAAGATCTTCATCCTGAACAACCAGTACATGGGCATGGTGCGGCAGTGGCAGGAGCTGCTGCATGGCGGCCGCTATTCCGAGAGCTACATGGAATCGCTGCCCGACTTCGTGAAGCTGGCCGAGGCGTTCGGTGCCGTCGGCCTGCGCTGCCACGAGCCGGCCAAGCTCGACGACACGATCCGCCAGATGATCGAGACCAAGCAGCCCGTCATCGTCGACGTCCTGGTCGACAAGGCGGAGAACTGCTTCCCGATGATTCCGTCCGGCGCGGCGCACTACGATATGCTGCTCGGTCCCGACGACAAGGCGCAGAAGCCGGTGTCGGAGGAAGGCATGGTGCTGGTGTGAGCTCGCTGCAGACGGCTTCGAGCCATACCATCTCCGTTCTGGTCGACAACGAGCCCGGCATCCTGGCCCGCGTGGTCGGCCTGTTCTCCGGGCGCGGCTACAACATCGAGAGCCTGACGGTCGCGGAGACCAATGCGCGCGAGAACCTGTCGCGCATCACCATCGTGACCACCGGCACGCCGATGGTGATCGAGCAGATCAAGGCGCAGCTCGATCGCCTGGTGCCGGTCCACAAGGTGCGCGACCTCACCGTCGAGGGCCCGCACATCGAGCGCGAGCTGGCGCTGGTCAAGGTGCGCGGCACCGGCGACAGGCGCGTCGAGGCGCTCAGGCTGGCCGACGTGTTCCGCGCCAAGGTGATCGACGCCAAGACCGATTCGTTCGTCTTCGAGGTCACCGGCAATACCGAGAAGGTGCAGACCTTCATCGGCCTGATGGAGAGTCTCGGCCTGGTCGATGTCGGACGCACCGGCATCGTCGCCATGTCGCGCGGCGGCGAGGCGCTCTAGAGACCGGCGGGCCAGGCATGGAGCCCGTCGTCGTCCTGCTGCTGCCGCAGGACACGCCGGCGTGGATGGACGCGACAGTGCTCGCGATCGTTGCGCTGAACGAGTTCGCCTGGTTCGCCCTGCTGGCGCTCCTGTTCTCCGGCGGAGCGGCGCGCGCCTTCTATCTCCGCGCCAAGCGATGGCTCGACCGCGCCATGGGCGGCGTGCTCGGCCTGCTGGGCCTGCGTTTGGCGGTGGGGGAACCGTAGGATTCTTCGCCTCCCAAACGAAGTTGGGGAGGTGTCCGCGCAATTGCGGACGAAGGGGTCATGAGCAGCGGGACTGGGGCCTCTGACCCCTCCGTCGGCGATTACGCCGACACCTCCCCAGCGGAGCTAGGGAGGAACAAGGGGCGCGCGTTCCTCATCCTCCTCCCCAGCTTCGCTGGGGAGGTGTCGCGTCATGCGCGACGGAGGGGTCAGGGGCCATGAGTGATGGTTTGGCGAGTCATCGACTCGTGGCTCATGACCCCTCCGTCCGCAAAGACGCGGACACCTCCCCTCGTATGACGAGGGGAGGAGCATGATCAGCCCCTTACCCTCGACTGTACCTCGGCCAGCGAGGCGGGCGGGCGGTCGAGGACGAACAGGGCCTCGCTGCGGCCGTTGATGCGCAGCGGGTCGCCGGCCTCGCGCTCGGTCATTTGGTAGAACATCGTGCCGGCCTCTCGGCAGGTCCAGCCGGCACCCAGCCCCGGCAGGTAGCTGCCCGGGTAGCGCAGGCAGATCTGGGTGATCATCCGGCCACCGGCGCCGGGCGCCGTGTTGACCTGCCACTGGCCCTGGGCGATCTGCCGCTGGCCGACCAGCCAAGCGTAGTCGCGGCCGTCCGGCGTCGAGTAGTGGATCTGCGCCGGGCCGTCTCCTCGCGTCCACAGCCAGGTCTTGTTGCTCATGCCGCGCATCGCCTCGTCCGGGGTCGAATTGTCTATCGAGGCTTGGAGCTGAGGCCTCGGCACCGCTGGGCCGGTCGGCGCCGCTTCATCGGGTGGCGTGCAGGCGGCGACGGCAAGGACGGCAGTCGCGACAGCGAGCACGGAACGGAAGGTGGACACGGGCGGAAGCTCCTGAATCGAGGCTGGTCTTTGAGGGCCGGGTTGTCTAGTAAACCCGCGTTCTTAGCAGGAAATAGAGATCGCCAGGAGGGATTGGCCGCAATGCGTGTCTACTACGATCGTGATGCCGATGTGAACCTGATCAAGGGCAAGAAGGTCCTGGTCGTCGGCTACGGCAGCCAAGGTCACGCCCATGCCATGAATCTGCGCGATTCCGGCGTCAAGGACGTGCGCATCGCCTTGAAGCCGGGCTCGGCCACGATCAAGAAGGCCGAGGGTGCGGGCTTCACGGTGATGACCCCGGCGGACGGCGCCAAGTGGGCCGACATCGTCATGGTGCTGACGCCCGACGAGCTGCAGTCCGACATCTACAATGCGGACCTCGCGCCCAACATGCGATCGGGCGCCGCGCTCGCCTTCGCGCACGGCCTCAACGTGCATTTCAACCTGATCACGCCGCGCACGGATATCGACGTGTTCATGATCGCGCCCAAGGGGCCCGGCCACACGGTGCGCTCGGAGTATCTGCGTGGCGGCGGCGTGCCCTGCCTGGTGGCGGTGGCGCAGAACGCGTCGGGCAATGCGCTGGAAATCGGCCTCAGCTACTCGTCGGCGATCGGCGGCGGGCGCGCCGGCACGATCGAGACCACCTTCAAGGAAGAGTGCGAGACCGACCTGTTCGGCGAGCAGGTGGTGCTGTGCGGCGGACTGGTCGAGCTGATCAAGGCGGGCTACGAGACGCTGGTCGAGGCCGGCTACGCGCCGGAAATGGCCTACTTCGAATGCCTCCATGAGGTGAAGCTGATCGTCGACCTGATCTATGAAGGCGGCATCGCCAACATGAACTACTCGATCTCCAACACCGCGGAGTACGGCGAGTATCGCTCGGGCCCGCGCATCGTCACCGACGAGACCAAGGCGGAGATGAAGCGCGTGCTGGCCGACATCCAATCCGGCCGCTTCGCGCGCGACTGGATGCTCGAGAACAAGGTCAACCAGGCCTCGTTCAAGGCGATGCGCAAGAAGATGTCGGAGCATCCGATCGAGGAGATCGGCGCCAAGCTGCGCGCCATGATGCCGTGGATCAAGGAACGCGCGCTGGTCGACAAGACGCGGAACTGAGGACCAGCGGCTTCGCTCATCTCATCCTCCTCCCCAGCTTCGCTGGGAGGAGAATGACAAGAGCGGCGCCTCAGAAGACGATGACGGTGCGTACGGCGCCGCCGCGAATCATGGCGGCGAAGCCGTCGTTGATCTCGTCCAGGCGGATGCGCCGCGTGATCAACTCGTCGAGCTTGAGCTTGCCGGCGAGATAGAGGCGCGCCAGCCAGGGAAAGTCGCGGCGCGGGCGGGCGCCGCCGTAGCTCGATCGCACGATCCGCTTCTCGCCCATCAGCGCGCCCCAGCGGAAGGCGACGTCGCGGCCGACGTTGATCTTGCCGAGCCAGACGAGTTGGCCGCCGGGCCGCAGGATTTCGGGCGACAGGCGGAAGGCCTGCTCGTGACCGGCGCATTCGATCACGGTGTCGACGCCGCGCCCGCCGGTCAGGGCCTTGACCTGGTCGACAAGGTTATTGCTGCCGGCATCGATGACGTGCGTCGCCCCGAACTGCTGTGCCATCGCCAGCCGCACCGGATCGCGATCGAGGGCGATGATGGTGTCGGCGCGCTGCAGCATGGCGCCCTGCACGGCATTCAGGCCGACCGCGCCGCAGCCGATCACCGCCACCGTGCTGCCACCCTCGATGCGCGCGACGCGGGCCGCTCCGCCGACACCGGTCATGACACCACAGCCGATCAGGCAGGCGCGGTCGAACGGGATTTCCTTGGGCACGGCGATCGCGCCCGCCTCCGGGACGACGCAGCACTCGGCGTGCGAGGACACGACCGAGAAATGATGCAGCTTGCGACCGTCGACGCTGAGGCGTGACTCGCCATCGAGCAGGTGACCTTGCGGCTGGTGCCGGGTGAAGGGCTCGCAGAGGATTGGCTGATCGCGATCGCAATAGAAGCAATGGCCGCAGCTCGGGTTCCACGAGCAGATCACGTGATCGCCGGGCTTGACCGAATGCACATCGCTGCCGACTGCCTCGACGATGCCGGCGCCTTCATGGCCCAGCACGATCGGCAGCGGATAGGCGAGCGAGCCTTGGATCACCTCGAGATCGGTGTGGCAGAGCCCGGAGGCCCGCAGGCGCACCAGCACGTCACCGGGCCGCAGTGCTGCCATCTCGACATCCTGCACTTTCAGCGGCGCATCGACCTCGTGCAGGACGGCAGCGCGAAAACGCATCGTCGCGGTACGCGGCTCAGGCGCGGCCGGCGAGCGACCTGCCGTCGCCCAGGTCCCGCCGCTGGCTGGCGCCGGAATAGAGGATGCCCGTTGTGCGCTCGACCATGCGGGAATGGAAGGCGAGCGCCTCGGGATCGAAATCGACCCTGGGCCGCGGCTCGGCCTCGAAGTGGCCGTAGCGGTCGACCCCCCGCACCAGGGTGGCGCTGTCGCGATCGCCCACGATCTGGCGAACATGGGTAGGGATGTAGCGGATGGCGTAGCCGGTGCGCGGGTGGTCGGCGCGATTGGGTTCCGAGCCGTGCACGAGGCGCACGTGATGCAGCGACATCTCGCCCGGCTGCAGCACGATGTCGACGGCCTTGCTGCGATCGACATCGACGGCGATCTCCTGGCCGCGCGTCAGCAGGTTGCTGCCGGCGAAGGTGTCGCGGTGCGGGAGCTGGTCGGCGAGATGCGTGCCCGGCGCCACCTGCATGCACCCCGACAAGGGCGTCGACGGCGTGAAGGCAATCCAGGCCGTGGCCACGTCGGGCGAGGACAGACCCCAATAGGTCGAATCCTGGTGCCACGACACGAAGGCCGGATCGCCGGCCGGTTTGTGGAAGAAGCCCGAGCCCCACACCAGCAGGTCGGGGCCGAGCAGGTCCTCGACGGCGTCGACGATTGCCGGATCGCGGATCATGTCGGCAAGCCAGGGAAACAGCAGGTGCGGCTTCTGGTTGGTGCGCCGCGTCAGCACCCCACCCTCGGCCGCCATGATTGCCTCGAGCTGCTGCCTGCGGGCGGCGACGTGATCGCCGCTGAAGGCCGGAACCGGGAACAGGTATCCGTCGCGGCGATAGGCCTCGACCTGGTCATCCGTCAGCTTGTTGGTCATGACGATCACCGTCTCCGGTCAGTTGGGCACGTCATCGGTTGGCCGGCACTGTAGCAAAGCGGTCGAGGCCGTACAGCAGTCACTACAGCGACTCAATCGCCGGGAGCGCGCCGCCTAAGGCGGAGTAACCTCCGCCGACGTGGCGGTCTTCTCATTCTCCTCCCCAGCTTCGCTGGGGAGGTGTCCGCGTAATCGCGGACGGAGGGGTCATGAGCAACCGCTCCTGTGCCCTTGACCCCTCCGTCGCGTATGACGCGACACCTCCCCAGCGAAGCTGGGGAGGAGAATGAGAAGAGCGCCACTATCGGCAGAGGTTACTCCGCCGTGGATGGAGGTTGCTCCGCCTTAAGTGGCGCGCTCCCGGCGCACGAACTCTACCGATTCCAGAACACGAAGCCGCCGCCCGAGCAGTCGAGGGTGACGCCGGAGATGAAGCTCGCCTCGTCCGACAGCGCGAACAGGATGGCGTTGGCGATTTCCGGCGCGCGGCCGACGCGGCCCATGGCGATGGTCGCCGAGACGGCGGCGCGGTTGGCCGGATCGGCGAGCGCCTGCTCGGTCATCTCGGTCTCGGTCATGCCGGGCCGCACCGAGATGACGCGGATACCCTCCATGGCCACTTCCTTGGCAAAGCCCATGGTGAAGGAATCGACGGCGGCCTTGCTCGCGGCATAGGCCGACTTGCCAGGCCGGCCGCCGATCGTGCCGGCCATCGACGAGACGTTGACGATGACCCCGCCTTTGCCGCCGTGCCGCGTCGACATGCGCCGCGTCGCGGCGCGGCAGCACAGCATCAGGCCGACGACGTTGACGCCGAACAGGCGCGCCAGCACCGCCTCGTCGAACTCGTCGGCGCGCATCGTGCCGCCGTCGATGCCGGCGCTGTTGACCAGATGGGTGATCGGCCCGAGCGCGCGCTCGGCCGCCTCGAACAGTTTCTCGATGTCGGCTTCGTGGCCGACGTCGCCCGGCAAGGCGACCGCCTGGCCGCCGCCCGCCACGATATCGGCGACGACCTTCTTGGCCTGGGCCTCGCGCGAGCGGTAGTTGATGGCGACCTTGTGGCCGCGCGCCGCCGCGAGCCTCGCGGTGGCGGCGCCGATGCCGCTCGCGCCGCCGGTGATCAGAAGGGTCATCCTTTCAACGCGCCTCCGGTGAGACCATGGACCAGGTAGCGCCGCACGACGAAGGAGAAGATCAGCACGGGCAGCATGATCATGGTGCCGCCGGCGGCGATGCGGCCCCATTCCCAGCCTTCGTAGTTCATGAAATTGACCACGGCCACCGGCGCGGTCATCGCCTCGGTGCGGGTCAGGATCAGGGCGAAGAAGAAATCGTTCCAGGCAAACAGGAAGCAGAGGATGGCAGTCGCCGCCAGGCCGGGGCCGGACAGCGGCAGGATGATGCGGCGGAAGCCCTGCCACATCGTGGCGCCGTCGATCCAGGCGGCCTCCTCGAGAGCGCGCGGGAGCTGGTCGTAGAATGGCCGCATCATCCAGATCACCAGCGACAGGTTGAAGGTGAGATAGATGATGATCAGGCCGGTGAGCGTGTCGAGCAGCTCGAGATGGCGATAGACCAGGAAGTAGGGGATGGTGAAGGCGATCGGCGGCGCCATGCGGCTGGCCAGGATCCACAGGGTGATGGTGCTGCCGGCGCGCGTCGTCCAGCGCGACAGCGCGTAGGCCGCCGGCACGCCGATCACCAGCGAGAGCGCCGTCGAGACGACGCTGACCACCAGGCTGTTGGCGAACGAGTTACGGAACTCCGAGGTCCATAGCGCGGCATAGTTGGCGAGGGTCGCATCGAACAGCAGCCGTGGCGGGAAGCGGAAGATCTCGGCGTTGGTCTTGAACGACATCAGAAGCAGCCACAGGAATGGCGACAGGGCGAGCAGCGCCAGCACGACAGCAAGCGCCTGCATGGCGATGCGGTCGCGCCGGGTTCCGCGCCCGGCCCGGCTTCCGCCCCTCACCCGGTTGCTGCTAGTCAACGGCCGCTCCCCAGCCGACCATACGGACGATCACCCAGCTCAGCGCGATGGTCGCCGCCAGCAGGGCGATGGTGATAGCGCTCGAGAAGCCGAGATAGGAGAAGTTGAAGGCCTGCAGGTAGGAATAGTAGTTGGTCACCTCGGTGAGGTTGCCCGGCCCGCCATCGGTCAGGATGAAGATCAGCGGGAAGGCCTTGATCGAATCGATCAGCCGGAACAGGCCGGCGACCAGCAGCACGCCGGTGATGAAGGGCAAGGTGATGTAGCGCGTGAGCTGCCACGGCGTGGCGCCGTCCACCTTGGCGGCATCGAGCAGCTCCTGCGGCATCATCTGCAGCCCGGCCAGCACCATCAGCATGGTGAAGGGGAACCATTCCCAAGTGTCGGCGATGATGATCGAGGTCAGCGCCCAGTTGGGATCGGTGATCAGTGCCGGCACGTTCAAGCCAAGCGCCCGGAAGATCCCGTGCATCGGGCTGATGTCGGGCGTGTAGATCACCTTCCAGATGATGGCGACGACGATCGGCGGCAGCACCATGGGGATCAGGAACACGGTGCGCAGCGCCTCGAGCAGGCGGGTGCGCATGTTCAGGAGCAGCGCAAGGCCGAGCCCGATCAGGAGCTGCAGCACCACCGTCCAGAACGACAGCTTGACCTGCACCCAGACCGAGTTGTGCAGGCGCGAGTCGGAGAGGAGCTGGCCGTAGCTCTCGAAAGGCTGCGAGAAATCCCACTGCGTCTCCGGCCGCGTCAGGTTGAGCGGCGTGAAGCTGGTGGCCAGCAGGTAGAGCGACGGCAGCAGCGTGATCAGCGCCAGCACTGCGAGCGAGGGCGCGACACAGAAGACGAAGAAGCGTTGCTGCGAGCGCCGGAAGCCGCTCATCATCTCATTCTCCTCCCCAGCTCCGCTGGGGAGGTGTCCGCGTCATCGCGGACGGAGGGGTCAGAGGCCTCAGTCCCACTGCTCATGACCCCTCCGTCGCGTATGACGCGACACCTCCCCTCGTATGACGAGGGGAGGACAAGATTTCATGTATCAATCTTGATGCCCGCCTTCTGCAGGTCCTGGATGGCTTCGGCCTGGGCCTGCTTCATCGCCTCGGGGGCGGCCTGCTGCTTGGTGGCGATGCGTTCGATCGCCTTGTTGATCTTGTCGCCGACCTGCGGATAGACCGGCACCGTGCGGTACTTCATATAGCCGGTCTTGCCGCCAAGCTGCAGCACGTCGAGAAACAGCGCGGCGACGTCCTGGCCGTTGAGCGTCAGCACCTGCTTGAACTCGGGGCTCTTGATGATCGACATGCGGCAGACGCTGGGATAGCCGTGGTTCTTCACGACCATGGCGACCGTCTCCTTCGACAGCGCCCACTTGATGAACTCCCAGGCCGCCTCCTTCTTCTTCGAGCCGGCGGGGATGCCGAGACCGTGGCTGTTCGAGCCCGGAAAATTGCCCGTGGGGCCGGCCGGCATCAGGCCGTAGCGCACCGTCTTCTGCACCGTGCTCTCGGCATGCTTGGCGAGCGGCACCATCCAGGTGATCGCCTGGGTGCGGATGTTGGCGCGGCCCGACATCTGCGAGCGCATCGACTGGTCGTCGGAATAGGACAGGATGCCGTCCGGCCCATACTTGGTCAGCAGATTGGCGTACCAGGCGGCGGACGAGGCCGCTTGTGGCGTGTCGAGCGTCGGCGTGAGGTTGTCGGGCGGCGCCTTGAACACGTTGCCCCCGGCGCCCATCAGGTAGGGAATCCAGTTCCAGTGATGCAGCTTGTCGGCGGTGAAGGCGGCGACATTGTCCTTGTTGGCCTTGTCGATCAGGTCGTAGCGCGCCGCGCCCAGGATCATGGCGCCGGCTTCCCAGGTGTAGCCGAAGGTCTCGCCCTTGGCGTTCTTCATCGCCGATTGCGGCCCGCCGGCGAAATCCTCGGGATCCCAGTCGGCCGGCGTCAGCTTCGAATCCTTGGTGAAGGGATCAAGATTGGTCATCCAGCCCGCGCCGATCCAGCGCCCGGAATAGATGAAGGTGACGTTGATGACGTCGAGCGCCGAGCCCTTGGTCGAGAGCTCGAGGTCGGTGCGCTGGTTGTAGACCGGGAAGGCCTGCATGGTGAAGTTCACCTTGATGCCGGTCTTCTCCTCGAACTGCGGGAAGTAGTTCTTGAGATACTCGAAGTAGGTCGTCTGGAAGCACGACCCGTTGATCGTCGTGCCGGCGAACGGCTTGCCGCCCTGCGCATGGACGGCCGGTGCCGCCAGGGCGCCGAGAGCGCCGCCGAGAATAGTCCGACGATTGAGATTTCCCATGGCACTTCCTCCCGGCCTTTAGTCTTGGCGCTTTGTTATGTCTGACATATCGTCGAGCGACTGATCCGCTCTGTCAACAATGACCGACATGCCTTCCCGCCGCCGCAGTCGTCTTCTCATTCTCCTCCCTACGCCTTGCGTGGGGAGGTGTCGGCGTAATCGCCGACGGAGGGGTCATGAGCCGCAGTCCCGCTGTTCATGACCCCTCGCGCTCGTTCGCTGTCGCGAGCCGCGCGCCTGTCGGCGAAGACCCTTCGGCTTCGCTCAGGGCAGGCGCCGACACCTCCCCAGCTTCGCTAGGGAGGAAAAACGTCGACGGTGCCGGTCGCATCGCGGAAGAGCTCGGCTCGGCGATCGTCGCCGGCGTCTACCAGCCGCACGCGCTGGTTCCCGGCGAGCTCGCGCTCAGTCGCCGCTTCGGCGCCAGCCGCACGGTCGTGCGCGAGGCCTTCAAGCTTCTCTCCGCCAAAGGCCTGATCACGTCGCGCAAGCGGTCGGGCACGCGCGCCCGGCCGCGCGAGGCCTGGCACATGCTGGATGCCGATGTGCTGGCGTGGCGCCTGAAGAATGGCGAGGCCGAGCCGAAATTCCTGTTCGATCTCCTGCATGTGCGCGCGGTGGTGGAGCCGGCGGCGGCGGCCATGGCGGCGCGCAGCCATACGCCGGAGACCCTGCAGGCGATCGAGGCGGCATTCACCGAGATGGAGCGCGCGGCGCACGATCCGATCCGGTTTGCCGATCCCGACATCCGCTTCCACAAGGCCATCCTGGCGGCGACGGACAATGATGTGATGGTGGCGTTCGGCGCGCTGACCGAAGCAGCGCTCGGCATGTTCGTTCGCGCCGCGTCCCGGCATGCTGGCGCACCGGCGCCGTCGGTGCCGCTCCATCGCGCCGTACTCGTCGCCATCCAGCGCCGCGACGCCGAAGGCGCCCACGCCGCCATGATGGCCCTGCTGAGCAGAACGGCGCGCAATGTCGAGCGCAACGTCGGGCCGGCACCGGCGCGGCACAAGAGTCCACCGGGGAGGGGCTCACCGCGCAGAGGCTCGCGGCGGTCCGCCAAACCGTCTAAGTAATCCTCCTGCGAGGGGAGGACTGACATGAAGGCCGCCATACTGTTCAAGCCCAACGAGCTGCTGCAGGTGCTCGACTGCGAGCTCGATCCACCCAAGGCAGGCGAGGTGCGGGTCAAGATGAAGGCGTCGGGCGTGTGCCAGAGCGACTGGCATATCCTGAATGGCGACTGGCCGTCGCCGCTGCCGATCGTGCCCGGCCACGAGGCGGCGGGCGAGATTGCCGAGTGCGGGCCCGGCGTGACGACGGTGAAGCCGGGCGACCACGTCATCTTTTCCTTCCGGCCGCACTGCGGGCGCTGCCGCTACTGCAGCCAGGGTCGCACGGTGCTGTGCATCGGCCGCAACAACACGCCGCCGGCCGGGCTCTACGACGGCACCCTGCGCATCAAGCACAAGGGCCAGGAGATCTACCAGATGGCGCGCATCGGCACCTTCGCCGAGGAGGTCGTCGTGCCGGAGGAGATGGTGGTGCCGATCCGCAAGGATATGCCGTGGGCGCAAGCCGCCCTGGTCGGCTGCTGCGTGGCGACCGGAGTCGGCGCGGTCACCCGCCATGCCCGGATCCCGACCGGCTCGACCGTGCTGGTGATCGGCTGCGGCGGCGTCGGGCTGAACGCCATCCAGGGCGCCGTGCTGTCGGGCGCCGGCATCATCATCGCGGCCGACCTTTTGGACAACAAGCTCGACATGGCGAAGACCTTCGGCGCCACCCACACGATCAACACCAGCACCAACGAGGACGCGGCGAAGAAGGTGAAGGAGATGACCGGCGGCTTCGGCGTCGACTACGCCTTCGATGCGGTGGCGATCGACAAGACGCAGGCGCTGGCCTACGACGCCCTGGCGCCGGGCGGCCATGCCGTCGCGGTCGGAGTATCCTCCCCGAATCAGCGCGCCCAGTACTCGCCCTTCAACATGGTGTTCACCGAGAAAACGGTGAGCGGCACCTTCTACGGCTCGGTCCGCCCCGACCTCGATTTCCCGGTGCTGGTCGACCACTACATGAACAAGCGCCTCAACATCGACGGCCTGATCAGCCGCACCTACAAGCTCGCCGACATCAACGAGGGCTTCAGGAAGATGATGGCCGGCGAGGTGGCGCGCGGCGTCGTGGTGTTCGACTAGGGCGATGACAGACCTCGACGATTTCGGGTTGACCGACGAGCAGAAGCTGATCCGGCGCAACGTCGCCGAGCTCCTGGCGCGCGTGCTGCCGGCTGAGGAGATCCGCCGGCTCGATGCGGCGAGCGAGTTCCCGCACGCCGCGTTCGATGCGCTGGCCGGGGCGGGCTACATGGCGCTGCCCTACGATCCGGCCTATGGCGGCATGGGCGGCAGCCGCAAGGACCTGGTGGTGCTGGTCGAGGCGCTGGCGCGCCACTACAGCGGCGCCTCGTCGTGCTACCTGCCGACGGTCGTCTATGGCGGCATGCATCTGCAGCTCACCGCCGGCGAGCATCTGCGCCGCCGCTACCTGCCGGAAATCTGCGCCGGCCGCCTGAAATCGGCCTTCGCGCTTTCGGAGCCCGACACCGGCTCGGACGCCTCGGGCATCAAGACGCGCGCCGTGCGCGACGGCAACGGCTATCGCCTGACGGGTCAGAAGCTCTATATCAGCGCGGCCCATGTCGCCGACTACCTGATGGTGGTGGCCAAGACCGACAGCGAGGCGCGGCACAAGGGCGTCACCCTGTTCTGGGTCGATGCCCGCGCGCCCGGGCTCGCCATGCAGCCGCTGCCGACGCTGGGTCGGCGCACCACGCATGCCAACGAGATCTTCTTCGACGGCGTGTTCGTGCCGGCCGATCACGTGATCGGCGAGGAGAATCGCGGCTGGGCCGGCCTGATGAAGGGGCTCAACCTCGAGCGCCTGTGCCTGGCGGCGCAGGCCTGCGGCAACATGCACTGGGCGATCGAGTATGCTCGCGCCTATGCCGTGGAGCGCCGCCAGTTCGGCCAGCCGATCTCGAAGTTCCAGGCGATCCAGCACAAGTTCGCCGACATGCGCATCCTGCTGAAGACGACGCAGGCGCTGACCTGGCGGCTGGCCGACATGCTCGACGCCGGGCTCAATCCGGTCGAGGAGACGGCGATCGCCAAGATCCAGGGCACCGACGGCGAGTTCCGCTGCGCCCATCTCGCCATGGAGATCATGGGGGGCGCGGGCTATACCATGGCGCACGATGTGCAGCGCCTGTTCCGCGACGTGCGCGTGGGCTCGATCGGCGGCGGCACCAACGACATCCATCGCAACACCATCGCCAAGATGATGGGACTATGACCAGGCGCCTACCCCTTGCCTTTGCCCTGGCGCTGGTAGCGACGGAAGCGGCGGCGCAGGCGCCGTCGGAACGCAGGCTTCAGTGTGATCGCGGCCCCACCGGCAACAGCCGCATGTTCGGCGGCACGGCGTGGGACGTCTATGGCTGCAACGACGATCGTTCGGTCGCGATCGTGACGGCGCGCGGCAATCCCGCCTTGCCGTTCTACTTCCTGTTCGTCGAGCGCGACGGCAAGTACACGCTGAGCGGCGAGGGCACCGGCCGGGTCGAGTTCACGCGCAAGGCCTATGATGACCTGCGGCGGCTATCGCAGCAGGATATCGAGGTGCTGGCGAAGGAAGCGAGCCGGGCCAAGCCGGCGACTCAGTGAGGTTCGCGGAGCCGCAGATATCTCCGCCGCCAGTGGCGCCCTCTTCCTTCTCCTCCCCAGCTTCGCTGGGGAGGAGAAGGAGAATGTCGGGCCGCCGGCCGCGGCTTGAAGGACCTTGCGGGGCCCGGTCGGCCGGTCTAAACCCGTGCGCGCTTCGACGGCAGGCGTCGCGGACAGTGCCGATCCAAGAATTTTCCAGCAATTACAGAGACTTGACTAAATGCTCTCGCGTGTCATCGGGCTGTTTTCGGCGGACATGGGGATCGACCTCGGCACGGCCAACACGTTGGTCTACGTCAAGGGCCGTGGCATCGTCCTGAACGAGCCCTCTGTCGTCGCCCTGACCACGCAGACCGGCAAGCGCCAGGTCCTGGCGGTCGGCGAGGAAGCCAAGATGATGCTCGGCCGCACGCCCGGCAACATCCAGGCGATCCGCCCGCTGCGCGATGGCGTCATCGCCGACTTCGAGGTCGCCGAGGCGATGATCAAGCACTTCATCTCGAAGGTGCACAACCGGCGGAGCTTCGCCCATCCGCAGATCGTTGTCTGCGTGCCCTCCGGCTCGACCGCGGTCGAACGGCGCGCCATCCAGGAATCGGCCGAGAGCGCGGGCGCGCGCAAGGTTTGGCTGATCGAGGAGCCGATGGCGGCGGCGATCGGCGCTGGCCTGCCGGTCACCGAGCCGACCGGCTCGATGGTGGTCGACATCGGCGGCGGCACGACCGAGGTCGCCATCCTGTCGCTGGGCGGCATCGTCTATCCGCGCTCGGTGCGCGTCGGCGGCGACAAGATGGACGAGGCCATTATCGGCTACATCCGCCGCAATCATAACCTGCTGGTCGGCGAGAGCTCGGCCGAGCGCATCAAGAAGACCATCGCCTCGGCCTGCCCGCCCGAGGACGGCGAGGGCCGGACCATGGAGATCAAGGGTCGCGATCTGATGAACGGCGTGCCGAAGGAGCTGATCATCACCGAGCGGCAGATCGCCGAGAGCCTGCAGGAGCCGGTGAGCGCCATCGTCGAGGCGGTCAAGGTCGCGCTGGAGAACACCGCGCCCGAGCTCGCCGCCGACATCGTCGACAAGGGCATCGTGCTGACCGGCGGCGGCGCCATGCTGAGCAACATGGACACCGTCCTGCGCCAGGCCACCGGCCTGCCGGTCTCGGTGGCCGAGGACCCGTTGCTCTGCGTCGCGCTCGGCACCGGCCACGCCGTCGAGAACATCGACCGCCTGCGCGGCGTCTTGTCGTCGATGTATTGATCTCTTTTCCTCCTCCCCTCGTCATACGAGGGGAGGTGCCCCGTCTTACGGGGCGGAGGGGTCATGAGCAGCGGGACTGGGACTCATGACCCCTCCGTCGCCGAAGACGGCGACACCTCCCCAGCGAAGCTGGGGAGGGGCATGAGAGGCGATTGCGCCGACACCTCCCCAGCGAAGCTGGGGAGGAGCGCAAGATCGGCGAAAAATATCAGCGGCACGAGCTCGCACATGAGGGGTAGTATGGGCGGGACATGGCGATCCGGGACGACTTCGAGGTAGTCGCTGGCCAGGTGCGTTCGGCCGTGCAGCGCTTTGCCCTCGGCCTGCTCATCATCGCTGCGTTCGGCATCATGCTGGTCGGCAAGGCCGACACGGTGCTGGTCGAGCATGTCCGCGTCGTCGCGCTCGATCTCGCCACCCCGATGCTCGAGGCGATCGCCCGGCCGGTCGGGGTGGCCAACCGCGCGATCGCCGACCTGCAGGAATTCGCCTCGCTGCGCGAGGAGAATGCGCGCCTGCGCGAGGAGAATGCCCGGCTGCTGGCCTGGCAGACCGCCGCCCGCCGCCTCGAGAACGAGAACGAAGGCCTGCGCGGCCTGGCCAGGTTTCGCGAAGGCCCGGAGGCCTCGTTCATCACCGCCCGGCTGGTGGGCGACAGCGTCAGCGCCTATGTGCGCGGCGCGCTGCTCAATGTCGGCCGCCGCGCCGGCGCCGCCCACGGCCAGGCCGTGGTGACCGGCGAGGGCCTCGCCGGGCGCATCGCCGAGGTCGGCGAGAACAGCGCCCGCGTGCTGTTCGTCACCGACGTCAATTCGCGCCTGCCGGTGCTGATCGAGCGCACGCGCGAGCGCGCCATCGTGGCCGGCGACAATTCCCCGCAGCTGCGCCTCACCCTGCTGCAGAGCGTCGCCGGCGTGCAGCGCGGCGATCGCATCATCACCTCGGGCCATGGCGGGAGCTTTCCGGTCGGCATCCCGATCGGCGAGGTCGTCGAGACCGGCGAAGGCAGCGTGCGCGTGCGGCCGTTCGCCGATTTCTCGCGCCTCGAGTTCGTCCGCGTCGTCGACTACGGCGTGCCCGGCCTGGTGAGCAATCCGGGCTCGGCGGCGCCGGCGACGACCCAGCCCGGCGTCTCGTCGACTGGCCAGAGGGTGCGCTGAGGTGCGGGTCGATGGTGCGCTGGGCACGCTCGATCGCTGGGGCCGCGCGGCGCTGCCCGGCACGGTGCTGCTGTTCTTCGTGCTGCTGACCCTGGCGCCGCTGCGCGTGCCCTATCTCGCCGATGCCTTGCCGCTCCTGCCGGCGCTGACCGTCTTCCAGTTCAGCCTGGCCACGCCCGAGCGGCTGCCCGGGCCGCTCTTGCTGGCGATGGGCGTGCTGCTCGACCTGCTGCTCGGCGGACCGGGTGCACCGGTCGGCGTGAGCGCCCTCGGCTTCGTGCTGATCCGCGCTTCCGTCGTGAACAACCGGCGCTACCTGGTCGGCGTGCCTTTCCTGTTCCAGTGGGCGGGCTTCTGCCTGCTGGCGCTCGGTTTCGTCGTGCTGGTGTGGTCGTTGACCTCGCTGTGGACCTGGACGGCGATCGATCCGCGCGCCGCGTTCGTCCAGTACGTCGTCATCGTCGTGCTCTATCCGCTGATCGGCCCGCTGCTCGCCCGCATCCGCCCGCGCGATCCGCTGAACGTGCCCGAGCTGTCGCGCGGCACGGCGCGGCCGGGAGGGACCGCCCCGTGATGCGTTCTTCGCTGAAGGTCCCCGAGCTTTCGCGCGACCTGGCGCGGCCCGGAGGGACCGCGCCGTGATGCGCTATCGCAAGGGCGACGGCGAGCGTTCCGGCCTGTTCACGCGGCGCGCCCTGCTGCTGGGCGGCGCCCAGGTGGTGCTGATGTCGGCGCTGGCCGGCCGGCTCTACCAGCTCCAGGTGGTCGAGACCCAGCGCTTCGCCACGCTGGCCGAGGAGAACCGCATCAATCTCAGGCTGCTGCCGCCGTCGCGCGGCCTGATCTTCGACCGCACCGGCAAGTCGCTCGCCGTCAACCGCAACAATTTCCGCTGCATGGCGACGTCCGATCGCGGCCGCGGCGTCGATTTGCTGATCGACCGCCTCGACCAGATCTTCTCCCTCGCCGAGGCCGACAAGGTGCGCCTGCTGCGCGAGCTCAGGCGCAGCCGCAACGCCCAGCCCGTCGTGGTGCGCGAGAATCTCGGCTGGGAGGAGGTGGCGCGCGTCGAGTTCAACGCCCCCGACCTGCCCGGCGTGTTCATCGATCTCGGCCAGTCGCGCGACTATCCCGAAGGCGAGCTGATGAGCCACATCGTGGGCTACACCGGCCGCGTTGCCGACGAGGATCTGGCCGGCCGCGACGACCCGGTGCTGCAGCTCGCCACGTTGCGCTTCGGCAAGAAGGGCGTCGAGCGCTCGCTCGAGGACGATTTGCGCGGCCGCGCCGGCGCCGTCCAGGTCGAGGTCAATGCGGTCGGCCGCGTGGTCCGCGAGCTTGACCGCACCGAGGGCCAGCCCGGCTCGAACGCCCTGCTCACCATCGATCTCGACCTGCAGCGCTTCGTTGCCGAGAAGATGAAGCAGCACCAGAGCGGCTCGGTGGTGGTGATGGACGTCGTCACCGGCGACGTCCTGGCCATGGTGTCGACGCCGGGCTTCGATCCCAACACCTTTGCCCGCGGCATCAGCCAGAGCGAATGGCGCGACCTGCTCGACAGCCCGGAGCGGCCGCTGCACAACAAGTCGATCGCCGGCGTCTATCCGCCGGGCTCGACCTACAAGATGGTGACGGCGCTGGCGGCGCTCGAATCGCGGGCGATCGACCCGTGGACCAGGCTGCCCTGCATGGGCTTCCTCGAGCTCGGCAAGATCAAGTTCCATTGCTGGCTGACCGCCGGTCACGGCTCGACCAATGTCACCGAGGCGATCGCCTGCTCGTGCGACTGCTTCTTCTACGAGGCGGCACGCCGCGCCGGCGTCGATCGCGTTGCCGACGTGGCCAACCGGCTGGGCTTCGGTCGGGTGAGCGAGCTCGGCCTGCCGGGCGAATCCGCAGCCAACCAGCCGAGCCGCGCCTGGAAGCAGGAGAAGCTCGGCAAGCCGTGGCAGCATGGCGACACGTTCAATCTCGGCATCGGCCAGGGGTTCATGACGGCGACGCCGCTGCAGCTCGCAATCATGACCGCGCGCATCGCCAACGGCGGCTACGAGGTGCAGCCCAACCTGCTGCTCGCTTCGGCGACGCCGCGCGAGGAGCTGGCGCCGCCGCCGCTGCGCACCAAACCCAATGCGCCGTCGATGCGCTTCAACCCACAGCATCTCGCCATCGTCCGCGAGGGCATGAACCAGGTGGTGAACGGCAGCCTCGGAACCGCCAACGCGCTGCGCCGCGATGCCGATGGCAAGCTGATCGAGCCGGCAATGCGGTTCGCCGGCAAGACCGGCACCGCCCAGGTCAAGCGTATCACCGAGCGCGAACGCGAGCTCGGCATCACCCAGGCGCAGCTGCCTTGGCACCTGCGCCACCACGCCCTGTTCGTCTGCTTCGGGCCGGTCGACACGCCGCGCTATGCCTGCGCCGTCATCGTCGAGCACGGCATGGCGGGCGGCGCGACGGCGGGCCCGATCGGCCGCGACGTGCTGCTCGAGACGATGAAGCGCGATCCGTCGCGCCGCACCGACAATTTCCGCAAGATGGCGTCGCGATGAGAGTCTCGTCATGAGAGTGTCGCGATGAGCTTGGCCTCGATGCAGGGCGGCGCGCTCGACGCGCCGGCGCCGATCGGATTCACCGAGAAGATCTGGCGCATCAACTGGGGCCTGGTCCTGGTGCTGACGGCGATCGCGGGCATAGGGGTGCTGGCGCTCTATTCGGCGGCCGGCGGACGTTTCGATCCATGGGCGTCGCGTCACGCCATGCGCTATGTCGCGGCGTTCGGGGTGATGCTGGCGACGGCGCTGGTGCCGCCGCGCGTTTGGCTGGCGCTCGCCTGGCCGATCTACATCGTCGCCCTGCTGCTGCTGGTGGCGGTCGACGTCGTCGGCAAGATCGGCATGGGCGCCCAGCGCTGGCTGGTGCTCGGGCCGCTCCAGATCCAGCCCTCCGAGATTGCCAAGGTTGCGGTGATCCTGGTTCTGGCGCGCTACTATCATGGCCTGCGCAGGGAGGAGGCGGCGCGCTTCCTCTATGTCATCCCGCCGCTTCTGTTCATCCTGATGCCGGTCGGGCTGGTCATGGTGCAGCCCGATCTCGGCACGGCCATGATGGTGCTGATGGGCGGCGGCGCGCTGCTGTTCGTGGCCGGTGTGCGGCTGTGGATGTTCCTGGTGGCGGGTGTGGGCGCCGTCGCCTGCCTGCCGATCGCCTGGTCGCTGATGCACGAGTACCAGCGCAAGCGGGTGCTCACCTTCCTCGATCCCGACCGCGATCCGCTGGGTGCCGGCTACCACATCACCCAGTCGAAGATCGCCATCGGCTCGGGCGGCCTGTTCGGCAAGGGATTCCTCCAGGGCACGCAGTCAGCGTTGAACTTCCTGCCCGAGAAGCAGACCGACTTCATCTTCACCACCTTCGTCGAGGAATGGGGCCTGGTCGGCGCCCTGGTGCTGCTCGGCCTGTTCGCCCTGGTGCTGGTCTGGGGCTTCTCGATCGCCTTGCGCTGCCAGCACCATTTCGGCCGCCTGGTGGCGCTCGGCGTCACCGCCATGATGTTCCTCTACGTCTTCATCAACACGGCCATGGTGATGGGCCTCCTGCCGGTGGTCGGCGTGCCCCTGCCGCTGGTCAGCAACGGCGGCACCGCCATGGTCTCGGTGATGTTCGCCTGCGGCCTGCTGATAGGCGTCAACGTCTATCGCGATGCGCAACTGCCGCGGACGCGCTGACCGGGTGCAATTTTTCTTTGCCGCCGGCCTATCGACAAGGTGTTCCCTGCTTGCTATAGCCCGCGCCGCTTCCGGCCATGCCGCCATCTGGCGGGCGCATAGCTCAGTTGGTAGAGCAGCTGACTCTTAATCAGCGGGTCCCAGGTTCGAGCCCTGGTGCGCCCACCATGGTCCGGAACGCGCCGAGGCCCCGAGTGCGGGGCCTTTTGCTTGCGCTCTCCCGGTCGTCTCGTCGGCTAGCAGATGAGGTCCGGAAATCGCGAGACAAGCGTGTGCGCCGTCGGCATTCAGCATGCTCGATGTGTGGAGGATGATCTGATGACGACGCGTCGCAGCGGCCGGACCTACGGCACCGTCAGCGCCGAGAGGCAGAAGGCGATGTCGGGCCTCGAATTCGTTCAGGGCCTGGCGGATGGGTCCCTGCCGCTCAACACGATCGCCGAGACATTGGGATACGACATCGTCGAAGCGGAGGATGGGCGGGTCGTCATCACGGCGGAGCCGAAGAGCACGCATCTCAATCCTGCCGGCACCGTGCATGGCGGTCTTGCGGCGACGCTGCTCGACAGCTGCATGGGCCTCGCGGTCCGCTCGACCTTGCCGAAGGGCGTCAGCTCGACGACGCTCGAGTTCAAGATCTCGTTCGTGCGACCGATCACGCCCGAGACGGGGCTGATCAGGGCCGAGGGCGTCGTGATCAGCCGCGGTCGAAGGGTCGGGACGGCGGATGGCCGGATCACAGACGGCAAGGGACGTCTGCTCGTGCACGGCACGACGACATGCCTGAACTTCGACGTGTGAAAGGAAAGGTTGGCGATTGCCAACCGCAAGCCGCGCTGCGATCGTCGCCGCTCGCCGAGGTCCTGCTCCGTGCCACGCATCGCCCTGATCCACGCCACGCCGGCCGCGGTCGGCCCGATCGTCGACGAGTTCGCGTCGGCGTGGCCGGCGGCCGAGATCGTCAATGTTCTCGACGATTCGCTTAGCAAGGATCGGGCGCGCGACGGCAGGCTGACCACGGCGATGGAGCGCCGTTTCGATGTCCTCGCGGACTACGCGCTGTCGCTCGGCGCCGAGGCGATCCTGTTCACCTGCTCGGCGTTTGGCCTGGCGATCGAGCGCGTGGCGTCACGGCTCGCCATTCCGGTGCTCAAGCCCAACGAGGCGATGTTCGCCGTGGCCCTGACGAGCGGCCGCCGGATCGGCATGGTCGCCACGTTCGCACCGTCGATCCCCAGCATGGAGGAGGAGTTCCAGGCCGACGCCGCCAGGGCCGGGGCTGCGGTCGAACTGCGCAGCCTGCTGGCGCCCGGCGCGCTCGAAGCCCTGAACGCTGGCCGCGCCGACGAGCACGCCCGGCGCATTGTCGAGGCGGGACGGACGCTCGACGGATGCGACGCGATCATGCTGGCCCAGTTTTCGATGGCTCCGGTGGCCGGGGCCTTGCGACAGGCGGTGGCATGCCCCGTCCTCACGAGCCCCGCCTCGGCGGTGGCCACGCTCAAAGATCGGCTCGAAGGACGGCCTCGTCCGACCGGATCTGAGTAGCTGAATGCGCTGATGCTGCAATATTTCGGCTGCCTCTTTTCCACAAGCCGTTACCGATGGCTGTGGCCGGCGAAGAGAGACTGTGGCATTCTTGCAACAAATAGAGTCCATAAGGGCTCAATGTCCCCGAATGGGCAGCGTACGGAGGGGAAAATGAGGCGATCCGGTTGGTCGTCGGACCTATGGCCGTTGTTGCGGGCTGTTGCCGCAGGAGCCGTGGTCCTGCTGGGAGTTGGCGCCGTCATCAGCTTCGGTTCGGCCGCGCTCGAGCTTGTGGCGATGCGCTGAGGCGGAGGCCTGAGCACTGATCGAAAATCAGGCGTGCCCCAGAGGCTTGCGCTCGAGGGGTTCCAACCTGCGGCCCAAGGAGCCCGGCCGGATTGCGTCGTGCCGGCACTGGCGGATTGGTCAAGCCATCGGCGGCGCTATGGCGTGCGCGGCGCCCAGCCGTAGACCCGCTGCAAGGCCTCGCCCATCAGCATGGCCCGATCGCCGTCGGACAGCCGATCGGTGACACGAAAGGCCTCGACGCCCTCGCGGTAGGTCAGGAGGGCCGTGGCCCGTGTCCAGTCGGTGCCCCACAGGCAACGATCGAGACCGAAGGCATCGAAGATGCGGCCAAGCGAATCCCAGAGGTCCCTGTACGGAAACGGCTCGTGGCTGAGCGTGCAGGCGCCGCTGATCTTGACCACGATGTTGTCGTGCGCCGCGAGCGCCAGCACGGACGCCAGCGCGGCGAAAGGCTCGGCCGGCGGCGGCGGCGTGAATGGCTGCGGCAGGCCGAGATGGTCGATCACAAGGCGCGTTCCGGGATGGCGGCGGGCAAGCTCAGCTGCCTGCTCGAGCCGTCCCCAGCACATCAGGTTGACCGGCAGCGAATCATGGCCCGCCGCGGCGAGAACGCGGCCCAAGCCGGGATCGTCCGGGTCGCTCGAAATCTCCGGCCGCATCATGACCCGGACCGCGACCGCGCCCTTGGTCGCCGCCCAGTCGGCGATCGTCTCGGCCACGGCCGGATCGTTCGGGTCGACCGGCTTGATCAAGGCGAAGCGATCGGGATGGCCCGCATGGGCGGCGATGGCGTAGCTCGCGTCCCAGCGGTACATGGCGAACACCGAGATCAGCAGCGCGCCGTCGACGCCGACGGCATCCATCGCCGCCACCATCTGATCGCCGGTCATCTCCGGCGGACCGGGCAGCGCCTCGATCCACGGCCGGCCGGGATGATTGCGTTCATAGCAATGAACCTGCGCGTCGATCGTCGCCATGTAACCTCGCCTTTTCGGCATTCCATAGTGGGCCGACATTCCGCAACGGCCGCCTGCCTTGGCGCGATATCGTCCTAGGCGCGGCGGCGTTCATCCTCGATACTGCATGCCACAATAATCGGGGAAACGAAGGCATGCCTCTCAAAATCATGATCATGGGCGCGTCCTACGGCTCGCTGCTCGCCTCCAAGATCCTGTTCGGCGGACATTCCGTGCACCTGATCTGCCTGCCGGCGGAAGCCGACCTGATCAATGCCGAGGGCTTCCGCGTGCGCATGCCGATCCGCGGCCGCAAGGATCCGGTCGAGATCGATTCGCGCAAGCTTCCCGGCAAGGTGACGGCCGGCGGCACGACCAGCGCAAACCCGGCCGACTACGATCTCATCGGGCTTGCCATGCAGGAGCCGCAGTATCGTTCGCCGGGTGTGCGCGAGCTGCTCGACGCGGTGGCGAAATCGCGGGTTCCCTGCATGTCGATCATGAACATGCCGCCGTTGCCCTACGTGAAGCGCATCCCCGGCCTCGATGGTCGCCTGCTCGAGCCCGCCTACACCGATCCCCGGGTGTGGGACAGCTTCGACCCCGAGACCCTGACCTTGTGCAGCCCCGATCCGCAGGCGATCCGTCCGCCGGACGAGCAGGTCAATGTGCTGCAGGTCACCCTGCCGACCAATTTCAAGGTGGCGCGGCTCAAGGACGAGAAGGCGACGGCGATGCTCCGCACGCTCGAGAAGGAAATCGACGCGGTGCGGTTCGACGCGCCCGAGGGGCGCGTCGAGTTGCCGGTCAAGCTGCGCGTCTACGACTCGATCTTCGTGCCGCTCGCCAAGTGGGCGATGCTGCTTGCCGGCAACTATCGCTGCATCACGGCCGACGGCATGCGCACCGCCCAGGAGGCGGTTCACAGCGACATCGCGACGTCGCGCTCGGTCTACGATTTTGTCATCGATCTCTGCCTCAAGCTGGGGGCGAGCCGGAGCGACCTCGTGCCCTTCGAGAAGTACGCCGAGGCGGCGCAGAGCCTGGTGCGCCCCGCCTCGGCGGCGCGCGCGCTCAACAACGGACTGCCCAATATCGAGCGCGCCGACAAGTTGGTGCAGCTCATCGCCCGCCAGAAGGGAATGAGCCATCCGGTGATCGACGCCGGCGTGGCCCTGGTCGACGCCAGGCTGGAAGCTAACCGGAAGAAGGCGGCGGCGTGAGGCGCGAGCCTTCGCCAGGATCGTTCCAGCCTTTCGGCAGGAGCGTGCTCAGCGCCGCAAGCAGCGCCGGATCGTCGGTCGGGATGTCCTGGTAGCAGCACGCACGATCCGCACCGTGAGGGTCGCGTAGCCAATCCTGGGGGAACAGTGCGACCCGCTCCGTCGCCATCGGCTGCGTCGCGGCGATGGGCCGGCCGGTCAGCGTGGCATGCAGGGCGGCGCCGAGATCGGCGCCGATCAGGCCGCCGAGATGGGCGACTGGCGTCGGTCGCGCATTGAATTCGAGGAAGGTCAGGCCGCCGTCGCGGCGCCTGATGAAATCGAGGCCACAGAAGCCGCTGTAGCCCAACGAGGCGATCAACCGTCGCGCCAGATCCTCCATCTCGGGGTCGCCATGCAGCCGCACGCGCGTGCTGGGTCCGGTCGGCCGCGGGTAGAATTCCTCCACGTCAGCGGAGAGGCCGGCCAGCCATTTTCCATCAAGGGCAACGGCCGTGTGAAAGGCGGGTTCGCCCGGTACTGCCGCCTGGATGGTGATCCCTGGATCGCCGGCGAGACCGATGCTGCGAAGCCATTGTCGCCCCCGCCTCAAGGTCCCCTCAGCCGACCACAGGGACATGTCCGTATTGGTGAGCTGGGCGAAATTGGCGGCGAGCGACATGCGATCGCTGCACCAGCGCACGCCGTTGCCGCCCGCCGTGTTGTCGCGTTTGAGATACACCGGCCAGCCGAGCTGTTCCGCTTTGCTGAGCGCTTCGTCGAGCGAGCGGACCGCAGCGGACGCGGGGCACACGAGGCCGCTATCGACGGCGAGCATCGTCATCTCGGCGCGGCCCAACAGGCTTGGCCTCGACGGCAGCGAGCGCAGCAATGCCGACTTGGCACCCGGCGATGTCGGCGCCGACCGCGACGTCGCCATGAAATTCAGCACGCGCACCGACTTTTCGTCGCCAGGCACGATGAAGTCTGGAGCAAAAGCCTCGATGGCCTGCCAAGCCGGCCGTTCGAGGGTGCGCGGTCCGCCATCGGCCTCGAGCGGGAAACGCTGATCCACATCGCACGATTGGGCGACAAAACTGCTTGGCGGAGCGAGCAGCCCAACCTCGAAGCCAGCCCTCCGCAGGTTGCGTGGCAGACGCGCCGACCCGTACCAGTTGTCGAGTGCGACAATCAGCAGGCGAAGCTTGGTCATTTGGTTACCTGATTACCCATCAAGCTGCGCAACGTAAGAAAGTTGTGCCTCCAGGATGTCGAAGTGTCATCGACGCCTGGCCACAGAGCCCAAGAGCACTGTCGAAAGCCTTACGCCGGGCGTGACCAGGGTATCACGATTGCGCCATCCGGCCTTTGGCGTCGGTCCCCAGACTTCATCGGCGGTTCCGCCCGATTTCCTGCTACAACGACTCACGGGGAGTTCGGAATGATTCGCATTTTCTGCGGCATCCTTGTGGCATTCATGGTCTGCGGGGAGGTGCAGGCACAGCCTCCATCTCCCGAGGCGTGGGCATTCGTGTTGTTCGGCGAAGGCACGAATGGCCGGCCGGTGCCGATGGTCCGCAGCGTCGAGGAGGGCGGCACGTCCTGTCCAAGCCTGCGTGATGCCGACGGCGCGGCGCTGGCGACACTCGGTCCGCGCAGACGGCCGGCGGGCGGGCATTTCGATCAGGTGTTGGTGTGCGAGGCGCTCTATCCGGTGGGCCGTTCGGCGAGCGTGCAATTCGCCAGCCGTCGGGTCGACCTGCCGGTGGTCTCGCTCGGCACGCCGCGGCGCATCGTCATGCTGGGCGATTCGGGTTGCGAGGGGGCGGCCGGCATATGGCCGCAGCTCTGCATCGGCAATGGCTATGACAGGATGTGGCCGTTCGGAACGATTTCGTCGGAAGGCGCCACCGACGGTCCCGACCTCATCGTCCATCTCGGCGACTACAACTATCGCGGCACGCCGCACTTCATCGTGTTTCCGACGCGCGCCACCGGCTATGCGCACGACCTCAGGGTCAGCGTGTTCGACACCGGCGACCTCGACGATGAAGACGAGGCGCCGCGTTATCCGATCGGACCGGGCTACTGGAGCCAGAACATGCAGGGCAGTCCGCTGCCCGACAAATGGTCGTACTGGCGCGACGATTTCTTCGTTCCGTCGACCCGCCTGCTGGTCGCGGCGCCCTGGCTGCTGAGCCGCGGCAATCATGAACTGTGCAGCCGCGCCGGGCCCGGCTGGTTCTATCTGCTCGATTCAGCGTCTACCCTGCTCGGTCCCGGCCGGAGCCAGTCGGAATGCCCTCCGCAGACGCCGTCCCACTGGATACCGGGCGCCTGGCCGCCGCCGCCCGTGCTGCCGTTCGAAGGCCGTTCCTTCCCGACCGCGCCGCATGCGCCGTTTCGGGTAAGGCTCGGGGAGCTCGACATCATCGCCATCGACTCTTCCGATGCCGGCGACGCCGTGCTTTACGCGCTCGAGCACTACATCACCGTCTACCGCTCTGTCGCGAGCCTGCTGGCGCAGAGCAGGAATCCGACCTGGCTGGTCACGCACCGCCCGGCGTGGGGCGTGGTCAAGAAGATCAAGGGATCGCCGGCCAGCGACGCGCCTTACGGCTTCATCAACCTGACGCAACAGACCGCGATCGCCACGGTGTTCCGCGACGGGCTGCCCGGTCACGTCAAAGGCGTGTTCTCCGGCCACATGCATCGCTTCCAGGCAGTCGGATTCGCCGGCAAGCGGCCGCCGCAGCTGTCGGTCGGCACCGGCGGCACCGACCTCGCCCGGGTCATTCCCGAGCCGCGGCCGTTGGCCCCCAGGCAACCGGTCCGCGTGCCCGATCTCGACGGGTTCGACGGTCATGTCGTCGGCCTCAGCGATTTCGGCGCGCTGGTCGTCACCCCGCGCGACAACGGCGAGTGGACCGCGGTCTTTCGCGGTGTTGACAACCAGTCCCTGGCGACCTGCGATTCGCGCTGGGCCAGCGAGGCCGGCGGCAGCCGTTCGGTGTGCGCTCTCGAATAGAGCCGCCATCCTCGGGAGCCCGTGACCTCAGGCCTCGCCCCTGTCGGCGAGGCGCTGATAGTAGAGCAGGTCGAGCTCGGGCGCGCTCTTGCCCAGGCTGGTCAGAACCATGTGTGCCTGACCACGATGATGGGTCTGGTGGTTGAACCAATGATTGAGGGCGGGCATCAACGGCTGCACGAATTCCTCGGGTGTCGAGACGCGCCGGTAGCGGATGACGCCTGCGAGCGCTTCCTCATCCAGACCATCCATCCAGGCGACGATCCGTCGATCTTCGGCCCGCCGCGCCGCCGCAAGATCGGCGAGACGCTCGTGCAGGATCGTGTCGAGACGCTCCGGCGCCTCGCCTGAACCGGTGAATCGCTGCATCCAGATCCGATCGGTGGTCAGCAGATGGTTCAGCGTGCCATGCATCGACTTGAAGAAGGCGCCTTGGTCGGCACGGTACTCGGCGTCGCTCAGCAGTGCGGCGGCGTCGTAGAGACGGCGATTGGCCCATTGATTGTACCGGGCGAAGGTCGCGTAGTGGCTCTTCATGCCGGCATTGTGCGATTGCCGGCCCCTGTTTCAAGATTGATTGACTCGTTCAACCATCTGCGCAGCCCGAGAGGCCGTGACTTTTCCAACAGCCGAGCTTTCGACGGAGAGCTCATGGTCTCTGGACTGCGAGCGTCCCGCTCGTGGTCCGGAAGACTCAGAGCATGAGTGGGAAACTCCTGCCTCTCGCCTGCGATGCTCACCGCGATACGCGTTCCTCGCCGGCGATCAGGCCGTAGAGCATGACGCTGTGCCACTGGCCCCCGACCAGCCAGCGATCGCGGATCGGGCCGCCTTCGAGGCGGAACCCCAGCCGCCTGGCAAGGGCCGCCGACGGCTTGTTCTCCTTGCGGATCAGCGCCTCGATCTTGTGGACGCCGAGATCGTCGATCAGATGGCGCAGCAACGCCTGGCCGGCCTCCGTCATGTAGCCCTTGCCCTGCATCTCCGGCAGGATCAGCCAGCCCATATCGACGCGTTTCTCGCGCAAGTCTCGGCGATGATAGTTGATCATGCCGATCAGACGACGACTCTTGATCTCTTCGACCGCCCACAGCACGTAGTTGCGTGGACGATAGCCGAGATGCCAACTCATCATCTTCTGCGTTCGCTGGGCACTCGGGCTGGGGTCGGTGCCCCAATAGCGCAGATTGTCGGCGTCGCCATAGAGAAGGTGCAGAGCCGCGTCGTCGCTGGCTCGAAACGGCCGCACGCGCAGTCTCTTGGTGACGAATGTCGGTTGTTTCTTCGGAGCGCTGGCCATTGGCTACACTAGTCACGGAGGGTATGTATGACCAAGCGAATCGGCATCCTGACGAGCGGCGGCGATTGCGCCGGCCTGAACGCCGCGATCCGGGCCGTCGCCTTGCGTGCCCGTCATGGCTACGGCTGGACGACTGTGGGAATACGCTACGGCACCCTCGGCTTGCTCGAACGTCCGGTCGAAGCCGAGGTGCTCGACGTCGATCGGATGGATGCCGCGTTGGCGCGCCAGGGCGGGACGTTCCTCGGCACTACCAATCGCGGCGATCCGTTCGCCTTTCCCATGCCCGACGGCAGCCGCAAGGATCGCTCGGGTGAGATGGTCGAGGGGCTGCTCCTGCTCGGGATCGAGGGCCTGATCGGCGTGGGCGGCGACGGCAGCCTCGACATCCTGCGACGCCTGGTGGCGCCGTCGGGCATGCCGTTCGTCGGCATTCCCAAGACGATCGACAACGACGTCGCCAACACCGAGCGCGCCGTCGGCTATCCGACCGCCGTTGCCGTCGCCACCGAGGCGCTCGATCGCCTGCATCCCACCGGGGCGAGCCACGAGCGCGTCATGGTGCTGGAGGTGATGGGGCGCGATGCCGGCCACATCGCCATCGCCGCCGGCATTGCCGGCGGCGCCGACGTCGTGCTGATCCCGGAAGTGCACTGGCATTTCGAGCGGGTGGTGGCGCACATCGCCAGCCTGCGCGCAACCGGACGCAGCTCGGCGCTCGTCGTGGTGGCCGAGGCGGCTGGCCAGTCCGACAAGGCGTCCGATGCCGCGAGTGATGCGCCCAAGCAAGGCGTCGGCGACTGGCTGGCACGCCGCCTGAGCCAGGCGACCGGTGCCGAGGCGCGCGCCACCGTGCTGGGCCATGTCCAGCGCGGCGCGACGCCGACCGCCGAGGATCGCCTGCTCGCCGCGGCGCTGGGCGTACGCGCCGTCGACCTGCTGGCCGAGGGCAAGTCCGACCGCATGGTGGCATGGTGGAACCGCCAGGTCATCGATGTGCCGCTGGCGAAGGTCGTCGGCCGCTCGCGCACGGTCGATCGCGACGGCACCCTGATCCGCACCGCTCGCGCCCTCGGCATCTGCCTGGGGGATGCCGGGTGAGGCACATCTCCTCCCCAGCTTTCTTTGTTCTCCTCCCCACGCTTTGCGTGGGGAGGTGTCCGCGTAACCGCGGACGGAGGGGTCATGAGCAGCGGGAGTGGGGCCTCTGACCCCTCCGTCGCGTATGACGCGACACCTCCCCAGCTTCGCTGGGGAGGAATCATGAGAAGGACAACGAGGTCACCGACCCTTCAAATCGGCCGCCGCTATCCAGAACACCTCGCCTTCGCTGTGCTCGGTGTCGAGCCACAGGAAGGGCAGATTCGGGAAGGCCGCTTCGAGGGCGCGCCGGCCGCGACCGACCTCGCACAGCAGCGCGCCGTGCCGTGTGAGGTGGCGGGGGGCTTCGGCAAGGATGCGGCGCACGAGGTCGAGCCCGTCGTCGCCGGCAGCCAGCGCGATCCGAGGCTCGTGCAGGTATTCCGGCGGCAGCCGGGCCATGCCGCGCGCGTCGACATAGGGTGGATTGCTGATGATGAGGTCGTAGCGCCTGGCGCCCAGCGGCGCGAACAGATCGCCGCGATGCAGCGTGATGCGATCGCCGAACCGATGGTTGGCCACGTTGGTTCGCGCCAGCGCCAATGCGCCCGCGGACAGATCCGTGGCGTCGATCTCTGCCCGCGGGAAGGTGAGGGCGGCCAGCACGGCAAGGCAGCCCGAGCCGGTGCACAGGTCGAGGATGCGCTTGATGCGCCCGGGGTCACCGATCGGCAGGATACCGTCGGCCAGCATGTCGCCGATGAAGGAACGTGGAACGAGGGCGCGCCGGTCGCTGGCGAAACGCACGCCGTGCATGTAGGCGGCGCCGACGAGATAGGGCGCCGGCAGGCGCAGGTCAGTGCGCGCGTCGATCAACGTCAGCAGTCGGGCGCGTTCCTCGGCGGTCGGCCTGAGATCGAGGTAGGGATCGAGGCGGTCGATCGGCAGACCAAGCCCTTCGAGCAGGAGGAACGCCGCCTCGTCGCGGGCATTGGTCGTGCCGTGGCCGTAGGCCAGCCGGGCGGACCGGAAGCGGCGGACGGCGAAGCGAAAAATTTCACTCAGGGTGTCGAGAGAAGGTTTGTTGGCGGAGGGCATGGCCGCCTAGAGTAGCCGACATGACCAACCGTGCCTTCCCTCTTGCGGCCTGCCCGCGGCGCCAACAGAGGGGCCTTTAGGATGGCCGGCCCTCTCGACGGCTTGGTCGTTCTCGACCTGACGACGCACTTGTCGGGCCCGTTCTGCGGCATGCAGCTCGCCGACCTCGGCGCCGACGTGATCAAGATCGAAAGCCCGCAGGGCGATTCGATGCGCGGCGCACCGCCTTTCATCGAAGGCGAGTCGGCACCCTTCATGCTGTGGAACCGCAACAAGCGCGGCATCCGGCTCGATCTCAAGGATGCCGCCGACCTCGAAACCTTCTGGGAGCTGGTCGACGGCGCGGACGTGGTGCTGGAGAATTTCCGCCCCGGCGTGATGAAGCGGCTCGGCCTCGGCTGGGAGACGCTGAGCGCGCGCAACCCGCAGCTGGTGCTGGGTTCGATCTCGGGCTTCGGCCAGACGGGACCCTATGCCGGGCGCGGCGGCTTCGATCTGATGGTCCAGGCGATGTCCGGCCTGATGTCGGTGACCGGACCCAAGGATGGTCCGCCCTACCGCATTCCGCTCGCCATCTCCGATGTCGGCGCCGGGCTCTATCTCACCATCGGCATCCTGGCGGCGCTGCAGGCGCGCCAGGCGACCGGCAAGGGCCAGTGGGTCGAGACGTCGCTGCTCGAGGCCACGGTGTCGCTCGGCGTTTACGAGGCCGCCAACTATTTCGCCAACGGCAAGCGGCCCGAGAAGCTCGGCCAGGCGCATCGCGGCTCCTCGCCCTACCAGGTGTTCCAGACGTTGGACGGCTGGCTCACCATCGGCGGCGCGCAGCAGAATTTCTTCCGCAAGCTCTGCGCCATGATCGGCAAGCCCGAGCTCGCCGATGATGCGCGCTTCAGGACCAACGCCGACCGGGTGAGGAACAACGACCTGATCGTCGACCTGCTGCAGGCCGAGGTACTGAAGCGCAGCACGGCCGACTGGATGACGGCGCTCGAGGCCGAAGGCATTCCGGCCGGGCCGGTGCTGCACCACGACGAGGTCTTCGCCGATCCGCAGGTCCTGGCGCGCGGCATGGTGGCCGAGGTCGAGCATGCCAAGGCGGGTCGGCAGAAGACCCTGGGCGTGCCGATCAAGATGTCGGCGACACCGGGCGGCGTGCGTCGCGCCGCGCCGGCGCTCGGCCAGCACGACGACGAGATCAAGCACAACAAGCCCAAGGGAAAGAAACCATGGTCCGGTCGACAGTCGCGCTCGCGGCAATCGCGCTGACGGGCGGGCTGGCGCCCGTCGTCGCATCGGCGCAGAACGGCTACAGCTTCACCGACGCGGCGACGTCGGCAGTCCGGTATGGCGCGGCGCCGGCAAAGTCGGCGATGGGATGCGTTTCCGTCGCGGGTCTCGCAACCATGGAAACCACGATCATCTCGGCCCGCGTCGTAGCGGCAGCCGACGGCGTGCCCGAGCATTGCCGCGTCACCGGCCTGATCCAGCCCGAGATCCGCTTCGAGGTGAACCTGCCGGCCAACTGGAACCGGCGCTTCTACATGCACGGCAATGGCGGCTTCGCCGGGGAGACGCCCGAGACCGGCAACCGGCCGCTCTATCGGGCCAATGCCCTGAAGCAGGGTTTCGCCACGGCGACGACGAACACCGGCCACGATGCGGCGGCCGAGCCGCTGGCGAGCTTCGCCGTCAGCTACCAGAAACGCGTCGACTATGCCTTCCGCGCCGTGCACCTGACGGCGGTCGAGGCCAAGCGCATTGCCGCTGCCTACTACGGGCGCGCCGCGTCCTACTCCTATTGGGACGGCTGCTCGACCGGCGGTCGCCAAGGGCTGATCAGCGCCCAGCGCTTCCCGCAGGATTTCGACGGCATCGTCGCCGGCGCGCCGGTGTTGAACTTCGTCGATACGGTGGCGCAGAGCCTGTGGAACGGGCAGGTGATGGCGGAGGCGCAGGTGCCGCTCGCCAAGATGAAGCTGGTTGCCGACGCCCTCTATGCCCGCTGCGACGCCAAGGACGGGCTCAAGGATGGCTTGATCGACGATCCACGGCGCTGCGACTTCAATCTCGAGCGCGACGTGGCGCAATGCCCGGCGGGGCAGGACGCCGATAATTGCCTGACGCCGCAACAGACCGTCGCAATCAAGAAAGTCCATGCCGGCGTGCAGGTCGATGGCAAGCCCGCCCATTTCGGCCAGACCCTGGGCGCCGAGGTCCTGGGCAGCTCGTTCACGGGCAGCGGCGCGCAGGAGAGCGGGTGGGACCGCTGGCTGATCGCCCGCGCCGGCGACAAGGCGATCCAGCATGCTTACGGCGAGAGCTTCATCCGCTATTTCCTCGGCAAGTCCGATCCGCTGCTCGACACCGGCAAGTTCGATTTCGCCAAGGACATCGCGAAGTACAACGACGCGCGCACGCTCCTGAACGCCACCGATCCCAATCTCGGCACGTTCCGGGCGCGCGGCGGCAAGCTGCTGATGTATTTCGGCTGGGCCGACACGGCGCTGCCGCCCCTGATGGGTCTCGACTACTACTTGAAGGCAGTGGCGGCCAACGGCCTCGACACGCCCGACTTCTTCCGTCTGTTCATGGTGCCCGGCATGTTCCATTGCCGCGGCGGCGTCGGCACCGACCGGCTCGATGCCATGACGGCGCTGATCAACTGGGTCGAGAATGGCGTGGCGCCGGCCTCGATCACCGCTTCGCAGGCCGACAAAGGCAAGATCGCGCGCACTCGCCCGCTCTGCCCCTATCCCCTGGTGGCCCGCTATTCGGGTTCCGGCAGCGTCGACGAGGCGGCCAGCTTCGCCTGCAAGGCCCCGGACCCGTAAGGGCGGGGCTAATAGCGATTGCGCCGCTGGTACTTGTCGGGAACGCCATCGCCGTTGGCGTCGCGGTCGTACCTGTCGGGGATGCCGTCGTGGTCGCGATCACGCATGCGGCGCGGCGGCGGCGAGGAATTCGAGGCCGGCACCGGCACGTATCGGGTCTGGGTTGCCACCCTTGGCAGCGGCGAAGAGTAGCTGGGCTGGCTGTAGTAGGCCGGCTGACTGTAGTACGTCGGTTGGCTGTAGTAGGCAGGCTGGTTGTAGTAGCCCGAATTGCCGTAGCCATAGCCACCATAGGAACTCGTCGGATAGCCGTTGGTCTCGACGCAGCCGGTTACTGCCAAGGCGATTGCCGCGATGCCGAGCCCTTTGACACTGCCCATCGTTTTGCCTCCTCGGAGCGGCCTCTCGGGGTGCTCCTTTCAGCCTGTACGTATTCAACGATGGCGGTCGGGCGGCGTGCCCGTGATCTTTTGAAGGCGCAAGAAAACCGGCCCCCAAGGTGAGTCGGGGACCGGTCCGTAGTCACGTCCGTTCGCTGGATTAGCGCTGGTAGCGGTCCGGAACACCGTCGCCGTTGGCATCGCGGTCGTACCGGTTCGGGATGCCGTCGCGATCATAGTCGCCATGGGGGCCACGGCGCGGCGTGCTGTTGTAGGCGTAGCCGCCGTTGTTGTAGTAGCGGTTGTTGTTGTAGTAGCCGCTGCCGCTGTTGTAGTAGCCGGTGCCGCTATTGTAGTAGCCGCTGTTGTAGGCCGTGGTCGGATAGCCATACTGCTCGGTGCAGGCGGCTGTCGTCGCGACGATCAGGCCAGCCGCGATCAGCCATTTGATACTGCGCATCTCCACCTCCAATGGGACGCCCTGAATCCGGGCTGGTCATGAAACGAGATACGCACCGACAAGTGGCGTCGTGCCCGGCGATTTTCTGTTTTTGTCAAGCCCAACTGATACGCAATCGTCGACGCCTGCGTGCGTTACGGGTTCCTCGTGGCGCCCGGGAGCGTGATTTCCTTGGTGCTTCGACCAAACAAGATCACGCTCTAGTGCGCGTAGCGCGCCGCAGCGGCGGCGTAGCCGACGCGTCGGCTCGGCGCCACGGGGGAGCGTCCGGCGACCCGCTCGAGCATCAGGCGCACGTCGCCCTCGCTTTCAGCCTTCAAGGCGGAATCAAGGAAGAGCTGTTCCAGCACGTCCTGCTGGGCGTGGCTGCCGCCGAGCAGGAACATGTCGCCGACGATCGGCCGCATCTGCTTCAGCATGTCGGCGTGCCGGCCCTGGCGATGTGCCAGCACGGCCTCGCACAAGGGCATGGCCACCCGGCCGACGAGGCGCTCGATGGTGCCGTTGCCGCGCGAGAAGACGCGCATCGCCTCGACCATGCGCTGGGCCGCCTCGGTCCGCCCGGTGGCGGCGAGCGCCATCATCCAATGCGGCAGGGTGAAGGCCGACAGGCAATCGCCGATTCGCGCTTCCGCCTTGTCGGCAAGCTCGATCCAGCGATCGCCGACGGCGACCCCCTGGCGTTCCAGGCGGAACAGCATCGATGCGGCGTTCTGAACATCGATGTACATGTCGGGCATCGCCAGTGTGAGCGGCGAGCCGAGATCGCGGAAGCCGTGATCGTAGAGCGACAGCACCTCGGCGAACTCGCCGCGCTCGAGATGGAACATCGCGCGATGCCAGAACAGGTGGTGTTTCAGGTTGTTGGCGCCCTCCCAGTTCGTCTCCAGGCGCTTCAGCCAGTCGATGCCTTCGCTGCGCCGCCCCTGCATCTCCAGGATGTGAGCGACGGCGTGGGCGGCCCACAGGTCGCCCGGATCGACCTCGATCGCCATGCGGCCGGCGCCTTCGGCGAGGACGTAGTTGCCGGCCTCCTCATGCGCGAAGCTGCGGCACGCCAGCACCATGCCCCAGCCCGGCAGCTCGGGACTCCAATGCGGGAAGACCCGCTCGACCTCGGCCTGCATGGTAGCCGGACGGCCAAGCCAGAAGGCGTTGAAATGGTGCAGGCGGAACGCCATCACGTCGTGCGGATGCTCGGCGATGATGCCCTCCCAGACGTCGAGCATGCGTTCGAGGTCCCCGTCGATCCAGCGCGCCAGCGCTTCGATATGGGCGGCCTCGCGCGTGGTCGTGCGCTTGGCATGCTTGCGCGCGTCGGCCAGCGCCTCGGCGGCGGCCGGCAGGTTGGCGGTGTTGTAGCTCAGCAGGTTGAAGTAGCCGCGCAGCACGTGACCCAGCGCGAAGCCTGGATCGGCCTTCAGCGCCGCCGCGAGATGGCGCCCGGCGTCGGTGCGATACTTGAGATAGGACTGCGTCGCCCGATCGAAGGCATCGACGGCCGTGCCCGAATCGGTCGAGAGGGTGAGGCCGTGCAGATCCTTGCGCATCGATGGTTGCTCCTGTCGTCGCTTCTCTTACTCCACGCCAGCGAAGCTGGGGAGGCTTCTCATGATACCTCCCTAGCGAAGCTGGGGAGGTGCCCCCGTAGTCGGGGGCGGAGGGGTCATGAGCAACGCGACTGTCGCTCATGACCCCTCCGTCGCGTATGACGCGACACCTCCCCGGCGAAGCCGGGGAGGGGAGTGAACTACAGCGCGCCCGGGGCCGGGCCCTTCGTCGGCTTGGCGTTGAGCTTCGGCGGATGGGTGACGATCGACTTGAGATCGGGGCGCGCCTTGCGCAGCTTGCCGAGGTCGGGCTTCGGCCGGGCGAGGCCGGGGATGCGCTTGAAGGCCTGCTCCATCGCATGGGCGGCGCCCAGCACCTCGCCGTCGCCGCGGAAGCGGCCGATGACCTGCAGGCCGAACGGCATCTTTCTGTGATCGACGCCGCAGGGCAGCGACACGGCCGGGTTGGTCGCCAGCGAGATCACGTATACCGAGGCCATCCAGTGGTAGTAGTTGCGCAGCTTCCTGCCGTCCATCTCCTCGATGTAGAGCTGTTTCCAGGGGAACGGCGAGAAGCCGACGGTCGGGCCCACGACGAGATCGTAGTCGCGGTAGAGCTCCTGGAACTTGCGGAAGATGCGGGTCTGCTCGGCGTGCGCCCAGGCGAAGTCGGCCAGGGTCATGTTGGCGCCGATCTCGTAGTTGGCGCGGATGTTGGGCCCGAGCAGCTCGCGGTTGTTCTCATAGGCGTCGCGGTAGCGGGCGACGAAGCTCACGGCGCGGATCACGTCGAAGCAGCGATCGGTCTCGCCGAGATCCATGTCGACCTTGTCGAGCGAGCGGAACAGCGACCTCATTCCCTTGATCTTCTCGCGCATCGTCGCGCGGATGCCCTTCTCGACCGGCGCGTTGCCGAAATCCTCGGTCCACGCGACCTTGAGGCTGCCGAGATCGACCGGCCAGGGCTCGGCGAAGGCGTCGCCGTCGATCGGGAAGGTCAGCGGATCGGTGTCGTGCTGGCCGATCTGCGTGGCATAGAGCAGACAGAGGTCGGCCACCGAACGGCCCATCGGCCCCAGCACCGAGATCGGCGTCCATCCCATGGCGCGGCGTTCGACGGCGACCATGCCGGGTGACGGCCGGAAACCCACGATGCCGCAATAGGCGGCGGGATTGCGCAGCGAGCCGCCGGTGTCCGACCCGGTGCAGACCGGCAGCATGTCGGTCGCCAGCGCCGCCGCCGAGCCGCCTGACGAGCCGCCGGCATTGAGCGTCGGATTGAACGGATTGCCGGTGGCGCCCCACACCGGGTTGCGGCTGTTCGAGCCGGCGCCGAATTCGGGCACGTTGGTCTTGCCGACCACCACGGCGCCCGCCGCGCGCACGCGCCCGACCATGACGTTGTCCCAGCTCGGCACGAAGTCGCGATAGAGCGGCGAGCCGTAGGTGGTGAGCAGGTCCTTGGTCTCCTCGAGATCCTTGATGCCGGTGGGCAGGCCGTGCAGCAGCGGCAGGTCCTCGCCGCGCCGCACCGCGGCCTCGGCCGCCTTGGCCTCCTGGCGCGCCCGCTTGACCGACATCGCGGTGACGGCGTTGACCGCCGGGTTCAGGCTCTCGATGCGGGCGAGGCAGGCCTCGAGCAATTCGACCGGCGAAATTTCCTTGGTGCCGATGCGATTCCGCAGCTCGACGGAAGACAGCTCGACCAGTTCTTCGTTTGACATTGATCCCCCTCGGTTGATGCAGAGCTTAGCCCTTCCGGTTTCTGCGGGGGAAGGGCATGGTGAATCTCCTGGACCGCGAGCACGCTGCTCGCGCGCGCACTCATTCTCCTCCCTAGCGAAGCTGGGGAGGAGATGAGGGACCGGGAGGAGGGACGAAGACAATGACACACCCGCTTCGCGACAAGGCGGCGGTGAGCGGCATCGGCGAGACGGCTTACGCGCGGGGGACACCGAAGAACGCGCTCGCGCTGCAGCTCGAGGCCAGCCTGGCGGCGATCGAGGATGCCGGCTTGCACCCGCGCGACATCGACGGGGTCATCCCGTATTTCCCGGGCGGCGGCATCGCCGAGGACCTCGTTGCAAATCTGGGCCTGCCCGACCTCAAGCTCTCGGTCTTCGTGCCGATGGGCGGCGCCAGCTGCGTGGCGGCGATGCAGACGGCCGTGATGGCGGTGGCGACCGGCGTATGCAACCACGTGCTGCTGTCGGTAGGCCGCACCGGCTATTCCGGCGCCCGCGTCAGCACCCGCCTGCAGCAGTTCCCGCAGTTCGCCCTCGCTGCCGAGTTCGAGGCGCCGATCGGCATGTTCGCGCCGGCCCAGCTCTATGCCCAGGGGGCGCGGCGCCACATGACGCTCTACGGCACGACGGCGCGGCACTTCGCCGAGATCGCCGTGGTGACGCGCGAGCATGCGATGCTCAATGGCAACGTGGTGATGAACAAGCCGCTCTCCGTCGAGGAGCATCACGCCTCGCGCATGATTTCCGATCCGTTTCGCCTGTTCGATTGCAGCCTGGAGAGCGACGGCGGAGCCGCGATCATCATCAGCGCCGCGGACCGCGCGCGCGACCTGAAGAAACCGCTGGTGACGGTCATGGGGGTGGCGGAGGGCCATCCCGAATCGCCGGCGTCGATCGCCCAGCGGCCTGACCTGCTCGAGTTCGGCCTCGCCAAGGCGGCGCCGCGCGCCTATGCCATGGCGGGCGTCGGCCCGCAGGACATGGACCTCGCCGAGATCTACGACTGCTTCACCTTCACCGTTATCAACCAGCTCGAGCTGCTCGGCTTCTGCAAGAAGGGCGAGGGCGGGCCATTCATCATGGATGGCCGGATCAGGGTCGGCGGCGCGCTTCCCATCAATACCCACGGTGGCCTGCTGAGCCAGGCTCATGTCGTCGGACTCAATCACGTCGTCGAGCTCACCCGCCAGCTGCGCCGCGAGGCCGGCAAGGCACAGGTCAAGGACGCCGAGCTGGGTCTGGTCACCGGCTATGGCGACATGGGCGACGGGTCGATCGCGATCCTGCGGAGGGCGGCATGAGCACGGCGACGACACCGGCATCGGCACCGGCCCCCGAGCAGCCCCTGCCGACGCCGACGCGCGACAGCCAGCCCTATTGGGACGGCCTGCGCGAAGGTCGGTTCATGCTCCAGCACTGCGGCGCCTGCGGCAAGGTTCGACACTATCCGCGCCCGCTCTGCCCGCACTGCTTCTCGATGGAGAGCACCTACAAGGAGATGCCGACCGGCGGCGCCATCCACAGCTGGACGGTCTGCCATCATCCCTTCAACTTCTTCTTCAAGGCGGCGGCGCCCTACATCGTGGCGCTGGTCGACATGGATGCCGGCGTTCGCGTCAATGCGCAGATGCACGGCGTCGCCGAAGGTGACCTCGCGATCGGCAAGCGCGTGCGGCTTGCCTTCGAGCCGGTGACCAAGGATGTGACCCTGCCGTATTTCGTCGCCGAGTAGATTTTCCCGGAGGAACAAGGTGAAGCGTTCGACTTTCGTCGCCGGCATGCTGGCGGCGCTGCTCTCGTGTGGCGCCCAGGCGCAGACCGATTGGCCGACCAAGCCGATCTCGATGGTGGTGCCCTATCCGCCGGGCGGCGTGAACGATGCGGTGGCGCGCGTCTATGCCGAGAAGCTGTCGGCTGAGCTCGGCAAGCCGGTCATCGTCGACAACCGCGCCGGTGCCGCAACCACGGTGGCGTCGAACTTCGTCGCCAAGGCGGCGCCCGACGGCTACACGATTTACGCTGGCGGCACCTCGCTGGTGATCAACCCGACCCTCACCGGCAACGTGCAGTACGATCCGCACAAGAGCTTCGAGCTCGTGTCGCTGATGTCGTTCACGCCCTTCATCCTGCACGTCAATGTCGATTTCCCGGCCAGGAACATGGCCGAGCTGATCGCCACCGTGAAGGCCAATCCCGGCAAATTCAACATCGCGAGCTCGGGCATCGGCGCCACCAACCATCTGGCGGCCGAGCTCCTCAAGGCGCAGGCCGGCCTCAATCTCATCCACGTGCCCTACAAGGGCGGCGCGCAGGCCGGCCAGGACGTGGCGGCCGGCAACGCCCAGATGATGTTCTCGGCCTCGCTCGAGGCCAAGCCGTTGCTGACCGCGGGCAAGACGCGCGCCATCGCCATCTCGAGCGTCAAGCGCTCGCAGGCCTTCCCCGACATCCCGACCGTGATCGAAGCAGCGGGGCTCAAGGATTTCGAAGCGGTGTTCTGGCAGGGCATGGTGGTGCCGGCGGGTACGCCCAAGGCGATCGTCGACAAGCTGCAGAAGGCGATCGCCAAGGTCGCCGCCGACCCCGACGTGATCGAGCGCTTCAAGCAGCAGGGCGTCGAGATCCGCAGCTCGACGCCGGCCGAGTTCAAGGCGTTCTATGACAAGGAAGAGAAGCGCTGGGTGACGCTGATCAAGGAGCAGGGGATCAAGGCCGAGTAGCAGCGGCGACGTCGGAGGCGCAGGTGTGTTATGCGCCGAGATTGACGCCGAGAATGGATTCGATGGCATTGAGGTCGACGACATCGACCTCGGTGACTGCGGTGCGGGTGGCGCAGAAGACGCGGTCGTCGACGCAGCGGCAGGCGGCGCTCTTGCCGTTGACGGCGCACTCCCAGACGAAGGCGGCTGAGCGGGCGCGCAAATCATCCGCTCGATCGACAGTGTGGAAGTACATGATGACGCCGTGGGAGAAGCGGTTGTGGAAAGCCCGGAAGGCTTCCTTGCGGCTGTAAGCGCCACCGCTAAAGAGCTCGTCGTGGTAAAGTGCAGCCATTTTTTCAATGATTTGGGCCACTGAAGGAGCAAGCCATCAAGGCCGGGTAGCGGCTGCCGAGCGGCTACAGGGCCTTCCTGAAGGTGAGATTGAAGCGCCGGCGAGCTGTCAGCGGATGGTCGCCGTCCTTGAGCGCCAGCACGCCGTGAAACACCAGGCGCGAGGCGCCGCCCCACACCACGACGTCGCCATGCGTCAGCGGCACCTTCAGGGGCCGGTCGCCGCGCTTCAGGCCGCCGAACTGGAAGGTGGCAGGCAGGCCGAGCGACACCGAGACGACGGGATGGCGATAGTCCTGCTCGTCCTTGTCCTGGTGCAGCGAGAGGCGGGCGCCGGGCTCGTAGCAATTGACCAGGCAGGCATCGGGAAAGAAATCGGCGAAGCCGGCCTCTGTCGCCGCGTCATGCGCCAACGTTGCGAAAACATCGGGGAGCGGGGGCCATGGCCTGCCGGTCGCCGGATCGTGCGGCGCATAGCGATAGCCGGTCCGGTCGGTGACCCAGCCGACCCGGCCGCAATTGGTCATCGCCACCGACATCTCGTAGCCACCCGGCGTCACCATGCGGCGGAAGGACGCGCGGCCGGCGATGGCGTCGATGGCGGCCAGCAGCGCCGTGTCGACGGCAAGGGCGCGGCCGCGCATCAGCACGGCCTGCTCGCCGATGACGACACGCTCCTGTGGATCGAACAGGTCCAACATCGCGGCATCAATATGGCGTCCCGCGTGCGAATTCCAATCCGCTGGCGGAGCGCCAATTCGCGGTGCCGTGCCTATGTTCGCGCTCCCGGCGATGGGCACCCCAATCAATTGAGGAGAATCACATGACGACCATCCTTCGTTACGCGTCAGGCCAAAGCCCCCTCGGTCCCTTCGTCGCGGTGCTGTCGGAACGCGGCCTCGCCCTGGTGGAGCTCGGTGCCACGACGGTGGCGGCCTCCGACCTCGCCGCGCGTTTCCCCGAGGCCGAGACCGTCGAGGATCCGGTTGCTCTGCAGGACACAATCGGCACCATCGCCGCGCGCCTCGAGGATCCGTGGGCGCCTTGCGACCTCGCGCTCGACCTGCGGGGCTCCGAGTTCGAGCTGGCGGTGTGGCAGGCTTTGCGCGACGTTCCCACGGGAACAACGACGACCTACGGCGAACTCGCCGGCCGCCTGGGCATGCCGCGCGCTGCACGCGAGGTCGGCGAGGCGTGCGCCGCCAACCGTTTGGCCGTGATCGTGCCGTGTCATCGGGTCCTCAAGAAGGACGGCTCGATCTCCGGCTATCGCTGGGGCGTGTGGCGCAAACGCGCTCTGCTCGAGCGCGAGGGCATGGCCGGCCACTTGCACCCGGCGTAGCCGGCTCCTTGCATCGTCCGGCGATCGTCGCGCATGGTGCGACCTGATCACGGGTCAAAAGTTGGCAGATGGTCGGAGGACGGCAGGATGAGGGCACTTGCAGGCGTCGCCATCGCTCTGGTGATAGGGTTGTCGGGTTCGGTCGTGCTGGCTCAGTCGGGAGATGCCGCCCGTGGCCAGCGCCTGTTCAATCAGCAGTGCCGGGCCTGTCATACCCTCGACAAGGGCGGCGCCAGCACCACCGGTCCCAATCTTCATGGCGTGTTCGGCCGCAAGGCCGGCACGGTTCAGGGCTTCGCCTTCTCGGAGGCGATGATCAACTCGCAGATCGTCTGGAATGACAAGACGATGGCGGACTACTGCGCCGATCCCCGCAACATGGTGCCCGGCACGTCGATGGTGTTCAACGGCGTGAAGAACACGGAACAGCTTGCCGATCTCGTCGCCTATCTCAAGCAGGCGACGCAGTAGAGCTGTCGCGCGAGCGCAGATAGGTGCTGGCGCCCAGCACCAGGCCGGCCGCGAGGGCGGCGAAGGCCAGCCGATAGGCCTGCTCCGAATTGCCGAAGCCCTCGATGATGTAGCCCATGCCGGCCGGCAATACGGTGAGGCCGAGGCACTGCGCCATGTTGACGGTGGTGACGCCACGCCCGGCCAGGCGGTCGGGAAACAGGGCGCGGCCCTGCGCCACGATCACCGTTCCGAAGGCGCAGAAGAAGCAGAAGGCGGTGAGCAGCGCGACCGCGACGGCAAGCGGCGGCCGCGGCAGCCCGGCGAGCGCGAGCAGCAACGCCACCGAGATCGCGGCACCGCCCAGCACCACCTTCTTGCGTGAGCGCAGCAGCCGGTCCATCGGGCCGTAGGCCAGGATGCCGAGGATCTGGGCCACGCCCATGGCCAGCAGGACGTTGCCGCGCTGCACGCCGTCGAGCCTGTAGACATCGTAGAGATAGGGGCCGCCCCACACGCCGAGCACGGTCAGCATGGTGGCATAGGCGAAGAAGTGCATCGCGAGCACCGGGCCGAGGTCGCGCGTCGTCCAGACCTCGATCAGGCCCTTCACGATGTCTCCGAAGCTCTCGCGCCGCGCGGCGGGGACCGTCGCGCCGGGCGGACGGTCGCGCACGAAAGCGTAGAAGCAGCCGGCAACCAGCACGGTGAGGGCGGCGAGACCCAGGAAGCCGTTGCGCCAGCCGATGGTCGCCGCGATCCAGGCGAGCGGCGTGGCCGCCGCCAGCGTGCCGATGTTCGAGGCGGCGAACACCCACGACAGGGCGGATGCGAGATTGGCCGGCTTGAACCAGCGCGAGCACAGGAACACCACCGACATGAATGACGCGGCACAGCCGACGCCGACCACGGCGCGCGCGCCGATCAGGCCCGCGGCGTCGCTCGCCTGGGCGATCCACACCGCGCCGCCCATGGCGAGGACGGACAAGCCGGTGACGGTGCGGCGTGCACCGTAGCGGTCGAACCACATGCCGACCGGCACCTGGACGGCGAACAGGGCGAAGAAGAAGGCGCTGCCCGCCCAGCCGAGCTGGCGGCGGTGAGGTCGAGATCGCGCGTCAGCTCCGGCGCAATCACGCTGTTGGAGACGCGATAGAACTGGCTGAGGCAGGTGACGGCGATCAGCAAGATGAGGAGCGGCAATCTCGATGCCATTGCCGCGATCGCCTAGCACGCCGCCTGTGCAGCCGTCCTTCGGCGTGGACCGAAGCATTTGCTCGTGCTCATGAATCAGGGTCATGGTCTTCCGGACCGCGAGCGTCCCGCTCGCCCATGTTCATGAATCATGAGCGAGCGGGACGCTCGCGGTCGGGAAGACGAAGAGCGTGAGCGGGCGGGACCCTTCGGCAAGCTCAGGGCAGGCGCCCGCGGTCGTGAAGATTCGGATGCCGTGCCGACGGACGGCCAATAGGCTATCATCCGGGGCATGGCACGCACCCTTGGAATCGTGACAGTCGGTCAGGCGCCACGCGACGATATCGCGACGCTGTTCGCAGCCCATGCCCCTGCCGGCACGAAGGTCGTGCTACGCGGTGCGCTCGACGGCCTGTCGGACGAGGAGGTCGACCGACTCCAGCCGGAGAACGGCGCCGATACCCTCTACACGCGCCTGCGCGGCGGGCGCGATGTGCGGCTGTCCAAGAAGGCGGTGACGGCGCGCTCGCCGGCGGCGCTGGCGAAGCTGCGCGACGACGGATGCGATGTCCTGGTCTATGCCTGCACCGGCGAATTTCCGCCGATGGCGAATGACGAAGGCGTGTTGTTCCCGTCGCGCGTGCTGAACGGCCTGGCGACCGGCCTGCTGCCGCGCGGCCGCCTGGGTCTTCTCGTTCCGCTCATCGAGCAGTCCGAAAAGCTCACGTCGAAATGGGCGCGGCCCGGCCTCGAGGTCGTGGTCGAAGCGCTGGCGCCCAGCGCCGGCGCCGGCGAGGCTGCCGCCGCCGGCCAACGGCTCGCGGCGCATCGACCCGATCTCGTCGCCATGGATTGCATGAGCTACACTCCGGAGACCAAGGGCTGGATCAAGCAGACGCTCGACGTGCCCGCGTTGCTCGCCATCACGGCGACCGGCCGCGTGCTGCGCGAGATGCTCGAATGAGCTGCGGTTTCAAATGAGAGTAGGGTGAGGACGCGTTGCTGCATTGTCGGCGGCGGGCCGGACGGCATGATGCTGGGCTTCCTGATGGCGCGCGCCGGCGTCGCGGTGATCGTTCTCGAGAAGCACAAGGACTTCCTGCGGGATTTCCGCGGCGACACGATCCACCCGTCCACGTTGGACGTCATGGACGAGCTCGGCCTGCTCGATGAATTTCTGAAGTTGCCGCACCAGGCGGTGGTGCGGTTCGGTGCCCAGTTCGGCCCACAGCGCGTCCAGGTCGCGCCGACTTCTCACACCTGCCGGTGCGCTTGATGAACCGCGTGCCGTGGCTGCAGCGGCTGCCCGCCCGCCTGCTCGGGCTCGGCGTGCAGCCCGAGCATGTGAAGACGAGGGCGGTGTAAGTTCATGCGTCTTCCGGACCGCGAGCGTCCCGCTCGCCGTCCGGAAGACCATGAGCGTCTTTCGCGTCCTGCCTACTTCACGTGCGCCGCTGCCGCCTTGGCGTGGCGGATCGCCAGGATCAGCGAGGCTCCGAGATCGGCCAGCAGCTTAGCCGTCGCTTCGTCGTTCAGCTTGCCGTCGGTGAAGCGGTTCTGCGCCTGGCCGATCATGACCTCGGGCTTGTTGACCGGCCGGCCGTCGAGGAAGATCAGGATCTGGCGCAGCTGATACTGCGCGCGCGCCGTGCCGAGCACGCCGCCCGAGGCGCCGAACATGGCGACCGGCTTGGCCGCGAAAGGCTGCGGCGTCGTGCGCGACAGCCAGTCGATGGCGTTCTTGAGCACGCCCGATGGCCCGTAATTGTACTCAGGCGTCGCGAACACGATGCCGTCGGCCTCGAGCATCGCCTTCTGCGCCGCCTGGACCTTGTCGGGAAAGCCCTTGGCCTGGATGTCGGCGTCGTAGAGCGGCCAGTCGATCTCGATGGTCGACAACGAGACGCCGGCCGGCAGCCGCTCGGCGAAAGCGTTGAGCGCCATGCGGTTGAACGACGCCTTGCGCAGGCTGCCGCAGAAGGCGACGAGCTTGATTGAGTCGGACATTGCGCGGTTTCTCCCCGGTTACTGGTGCTTTGTCAGCGATGAGGCAGGCGGCTACATAGGTCCGGGCGGGGGAGTTGGCAACGTAATGGCTTTGCGTGACATCACGATCGACGACATCGAATCACTTGCGGTCGGTGCCTGGATTCTGGGCACCGGCGGTGGCGGCAGTCCCTATCTCGGCTTGTTGAACATGCGCGCCCTTTACAAGGAGGGCCATCGCGTCCAGCTGATGTCGAGCGAAGCGCTCGCCGATGACGATTGGGTGGCGGCGGTGTCGAACATGGGCGCCCCTCTGGTGGGCCAGGAACGGCTGACCGACAGTCGCACCATCGCCCGCGCGGTGGCGCTGATGGAAGAGCATATCGGCCGCCGGTTCCGCGCGATCATGTCGCTCGAGATCGGTGGCGGCAATTCGATACAGCCGCTGATGGCGGCGGCCCATCTCGAGCGGCCGGTGCTCGATTCGGACATGATGGGCCGCGCCTATCCCGAGGCGCAGATGACCTCGGTCGCGGTCGGTGATCTCGTGCCGTGTCCGCTCACCACTGTGGACGTGCGCGGCCTCGAAGCGGTCGTCGACAAGGTGCCGACCTGGAAGTGGATGGAACGGGTGAGCCGCAAGATCTGCGTTGAGTACGGCTCGATCGCCTCGACTTGCAAGGCGCCGCGCACCGGCGCCGAGGTCAAGAAGTGGGGCATTCATGGCACGACGACCAAGGCGATCGCGATCGGCCACGCGGTGCGCGAAGCGCAGCGCCGGCACGACGACCCGGTTGCCGCCATCCTCGATGTCGAACCCGGCAGGGTCCTGTACAAGGGCAAGGTAAGTGACGTCGAGCGGCGCGCCACAGAGGGATTTTTGCGCGGCCGCACGCGCCTGGACGGCATGGACGAGTGGCGCGGCGCCGCCCTGGAGCTCGCCTTCCAGAACGAATGGATCGTCGCCTGGCGCGACGGCGAGCCGATCGCCATGTCGCCCGACCTGATCTGCGTGCTCGACTCGGTTTCCGGCGAGGCGGTCGGCACCGAGACGATCCGCTACGGCCAGCGCGTCACCGTGATCGCCCTGCCGCCACCCCCGGTGTTCCTCTCGCCCAAGGGCCTGCAGCATGTCGGTCCGCGCGCCTTCGGCTACGACATCGAGTTCAAGAGCGTGTTTGCATGAGCCTGCGCGACATCACTGCCGACGACATCGAATCGCTCGCTGTCGGCGCCTGGATCCTCGGCACCGGCGGCGGCGGCAATCCCTATCTGCCTTTGCTCAACATGCGAGCGCTCTACCGCGACGGCTATCGCGTGCAGCTGATCGATGCCGCCGACCTCGATGACGACGACCGGGTCGGCGTGGTCGCCAACATGGGCGCGCCGCTCGTTGGCCAGGAGCGCCTGACCGACAGCCTCACCCTGGCGCGCGCGGTGTCGCTCATGGAAGAGCACACCGGCTATCGCTTCGCCGGCCTCATGGGCATGGAGATCGGCGGCGCCAACGGTGTGCGTCCCCTGATGGCGGCCGCGCATCTGAAGCGTCCGATCGTCGATTCCGACACGATGGGGCGTGCCTATCCCGAAGCGCAGATGACCTCGGTGGCGGTGGGCGGGCTCACGCCCTGGCCGCTGACCGCGGTCGACGTGCGCGGGCTGGAATCGGTGGTCGGCAAGGTGCCGACCTGGAAATGGGCCGAGCGCGTCGTGCGCAAGATCTGCGTCGAGTACGGCTCGGTCGCCGCCACCTGCCAGCCGCCACGGACCGGCGCGGAGGTCAAGAAGTGGGGCATCCACGGCACCACCACCAAGGCCATGGCGATCGGCCATGCGGTGCGCGAGGCGCAGCGCCGCCATGACGATCCGATTGCCGCCATCCTCGGCGTCGAGCCCGGCAAGCTTCTCTACAAGGGCAAGGTGGTCGACGTGGCGCGGCGCGCGACAGAGGGTTTTTTGCGCGGCGTTGCCCGCCTCGACGGACTGGACGCGTGGCGCGACGCCACCATGACCATCAACTTCCAGAACGAATGGATCGTGGCGTTCATCGACAAGGAGCCGATCGCCATGTCGCCCGATCTGATCTGCGTGCTCGATTCGGTGTCGGGCGAGGCGGTCGGCAGCGAGACCATCCGCTACGGCCAGCGCGTCACCGTGATCGCCCTGCCGCCGCCGCCCGTCTTCCTCTCGCCGCGCGGCCTCGATCATGTCGGCCCACGCGCCTTCGGCTACGACCTCGACTTCAGGAGTGTTTTTTCCTCATGAGACGAATTGGCATCGATGTCGGCGGCACCAACACCGACGCTGTCCTCATCGAACAAGGCAAGGTGGTCCGCGCGGTCAAGGCGCCAACCAGCGAGGATGTCACCAGCGGCATCCTCGACTCGCTGCAGCGGCTCGGCGCGACCGGCGTGCTGAAGAGCGGGCGCATCGACGGCGTGATGATCGGCACCACGCATTTCATCAATGCCGTGGTCCAGCGCCGCCATCTGACGAGGGTTGCGGCGCTGCGGCTCGGCATGCCCGCCTCGGCGTCGTTGCCGCCGTTCTGCGATTGGCCGGAGGATCTCGCCGAGCTGGTGCGCGGCGGCGTGTGGATGGTCGAAGGCGGTCACGAGTATGACGGCCGCCTGTTCATGCCGCTCGACGAGGCGGCCGTGCTGAAGGCCGCCCGGGAGATGAAGGCGGCAGGCCTGAAATCGGTCGGCATTTCGTCGATCTTCTCGCCGCTCGACCCGAGCCACGAGAAGCGCGCGGCTGAGCTGGTGGGTGAGGTGATCCCCGATGCCTCGATCACCTGCTCGTCGGACCTCGGCCGCATCGGCCTGCTGGAACGCGAGAACGCCGGGCTGCTGAACGCCGCGCTGGCCGATCTGGCGCGCGACACCATCGCCGCTTTCGAGAAGGCGATCCGCGACTCCGGCATCGCCGCGCCCCTGTTCATCACCCAGAACGACGGAACCGTCGCCGAAGCGGGCCAAGCGCGCCGCCTGCCGGTCTATTCCTTCGCATCGGGCGCGACCAATTCGATGCGCGGCGCCGCCTACCTGTCCGGGCTGGCCGACGCCATGGTGATCGATGTCGGCGGCACCACCACCGATGTCGGCCAGCTCCGCAACGGCTTTCCGCGCGAGGCGAACTCGGTGGTCAAGGTCGGCGGCGTGCGCACGCTGTTTCGCATGCCCGATCTCCTGTCGATCGGCCTGGGCGGCGGCAGCCATGTCGTGCTCGAGCCGCTCAAGGTCGGGCCGCTGTCGGTCGGCTATCGCCTGTTGAAGGAGGGCGTCGCCTTCGGCGGCAGCCAGCTCACGACCACGGACATCGCCATTGCCTCGGGGGTGCTCGACCTCGGCGACAGGAAGAAGGTCGCCCATCTCGACGCTGCGACCTGCCGGAAGGTGTTCGCCGAAGCCGCGCGCATGGCCGAGGAGGCGATCGATCGCATGAAGACCGAAGCGGGCGACGTGCCGTTGATCGCGGTCGGCGGCGGCGCCTTCCTGATCCCCGATCAGCTGCCGGGCGTCTCGCGGGTGATCCATGTCGAGCACGGCGACTGCGCCAACGCAGTCGGCGCCGCCATCGCCCAGGTCTCCGGCGAGTGCGACCAGATCTTCAAGGACATGACGCGGCGCGATGCCATCGAGGCTGCCCAGACGATCGCCAACGATCGCGCCGTTGCCGCCGGCGCCGACCGCAAGACGCTCGCCACCATCGACAGCGAGGACATGCCGCTCGCCTATCTTCCTGGCAATTCAGTCCGCGTGCGGGTCCGCGTGGTCGGAGACGTCGCGGCCGGCTGAGCGCGCTCCCAGCGGAAAAGGTTGCTTCTCGCTGGTGGTGCGCTCCCATGAAAAAGGCGGCCTCATGGGCCGCCTTTTCCTTGGGCTCAGCTGACCACTAGCTGCGCGGCGGGTACGGCACCTTGGCATCCGTCAGCAAGCGCTGGAGGGTGGGGATACCTTCCGCGTAGTTGCCGGAGTCACACTTGGCGATCGCCTGCGGGCCCGGGCCTTGCGCGCCGGTGCGGTCGTAGTCGCGCCAACGCTGCGCCAGGATCCGGCAGTATTCGGCATCGCTCATCATCGGAGCCGCCGGCCCCATGATCGCGATCTCGACACGGCGGTTCTGCGGCTCGCGCACGCCGTCGCCGGTCGGAACCAGCAGGCCCTGCTCGCCGCGGCCGACCACGCTGATCGCCGTGGCGGGCACACCAGTGCGTACCAGCGCGTCCTTGACGGCGTTGGCACGGCGCAGAGACAGCGCCATGTTGTACGCTTCCGTACCCGACGTGTCGGTGTGGCCAGTCGCAGTGATGCGTGCATTGCCCTTGGACTTGTACGAGTCAGCCGCCTGGCTGATGACGTTCATCGAGGCGTCGGACAGCTTGGTGCTATCCCAGTCGAAGAACACCATGAAGGTCTGCGGCGCGGGCGGCGGCGGGGGCGGAGGCGAAGCAGCAGGCTTCGGCTCGTCGCACGCTCCCAGCAGGAACGCAGCAGCCATGATGACCAACAGTCTTCTCAACATGATCCCCTCTCCCCGGGCGGACTTGCCCTCGACAACATCATGGTAAATTCATGGCAGGGGTGCAATGCAGATTATTGCTCAACGTATGAGGTTTGCCCTGACGCCTGACTGCCCTTAGGCTTGGCCAACGACGAGCGGGTGACATTGTCAATGAATCGAATGCTTAGCGTGGCCCTGGGGCTTTCCCTGTTTGCCCAGTGCGCCGCAGCGCAGGGGCTAGGCGGGCAGAATCAGGGGCCCAATCAATGGGTTGCGAACTGCAATATGGGCCGCGATTGCACCGTCTCCGCAACGATCGACGGCAACAGCCTGCTCGGCACCTTCGTCATCCTCAGCTACTCGGTGGCCTCCGCGACACTCACCGTGCTGGTCGACGGCGTGGGCCAGCGCGCCAGCGTGAGGGTAGATCAGTGGCCCTTCATCTCAACCAGTATTTGCAATGGCGGCACCTGCAGCTGGGAACCGCTTCGCTCGGCCGAGCTGCTGGACGAATTTTTGCGCGGCAGGTTGATGACCATCCAGGTCTCGCTGCAGGGCGACAACATGATCGGGCCTCTCGATATGCCCCTCGCGGGTTTCGCTCAGCAATATGAACAAGCCCGGCGGGCCCAGCAGGGACGCTGAGCCCCGGCGACGGCTGGCCTGGCCCGACCGGCCTACTTCTCGCGCCGGAAGAGGTAGCAATTGTCCGCCTGGGGCATCTTGAGGCCCTGGTAGTAGCTGACGGCGGTCGGCGCCGACAGCAGCAGCGTCGTCGTCAGGGCGCCGCCCGCCTGGGTGCGGGTTTCGTCGATCAGGCGTCGGCCGATTCCCTGGCCCTGGCACGCCTTGTCGACGGCAAGGTCGGACAGGTAGCAGCAGAAGCAGAAATCGGTTAGCGAGCGGGCAAATCCGACCAGGCGGCCGTCCTGCCGCGCGGTGATGATCAGGTTGGCATGCGCGAGCATGCGCTCGATGCGGCCGCGGTCGGCGATCGGCCGGTTGAGGCCGGACTTGCGGACCACCTCAATGTATTCGTCGGCGCCGAGGTAATCCTCGCGGGCGTAGACCGTGTTCATTGTGGGTTGCCAATCGGGTCAGGGTTGTCCGTTCAGCCACAGGCGCAAGGCGGACGAGACTTCCGCCGGTCGCTCCAGGGGGCTCATGTGTCCGCATTCCTCGAGAACGACGAGCCGGGAGGTCGCGATGTCGGCTGCCATCTCCTCGGCCCGGTGCAGCGGGATGGAGGCGTCCTGGCGACCGACGATCACCAGCGTCGGCACGGCGATATCGACCAGCAACGGCCGGCTGTCGGGGCGGCCCATGATCGCTTCCTGCTGGCGCACGAAGCCGGCGGCGCCGATCTCGGCCGCCATCTCGAGGATGGGCTGGGTGATGAGCTTGCTCGAAACATGGCTGGGGTGGAGGAGCCGCGGCAGCAGGGAGGGCTGCACGCCGTGAAAGCGGCCGATGCGCGTCTGCTCGATGAAGCCCCGCCGACGCGCCGTCGTTTCCGGCGTATCGGAGCTCGCCTGGGTGTCGATCAGGGCAAGCCGATCGACGCGCCCGCCCGCCCGGCGCATGACCTCGAAGGCGACGTAACCGCCCATCGAGAAGCCGGCGAGCGCAAAGCGCGACGGAGCGGAATCGATTGCCGCCTGGGCCATGGCGGCGACCGAGTCGTAGTGCCACAGCTCGGGGACCACGCAATCGACGATGTCGGACAGCGCTTCGATCTGATGCTCGAACAGTCGCCGGGTGTTCAGCAGGCCGGGCAGCAGCACCAGCGTCGGTTTGGCCGTCGATTGTACCGAGTCGGGCGATTGCGCCATGGCCGGGTCTCAGATCTGGATCTGGTTGCCGAGCTCGATGGCACGGTTGGGCGGGATGCGGAAGAAGGTTTTCGTCGCCGACGCCGAATGCGACAGCGAGATGAACCAGTCGCGGCGCCACCGGCTGATTTTGGGATGCTGGCCAGCCACCAGCGTCTCGCGCCCGAGGAAGAAGCTCGTCTCCATCTCGTCGTAAGCGATGCCGTGCTGGCGGCAGGCGCGCAGGGCATCCGGAATGTCGGGCTGCTCGGTGAAACCGTAGCGGGCGATCACCGTATAGAAGCCCTTGCCCAGCCGTTCGACCTCGACGCGGTTGGTTTCGGCGACGCGCGGAACCTCCATGGTCTCGACCTGGAGGATGATGATGCGCTCGTGCAGCACCTTGTTGTGCTTGAGATTGTGCAGGAAAGCCGACGGCGTGCGGCTGGCGTCGGCGGTCAGGAATACCGCCGTGCCGGCGACGCGATCGGGCACGCGTTCCATGCGCTCCAGAAACTGACGCAGCGGCAGGGCACCCTCGCTCAGTTCCTGTGCAACGACACGGCGGCCGCGCCGCCATGTCGTGATCGTGTAGTAGACCAGCCCGGCAATCAGAAGGGGCAGCCAGCCGCCGTCGGGAATCTTGAGTGCGTTGGCGATGAAGAAGGCGAGATCGGGCACCGCGAGCAGACCGAACACGAGGATCGCTGTTTGCCAGCGCCAGCGCCACACCAGGATTGCCACCGCGGCCGCCAGCGTCGCATCGACCAGCATGGCGCCGGTCACTGCGAGACCGTAGGCGCCGGCCAGTGCGCTCGAGGAGCCGAAGCCCACGACCAGGGCGACGACGCCACCCATCAGAATCCAGTTCACCCGCGGAATGTAGATCTGGCCGATGGCAATTTCCGACGTGTGTTGGATCGCCATGCGCGGCAGGTAGCCCAGCTGGATGGCCTGGCGAGTCAGCGAGAACACGCCGGTGATGACCGCTTGCGAGGCGATGACCGCGGCCAGAGTCGACAGAACGACCAGCCCGATGACGAAATCCTGCGGTACCAGCTCGAAGAACACCTGATGAACGCTGCCGGGGTCGGCGATGATCAGCGCCCCTTGACCGAAATAGTTCAGCAGAAGCCCCGGCATCACCAGGCCGAGCCAGGCCATGCGGATCGGCCGTCGGCCGAAATGGCCCATATCGGCGTAGAGCGCTTCGGCGCCGGTTACCGCCAGCACGATCGAGCCGAAGGCCCAGAAGATGCCCAAACCCTGATCGGCGATGACGCGAACGGCGTAGACAGGGTTGACGGCGTGGAGCACCCCGGGATGCTTGGCGATCTGCCAGGCGCCGAGCACGCCGAGCGTAATGAACCAGATCAGCATGACCGGGCCGAACAGCCGGCCGACGTCGGCCGTGCCGCGCGCCTGGAGCAGGAAGAGCCCGACCAGGATGGCCAGGGAGAGCGGCACGACCAGCGGGGTCAGGCCGGGCGCGACCGCCGACAGGCCCTCGACGGCGCCCATCACGGAGACGGCCGGGGTGATGATGGCGTCGCCGTAGAACAGGGCGAGCCCGATCACGGCCATCAGGGTGATGCCGCGGCGAATCCGGCGGCTCTTGCCGTTGAGACCGCGCGTCGCCAGGGTGGCGAGCGCCAGAACACCGCCCTCGCCGCGGTTGTCCGCCCGCATGATCAGGGTCACGTACTTGATGGTGACGGTGAGCGTGATCGCCCAGAACAGCACCGACAGCACGCCCAGCACGTGCTCGGGCGTCGGCTCCAGCCCATGACGGAAGGATTCACGCAGGGCGTAGAGCGGGCTGGTGCCGATGTCGCCGAACACCACCCCCAGGGCGCCGACGATCAACCCGGCAACGGCTCCGGTGTTGGGATCGTGGGCGTCGGCTGCAATCGACGGTCGCGCGTTGTCCGGGGCCATGATGTCGAACGCCGCCAGGGTTGGCGGCGGCGCGACGATGTGCGCTTGTGTTCGGAACCTGTCAACGCGCCAATTGCAGGGCCGTTGCGACGAATGCGCTTGACTTGCGGCCGGTGCCCGGGCGGCCTTGGCGCATGGAAGACTATCCCGACGTCGGCGATCCGTGCTTGTACCGTGACGATACCTGGCGCCCCGCATTCGAACGCCTGCGGCGGGAAGACCCCGTCCACCACCACGAGACGAGTCCCTACGGGCCCTATTGGTCCGTGACCCGCTACGCCGACATCATGAAGGTCGAGCTCGACCACGCGACCTACTCGTCGGCGTCGGAGCTGGGCGGCATCCAGATCGCCGACCAGCCGAAGGGCCAGGAGCTGCCCAATTTCATCCGTATGGACCCGCCACGTCACACGGCGCAGCGCAAGACGGTCGCGCCGATCGTGGCCCCGTCCAACCTCGCCAACATGGAGGCGCTGATCCGCCAGCGCACATCAGGCGTGCTCGACGATCTGCCGCGCAACCAGCCGTTCGACTGGGTCGATCGCGTCTCGACCGAGCTCACCGCCATGATGCTGGCGACCCTGTTCGACTTTCCGCAGGCCGACCGGCGCAAGCTCACGCACTGGTCGGACGTGGCGATCGCCAATGTCGCGGACAAGGAGGCCGTGGTGCACAGCGAGGCCGAGCGCCTCGCCGAATTGCGCCAGATGGCTGAGATCATGGCGGCGCTGTGGAAGGAGCGCGCGGCGCGACCGCCGACCTTCGACCTGATCTCGATGATGGCGCACTCGGAAGCGACGCAGAACATGCCGCTCAACGAGTTCATCGGCACCTTCGGCCTGCTGATCGTCGGCGGCAACGACACCACCCGCAACTCGATGACCGGTGGCCTGATCGCCGTGCAGAACAATCCGGGCGAGCTCGCCAAAGTGCGGGCGGACGGCAAGCTGCTTGACAACCTGGTGTCAGAGACCATCCGCTGGCAGACGCCGGTGATCCATATGCGGCGCACCGCAACGAGGGACACCGAGCTTGCCGGACGGCGCATCGCGCGCGGCGACAAGGTGGTGATGTGGTACGTCTCGGGCAATCGCGACGAGGCGGCGATCGAGGAACCGGACCGCTTCGTCGTCGGCCGGCCGAGACCGCGCCAGCATCTGTCGTTCGGCGCCGGCATCCATCGCTGCGTCGGCGACCGCCTGGCCGAGATGCAGCTCAAGATCCTGTGGGAGGAGATCCTGAAACGCGATCTCGCGTTCGAGATCGCCGGCCCGCCGGTGCGGCTCTATTCCAACTTCATCCGCGGCATCCGATCGCTGCCGGTCGTGATCCGCGGATAGAGCACAAGGTCATGCGCTGGGAGCGCGCCACTCTCGCGCTTGTTCCTCCCCAGCTCTGCTGGGGAGGTGTCCGCGTAATCGCGGACGGAGGGGTCATAGGCCCTCTCACGTGACTCATGACCCCTCCGTCGCGGTAAGACCGCGACACCCCTCAGCAAAGCTGGGGAGGGGAATGAGAGGAGCGCCACGTCGGCTGCGCTCCCGGCCATGAGCTTTCACTGCCCGCTCTTCACCGTCGCCACTCCGCTGCCAAAAGCCTGCTGCAGCAGCCAGACGTCGCCGGCGATCGACACGAAGTCGTAACCCATCGCGGCGAACTGGGCGCCCTGGCGCGCATCGACCGCCAATCGGCCGGCCGACTTGCCGTGCTTGCGCGCCGCCTCGAGGGTCGCCTGCTCGGCCTTGAGAAAGTCGGAATGGTCGAATGCGCCTGGCTCGCCGAGCGCCACCGAGAGATCGTTGTGGCCGAGCCACAGCATGTCGACACCGGGCATGGCGGCGATATCGTCGGCCGCCGCTGCGCCATGCGCATCCTCGATCTGCAGGATCAGGCAGGTGCGGGCATTCTGCTCGGCAAAGCGCGGCACCAGCGGCTCGCTGCGTACGGCGAAGCGCTCGTGGGCGAGGCCGAGCGCCACGCCGCGCGTGCCGTCGGGCCAGTATTTCGCCGCGTCGACGATCGCCTTGGCCTGCACGACCGACGACACGATCGGCACCATCACGCCATCGGCGCCGGTATCGAGCGCGCGCGAGATGTGATGCCGATGCTGGCTGGGCACGCGCACGATCAGCGGCAGCTCGGCCGCCTGGCAGTAGCGCACGACCTGACGGACGGTATCGAACCCAAAACCGGTATGCTCCATGTCGAGCACGGCGAAGTCGGCGCCGGCCGCCTTGAGGATCTGGCCGATCCCGGGCGTCGCGAACTCGAACAGGAACGTCCCGACCTTGGTCCCGCCGGTGCCGACCAGGGATCGCAGATTTTGCGTTGGCATCGTGTTTCCCCCTTCTTGTGCCGATGCTAGCCTCGCCCGTCCCAAGGAAGAACCACCTCGAGGAGGGTTGAGATGAAGCTTTATTACATGCCCGGCGCGTGCTCGATCGGCATTCATGTTCTGCTTGAGGAGATCGGCAAGCCCTATGACCTGCAGAAGATCGACGGCGCCAAGCAGGAGCAGTACGGACCCGACTTCGTGAAGCTCAATCCCAAGTCGAAGGTGCCGACGTTGCAGCGCGACGACGGCTCGGTGCTGACCGAGTTTCCGGCGATCGCCATGTGGCTCGCGCGCAAGAATCCCGAGAAGGGCCTGCTGCCGACCGACGCCGACGGCGAGGCGCGCGCCATCGAGGCGATGGACTACGCGGTGTCGACCATGCACATGCAGGGCTTCTCGCGCATGTTCCGACCGATGAACTACGCGCCGACCGAAGCCGACCACGACAAGGTCAAGGCGCGCGGCAAGGAGATCATGGAGAAGGGCCTCGAGCTCATGAACAAGACCCTCGAGGGCAAGGAGTATCTCACGGGCTCATTCTCGATTGCCGACGCGGCGCTGTTCTACGTCGAGTTCTGGGCGTCCGGGCGCATGAAGATGCCGCTGCCCAAGAACTGCGCCGCACACTACGAGCGCATGAAGAACCGTCCGGCGGTCAAGCGCGTGCTCGAGCAGGAAGGGCTGACCGCGGCCGCTTGAGTTGATCGCGGCGTGCTCTTGCGCCGCGGCCAGAAACCAAAGGTCCCCCGCTGCGCTCGGGTTGACAGTATCGTTGTCATCCTGAGCGCAGCCAGGGACCTTTCCTTTCCGCCGCTCTTCAATCGAACGACCCGCCATGCCACTTTCCGCTAGCCTCTCCAGCCGTCTCCGCCTGCCCCTGATTGCCGCGCCGATGTTCCTCGTGTCCGGTCCGGCACTCGTGAAGGCAGCCTGCCGCGGCGGCGTGATCGGGTCCTTCCCCACGGCCAACTGCCGCACGTCGGAGGAGCTGGAGGCGTGGCTGGATGACCTGCAGGATGACCTCGCACGCACTGCCGATGCGACCGGCCGGTCGCCGGCCCCCTTCTGCCCGAACCTGATCGTCCATCGCTCCAACCCGCGGCTGACCGACGATCTCGCTTCAGTGCTGCGCCACAAGACGGAGGTCGTCATCACATCGGTCGGCTCGCCCGAGCCGGTATTGAAACCGCTCAAGGATGCCGGTTGCCTGGTGTTGGCCGATGTCGCGTCGGTGCGTCATGCCGAGAAGGCGGTGGCGGCCGGGGTCGACGGGTTGGTGCTGCTGACGGCCGGCGCCGGCGGGCAGACCGGGTGGGCCAACCCCTTTGCTTTCACCCGCGCGGTGCGTGCCTTCTGGAAGGGCATTGTCGTCATGGCGGGTGGCATGGCGGACGGCCATGCCGTTGCGGCCGCCGAAGCGCTCGGCTGCGACCTCGCCTACATGGGAACCAAGTTCATCGCCACGCAGGAGAGCATGGCCAAGGACGCCTACAAGGCCATGCTGGTTCGGAGCCGGCTCGACGACGTCCTGCTGACCAGGGCCTTCACCGGCCTCGAGACCAACATGCTGCGGCCGTCGATCGAGGCGGCCGGGCTCGATCCGGCCAACCTGCCGAGCCGTGGCGCCATCGATATCGCCAAGGACATCAATGCCGCCGCGCGCGAGAGGCCAGACGCCAGGCGCTGGAAGGACATCTGGAGCGCCGGCCACGCGGTGTCGGGCGTCTCGGGGGTTCCGTCCGTAGCCGAGCTGATCGAGCGGACCGCGGCGGAGTACGCCGCGGCGCGACGCTCAATGCAGCTCGTAGAGACCTGACGAGAAGCGGAACTCGGCGGGCTTGATCAGGGCGGCGTTGGCGATGCGCACGCGATGCAGCCTGCCGTCGAGGTTGCGTTGCCAGAAGTCGAGGAAGCGGGTCAGGGCAGGAAACCGCGGCGCGAGATCGAGATTCTGCCATACGAAACTTTGCAGCACGTGGCTATGGTCGGGCATCCAGTAGAGGATTTCAGCAGTGGTGATCCGGTAGTCACCAAGCTGCACGGCAAAGCTCCGGCCCATTGAACGGCTCCTTGACAACCCACGCCTTGGCGAATAGTCAGGCACGTTCAACTAAAAATCAATATTATCGTTCCATTTCAATTAATTAGCAGCGCTTCTTGGCGATTGCTGCTCATGCGAAGTTACTTGGTTCCCGACGTCTTGACTTGCATTGGCTGGGGCCCTACATGCCGTGCGCCTTTGGCACTCGTCGTGCGCGAGTGCTGATAGCAAGATTTTTCGGGCTCAACGGATATTGGAGGAAGAACATGAAGTTCCGTCCGCTTCACGACCGCGTCGTGGTCAAGCGCGTCGCGGAGGAAGAGAAGACCAGGGGCGGCATCATCATTCCGGACACGGCCAAGGAAAAGCCG
>NZ_JBGAKA010000093.1:0-13270 GCF_044224635.1 Reyranella sp. | reverse complement strand
TGGCAAGCAGTCGCCTCGAAACCGTAAACTGGGTCGAGCAGAACACCGCACCGGAGAGGGACCATGCCGCTCGAGATCAAGAAGACCGTGAAGCAGATGGTCGACGAGGCAAATGCCGCGATCGAGACCTTGCCGCTCGCCGAGGCGATCAAGGTCCATGGCCAGCCTGGCGTCACCTTCATCGACATCCGCGATCCGCGCGAGCTGTGGCGCGATGGCACGATTCCCGGCGCGATCAACGTCACGCGCGGCATGCTCGAGATGTGGATCGATCCGCAGAGCCCCTATGCCAAGGACTATTTCCAGAGCGGCAACAAGTTCGTGTTCTTCTGCGCCGGCGCGTGGCGCTCGGCGCTCGCCACCAAGACGGCGCAGGACATGGGCTTGACGCCAGTCGCCCATTTCGAGGGCGGCTTCGCCGCCTGGAAGAAGGCCGGCGGGCCGGTCGAGAAGGTCGAGCCGAAGAAATAGGATCGCCGGCATGAGTCCCGACAGCGTGCTCGTGCCGCAGCCGACCCTCGACGACTTCCCGGAGTTCGTGTCGATCCCGCGGCGCGTGGCAGAGAACGCCCGCGCCTGGCCCGACAAGCGCGCCGTCGTCTGTGAAGACAAAGCCCTGACCTGGCGAGACTTCGACCGCCGGGTCGACAAGGTGGCGCACGCGCTCGCCGGCATGGGCGTGGGCCGTGGCGACAAGGTCGCCATCCTGGCGGCGAACTCGGTCGAGTATCTCGAGGCGTTCATGGGCGGGCTCAGGGCTGGCGCGTGCGTCGTGCCGCTGTCGACCATGGCGGCGGCCGATGCGCTGGAGAAGATGCTCGACGATTGCGACGCCAAGGTCCTGTTCCTGTCGGATCAATATCGCTCCCTGGTCGGGCCCTATGAGGCGCGCCTCGGCAAGCTGATCGAAGGTGGGCGCATCGCGTTCGACTTCGCGCGCGCCGGCTGGCGCAGCTACGAGGCGTGGCTGGCGCCGGCGAAAGATGCCTCCTTCGACATGTCGCTGGGGGCGCTCGACGACTTCAACATCATCTACAGCTCGGGCACGACCGGGCTGCCCAAGGGTATCCTGCACAGCCACGTCATGCGCGACATGACGGCAGCGCGCTTCGCGGCGTTCGACTACGGGCCGGACACGATCTCGCTCGCCTCGACGCCGCTCTATTCCAACACCACCCTGGTCGCCGTCCTGGCGACCCTCGGTCTTGGCGGCACGACGATCCTGATGCCGAAGTCCGACGTGGTGGGATTCCTCGAGATCGCCGAACGCGAGCGGGTCACCCACGCCATGCTGGTGCCGGTGCAGTACCAGCGTATCCTGGCGCATCCCGACTTCGGCACGTACGACCTCGGATCCTTCAAGGCCAAGCTGTCGACCAGCGCGCCGCTGCGCGCCCAGGTCAAGGCCGATTGCCTGGCGCGCTGGCCCGGCCGGCTGATCGAGATCTACGGGCTCACCGAGGGCGGCGCGGCCTGCACGCTGGAAGCCAATCTCTTTCCCGACAAGCTTCATACGGTGGGCAAACCAGGGCTCGGCAGCGAGATCGTCGTGCTCGACGAGCAGGGCAGGGTGCTGCCGCAAGGAGAGGTCGGCGAGCTGGCCGGCCGCGCCCAGCTGATGATGAAAGGCTACTACAAGCAGGCCGACAAGACGCGCGATCTGTTCTGGCACGACGCCGAGGGCCGGCTGTTCTTCAAGTCGGGCGACATGGGCCGCATCGACGAGGACGGCTTCGTCGTGCTGCTCGATCGCAAGAAGGACATGATCATTTCCGGCGGCTTCAACGTCTATGCCGCCGACATCGAGGTGATGCTGCTCAGGCATCCCGACGTGATCGACGTCGCCGTGATCGGAATCCCGAGCGAACAGTGGGGCGAAGTGCCGATGGCGCTCTGCGTGCGCCGGGCGGGCGCCTCGGCGAGCGAGGCCGAGATCCGCGACTGGGCGAACGGCCGGCTCGGCAAGACGCAGCGGCTGGTGGGAGTCGAGCTGCGCGACTCGCTGCCGCGCAGCACCATCGGCAAGATCATGAAGCGCGAGCTGCGCGAGCCTTACTGGGCCGGCCGCAGCGCCAGGATTTGAGGCGACAATGACCGAACCGACACTCCGTACCTCCCACCTCTTCACGCTCCGCCTGACGGTCGACCCGAACTTCACCGAGGTCGGCGAGACGCCGTACGGCCGGCGCCGCATCGGCATCGTCACCGGCGGCACGTTCGAAGGCGAGGAGCTGCGCGGCAGGGTGCTGCCGGCGCCGGGCGGCGACTGGCTGCTGCTGCGGCGCGACGGCATCCTGATGCTCGACGTGCGCATCACGCTCGAGACCGACGACGGCCATCTCGTCTACATGAGCTACCGCGGCATGCGGCACGGCCCGGCCTTCGTGATGGAGCAGCTCAACCGCGGCGAGCCGGTCGACCCGGCGCAGTATTATTTCCGCACGACGCCGTGGTTCGAGACGTCGTCGGAGAAATACCGCTTCCTCAACCGCATCGTCGCCGTCGCCACCGGCCGCCGCGATCCCACCGGCCCGGTCTACGAGGTGTTCCAGGTGTTGTAACGCAATAAGCAAAGGTCCCTCGCTACGCTCGGGATGACAGAATCGATGTCAACCCGGGGCGCGCCACTCCAGTGGCGCGCCCCCAGCAAGTGATCATGTCGCCGCAGCAATCCTCTCCAGCACCGGCAGGATGTACTCGCGGAACTTCGCCGGGTATTCGCTCATCGGGAAGTGGCCGAGCTCCTTCATGATCTGGACCTCGACGCCGGAAATCTGGCGGGCGGTGCGCAGCGTGTCCTGAGGCGTGCAGGAGAAATCGTACTCGCCGGTCAGCAGGTAGAGCGGGCACACGGTGGTGTCGATCGCCTTGACCTTGTCGCGCAGGTCGCCGTCGACGCGATAGAAATAGAGGTCGCCCCTGAATACGCCGGGGCCGCTCTGCATGTACATCCAGAGCGTTTCGTGGCGGCTCACCACAGGGCTTTGGGGCGCGATCAGCCCGGACACCAGGGCGGCGCACACCTCGCCGCCATGCACGTCGGGACGATGCAGCCAGGCGGTGTCGTACCAGGGTTGCTGGAAGTCAGCGGCCTCGAGCGCGATCAGCGCCCGGAACTCGCGGGCATGGGCGATCGCGAGATTGAGCACGATGCGGCCGCCGATCGAGCAGCCCATCACCACCGGCCGATCGAGTTCCATGGCCTGGCAGAAGGCGCGGATCGCTGCTGTGTAGGACGCCGTCGTGAGGCGGTATTCGTCCTTCTGCCAGCCGTCGGGCGGCGTCGATTTGCCGTGCCACGGCATGTCGAAGGCGAGCACGCGGAAGCGGTGCGTCACCTCGGGATCGCTCATCAGATGGCGGTATTGGCGGCCGTCGGCGCCGGCGGTATGCAGGCAGACCAGGGGAATGCCGTGTCCAGCCTCCTCGAAATAGATCCGGTGCGGGACGCCGTCGATCTCGGTCCGCAGGTAGCGGCCGGTCATCGGCTCGAGGACAGGGGCCATGGCTCAGTGGCCCTCCGACAACCGACGGGGCAGAGCCAGCAGGTCCTTGAAGTACTGCAGGTTCTGCAGCAGCGGCCGCAGGTCGCCGTCGATCGCGGCGACGCCCCGCTTGGTGAGGGCGAACAGGTCGTGCCACCCCGGCTCGGGGACACGCTGCCAATGGCGCTGCCAGGCCTCGTCACTGCCGCGAATCGAGAAGGCGACCGAGCCCATCAGTCGCGGACCGCGCGCGAACTCCTCGAGCTCGCCGCCGCGGATCGCGAGATGGAAAGGCTCATTGCCGATCTTGACCCGGCACTCGGTCTCGATCCAGCGGCCGCGCCGACGCAGGTCGAGGTCGGCGGCAAGGAGTTCGGCCAGGCGCCCGAATCGCTGGACCGGCGTCATTCGCGCAGGACGTAATCGATCGACGAGCCGTCGTGCGCCGGGAAGGACGACTTCACCCATCGGCCGCGATCGTCGAACCACTGATCCATGCGGATGTCGCCAGTATAATGGTAGCGCATGGCCTGCACGACGTTGCCGTTCGCGAGATTGACCGCCTCGCGGCCGACCGTGGTGACCTGGGTCTTCGACCTCGTCCCGTACTGGGTATTGAGCAGGGCCGACTGGCCGACCTGGCCCATGTTCCAATGCGTTGTCGGCATCAGAGTGGCGGGCAGCACTTCACGCGCGAATGTCGAGGGTTGCAATCCCTGGTCACTGGTCGTGGCGGCGGCCACGGTAACCGGGGGCGAATGGCGCTCGACGGCAAGACCGTCGTTAGCGCGCTTGACGCTCACGCTGTATTTCTGGCCGTTGTCATCGGTGCGCGCTTCGAGCGCCTGCAGCGCGTTGTTGCTCCACACTTCCTTGCTGTTGTGCTGGTAGCGGTAGGCGACGACGCCCAACGCTTTGACGGCAAGATCGACGGCAACGATCACCGTCCGGCTGGCGCCGTCCTGCTGGAACGTCAGCGTATGCTGGCCGATCGGCTGGCCATTGCGATAGACGTCGAACGTCTGGCTCCGGCCGTACGGGAACTCCTGGGCGGCGGTGGGAGCGACGGCGGTTCCTGATACGATCAGCGCGAAGGTTGCTGTGAGACTGCGCATATGTCTCCTCGGACGCCTTGCCACTATAGACTGAGACCGGCCCCCGGATCACGCAGTAACTCGCGGTTCAAACGACCCGCTCTGCTCGCAGCTTTCGTATGGCGGTTGAATCGTAGCCAAGCTCCTCCAGGATCTGGTTGGTGTGCTCGCCGAGCTGCGGTGCACGGCGGCGGATGCTGAGGGGGGTGCGGGAGAGCCGGACCGGCTCCTGCAGGATCGGAACCGGCTTGTCGGCGCCGGGGTAGTCCATGCCGTGCATGAAGTTGGCCTGCTGGATGTGCGGATCGTCGAGCGCCTGCTGGGGCGTGTAGACTGCACCGGCGGGGATCCGGTTGGCCTCGAGCTCGGCCAGGGCCTGCTTGACGGTTCGCGCCTCGCACCATTTCTGCATGATGGCCGACAACGCCTCGCCATTGTCGCCGCGCGCCAGATCGTCCTTGAAGCGCGGATCCTGCAGCAGACTCTCGTCGCCCATCAGCTTGCACCAGCGCACGAACAGGGGCTGGCCGATGGTCATGGCGTAGATCCAGCCATCCTGGCACTTGTAGGAATCGGACGGGCCGGCGGTGAAGCCGCGATTGAGCGTGGCGATGCGGTTGAGGTTCAGCATCGCCTGCTCGATCAGGTGCCCGTTGGTGATGTTGACCGCGGTGCGCAGCAAGGCCGTCTCGACCTTCTGGCCTTTGCCCGACTTGGCCCGATCCATCAGGGCGGCCAGCACGCCGACGGTATTGAGCAGCGCGGTGCCGAAATCGACAAAAGGGGCGTTCATCCGCGTCGGCACCTTGCCGTCGCCCGACAGGAACATGGCGCCCGACATCGCTTGGCCGATCGTGTCGAAGCCGACGCGCGTGGCGTAGGGACCCTCCGAGCCGAAGCACGAGGTGGTGGCGAGGATGATGCGCGGATTGATGACGGAGATCGTCTCGTAGTCGATGCCCATCTCCTGCAGCGTCTCGTACGGCAGGTTGGCGATGACGACGTCCGATACCGCGATCAGCTTCTTCACGATCTCGCGGCCGGCTGGCTTCATGGGATTGAGCGTGAGGCCGAGCTTGTTGCGGCCCATCTGGAGGAACATGGCGCCTTCGCCGCCCTCGACGACCGGCGTCACCCAGCGGTCCTCGCTGCCTTCCAGCTTCTCGATACGGATTACCTCGGCGCCGAGATCCCCCAGCATGGTGCCGCAGAACGGGCCAGCGATGTAACGGCCGAAATCGAGAACGCGAATTCCCTCGAGCACCCCGGACATGAACGCCGCCTCCCTGTCGTTGCGCCTCCCGGCGCTGCTGTGGGGACCATTAGCAGAGCCGGCCGCATCGGGGGAGCGAGCATTGCGGCGCCGGCCGTTCGATGCTGCGCAGGGCAGAACGGGCCTCTGCGCAATCGTTGCGCGGCTGACCTTGGCAGGTGCCAGCCGGTCAGCCGGTCTGGGGTGTCAGCCGAAGAACGTGTTCGGCTTCAGGAAGAAGGCGATCATCAGGCAGCCTTCGTCGGTCCACGCGTCGTGCCGGCTGCCGGCGCGGCGCCAGACATATTGGCCGGCACGGCAGGTGCCGGAGTGATCCGAGAAGGAGCCTTCGAGCACGAAGGTCTGCTCGAGGGCGACATGCTCGTGGTGGGGCAGTCGTGCACCCGGCGCCCAGCGCATCAGCACCGTGCGCATGCCGCTCTCGGTCTCCATCAGGATCTTCCAGTCGATGCCGGTGAAGCCGGTCGGCTGCCACGGCACGCTGGGCACATCGACGAGGGCCGAGTCGGCGGGCGAATCGGGCAGGGTGCCGGGCTGCAGCGTTTCGACGTTCATGCGTTGGCCCTCTGCTTGGCGGCGGTGAGCGTGCCACCGCGTATGACATGGCCGGGCAGGGGCCGGCCGACGACCTCCTCGGCGAGCCGGGCGACCTCGATCAGACGGTCGATGTCGAGGCCGGTCTCCACGCCCATCTCCTCGCACAGGAAGGCGAAATCCTCGGTGCAGATGTTGCCGGCTGCGCCGTCGGTGGCGGCGAACGGGCAACCGCCCAGTCCGGCGATCGACGCGTCGAACCTGGTGACGCCGAGCCTCAGGCCGGCATAGGCGCTAGCCAGCCCGGTGCCGCGTGTGTCGTGCAGGTGCAGCGCGATCTCGAGCTCGGGCCACTTCGAGCGGATGGCGCCGATCAGGCGCTCGACCGAATGCGGCGTGGCCCAGCCCATGGCGTCGGTGAGCTTGATGCCCTTGAGCTTGAAGCCGGCAAGCTCGGCCTCGTCGATGGCAAGCTGCACGCGCTGCAGGATCAGCTCGGTCGACAGCACGCCTTCATAGTTGCAGCCGAAGGCGCCGAGGATGATGCCCCAGTCAACCGGCATGCCGCGGTCCTTGAAGGTCTGGAGCGACATGCGCTGCTCGACCATAGCGTCGGGCACCGACTTGCCGATGTTCTTGCGCGAGAAGGTGTCCGACGCGGTGACGCGCACGCCGCCATCGACGTGCAGGGGCCCGCGCAGCGCTCGTTCGAGTCCCTGCTGGTTGAGCCACAGGGCGCTGTACTGGACGTCCGGCTTGCGCCGGATGGCGGCCGCCACCGCCTCGGCGTCGGCCATGGTCGGCACGCGCTTCGGGTTGACGTACGATACGCAGGCGATGCGGCTGAGCCCGGTCTCCGCCAGCGCCTCGATGAGGCGCACCTTGTCGGCGACCGGGATCATCTTCTTCTCCGACTGGAAGCCCTCGCGCGGGCCTTCCTCGTCGATGGTCACACGCTTGGGCAGATCGGACATCTGTCCTTCCTCCTCAGCCCTCTTCCTGGAATGCCTCGTCGCGCGCTTTCTTGATGCTGGGCAGGGCCATGATGACGAGCAGCACGGCGGTGGTGATCAGCAGCCCGAGGCTGATCGGCCGCTGGATGAACACCATGGGATCGCCACGCGACAGAAGCATGGCTCGGCGGAAATATTCCTCCATCTGGGGGCCCAGGACCAGGCCGAGCAGGAACGGCGCGCCCTCGCAGCCCAGCCGCGAGAAGATGTAGCCGAGTACGCCGAAGCCAGCCACCTGCATGACGTGGAACGTGCTGTTCTGCAGGCTGTAGGCGCCGATGCAGCAGAACAGCAGGATGGCCGGGGCGAGGAAGCGGTAGGGCACCGTCAGGAGCTTCACCCACATGCCGATCATCGGCAGGTTGATGATGACCAGCATCAGGTTGCCGATCCACATCGAGACGATCATGCCCCAGAACAGGTCCGGCTTCTTGGTCATCACCTCGGGGCCGGGCTGGATGCCCTGGATGATCATGGCGCCCACCATCAGCGCCATGACGGCGTTGGACGGGATGCCCAAGGTCAGCATGGGGATGAAGGATGTCTGGGCGGCGGCATTGTTTGCGGCTTCCGGTGCGGCAACGCCCTCCACCGCACCCTTGCCGAACTCGCCGGGATTACGGGAAATCTTCTTTTCCAGCGTATAGGCCGAGAACGCGCCAAGGGTCGGGCCGCCGCCCGGCAGCACGCCGAGCATGGATCCCAGGGTCGTCCCGCGCAACACCGCCGGAATGGATCGTCTGATCTCCTCGCGCGTGGGCCACAGGGAGCCCACTTTCATGGCACCTCCCGTGCGCGACAGATGTCGCTCGAGATTGACCACGATCTCGGCAATGCCGAACAACCCCATGGCGATGGGCGCGAAGTCGATGCCGTCGCTCAATTCGGGAATGTCGAACGTGAAGCGTTGGGCGCCCGTGTTGACGTCCGTGCCGACCAGGCCGAAGAGCAGCCCGAGGAAGACCATGGCAATGGCCTTGAGCACCGAGCCGCTCGCCAGGACGACGGCCGCCACCAGGCCGAGGGCCATCAGGGAGCAGTAGTCGGCCGGCCCGAATTTCTGCGCCATTCGGGTCAACGGTTCGGCGAAGATCACGATGATGATCGTGCCGATCGTGCCGGCGAAGAACGAGCCGACGGCCGAGATCGAGAGCGCCGCGCCGGCGCGACCCTTGCGCGCCATCTGGTAGCCGTCGAGGCAGGTGACGACCGACGAGGATTCGCCCGGCAGGTTGACCAGGATCGAGGTGGTCGATCCGCCGTAAGCCGCGCCGTAGTAGATGCCGGCCAGCATGATCAGCGAAGCCGTTGGCGGCAGATGGAAGGTGATTGGCAGCAGCATGGCAATCGTCGCCACGGGACCGATGCCGGGCAGCACGCCGATCAGGGTGCCGACCATGCAGCCCAACAGGGCATACAGCAGGTTCTGCAGGGAGACGGCGACGGATAGGCCGAGCAGCAGATTGTTCAGAAGCTCCATGTCACCACACCCCGCGCACGATGGAGATGTTCATCCCCAAGCCGACCTTGAACACCACTGTACACAGGATCGCCAGAACGACCATGTTGCCGATCACCTCCGTGAGCTTGAACTCCTCACCGCCGGCTGAGGCGACCAGCACGAGAACGACGAGGGCCGGGAGAAGGCCGGCGCGCTCGAAGAGAAGCGCGAAGCAGATGATGCCGAGCGTCACCATGGTGATCGGCTTCCACCTGGGTCGTTCGACGGCCTCGCTGCCGGAGACCAGGGCGACCACGCAGATCAGGCCGCCCAGACCGAGAAGAATGAAGGACAGCATGCGCGGGACGTAGCCCGGCCCCATGCGGACGGTGGTGCCTATGGCCAACTTCTGCCCGAAATACAGGGCAGCAAGCCCGAAGGCGATGAACATCAGCCCGGACAGGAAGTCCTTGCTCAGGAGTCGACTCAACGATGCCTCCCCGGCGCGCGCAGCGTCAAACAATGTGTTGTTGGGCCCGAACCCCCGAGCCGTCGTAAAGTCTACATAAACACAATTATGTCGATTTGCCCAAGTGCGAATTGGCGGCCGCGACAAAGCGTGATTGGTGGCGCGCTGTGAGACTGGATTCACCAGGGTGATACAATTTCATCGACTTGCAGAGCTTGTGATTCTTGGCTGACCCGCTCACCGGCCGTGGCAATGTCGACGTCCGTCAAGGCGACGTTAGGCGAAGGGCGGTTCATATTGCGTGGGCGCGGGCGAACGAGCACACTCGGACCAATGTGAATGACCGTTCAGGGGCTGCGGGTGGCGAGACGCGGGGCAGAATACATCGGAACGATGGCGGTGCAGGAGAAGCACCGTTTCGACGAGCGATCTCTCGATCGGTTCATGGTCGAGCACGTGCCGGGGTTCGTTGCCCCGGTTCAGGTCGAGCAGTTCAAGGGTGGGCAGTCGAACCCGACCTATCGCCTGACCGACGCGGCCGGGCGCCGCTACGTGCTGCGGCGCAAGCCACCCGGCAAGCTCCTGCCGTCGGCCCATGCCGTCGACCGCGAATTCCGGGTCATTTCGGCGCTCAACCGGACCAACGTTCCGACGCCGCGCGCCTATGCCCTGTGCGAGGACGACAGCGTCGTCGGCACGGCCTTCTACATCATGGAGTTCTGCGACGGCCGTGTGCTGTGGGACCCGTTGTTGCCGGAGGTGCCGCGCGAGGGCCGTCTCGCCATCTACCGCGCCAAGCTCGAGACCTTGGCCCGCCTGCATGCGGTCGACTACGCCGCCCTGGGCCTTGCCGATTTCGGCCGGCCGGGCAGCTACGTGGCACGCCAGATCTCGCGCTGGGGCAAGCAGTACAAGGCCTCGGAGACCGAGACGATCGCCGCTATGGACCGGCTGCTCGACTGGTTGCCGGCCCACCTGCCGGCCAACGACGAGACGGTCCTGGTGCACGGCGACTACCGGCTCGACAACATGGTCTACCATGCCACCGAGCCGCGCGTGCTGGGCATCATCGACTGGGAGATCTCGACACTCGGAGATCCGCTGGCCGAGCTCGCCTATCTCTGCATGCTGTGGCGCACGCCAATGGATTGGGGCGGCCTCGCCGGCCATGACTTGGCTGCGCTTGGCCTGCCGGGCGAGCGCGAAATGGTCGACTATTACTGCGCGCTGTCCGGACGCGCCGTCCCTGATCGCGCGCTGTGGGATTTCTATATGGCCTACAATCTGTTTCGCGTATCGTGCATCCGCCAGGGCGTCTACGGCCGGGCGCTCGACGGCACGGCCTCCAACCTGCGCGCCGCCGAATCAGGCAAGCTGGTGCGTCCGGCGGCCGAGCTTGCCTGGAGCATCGTCGAGGGAATCGCGGGAGATGGGCGATGACGCCCAAGCGTAACGCCCAGCGTGCGCCCGACGCCGCAATCACCACCGATCGCGAGGCGCAGCGTCCGCCGGTCGAGGCGATCCGCGCCGCCGCCTTCGCCCAGTTCGCCGAACGTGGCTATCCGGTGGTCACGGTGCGCGACATCATGAAGGCGTGCGGGCTCACCCAGGGGGCGCTGTACAATCATTTCCGCTCCAAGGACGAGCTGCTGCACGACATCATCGCCTCGACCCAAGGCGAGCTCGAACGACTGTGCCAGCAGGCGGTGGCGGGCGCGGGCGACGATCCGGCAGCTCAGCTCGCGGCGTTCGTGCGGGTCTATGTGGCGCGCCACTGCCGGCTCAGGGTGGAGGCATTGGTCGCCAACCGTGAGATCGGCTGGCTGAGCGGCGAGCGGGTCGCCGACATCCGGCGCAGCCGCCGGGCCATCCGCGACATCCTGGTCGGTATCCTGTCGCGCGGCACCGAGCGCGCGGCGTTCGAGCCGCCGCGCATCGACGGTCGCAGCGACCTCAAGGCGATCGCCATGGCGCTGCTCGACCAATGCACCCACGTGTCCATGTGGTACGGTCCTGGCGGCATGCTGAGCGAGGAGCAGATGGCCAAGCTTTACGCCGACATGGCCTTGCGCGCGGTCGGCGCAAGGACGAAGTAGGAACTTCGTCCAACCAACGGGAGCAAGGTCCGGCATGCGGGCTCGTCTCGAGGCGCTTCTTCTCTCCATCCTTCTGATCACAGCCTGCACGCCGGAGACGGCGGGCGCTCCGCCGGCGACGTCGCGTCCGTCCGACGCTTCGACGGCCAACGCGAGTGTAGCGGTGCCGGCCAGTCGCTGGCATGTCGTGCTGATCGCCGGCGATAACGATAGCCCGGCCTTCGACAACGGCGTGCGGACGATGCGCGACAAGCTCGCCAGCCGGGGCGTGCGTGACATCCAGGCCTTCACGTCCAATCCGGCGGCCAACCCGTCGCTGCCGGTCGCCACGGCGGCCAATGTGTCGGGCGCGCTGCGCGGCGGCGGCGGCGAGGCCTGCCTCGCCTTCATCACCAGCCATGGCGACCAGTCCGGTTTCGTCCTCAAGCAGGCCCGCGGCACGGTCGGCCCGTCGACACTCGATAATGCACTCGACGCCGGTTGCGGCACGCGGCCGACCGTGGTGGTGGTCTCGGCCTGTCACAGCGGCGTGTTCCTGACGTCGGCGATGCGCCAGCCCAATCGCATCGTGCTGACCGCCGCGGCCCCCGAGCGCGCCAGCTTCGGCTGCGGCGCGAGCGACCGCTACACCTATTACGACCAGTGCCTGCTGCAGCAGTTCGATGCGGTGTCGACCTGGCAGCAGCTTGCCCAGGCGACCGAGGCCTGCGTCGACAACCTCGAACGTCGCATGGGTGTCTCGCCGCCGTCGCGGCCGCAGACTTTCGTCGGTTCCGCCGTCGCCGGGCTGCGGCTGCCCGGGCGGTAGGCGCACGAAGACGAAAGGTCCCCCGGGGTCTCAAACGAAGTGCAACACCTTGCTAGAAGGGTGTTGTCATGGGAACCCACTACAAACAACTCACGCTCGATGAACGGTGCGATATTGCCGTGCTACGTCGAGCGGGCCAGTCGATCCGTCAAATCGCTGCAGCTTTGGATCGCGCGCCATCGAGCATCTCTCGCGAGCTGAAGCGGCCGGTAGCCAGCCGGCTGGCTACCGGCCGGCCTTCGCTCACCAACAGGCTCGAGCCCGGCGATGGTCTGGCTCGCGCCTGGATCGCGACCCGGTGCTGCGCGCCAGCGTGCTCGACCGTCTGAGCAAAGGCTGGTCGCCCGCTGCCGTCTGCGGCCGCCTGGCGCTCGAGCATCGTCGGCCGGTGATCGGCTGCGAGTCCATCTATCGCTTCATCTACGCTCAGCTCAGGCGGACCAAGGACGGCCGCTGGCGTCACTATCTGCCACAGGCCAAGGGCCGGCGAGGCCACCGGCGCCCGCGCAGCCGCAGCCCCGCCTTGGCAATCAAGCACCGCCTGCCCATCGATCATCGTCCCCAGGAAGCCCTCGATCGCTGCCAAGCCGGCCACTGGGAAGCCGACTTCATGCTGTTCTCCCGCCCCCGACAATCCATCCTGGTCCTGCACGAGCGCACTTCGCGCTTCACCGCAATCGTGCGCACCCCCAACCGCCGCGCTCAACCGACCGCCAATACAATCGCCCAATTCTTCGCCCTCATGCCCCCTCAACTCCGCCGATCTCTAACTTTCGACAACGGAACCGAGTTTGCCGAGCATCATCAGCTGCATAAAAGCTCCGACCTGCAGACCTTCTTCTGCGATCCCCATTCGCCGTGGCAAAAGGGCGGCATCGAGAATGCCATCGGCCGATTCCGACGCCTCTTGCCCAGGACCACTGATCTTAAGGCCGTCAAACCCAAAGACATCGCTCGCTTCATCCACGCCTACAATCACACGCCTCGAAAATGCCTGGACTTCCACACTCCCGCTGAGGTCTTCTCAAAACTGTTGCACTTCAAACGAGAATCCACA
>NZ_JBGAKA010000092.1:0-13256 GCF_044224635.1 Reyranella sp. | reverse complement strand
GTGCGCGGCGAGCTCGTGTGCTCGCCGCGCACCGCCGGCATCCTGCTCAATCGCGTGAGCGCGCTGGCGGCCTCGCGCGCGGTCGAGAACCCCTCCGATGCGCTGACGCAGCGCGAACGCGAGATCGCGCGTTGCGTCGGCGAAGGTCTGTCGAACAAGCAGATCGCCAAGGCGCTCGGCATCCAGAGCGCGACGGTGAAGAATCATGTTCACAGCATCCTGGGCAAGCTCAAGATGCGCCGTCGCATCGAGATCGTCGCCTTCTCGCGACGGCAGGCAACCCATAGCCCCGATCGCATACCTGAAAATCACAAGCAGCGTGATCCCGCCATGGTCCATGACCATGCGGCGATGGATGGGGACCCAACGGTCTAGATCGCAATCACGCAACGTTGCCGCCAAATCGCGCTTGCCTCGCGATCGGATCACGCTCTCGTCGCGATCGGACGATCGTGCGCGACGACGCTGCGCCGAAGCCGTCATCCATCGCACGCGCAAGGCATCGTGGGCCGCTTTCCTCACATGAGGTCGCCTAGTCCATAGGGCTCATTCGCCCGCGCGAACTCTCTGCGACAATCCCTGCGCTCGACGACGGTGCGTCCTCGCTTCGGCACCGTCCACCCGGCTTTTGACGGAAGAGGAGGTCCCATGCCCGTCGCCCTTCTGCAACCCGGCGTCTATATCGAGGAGCTGCCGAGCGGTGTGCGCACGATCACCGGCGTGGCGACATCGATCACGCTGTTCGTCGGATGGGCGCCGCGCGGCCCGACCAACCGGGCGCTGCGACTGACCAGCTTCGCCGACTACCAGCGCGCCTACAACGGCCTCGATTCGCGCTCGTTCCTGGGCTACGCGGTACGTCACTTCTACGACAATGGCGGCGCCGATGCCTATGTCCTGCGCATCGCCGACGCGACGGCGGTGACCGCGGCCTGCGATATCGGCGACATCCATATTCCCGCGAGCTCGCCCGGTGCCTGGGCCAGCAACTTCAGCGTGCGGTTGACGCGACGGGCCGACGACCCGACCCGCTTCACCATCGACGTCATCCAGCCCAGTGCCAACAACGCCGTGCTGGAATCGTTCGCCAACCTGTCGATGACCGCGACCGATCCACGCTTCGTGACGGCCGTCATCAACGGCCGGTCGGCCTTCATCGACAACCTGACAGTGACGGCACCGCCGCCTACGCCGCCCACGCCGGCCGACGCCACGGTCGCGCTGAACGCCACGACCAACGGCGTCGACGGCACGGTGATCGGCCCGGCCGATGCCACGTTCCTCACCGCACTGACCACCGCCTTCGATGTCGGCGGCATTGCCGACCGCATCGACCTCTTCAACATCGTCTGCGTGCCCGGCCTGACCGACGGGCCGACCATCGCCACCTTGCAGCAGCGGGTCCGTGACCGGCGTGCCTTCCTGATCGTCGATGCCGGCCAGACCGAGATCGTCAGCACGGTGGTCGCCTCGCTGGCCGGCAAGACCGGCGTCAACGCGCCCAACTCGGCGCTGTTCTTCCCCTGGGTGATGGCGCCCGATCCGTTGCAGCAGGGCGCGCTGCGGCCGTTTCCGCCGTCGGGCTTCATGGCCGGCATCTTCGCCCGCACCGACGCCACGCGCGGCGTCTGGAAGGCGCCGGCCGGCACCGAGGCCTCGATCACAGGGGCGGCCGGCCTCGCCATCACCATGAGCGACGCCGAGAACGGCCAGCTCAATCCCAGTGCGGTGAACTGCCTGCGCACGCTGCCGGTCTACGGCACCGTCGCCTGGGGTGCCCGCACGCTCGACGGCAACGACGCGCGCGGATCGGAATGGAAGTACATCCCGGTGCGGCGCACCGCGCTGTTCCTCGAGGAGAGCCTCTATCGCGGCACGCAATGGGTCGTGTTCGAGCCCAACGACGAGCCGCTGTGGGCGCAGATCCGGCTCAACATCGGCGCCTTCATGCAGGGCCTGTTCCGCCAGGGCGCCTTCCAGGGCACGACGCCCCGGCAGGCCTACTTCGTCAAATGCGACCGCGAGACCACGACGCAGGCCGACATCAACCTCGGCATCGTCAACATCTTCGTGGGCTTCGCTCCCCTGAAGCCCGCCGAGTTCGTCGTGCTCAAGATCCAGCAGATCGCCGGCGAGATCCCGACCTGATCGGCGCTGAAAGGAACCTGCCATGGCCCAGTTCTCCGTCAATCCGCAGCGCTTCGACCCGTACAAGAACTTCAAGTTCCGGGTGAAGTGGGATGGCCGCTATGTCGCCGGCATCAGCAAGGTGTCGGCGCTGAAGCGCAGCACCGAGGTGGTCGAGCACCGCGAAGGCGGCGACCCGTCGACCGGCCGCAAGTCGCCCGGGCGCACCAAGTTCGAGGCGGTGACCCTGGAGCGCGGCGTCACGCACGACACCGAGTTCGAGAAATGGGCGAACAAGGTGTGGAATTTCGGCTCGGGCCTGGGCTCGGAAGTGTCGCTGGCGGATTTCCGCAAGGACATCATCCTCGAGTTCTACAACGAGGCCGGCCAGCTCGCGATCGCCTACAAGATCTTCCGCTGCTGGGCGTCGGAGTTCCAGGCGCTGCCCGATCTCGACGCCAACACCAACGCCGTCGCCATCCAGACGCTCAAGCTCGAGAACGAGGGCTGGGAACGCGACCTCGACGTGACCGAGCCGTCCGAGCCCAGATTCACCGAGCCGGCGTGACGAGGCGGCCATGCGGGCGACAGCATCGACCGATCGCGAGCACGAGGTGCTCGCCTTGTGGGAAGCGACCGTCGGTCGCGATCGCTGGCAGCGTGACGACGCGCTGCTCGGCATCGCGGCATCGGTCCCCCGCGGTCTCGGGGCCCGCAATCTCGGCCTGCTCGCGTTGCGCAACACGATCTTCAATCGCCAGTGGTCCTTGCGCAGCGCCTGCCCGGCCTGCGCGACGGAATGCGAGTTCACCGTCGACGGCGTCGCTTTGGCCGAGCAGCTCGGTGCCCAGCCGATCGAGCAATGCACCACCATCGAATGGGAAGGCCGGTCGCTGACAGCGCGTGCGCCCACGATCGACGACCTGATTGCGATCGCCGGGGTAGCCGACAGTGCCGATGCGGCGCGGGCGCTGCTTGCCCGTTGCCTGGAGGGCGCCGAAGGCCTCGCGATTGACGACCTTGCGCTCGGTGGGCCGGCGGTCGGAGGGCTGGAACGGCATCTCGAGGCCTTGGACCCCGCCGCAACGATCGCCTTTCAGTTGCGCTGTGTCGGCTGCTCCCACGAATGGCCTTCGCTGCTCGATGTCGGCGAGGCCTTGACGGCCGAGCTGCAGCGCGCTGCCGAACGGACCCTGATCGAGGTCGACGCCCTGGCGCGCGCCTATGGTTGGACCGAGGCCGAGGTCTTGCAGCTCTCGCCGGTTCGTCGCGCCGCCTATCTCCAGCTCGTCGAGGCCGGGTGATGGGTTTCCTCGCTCATCTCGCCGGCCTGGCGCGCGGCGTGGCGCCTGCAGGCGCTGCCCGGGTCTCCCTGCCAACGCGCTTCGCCGAGGCGGGTCCGGTAGCCGGGCAGGCGTTTGTCGAGATCGTCGATGAAGGTCGGGCGTCACCTGGGGCGTCCGCAAACCGACAGCCCTTCACCGATGCGCCGCGAAGGATAGAGACGCCGCCAACACCGAGCCGGTCGTGGGGTCCGGAGGAAAGGCGGGATGAGCCGGAAGTTTCGATGGGCTCCCGGCCCGTCCCGCCCCCTTCGACGCTCGCGCCGCCGCCAGACGATGCAAGGCCCAGCGAGGCGCGCCGGCCGGTGCTCTCGGCGCGTTCCCTCGATGGCGGGCGGAGCGCACACGCCATTGCGGCGCCAGCTCCGTCGGACGTCCCGACAGCAACACAGTTTCGTTGGTTGAGGAAATCCGCCGAGGACGTGCCTCCGGTGATCGGGCCGTCGGATGGGCGTCGGCAGCGCACGTCGGTAACCGTGGCGCCGCTCAGCGATGCCGTCGTGGCCGCCCGACCGCGGGCGCCGCGCGACGAGCGGCCCGTCATCCAGGTCACGATCGACCGGCTCGAGGTGCGCGCGCCGGCAGCGCCAAAGGCCGTGGCCGAGCGCCGCAAGCCGCGGCCGCTTCCGTCGCAGTCGCTGGCCGACTACCTGCGCGGCGGCGCGGGCGGAGGGCGGAGATGAGCTCGCCGCTCGCCATCGGCGCGGTCAGCGCCGTCCTGCGCAATCTTCTCGACAACGGCCTGGTCGAAGCCGGTGCGGCGATCGGCAGCACGGTTGCCGTCAGCGCCGTGGCGCCCGACACGATCAACCTCGACAACGCCAACGATCCGCCGCGGCTCAATCTCTTCCTCTATCGCGTGACGCCCAACCAGGGCTGGAGCACCGTCGGGCTGCCGTCGCGCGGAGCCGCCAGCGGCGAGCGGCTGACCAACGCGCCGCTGGCGCTCGACCTGCATTATCTGCTGACCGCCTACGGCCGGATGGATTTCCAGGCCGAGATACTGCTCGGCTACGCCATGCACCTGCTGCACGAGCGGCCGGTGCTCGACCGGGCGGCGATCCGGCGCGCGCTCAATCCGAGCCCGCTCGACGTCAGCATGCTGCCGCCGGCCTTCCAGGCGCTCGCGGCGTCGGACCTCGCCGACCAGGTGGAGCTGATCAAGATCACACCCGCCGCCGTGACCACCGACGACATGTCGAGACTGTGGTCGGCCATCCAGACACATTATCGGCCGTCGTCTGCCTATCACGTGTCCGTCGTTCTGATTGAAGGGACCAGGCCGGCGATCTCGCCGCTTCCCGTCCTGTCGCGCGGCCGCCGCGACCCCGTCACGCATCGCGACCGCGGCGTCGTGGTCAATCCCGATCTGCTGCCGCCTCTGCCGACGCTTTTCGAGGCCGCGACGCTCGTGCCGCAAACCGGCGCGCGGCTGGGCGATCAGGTCGACATCACGGGTGTGCGGCTGGCCGGTGCCGGGCACGTCGTGCGGCTGGTGCACCGCCTCAATGCGGCGGCAGCGATCGAGATCGTGCCGACCAGCGTCGATCCCGGCGGCCGATCGCTCCGGATCCTGGTGCCCAATGATGCTGCCGCCCAGACCGCCCTGGCGGCAGGGCAATTGGCGGCGACCGTGAGGTTTACGCCGACGGGGGAGCCGGATCCGCGAGACACCAATTCCATCCCGCTGATCCTGGCGCCCGTGCCGGTCATCGCGGCCGATGCGGGCCTCGGCCTGCCGGCGGCGACGGCGGTGCGGGGCGGCGTTCCGCCGCGCGTGACGGTCACCATGCGGTCGAGACCGCAGGTGCGCCTTGAGCAGAGAGCGTCTCTCTCCCTGGGCACCGTCTCGGCCAATGCCTTGCCGCGGGCGGCGTCGTCCGATCCTTTGATCTTCGAGTTCCCCGACAGCGTGGCCGCCGGGCCGCATTGGGCACGCCTGCGTGTCGACGGCGCCGACAGCATCCTGCTCGATCAAAGCGGCGCCGAGCCGGTGTTCGATGCGACGCAGCAGATCGTGGTGCCGCCATGAACGTCGCGGTCGACCTCGATTGCGGCGCAACGCTCACGCCGATGCAGACCTGGCCAGAGCGCAATCGGCAATGGCTGATCGGCGCGATCGGCCGGCTGCGGCAGCGGCTCGAGGCGCGCGTCGCCGATCCGTCGGCGCCGCTGGTCGCTGCAGATTGCGTCGAGACAGACGAGCTGCCGGGGTTCACGCCTGCCCTGGTTCATCTCGGGCGGGCTTTCGGGCTTTCGGTATTCGAGCGCGAGCTGCTGTTGCTGGCCGCCGGGCTGGAGCTCGATCAGGGCCTGCGTGCCGCGGTGGCGACCCTGAATGGTGGTGCGTCGTCGCGGGCAAGCTACGGACTCGGTCTTGCGACCCTGGCGGCGCCACATTGGCGGGCCCTGTCATCGGATTCGGCGCTGCGCCAGTGGCATATGATCGAGCCGGAGACCGGCCCGCACCTCACGCAGGCGGCCCTGCAGATCGACGAGCGGATTGTTCACTTCGTCACGGGAGTGCCGGCGTCGGATCCCGTGCTCGCCGGCGTGGCCACGGTCGTCGCGCCGGGGCACGATATCGAAGACGAGGATGCGTCCCTGGCGGCGCGGATCGCGCATACCCTGTCGGCGCCTGACCATCCCGGCGCCGTCGCGGTCTTGCACGACCAGGACCGCGACCCGGCGTTGCGGCGCGACATGGCGCTGGCCGTGCTGACCCGCCTGTCGCGCCCCGGCCTCTGGCTGGAGAGCCGCGATCTGCCGGCGGATCCGGAAGCGCTGTTGCGGCTCGCCGTGCATGTCGATCGTGAGGCGGCGCTCGTCGGCTGCCTACCGGTCGTGTCGATCGACGGCGCCGGCTCCGAGGTGGCGGCCCTTCGCCTGGTGGCGCGCCTGCACTGCGGCCTGCTGTGGCTCGGCGCGCTGCGGCCGCAACTCTCTTCCCTCGTGCGGCCTCGCCGCGTTCTGCGCTTTGACCTGCCGCCGCCCGATGCGGCACGTACGAGGGCAGCCTTGCTGAGGCGCTGGCAGCGGCTGCCGGGCGCGATCGCAGCCGACGAGGCGGCGACGCGCGCCGCGCTCGAGCGGGCGGCCCGCCAGTTCCATCTTGGGCCATCGGCGATCGATGGCATCGTCGAGAACCTGCCGACCATGCCGGTCGAGGCGATCTGGCCCGCGGCCCGCGAGGCGGCGCGCGGCGGGCTCGACGCCATCGCGCAGCGCATCGACAGCCGGGTGACATTCGACGATCTGGTGCTGCCGCCCGGTCAGATGGCGATGCTGCGCGACATCGCGCGCCACCTGCGCCAGCGCGACCGCGTCTATGGCGACTGGGGATTCGGGGCCAGGCATCAACTTGGGCAGGCGCTGGTCGCCCTGTTCGCGGGCGAATCGGGAACCGGCAAGACGCTCGCCGCCGAAGCGGTCGCGGGCGATGTCGGGCTCGATCTCTACCGCATCGACCTCGCGAGCGTGGTCAGCAAGTACATCGGCGAGACCGAAAAGAATCTCAAGCGCCTGTTCGATTCGGCGGAAGCGAGCGGTGCGGTGCTGCTTTTCGACGAGGCCGACGCACTGTTCGGCAAGCGCAGCGAGGTCAAGGACAGCCACGACCGCTACGCCAACATCGAGATCGCCTACCTCCTGCAGCGCATCGAAGCCTATCGCGGGCTCGCCATCCTCACCACCAACATGAAGGGTGCGCTCGACCAGGCCTTCCTGCGGCGGATACGGTTCATCGTCAACTTCCCGTTTCCCGATGCGACTGCGCGTGAGCAGATCTGGCGCCGGCAGTTTCCGGCCAACGCGCCGATGGGCGAGATCGACTTCGCCACGCTCGCCCGTCTTACCTTGTCGGGCGGCAATATTCGCAGCGTGGCGGTGAATGCTGCCTTCAAGGCGGCTGACAACGGCGGGCTCATCGATCAGTCGATGCTGATCGCGGCTGCGCGCGCTGAGTTCGCGAAGCTCGAGCGCAGCATGGGAAGTCTGCCCGGAGGCACGGCATGAGCGCCCGCGACCTCGACCTGCGGATTGGCCACCTCGTGGTGCACGACGATGGCGTCCTGCGGGCAGCTGATCTCGAAGCGGCCGTTGGGCAGGCGATCCGCCAACGGCTGGAGGGGGCGCCGCCCGCCAGCGTGCGCCGCGCCTTGCCCGAAACGATTGCGGACGGTGTGCTCGATCATCCGCTGGTGTCCAGCCGCCTGACGCGGGAGGGAGAATAGCCATGCAGAGGGCAGTTCCCGTCGCCTCCAGGGCAGCGAACAAGGCGGTGACGCCGGTCGGAGAGGAGGAGCGGACGAAGCACAATGGCGCCAAGGTGCCCGCTTTCGCCGATGGCGTGGCGGGTTCGGACTACGCCGCGGTGCCCCTGCAGGCCACTTCCGCTGGCACGAAGCGCGAGGCTGAGGACGAAGACGAGGCTGTCGGAGAGCAGGGGCTGGTGGAGATCATTCCGAAGGACAAGGAGGAAGCCCACGCCGCGCCGGCAGGCTTCGCGACCCCGCGCACGCACACGATCCGCACCATCCTGAGGAAGGGCCGCCCACCCGAGACGCTCATGGGCAGTCCTGCGCCCCTGATCGGCGACACCCATCACCAGACGGTGGCACCGAGCGGGTCGCCGACGACCGGCAGCAGCTCGAACGATTGCACGCCAGCCACCTCGACCATCTCATTCGACGCGGTCTCGGCCGATGCCGACAACTGGCGGGTCGACGTGACGGCCTTGACGCTGCAGGGTCAGGTCAACGTCGCGGATTGGCCGTCGAAGCCCACCGACACCGCAACGCCCAACACCGCCAACCCCGTCGACGGCGGCAACATCACGTCCGGCAATTTCCAGTCGGCGATCGACGACATGGCCGACTACAACACGGTCGGCGGCGGGCGCGGCCCCAACTGGCACAGCACCGCCGCGTCGTCGGCGCACGAATGGGCGCATTGGAACACCGACTGGGTCGCCGACAGCATTGGCAGCGCCAAGGGCGGCAACTGGTCCAAGACCAACCAGGAGCTCGACGCGATCAAGGAGCCGAAATCGAGCAGCGCCGATGCGGCAGCGGCGAAGGCCGCGATGCAGGGGCGCGTCAGCGCGAGACTGACGAAGTTCGACAATGCGGCCACCAAGCGATGGAATGCCATTCCCGATTCGCCTGGCGTCGCCGGCAGCACAGGTTACATCGCCGGTGCCGCGGTGCTCGCGACCCTGATCAGCTCCGTGCGCACCTATGCCACCAGCAAGGGCTGGACGGGAACGTCGCCCGCGCCCGGACCATGAGGCAGCAGCATGGCCAGCAGCGAAACGCCCACGCGCTTGCATGCCGAGGAATGTCTGGAGGCCATCGAGCGGGCATTGCGCGTGCTGGCCGGAAAGACGCTCGAGGAGCCGTTCAGGCTCGTCGGCGCGATCAATCTCCTGAAGGGTTTCTCGCCGCCCAGCGGCCCGACGGTTTGGCAATTGACCTTCAAGCCCGAGCGCCTGATTCCTTCGGATGCGACGGGAATCGTCGGCGCGGGAGGCGAATTGATCGTCCGCATCGACCTTGCGCGGGCGGACAACCCCGTAAGCGTGGTGCGCGGCGAATGAAACGGGCGACGGGAGCGACACCATGAGCCTTACCGCGTCTCCCAAGCTGATCAAGGGCGGCCTGGTCGTGATGGCGCCGGGCGGCAGCGTGGTGCGTAATACCATTGCCCTGCAGTACAATCCGGACACGCTGACGCGCAGCTACCAGGTGCAGGGCGTCGGCGGCGACGGCGGCGGCGAGCGCGCCCAGCCGTTCCGGCTGAAGGGGCCGGCGATCGAGTCGATCAAGCTCGACGCCGAGATTGATGCCACCGACCAGCTCGAGTTTCCGCGCAACAACGCCAATGCCGTGGCGTTCGGCATCGGCCCGCAGATCGCGCTGCTCGAGGCGCTGATCAATCCCAGCGTCGACGAGCTGCTGAACGTCGCGACGCAAACGCAGAACGGCGCGCTGGAGATCCTGCCGCCCGAGGCGCCTCTGGTGCTGTTCGTCTGGAGCAAGAGCCGCGTCGTCGCCGTGCGGGTGACCGAGTTCTCGGTGACCGAAGAGGCGTTCGATCCAGCGCTCAATCCGATCCGCGCCAAGGTGAGCCTCGGCATGCGTGTGCTCAGCACCGACGACCTCGGCTTCGCGCACAAGGGCGGCACGATCTTCATGGGCTACCTGCGCACGCGCGAGACGCTCGCAAAGAAGGCGGGCTCGGCCTCGCTGGCCTCGATCGGCCTCACCAACCTGCCGTGACGGAGAGGGCGATGACGACCGATCCCGTGCAAGCCCTGATCGATGCCGGCGCGATCCCGACCAATCCGTTCTCGCCCGACAGTCGCTATGCCGGCATCGCCTTCGGCCTCTATCAGCGCGGCCCCACCGATCCGACCATCGCCTACGTGCTGCGTCGCTTCATTCCGCGGCAGCGCGATATGGCGGTCGCGCTCGAGCATATCGTGCAGAGCGGCGAACGGCCGGACCTGCTCGCGGCGCAGGTGTTCGGCAATTCCGAGCTCTACTGGCGCATTGCCGACGCCAATGCGGTGACCGATCCGCTCGAGCTGACCGATACGCTCGGCGCACGCATCGTCATTCCGGCCGTCACGGGGTCGTGAGGAGAGGGGCATGCTCGGCGGGGTCCAGCTTTCGCTCAAGATCGGGCCGGTGCCGATCACGCCGCCGCATGAGGTCGCGGATGCGCTGGTCCACGCCAAGGTCGAATGCGGATCGGGCGGGGCGCAGAGCGGCTTCGAGCTGGTGTTCGAGCTGCCGGCGCGTTCGCCGCTGCGCACGCTGTTCCTGTTGTCGGGCGGCGGCAGCCTGCCGCTGATGCGGGTCGTGCTGATCGTGACGATCAACGGCAGCGCGCAGTCGATCATCGACGGCATCACCACCAACGTCGAGACCCAGCCGGGCGAAGGCGGGGTGTCGCGGCTCGTCGTCAAGGGCAAGGACCTGTCGGCCCTGATGGATCTCATCGAGATCCCCGGCCTGCCGTTCCCGGCGATGCCGCCGTCGGTACGCGTCCTGCTGATCCTCGCCAAGTACGCGGCCCTCGGCGTGATCCCGATGGTGATCCCGAGCATCCTCGACATCCCGCCTCTGCCGATCCAGCAGATCCCGTCGCAGCGCGGCAGCGACTACGCGTATGTGCAGCGGCTCGCCGGCCAGGCGGGCTACGTCTTCTATCTCGAGCCGGGACTGTCGCCGGGGACCTCGAAGGCTTACTGGGGGCCCGAGATCCGGGTCGGCGAGCCACAGCCGGCGCTCACCACCAACATGGACGCACACACCAACGTCGAGCAGCTCTCCTTCAACTTCGACAAGGAGAAGAAGAAGCTGCCGATCGTCTTTTTCCAGGAGCCGTTCAGCAAGGCGCCGATCGGCGTGCCGATCCCGGACATCACGCCGCTCAACCCGCCGCTCGGCCTGGTGCCGCCGCTGCCGCCCAAGATCGTCAAGCTCGACGAGACGGCGCATCTGTCGGCGCCCGAAGCGCTGATGGCCGGCATCGCCTATGCCGGCCAGAACAGCGACTCGGTGTTCGGCGCCGGCCGCCTCGACGTCGCCAAGTACGGCCGCCTGCTGAAGTCACGACAGCTCGTCGGCGTGCGCGGCGCTGGCCTGCCGTTCGACGGCCTCTACTACGTCAAGAGCGTGACGCACGAGATCGAGCGCGGCTCGTACAAGCAGGGCTTCTCGCTCGCCCGCAACGCGCTGATCTCCACAGTGCCCTCGGTGCCGACATGACCCCGCTCTACGGAAAATATCGCGGCACCGTGATCAACAATGTCGACCCGATGCAGATCGGCCGCATCCAGGCGATGGTGCCTGATGTCGCGGGCTTGGTGCCCGGCACCTGGGCGATGCCCTGCCTGCCGATGGCCGGCATCAACACCGGAATCTTCACCGTGCCGATGATCGGCTCGGGCGTGTGGATCGAGTTCGAACGCGGCGATCCCGACTATCCGATCTGGGTCGGCGGTTACTGGGGCAGCGCCGCCGAGGTGCCGGTGATGGCGCGCACCGTTCCGCCGGCGGTCTCGGGCATCACCATCCAGACCACCCTCAAGAACGGCATCGTCGTCAGCGACGTGCCCGGCCCGACCGGTGGCATCCTGATCCAGACCACGACCGGCGCCATGATCTCGGTGAGCGACGTCGGCATCATCATCTCCAACGGCAAGGGCGCGATCATCAACATGACCGGCCCGACCGTCGACGTGAACCTCGGCGCGCTGACGGTGGTGTAGGCGATGCGCATGTTTGGTCGATCCAGTTCCAACCTCGCCTTCCGAGCCCAAGCCCATACTTGTCGTCCTGAGCGCAGCGAAGGAGCTCATCGCCGGCTGCCACGAGCGCGCTTTGGAACTTCTGGCGATGAGATCCTTCGCTGCGCTCAGGATGACAGACTTCGCCGCGCGGCAAAGTCGGGAGGTTGGTAACCCATGCCCGCTCCCATCCTCCATCTCGGTGCGACCGTCCTGTGCACCCACGCCGGCCAGGCGACGCCTCTCGCACCGTTCCCGCGTGTGATGGTGTCGGGGCAGCCCGTGGTCACGCTGGCCTCGCCCTATGCGATCGCGGGCTGTGCGCTCACCGGGACGCCAAATCCGCCGTGCGTCACCGGGCAATGGATCGCAGGCGCGGTGCGTGTGCTGGCAGGCGGTGCGCCGGTCGTGACCATGGTCGGCCAGTCGGTCTGCGTGCCGACCGGCACGCCGATGATGCCGGTCGTGGCGCAGACCCGCGTGCTGGCGACCTGAGGAGGGGAGAGACCATGCCCGACCTCGACTTCCCGTATCACTTCTCCGGCCTTGGCCGCACCGCGACGACCGATCGCGACGACCACATCCGCGACCTCATCCAGCAGGTCCTGTTCACCGCGCCGGGCGAGCGGGTGATGCGGCCCGATTTTGGCGCCGGGCTGCTGTCTCTGGTGTTCGAGCCCAACAGCACGACGCTCGCCGCCGCCACGAGCGATGACGCATGCTGCGGTCGATGTGAGGAGCACGCGGCGCTGCGCGTCGATGTCACCTACGGTGCTGCTCGACCGCACGACGCACAGCGCGAGCTTCACCGCTCCGGGAGGCGCGCCGTGAAGTTCCATTGCTGCGACCTCCGCCGGCTCGACGTGCTGCGCCTCAGCGGCACGGCCAACGCGATCGATTTTCTCGAGGTGCTCGACAAGGGCGGACCGCCCGCGGCGCCGCGCCAGCAGACCCTGTTCGTCCGCCTGCTGCGGCCAGGCTTCGCCCTGACGCCGGACAACATCCGTATTACCGGCGGCGAACGCATCACCCGGATCGGCATCGTCTGGTGCGCGCCGGCCAACGCCCTTCCGCCCCAGGCCGAGCCGGGCCTCGTCGCCACGGTGGATGATCTCGCCCGAACGCTGGTGGTGCGCACCGACAGCTCCGGCGACTTCTCGACCTATACGTTGAGCATCGTCGCCAGCTCCGGTTCCAGCAATCCGCCGGCCGGTTTCGATCCGCGCCTGTCGTCGATCGACTTCTCGTTCAAGGTCGAAGGCCTGGGCCACTTACGTCTCCAGCTACCGGCCTGGTCTGCCGATCGTCGGCCCGAAGCCCGATATTGACCGGCCTCGCTGGGCGACTATCAGGGCTTCCGCCGCCTGATGCTGATCGGCTGGTCGCCTGCTGGTGCCGGGCTGGACCGATGGTCGCCGGGCCGATCTCGGCGTCATGCTGGTCGAGCTGCTAACCTACGCCGCCGACAATCCTTCCTATCGCCAGGATTC
>NZ_JBGAKA010000091.1:0-13454 GCF_044224635.1 Reyranella sp. | reverse complement strand
GACCTGCTGCCGCTGATCGCCAAGGACAAGAACGTCAAGACGATGATCGTCAACCAGGCGGGCCGCCAGTACGACATGCGGTTCAACACGCTGACCAAGCCGTTCGACAATCCCAAGGTGCGCCAGGCGGTGCTCTATGCCCTGTCGCAGAAGGAGTTCCTCGAGGCCAACGTCGGCAATGCCGAGTTCTACCGCGAGTGCAAGTCGGTGTTCCCGTGCGGCTCGCCGCTCGAATCGACCAAGGGCTGGGAGGACAAGCTCTCGGGCAACGTCGCCAAGGCCAAGGAGCTGCTCGCCGCGTCGGGTTACGACGGCACGCCGGCGGTGTTCCTCCACCAGACCGACACGGCCGGTCACAACAACCTCGCTACCGTCGGCAAAGCGCAGCTCGAGAAGATCGGCCTCAAGGTCGACCTGCAGGCGATGGACTGGCAGACCCTGGTTGCAAGACGCGCCAAGAAGGATCCGCTCGACAAGGGCGGCTGGAGCGCCTTCTTCACGTCCTGGGGCGCCCCCGACATCCTCAATCCGGTGTCGTCCGCCTTCATCAATGCCTCGTGCGACAAGGCGACCTTCGGCTGGCCGTGCGACGAAGGGCTCGAGAAGTTGCGCGACGCCTATGCGACCGAATCCGATCCGGCCAAGCAGAAGGCGATCGCCGAGCAGGTCCAACTGCGCCTGATCGAGTATCCGACCTTCGCTCCGCTCGGCCAGTTCACCACGCCGACCGCGATCCGGGCCAACCTCAACGGCCTGTTGCACACGCCGTCGCTGGCGCTGTGGAACGTGGAGAAGAAGTGATGGGAGCGCGCGGGCGCCGCGCACTCGCGGCGCTCCTCGTCCCGCTCGGCCAGTTCACCACGCCGACCGCGATCCGGGCCAACCTCAACGGCCTGTTGCACACGCCGTCGCTGGCGCTGTGGAACGTGGAGAAGAAGTGATGGGAGCGCGCGGGCGCCGCGCACTCGCGGCGCTCCTCGTCACGGTCTCGCTGCTGTCGGGGCTCGCCTTCGCGATCCCGGCGATGGCGCAGACGGTGCTGCGCGTCACCATGCACTCCGACCTCAAGATCATCGATCCGATCTGGACGACGGCGCTGATCTCGGCCGACCATGGCTACCTGGTCTACGACACGCTGTTCTCGCTCGACGAGAGCCTGACCATCCGGCCGCAGATGGTCGACAGGTGGGAGGTCTCGGCCGACAGGCTCACCTGGACCTTCACCTTGCGCGAGGGCCTCAGCTGGCACGACGGCACACCGGTGACCGGCGCCGACTGCGTCGCCTCGATCCGGCGCTGGGGCGCGCGTGATTCGATGGGCCAGATGCTGATGTCGTTCACCAGCGAGCTCTCCGCGCCGGACGACCGCACCATCCGCCTGGTGCTGCGCGAGCCCTACGGCCTGGTGCTGCAGGCGCTCGGCAAGACCGGCGCCAACATCCCCTTCATGATGCCCAAGCGCATCGCCGAAACCCCGCCCAACAGCCAGATCGGCGATGCCACGGGTTCGGGCCCCTTCATCTTCAAACGGGATGAATGGAAGGCCGGCGAGAAGGCGGTCTATGTCAAGAATCCCAGCTACAAGCCGCGCGCCGAGCCCCCGTCGGGCCTGGCCGGCGGCAAGATTGCCAAGGTCGATCGAGTCGAATGGATCTGGATCGCCGATTCGCAGACCCAGGTGAACGCGCTGCTGAAGGGCGAGATCGATCTCTTGCAGCTCACGCCCTACGACCTGCTGCCTCTGGTCGACAAGTCGAAGGACGTTGCGACCCAGGTGGTCGACAAGCCGGGACGGCAGTACATCATGCGCTTCAACACGCTGGCCAAGCCGTTCGACGATGTGCGTGTTCGCCAGGCCGTGACCTACGCGCTGACCCAGCGCGAGTTCCTCGAAGCCAATATCGGCGATCAGCGCTACTACCGCGAATGCCGCTCGCTGTTCCCGTGCGGCCTGCCGCTCGAATCGCCGATCGGCTGGGAAGATCGGTGGTCGGGCGACGTCGCCAAGGCCAAGAAGCTCCTGGCCGAGGCGGGCTATGACGGCACGCCGCTGGTGCTGCTGCACCAGACCGACGTGGTCGGCCACAACAATCTCGCCACGGTAGCCAAGCCGCAGCTCGAGCGCGCCGGCTTCAAGGTCGAGCTGCAGGCGATGGACTGGCAGACCCTGGTGACACGCCGCACCAAGAAGGATCCGCCGGACAAGGGCGGCTGGCACGTCTTTTTCACCTCATCGGGTGCGCTCAGCATCCCCGATCCGGTGGCGCATTTCTTCATTAATGCGTCGTGCGACAAGGCGCAGTTCGGCTGGCCGTGCGATGCTGAGATCGAGCGCCTGCGCGATCAGTACGCGCGGGCGGGCGACGCCGAGAGCCAGCGCGCCACTGCCGTCGCCCTGCAGCGCCGCGTCGCCGAGTATCCGACCCACCTGCCGCTCGGCCAATTCACCAGCCCGACGGCGCGCCGCGCCAACGTCACCGGCGTGCTGACCGCGCCGGCCCTGGTGTTCTGGAACATCGAGAAGAAATGAACCAGACGAAAGATCCCTCGCTGCGCTCGGGCCTTTGCCAGCGTTCGCTCAGGAAGGACGAGATCAGTCCAGCCTCACGCTGATGCCTTCGAGGCCGGGCTTCGACACCGGGAAGCGCTTCATCACCTCGGCGTCGTGGCCGGGGATCACCATGTCGATGTGGCTGTCGGCCAGCTTCTGCAGCTTGTCGTAGCCTGCCAGCATGTCGGCGACGGAGAAGACGATCGAGAACAGCTTCCGGTCGCGGATGCCCCAGTAGTAATGGCTGGCGTCGGAGGCAAGCACCAGCCAGCCGTTGCGCGTCATCACCCGCACCGACTGGATGCCCATCGTGTGGCCGCCGATCAGGTGCACGGAGAGGCCGGGCAGGATCTCCTCGTCACCGTCATGGAACACGACGCGCTCGCCGTAGACCGCGCGGACGATGCCGACGATGTCCTCGACCTCGAAGGCGTGACGGAACGTGCCGTGGCACATGTGGCGGCCGGTGGCGAACTGCATCTCCTTGTCCTGCAGGTGGAATCGCGCCTTGGGGAAGCGGTCCCAGTTGCCGACATGGTCGTAGTGCAGATGGGTGATGACGACGTCCTCGACGGTCTTGGCGTCGATGTCGAGATGGCCGAGCAGGTCGGCCGGGTTGGTCTTGACCTCGCGGCCGCGCTTCTTGCCGATCTGGGCATTGAAGCCGGTGTCGATGACCACCGGCTTGCCGCCGATCGCGCGATTGCCGCTCTCGTCGAGCGGGATCGCCACCCAGATGAAATAGTCCATCGGAAAGTCGGCGTCATGCGGGTCCGGCGTGATCTGCACTTCCCAAGCCTTGCGCGGCAGGTGGGCATATTTGATCGCATGCACCTCATAGATGGGTGTCGAACGCATTAATGTTTCCTTCCCGATGGGTATGACGCGGGAGGGTAGCAAGAAGGCCTGTTGCCACGCTATAGTGTGTGCATGGCCCCACGGGACCTCCTTGGCTGGCGAATTAGCACCCCGGTTTGCCTTGCAAACCGGACCGTCGCTGTTCGCCTGTTCTTGAGGGAGTCGTTCCATGGCCACCGTGCCGTCTACCGCTGTACCGCCTACCGCCGTTCTGGCACTCAAGCGTAATCACTCCACCGTCCGCTATTGCTTCGAGGCCGACGCCGAGCCCGCCGTGTTGCCGCGCGCGCTCGAGCTGCTGGCCAAGCGCGGCCTCGTGCCGGCGCGCGTCTTCGCGCAAGCCGATGACGATCTTCTGTCGGTCGAGATCGAGGTCGAAGGTCTCGCCACCGATGTCGCCGACCATGTCGGCCGCTGCCTGTCGCAGATCGTGGGGGTCAGGCAGGTGTTTTAGCTGGAAAGCGACCAGCACGTATTCTCCGTCGTCCTGAGTAGGCGCTTGCGAAGCAAGTGCCGTAAGCGAAGGACCTCATCGCCGTCTGCCACAAGTATGTGTTGGGACTTCTGGCGATGAGATCCTTCGCTACGCTCAGGATGACAAGAGAGACACTGAGGCTTCCCTACGGGCTTATCAGCCGTTCGACGATCGCCGCGATATGAAGCCGGGCGACGTCGATCGCCGGGAAGCCGGCATTCTCCTCGTTGAAGATCACCGCAAGGTCGGTGCCGGCGAGCAGGATCGACTCGACGCCGTCGCGCCGCTGCAGGTCGGCGGCGATGCGGCGCAGGCCGGCGGTGTCCGCGTCGTCGCCCTGCTGGGTGTCGAGCAGGCGCTGGTAGGCCTTGCCGATGAAGGCGATCTCGTCGGGTCGGGGCTTCACGATCTCGACGTCGGGGGCGTGCTTGGCGAGCTGGCCCCACAGGCTGCCTTCCATGGTGAAGGTCGTGCCGAACAGCGCCACGCGGCGCAGCCGGCGCGTGCGCAGCTCGGCGCCGATGGTCGCCACGATATCGATCATCGGCAGGGGCGAGCGCGCGACGATGCGGTCGATGCAGATGTGCGGCGTCACCGCAGGCAGCGCCGCCGCCGTGGCGCCGGCGCGCGCCAGCCGCTCGACGAAGCCCAGCAGGTAGTCTGCCAGCGCATCGAGACGGCGTTCGCGGACGAAACCCTGGCCCTTGTCGACGTCGGCATGGACGAACACCAGATCGGGCACGACACCGCGGGCTTTGCACGCGGCGGTGATGCGCTCGTAGTAGTCGACGGTGGCGCCGACACCGAGCCCGCCGACGATGCCGACCGAGGACATGGCGCTTCGGCTCCGCTTCTCAGTCAATGGTGATGTTGTTGTCGCGGATCACCTTGCCCCAGCCGGCGACTTCCTTGCGGGCGAAGGCGTCCATCTCCGCCGGGCTCCAATCGACCAGCACGGTGCCGAGCTGGCTGGCGCGCTGCCGGACCTGGTCGGTCGCGGCAATCTTGCGCATCGCCGCGTTGAGCTTGTCGACGATCGGCTGCGGCGTGCCGGCGGGCGCGAACAGGGCGAACCAGCCGTCGAGCGTATAGCCGGCCAGGCCGGCCTCGGCGGTGGTCGGGATGTCGGCGAAGGCGGGATGGCGCTTGTCGCTGGCGAGCGCCAGCGCCTTGAGGTTGCCGTTGCGGATGTGCGCCGACACCGAGGGCGGCGTCACCACCATGAGCTCGACCTGGCCTGCGACCAGGTCGGCGGTTGCCGGGCCGGCACCCTTGTAGGGCACATGCACCAGGTCGATGCCGGCGGCCTTGTTCAGCATCACGCCGCCGAGATGCGGCACCGAGCCGGCGCCAACCGAGGCGTAGTTGAGCTTGCCGGGATTGGCCTTGGCGTAGGCGATGAAGCTCTTGAGATCGTCGGCCGGCACCTTCTTGGCGATGACGATGACATGCGGCGCGATTGCGCCCATGGCGACGCCGGTGAAGTCCTCCGGCTTCCAGCTCAGCTCCTTGACCAGTGCCGGATTGGCCGAGTGATAGGCCGAGTACTGCATCAGCAGCGTGTAGCCGTCCGGCTTGGCGCGGGCGACGATGGCCGTGCCGACATTGCCGTTGCCGCCGCCCTTGTTGTCGACGATGACCTGCTGGCCGAGCTCCTGCGACAGCAGGTCGGCATAGAGGCGGGCGACCAGGTCGGTGCCGCCGCCGGGCGGCGCCGGCACCACCATGGTGATCGGCTTGTCGGGATAGCCCGCCTGGGCGTGGGCACCGGGGGCGACGGCGGCGGCGAGCACCGCGGCGGAAAGAGCGATGACGCGGCGACGCTGCATGGCGAGTCTCACGTGGGAAAGTTGCGCGCCCAGACCGGGCGCAGTTCCGCGACCTGGTCGGCGCGGCGGGCAATGGCGAACAGGCGGGGCGCCTCGCTCTCGAACCAGCCGCGCTTGGGGCGCCAGCGGGTCATGATGTCGACGTAGATGTCGAGTGCCGAGAAGCGCTCGCCGAGGAACCACGGGCTGCCGGCATGGCTGTCGACCTGGCGCCACAGGCGCTGGGCGTAGGCGTCGGTGGCGGCGCGGAACGGATCGCGCGCCGCATCGACCGAGATGAAGCGCGCCGGATCGTCGGCGTAGGTGAAGGTCGGATAGATATTGGCGACGATGAACACCAGCCAACGCAGGAACTTCCCGCGTTCCGCCGCCTGAGCCGGCGGTACCAGCGAGTCCTTGCCGGTGACGTCGGCGAGCAGGAGCGTGATCGCCGCGCTCTCGCTCATCACGCTGCCGTCGGGCATCACCAGGGTCGGCACCTGGGCCAGCGGATTGACCTTCTCGAGCTTGGCACGGGCATCGGGCGAGCGGATGAGGTCGCCGACCGGCTCGATGGAGAAGGGCAGCCCGTACCAGGTGAGCTGGGCCTCGACGATCGCCGAGCCCCAGCCGTCGCGGCCATAGAGCTTGTAGCTCATGTCAGGCCTTTTGCAGCAGATCGATCAGGCTGCACGTGTCCCAGCGACTGCCGCCCCGCGCCTGCACGCGGGCATAGAACTGGTCGACCAGCGCGACCAGCGGCACCTGCGCCTTGGCGCGGTTGGCCTCGGCGATGGCGATGCCGAGGTCCTTGCGCATCCAGTCCACGGCGAAGCCGAACTCGAACTTGCCCTCGACCATGGCCTTCCAGCGATTCTCCATCTGCCAGCTTTGCGCCGCGCCCTTGGAGATGGCGCTCATCACCTTCTCGAGGTCGAGCCCGCTCCTCTGGCCGAGATTGATCGCCTCGGCGAGACCCTGGACGATGCCGGCGATGCACATCTGGTTCATCATCTTGGTGAGCTGGCCGGTGCCCGGGCCGCCGATCAGGGTGATGGCGCGCGAATAGGCGTCGGCCACCGGTTTGGCCTTGTCGAACGGCGCCTGCTCGCCGCCGCACATCACGGTGAGCTGGCCGTTCTCGGCGCCGGCCTGGCCGCCCGACACCGGCGCGTCGATGAAGTCGATGCCGCGCTTCTTGCCCTCGGCGTGCAGCTCGCGGGCGATATCGGCCGACGCGGTCGTATTGTCGAACAGGATCGTACCCGGCGCCATGCCGGCGAAAGCGCCGTTCTCGCCGGTCACGACCGCGCGCACGTCGTTGTCGTTGCCGACGCAGCAGAACACGATCTCGCGGCCGGCCGCCGCTTCCTTCGGAGTCTTGGCCGCCGTGCCCTTGTGCTTGGCCGTCCATGCCTCGGCTTTGGCGAAGGTCCTGTTGTAGACGACGACGTCATGTCCCTTGGCGGCAAGATGCCCCGCCATCGGAAAGCCCATCACGCCCAGCCCGAGAAATGCCACCTTGGCCATTGCCTTCTCCCGCGAAAATGTTTGCGGGCCGGATCATAGGGCCAATCCGCCACGATGCCAGCGGGGCGAGGCAACTCGAGCACTCCTCCCCAACGGAGTTGGGGAGGTGTCGCGTCATACGCGACGGAGGGGTCATGAGTCATGGGAGAGGGTTGAGCCTGGCGCTCATGACCCCTCCGTCCCGCGAAGACGCGGGACACCTCCCCAGCGATGACGCTGGGGAGGAGAACGAGCTAACTCACGAAGACCAGCCCCGGCACGACGCTCTTCAGCCAGTCCTGCGCGCCCGACACGCGGGCGAAGAACGATTGCGAGCCGTAGGTGTCGCCGGTGCCGTTGGCGTTGACGCCGGCGATCGCCCACAGGCCGCCGGTCAGCAGCCACGCCGAGCCGCCGCTGTCGCCCGAGCCCAGGATGCCGTCGAGCCGGCCGGCGCCTTCGTCCTCGCGGCGCAGGGTGACGGCGAGCCAGTTGCCGGCGTCGGCGTTTGCAGGCGGCGGCTGGATCGCCTCCATCACCTCGGCCACGACGTTCTCGGCGGCTGCCTTGCCGGGCAGGCCGTCATAGATCGCATCCTCGCCGGCCGAGCCGATGCCGCGGCTGCCGAAGCCCACCATGACGATGCGCTGGCCCTGCTCGCGCCGGCCGCCATAGAGGCTGGGCGGCAATCCGCCGTCGTCGAGCGGCCCGTCGAGGCGCACGATCGCCATGTCGTAGCCGGTGCGCTCGTCGTTGTCCCAGGTGAACAGCGGATGGAAGACGATGCTGGCGCCGTGCCGCACCGTGCCGCCCGGCGTGCGGTAGAGATACTGCTCGGCCGACCCACCGCGCTCGTAGAGGTGCGCCGCGGTCAGGATGTGGGCGCGGCCGCCGACATTGCCGATCCAGGTGCCCGAGGCGGCGCCCCAGGTCTCGCCCTCGTCGTCCGAGAGGGCGATGACGCCGGCGAATTGCGGCTGGCTGCCCAGCGCCACGTGGGCGCGAAAGCCCGCGCTCTCCCTGTCGGGGCCGCCACCCTCGGCCTGCCAGGTGCTGTCGAGGATGATGACGGCGCGGGCCGGCCGCATCACGACGGGCAGCAGCGGTGCGGCAAGCAGGCCGCCGAGGGCGCGACGACGGGCGAGACTCATGGGTGCACCGGGAGGATCAGGCCAGGAGGATCAGGGTTGCGGCGACACCGGTCGACAGGGCAGGCAGCGCGAGCGGCCAGGCGCGGCGATAGAGCACGGCGTCCGACGTGGCAAGGGCCAGGATGGCGGCGCCCATCGAGACGCGGATCGGCGACAACATGGTGAGGTTGGTGCAGACGCTGTTCTGGACCGCGGCGATCCATGCCGGATCGACGGCGACGGCGCGCGCCAGCGCGGTCACCATCGGCATCAGCATGGCGTTGGCCGCCGCGCCGCCGCCGGTCAGGAATCCGCCGACGCCGGCGAACAAGGGCACGGCGGCAACGGCATCGCGGCCCGCCGCCGCGCGCAGCGCCTCGGCGATCGCCTGCGCCATGCCGGTGCCGACATAGAGCTCGGCCATGACGACGAACAGCAGGGTGACGGCGCAGGATCGCCAGGCGCCGCGCGCCGCCTCGCCCACCACGCGCGCCAGCGGGGCGCGGGCCAGCACGACGACGGCGAGGCCGATCGAGACCAGCCAGAAGCCCGGCGCGTAGAGCGGCGTGAACGCCGGCTGGTTGTCGAACGGCTTGATCGCCCACAGGGGCTTCAGCAGATCGCGCAGCGGCGGCACCAGGCGCGTGGCGCAGAGCGCCGCCGTCAGCGCGACATAGGGCGCCTGCGCGCGCAGCGCCGCGATGAGGTGCGCGCCGTCCGGCCGCTCGTCGCGCCAGAAGCGCAGGGCCAGCAGCGCCGCCGTCGACGCGGCGCCGGCGATCTCGACGTCGCTGTAGAAGTTGAACAGCCAGATCGAGGCGAGCAGCAAGGCGGTCCACAGCGCATCGTCGAGCTTCTGGACGAACGGCACGGCGACGCCGGCCTCGCGCGCGAAGCGCCAGTAGAGCACCAGATAGAGGACGTGGATCGGCACCTGCAGGACGGCCGAGGCGAGGCCGAGCTGGTTGGGCGTCAGCCCGGCCAGGGTCGCGCCGACCGTGGTGCCGGTGGCGAGCGCCCCCCACGGCACGAGCGACTGGCTGTAGAGGCCGAGCACCAGCGCCGGCAGGCCGCCCAGCCCGAGGCGACGCAGCGCCGCCAGCGCGATGATGTAGCCGACGCCGAAGCCCGTCACCGCCTCGGCGAACGGCGCCAGCAGGAAGCACACCGACCACAGCCGCCGCGGATTGGCCGCCAGGGTCGCGCCGTTGGCCGCGCCGTCGCGCGCCTGCAGGCAGCGATGGAAGAACATGCCCGAGGCGATGATGGCGATGACCTGCCACGACAGCCAAAGCCCGGCCGAGGTCTCGCGCACGAACAGCGCCCCGATCTCGCCGCGGCGCCCGGCTCCAGTCAGCAGCGTGATGGAGGCGGCGAGCGTCGCCGACAGGCCGGCTAGCCCGGCCACCAGCGCGCTCGCCCGGCCCGATGCCAAAAGGCCAATGACGATCAGGAGCGGCAGCAGGGCGAGCAGGGTGGCCATGGGCGGCGCACTCTATAGCGCGCCGCCACGGGATGACCTCGCGGGAGCCACGAGTTTTTCCTATCCTCGCCCGCAACGATCCGCGTCCTCATGGCGGAGGGACGTGGCGCGTGGCGGGGATTTTCGTGGCCCGGAGGGCCTCCGGCTGGGCCAGATCGCCGCTTGCGCGAATGGGGTCTTTCCCCTAGAACCCGCGCCGTGCCCCGATAGCTCAGCTGGTAGAGCACGTCATTCGTAATGATGGGGTCGGCGGTTCGATTCCGTCTCGGGGCACCATTTTCCATCCGACCTAGTTCTTTGTCGTCCGCGCACGTTCGCCGATTGCTCAGAACCCTCGTAAAATAGGCACTCAATTACATATAAGTGCCCGGCACAGTTCGCGGCCGTCCGAGGGCATCCGGCGTCTCCGGGTACACTGGGGGTACACCTGAACGACCGGGTACACTGGCGGTCCGCCGCTTACGAGGGACCATTCCCATGGATGAACTGAGCGACACGAAGATCCGCAATGCCAAGGCGGCGGACAAGGAATACACGATTGCCGACGGACAAGGCCTTAGCGTCGTGGTGCGGCCCAACGGGACCAAGCTGTGGCTCTACCGCTACCGTTTCGGCGGCAGACGCAAGAACATGTCCTTCGGCATTTTTCCCGGCATTGGACTGAGGGCTGCGCGCGACAAGCGCCACGATGCCGAAAAATTGCTCGATCAGAGGCAGGACCCAGCCGCAGTGCGTGAAGCGCAGCGAAAGGACGATGAAAAGCACAAGCACACCTTTCGTGCGGTCGGGGAGGAATGGGCGACCAAGAAGCTCGAAAAGGAAAACAAGGCCAAAGCGACGATCAAGCGGGAACGCTGGAATCTTGGTCAGCTCAATCGCGAGATCGGCGATCAACCGTTGTGCGAGATCGATCCGCCCGAGTTGCTGGCGGCACTGCGACGCGTCGAAGCCCGCGGCCGCTACTATACGGTCGGCCGGTTGCGCTCGACGGCCTCGCGGGTCTTCCAATTTGGTATTGGCTCGTCGTATTGCAGCACCGATCCCAGCCGTGATTTGAAGCACGCGCTGACCAAGGCCCCCAAGGCCAATCCGCGCCCGGCGCTGACCGACCCGGACGACGTCGGCGACCTGATGCGCCGGATTGAAGTTTATGACGCCAAGAACGGTGGGTTAGTGCGCCACGCGCTCAAGCTGATCGCCTTGACCATGGTGCGGCCGGGCGAGCTGCGGCTAGCGGAGTGGACCGAATTCGATGAACCGAACCGAGCATGGCTGATCCCCGCCAAGAAGATGAAGATGCGCGATGATCACGAAGTGCCTCTTTCCCGCCAGGCGCTCGCTATCCTTGCGAAACTGCGGCCGTTGAGCGGCCGATGCCGCTACTTGTTCTCATACGATGATGATGTACCTATGTCCGACAACACGCTCAACAAGGCTCTACGGATCATGGGCTATGATACCGGTCCCGGAGGCGACCACTGCGCGCACGGCTTCCGCTCAACCGCGTCGACCTTGCTCAACGAGGAGGGCGCGTTCGACGGCGATGTCGTGGAATCTCAACTTGCCCATGACACTGAGGAAAAGAAGCGGCGGCGACGCGACGAGGTGGTGCGGCGCCAGCTTGGCAAGGGCGACAAAAACAAGATCCGCGGCATCTATAACCGTGCGGCCTATTGGACCGAACGTGTGCGTTTGATGCAGCATTGGGCTGATCGGCTCGACAGCCTGCGCGACGGGAGGCGCACCGTCTCGCTAAGCAGGTCCGCGGCCTAGCTTGCTCTTGATTCGACCCTGGGCAGCGAGGCGTGAAATTCGTCCACGCTGTCGAGGTCGATCATGGTTTTGCCTCCCATTTTGTAGGCCCTGATCCGCTGCTGGGCGATCAGCTCGTAAGCCTTGGTCTTTCCGAATTTTCCATAGCGGCAACCGTCCTTGAACTCGACGAGCCGACGCTGCTTACCGCTGTCATTGCTAACCATGGTTCGTGCAAGAGCGTCGATGATTGCTGCCATGATCGGATCAAGATCCGCTGGACGAGTCGGCACTGCCGTGTCGCGACCTGGCGTTGACGCGCGCTCGCTGAGAAGGGGGCGTCTTTGGGGAAGCTGGCGGTGCTCCGGCTGGTCTTGTTTCGACGCCATCGACACGTAGCCCATTGCCTAGGATACGTTGATCTACATCGCCAAGAGAGCCGAACAAAGGCTCTCTGACGCCGCCGCCAACTCTTGCGTGCAATAGAGTGCAATTCGGATGGATCGGAAAGGAGTATCGCGCTGCCGGCGGCGCCATGCAGCGGTCGAGGCCAACGCCTCCCCACACCTGACCTGGAATCTAAGCGATTTTCTTGCCGGCAACACCGGCTCTTTGATCGACCATGCAAAGTCATGCCGAGGCGGCATAACAAATCGCTCGCTTTCCCAAGCTTCATGCCTGCTCCCGAACCGACGGCCGATTCCGTGACGTGTTTGGGCACGAGGGCCACGCGCCAGCGTGACAGCAAGCTATCCCACACGCACTTCATGCGACGGTACTGTTTGCGTGCCTCCATTAAATATACGACAGAGGGCGCCGCATCAAAAATGACGGCCGATCAGGCTCCGCTTTACGGACTGCACTATATATACCTTGCGTAGTCCGAACTGACTTTCTCTTCGGTTACATATTTCAAGACCTCACCTACCGCCCGTGCAGCCCTAATCGGTATCGGTAGCTTCTGGTTCATCTGAGTCGAGTTCCAGTTGATTTTGGTGAGCGCCAACACTTCACTCGCAATTTGGGCGATGGTGCTGTCGCTGCCATTGTATGGACAAAGGAGCAGTGGCCTCGGATCGTATAGCCCCGGATAGGTGCCGTAGTAGGGAATGCTGCCGTTGGTGTAGAGCAACCCTTTTCCGTCGAGCTCAACGAATGTTCCCCTCATGACAGGGTAGTTTCCATCCCGGAGCACCTTCACGGAATAGGATTCCTGAACCCAAACGAGGTCGCGTAGCTCCGTCCCAGCTTCATCCAATGCCTCCATGATGCCATCGGCCTCTTCTTCGCGGAATTGCGAGGTCTTAAACACGATCACACGTGCCGGGTAATGCTTATGATGGTTTCTGTAGGCGGCAAGTGCATCAGCGATCAGCTGACGCGCGTCTATCTGGGTCATGTAGGGATGCCGGCCACGGCTCTCGGTATGGGCGCGCTTGCCCTTGAGTATGAAACCGCGCCCTCGCTCGTCGAACATTTGCGCGGCACTGGTGAAGAGCTGCTGACCGCCGACTTCACGATAGAAGCTGACGCCGATGTAGCAGGCCGTGAATTCGCCATCCTGAGGCATTTTTCGCCAAGGAATGCGCCCCGTTCCTTTATAGTAGAGGGTCGTGAGGAGATTCCACGTTCGATCTGCCTGGTCCTGGATCTTCCGCGTCCGACTTTCTTTCACTTTGCGCGGGATGCTTGCCGACTCGTCGAACACGTCCTCCCACACAATTTGTATAGCAAAGCTCAAGCCCATCGCTTTTGCCTTGAGCATTCCCCGGAAGTCAGGCGCGTCCGAGCCGCCGCTGTCGTCCTTTTCCATTGTTGCCTTGGAATCCACCTTTGCGTTCCAGACCCTTTCGATCAGGCTGACCGGGAGGGCCACAATCGCAACATG
>NZ_JBGAKA010000090.1:0-14811 GCF_044224635.1 Reyranella sp. | reverse complement strand
CAAAAGGCAGATATCCACGCGTTACTCACCCGTGCGCCACTCGTGCATTGCTGCACGCGTTCGACTTGCATGTGTTAAGCCTGCCGCCAGCGTTCGTTCTGAGCCAGGATCAAACTCTCAAGTTTAACGTGCTCCTCCAATCAGGAGGAGCGAGATCCCGTCACTAGATTACTACGTCCGGCTCGCGCCGGACCTCGAACTAGCGACGACGAAAACATCTGCAGCCGACCCGAAGGCCGAAGCTGACGTTCGCCGCCGCCGGCGTATCCTTTTCCAAACAGACGATGCATAGAACGCACGACCCTGAGGCCGAGACCCTTGGCAGACCGGGAACCGCTCGGGTCGAAGAACCCTTCGCCGCAATTACGCGCGACGTTTTCGGTACACCCAGTTCGCTTGGGAGGCGCGCTTATATGAGGCGCTCATCGGGGTGTCAAACGTAAAGTTTTCCCGCTCTGACGTCGATCGCCCGGCAGTTCGAAAGCTCGCCCGACGCTCGGCCGCGACGAGCGTCCCGGCTGAGCGCCTCCGACCTTTTTCGAGGCCTGTACCCTCGACCAAGATGGAGAAAGGAACGGTCCCTCGCCGCATGTTCGCAGTTTACGCCGGCCGTGCCTTGCAGGGCGCCTGCGGCATCGCGAACTCGATGGGGCTCAGCTTGCCGTCGGCGCCGCGGGCAGGGAAGCTCGCCACGCGTGCCTGCTGGTCGGGCCTCAGGATGAACACCGTGTCCTGCTTCGTTGCGCCATCCGGACCGTAATGGTAAGACCATACGCAAAGGGCGACCTGCAGAGGTCGGTCGATACGATCCAGATGTGCCCGACGCATCGTCCGTGTGCCACTTGGGTTCTCCAAGCAAGGCGATCCACACCGCGCCGACCGTATGTTCTGGACTCCGTTGTGCCGCAGAGTAAAATCGGTCACTGGATGGCTGTGGCCAGAAATCCACGCGAAATTCCATAGGTTTAGGTGACATTCCAGAAGCTGCAAACGAAGCGAACGTACGAAGAGGTCATCGCGCAGGTGCGTGAACGGCTCTTCAGTGGAACGCTGAAGCCGGGTGATCGTCTGCCGGGAGAACGCGACCTTTCGGTGCAGTTGGGAATTGGTCGTCCGGCTCTTCGCGAAGCGCTGCGTGCGCTCGAAGCAACCGGGCTGATTATCCTCCGCAAAGGTAAGACCGGCGGTGCATTCATCTCGAATGGCAAGGCCCGGGTAATCGCCGAGAACATGTCCGACCTGCTCAGGCTATCGAGCATTTCGGTCGACCAGCTGTTCGAGGTGCGCCTCTGGGTTCAGACAGGCCTTGCCCGCGCGGCCTGTCAGCGTGCAACGAAGGACGATATCGAGAAGCTCAGGCAGAATGTTCTCGAAGGCGAAAGCCTCCACGCCCGAGGGCTCAGCCGGCAGCGCATCGAGGTGAACGTCGAGTTCCACAACATCCTTGCGGAAGCAACGAGGAACCCGGTCGCGCAGATCGTCATTCGGGGGCTGACGGACGCGTTGAAGGCCCTGAGCCACGAGGTCGGCTCATATCCCATTGCCAGCCTGTTCGACGACCGGTTGAGCCTTGTGAATGCGCTGGAGAGGAAGGATGAGGATGCCGCCGCCGCCGCGATGGAGCGGATCCTCAAGAGCACGAAGCCGCTTTACAAGAGGCTGGAAGCGCAGCGGCTTGCAGCCGCCAGGACTGCAACCGCGCCTGTGCGTGCCGCGCGAATCGGCCGGAAGCCCAATGGCACGAGCGGCAAGACCACGGCGCTCAAGGGTACCTCGTAGGACGATCTCTCGTTTCCCTCCCCAAGCTTCGCTTGGGGAGGTGTCGCCGTCTTCCGGCGACGGAGGGGTCATGAGCCCCAGTCCCGCTGCCCATGACCCCTCCGCCCCGTTTGACGGGGCACCTCCCCAGCGAAGCCTAGTTTCAGCACAGATGTTGCGCCGCACGAAGACGGGGGGAGGTTGGGAGTGTGTGTTGAGGAGCACGCTTCTCCTATAATTTTGGAATCCAATACAACTGTCGAGAGCAACAATAGAATCCTCAGATCGCCTGGCAGATCACTTCGAACCCCCTGTTGCAGCGAGCAGAGCCAATGTGATCTCTGACGATCCTCTTCAACCCAAAGAGGATCACCATGATCGGCGAGATCGGTTATTTCGGCGACGCCCGGCTGGCCCGCAATGGCGCCCTGCTGCTCGAGCGCATGCACCAACGACAGACTGTCTGTATACGCAAGCTCACCGAGGGTCGGGCCGAACAGGTCAGGTTCCTGCGCTTTCTGTCGAACAAGGAGGTCACGGTGGAGGAAATGATCTCGCATCGCGCCCTCCTGGCCGGCGTCGCTGCGGTCGGCCGCCACGTGCTGGCAATCCAGGACACCAGCGAGGTCAACTACCAAGCACAACGCCGCCGCAAGCACTCGCTCGGCACGGTCGGCAATGGCACCGACGTCGGGCTGTTCATCCATCCGGTGCTCGCTGTCGACGCCGACAACGGCGAATGCCTGGGCCTGGTCGACGCACAGATCTGGCGCCGCACCACCGGCAAGGCCGCCAACTACAAAGAACTGCCGATCGAGTGCAAGGAGTCCAATCGATGGCTCAAGGGAGCCGACCGCGCCAAGGCCGTCCTGGCCGACGCCGCCCTGATCACCGTCGTCGATGACCGCGAGGCCGACATCTACGAGAAATGGGATCGCCTGCCCGACCAACACACCCACCTGCTGACCCGCGCCTGTCGCAATCGTAGCCTGGGCGACGGCCGCAAATTGTTCGAAACCTTGGCCAGCTTCGACGAGGTCCACCGCTTCGAGCTCGATCTGACCGCCCGACCAGGCAAGAAGCGCATCGCCCGAAAGGCCACGATCGCCGTCCGCTTCGGACCGCTCACCATTCGACGCCCTAAATCGTGCTCCGATCGCCAAGCCTCGCCCGAGATCGACCTGTTCGCCATCGAAGCCCGCGAGATCGACCCGCCGCCCGGCCAGACACCCATCATCTGGCGCCTCTTGACCACCCATCGCCTCGACAGCCTCGAAAAGGCCGTCACCGTGATCGGCTGGTACCGCAGGCGGTGGGACATCGAGCAGCTCTTTCGAACCCTCAAGCAACAGGGCCTGCGCCTCGAACAGAGCGTCCTCGAGGACGGCAACGCTCTCGAAAAGCTCGCCGCCATCGCTCTCATCACCGCTGCCATCACCATGCAGCTCGTCGCCGCTCGCTCCGCCGCCCAACAAGCCGCCCCGGCAAGCCGCGTCTTCTCATCTCAGCAGCTCATCGTCATCGCCGCCTTGCTCAGCACCAGACAAGGGCGCACCGCAAAACAGCGAAATCCCTTTCCTCCCAACAGTCTCGCTGCCGCTGCCTGGATCATCGCTCGACTCGGCGGATGGACCGGATACCAAAGTGACAAATCAAATGGCCCCATCACTATGCGCGACGGACTCGAACGCTTCTACGCTATCGCTGATGGTTACCATCTCGCAGCGCAACATCTGTGCTCAAGTTAGCCAGCGAAGCTGGGGAGGAGACTCAGGCCGGAGCGAACACGCCTTCCTGGTTGGCTGCGCCCACCGCGGTCTTTCCGGAAGCCTTGCGAACGACGCGGCCCGCGAACGCCGGATCGCGCTGGAGCGTCGGCATCACGCGGTCGGCAAACAGCCGCATGCTGAGCTCGGCTTGCGCGTGCGGCAGGCCGCCGAACGCGAACTCCGTCACCAGGTGGCCGAGGCCGGTAAGCCGGTGCAGCTCCTCGATCTTCTGCAGGCAATCGTCGGGCGTGCCGACGATCTGGATGCTGACATAGAAGTCCGTCGCCTTCGCGCGGAAATTCTCATCCTTCATCTTGGCGTAGGTCTTGCCGACCTTGCCGTAGGCCTCGTAGCCCTTCACGTTCGCCAGGTGGCCATCCGAGAAATGATAATGGGCATCGATTGAATCCCACTTTGCGCCGAGATACTTGACGCCTCGTTCCTGGGCCTCCTCGCGGCTCTCCGCGCAGGAAACATTGGTCAGGATGATCGGCGGCCTGGCCGCGTGGCCGACGCTTTCGGCGAGATTGTGGAAGTTGTAGATGTCCGCCGCCGCCTTCGGCCACTCGTTCTGCATGATCACGAGCATGCCGAATCCCATCTTCGCGATGATCTCCGCCGACTCCGGACTCACGGAAGACGCATAGAAGCGGCGTTCGGGATGCGAGATCGGCCGCGGCCTGATCGACGTGCGGGGAATCTTGAAGAACTGGCCGTCGTGCTCGAAGCTGTCGTTGGACAACGCCTTGACGACGATCTGCGCCGACTCCACGAAGCGGGAGCGCGCCTCCTCCATCGGAACCCGGAAGCCCGCATACTCGACGGATGCCGCCCCGCGGCCGAAGCCGAACAGACAGCGCCCGCCACACATCACGTCGAGCAACGCAATCTGCTCGGCGACGCGCACCGGATCGTGCCAGGGCAGCACGATCACCGCGGTGCCGAGCTGGATGCGCTTGGTGCGGCCGGCATAGTAGGCCAGGAGTTGCGTGGGCTGGGGCGACATGGCGTAGCCGGTGAAGTGATGCTCCAGCGCCCAGATCGAATCGAAGCCGAGCGGCTCGACGAGATCGCCCATGGCCATGTGCTCGCCGACCACCGACGCGTCCGCGTGGCCTTCCTGACACAGCATGTTGAGGGCCATTCCTACCTTCATCGCGCGTCTCCTCAGGCTCATTGACCACAAAACCGTAAGGTCTTACCATTAGGCCGTCAACCGTCCGAGGCATGTGCGTCGCGATTGACGGATCTGCAGGTCGGACCGCCGGAAGCTCCTCGACCGGCCAGGCGCGGCGCGGCCGCCGCCTCGGTGACGAGCGGAAGTCTGCCTTGCGCGTCGGGAGAAGGAAACAGGGATGAACGGCAAGGGTGTGCTGGACGGCAAGGTTCTGCTCGTCACGGGGGGCGGCCATGGCATCGGCCGCGAGATCGCCCTGCTCGCGGCCAGGGAAGGCGCAAATGTCGTCGTCAATGATCTCGGCAGCACGCCGCGCGGCGAAGGCCGGGATAACGCCGCAGCCGGCGCCGTCGTCGACCTGATCCGCCAGGAGGGCGGCGAGGCCGTCGCCAATGGCGGCGATGTCTCGAGCTTCGACGACGCCAAGGCGATGGTGAAGCAGGCCGTCGATTCGTTCGGCAGGATCGATGCCGTGGCGAGCATCGCCGGCATCTCGCGGGATGCCGCCTTCCACAAGATGACCGAGCAGGATTTCGACCTGGTGGTCAACGTCAACCTCAAAGGAAGCTTCAATGTCGCCCGGGCTGCGGCGGATTTTTTCCGCCCCCAGATGACCGGGGCGATGCTGCACACGACATCGACCGCCGGCTTGATCGGCTACCGCGGCATGGCGAACTACGCCGCGGCCAAGATGGGGATCGCCGGTCTCTCCCGAGCCATTTCCCTCGACATGGCCCGCTTCAACGTGCGCTCCAACTGCATGGCGCCGCACGCCTGGAGCCGGATGGCCGCTCAGATGGTGGCGCGCACGCCGGAGGAAGCGGCCCGGGTCGAACGCCAGAAGGCCATGAGCGCCGACAAGGTTGCGCCGCTGGCGGTCTACCTGCTGTCAGATCTGGCAAGCGGCATCACGGGACAGGTGTTCGGCGTGCGGCAGAACGAGATCTATCTGTACAACCAGCCCCGCCAGGCACGCAGTGTCCATCGCGAGGCCGGATGGTCGGCCCGTGGCATTCATGAGCACGCTATCCCCTCGATGCGCCAGTTCTTCACCGGGCCGGAGGACTCCTCCCAGGTCATCGGCTGGGATCCGATCTGATGATTGAGAGGCGAGCACCATGAGCGGGATGCGCAAGATGGACATTGCCGACATCGTCGGTCCGCTGGAATTCGACCCCGTTGCCCTGGAGAAGAAGTACAAGCACGAGCGCGACAAGCGTGTCGTGCCGGCAGGCCAGGGCCAGTACGTGGCGACCGTCGAGGGCAAGTTCGCGGACTACGGCAAGGATCCGTGGGTCAATCCCGGTTTCAGCCGGGCGCCGCTGACCGACCATACCGAGGTCGTCATCGCCGGCGGTGGCTTCGGGGGTCTCCTGGCGGCCGCGCGGCTGCATGAGCGCGGCTTCCGGGACATTCGCATCATCGATGACGGCGGTGATTTCGGCGGCACCTGGTACTGGAACCGCTATCCTGGCGCGATGTGCGATATCGAGGCGCACATCTACCTGCCATTGCTCGAGGAGCTGAACCATGTCCCCAGGCACCGCTACGCCTACGCGGCGGAATCGCTCGAGCTCAGCCGCAAGATCGGTCAGCATTACGGCCTTTACGACAAGGCCTGCTTCCAGACCGTCATCACGGGCGCCCGCTGGATCGAAAGCGACCGCAAGTGGCTGATCGAGACCAACCGCGGCGACCGCATGACCGCCGACACCTTCATCATGGCCTGCGGCCGGCAAAGCCTGCCCAAGCTCCCGGGCATCGAAGGCCTCGGAAGGTTCAAGGGGCACGCCTTCCACTCCAGCCGCTGGGACTACAAGTACACCGGCGGCTCTGAGACCGATTTCAGGCTGACCGGGCTCCAGGACAAGCGGGTCGCCGTCATCGGTACCGGAGCCACGGCGATCCAGATCGTGCCCGAGGTCGCGAAATGGGCGAAGGAGCAGCTGGTGTTCCAGCGCACGCCGTCGGCTGTCTACATCCGCGGACAGAGGGAGACGGGCGCGGACGACTATGCCGACATGTCGAAGCCGGGATGGCAGAAGGAGCGGCGGGAGAATTTCCAGCACATTTTGAATGCGACGCGCCAGGAGGATGATTTCGTGCAGGACGGCTGGACGGACCTGTCGGCGCGCATGAAGCCCCTGCTCTCGACCAAGGCGATGACCGAGGGGCTGGGGCGCGTTCCCTCCGCCGATGAGAAGTCCCTCGTTGCCGAGCTCGCCGACTATCGCGTCATGAACCTGATCCGCTCGCGCGTCGACGAGATCGTCAAGGATCAGGCAACGGCCGATGCGCTGAAGCCCTACTATCGCTGGCTCTGCAAGCGGCCCTGCTTCCACGACGATTACCTGGAGGCCTTCAACTCGCCCAATACCAGACTCGTCGACACCGAAGGACGCGGCGTCGAGAAGTTCACCGAGCGCGGCATCGTCGTCGACGGCAAGGAATACGAGGTCGATTGCGTCATCTTCGCCACCGGCTTCGAGGCGGGCATCTCCTACATCCGACTGACCGGCTTCGATGTCGTCGGCCGAGGGGGCGTCAAACTGAGCGAGCACTGGGGAAGCGGCGTGCGCACGCTGCACGGCATGACGACCGACAAGTTTCCCAACCTGTTGCTGCTGGGCGGCAACCAGCACTCTGCCGGCGCCTCTAACGCAGTCCATCTGCTCGACGAGCAGGCCACGCATGTGGCCTACATCGTCAGCGAAGCCAGGCAGCGCGGCTTGCGAACGGTCGAGCCCACTGCCGAAGCGGTCGACGGCTACACGGACATGATCCGATCGTCGCCGAGCGTCAAGGTTCAGATGAAGTTCTACGGCGCCTGCACGCCGGGCTACTACAACGGCGAGGGCAAGAGCACGAAGTCCGAAGACCTGTTCTTCGGCAATCGCTGGGGCGGCAAGGTCATGGCGTTCTATGACATGCTCGCCGGCTGGCGCCGGCAGGGCGATCTGCCGGGCATGATCCTCGAGCGATAGCCGACGCCCACACCGCAACTCAGAAGGCTCGCAGACAACGAGGAACAGCCATGGCAAGTCCGGAGTTTCATGCCCTTGTCGCCAAGATGCGGTCGCGGCCGCGGCAGCTGGACCAGACGATCGAGCAGGCGCGCGCGGGCATGGTGGCGACGAGCCAGGCTTTTCCGCCCTCGCCCGATGCCGTGTTCGAGCGGGTGGAGGCGAACGGCGTGCGCGCGGAGTGGGTCAAGGTCCCCGGCAGCGGGCAGAGTCCCGTCATCCTCTACTTCCATGGCGGCGGCTACTGCATCGGCTCAGCCGAGACGCATCGCGACCTGGTCAGCCGGCTGTGCACGGTGACCGGCGGCCGGGCACTTTCCGTCGACTATCGCCTCGCTCCGGAGAACCCGTTTCCAGCCGCGGTGGACGATGGTGTCGCGGCGTATCGATGGCTGAGAAGCCAGGGCGTCCCGGCGAAGTCGATCGCCGTCGCGGGCGACTCCGCGGGCGGCGGTCTCGCGCTGGCGACCTTGCTCGCCCTCAAGGAGGCCGGCGACGCGCTGCCAGCGGGCGGCGTGTGCATCTCGCCCGTCACCGATCACATGAAAGAGGGCGAGTCGATGCGCACGAAGATCGACCTCGACCCGATGGTCCATCCCACCAGCAGCACCGCCTATTCGCGGAGGTATCTCGGCGGAGCCGACCCCAAGGCTCCCCTCGCCTCCCCGCTCTACGCCGATCTCAGGGGCCTGCCGCCGCTGCTGATCCTGGTCGGCACCTGGGAAGTGCTGCTCGATGATTCGACGCGCTTCGCGGCCAAGGCCAAGGAGTCCGGCGTCCCCGTCGAGCTCGAGGTGTGGGAGGAGATGATCCACATCTGGCCCTACTTCGCCAAAGCCATCCCCGAAGGCCGGCAGGCGATCGATCGCATGGGCGTGTTCATCAAGAAACACGCCGGAGCGTCATCCCCGGCTTGAATCCCTCGCCTTCCTTCCCCTCCCCAACTCTGTTGGGGAGGTGTCGCCGTCTTCGGCGACGGAGGGGTCATGAGCCGCGGGACTGTGGCCCTTGACCCCTCCGTCTCGGATTACCGAGACACCTCCCCAGCGAATCTGGGGAGGAGAGTGAAAGGCATGCCCATTTGCGAGCGCCCCACCCTACTTGCGTAGTACCGATGGCGGAGAGCCATCGGAAATATCGCGTCCGTGTCTGGTGACCGGCCAGGCCGCCCGTCGTCAGCCGCTGGCGATGACACTCTCGAGCGCCTGCCTGTTGCGAACGACAAGAAAGCCGTGCCCCTGGTCGAGGATGCCCCTCTCGCTCCAGGCAGCCAGCTGCCTGCTTACCCGTTCGCGCGATACACCGAGCATGCCTGCAAGCTCAGCGTGGGAGACGCGCACAGTGCCGGTCCGCGACGCTCCTTCATCATGCGCCAGAATAACCAGTTGCTTGGCCAGCCTCGTGGATAGATCCAGGAAGGTCGCGTCGGCAATCCACTCGGTGGACCGCCGCAGGCGGGCGCACAAGAGTTCGACGATCCGGGACATGGCGTGGGGCCGCTCAGCGAGGAAAGACATGAACTCGCTGCGCGCGATGAAGAGCAGGCAACAGGCGTCACGCGTCACGGCCGTCGCGGTGCGCCCTTTGCCGTCCAGCAGGGCGATCTCGCCGAAGAAGTCTCCGGGGCCGAGGACATTGAGGATCAGCTCTTTGCCTCTCGAGGAGTCCACAGTGAAGGCCACGCGGCCTGCCAAGATGCCATAAAGGCCGTCGCCGGCATCGCCCTCCTGGAAGAGTATGCATCTTGCTGGAACGCGGCGCCTGCGCGTGCGCTTCAACAGCTCCTGCTCGTCCTCCGCCGACAACCCGGAGAAGAAGCAGTGAAGGCGGAGCAGCTCCTGTCGCGTCATAGCTACAGTCTGGGCATTTACGAGAACCACCACAAGGCCGAGTTCCTTCAGCGGATTTCTGGAAATGTAACCTGCGTTACATATTAATAGTGACCTTCATTACAACCGAATGGTCGCTCACGTTACTGAGCCACCGGCCGCCCGGGTGCTAGCAGCAAAGGCGTGAACCGCAAGCAACGTCGCACTGCTGAACGGCCGCTATCAGCGACTGAGGCACCTCGCCGAAGTGTCCCGGAAATGTTCGCCGAGGCCGTCTACCACCATCAGGCCGGACGACTGGTTGAAGCCGAGCATCGTTACCGTCAAATCCTCGCCGCGAACCATCACGCCTATCCCGAAGCCCACATGAATCTGGGCTATGCCTTGTTGCAACAGGGCAGGCTCGAGGAGGCAGTCACCAGCTACCGAAAGACTCTCGAGTTGGCGCCGAACAACGCTGAGGTCTTGCTCAATCTCGGCAACATCCTGGGCGACTTGAGCCAGGAGGATGAGGCGATTGCCTGCTACCGCAAAGCCCTCGTCCTCAAGCCAGAGTTTTCGGATGTTCACAACAGCCTGGGGGTCACGCTCTGCGTCCTGGGCAAAGTCGACGAAGCCATCGCCAGTTACCGCCGCGCGCTCGAGATCAGGCCGGACTCCGTCATGACCCTCGACAACCTTGCGTCGGCATTGATGGCACAGGGCAAATCGGCGGCCGCTTTGACGATTGCGCAACAGGCGCTGGAAAGCTGCGAGAGGGCGATCGCGCTCAGGCCCGACGATATCGGCGCCCTCTATGATCGTGGCAACATCTGTCAGCGGCTGAACCGCTTCGACGAGGCGGTCGCCAGCTACGACCGCGTGATCGCGCTCGACGCCCGCCATGCCCAAGCCTACTGCAACCGCGGCATTGCGCTGATCCAGCTCGGCCGCTTCGGGGAGGCGCGGGCAAGCTTCAGCCGGGCAGTCAAGTTCGTGCCTGGCCTTGCCGAGGCGCAGTTCGGCCTGTGCATGGCCGAATTGCCGATCGTCTACGAGACCGAGGAAGAGATCACGAGACGTCGCGTCGCCTATGCGCGGCGCCTGGAAGTTCTGTGCGCCGCCGTCGAGCGCAACCCGAAGCTGGCTCGAGGCGTCGGCACAAGCCAGCCATTCTATCTCGCGTATCAGGGAATGAACGACCGCGACCTGCAGGCGCGCTACGGCTCGACAATTTGCCGGCTCATGGCAGAGCGCTACCCGCAGGTGCCCCTGGCTTCGCGACCGGCGGATTGCGAGCCAGTGCGCATCGGCATCGTCAGCGGCTACTTCCGAGAGCACACCGTCTGGAAGCTGATGATCAGGGGTTGGCTGGGCCAGCTCGATCGCCGTCGTTTTCGCGTGTTCGGCTACCACACAGGAGCCGTGCGGGACGCCGAGACGCAGTGGGCGCCGGCAAGGTGCGAGCGATTCGTGCAGGGCCCTCTTTCCGTTGACCGCTGGCGTGCAGCCATTGCCGCCGATGCGCCCCATGTCCTGATCTATCCCGAGGTCGGAATGGACCCTGTCGTCACCGCGCTGGCCGCCCAGCGTCTCGCCCCGGTGCAGTGCAACTCGTGGGGCCATCCCGACACCAGCGGCATGCCGACGCTCGACTATTTCCTGACCAGCGACCTGATGGAGCCAGACGATGGCGAGGCCCACTACACCGAGCGACTGGTGCGGCTGCCCAACCTCTCGATCTACTACGAGCCCATCGAAGCACGACCGGTCCCGATGACCCGCGAAGACCTGGGTTTGCGCGCGGACGGCATCGCCTTCTGGTGCGGCCAGTCGTTGTACAAGTACCTGCCACAATTCGATTCGGTGTTCCCTCGCATCGCGCGCGAGGTCGGTGACTGCCAGTTCGCCTTCATCCACTATCAGGATGGTGCCGGGGTCACCGAGCTCCTGCGCCGGCGACTTGGCCGGGCCTTCGCAGCGGCCGGGTTGGATGCCGACGAACACTGCGTCTTCCTGCCGAGGCTCGATCAGGACAGCTTCATTGCGGCGACCGGCCAATGCGACGTCTTTCTCGACAGCATCCACTGGTCGGGGGGCAACACGACGCTGGAGAGCCTGTCTCACAGTCTGCCCATCGTCACGCTCGCAGGCCCCCTGATGCGCGGCCGCCACAGCGCCGCGATCCTCCGGAGGATGGGCATCACCGAGACAATCGCTGCCACATTGGACGACTATGTCGCCATCGCGGCCCGCCTGGCCAAGGACGCCTCATGGCGGGCGACAATCAAGGCCCGGATCGCCGCCAACAAGCATCGCGTCTATCGTGACACCGATTGCGTGGCGAAGCTCGAGGCCTTCCTCGAGCGGGCGGCTCGTGGGTTGCGTAGCTTGAGCGACGAAGCCCTCCCACAACAGGTATTCGCCAAGCGGCTCCGCTCGGGATGACAGCTTTATTTGTCCAATGCGATGCCCTGGTCTACGCCGCCGTCGATTCCTGCGGGATCCAGCTCTTCGCCTCCCCCGCATAGATCGCGCCGGGATTGCCGCGCACCGTGGTGCGCCACATCATGCGCTGCTCCTTGTCGGCGTCGTACCATGTGGCGGTATGGATCAGGCAGCGATTGTCCCACACCAGCACGTCGCCCTGGGTCCATTCGTGGACGTAGATGAACTCCGGCCGCGTGTAGTGCGCCATCAGCTCGTCGAGCAGCCGGGCGCCGTCGCCGTGCGGGCCCGGCTCCATGCCGACAAACGGGCCGTCGAACCAGTCCATCTGGCCGCGCTCGCAGAGATAGAGCGCCTTCTTGCCGGTGACCGGGTGGACGCGCGCGACGGGCTGCGCCTGCGAACGCTCGTGCGGCGCGAAGGGGCGCGGCGTGCGGCCAGCCTCCGCGTCACCGCGGCCGCGTCCGCTCCCCGGCTGGGCGTGCAGGCCTTCGAGATTGTCCACCCTGGCCTTGAGCGCCGGCGGCAGCGCGTCGTAGGCGAGCGTGCCCGAGGCGAAGATCGTCTGGCCGCGCTCGCGCGCCACCGGGTTTACGGCAAAGAACAGTGAGATGTCGGGTGGCGGACGGCGATAGCTCTGGTCGGTGTGCCAGCCGACGCGGTGCGGGTACTGCACCGGTAGCTTGCCGTCGGCGGTCAGCGGCGGCTCGGGCCGCGCCGGCGGCGGGCGCGACCCGGGCACCATGTTGGTGACCATGAAGATCTCGGGCACGGTTTCGTGCGCCATGCTGACGCGCGTCAGCAGCGTGCGGTAATCCTCGACCTCCGGCCCGAACAGGTAGCTCATCTCGACCAGCAGCCGCGGCCGCCCGGCGATCTCGTTCAGTTCCGGGATCAGCAGCAGGCCGCCGGCATCGGCGAGCGCCTGCGGCAGCCCCTCGGGCATTCCTCGTGACAGAGGTCGTGCAAGCCTGACCGTTGCGCCGAAGGCCGCGCCGGGCAACGGCGCGGCGATGTCGAGAGCTCCGCTCATCCTGTTTGTTCCTGCTTCACTGCGTGGTGGACGACAGAGCGCATCGTAATTCAAAATCTGTGCCGGGGATAACGAGGGAGTATCGACATGAAGATCCTGTTGGCGGGCCTGCTGGCCCTGACACTGGCCGCGTTCGGCAGCCCGGAGGCCAGGGCCGACCGATTCGAGGACATCCAGAAGAAAGGCGTCGTGCGCATCGCCGTGCCGCTCGACGTGCCGCCCTTCGGATCGCAGAACCAGGCGCGCGAACCGGAAGGCTTCGACGTCGAGCTCGCCGGCATGGTCGCCAAGGCGCTGGGCGTGAAGCTCGAGCTGCAGCAGGTCACCGGCGCCAACCGCATCCCTTTCCTGCTGACCGACAAGGTCGACATCGTGATCTCGGTCATGGGGCTGACGCCCGAGCGCGCCAAGCAGATCATGTTCACCGCACCCTACGCCGATACCCAGCTCGCAGTGTTCGGCCCCAGGAGCGCCGACGTGAAGTCGGCCGACAAGATCGGCTCCCTCAAGGTCGCCGCTGCCAAGGGCACGACCCAGGAGCTGGCGCTGTCGGCCATGGCGCCCAAAGCCACCATCATGCGCACCGAGGACGACGCCACCGCCGCGGCGGCCTATCTCTCCGGCCAGGCCGAGTTGATCGCGACCAACAGCCTGATCATCCCCGACCTTCAGAAGCGCAATCCGAACAAGGAGTTCGACCTCAAATTCACCATCCGCCGCAGCCCGGCCCACATGGGCGTGCGCATGGGCGAGCACAATCTGGTGCGCTGGCTCGACAGCTTCATCTTCTTCAACTCGATGAACGGCGAGCTCGACCGCCTGCACAAGAAGTGGCTCGGCATCCCGATGGCGCCCCTGCCCTCGCTGTGATGGTGGCAGAAGCGAGCCACGCCGGCGGCACCCCGTGGCCGGTCGCGCATGGCTCGCCCAAGAGGGATCCGATCTCTGCCAGCCTGCCCGGAATGCGCACGACCGATGACACCACCGCGGAACGCAAAGAAACCGGCGCGGACCGCAAACACGGCGCGGCGGCGCGGTTTGCGTCCCTGCCAAGTCCTTGATTCAAAAGGATGGGACCGCAACGGGACGGCACGCAAATTTTCGTGGGACGAGGATGACAGAGAGGCGGTTGCTGGAACCTAGGCAAGAACACAAGCACCACAAAGAAAGCATCCCTCATGAGCGAGATCGACTGGTCGAGGCTGAAGGCCTCGGAGATCAAGGCGCTGGCGGCGCGCAATGCCATCGTCATCGTGCCGATCGGGGCCACCGAGCAGCATGGGCCGCACCTGCCCAGCATGGTCGACTGGCGGTGCGTGCACGAGGTGTCGCATCGCGCGGCGCTGATCATGGAGAAGACGGCGCCGGTGGTGGTGACGCCGACCATCCCCTTCGGCATGTCCGAGCATCATATGTCGCTCAGCGGGACGATCACGCTCGACTACGCCACCATGTATGCGGTGATCCGCTGCGTGGTCACCTCGGCGATGCGGCACGGCTTCAAGCGCATCTTCGTGCTGAACGGGCATGGCGGCAACACGACGGCCCTGCAGAACATGGTCGGCGAGCTGACCGTCGAGCACAAGCTGCCCTTCGCCACCGGCACGTACTGGGACATCGCCGCCAAATCGATCGCCAGGCTGCTGGAAAAGCAGAAAGCGCTGCTGCATGCCTGCGAGGCCGAAACGTCGATGATCATGGCGATGGCGCCCGAGCTGGTGAATCCCGACGAGCTGTCGCAGATGCACGGGCCTTACATCCCCGGCCTGTCGGCCATCCCGACGGTCAACGAAGG
>NZ_JBGAKA010000089.1:0-13240 GCF_044224635.1 Reyranella sp. | reverse complement strand
GCGACGTAGGGGCGCTTCCGATCAGCGCGCCGAGCGACTTTCGCATCGTTTGCTCCCCCTGAAGCAGCGCCGACAAGAACATTCCTCGATCCACAGGAAATCCATTCCTGGGGGAGAATGTCGATATAGGAATTTCATGAAATTGCCGATTCTGGCGGGCGAACGATAATCCGATTGACGAGTATCGACGGCGGTTCGTTCATCCGCGATCAGCGCCTATCGAGGACATGTCGAATGCCTTTATGCTTTTACCTATGCCGAGTTCCGTTGTGACGGCTGGAAATCTCTGGCGCACGGATATCTCCTCGGCGAGCGAGTTTACCCATGCTCGACATCGCCCTCGCCGTCGGCTTCGTGCTGTTCTGCCTCTACATCGCTTATGAGCGTCTCACCTATCGATTGTGAGGGCTTCCTGCGATCGGCAGCTGTCCCGGCCCTATATGGAATTCATATGCGCCAGGACTGTTTCAATCGGAATGCCCGTGGTTCCAGCCACTTTCCGGCAATCATGAAAACGTTCAGTCCCCATTCCCGGCTTTCGGGTGTCTTCCGGCGGATACCCGCGCATCCGCCGGCCATGGCCAGCGAAGGGCGGTCGCCGGCAGGCCCGTCGGTGCGAGAGGCGCTGAGGGAGATCGGCATCACCCTCGCGGTGCACCTGGCCGGGGCGCTGGCCATTGTCGTCGCCCTGCAGGCCTACGGCATCGCCTGACCGGGATCGAGAGCGGGCCTGATCGATCGGCACAACGGCTCACGCCGACTCCGCCAGCCAGCGAGACAACCATGCTTCGTGCTTCAACCCGCTTTCATCTCCGTCCGCGCACTCGCCCGCGGCGGCATCGCTCGCCCGCAACAGGGAGCCCCCAATGCTCGACATCATCCTGATCGTGGTCGGCTGCGGCAGCTTCGCGCTCGCCATCGCCTATGCCTACGCCTGCGACCGGCTGTGAGGAGGCCGCCATGCTGATCGAATACATCCTCGGCGCCGGAGTGACCTTCGGCCTGTTCGTCTACCTGGTCTACGCCCTGCTGCGGCCAGAACGATTCTAGAGGGGAATGCAGCCATGACTTTCGATGGTTGGATCCAGATCGCGCTGTTCGCGGTCGTGGTCGTCCTGCTCGTCAAGCCGCTGGGCGGCTACATGACGCGCGTCTTCGCCGGCGAGCGCACGTTCCTGTCGCCGGTATTGGGTCCCGTGGAACGCGGCATCTACTGGGTGAGCGGCGTCGACGAGCGCCGTGACCAGGGCTGGCTCGCCTACGCCGTCTCGATGCTGCTGTTCAGCCTGGCCGGCTTCGTGAGCCTGTATGCCCTGATGCGCTTGCAGGCGATGCTGCCGTTCAACCCGACCGGCCAGTCGGCGGTCGAGCAAAGCCTCGCCTTCAACACGGCGATGAGCTTCGACACCAACACCAACTGGCAGTCCTACGTGCCGGAAGCGACGATGAGCTACCTCGTCCAGATGGCCGGGCTCACCGTGCACAATTTCGTCTCGGCGGCGACCGGCATTGCCCTGGCGCTCGCCCTGGTGCGCGGCTTCGCGCGCCGTTCGGCCACGGGCATCGGCAATTTCTGGGTCGATCTCACGCGCTGCACGCTCTACGTCCTGCTGCCGATCTCGATTGTCGTCGGCCTGTTCTTCGTCTGGCAGGGCATGCCGCAGAATCTCGGCGCCTACACCGAGGCGACGACACTGGAGGGCGCCAGGCAGATCATCGCCCAGGGCCCGGTCGCCTCGCAGGAAGTCATCAAGATGCTGGGCACCAACGGCGGCGGCTTCTTCAATGCCAATTCCTCCCATCCGTTCGAGAACCCCAACGCCATCACCAACTTCGTGCAGATGGTGCTGATCTTCGCGATCGGCGCGTCTCTCACCAACGTGTTCGGCCGCATGGTCGGCGACCAGCGCCAGGGCTGGGCAGTGTTGGCGGTGATGGGCGCGCTGTGGCTAGGCGGCGTCATGGTCACCTACTGGGCCGAGGCGGCCGGCAATCCCGCCATCGCCAAGGTCGGCGTCGAAACGGCAGCGACGGCGCAGCAGGCCGGCGGCAACATGGAGGGCAAGGAGGTGCGCTTCGGCATTGCCAACTCGGCGCTGTTCGCCGTCGTCACCACCGCAGCCTCGTGCGGCGCCGTCAACGGCATGCTCGACAGCTTCATGCCGCTCGGCGGCCTGATCCCGATGTTCAACATCCAGCTGGGCGAGATCATCGTCGGCGGCGTCGGCTCGGGACTCTACGGCATGCTGATGTTCGCCATCATCGCGGTGTTCATCGCCGGCCTGATGGTCGGGCGCACACCCGAGTATCTCGGCAAGAAGATCGAGGCCAAGGAAGTGAAGATGGCGCTGCTCGCCATCCTCGTCCTGCCGCTCTCCATCCTGGGCTTTTCGGCCATCGCCACCTTGGTGGGCGCCGGGCTGGCCGGGCCGGCCAACGCCGGGCCGCACGGCTACTCCGAGATCCTCTATGCCTACACCTCGGGCACCGGCAACAACGGCTCGGCGTTCGCCGGCCTCAGCGCCAACACGCTTTTCTACAACACCACGATCGGGCTCGCGATGTTCATCGGCCGCTTCCTGATGATCGTGCCGATGGTGGCGATCGCAGGCTCGCTTGCCGCCAAGAAGATCGTGCCCGCCTCGGCCGGCACCTTCCCGACCGACGGCCCGCTGTTCGTCGGCCTGGTCGTCGGCGTCATCCTGATCGTCGGCGGCCTCACCTTCTTCCCGGCCCTGGCGCTCGGCCCGATCGTCGAGCACTTCGCCATGCTCGCCGGCACGCTTTACTGAGACGCGTTACAGAGACGAGGGGACTTTTCCCATGGAACTCGCACTCAACTCCCGCAAGCGCTCGGGCATGGCAACGCTGGCCGACCCCGGCATCCTCGGGCCGGCGCTCGTCGAGGCATTCCGCAAGCTCGACCCGCGCCTCATGATCCGCAACCCGGTGATGTTCACGGTCGAGGTCGTGGCGACCCTGACCACGGTCCTGTTCATCCGCGATCTCGCCACGGGCGCGGGCGGCCTGGGCTTCTCGTTCCAGATCAACCTCTGGCTCTGGTTCACGGTGCTGTTTGCCAACTTCGCCGAGGCGGTCGCCGAAGGCCGTGGCAAGGCCCAGGCGGCGACGCTGCGCAGGGCCAAGACCGATACCGTGGCCAAGCGGCTGGCCGATGTCGCCGACAAGCACTGGGAGAGCCTGCCGGCGGCCAGGCTCCGCAAGGGCGACATCGTGCTGGTCGAGACGGGCGACCTCATCCCGTCCGACGGCGAGGTGATCGAGGGCGTGGCCTCGGTCAACGAGGCGGCGATCACTGGCGAGTCCGCTCCCGTGATCCGCGAGAGCGGCGGCGATCGCTCGGCGGTCACCGGCGGCACGCAGGTCATCTCCGACTGGATCAAGGTGCGCATCACCGCCCAGCCGGGCTCGACCTTCCTCGATCGCATGATCGCCCTGGTCGAGGGCGCGGAGCGCCAGAAGACGCCAAACGAGATCGCGCTCAACATCCTGCTGGCCGGCATGACCCTCATCTTCATCTTCTCGGTCGCCAGCATCCCGAGCTTCGCCGCCTATGCCGGCGGCACCATGAGCGTCCTGGTGCTGGTCGCCCTGTTCGTGACCCTGATCCCCACCACCATCGGCGCGCTCTTGTCGGCCATCGGCATCGCCGGCATGGACCGCTTGGTGCGCTTCAACGTGCTTGCCATGTCGGGCCGCGCCGTCGAGGCGGCGGGCGACGTCGACACCCTGCTGCTCGACAAGACCGGCACCATCACCCTGGGCAACCGCCAGGCCACCGAGTTCCTTCCCGTGACCGGGGTCGACCAGCGCGACCTCGCTGACGCCGCCCAGCTCGCCTCGCTGTCGGACGAGACTCCGGAGGGCCGCTCGATCGTCGTGCTGGCCAAGGAGAAGTACGACATCCGCGGCCGCGAGATGGCGCCGCTGCACGCCCGGTTCATCCCGTTCTCGGCCCACACCCGGCTGAGCGGCATCGACGTCGACGGCTCGTCGATCCGCAAGGGCGCGGTCGAGGCGGTGATCGCCGACGTCAACGCCAAGGCCAGCGCGCCCAGCGCCGCCCGCGAGGTCGAATCGATGGCCGACAAGGTCGCCAAGGCAGGCGGCACGCCGCTCGCGGTGTCGCGCGACGGCAGGCTGCTGGGCGTCATCCATCTCAAGGACATCGTCAAGGGCGGCATCCGCGAGCGCTTCGCCACCTTGCGCAAGATGGGCATCCGCACCGTCATGATCACCGGCGACAACCCGGTGACCGCGGCCGCGATCGCCGCCGAATCGGGCGTCGACGACTTCCTCGCCCAGGCGACGCCGGAGACCAAGCTGAAGCTCATCCGCGACGAGCAGGCGCAGGGCAAGCTGGTGGCGATGTGCGGCGACGGCACCAACGACGCGCCCGCACTCGCCCAGGCCGATGTCGGCGTCGCCATGAACACCGGCACGATGGCGGCGCGCGAGGCCGGCAACATGGTCGATCTCGACAGCGACCCGGCCAAGCTGATCGAGATCGTCGAGATCGGCAAGCAGCTGCTGATGACGCGCGGCGCGCTCACCACCTTCTCGATCGCCAACGACGTCGCCAAGTACTTCGCCATCATCCCGGCGATGTTCCTGGCCTTCTACCCGCAGCTCGAGGCGCTGAACGTCATGGGCCTGAAGACGCCGCAGAGCGCCATCCTGTCGGCCATCATCTTCAATGCGCTGATCATCGTCGCGCTGATCCCGCTCGCCCTGAAGGGCGTGCAGTACCGGCCGGTCGGCGCCTCGCAGGCGCTGGTGCGCAACCTGTTGATCTACGGCGTCGGCGGCATCGTGGTGCCGTTCGTCGGCATCAAGCTGATCGACATGCTGATCACCGCGGTGGGGTTGGCGTGAGTTTTTCCTCCTCCCCGGCTTCGCTGGGGAGGTGTCCGCGTCCAAGGCGTTTGGTCGCTTTGCGGCCAAACGCCGATGCGGACGGAGGGGTCATGAGCCACCATCGATGAGCTTCATGACCCCTCCGTCACCGAAGACGGCGACACCTCCCCAGCGAAGCTGGGGAGGAGACTGAGAAGAGGACCAGACCATGTTGAAAGAGATCCGCCCCGCCATCGTCATGGTGGTCGTGCTCACCGTCATCACCGGGCTCGTCTATCCGCTGGCCATGACCGAGATCGCCCAGCTCGTCTTTCCGCGGCAGGCCAACGGCAGCCTGATCGTCAGGGACGGCAAGGTGATCGGCTCCGACCTGATCGGCCAGAACTTCACCGACGCCAGGTACTTCCACGGCCGGCCGTCGGCGACCAGCGACACCGATCCCAACGATTCGAGCAAGACGGTGGCGGCGCCCTACAACGCTGCCAACTCGTCGGGCAGCAACGCGGGGCCGACGTCGAAGGCGCTGATCGAGCGCGTCCAGGGCGATGTCGACAAGCTCAAGGCGGAGAATCCCGGCACTGCCGTTCCCGTCGACCTGGTCACCGCCTCGGGCAGCGGTCTCGATCCGCACATCACGCCGGCGGCTGCCTACTTCCAGGTGTCGCGCGTCGCCAAGGCGCGCGGCCTGCCGGAGGCCGCGGTGCGTGACCTCGTCGGCCAGCATGTTGCAGGCCGCTTCCTCGGCGTGCTGGGCGAATCGCGCGTCAACGTCCTGCAGCTCAACATGGCGCTCGACGCCCTGAAGTCGTGATGACATCTTCGACGGCCAATGGCCGGGACTGCTGAAGACAGGCGCCCGTCGCCCGAGGCGCTGCTCAAGGCGGCGGAGCGGGAGACGCGCGGCAAGCTCAAGATCTTCCTCGGCGCCGCCCCCGGTGTCGGCAAGACCTACGAGATGCTGTCCGCAGGACGCCGCCGCAAGGCCGACGGCGTCGACGTCGTGGTCGGCATCGTCGAGACGCACGGGCGCGCCGAGACCGAAACCCAGCTCGCCGGTCTCGAGGTCATCCCGCGACGGCAGGTCGCGTACAAGGGCCGCGTGCTGCGCGAGATGGATCTCGACGCCATCCTGACGCGCCGGCCGGCGCTCGTGCTGGTCGACGAGCTGGCGCACAGCAACGCCGAGGGCAGCCGCCATCCCAAGCGCTTTCTCGACGTCGAGGAGCTGCTCGCGTCGGGCATCGATGTCTATTCGACCATGAACGTCCAGCACATCGAGAGCCTGAACGACGTGGTCGCGCGCATCACCCGCATCCGGGTGCGCGAGACCGTGCCCGACCGCATCGTCGATGCCGCCGACGAGGTCGAGGTCGTCGACCTGACGCCGGCCGACCTGATGGCGCGCCTGCGCGAGGGCAAGGTCTATGTCCGCGAGCAGGCGCAGCGCGCCCTGCGCCATTATTTCTCGCCCGGCAATCTCACGGCGTTGCGCGAGCTGGCGCTGCGCCGCACCGCCGCGCGGGTCGACGAACAGATGCGCAGCTACATGCGCGAGCACGCCATCTCGGGCCCCTGGGCGGCCGGCGAGCGGGTGATCGTCTGCCTCGATCCCAGCCCGGTCGCCGCCAGTGCGGTGCGCGCCGCTCGCCGCACCGCCAGCGGCCTCGACGCCGAGCTGATCGCGCTCTATGTCGAGACCGACCGCCACACCGCCCTGTCGGATGCCGAGCGCAATCATCTCGCCGCGAACATGCGCCTGGCAGCGCAGCTCGGCGCCGAGATCGTCACCGTGCCCGGCCGCTCGGTGAGCGAGGAGATCCTGGCCTTTGCGCGCGCCCGCAACGCCACCCGCGTCGTCGTCGGCAAGTCGCGGCGCTCGCGCTGGTTCGAGCTCAGGCACGGCTCCGTGGTCGACGAGCTGGTGCGCAGCGGCTCGGGGCTCGCCATCGAGGTGGCGCCGTCCGATGCCGCCAGGATCCCGGTCGGCGCGACCGACTGGCTGTCCGACATCCCGCGGACGCCCGGCCCCTATCTCGAAGGCGTGCTCGCGACCGCGGCAGCCACGGCCGTCGGCATGCTGGTCGACGACTACGTCATGCTGCCCAACATCTCGCTGGTCTATGTCGTGCCGGTGCTCGCCACCGCGGCGCGCCACGGCCTGGTGCCGTCGCTGTGGGTCTCGGCTCTGAGCGTGCTGTCCTACAACTTCTTCTTCCTGCCGCCGATCTACAAGTTCACGATCCACGATCCCGCCAACATCGTGGCGCTGTTCTTCTTCATGGTCGTGGCGGGCGTCGCCAGCACGCTGGCGGCGCGCACCCGCTCGCGCACCGAATCGGCGCGCCGCGAGGCGCGCGCGACTGCCGAGCTTTATGCCTTCAGCCGCAAGATCGCCGGCGTCATGGATCTCTACGACCTGCTGTGGATCGTCGTCAGCCACCTGGCGCGCCTGCTCGGCGCGGAGATCGTTATTCTGATGCCGGAGAAGGGATCCGGCGGCCGGCTGGTGCCGCACGCCGCCTTTCCGCCCGACAGCGAGTTCAGCGACGCCGATCTCGCGGCGGCGCGCTGGTCATGGGACGCCGACCACACGACGGGGCGCGGCACCGATACCCTGCCCGGCGCGCGCTGGCTGTTCATGCCGATCCGCACCAGCGGCCCGCCGGTCGCCGTGATCGGCGTCCTGTTGACCACGCAAGGACGCGAGTTGACCGCGCAAGGACGCGAGCTCAGCGCCGCCGACCGGCGCCTGCTCGAGGCGGTCGGCAGCCAGGCCGCCGTCGCCATCGAGCGCGTCACCCTGACCGAGGACATCGACCAGGCGCGGCTCGGCGCCGAGCGCGAGCGTCTGCGCTCGGCCATGCTGACCTCGGTGTCGCACGACCTGCGCACGCCGCTCGCCTCCATCATCGGCGCCCTGTCGACGCTCGGCAGCGGTGCGGGGCGCTACGACGAGGCAACGCGCAAGGAGCTGGTGGAGACCGCGCTCGGCGAATCCAAGCGGCTCGACCGCTTCGTCGGCAACCTGCTCGACATGACGCGGCTCGATGCCGGCGCCATCGCGCCCAAGCGCGAGCCGGTCGAGGTCGGCGACCTCATCTCGACCACCCTGCGCCGCGCCGCGCCCTTGCTCGAGGGGCACGACGTGAAGTCGTCAGTGGCGCCCGATCTGCCCACCGTATCGCTCGATTTCGTGCTGGCCGAGCAGGCGCTGTTCAACCTGTTCGACAACGCCGGCAAGTATTCCGATCCCGGCAGCCGGATCGAGGTCTCCGCCCGCCGCGCCGGCGATCGGATCGAGATCGTCGTGCAGGATGAAGGTCCCGGTCTGCCGGTCGCCACGATCGACCGGTTGTTCGACAAGTTCTATCGCGTCGACGGCGGCGACCGGCGGCGCGCCGGCACCGGGCTGGGCCTGGCCATCGCCAAGGGTTTCGTCGAGGCGCAGGGCGGTACGATCACGGCGGCCAATCGAACCGATCGAACCGGCGCGCGGTTCACCATAAGCTATCCGCTATGACCGGTGACGCTGCCACCATCCTGATCGTCGAGGACGAGCCGCCGATCCGCCGGCTGCTGCGCTCCATCCTGACGGCGCACGAGCACCGCGCGCTCGAGGCGGCGACCGGCGCCGAGGCGCTGTCGGCGCTGCGCCATCACCGGCCCGACCTGGTGCTGCTCGATCTCGGCCTGCCCGACATCGACGGCCAGGCGCTGATCGGCCAGATCCGCGCACTGTCGCCAGTCCCGATCGTCGTGCTGTCGAGCCGCGGCGACGAGGCGGCCAAGGTCGCGGCCCTCGATTCCGGCGCCGACGACTACATCACCAAGCCGTTCGGCGCCGACGAGCTGATGGCCCGCCTGCGCGCCGCCCTGCGCCATCGCCTGCAGCAGCAGGGCGCCGAACGCACCTTCACCAGCGGCGAGCTCAGCGTCGACATGGTGCGCCACCTGGTGCGGCGCGGCACCGACGACGTGAAGCTCTCGCCCAAGGAGTACGACATCCTCGAGCAGCTCGCGATCCACGCTGGCAAGGTGCTGACCCACCGCCACCTGCTGCGCGAGGTGTGGCGAGATGAATCGGTCGACCCGCAATACCTGCGCGTCTATGTCCGCCAGCTCCGCCAGAAGATCGAAGCCGACCCGTCCTCGCCGCGGCACGTTCTGACGGAACCGGGGGTCGGGTATCGGCTGGTATAGGTCCCATCCTCCCCAGCAAGAGCTGGGGAGGTGTCGCGTCTAAAGGCGTTTGGCCGCTCTGCGGCCAAAAGCCGATGCGACGGAGGGGTCAAGGGCACAGGACGGGTTGCTCATGACCCCTCCGTCCGCGATTACGCGGACACCTCCCCAGCGAAGCTGGGGAGGAAAAGAAGTCCTAAGCCGCCCGCGGCGCGCCGTGCGGCGGCTGTGCCCCCAGCCGTCGCGCCTCCTTGTCGTCGAGCCGCTGATGCGGCTCGAGGATGGCCTGCAGCCTTCGCTCGAAGGCTGGGTCGAGCGGCGTTTGCGGCAGGCGTGTGCCGTCGCCCATGATGTCGAGCCGGCTGAGCGCGCGCTTCACGACGAGCACGTCGGCGCCCAGCGACAGCACTTCGCTGACGCCGCGGCAGCGTGCAACGAAGTCCTTCATGGTTCGGCTCCTAAAATATTGGTCAGCCTCACCCGAATGCGCAGGGCATTCGCAAATGGGTGCGCTTTTCATTCTCCTCCCTAGCTTCGCTGGGGAGGTGCCCCCGTAATCGGGGGCGGAGGGGTCATAGGCCCCAGTCCTGCTGCTCATGACCCCTCCGTCGCCGTAAGACGGCGACACCTCCCCAGCGAAGCTAGGGAGGAGAATGAGAGAGCGCCCATACGCGAACTCCCGGCCCGATTACGGGGGAGGCGAAATTGGGAGTTCGCCGCTGCGGCCATCAGCACAGCCCGGAGTCCGCCGCGGCGACCATCTACGCCGCCATCGCCAGCCGCACAGCTGGCGCGAAGACGACGCGGCCCGTCGCGTGATCGAACGAGACGATGTCGAGACCCGCCTTCAGGGCGTGATCGCGCACGGCGGAAAGGGCGCGGCGCCAGCGGCAGCCGGCGCCTTCGAGGACGACGCGACCGCGCGCGCCGGCGCGCCGGCGGGCGGCGCGTAACGCGCCGTCGAGCTCGCGATCATCGCGGCAATCGACGATCCAGGTGAGGTCGGCGGGCTCGCAGTCCGGCGCCGCTGCATCGGGCCGCAGGCTGCGCACGCAACCACAGCCGCTCTGCATCAGCGCGAGGACGTACGGCAGGGTGTGATGGCCGATGACGGCCACGTGCGCGCTGGCCGGTGCATGGCTGACCGCCATGACGCGCTCGGCAGAGGCGCCTGCCGCCTCGGCCGGCATGCTGGTAGATGGAGGTTCCGCTTCGGCTGCATTTTCACGGTCGATCATGATGGATGCCTTTCGGGTCACGATGGATGTCGAGGGAAACGACGCCGGTCGGCAGGCAGCCGAAATATCTCCGGCAGCGCAGGGCCCGCAGGTGCGTCGTCCCGGCTTCTCCGGCCGGCTGGCGCGCCGCGATGGAAGGATGGTGCCGTTCTGTATCGTCACCGGTTCCCGGCTCTTCGGCGCGGCTTTGACCGCCTGCGCCGCAGGCCAGGAGGGCGACGAGCAACAGGCGGTTCGCTGTGCGCGTCATCGGTTTCTCGACTCTCGTGCCAAGAGATAGGCGTGGCGCCATAGGGATTCGAGAGGGCAGGGAGGCCGCGCGCATAGCCTCGGCATAAAGAGGCGGGACGCCGTTCCCTCTCCCCGGGAATCACTCTAGGCTGCGCCGCAATCCGAGGAGGGAAACGATGGCCGAGAGCGAGAACTACAAGAAGGGCACCGAGATCCGCCGCCAGCTCATGGGCGCGGCGTATGCCGACAAGATGAACAAGACGGTCTACGACGACCCGATGATGCAGAAGTTCGGCGACTATGCGCGCGAGGCGGTGTTCGGCATGCTGTGGTCGCGGCCCGGCCTCGACATGAAGACGCGCGCCCTGATCTGCGTCATCTCCGACACCGCGCAGGCGCGCTGGCCGGAACTCGCGATCCATCTGCGCATGGCGCGTAACCAGGGCTGGACGGAAGATGAGCTCTCCGAGGCCCTGATGCATCTCTGTGGCTATATCGGCGTGCCCTCGGTGCGCGAGGCGATGCTCACCGCCAAGGAGGTATTCGAGGAAATGCGCCACGAGAAGAAGTAGCGGCAAGACAAGAACGGAGAAGACAGCGTGGCGATGAAGTCGAGCGATCTGCCCCTGAAGCGGATCGCCCGCGGCAAGGTGCGCGACGTCTACGAGGTCGATGCCGACCGGCTGCTGCTGGTGGCAACCGACCGGGTGAGCGCCTACGACGTGGTGATGGCCGAGCCGATCCCGCTGAAGGGCGCCGTGCTGACCCAGCTCAGCGCCTGGTGGTTCGGCCAGTTGGGCGATGCCGTGCAGCATCACATGACCTCGGCCGACGTCGATGCCATCATCGCCGCGGTGCCGGCGCTGGCGCCGCATCGCGGCGAGATTGCCGGCCGCGCCATGCTGTGCCGGCGCTGCACGGTGTTCCCCATCGAATGCGTGATCCGCGGCTATATCACCGGCTCGGCGTGGCGCGAGTACGCCAAGGCGGGCACGCTCGCCGGCGAGACCTTGCCGGCCGGCCTGCAGGAGAGCGGCCGGCTCGATCCGCCGATCTTCAGCCCGGCCACCAAGGCCGAGAGCGGGCACGACGAGAACATCACGGTCGGCCGCATGCGCGAGGTGCTGGGCGGCGAGATCGCCGGCGAGCTCGAGCGGCTGGCGCGCCTGGTCTACGGCAAGGGCCGCGATATCGCCGCCCCGCGCGGCATCATCATCGCCGACACCAAGTTCGAGTTCGGGCGCACCGCGTCAGGCGGCATCCTGCTGATCGACGAGGTGCTGACGCCCGACAGCTCGCGCTTCTGGCCGGCCGACGGCTATGCGCCCGGCCAGCCGCAGCCCAGCTTCGACAAGCAGCCGCTGCGCGACTGGCTCGACGTCGAGCGTCACGCCGGCCGCTGGAACGGCGAGGCGCCGGCGCCGGCGCTGCCGCCCGAGGTGGTCGATGCCACCAGCAAACGTTACCTCGAAGCCTATCGCCGTCTGACCGGGCGCGAGCTGGTGGTGCGGTGACGGCACCCGACGCGCGCGACTGGCGCGCGCTGAACCGCGCCAACTGGGACGAGCGCGTCGCCATCCATATGGGCCCGGGCGGCTACGATCTCGGCCCTCTGCGCGCCGGCCGCGGCGTGCTGAACCCGGTCGAGGAGGCCGAGCTGGGCGACGTCGCCGGCCTCGAGGTGCTGCACCTGCAATGCCATTTCGGCGCCGACACGCTCTGCCTGGCGCAGCGCGGCGCCACCGTCATCGGCCTCGACTTCTCCGGCGCGGCGATCGCCGCGGCGCGAATGCTGGCGGCCGAGCTCGGTCTCGCCGGGCGCGCGCGCTTCGTCGAGGCCGATCTCTACGACGCCCCCGAGGCGATCGCCCGGCCGGCCACCTTCGACCTGGTCTACGCGAGCTGGGGCGCCACCTGCTGGCTGCCCGATATCGCGCGCTGGGCCGAGATCGTCGCCGGCTTCCTGAAACCAGGCGGCCGTCTCTACTACGCCGACGCCCATCCCACGGCCTACGTCTTCGACGATCTCGCCCGCCTGCCCGACGGGCGGCCCGGCTACTTCGCTCCGTACTTCGCGCGCCAGCCGATCGCCCTGGTCGACGAGCGCGACTACGCCGACCCGACGGCCCGCCTCGCCAATGCCGCCAACGTCAACTGGCTGCATCCCCTGTCGGACACCGTGGGCGGCCTGCTCGCCGCCGGCCTGGCGCTCGACTGGCTGCACGAGCACGCCCAGGTGCCGTGGCGCATGTTCGAGATCCTGGTGAAGAAGGACGACGGCGACTGGCACTGGCCGGACAAGCCCTGGCTGCCGCTCGCGGTCTCGCTGCAAGCGACGCGGCGGTGAGGGCCGCGGCGCATAGCGCAATGCGAAGGATCAACACGATCGCGGTGTTTCACAACACCGCCCACGTCGGGTCCGCCTGGTGCTGCGCCGAGGGCATTTCCTGCACGTTGCGGCGCAAGGGGTACGAGGTGCTCGACTTGGGCAATCCGCTGCTCACTGCGGCGCCGCTCGCGGAGCTGCAGCGTGCCGACGCGATCGTCATGGGGGCGCCCGAATGGTTCCTCCACGCCATCGCCGATCGCTACGGACGGGGCTGGCACGCGTTGCGCGCGGTCCGCATCGCCTGGTACGCCACTAAGCAAAGTTCCTTGAGGAGATTCGATGGCATTCACCAAGCGAGAACAGATTCTCATTGAGAGATTCAAGA
>NZ_JBGAKA010000038.1:0-76257 GCF_044224635.1 Reyranella sp. | reverse complement strand
ACCCCTCCGCCCCCGATTACGGGGGCACCTCCCAAGCGCAGCTTGGGGAGGAGAAGAGGGGCGGCGAAGAACATGACAAACCGCCGCCGATGCGCAATACCGCGCGCATGAATCCCTACCGTCATTTCATCGGCGAGATCGTGGGCGCGCTGCAGCGGATGCAGGCGGCCGGCGAATTGCCGGAAAAGCTCGATCTTGCTGCCATCACCGCCGAGCCGCCGCGCGATTCGGCGCACGGCGATATCGCGACCAACGCCGCCATGGTGCTGGCCAGGGCGGCGGGCAGGAAGCCGCGCGACATTGCCGACGCCCTGCTGCCCCGGCTGATCGCCAACCCCGACGTCGTGAGCGGCGCGGTCGCCGGTCCAGGCTTCATCAACCTCAAGATCGCCGACGGCTTCTGGCGCGAGCGGCTGCGCGACTGCCTGCGCGACGGCGTCGCCTACGGCGATTCGACGATGGGTGCCGGCCACAAGGTCAATGTCGAGTACGTCTCGGCCAACCCCACCGGGCCGCTGCACGTGGCGCACGCGCGCGGCGCCGTGGTCGGCGATGCGCTCGCCAACCTGCTGATCAAGGCAGGCTACGCCGTCACCAAGGAGTACTACATCAACGATGCCGGCGCGCAGGTCGACACGCTCGGCCGGTCGACCTATCTGCGCTATCGCGAGGCGCTGGGCGAGTCGATCGGCGAGATCCCGGATGGCCTCTATCCCGGCGAGTACCTGAAGGAGATCGGCGCGGCCATCGCGGCGCGCGACGGTGCGCGCTGGATCGGCAAGCCGGAAGCCGACTGGTTGCCGGCGATGCGCGACTTCGCCATCGCCACCTTGATGGCCGAGATCAAGGCCGACCTCGAGACCATGGGCGTCACGATGGACGTCTACTCGTCGGAGCGCGCCCTCGTCGATTCGGGCGCGGTCGACCGTGCCTTCCAGGACCTGGCACGCCAGGACCTGATCTACCAGGGCCGCCTCGAGCCGCCCAAGGGCAAGAAGCCGGACGACTGGGAGGATCGCGAGCAGACCCTGTTCCGGGCGACCCGGTTCGGCGACGAGGTCGACCGGCCGCTCAAGAAGTCGGATGGCAGCTGGACCTACTTCGCCAACGACATCGCCTATCACCACGACAAGTACCGCCGCGGCTTCGCCGACATGATCGACGTCTGGGGCGCCGACCACGCCGGCTACATCAAGCGCATGAAGTCGGCGGTGCAGGCGATCACCGAGCGCAAGGGTGAGCTCGACGTCAAGGTCTGCCAGCTCGTGCGGGTGATGAAGAATGGCGAGCTGGTGCGCATGTCCAAGCGGGCCGGCAGCTTCGTCACCCTGCGCGATCTGCTCGACGAGGTCGGGCCCGATGTCGTGCGCTTCACCATGCTGACGCGCAAGAACGACGCGCCGTTCGACTTCGACCTGGTGAAGGCCACCGAACAGTCACGCGACAATCCGGTGTGGTACGTCCAGTATGGCCATGCGCGCACCCGGTCGGTGATGCGCCAGGCTGCGGCGGCCGGCATCGCGACCGATGGGCTGGCCGACGCTCCACTGGACCGTTTGTCCGACGAAGGTGAGCTGGCCATGGTTCGTCTGATCGCGCAATGGCCGCGCACCATCGAGGCGGCAGCGGCTGCGCACGAGCCGCACCGCATCGCCTTCTATCTCTACGACCTCGCCGCCGCCTTCCATGCGCATTGGAATCGCGGTCGCGAGGAGCCCGGCCTGCGCTTCGTCGTCGAGGGCCAGGCAGAGCTCTCGCGCGCCCGCCTCGCGTTGGTACAGGCCATCGGATTTGTGATAGGATCAGGTTTAAAGGTCTTCGGCGTAACACCCGTCGAGGAAATGAGATAAGGCATGCATATCCGCCGGTCCCCCTCCGGCGACGGTCCGACGATCTACCGGCCCAACGAGTCGGTAGCCATGCGGCTCGATCCGCCGCCGCGACCCGTCGCGCACGAGCCTGATTCAATCCCGCCGCCGCCGCGCGATTCGCTGCTCATGCGAGTCAACCGACGGCGCGGACAGATCCTGACCGTCATGGTCTCGATCGCCGCCATCGCGAGCTTCGGCTCGGTCGTCTGGTGGGCGCACAACCAGGATGTGAAGGCCGGCGGCAAGGGCCTCGAGCCGCTGGTCGTTCAGGCGCCGACGACGCCGACCCGCACCAAGCCGGACAATGCCGGCGGCCTGGTGCCCCCCAACCAGGACAAGGAAGTCTTCAACCGCATCGCGCCGGGTGCCGTGCAGACCCAGCCCGAGAAGCTTCTGCCGGGTCCCACCAACCCGAAGCTGCCGGCCAACGGTCTGCCGACGCCGGCGGCTCCCAAGGAAGCCGAGCCGGCCAAGACCCCGACGCCGGTGCAGCCCGCCTCGACGACCGGCGCGGCAACGCCGGCGCCCGCCGCGGTGCAGCCGACCGACGTCAAGCCCGGCACCACCGAGAGCGGCCCGACCATCGCCAGCCTGATCGACAACATGTCGGGCCCGTCGGGCGGCTGGCGCGTGCAGGTCGCTTCGGTCAAGAACGAGGATGTCGCCAAGTCGACCTGGGCGCGCCTGCAGAGCGCCCACGGCGATGTCATGGCCAACCTCAAGATGCAGGCTGTGCGCGTCGATCTCGGCGAGAAGGGCGTATGGTACCGCGTCCAGGCCGGCCCGCTCGACGAGAAGCAGGCGCAGAGCGTCTGCAGCACCCTCAAGAGCCGCAAGGCCGACTGCGTCCCGGTCCCGCCGGCGCGCTGACGGGGGTGGGGACCGCCCTTCATTTTCCTCCCCAGCTTCGCTGGGGAGGAAAGTCACAGGCGGGTGAGACATGACCACCCCCCGCGCCGTGATCTTCGGCTGCGCTGGGCCCGACCTCACGGCCGACGAGCGCGATTTCTTCCGCGATGCAGATCCGCTGGGCTTCATCCTGTTCGCCCGCAACGTCGACACGCCGGAGCGCGCGCAGCGCCTGGTCGAGGAGCTGCGCTCGTCGGTCGCGCGCAGCGAGGCGCCGGTCCTGGTCGACCAGGAAGGCGGCCGGGTCGCCCGTCTACGGCCGCCGCACTGGCGGCGCGCGCCGCCCGCCCGGCTGCTGGGCGAGCTCTATGGCCGCGATCCCGAGCGCGGCCTCGAAGCGGCCGGCCTCAATGCCCGCCTGCTGGCGGCCGACCTTCTCTCCATCGGCGCCGACGTCGACTGCCTGCCGGTGCTCGATCTCGGCCTGCCCGAGACCCACGCTGCGATCGGCGACCGCGCCTTCGCCGCCCGGCCCGAGCCGGTCGCCGCGCTGGGCCGCGCCGCCGCCGAGGGGCTGATGGCCGAAGGCGTGATGGCGGTGATGAAGCACATGCCGGGGCACGGCCGGGCCACCGCCGACAGCCACCATGCCCTGCCCAGGGTCGACGCCTCGCGCGAGCTGCTCGAGCGCACCGACTTCCTGCCCTTCAGGCTGCTGTCCGACCTGCCGTGGGGCATGACCAGCCATCTCCTGTTCGAGGCGGTCGATCCCGCCGCGCCGGTCACGGTCTCGGCCCGCGCCATCAACGGCATCATCCGCGGCCATATCGGCTTCGACGGGCTGCTGCTCACCGACGACCTGTCGATGCAGGCGCTCGGCGGGTCGCTCGGCGAGCGGGCGGCGGGCGCCCTCGCCGCCGGCTGCGACATCGCCCTGCACTGCAACGGCGACCGGTCGGAGATGACCGATATCGTCGCCCGCACCGCGCCGATGACCGTCGCGGCCGTCGCCCGCTTCGATCGCGGCCGCAAGGCCCTGGCCCGCCATCGTGCGCCGCTCGGCAAGGGCGGGCTCGCCGAGGCCAGGCGGCGCTTGGCCTCGCTGCTGCCGGAATGGGGATAAGGGCCGACCAAATCCTGTGGCGGGTTGGGCTGCCACTGACTAAACCGGGCATGCATGGACGAGCCTAGCCGCCCCGCCACTCCTGACGGTTTCGCCGCCGCCGGTCCGGACATCATCGCGCCGGGCGAGGGCGAGCTGATCGTCAATCTTGAGGGCTTCGAAGGGCCGCTCGACCTTCTGCTCACCCTGGCGCGCGAGCAGAAGGTCGACCTGCGGCGCATCTCCATGGTCGCCCTGGTAGACCAGTATCTGGCGCACGTCGCCCAGGCGCGCCGCATGCGGCTCGAGCTTGCCGCCGACTATCTCGTGATGGCGGCCTGGCTCGCCTACCTGAAGTCGCGCCTGCTGCTGCCCGAGCCGCCGCCCGGCGAGGAGCCGACCGGCCAGGAGATGGCCGACGCCCTGCAGTGGCAGTTGCGCCGCCTCGAGGCGATGCAGGAGGCCGGCGTACGCCTGATGGCCCGCCCGCAGCTCGGCCGCGACATTTTCTCCCGCGGCAAGCCGGAGGGCGTCGTCGTCGTCCGCCGCACCGTTTGGGACGTCAAGCTCTACGATCTGTTGTCGGCCTATGGCCACCAGGTGCGGCCGAAGGACGCCGACACCTACCAGATCGAGCCCATGCAGTTCTTCTCGGTCGAGGAAGCGGCGGAGCGGCTGGGCCGCATGCTGGGCATCGCCATCGACTGGCAGACCCTGGAGGCCTTCCTGCCGGCTGGCCTCACCGACCCGACCCGCCGCCGTTCGGCGATGGCCTCGACCTTCGTCGCCGGCCTGCAGCTCGCCAAGGAGGGGGCGGTGGAGCTGCGCCAGACCGAGCGCTTCGGTCCGATCTTCTTGCGCAAACGCAGTGAGCAAAGGTAACGGCGTATCCGATGTCCCAAACCGAGTCCCGCCCTGCTGTGACCGAAGCCGAGTCCGGGCCCGTGTCCGAGGCTGAGATGACGCCCGAGGCCAGGTCGACGGTGTGCGGGCCCCAGGCAGCAACCGGAGCCGAGCCGATGGCCGCCGAGGCCCAGACAGTGACCGAGGCCAAGTCGCCGGCGTCGGAGCCCGAGGCAGCGAACGAGGAAGAGCCGCCTGCGGCCGAAACGGGGACGGTAGCCGAAGCAGAGGAGCCCGAAGCCGAGACGATTCCCGAGGCCGAGGAGGTTGCGGCAGAAGCCGAAACAGCAGTCGGGACCGAGGAGGCCGCGGTCGAATCGCCCGAAACGGAGGCCGAGCCGCTGGCTGCAATGGGCGCCGCGCCAGCGACCGTCACCGACGTCGTTTCATCCGATCACGCGCAGCATCTGCGCCTGCTCGAGGCGCTGCTGTTCGCCGGCACGCAGGCGCTCGACGAGAAGGAGCTCGCCGAGCGCCTGCCCAACGACGCCGACGTCAAGCGCCTGGTGGCCGATCTCAGCGAGCTTTACGCCGGCCGCGGGGTCAACGTCGTGCTGGTGGCCGGCGGCTACACCTTCCGCACCGCGCCCGACCTGGCCGAGAAGCTGAAGATCGAGCGTCCGGTGACGCGCAAGCTCTCGCGCGCGGCGATCGAGACGCTGGCCATCATCGCCTACCACCAGCCGGTGACGCGAGCCGAGATCGAGGAGGTGCGCGGGGTCGGCCTCAGCAAGGGTACGCTCGACCTGCTGTTCGAGCAGAACTGGATCAAGCCGATGGGCCGCCGCCGGGCGCCCGGCAAGCCCGTCACCTGGGGCACCTCCGAATTCTTCCTCGAGCATTTCGGGCTGCCCAGCCTCGATGACCTGCCGGGCAACGAGGAATTGAAGGCTGCCGGCCTCTTGGACCCGCGGGCACAGCCCCCCATATTCCGACCTGACGAGCCCGATCTTCCGCTCGAACCCGGCGAGGATGAGGCGCAGGAGCCTCTGGCGGTCGAAGAGAACAACCGCTAAAGCCCCTAAAGTACCTTATTCGGCTTGTTGCCGGGGCTTCGGACGCGGTGCCATAATCGGGCCGACGCCGATCGCAATCGTTTTGGGAGCATTTTCATATGGGTAGCTTCAGCGTATGGCACTGGCTAATCGTGCTGGCCGTCGTGCTGCTGCTGTTCGGCGGTCGCGGCAAGATTTCGCAGCTCATGGGCGATTTCGGCAAGGGCCTGTCGGCCTTCAAGAAGGGCGTGGGCGGCAGTCAGGAGGAGGCGGCTACGCCGGCGGGACAGCCGGGCGACGCCGCCAAGCCGATCGCGGCGCAGACCACCACCGCACCGCCGAACGGCCAGGTGCGCCAGGACAGCACCGCCAAGGTCTGACGGCCGTCACGCGGCCGACGGCCAAGGCCTGAACGGTGCTGATAAAGGTCTGAACGATGTTCGGTATCGACAGTCCCGAACTGCTGGTCATCGCCCTCGTGGCGCTGGTCGTCATCGGCCCCAAGGAGCTGCCGGGCATGCTGCGCAGCTGGGGCAAGTGGATGGCCCAGGCGCGCGCCATGGCGTCGGAGTTCCGCGGTCATGTCGACGACATGGTCCGCCAGTCCGAGCTCGACGAAGTGAAGAAGCAGCTCGAATCGGCGCCCGGTCTCGACCTGCAGGCGCTCGATCCGACCAAGGAGATTCGCAGCGCCATCCAGGACGGCATGGCGGAGGGCCAAAAGGCCATCGACGAAGCCAAATCGACCATCGACAATCCGCTGGCCGAGCCGGAATCCGCGCCGCAGATCGCTGCCGAGCCGACGCCTGCCGAGACCCCACGCCTCGAGGCTGCCATCGAGCCGGCGCCGCCGCCTGTAGTCGCAGAGACGGCACCGGCGCCCGTTGCGGAGGCCGCTCCGGTCCCGACCGTCGAGGACAAGCCGGCCAAGGCCGCCGCAGCCGGGTGAGGGATGTTTCTGCGTTCCCCCACTATGAAGTCAGGCGCCCTGAGCGAAGGCGTCCCTCATGTCATCCTGAGCGCAGCGAAGGATCTCATCGCCAGTAGTTCCAAAGCACTCTCCTGGCGGGCGGCGATGAGGTCCTTCGCTTACGGCGCGGTAAACCGCGCCTTGCTCAGGACGACAGAGAAGGTCCAGGTCAACTGCCAGTCGGCGCGCCGATCGTGAATTAGCGCTTTGAATTGAAAGCCAAAGGGCGGCATAACCCGCCACTCATGCTGCGAAGCGTATAGTGACCCAGGCGCACGACGGACCCGAAGACGACAAGCCGATGCCGCTGCTCGATCACCTGATCGAGCTGCGCAAGCGTTTGATCTATGCACTGGTCGGTTTCCTCCTCGTCTTTTTCGTCACCTTCTATTTCGCCAAGCCGATCTTCGAGTTCCTGATCCAGCCGGCGCGTGCCGATGGCTACAAGGTCATCGTCCTCGACATCTTCGAGTTCTTCTTCGTCACGGTGAAGCTGTCGGCCTTCGTCTCGCTGATCGTCGGCTTTCCGCTGATCGCCTCGCAGATCTGGCTGTTCGTGGCGCCGGGCCTCTACCGCCACGAAAAGAAGGCGTTCCTGCCGTTCCTGATCGCCACGCCGTTCATGTTCTATGCCGGCTGCGCGGTCATGTACTACCTGGTGATGCCGTACGTGATCAACGTGATGTTGTCGCAGTACGTGCCCGAGGACATCGAGAAGACGCTGCGCTCCTCCGATTACCTCGAACGCGTGCTGCAGCTCGTCTTCGCCTTCGGCTTCGCCTTCGAGGTGCCGGTGCTGCTGACCCTGCTGATCCGGGTCGGCATCGTCACCAGCGAGGGTCTGCGGGCCAAGCGCCGTTACGCCATCGTCGTCGCCTTCATCGTCGCAGCCGTGCTGACCCCGCCCGACGTGGTTAGCCAGGTCGCCCTTGCCATCCCGTTGCTGGCCTTCTACGAGATCAGCATCCTGATCGGCCGGCGGATCGAGAAGCGGCGCGAGGCCGAGGAGAAGAAGGCCGAGGAAGAAGCCAACAAGCCCGAAGCCGCCGGCAGCTGACCATGCACGACATCCGATTCATCCGCGACAACCCGCAGGCGTTCGACGCCGGCCTCAGGAAGCGCAACCTGGCGCCGCTCTCGGCCGAGCTGCTGGAGATCGACAAGCGCCGCCGTGCCGCCATCACCGAGAGCGAGTCGGCGCAAGCCAGGCGCAAGGCGCTGAGCCGTCAGGTCGGCGTCGCCAAGGGCAAGGGGGAGCCGGCCGACGCGCTGATGGCCGAGGTCGCCGAGATCGACGCCGGCCTCAAGGCGGGCGAGGTCGAGGCCCGGCGGCTCGACGAGGAGCTGACGCTTCGCCTCGAGGTGCTGCCCAACCTGCCGCTCGACGAGGTGCCGGACGGCGCCGACGAGACTGCCAACGTCGAGGTCCGCCGTGTCGGCAGCCAGCGCAATTTCAGCTTCAAGCCCAAGGATCACGTGGTGCTGGGCGAGGCCACGGGCGAGATGGATTTCGCCGCCGCGGCGCGCATCTCGGGCGCGCGCTTCGTGTTCCTCAAGAACCATCTGGCGCGGCTCGAGCGGGCGATCGCCCAGCTCATGCTCGACCTGCACACCAGCCCCGAGGGCGGCTACACCGAGGTCAACCCGCCGCTGCTGGTGCGCGACAACGCGGCCTACGGCGTCGGCCAGCTGCCGCGCTTCGCCGAGGACATGTTCCACACCGACAACGGCTTCTGGCTGATCCCGACCGCCGAGGTCTCGCTCACCAACCTGGTGAACGACATGGTGCTGGACGAGACGGACCTGCCGCTGCGCTTCACCGCCTGGACGCCGTGCTTCCGCTCCGAGGCCGGTTCGGCCGGCAAGGACACGCGCGGCATGATCCGCCAGCACCAGTTTCCCAAGGTCGAGCTGGTCAGCATCACCACGCCCGACCAGTCGGCCGCCGAGCACGAGCGCATGACCGGCCGCGCCGAGGAGGTGCTGAAGCGCCTCGAGATTCCGTTCCGCACCATGCTGCTGTGCGGCGGTGACATGGGGCCGGCCTCGCGCAAGACCTTCGACATCGAGGTCTGGCTGCCCGGCCAGGACGCCTATCGCGAGATCTCGAGCTGCTCGAACTGCGGCGACTACCAGGCGCGCCGCATGAATGCGCGTTACCGGCCAAAGGAAGGGAAAGGCACGCGCTTCGTGCACACCCTCAACGGCTCGGGGCTGGCCTGCGGGCGCACCCTGATCGCGGTGCTGGAGAACTACCAGAACGAGGACGGCTCGGTGACCATTCCCGACGTGCTGCGGCCCTACATGGGCGGGCTCGCGGCGCTGCCGGCGCCGGCGGCGCGGAAGTGAAGCCGGCCGAGCTCTCCAAGGCGCGCATCCTCGTCACCAACGACGACGGCATCCACGCGCCCGGCCTCGAGGCGCTGGTCGAGATCGCGACGCAGCTTTCCAGCGACGTCTGGATCGTGGCGCCTGAGGTCAATCAGAGCGGCGCCGGTCATTCGCTGTCGCTGTCGCGCCCGATCCGCTGCCGCGAGGTCAGTGAGGCGAAGTACGCTGTGGAAGGCACGCCGACCGACTGCGTGCTGTTCGCCGTCAAGCACCTGCTGAAGGACCGCAAGCCCGACATCGTGCTGTCGGGCGTCAATCGCGGGACCAACATGGCCGACGACGTCACCTATTCGGGCACCATCGCGGCGGCGATGGAGGGATGTCTGCTCGGCCTGCCATCGATCGCCTTCAGCCAGGCCTACATGCACGACCATCCGGTGAAGTGGGGCACCGCCACGCACCACGGCGCCGCGGTGGCGCGTCGTATCCTGACGGTCGACTGGCCGCGCAACGTGCTGATGAACGTCAACTTTCCCGATGTCGTCGCGGCCTCGGTCAAGGGGGTGCGGATCACCCACCAGGGTACGCGCGGCTTCGGCGGTCACATCATCGAGCGCCGCGACCCGCGCGGCGGGACCTACTACTGGATCGGCTACCAGCCGCAGGAAAGCGAGATCGACGAGGGCAGCGACATCGCCGCCGTCCGGTCCGGCCATATCTCCGTGTCGCCGCTCCATCTCGACCTGACGCACGACGGCATGCGCCGCAAGCTCGCTGGCCAGTTCGAGGCGCTCGGCTCCGAGGCCGACTAGGACGCACGGCCGTGAATGTTCCGGCCATGCAACGCCTGATCGCCGAGTTGCGCAGTTCGGGCATCTCGGACGAGGCCGTGCTGGCCGCCATTGGCGCCGTCGATCGCGAGCGCTTCGTGTCGCCGACCTTCGCCGAGCGCGCCTGGGACAATACGGCGCTGCCCATCTCCTTCGGCCAGACCATCAGCCAACCCCTGGTCGTCGCCGCGATGACCGAGGCGCTGCGTGTCGGCCCGCGCATGAAGGTGCTCGAGATCGGCACCGGCTCGGGCTACCAGGCGGCGGTGCTGGCCAAGCTGGCGCGCCGTGTCTACTCGGTCGAGCGCTACAAGCCGCTGTCGCGCGAGGCCGAGCGCCTGCTGATCGATCTGCGCATCCACAACGTCGTGTTCGACGTCGGCGACGGCAGCAAGGGCTGGCCGGGCCAGGCGCCGTTCGACCGCATCATCGTCACCGCCGCCGCCGAGGAGCGCCCGCAGGCCCTGATCGACCAGCTCGCCATGGGCGGCATCCTGATCGTCCCGGTCGGCCGCGACCCGACGGCCCAGGTCGTCGAGCGCATCGTCAAGAGCGACAAGGGCCTGCAGCGCGACACCCTGATGCCGGTGCGATTTGTCCCCCTGGTGACGGGCGCCCTGCCGGTGCTGGGGCAGGGGTGAAACGGGCGGACGACACCGCCGACCACATATCGATATCTATCTGCCGATCCGTGCGACGGCCTCTGCCGGTGTCACGATGTGAATATTCAGATGCTGCCCAATTGCCAACAAGTGCCCGTCGCCGGAGACGAGAAGATCGGCCGCGGCGGCGACAGCAGCGGCGATAACGTGGTCGTCATCTGGATCCCCCGGTACGACCGCCGGTGCTTCGGCGGGCGACACGTTGATGGCCAACGCGCTATAGAGGGCGATGGCTTGGTCAACCGATGAGTTCAGTCTTTGAAGGCGGGAAGCCAAATGCTTACGCGTCAGCACGGCGCGCAGTTCGTCCAGCAGTGCTGGGGAAGTACACAGCACGAGATCGCCATCGGCTGCCGCTTCAATCAGTTTGTAGGGCGTGCCTCCCCAGATCAGCGCCGAGATGACGACGTTCGTATCAAGAACGATCCGCACCACTGCCCGCTGACTTTTCGCCCTGAACCTCGGCGGCGCGCCGCTCTGCGCGATAGGCTCTCACTTCTGTGTTGAGCTCATCGATCGACATCGGCTCGACATCCGCAGCCTGGATGCGCCTTGCTACTTCAAGTAGGCGGCTTCCAGCCTGCCGGCGCATTGCGTCCTCTAGCAGTTCTTGAATGGCGCCGTCGGAGAGCAGCCCGGCTTCCCGGGCGCGTTGCGCCAGATCATCGGGTAGCCTGATCACCAACTCCGTCATCTCATGCTCCATGCCTTCGTCGGCAGAGTATTTGATTTCGCCGAGCGCAGCGAGGCGCCTCTCGTCGGCATGCCCGCAGCACTCAATATGGTTTCAATCTAGTGATTCCCCGGGTCACTGCCATGTCCGGTTTATGAGAGATTGCTCTATGGGTGCATTCTGACCGGCCATGTAAGAGTTTTGGAACAAATCTTTGAAAATTAAGGAAAATAGTGTCGGAAGCCGTATTTCCGCCGAATTCGTCCTGCAGTAAAATAGGCGCATGAAAAGTGCCCCTCGCTCCTCCTCGCGATGGGCCGGTCGGCTGCGCACGCTGGGGACAATGGCGGTGCTCTCGATCGCGCTCGGCGCCTGCTCCAACATGCTCGGTGGTGGCCGTGACGGCACCATGGAGTATCCCGGCTCGGGCGCCGGTCCGGGCGCCACCGCCATCTACGTCGTCAAGGACAAGGACACGATCGAAGGCATCTCGCAGCGCTACGGCGTGCCGGTCCAGACGATCGCCGAGCGCAACAAACTGCAGCCGCCCTACACGCTGAAGCCCGGCCAGTCGCTGGCGATGCCGGGCGCCAGGTTCGTCCCCGATTCCACCGGCGGGCCGACGACGGCGGCCGCCAACAACGCGCCTGGGTCGGTGAAGCGCGAAACGCTCGCGAGTCCGATCAAGGGCGAGCCGCCGCGCTCGGCGGCTCCCGGGGAGCCGACGCAGACCAGCCCGCCGGCGAGCCAGACCAGCGTCACCGTGCCGGCGACGCCGCCCCCGGCCGCGCCACCGCCCGCCCGCATGGCGTGGCCGATCAAGGGCAAGATCCTGGCGCCGTACGGCACCACCAGCGGCGGCCAGAAGAATGACGGCATCGACATCCAGGCCGAGCAAGGCGCGCCGGTGAAGGCAGCCGAAGACGGCACCGTCGTCTACTCGGGCAGCGAGGTCGCCCATCTCGGCAACCTGCTGCTGGTGCAGCATCCCGGCGGCTACATCACCGCCTATGGCAACAACGAGGCGCTGCTGGTGAAGAAAGGCGATACGGTCAAGAAGGGCCAGGCCATCGCCAAGGCCGGCAACTCGGGCGGCGCCGCGAGTCCGCGCGTGCATTTCGAGGTGAGGCGCGGCGGCAGCCGCACCGTCGATCCGATGACGGTGCTGCCGCCCCAGTGACGAGGGACCAGATCAGATCGGGTTGGCAGGATAGAACGAAGCGATGAAGAGCAGGGCGCGCTTCTCGTCGGCTGTCAGCCTGTAGAAGCCCTCTCCGCCGTCCACACGGCTGAACTTCCGATCGATCTGCATGACCATACCGAGGATGTCGTCTGGCAGGCGGGCCGTGGAATCGATGGATGCGAAGGCCTGACCATCCTCGTCATGCGCTACTCTCGACCGGCGTTCGAAGAGGTAGAAGAGCTGTGTCGTGACGGTCTTCCCGAGAATAGTGGTATCCGTCACCTCGAGTGCGAGGCAGATCAGGCTGCCGCCCCAGTCGGCTTCAGCGTGGAATATGTCGCCTTCCTGGATGCGCTGCAGGACCGACTCGCGAGGCGTCATCGAAGAAATCTCACCTTGACCGGGACTTTGCTTTCCGGCCTGGGGGCGCCTGGGTTCTTGTCGCCGCAACCCGGTGCGCCGCCGCCAAGGCCGCGCGCGCCCAGGTGACCAGCTCGTCAGGCTCGTCGATCAGCCGTTCCGGCACGCGCCAGAAGGACAGGTCGATGCTGTTGCCCTGCTTGGCGTAGTTGAGCGGCGGATAGGCTTCGGCCTCCTTGAACGTCTCGCGGTTGTGGTTATCGACCCGGACATAAAGCGTGTCCTCGGTCACCATTCCGAACATCACGCCCTGGCAGAACACGCCGGTCTTGCCGAACATGCGGCGCATCGAGAGGTGGCCGAGCGGGGCGAGCTGATCGCGCAGGAACTCGGCGAAGGAGGCGCTGGCGACCATGCTCAGTCCTCCGAAGCGCGCGGCGGAAACTCCTCGAACTGCGGAAGAGCATCGGTGATGGTGAACCACGGTGCCTTGGAGCCGACGAAGATATGGGCGCTCGCCCGGATGCTGGGCGCATCGATCAGCGTTCCCATGGCGACATGGACGAAGCCGCCGTTGCGCACGACCGAGTAGAGCAGCGAGCCGCACAGCCGGCAGTGCGTGTCATTGGCGTTGACGTCGCCGAAGATCATGAGCTTGCCCTCGCCCTGGGTGACGATCAGCTTGTCGCGCTCGATCCCGGCGAACGGCTTGAAGGCCGACCCGGTCGTCCGCCGGCAGTTCGAGCAGTGGCAGTTCATGGCGTACAGGAAGGCATCGGCTACGGTGTAGAGGACGGCACCGCAAAAGCACTTGCCCGACAGGATGCGGATCGTCGTCGATTCGGAGGCTGCCACGTCTCTCCCCATTGCGGTCGCAGGCGGCCATGCCGTCTCTGAACCGGAGCTTGTAAAGCAAGGAAAGGTCCCCTCGCTGCGCTCGGGACGACAATATTTCTGTCATCCCGAGCGCAGCGAGGGACCCTTGATTGCCTCAACCTATGATCGCCTCACCAACCCCGGATACATCACCGCGTCACCGTGGCTGGCCATGTAGGCGAGCTCTTCCTCGGTGATGTACTCGGGTGTCCTGCCGGTGCCGGCGCACAGCGTCTCGACGATGATGTTGCGCTTGACCTCGCTCACCAGCACGCAGGTGCGGTGATAGGCCTCCGATACGCTGCGCCCCAGCACGGTGAAGCCGTGGCGGCGCATGATGATGCAGTTGGTGTCCTGGATGAACGTCTTGATCGGCGCCACGTCCTCCTCGACGTTGACGCTGGCCGGCAGGTAGTGCGCCGGCTTCTGCATCAGGTAGCCGTAGGTCAGGCTGAAGGAGCGGATCTCCTGGAAGCCCGCCGCCAGGAAGGCGATGGTCTCGTCGTGATGCAGGTGGATCACGGCGTTGACGTCGGGCCGCAGCCGCAGGATCTCGCGGTTCATCTGGTGACCGACCGTCGTCGCCCGCTCGCCGCGCAGGATGCGGCCGAACGGGATGTCGGTGATCACCAGATCCTCCTCCTCGACCTCCTCCAGGCTGATGCCTTGCGGCTTGGCGTAGCAGACGCCGTGCTCGTGGTCGGGATGGGGCACGCGGATCACCATGCCGCCGACGCTGCTGTTGACCAGCCCGCGCGCCGCCAGCCGATGGGCGTAGGTGACGTAGCTCTTGGTCACCTTCGGGTCGAAGACGACACTAGGCTCGGGCGTCAGTTCGTTGACTTGGTAGGTCCTGGGCGTGCTGCTGCCGTCCATCTTGGTATCCTTTCTATTCGGGCTTGATGCCGAGCCGGTCGGCGAGCGCGCTGAGATCAGCGGTCTGCTTCGCCATGGTCTCGGCGAACGATTGGGGAGCGGACAGGACAGGCTCGACGTCCAGGGCGCGCAGCGCCGTCGCGCCCGGCCCGGCCAACATGCCGTCGGCGAGCGCGCGCTGGATGCGTTGCGCGATCTCCGGCGACAATCTGGCCGGTGCGACGACGCCGTACCAGAACGCTGCATCGAAATCCTTGACGCCGAGGCTCTCGAAGGTCGGCACGTCGGGCAGTACCGGCGACCGCCGCGTCACGGCAAAGCCGATGAGCCGCCCGTCGCGCACCAGCCCTGCCGATCCGGAAGGATTGTCGAGCATCACCGCGACCGTGCCGTTCATCAGGTCGGGGTAGGCGAGGGCGGAGCCTTTATACGGCACGTCGACCATCTTGAGGCCGGCGATCAGCTCGAACTGACGCGTCAGCAGGTAGCCCAGGGTCGACACACCGACCGATGCCGAGGTGAGCTTGCCGGGCTGCGCCTTGGCGTTGGCGATGAACCCCTGCAGGTCGCGAGCGCCCGCCGCCGGCCCGCCGATCAGGATGTAGGGTGTCGTCCCCAGCAGGGTGATCGCCGTGAACGACTTCACCGGGTCGTACGGCAGGTCCTTGCGGAACGCCGGCGCCGCGGCATGGCTGCTCGCGGTGGCGATGCCGATCGTGTAGCCGTCGGGCTCGGCCTTGGCGACGATGTCGCTGCCGAGCGTGCCGCCCGCGCCGGGCTTGTTCTCGACCACCACGGGCACGCCGAGCGCCTCCGACAGACGCTGCATGGACAACCGGGCAACTGAGTCGGTCCCGCCGCCGGGCGGCAACGGCACGATGCAACGGATCGGCCGCGCCGGCCAGGTCTCGTTGGCCGAGGCGACGGATGGCACGGCCAGGGGAGAAACCGCCAGGCTGCTGATGAAAGCACGACGCGACTGCTGCATTCCGCTAACCCTTGCCGGCTGCCTGTCCGATGAGCCCGCCGAAGCTTAGGAAAGCCGAGGTACGGCGGCAAGGTCGTGCCGCCGCAGGCGTAGCAGCACCATTCAAATTCCTCCCCAGCTTCGCTGGGGAGGTGCCCCGTCACACGGGGCGGAGGGGTCATGGGCCATGAGTCGAGGCTTCACGATCAGGACTCATGACTCATGGCTCATGACCCCTCCGCCCGCGGTTGCGCGGACACCTGTACCAACAGGGTTGGGGAGGAGAATGAGCGAGCGGACCGCTCGCGGTCCGGAAGAAATGAACGTGATCCTTCCGACCAGACCGGGACACCATGCGCGGGCCATTGCTTGACATCCTTTCAGGGCTTGTCTTGGCTGATCGACGAGCAGCGTGAGGTTGGATCAAGCCTCCTCTGCCGCGGACCTCGTCAGGTCCGGAGCCGGGCGACGGTCGCCGCGTGGCGGACTGTCGTGCCGACATCGTTCGGCGTCATGGCCGCCTAATGTGTGCGGCACTGTGGTGAGTGGCGTACGATCACCTCTATCGCGCGTATTTTTCCGAGAGTGCGCCCGCTTCGGGCAGGAGGCGCGAATGATCCGACACCTGCGCGTGCTTGCTTTGGCTATCTGGTTTCTCGCCGGCATTGCGGGCGGCAGCTCCGCTCTGGCCCAGAAGACCGGCGGCATTCTGAAAGTCTATTCGCCGGACAGTCCGGCCAGCATGTCTCCCCTGGAAGAGGCAACGACCTTTGCCGTCGGCCCGATGATGGGTGTGTTCAACAACCTGGTCCTCTTCGACCAGGGCGTGAAACAGAACAGCCTCCAGTCGATCGTTCCCGAGCTGGCAACGGACTGGTCGTGGAGCGAGGACGGCACCCAGCTGACGTTTCGGCTGCGCCAGGGCGTCAAGTTCCACGACGGTCAGCCGTTCACCGCCAAGGACGTCGAGTGCACGTGGAACCTCCTGCTGGAGAAGTCGGTCGAGAAGCTGCGCGTCAACCCCAGGTTCTCCGTCTTCAAGAATCTCGACCGCGTCACCCCCAACGGTGATTGGGAGGTCACCTTCCATCTCAAGCGGCCGCAGCCGGCTTTTTTCATGCTGATCGCCGGCGGCACCGGCGCCGTCTATCCCTGTCATGTGCCGCCTGCGGCGATGCGCAAGCGTCCGATCGGGACCGGGCCGTACGTGTTCGTCGACTACAAGCCGAACCAGTACATCAAGGTGGCGCGCAACCCGGCCTACTGGAAACCGGGCCGCCCCCATCTCGACGGCATCGAGTACACGATCATCAAGAACGTCGCGACCGGGATGATGGGTTTCACCTCGGGCACGTTCGACATGGCGTTTCCCTACCAGGTTTCGCTGCCGGTCCTGAAGGATGTCAGGAAGCAGACTCCGGCGGCGGTCTGCGAGGTCACGCCGGGCACCACGAACCGCCATGTCATCATCAATCGCTCCGTTCCGCCGTTCGACAATCGCGATGTGCGGCTGGCGATGGCGTTGTCGATCGATCGGCAGGCATTCATCGACATTCTCGCCGAAGGCCAGGGCGACATCGGCACGATCCTGCAACCGGCGCCGGCCGGGCTGTGGGGCATGCCGCCCGACATGCTGAAGGATCTGCCGGGATACGGGCCCGACGTGAAGAAGAACCGCCAGCAGGCCCGCGCGATCATGGAGGGGCTGGGCTACGGCCCGGGCAAGCGCCTCAAGCTCAAGCTGACGACGCGGGACCTGGCGTCGTATCGCGATCCCACGGTGCTGCTGCTCGACCAGCTCAAGGAGATCCATTTCGACGCGGAGCTCGAGCCGGTCGAGACCGCCACCTACTTCCCCAAGATCCGCCGCAAGGATTTTACCGTCGGCCTGAACGTGCAGACCAGCGGTCCCGATCCCGACCCGGCGCTCGACCTGTTCTACGGCTGCGGGTCGAGCCTGAACTGGGACGGCTACTGCAATCCCGAGATCGACAAGATGATCGAGCAGCAATCGAGGGAAGCCGACGAAAGCCGGCGCAGGCAGCAGGTCTGGGCCATCGAGCGCAAGCTGGCGGAGGATGCCGGGCGACCGATCATCTACTACGGCAGCGCCGGGAGCTGCCGGCATTCCCACGTCAAGGGAACCACGCTGATGGTCAACAGCATCTTCAACAGCTACCGCTACGAGGACATCTGGCTGGACAAGTAGACGAGCCGCGGGCGATCCCATTGCGTCTCCGCGAAGATACTATGCCAAGGCGGAGATGACCCGGGCGCTGCCGAGCGCCGCACGTGAGCGGGCGCGGGTTCGGGGTAGCGGCCCGGTGCCGGCACGGAGTACCGTCTCGGCATGAAGCGCGGCATCTATGCGGGCTCGTTCGATCCCGTGACCCTGGGCCATCTCGACGTGATCCGTCGCGGCGGCCTGATCGTCGACGAGCTGCGCATCATGATCGGCGTCAACCCGAAGAAGGTCGGCGGCTTCTTCAAGGTCGAGAAGCGGCTGGAGCTGATCGAGGAATCGCTCGAGCACATGAAATGGTTCGGCAAGGACAGGAGCGCCTTTCCGGTCGGCACGTTCAGCGGGCTGCTGATGGATTACTGCAAGACGCACGCCGTCGCCTTCAACATCCGCGGCCTGCGCGCGGCGCAGGATTTCAACTACGAGTTCGAGATGCACGGCACCAATGTGGACATGGCGCCCGAGGTAAACACCGTCTTTCTGGTGGCACCGCCGTCGTTCCAGTTCATCAGCAGCACCACCATCAAGGAGCTTGCGAGCTACCGCTCGCCGGCGCTGCGCAAGTACGTGACGCCGTGCGTGGTCGGGGCGCTGCTCGAGGCGAACCAGGCGTGACGGGCACCGGACAGGAGTGCCGTCCACACGATGACATTACGTCGTCCGTCCTTCGCGCCTGGCCAAATCGGCTCAGGTTCGTGTCCCCTTCAGAATCTCACGCGACGAGCGCGCCGTAGTCGTGGGCATATTCGCCGGCTTCGAACCGGCCAATGCGCTGGCGGCAGCATTTCCCGGGCCACAGATAATCGACCCGACCTTCAGCCGGCCGATAGAGGGCAGTGTAGACCGTGGTGAATCCGCGATGGCGGGAATAAAGCGGTGCCGCGAGAAACCGATCTACGAGGGCCGATAGTGACATCGTCGGATCCCCGAGAGCCTGGAGCAGAGCGTCTTGCCGTTCGATCGAGCGTGCCATGGCGGGTGATGGCGACGACGGGATCAGTTCCTGGTGATTGGTGCAGACTCGCGCCAGCGAGACTCCTGGAACCCGATCAGGGCCAAGGAACACGGTTGCATGGTTGCCCGACCGGTCGAGCAAGGTCACGTTCTGCGACAGCGCGACGGGAATTCGCGTCAGCGCCGCAACCGCCTCGTCGACGCGACGGCAGGTCTCGAGGACGTAACGCACCATCAGGATGATCGAGAAGCCGCGACCCCGGCTCGGGCTTCCACCCGCCGTCAGGCTTGCAACGAGCCCCTCCTCGTTCATGCCGTCGAGACAGCCGCCCCAGGGCCTCTGGGCCTTGGCAATCACCTCTCGCCCCGACCACAACGTGGCCTCGAAGCGGTCGGAGACGACGTCGAGCGGAAAATCGTAATTGCGGATCAGCGCCGGGCCACCGGGCCCGAGCCACACCGCCTGGCTGCAGCCGTGACTGACGGGAGCCGGACGATAGTGACTCAGGATCCGATGGGCGAGTTCATCGTCGCCGACCAGGCTGCAGGCCCGATCATACTGCGGCAGCAGCTCCGGCATATGCCGGTTGAGCGCATCTCGACATTCCCTGGCCGTGGGAGCGTTCTCGGGGTTCCCCCCGAGGTACCATCGTTCAGCTTCCTGTCGGCCGGCGATGAAGCGAGACAGCCACGGCTCGCCCGGCTGATCCTCGCGCGCAAAGATGAAGCGTTTCAGCACCGCCCGATCAGAGTAGCAGGACTCGCAACCAGCTTGCAGAATGCCCCAGGCCAACTCTCAGGCTCTGCTCGCACCACTGATGGCAGGCACCATGTCACTTCTCACGTCCGGCAACGCAAAGCAGTATGGCGACAGCCGCAAGCTCGAGGCGCGTGCGCGTCTCAACCGGGAATATACGATCGCCGAGGTGGGCTGGTTCTCGTGGGTTGCGAGACAGTTGCCCCTCGAAGCCGGCAACCGAGTCCTCGATGTCGGTTGCGGCCCGGCCTGGTTCTGGGCGGCGACAGCCAGTGTGTTGCCGGCGAACATCGATCTGACGCTGTCCGATCTCTCGCCCGGCATGGTCAGGGAGGCCGAGGATCGTTGCAAGACGTTGCCGTTCGGATCGGTGCGCGGTCGGGAGGCCGATGCTGCCGCGCTGCCCTTCGAGGAAGGCTCCTTCGACGCGGTCATCGCAATGCACATGCTCTACCATGTGCCGGATCCCGCGAGGGCCATCGCCGAGATGTTTTGCGTGCTGAAGCCGGGTGGCTTCCTGGCGGTGACGACCAACGGCGCTGGCAACATGCGCAAGATGTACGAACTTGCGACCGTGTTCGGCAGTCCTCCTCATGATCCGGCAACGGAAGCCTTTGGATACGAAGCGGCGGATCGACTGATGCGGTCCCGGTTCGGCAACGTCGCCATGTCACAGCATCCGGCGGTCCTTCGGGTCACCGAGCCGGAAGACGTCTTCCTGGCGCTCACGTCCTATCCGCCCGGCGACGAGGCCGGCGAGGCCGAGCTCGTCGCGTTGCGCATGGCAATAGTCGATGCCTTTCGCCAAGGGAACGGGGTGCTTGAAACGGAGAAGCAGACCGGGTTGTTCGTCAGCAGAAAGCCGAAGTGAAAGCTTTCACGACGCTGCCTACGCCGGACGGGTCAGGTTGTACTGGTAGTCCTCGCGCGAACTGCCTTCGGCCCGCAGCCCCGGCGGCATCGGCGCGCGGGTGGCGTTTACCTTGGCGTGGGCATCGAGTGCGGCCTGGTCGGACCACAGTTCCAGCAGAGTGAGCTTGTCGGGGTTCAGCACGCTCTGAAAGACCTCGAACTGCTCGCAGCCAGGTTCCGTCGCGACCTCGGCGCAGCGCTGCCGGAAGGCCTGTGCGAGTTCCGTCCCTTTGCCTGGGACTGCATTGATTGTGACGACCAGCCGAACTTTCATGGTGAATCCCCTGACCGAGTGATGTGCAGGAGTAGTTACCCTGGTTTGCCGCGCGTCAAGCGGAGCGCCGCTAGTCTGCGAGCGCTGGGTCGGCCCAACCGCTTCACCGGCGGGACTTCGATCAGTCGCGCTAGAGGTCGTCTGCCTCCTAATAGCATTAGATAGCTACCCCTTCACTGAATGCAAGTGGTGAGGTTGAGCGGGCCACGCTCACACGACCTTGCCATCGATCTTGTAGGCCCCCTTGCGGTCCTCGATCTCGAGCACCCAGAGGTCGGGATCGCGCGCCACCTGGCGGGCGATGTAGGCGTCGGCTTCGGCTTCGGGGACTGGAGTGGCGCCGGTGCCGCGGCTCCACGCCGGCTCGTCGTCGAACGAGCTGGTCTGGGTGTAGACGGTGACACCAGCCTCGAAGCGGTTGAGCTTCAGCAGCACGGTGCCGGCATCAGGGTCGCCACGGCGCACGACGGTCGCCGGAATGAACGCGCGATCGCACAGCCGCACCTGGGCGCTGATCCATAGCCCGGTGGTGAGACCCATCACCATGTCGGCGCGCCCTACGCCAGCGCGGCGTCGAGATTGTCGAACACGGCGCGCGCGCCGCGCCAGCGGTAGCGCACGCAGGCGAAGGGCAGGGCCTGCAGCGCGGCGTCGTGCGAATCGATCAGGGCGGCGGGCGCGATCAGGATCGGCCGCAGCCGGGCATCGCCGCGCGCCGCGGCGAGCGACAGCGAGCCGACGGCCAGGGCGAGCTCGTCCGGTCGCCCGTCGGCCACCAGGGCGAACAGCGGACGCGGCAGCTCGCCGCGCAGGGTGAAGAGAGTGGCGTCGCCGCCGAACAAGCCGCGCTTGGCCAGCTCCTCGTGCAGGGCGCCGTCGACCAGCTGGCGGTCGCAGGCGACGCGCGCCGAATCGGTCGATGCCGGCGGCACGCACAAGCCGGTCCGCATCGCGTGAGTTTCGCCGGCCTTGAAGCCGCGTACCGACTTCACGAACTGCCCGAGCAGGCGCGCGAACCGCGGGCTGTCGAGCGGCGCCACGACCAGCGCCTCGGTCTCCTTGCCGTCCGGCCAGGCGAGCGGGCACCACACGCCATCGGTCAGGAAGCTGCGGAAGCCAGCCTTGCGCCGGCCTGGCCGGGTGCCGCCGATGCGGCCGGAATGGACGAGATAGAGCGCGCCCGCGTCGTCGCTCGCGATCAGCCCGGCGAGCCGCCGGTCAGCGCCGGCGCGCGCCAGGTTGATCTCGCAGGTGACGCTCTCGCGCCGCGCCGGCGCGTCCGGCGCATGGCCGAGCAGCAGGCCGTAGCGGTTGGCGGTGCCGTTCTTCGCCGTGCGCGCTTCGAGGGCCCACCAGAAGCCTTCGTCGCGCATCCAGCGGATGGTGGTGGTGAGCTCGCCGCCGCGCCAGGTCAGGCGAACACCGCGGGCGGGCACGCCCTTCAGGGCGCTTTGCAGACGCTTGACGGCGCGCTCGATGCGCCGCGGTTCCTCGACGACACGCAGCATGCGCAATTGTAGCGCCGGTTGGCGCTCTTGCCGATGTGGACAGGTTGGGCCATGTACGCCTCCCCAACGCAGTCGACCATGGCCGATCCGCCCCTTCTCGCACTCTCCGACATCCGCTACCGCCTCGGCGGCCAGGTCATCCTGGACGGCGTCGAGCTCGGCATTGCGCCGGGCGAGCGGCTGAGCCTGGTCGGCCGCAACGGCGCCGGCAAGTCGACCCTGCTGCGCATCCTGGCCGGCGAGCCGATCGCCGATTCAGGCACGCGCTTTGCCCAGCCCGGGGTCACCATCGCCACCCTGCCGCAGGAGCCGGATTTCTCCGGCCATCCCAGCGTCGCGCACTATGTCGCGGCCGCGCTCGTCGATTCGCATGGGCCATCGGATTACCGCGTCACCGCGCTGCTCGAAGAAGTGAAGCTCGACGGCACACTCGACCCGGCGACCCTGTCGGGCGGCGAGGCGCGCCGCGCCACCCTGGCCCGCGCCCTGGTGGCCGAGCCCGACGTGCTGCTGCTCGACGAACCGACCAACCATCTCGACCTGCCGACCATCGAATGGCTGGAGGAGAAGCTCGCCGGGTGGAAGGGCGCCTACGTGCTGGTGAGCCACGACCGGCGCTTCCTGGACAATCTGGCGCGCGCCGTGCTGTGGCTCGACCGCGGCATCGTGCGCCGGCTCGACAAGGGCTACGCCGCGTTCGAGGAATGGTCGAGCGACATCCTGGAGCGCGAGGCGACCGAGCGGCACAAGCTCGATCGCCTGATCGAGCGCGAGACCGAATGGGCCGGCAAGAGCATCCGCGCCCGCCGCACCCGCAACGAAGGCCGCCTGCGCCAGCTCCAGGCGCTGCGCAAGCAGCGCCAGCAGCAGATCGGCGCCGTCGGGCGCGCCACCATCGAGGTCGGCGCCGCCGAGCAGTCGGGCTCGCTCGCCATCACGGTGCGCCACATCGCCAAGCGCTTCGGCGAGCGCACCATCGTCGGCGATTTCTCGACCCGCATCTTCCGCCGCGACCGTGTCGGCCTGATCGGCCCCAACGGGGCGGGCAAGACGACGCTGCTGCGCATGCTGATCGGCGAGCTCGAGCCCGATACCGGCTCGGTGAAGCTGGGCGCCAACCTGGTGCCGGTCGTGATCGACCAGCGCCGCGCCGGGCTCGATCCGGAGAAGACGCCGTGGGATATCCTCGCTGACCGCAACGACCATCTCTCGGTGCGTGGCCGGCCGATGCACGTCATGAGCTACCTGCGCCAGTACCTGTTCCGCGACGAGCAGGCGCGCCAGCCGGTGCGCACCCTGTCGGGCGGCGAGCGCAACCGGCTGCTGCTCGCCAAGGCGCTGGCCGCACCCTCCAACCTGCTGGTGCTCGACGAGCCGACCAACGATCTCGACGCCGACACGCTCGACCTGCTGCAGGAGGCGCTGTCGGACTACGACGGCACCGTCCTGCTGGTGAGCCACGACCGCGACTTCCTCGACCGGCTGGTGACCTCGACGATCGCGCTCGAGGGCGACGGCACGGCGATCGAGTATGCCGGCGGCTACAGCGATTACGTGGCGCAGCGCGGCCCGCGCGAGGCGCCGGCGGCGACAGCGCGGCGCGACAAGGCGCCCGTCGCCGCAGCATCGCGCCCAGAGGCCCCGGCCGCCCCGGCGCGGCGGCTGGGCTACAAGCGTGAACGGGCGCTTGCCGAGCTGCCCAGGAAGATCGACGCCCTGCACGCCGAGATCAGCTCCCTGCAGCAGGCATTGGGCGACACGGACCTTTACCGTCGCGATGCCGCATCCTTCGCCGCCAAGACCAGCCGCCTCGGCGCCGCCCAGGCCGAGCTCGACGCCGCCGAGACCGAATGGCTGGAGCTCGAGCTCCTGCGCGAGGAGCTCAAGGGCTGACGTGACGCCAAGAATGCGTCGTTGAGCATCGATGCCTGCCTCACGGGGTGGGTCGCTACTGCCTCTTGCTTTTGAATACATACTGATGTATGTAAAGGCAATGGGCCACATCAGCATTCGCGACCTGCAGAAGATTTCCGGTGAAGCCATTGGAGCTCTGCCAGGGCCGACGCCGGTGAAATCCGGAGATCGGACAGTCGGGTTGCTGATTCCACTCAAAGCCACGGACCCGGATCGCCTCGCCGCCGTGCTGGCGCGTGCCGAGGCGCTGGCCAAGCGGCGCGATCGGGCGGCGGATGACGCAGCCCTTGCCGCGATGGGTATCGATCCGACCGACTGGTCTGTCGAGGCAGTACGGGCGCTGAAGAATGAGCGGCGCTGAGGGATGCGGATGCCTTCGTCGACCCTTGTCCTCGACGCAGCAATTCTGATCTCGGCGGTATTTGGCCGAAGCTCTGGTGCAATCCTGGCGGCGCAGCGCGTTTCGGTGCTGTTGACGACAGATCGCGTGATTCACGAGGCGCGCCGGAGGCTCGAGCTGGGACTGAAGCGCCCGGATCTGCTCGAAGTCCTGGACGATCTCGTTGCGACCCTCATCATAGTGCCGGTCAGCGCACTCGAAGCGCTGCTTGCTTCGTGTGAGGTCGCGCTCCGCGACGCCGTGGCCAGTCGCAATGGCTCGACGCGTGACGCCCACGTCCTCGCATTGGCGTGGAGCGTCGAAGGGGATGTGTGGACCACCGATCGCGACTTCGCGGGAACGGGTGTGGCTACGTGGTCGACGCTCAATCTCATGCGGAAGCTTGCCGAAGCGGCGACTCCGTAGCCGCGTGAATGGGGTTTTCGTCAGTGACGTTGACGCAGGCCCGCTGGCACGCTCAGTAGCGATCGAAGAAATCCTGGAGGCGTGCCGGATCGTTCGTCACCGTGAGGCCAAGCATGGCGAGGATGCGAGCCTTCTGCGGGCTCAGATTGTCGGCGCTCACGAATCCGCGTCGGTTGAGCGAGGTGTGCCCGGGAACCGGGCTATGGCCGGAGCGGGCGGCCAGAAAGATGCGCACGTTCCCACGATGGGCGTTCTCCAGCGCCGTTTCCTGGGTCGGCGCTGGACGGCCGGTCGCGAAGCCAGCGACCACGATCCCCTGGACGCCAGCCGCAACCAGGGCGTCGATCGGTTCACGACCAGCTTCCGCATAGGAGTACACGATGTCCACGCGCGGTAGCGTCGCAATGTCCTCGAGGTTGAATTCCGATTCCACCGTATGCAGCCTTGTCGGATGCCGGTAAACCGAGACGGCACCATCGGGACCGACCATTCCCAGCATGCCGAGCTCCGGCGAGCGGAAGCCGTGCGTTCGGAAGCCGATCTCCTTGCTGACGTCGCGCGCCGCATGGATCTCGTCTTGGAGCAAGGCGAGGACACCGCATCCTCTGCTCTGCGGTGCAATGGCGACGCGGACCGCGTTCAACAGATTGAGTGGTCCGTCGCTGCCGATCACATTCCAGGGCCGGAAGGCTCCGACGAGGACCACAGGGACAGTTGCCTTGACGGTCAGGTTCAGGAAGTACGCGGTCTCCTCGAGGGTTCCCGTCCCGTGAGTCACGACGATACCGTCGAGCGGCCTGGTCCTGTCCGCCGTTTCCCGGATCGTCCGGTCGAGGGCGATCCAGTCGTCGCGTGTGATGTCGAGGCTGTCGATGGTGCGAAAGGGGATCGGGACGATCTCGGCAACGTCGCGGAGCGGCGGAAGCTCCGCCGCCAGCACCTCGGGCCCGACGATCCTTGCCCCGGTGCCGTAGTCGAACAAATCCAGGGAATGACGGGAGATCGTCGACAGCGTTCCCCCCGTGCCGATCAGCGCGACGCGCGGCAGGCGGCTCCCGGACATGGCGGGTTCGCGGTCTCTACGATGCCGAGACGGACTGGGAGAGCCGTTGCGCGGCGTAGTGCGCGAAGGCAGGCAGGCTGCCCTGTCGTTGCACCAGCTCGGCGACATAGCGGCCGGTGATGGGCGCCAGGGCGACGCCGTCGCCGCCGTGTCCGCCGGCAATGATGTAGTTGGAGCAGGCGGGCATCGTGCCGACCAGAGGATGGCCGTTGGGCGTCGCCGGTCGGAAGCCGCACCAGGCGCGTACGATCGCCCCATGGCTGAGGCTCGGGAACAGCCGGGCCGCTTTGATCGCGATGGTGCCCAACGTTGCCGGGTCGAGACTAGCGTCGAGTCCCACCCGCTCCTGGGTGCCGCCGAGGAAGACGGCTCCGCTTCGTTGCGGTGTCAGGCCGACGTCGACGGAAGGCCCTGGTTGTACCGTCATCTTGCGGCCCTGCTTGCGCAGCAGCTCCTGCACCGAGGTCACCCGCACGGGAGCCGCTGCAGGCACCGGCGTCGTCTCGAGCAATTGGCCCTTGCGCGGGAATATGTCGTGGTTCAGCCCCACCCACTCGGCGACGGCCGGTGCGCCGACGCCGGCGGCATTGACGAGCCAGCGCGCGGACACGTCTTGCCCGTTGGAGTGGATGGTCCAGTTGCCTGCGACCGCGGCGACGCCATCGACCGGCGACTGCTCGCGGATCTCGGCGCCGGCCTTGCTCGCTGCCGCCGCCAACGCCCGCGTCAGCTTTCCCGAATTCACCAGGAGATCCCGCGGCGACCACAAAGCGCCCTGGATCGGTCCCTCCAGGATTGGCTGGATGTTTCGCGCCTCGCCGGCCCCGACGACGGCGATGTCGACGCCGCACGCCTTCAGTCCTTCGGCATGACGCTCGGCAAACGCGCGCTCCTCGCCCGTCTCGAAGATCACCAGCGAGCCTGCCTGGACGTAGTCGAAGGTGCCGCCCAAACAGTCCTCCAGCCAGGCGAACTCCCCGATGCCGGCCAGGGCAAGGGTGGCGTGCTCGCCAGGCGCCTTGGTCGCGAGCGAAACCGTTCCCGGATTGATGCCGGATGACCCACCCGCAAGGGCGCCGCGTTCGAGCAGGATCGGTCGCAGGCCGAGACGAGCCGAATAGAACGCCACGGCGCACCCGATGATGCCGCCTCCGATGATGCAGAGATCGTATGGATTGCGCATAGCGGCCCTTCGCTCCCGTCGCTCGGATTTGGCGTACCGTGTGCGCCACGGACACGTTGCTGCGCCGCCATCTGCGTACTAGGCTGAATACAGCTGTGTCAATGCCAACGACTGCAGCCGGATCGGCGGCTCACCAGCCTTGGCCGCAAGCGAGGAATGAATGGCGCCGCAAGCCCTGATCTCCCGACGACGCACCCCGGATGCGAGCGCTGCGGACGAAAGTTATGCCGACCGCGCCTACGAGCAGGTCCGGGCTATGGTGACGACCTTCCGGTTCAAGCCGGACGAGCGGCTCAACGAGAGCGAGCTGGCAAAGAAATTGGGGCTCAGCAGGACGCCCTTGCGCGAGGCCCTGAACCGCCTGTCGATGGAAGGCTTCCTGCAATCCAGGTCCGGCAAGGGCTTCTTCTGCCGGTCCCTCGATCCCAAGGAGATTCATGAGCTCTATCAGCTGAGGGCGGCTGTGGAATGCGGCGGCGTACCCCTGGCGGCCGAGCTCGGGGATTCGCGGGAGATCGACAAGCTCTTCACGTTCCTCGACAAGACCAGCGATTGCGACGGGGCTTCGACATCGACGCTCGTCGGCTATGACGAACATTTCCACGAAGCCGTCATGCACCTCACCGGGAACCGGGAGATGCTCAAGGTTCTTCGCAACATCAACGATCGCATCAGGTTCGTACGCTGGATCGACATGGATCGTCGCGGCCGCAAGTCGACCCAGAACGAGCATCTCGAGATAGCTCGGGCTTTGCAGAAAAAGGATGTCGAGGGCTGTGTGGTGATCCTGCAGAAGCACATCTCTCGTCGCCTCGAGGAGATCACGTCATCGATTCGCGAAGCCTATGGCCTTCTCTACATGCCGAAAACGTCTCGTGCCGACAGTCCGTTCTAGGGTGCGTGCCGTGATTTCCCTCCCCCTCCATATCGGCTGGTTGTATGCAGATCTGTACGCAGGCCGTCCGTCGGGCAGATTTTGCCGATGAGCGCCAACCGGCATGGCGCGCTCCCGGGACGCGGCGCGGTCGGCACGCCAGGCGATGCCCGGCAAGCGTCGATCATCGAGTTTCGCCGGGTCAACAAGCACTACGGCACGCATCACGTCCTGAAGGACGTCGATCTCCAGGTGCGCGAGGGCGAGGTGATTGTCGTCATCGGGCCGTCGGGGTCGGGAAAGAGCACGCTCATCCGGTGCATCAACCGCCTCGAACCGATCGACGGCGGGTCGCTGCTGGTGGACGGCGTGCCGATCGAGACCAAGGAGACCGACATTCGCGCCATCCGGCGCCAGATCGGCATGGTTTTCCAGCAGTTCAATCTCTATCCGCACAAGACGGTCCTGCAGAACGTCACGCTTGCCCCGATCAACGTGAAGAAAGAACCGCGCGCCGAGGCCGACCGGTTCGCGCGCGAGCTGCTGCAGCGGGTCGGCGTGACCGACAAGGCGGACCGCTATCCGCGTGAATTGTCCGGCGGCCAGCAGCAGCGTGTCGCGATCGCGCGTGCGCTTGCGATGCGGCCGCGCATCCTGCTGTTCGACGAGCCGACGAGCGCGCTCGATCCCGAGATGATCCATGAAGTTCTCGATGCGATGAAGGACCTCGCGCGCAGCGGTATCACCATGGTGGTTGCCACCCACGAGATGGGCTTTGCCCGCGAGGTCGCCGATCGGGTGATCTTCATCGACGAGGGCGCGATCGTCGAGCAGGGACCGCCCGCTGCATTCTTCGACAATCCGCGACACGACCGCACCAAGGCCTTCCTGTCCAAGATCCTTTAGCTATCACCCGGAGGAAAGACCCATGCACCATCGCCTTCTACGCTCGATCCACGCCACGGTTTGCATTGTGCTCGGCCTGCTGGCGCCGCTCGCCGCGGTGCAGGCGCAGACCGGCGACGGCAAGCTGGAGGAGATCAGGAAACGCGGAAAGCTGATCGTCGGCGTCCGAATCGAATCCTCCCGCTTCGGCGCGCTCGACACGAACACCAACGAGGTGAAGGGCTTCGATGTCGACATCGCCAAGGCGATCAGCCGGATCATTCTCGGGCCCGATGCCGCTGTGGAGCTCGTGCCTGTGACATCGCAGAATCGCATCACTCAGCTCAACACCAACCGCGTCGATATCCTCGCCGCCACGCTGACGATCTCCCAGCAGCGGATGCGCGAGATCGATTATTCGAACGTCTATCTGCGGGTTGGCCAATCGCTGCTTGTCCGCAAGGATTCCCCGGTCCAGTCCTACAAGGACCTGGCGAAGCGCAAGGTCTGCACGACCACGGGTTCGACGCCGGATCAAACCATCCGCAAGCTGGTTCCGGATGCCGAGATCCTCAACTTCACGACCGATTCCGAAGGCTTTCTCGGACTCCGGGCAAGGCGTTGCGAAGCCTTCACCACGGGCTACCTGCTGCTGATGGACATGGTCGAAGCGGATCCGAACACGAAGATGGTGGGAGGCAAGTTCACTTTCGAGGCTTGGGGGCTCGGGATCAAGAAGGGGAACGATTCGCTCACCACGGCCATCAACGACGCTCTGATCAAGATCAAGAACGATGGGCAGTACGCGGCCTTCTACAGGAAATGGATCGACAAGACCTTGCCCGAGGATCTCGACAGCTGGTACGGGATGCCGCCCGCCGAGGCGGCCAAGCGTTTTGCCGAATCCACATCGTGACGACGCTGAGCAGGTGATGGCGTCGGGACGGGACAGGCACCAATGAGCTGGTATGTGCTCGAGGAATATCGGCAGGTGCTCCTGGACGGGCTATTGACCACGATCGCCGCGTCCGCGGCAGCCTGGGTCGTCGCCATGGCCGTGGCGCTGGTCGTTGCTCAGCTCAGGCTGGTCCGCTCTGGTCCCGTGCGGGCATTCGGCGCGGCCTATGTCGAGTTCTTCCGCAACGTCCCGCCGATCGTCATCATTTTCTTCTTTTTCTTCGCCCTTCCCAGCGTCGACGTGGAGATGTCGCCCTTCATGGCCGTCGTGCTGGGTGTCGGGCTGTACGGCGGCGCGAACATGGCCGAGGTGATCCGCAGCGGGATCGCTGCCGTGCATCCTGGACAGCTCGAATGTGCGACCGCCTACGGAATGTCCTATGCGCAGGCCATGCGCCTGATCATCCTGCCGCAGGCGATTCGCAATGTGATCCCGCCGCTCGGGAGCGAATCCATCAACGTCATCAAGAACACGTCTCTCGGTTCCGCCGTGTCGTTGGGCGAGATTCTCGGCGCGGCGAACTTCGTGGGCTCGCATACCTTCGCCTATTCGGTGGCGTTCCTGGCGGCGGCGGTCCTGTACTTCCTTCTCACCCTGCCCACGGCCGCGGTCGTCAACGCGTTGGAGCGGGCCATGGCGAGGCGCTAGCGATGTCCGATCTCGGTTGGCTGTTCAACGCCGGCGTCATGCGACTGCTGGCCAATGGCCTGGCAGTGACGGTGCTGCTCGCCGTCATCTGCGGAGCGCTATCCTTCATCATCGGCAATCTGCTGGCGCTGGCCCGGATGTCGCAACTCGCCGTCGTGCGATATCCGGCGGTGATCTATATCGAGGTCATTCGGGCGCTGCCGCTGCTGCTCTTCATCTTCGCGGTGTACTTCCTGTCGAAGCCGGTTTTTGGCATCAACCTGGAACCCTTTCCCGCGGCGGTGATCGCGCTTTCGGGATTCACCGGTGCCGTGACGGCCGAGATCATGCGGGCCGGGTTCCTGTCGGTGGAGGCGGGTCTCATTCAGGCGGCAACCGCCCAGGGCTTCAGCGACCTGCAGATCTTCCTGCAGATCCGCTTTCCCCTGGCGCTGCGCCGCATGGTGCCGGCGCTGGTGACCCAGATGACGTCGCTGCTGAAGGCGACGTCGCTCGTGGTCGTCATCGGCGTGCCGGAATTCTTCGAGCGCGCCGTGCTGTTGACGACGCGGCCGCCGTTCCAGCCGGTGCCGGTCTATCTCCTGGTGGCGATCGTGTACTTTCTGATGAATTACGGCCTTTCCGTGCTCAGCAAGCGGCTGGAGCGGATGGAGGCGGGCGGGCTGAAGCATGCCTAGCGCCAACCGGAACCGTTCGAAGCGACAAGACTGGACCTGCGACCGATGAAGATCACCGACGTCGAAATCATTCCCTACCGCATTCCCTACCATCGGGTGCACCGGATCACCACGCTGACGCTGTCGGCGCTCGACAACGTCATCGTCCGGCTGCGCACCGACGACGGTGTCGAGGGGATTGGCGAGTGCGTGACCGAGGCCAAGTGGAATTCGACGGTCATGGAGGCACACGCGGTCATCCTGGAGAGATATCTCGCGCCGGCAATCGTCGGGGCCGATCCGTTCTCCATTCGCAGCGTGTGGCGACGCATGGACGAGGCCGTCAATGGCCAGTTGCCGGCCAAGGGCGCGATCGACATTGCGCTTCACGATCTCATTGGAAAGGCCCTGGGCATTCCCGTCTGGCGCTATCTGGGCGGCAGCAACGAGATACCGGTCGCGGTCGAAGGGCCGGGCTACGGCATCGGCTTCATGGAGCCCGCGTCTGCCGTGGAGCTTGCCTTGAAGGGAATCTCGGCGGGGTGTCGACAGATCGAGATCAAATGCGGGCACCCGCAGGGTCCACGGCACGATCTGGCGGTGATCAGGGCCGTGCACGAGGCCTGCGGTCCCGACGTCAGCCTGAAGATCGATTGCACGGAAGGCTACAGCTTCAAGGATGCGCTCAAGTACCTGCCGCTGTTCGCCGAGGCCAACGTGGAATGGGTGGAGCAACCCTTGCCGCGCCACGAGCTCCGCTCGCTCGCGGCGCTGCGGCCGCTGGTGCCCAACAAGATCGCCCTGGAAGAGAGCATTGGGGCGCCGGCCGACATTCTCCGGGTCGCGGAGATGGGAGCGGCCGACGGGATCCATGTCAAGCTCGCTATGCTCGGGGGCGTCAGCAAGTGCATGGAGATTGCCACGATCTGCGAAGCGGCCGGCCTCAGCGTCCTGCCCGGTTGCTCGACCGCATCCGGGATCGGCCTGGCGGCAGCGCATCATTTTGCGGCCTCGATCGACGGCGCGCGCGGAACGCATGCCTCACCGCTGGCGCGGGCGGTCGATGACCTGATCGTCGATCCGTTGCCGCCCTATCCGGCGGAGGTACGCCTGACCGACGCGCCCGGCCTTGGCGTGCAGGTCGACTGGGCCAAGGTCGCGAAATACAAGGTCTGAGGATGGGCCTGAGGATGACCGGCGCAACATCGGTACGAACCTACGATGTCGTGGTCGTCGGCGGTGGCGGCGCCGGCCTCGCTGCCGCGATCGAAGCGCGATCGCTGGGGCGCAGTGTCGTCCTGCTTGAAAAGAACTCCAAGCTGGGCGGGTCGACTGCGCGCTCGGTCGGGTCTTTCAGCGCCTCCAATACTCCCCTGCAGCTGCGCCTGGGGATCCTCGATTCGCCGGACGATCATTTCGAGGACATGGGCCTGTTCTGCGCCCGCCGAAACCTGCCCGACAACACGGCGCTGCGCCGCGTGCTGGTCGACAATGTGACGGACACGTTCCGCTGGCTCTCATCGATGGGCGTGGCGTTCATCGGGCCGACCCTGGAGCCGCCGCATCGCCGACCCCGAATGCACAACGTGCTGCCGACCTCGGGAGCCTATGTCTACCACCTGGCACGCCGTGCGCGCCGGATGGGCGTCCACATCGAAGCGGAGACGGCGGTAAGCGATCTTGTTCGCCTGGATGACCGCGTGGTCGGCGTCCGAGCCGCGTGCGGCGAGGCCATGGTCGAGTTCAGAGCGAGGGGCGGCGTCGTTCTTGCGACAGGTGATTTCAGCGGCGACCGCGAGATGCGCACGCACTATATCGGCCCCGAAGTCTCCCTCGCCAAGCCGGCCAATCCGACGAATACCGGCGACGGGCATCGCATGGTCCTGGCCTTGGGCGGACGGTTGATCAATTCCCACGTTCATCTTGGCGGCGCCCGCTTCGATCCGCCGCCGCCAAGATTTCTCGCCTCCCTGCCGCCGATTGCGCTGGTCACGAAGCCGATGATCTGGGCGCTCGACCTGCTCCCGGCCGGGTTGCTGCGGCCGTTCGTGATGAGCTTCCTGACTGCCGTGCTGCGCGCCTCCGCCAACATGCTCAAGGAAGGCGGGCTGATGATCAACCGGGAGGGCCGTCGCTTCACCGACGAGCTTGGCGATCCCAATCTCGATATACCCCAGCAGCCCGAGGGGATGGCGTATTTTCTGCTCGACGGCGAGCTGCGCGAGAAATTCTCTCATCCGCCACACTATGTCTCGACGGCCCCGGGCATCGCCTACGCCTATCTCCCCGACTACCGGCGGAGCCGCAAGGATGTCTATCACGAGGCGCGGGATCTGGCCGGTCTGGAGCGCAGGCTCGGAATGACGCCGGGCTCGCTGCAGCGGACGATCGTCGAATACAACGCAAGCGCCGCCGCTGGTCCCTCGCCTCGGCGACCGTTCGGAGCGGGCCCCTATGTCGCCCTGGGACCTGTTCGCTATTACATCACCTACGCCGATTCCGGAGTCGCGGTGGATGAGCGGCATCGAGTGCTGGGGCAGGGCGATCGCGCCATTCCGGGGCTTTACGCCGCGGGCTTCATCGGCATGGGAGGCATGCTGCTGGAGGGGTTGGGTCACCACATCGGCTGGGCCTTCACATCAGGTCGCCGGGCAGGCAGGCACGCTGCCCTTGCAGCCGTGAGCGGCGGCTGAGCCGGGAACCCCTGCCAGCCGTTGCCACAGTCCGTCGTCGCGTCGAGCTACCGCTCCCGATCTGCGCTTTGAAGCAGTCGAGCGCGTCGTCGTAGGGGGCGCTGGCGATCGAGTAGGCGCGCAGCAGCGGCTTGCCGTCGACCTCGAGGCCGATCATCGTGAGCTGCCCGCTGGCGAAGCGGAAACCCTTATCGCGGGTGGTCCTGAAGCTGAACAACTCGTCGGTCCAGTGGTGGACTGACTGCACGATCTCGTTCCTCAAAGAACTCAAAACACGCCTCCGCCGGCCGCGTGGCCAGGCTGTCGTCAATCAATTGCAGGGATGGCGATGGCTGTGGCAGTGATGCAGAAGCGGCGTCCCGAAGCTCAAGGGAGACCATACATCGCACGCGCGTGCCGGCCTCCCTCACGCCTGTCCGCCGGCAATTGCGCGATTGACGACCCGCGAGGCCTCGGTTAACCCCCGCACTCCCCTGGAACTCCCACCCGTGCCCGATTCCGCCCTGTCCCCTGCGTTCGACGCCCATCTCGCCGGCCATCCCGCCGGCCTGCGGCGGACGTTTGCCATCATCTCCCATCCCGACGCCGGCAAGACGACGCTGACCGAGAAGCTGCTGCTGTTCGGCGGCGCCATCCATGTCGCCGGGGCTGTCAAGGCGCGTGGCGAGGCGCGACGGGCGCGCTCGGACTGGATGAAGATCGAGCAGCAGCGCGGCATCTCGGTCACCACCTCGGTGATGCATTTCGAGTATGGCGGCGCGGTGTTCAATCTCCTGGACACGCCGGGCCACGAGGATTTCAGCGAGGACACCTACCGCACCCTGACCGCGGTCGATTCGGCGGTGATGGTGATCGACGCCGCCCGCGGCATCGAGGCGCGCACCCGCAAGCTGTTCGAGATCTGCCGCCTGCGTGACGTGCCGATCATCACCTTCATCAACAAGCTCGACCGCGAGGCCAAGGATCCGATCGAGCTCTTGGACGAGATTGCCTCGACCCTGGCGCTCGACGTCGCGCCGATGACCTGGCCGACCGGCTCTGGGCAGGCGTTCAAGGGAACCTACGACCTCGCGCGCAATCGCATGCTGGTGTTCGATACGGCCGACCGCAGCCGCATCGGCGAGGTGATCGAGAACTACACCATCGCCGACGACCGGCTGGCCGAGGAGGTCGAGCTGGTGCGCGCCGGCTATCCCGCCTTCGACCTGGAGTCGTACCGTGCCGGGCACCTGACGCCGGTGTTCTTCGGCAGCGCCTACAACAATTTCGGCGTTCGCGAGCTCCTCGACGCGCTGGCCGCGTGGGCGCCGCCGCCGCGGCCGCAGCCGGCCGAGCCGCGGCCGATCGATCCGGTCGATCCCAAGGTCGCTGGCTTCGTCTTCAAGGTCCAGGCCAACATGGACCCCAACCATCGCGACCGCATCGCCTTCCTGCGCCTGTGCAGCGGCAGGTTCCGGCGCGGCATGAAGCTCACCCAGATGGGCACCGGCAAGGTGCTGTCGGTCAACTCGCCCATCCTGTTCTTCGCCCGCGAGCGCGAGATCGTCGACGAGGCGTGGCCGGGCGACATCATCGGCGTGCCCAATCACGGCGTGCTCAGGGTCGGCGACACGCTGACCGAGGGCGAGACGGTCAAGATCACCGGCATTCCCAACTTCGCGCCGGAAATCCTGCGCCGCGTGAAGCTCGAGGACCCGATGAAATCCAAGCAGCTCAAGCGCGCGCTCGATGACCTCGCCGAGGAGGGCGTGACCCAGGTGTTCCGCCGCATCATCGGCGGCGATCACATCGTGGGCGTCGTCGGCGAGCTGCAACTCGACGTGCTGAAGACCCGCGTCGAGGCCGAGTATCAGATCAAGATCGACCTCGAGCCGGCGCCGTTCGAGACGGCGCGCTGGATTTCCGCCGACAGCAAGGCAGATCTCGAGGCTTTCATGTCGGTCAACCGCGGCGGCATGTCGGAAGACCGCGATGGTTCGCCGGTCTTCCTGGCGCGCAATGCCTGGGAGCTTGGCTACATCGCCGAACGCTCGCCGAAAGTACGCTTCTCCGACATCCGCGAGCGGGCGTGAGCGAAGCATTCGATGCCGGAAGTCTTTCCGATCAGGCACTGCTTAAAGATCCGTCGCTGCGCTCGGGATGACAGCAGGGTTGTGGCCACATCCTCGTTGTCATCCCGCGCGCAGCGAGGGATCTTTCTTCATGTTCGGTAGGCTCAACCAGCGACCCTAGCGCCAAGGAAGCAAGATGAGTGAAAAGGTCACCCGCATCGACCCGGGGCCGCGGCTCAGCGAGGCAAGCGTCTACGGCGACCGCATGTACCTCTCCGGCATGATCCCGGAGGACACCTCGCTCGACATCGCCGGCCAGGTGAGGCAGGCCCTGGCCGAGATCGATGCGCTGCTGGCGCGCGGCGGCAGCGACAGGAGCAGGATCCTGAGCGCCGTGATCTGGCTGGCCGACATCGCCGACTTCGCCGCCCTGAACGCGGTGTGGGACGCCTGGGTGGTGCCCGGCCAGACGCCGGCGCGCGCCACCGTGCAGGCCCGCCTGAACGACCCGAGGATGAAGGTCGAAATCATGGTCGTCGCGGCGCGCTAGGCTCTGCTAAGGTCGCCGCCGCCTGGAGCCAACGAGGAGAGGAGAAGACGATGAGCGTCAAGCGTATCAATGCCGGTCCGCGCATGAGCAGCGCCGTGGTGCACGGAGACACGGTCTATCTCGCCGGCCTGACCGCCGACGACACCAAGGCCGACGTCAAGGGCCAGACCGCGCAGATCCTGGCCAAGATCGACAAGTTCCTGGCCGATGCGGGCACCGACAAGTCGAAGATCCTGTCGGCCAACATCTGGCTGACCGATATCACGACGTGGAGCCAGATGAACGAGGTGTGGGACGCCTGGGTCGCCCCCGGCAACACGCCGGCCCGCGCCACCGTCGAGGCCAAGCTTGCCAATCCCGCCCTCAAGGTCGAGATCATGGTGCAGGCGGCGAAGTAAGCTTTCGCCTCCCGCCACTGTCGAAGGGCCGGCGATAGCCGGCCCTTTTTCATTCCGGGGTTGGCATACATTGCCGCGGCAAGGTCGTGTGCACTCGATTGCACACGCTGGCGGCTGCAACAGCGAGCCATTTCGGCTGGGCCGCCTGCCCGCCCGTGCCGCGAGGTGATATCGCCTGCGCTGAAGCTGCAGGCAAACCGAGGACATGACCGTGATCACCAACATCGACGACGACCGATGCACCGCTGACGCAGTTCCCTCTCGCCGCGTCAGTGCCTGGTCCTTGATTCCACCGCGAGAATTGGAGGTCATTGTAGTCTGTCGACCGGCGCGCGGGCAACGGCACCTGGACAAGTCTCTTCGCTTGCGATCCGGAGCACGTGCAATCAATTGCACAAGCTCATGGCCGACAACGTGGTCCGATTCGGCTGGCCTGCCGACTCGCGAAATGTCCTGATCAGTGGGGCGGCGAAACTGCGAGCGAACCGATGAACACGATCATGATCGCCGGCATCGAAACCCGACCTGCCGTCAACGCGACGCCATTCCGATGCATCAGAGCCAGGACGTTGCGCGGTGCGCGGGCGGGAGCGGAACGGCCATAGGCGCCTATGAGCGGAACGGCCCGCAAGCAGGATGACGAACGAGACCCTGTTCCGGTGCTTTCAGATTCCCTGATCTCGTGTGATCAAATCCCTGTTAATTTTTTTGCTTTCCCTGTTCCAATTCCCTGTTCGGCGACGGGCAGGCGACCGACGAGATGAGCCAACGCCTTGGAAAGGCAGACGTTTTCATGTGTCAAGACCTCGTGGCAGACACCTCGTGCCGGTTTTGCGGGCGCAACCCTGGCGCGACTATGGAGGGCGGAGTCGCCGTATGCGGCAGCTCACGTGTTGCCGGTCACCCGCAGCACGAATCGGATGACGGCATCGAAGGCGTCCGACAGCAGCCAGTTGAGGACGTTGAGGTTGATGCCGAGCTGGCTGCCGATCAGGGGCAGGATAAACAGCAGGCCGATGATGATGAACATGCCGTAGGGCTCGAGCCTGGAGAGCGGCACGGCGAGAAAATCGGGCAGCAGGCCAACGGCGACGCGCCCGCCATCGAGCGGCGGCAGCGGCAGCATGTTGAAGACGGCGAGGATGACGTTGAGGATGATGGTGTTACGGAGATTGTCGACCACCCAGGGCACCGCCTGCGGCGGCAGCAGCGGCAGGGCGTGGGCGAGCAGGCCGGCGATGAGGGCGAGCGCGATGTTGATGCCCGGACCGGCCGCCGCCACCAGCACCATGTCCTGCCGCGGCTTCTTCAGCATGCGGAAATTCACCGGCACCGGCTTGGCGTAGCCGAACAGGAAGGGCGCATGCGACAGCAGCAGGATACCGGGCAACAGGATCGTGCCGAACGGGTCGACATGCTTCAGCGGATTGAAGGTGACGCGACCCAGCCGCTCGGCGGTCGGGTCACCGCGCCGGGAGGCGACGAAGGCGTGCGCCGCCTCGTGCAGGGTGATCGCCAGCAGGGCAGGGATCACCCAGGTCGAGGCGGTGTACAGCGTCGACAGCAACTGCTCGTTCATGATGGTTCCCGACGAATGGCGCGAGGAGGGGCGCCGCGAGGGGCCGCGCGACCGGCGCCTGTCCTGTGGTTGGTCGTGTCAGGGTCTGTCACGGACCCTCAGTTGATCGGCCCGATGATCTTGCCGGGATTCATGATGTTGTCGGGGTCGAGCGCCTTCTTGATCGAGCGCATCAGCGACATCGCCTCGCCATGCTCCTCGTAGAGGAACTTGATCTTGCCCAGGCCGACGCCGTGCTCGCCGGTGCAGGTGCCGCCGAGCGCCAGGGCGCGCGCCACCATGCGGTCGTTCAGCGCCTCGGCGCGCGGCAGGTAGGTCGGATCGTCGGGGTCGACCATCATGGTGAGATGGAAGTTGCCGTCGCCGACATGGCCGACGATCGGGGCGTAGATCCGGCTGGCAACGATGTCCTTCTGCGTCTCGAGGATGCATTCGGCGAGCCGCGAGATCGGCACGCAGACGTCGGTCGCCCACATGCCCCAGCCAGGTCGCGCCGACTTGGCGGCCCACGCCGCGTCGTGGCGCGCCTGCCACATCTTGCTGCGCTCCTCGGCCTGGCCGGTCCAGGCGAAGTGGCTGCCGCCGTTCTCGGCGGCGAGCGCCTGCACCATCTCGGCCTGCTCCCGGGTGCCGGCCTCGGTGCCGTGGAACTCGAGCATCAGGGTGCTCTTCAGGGGCAGGTCGAGCTTGGAGTACTTGTTCACGGTGTCGACCGTCTCGGTGTCCATCAGCTCGATGCGCGCCACCGGAATGCCGGACTGGATGGTCTGGATCACCGTGTTGACCGCGCCCGCGAGCGTGTCGAAGGCGCAGGTCGCCGAGACCATCGATTCGGGGATGCCGTAGAGGCGCAGCGTGATCTCGGTGATGATGCCGAGCGTGCCCTCCGAGCCGACGAACAGCTTCACCAGGTCGTAGCCCGCCGACGATTTGCGCGACCGCCGTCCGAGCCGCATCAGGCGGCCGTCCGGCGTCACGACCTGCAGCGCCAGCACGTTCTCGCGCATGGTGCCGTAACGCACCGCGTTGGTGCCCGAGGCGCGCGTGCTGGTCATGCCGCCGATCGAGGCGTCGGCGCCGGGGTCGATCGGGAAGAACAGGCCGGTGGCGCGGATATATTCGTTGAGCTGCTTGCGCGTGACGCCGGGCTGCACCACCACGTCGAGGTCGGCCTCGTTGACCGCCACCACCTTGCTCATGCGGCTGACGTCGAGCGAGATGCCGCCGTTGGGGGCGCTGATATGGCCCTCGAGCGAGGTGCCGGTGCCGAAGGCGATGATCGGCGTCTTGTGGCGGGCGCAGAGCTGGACGACCTGCTGCACCTCCTCGGCCGACTCGACGAACACCACGGCATCGGGCAGGTGCGCCTCGTGGAAGGAGATGTCCTTGCCGTGCTGCTCGCGGACGGAATGGGCGGTGCTGACGCGGTCGCCGAAGAGCTTCTTCAGCTCGGCGACGGTGAGATCGACCTCGGGGGCTCTTGCCTGGGCCTGGGCGGCCATTGCGGTTCTCCTGGCGTAGAGCTCGTGGATACGCTGAAACCGGGCGAAAGCCAACCGAGCGAGGGTGCGTCATCGGGACGGAGAAGGCAGTGGCATCGGTTGCGGTTCGGCAACGGGAAGCACGACCAGCCACGTCGTCAGCAGCGCGCCGAGTGCCAGGGACAGGCCGATGCCGGCGACGCACGCGGTCCAACCCAGACGATCGAACAGCACGCCCAACACCGCGCTGCCGGTGAGGCCGCCCAGGAAGTAGCTGGCGAGATAGAGACCGCTCGCCGCGCCGCGATCGATCGCGGCGGCGCGGCCGACGAAGCCGGTGGCGGTGGCCTGGGCGAAGAAGGTGCCGGCGGCGATCAGGACGAGGCCGATGAGCACGGCAGACAGCCTGTCGGCGAGCAGGAAGGGCAACCCGGCGGCGGCGAGGGCGAAGGCCGACCACAGGGCGGGGCGGGTGCCGATGCGGGCTGCGACCTTGCCGGCGAGCGGCGTGCTGACGATCGACGGCAGAAACACGAAGTAGACGATGCCCAGCATCATCATGCCGACCGAGAAGGGCGGTCGCACCAGCACGAAGTTCACATAGGTGAAGGTGCCGATGAAGGCGAACAGGATGAGGAAGCCGATGGCGAAAGCGACGCTGAGCGGCGGATTGGCGAGATGGCCGAGGAAGCTGTTGAACGGCCGGCGGTAGCTCAGCTCGGTCAGCTGCATCGGCGGCGTGCGCGCGACGCTGGACCATACCAGGACGGCCCCGGCAAGATTGAGCGCGGCGAAGACATGGAAGTTGGCGGCGAGGCCCCAGTGATCGACCAGGCCGGCCGCCAGCAGGCGGCCAAACAGATTGCTCGCCACGTTGCCGGTGATGTAGGCAGCGAAGGCGCCGGCGGCATCGGCGGCGCTGGTATGCTCGCCGAGATAGGCGAGCGTGAGCGCGAAGGCTGTCGACATGCAGAGGCCCTGGGCGATGCGCAGCAGGGTGAACAGCGGCAGGTCGGGCATGGTGGCGAGCAGCGCCGTCGGCAGGGCGAGCAGCGCCAGGCTCGCGAGGATGCCGCGCCGGCGGTCGAGCCGGCGGCCGAGCAGCGCGACGGCGAGGCCGCCCGCCGCCATGCCGATGGTGGTGGCGTTGACGGCGAAGCCCATCTCGGCCGGCGATACGCCGTAGGCTTGCGCGAGCGCCGGCAGGATGGCCTGCGTCGCGAACAGATCGACCACGGTCAGGAAGGCGGTGAGGCCGATCGTGAACGCGCGCAGGATGAGGGGCATGGCTCGATCCTCGCGGCGCGATCACATGTGGTGGTCGTTGGGATCGGCGGCGATGTCGAACGACAGCAGGACCACCGTGGCCTTGCCGGTGTTCTGCCACCAGTGCGCGGTGGCATGCGTCTCGCGCGCCACCTCGCCGGCCTTGTGCAGGATCGGCACGGCGCAGTTGCTGGCATTCTCCACGATCTCGCCGCTGACGATGTAGATCAGGGCCGGTCGCTCGGCATGGCTGTGCCAGGGGACGATGCCGCCCGGCTGGACCTCGAGCCTGCGCACCCGCATCAGGCGGCCCTTGAGCGCGATCTTTTCGCCGGCGAGGTCGATGGTCGACAGGACCTTGTCGGTCACGCCTTGCGGGCCGTGGCTGACCGGCTTGACGGCGTCGGCCTTGAGCTTGTCGGCAGGGCATTCGCCGGCAAGCGCCGGACCGGCCAGGCCGAGTCCGGCGAGCAGGAGGGTTGAAACGAGGGCGGGGCGAACAAACATGGGCATCTCCGTTCTGCTGGCCGTGGCCAGCTGGACAATCCGCGGCCGGAGCGGTCGCGGCGATGGGCGGAGCATCGACGCAGGCTGCGTGAAGCGAAAATGCCGAGTAGGAATGGATTCCATAGCCGAGGACGATCGCCCTATAAGCGGCCGGCCCATCTGCGGGACGAGACCTGAGGACAGGGCGAGAATTGAGGGGAGATCGCGAATGACAATCCGCTTCGACAACCGGGTCGCCATCGTCACCGGCGCTGGCAACGGTCTCGGTCGCGCCCACGCCCTGCTGCTGGCGTCGCGCGGCGCCAGGGTGGTGGTGAACGATCCGGGCGGCGCGGTCGACGGCAAGGGCGGCAACCACGCCGCGGCCGACAAGGTGGTGGCGGAGATCAAGGCGGCCGGCGGCAGCGCCGTCGCCAATTACGACTCGGTGGCGGAGGCCAAGAGCGCGGCCAACATCGTCAAGACCGCGGTCGACACGTTCGGCACGGTCGACATCGTGGTCAACAATGCCGGCGTGCTGCGCGACAAGACCTTCCACAACATGACGGTCGAGGATTTCGACTTCGTGGTGAAGGTGCACTTCCTCGGCACTGCCTACGTGACGCATGCCGCGTGGCCGATCCTGCGCGCCAAGGCCTATGGCCGTGTCGTCGTGACGTCGTCCAACTCGGGCATCTATGGCAATTTCGGCCAGTCCAACTATGGCGGCGCCAAGCTCGCCGTGGTCGGCTTCATGAACGCGCTGCGCCTCGAAGGGCAGAAATACAACGTGCTGATCAATGCGCTGGCGCCGGTCGCCGGCACGCGCATGACCGAGAGCCTGATGACGCCCGAGATGCTGGCCAGGCTCGACCCGTCGTTCGTCTCGCCGATGGTTGCCTACCTGTGCAGCGAGCAGTGCCAGCGCACCGGCGAGATCTGGAGCGCCGGCGCCGGCTACTTCGCGCGCATCGAGTATCGCGAGGCGCCGGGCGTGCGCATCGCCGGCCGCGCGCCCACGATCGAGGACGTCGCCGACAATATCGAGAAGATCGCCGATCTTTCGACCACCAAGGTCTACCGGACCTCGTCGGAGGAAGTGGCGGCGGTGGTCGGCAGCTGACCGCCGGCTGCTGCTGCTGCTGCGGCGGCCGACTTCGTCGGATCGCCGACTGGCTCGATCACGAGGGCCGGCAGGTGGCGACGCCGGCGGCCTTCCTCGAGCGCCTGGCGGTGCGTCTGGTCGAGGCCGGCCTGCCGCTGTGGCGCATCTATGTCGGCCTGCAGCTCGTCCATCCCGAGCTGGAGGCGATGGGCTATATGTGGCGGCGCGGCGAGAAGGTGCAGGAGATCGCCCGTGCCGTCGGCATCCAGTTCACCTCGGCCTATATCGGCAGCCCGTTGCAGGAAGCGCGCGAGCAGGATCGCGTCGTGCGTTATCACCTGAAGGATGTCGGGCCGGACGATCACCTGCTGCTGCGCGAGCTGAAGGAAGACGGCGGCACCGACTATCTCGCTTTGCCGCTGCATCTGCGCCGCGGCGGACCGTTGCCGGTCGTCACCTTCGCCACCGACAGCCCGATGGGATTCTCCGAGCAGGACATCGCCGACCTCAAGCGCGCGGTCGACATGGTGGGCGCGGTCGTCGAGTCGCATATCGAGCGCAGTGTCGCCGATACGGTGGCGCGGACCTATCTCGGCCGCGAGATCGGCCAGCGCGTGCTGAACGGCGCCATCCGGCGCGGCGAGGGCCAGGAGATCCGCGCGGTGCTATGGTTCTCAGACCTGCGCGACTTCACCGGCATGAACGAGCGCATGGCGCCGGGCGAGCTGCTCGATCTCCTGAACAATTACCTGCAGCTGGTCGGCGACGCGCTCGATGCGCATGGCGGGGAGATCCTGAAGTTCATCGGCGACGGCGTGATGGGCTACTTCCCGGCCGAGGATGCGCTGTTCCTGCCGATGGTCACGGCGGCCGCGATCGGCGCCGCGCGCCGGCTGCTGGGCGACATCGAGGCCGCCAACGAGGCGCGCGCGACCGGTGGTCTGGAGCCGGTGCGCTTCGGCATCGGCCTGCATGTCGGCACCGTGACGTTCGGCAATGTCGGCACCGGTAATCGCCTGGACTTCACCGTCATCGGTCCGGCGGTCAATCGCGCGGCCCGGTTGGAAAGCCTGACCAAGGAGCTCAAGGTGCCGGTGCTGGCGTCGGCCGATTTCAACGAGGTCTGTCCGGTGCCGCTCACCTCGCTGGGCTTCCATCACTTGCGCGGCGTCGTCCAGCCGGTCGAGGTGTTCACCCTGCCCACCTGATCGGGATCTTCGCCATCGCTGGCCGCAGACAGGAACCAAAGTGCCGCGATGCGACGTGACCCGATGGCGCGGGACCGGCCCGCGTGCCAGTCTCCGCCGCCATGGACCGAACGCCCGTTATCGCCGCTCTCGAGGACGGCGTGCTGACCCTGACGCTCAACCGGCCGCAGCGGCTCAATGCCATGAGCCCGGCCCTGATCGAGGCGATCAATCGCGAGCTCGCCCGGGCGAAGGACGATGGCGATGTCCGGGCCGTGCTGCTGACCGGCGTCGGCCGCGGCTTCTGCGCCGGCGCCGACCTCGCCGACGGCGGCCCGGGCGAGGACGCGGGCGATGGCCCGCGCGATCTTGGCGCCGCGATGGATCGCCTCTTCAATCCCATGATCCGTGCCATCCGGCAGCTGCCCAAGCCGATCGTCGCTGCCGTCAACGGCGTGGCGGCGGGCGGCGGCGCCAACCTGGCGCTCGCCTGCGACATCGTGCTGGCGGCGCGCTCGGCCCGCTTCGACCAGGCCTTCGTGCGCATCTCGCTGATCCCCGATCTCGGTGGCACGTACTTCCTGCCGCACATCGTGGGCGACGCGCGCGCCCGCGGGCTGGCGATGCTCGGCGGCTCGGTGCCGGCCGAGGAAGCGGCGCGCATGGGCATGGTGTGGCAGGTCTTCGACGACGACGCGCTGATGGCCGAGGCGCAAAAACTCGCCCATCGGCTGGCCAAGGGGCCGACACTTTCCTATGCCGCCATCAAGCAGGCCATGAACGCGGCCGCCACCAACACGCTCGAGCAGCAGCTCGATCTCGAGCGCGACAGCCAGGTCGCTTTGAACCGCAGCGCCGATTTCAAGGAGGGCGTCGCCGCCTTCCTCGCCAAGCGCCCCGCCAATTTCACCGGACGATAAGCAGATGACCTACGACAAGATCACCCTCGCCAAGGACCAGGGCCTCGCCACGCTGACGCTGAACGTCCCGGAGAAGCTCAACGCCGTCTCGCGCAAGATGATCGCCGAGATCAAGGATTGCTGGGAGAAGCTCGCCCAGGATCCCTCGGTGCGCGCCGTGCTGCTGACCGGCGCCGGCCGCGGTTTCTGCGCCGGCGCCGACCTCGCCGATCCCGATCGCGAGAGCGTCGGTGGCGATTCGGGCTCCGCCCTGGACAAATTCTTCAACCCGGTGATCCGCCTGATGCGCGGCCTGCCCAAGCCGATCGTTGCCGCGGTCAACGGTCCGGCGGCGGGCGTCGGCATGAGCTTCGCCCTCGCGGCCGACATCGCGGTTGCGGCCAGGTCGGCGACCTTCCTGCAGGCCTTCGCCCGCATCGGCCTGCTGCCCGACGGCGGCAGCACGTGGTTCCTGCCGCGCCTGGTGGGCGATCAGCGCGCCCGCGCGCTCGCCATGCTGGCGCCGCAGATCAGCGCCGCCCAGGCCAAGGATTGGGGCCTGATCTGGGACGTCGTCGAGGACGCCGACCTGATGAAGACTGCGACCGATATCGCCCGCCGCCTGGCTGACGGCCCGACGCTGTCGCTGGCCCGCATCAAGGAGGCGATGGGGCGTGCCAGCGGCAACGATCTCAGCCAGCAGCTCGATGTCGAGCGCGACTTCCAGCGCGAGCTGGGACGCAGCGAGGATTTCAGGGAAGGCGTCGCGGCCTTCCTCGGCAAGCGCAAGCCGGCTTTCAAAGGCAAGTGAGGGAGAGACCATGACGACGCCGCACAAGGAGATCACCTCGGGCCTGTTGTTTCCGGAAGGCCCCGTGGCCATGCCCGACGGTTCGGTGATCCTGGTCGAGATCGCCCGCCAGACGCTGACGCGCGTGACGCCCGACGGCAAGCAGCACGTGATCGCCAAGCTGGGCGGCGGGCCGAACGGGGCGGCGATGGGGCCGAACGGCAAGATCTACGTGACCAACAATGGCGGCTTCAACTGGATCAAGCTGCCCGATGGACGGACCTTTCCCGGCACGCAGCCGGCCGACTACAAGGGCGGCTCGATCCAAATCGTCGACCCGGAGACCGGCAAGTTCGACACGCTCTACGAGTCGTGTGACGGGCGCAAGCTGAACGGCCCCAACGACCTGGTGTTCGACGATGCCGGCGGCTTCTGGTTCACCGACCTCGGCAAGACGCGCGAGCGCGACAACGACCGCGGCGCGGTCTACTACGCCAAGGCCGACGGCTCGAAGATCGAGGAGAAGATCTTCCCGCTCGAGCGGCCGAACGGCTGTGGCCTGTCGCCCGACGGCAAGACGCTCTACGTCGTCGAGACGCCGACCGCGCGCTGCTGGGGCTTCGAGCTCTCGGCGCCGGGCGAGATCAGGTCGGCGAACGGGCCCTATCGCGGCGAGAAGGGCCGCGTGGTGGTGGGCCTCGGCGGCTACCAGATGTTCGACTCGCTCGCCGTCGATTCGGCCGGCCACATCTGTGTCGCCACCCTGATCACCGGTGCGGTGTCGGACATCTCGCCCGACGGCAAGTCGGTGACCCAGTACAAGCTACCCGACGCGATGGTCACCAACGTCTGCTTCGGCGGCAAGGACCTGCGCACCGCCTACGCCACGCTCTCCCTGACCGGCAAGCTGGTGAGCTTCGAATGGCCGCGCCCGGGCCTCAAGCTCGAATATCTGAACAAGTAGCTACCCCTTGGCGAGGGCCCGTACCTCGCGGCTGGCGACGACGCGGCCCGAGGCGTAGGCCTCGTGGTTGGCGTCGACGTCGGCAAGCTTGTAGCGGTAGTTCACCATCATGGCGTAGGACTGGCGGAAGCCGTTGGCGCTGGTGTCGCCCAGCCAGTTCAGCCGCTCGACGATGGCGCCGTTGCCGAGATGGAAATGGGCGACGCGGTCGATCGCGCGGCCGCGCTCGTCGGTCGCAGTGAGATACTTCGCCGCCAGCCGGCTCAGGATCGGGCGCAGCGCCTTGGAGATCGCCGGCACCTCCCACCACACCGGGCGGTCGAGCAGCTTGCGCACCGCGGCGGCGCCCGTCGCCTCGTCGATCACCGGCGCGAGCGAGGCGATCTCGGCCGGCGTGAGGGCCTGGTCGCCGTCGGTCTTCAACCGTCCGTCGATGTAGTGGCGCAGGCCCGGGATCGGCGAGAGGGTGGCGAACTCCTTGATGTTTGGCAGGTCGCGCGCCAGCTGGTCGGCGACGCGCTTGATCAGGAAATTGCCGAAGCTGATGCCGGCCAGCCCCTGCTGGCAGTTCGAGATCGAGTAGAAGATCGCCGTGTTGGCCTGGCGCACGTCGTGCGTGGCGGCGCGCGCGTCGAGCAGGCGCTGCACGTTGCCGGCCAGGCCGTCGACCAGAGCCACCTCGACGAAGATCAGCGGCTCGTCCGGCATGCGCGGATGGAAGAAGGCGAAGCAGCGCCGGTCGCTGTCGAGCCGGTTCTTGAGGTCGCGCCACGAGCGGATGGCGTGCACCGCCTCGTAGGCGACGAACTTCTCGAGCAGCGAGGCCGGCGCCTCCCAGTCGATGCGCACCAGGTCGAGAAAGCCGACATCGAACCAGGCGCCGAGCAGCGGCCGCAGATCCTCGCTCAGCATGCGCGCCGCGGCGTCCGACTTGCCGAGCGTCAGCAGCTCGGCGCGCAGGTCGACCACGAACTTCACGCCCTGCGGCACGCCGACGAACTCGCGCAGCAGGCGCACCGCCGGCGGCTCGAGCGCCTTGACCAGCGCGCGCGGCGCCTCCTTCGAGGCGCGCCACTGCTCGACCGTCGCCAGTGCCGCCTCGCGCGGCAGGCCGTAATCGTGTGCGAGCGTCAGCAGGAACTTCCTGCGACCGGCCGCGGACAGCGACAGGTAGGTCTGGCCGAGCTCGGCGGCGCGCCGGCGCTGCGCGGTCTCGCCGCCCTTGCCTTCGAGGCAGGCGTCGATGCGGCCCTTGAGGCGCGGGATGTCGTCGTCGGGCAGGTCGGGACGGATCGGCGCGCCCACGACCTCGCGCGCGCCGCGCGTCGTCTCGACGAAAGCGTTGCGCAGCCGCTCGATGGTGCGATCCACGGTGCTGGAAAGAGGAAGAACCATGGTCCGATTATGTCATGCCGAACGTGTCACCGCAGTGGCGGCGACCATCGCAATTGCCGCAGCAGCAACCGTGCCACTTTCTGCCGCGCCGTCCGCCGGCGACGCAATCTCGTGACGTCAGCGGCGCGCGAAGTCGAACAGCGGGCCGTTGCTCAGCGCCCCTTCGATCTCGAGCATGCGCCGCTTGGTGGCGACGCCGCCGTTGGCGGAGAAGCCACCCATCTTGCCATTGGCCGCCAGCACGCGATGGCAAGGCACGATGATGGCGACCGGATTGCGGCCAAGCGCCTGGCCGACCTCGCGCGCCTCCTGCGGCACGCCGAGTCGCTTGGCGATGTCGCCGTAGGTCAGTGTCTGGCCGGGCGGGATGGTGCGCGCCACCGCGTAGACCTTGCGATGGAACTCGGGGACCCCGTCGAGGTCGAGCGTCACGTCGGCAAGATCGACCGCCGCGCCGGCGAGCAGCGCCAGCACCCGGTCGATCGCTTGCCGCACGTCGGCCGGCGGGTCGGATTCCGCCGCGCCCGGCCAGCGCCGTCGCAGGCGCGCGCGCGTGGCATCGGCGCTCGCCTCGGGCAATTGCAGCCCGGTGATGCCGCGCCCATTCCAGGCGATGCCGCAGACGCCGAGCGGCGTCTCGAAAAGGGAAAAGCCCTGCGCAATTGCGGTGTTGGTCGTCATGGCGAATACCGTCGACCTGACCAATCAACCCGTCAAGGCGCGCCCGTCATGCCACCCGCCTCAGGCGCGCCAGCTCGCTGTCCATCAGCGCGCGGTACGGCCCCTTGCGCAGCAGCAGCTCCTCGGGCGAGCCGTCCTGCATGACGCGGCCGCGATCGAGGACGATGATCCGGTCGAAGCTGCGCAGGGTCGACAGGCGGTGCGCGACGGCGATCACGGTGCGGCCCTGCATCAGGTGGTCGAGCGCCTCGCGGATCAGCTCCTCGGATTCGCCGTCGAGGGAAGACGTCGCCTCGTCGAGCAGCACGATCGGCGAGTCCTTCAACAGAGCGCGGGCGATGGCGATGCGCTGGCGCTGACCGCCGGACAGGCGCGTGCCGCGCTCGCCGACGATCGTGGCGAAGCCCTCCGGCAGGGCTTCGATGAAGTCGCGACAGCACGCCGCTTCGGCGGCCGCGACCACGTCCGCATCGGACGCGTCGGGCCGGCCATAGCGGATATTGTCGAGGATCGAGCGGTGCAGCAGGGAAATGTCCTGCGGCACGAAGGAGATCGCGTCGCGCAGGCTTTCCTGCGTGATGTGCGCGATGTTCTGGCCATCGATCAGGATGCGACCGCTGTCGACGTCGTGGAAACGCTGCAGCAGCGCCAGCACCGTCGACTTGCCGCCGCCCGACGGACCGACCAGACCGGTTCGCCGGCCGCCGGCGATCCTGAGGGTCAAGCCTTCGAACAGCTTGCTGCCGCCGGGATAGGCGAAGGCAACCTTCTCGAACGCCACGCCCTGTCGCCGGGGCACCAGCGGCACCGCCGCTGGATGCTCGCGCAAGGCATGGGGCTGCAGCAGCGTGGCGATCGCCTCGGCAAGCCGCGCCATATGCTGGGTGACGTCGACCAGCGCCACCGCAAGATCGCGCGTGGCATGCAGGACCGTGAAGCCCAGCGTGCAGACCAGCACGACGTCGCCGACGCTCGCCGCGCCGCGCTGCCACAGCGCGATCGCCCAGGCGAGCACTGCGACGGTCAGCACGATGGTGATGGCCGCATGCAGCAGGCGCAGCCCTTCGAGATATTGCAGACTGCGGCGGCGCGCGCTCATTTCGCTGTCGATCGTGCGGTCGAAGCGCCTGTGCTCGCGGCCGATGGCGCCGAAAGTCCTGACCAGCGGCATATTGCCGAGGACGTCGGCCAGCTCGCCCTCGACTCGCGCGGCACGATCAGCGAAGCCGTGATGGAGCGGGGTGCCGCGGGCCGCCAACCTGAACAGCAAGATCATGATGATGCCGGAGATGGCAAACAGCGCCATCGCCATCGGCAGGCTGACGACGGCCAGGTAGGCGATCGCACCGATGGTCGCCGCACAGGGCGGCAGCACGTTCCAGATGAAGAGATTCTCGACGGCGAAGGTGGCGTTCGAGGTGGCGGTTACCCGCCCGGTGAGGGTGCCCGTCAGGCGTTGCGCGAAATAGCTAGGGGCATGTCCCGTGAGATAGCGGAAGAGTTCGCTGCGCAGATCACCCGTGACGCCGACGAAGGCATGGCTTGCAATCCATCCGGCCAGACGCCACAACAGGTTGTCTGCAGCGATCAGCGACACCAGAAGGGCGAAGGCCATCCAGATGCCGTCGGCGGTTGGTCCGGCCGACAGCGTGTCGACCAGGAATTTGACTCCGTACTGCGTGCTTATCGAGCAACCGACGGCGCCGAGCACGGCGGCAAGAATCGAGGCATGCGCAATCCATCGCCTGCGCACATAGCGCAGCACGAATGCAACGGGTCGGTCGGCGTAGCCGCTGAGTCGGTCCATCCCCATTTCCAGAAGGTTGCAACGAATGAGCCGTGATTTCGTTACATCTTCGACGGGGGAGCGCACCGTGATCAATGAGTGGCTGCCATTCCACGACTGCATTCCGACGTCACTGCAGTTTCGAATTCGTGTACCGAACCCCGGCGCTTCGCCGGGGTTCGTTGTTGTCAGGCGCTCGTGTCGATCGTTTCACAGGAGGCAGGTTTTATGCGTATCGCGCAGATTGCACCGTTGACCGAGGCCATACCGCCGAAACTCTACGGCGGCACCGAACGCGTCGTGTCCTGGCTCACCGAGGAGCTCGTGGCGCTCGGCCACGACGTCACGCTGTTTGCCAGTGGCGACTCGCGGACATCGGCGAAGCTCGAAGCGATGTGGCCGCGTGCGCTGCGCATGGACGACAAGGTGCGCGACCCTATGGCGCTTCATGTGGCGATGCTGGAGCAGGTGCGACGACGCGCCCACGAATTCGACCTGCTGCATTTCCATCTCGACTATCTGCCGTTCTCGATGTTCTCGCGCCAGCCCACGCCGTTTGTCACCACCATGCATGGCCGGCTCGATCTGCCGGAGCATCAGACCGTTTTCAATGAGTTCACGCACGTGCCGGTCATCTCGATCTCCAATGCCCAGCGCACGCCGCTGCTCCAGGCGCGCTGGCTGAAGACGATCTATCACGGGCTGCCTTCCGCCCTGCTGGAGCCGCGCGCGAGGAAGCGCGATTACCTCGCTGTGCTCGGTCGCATATCGCCCGAGAAGGCCGTCGATCGGGCGATCCGCATCGCCCGTCGCTGCAACCTGCCGCTCAAGATCGCAGCCAAGGTCGATCGCGTCGATGTCGACTACTTCGCTCACGAGATCCGGCCGCTGCTCGACCTGCCGGGCATCGAGTACATCGGTGAGATCAGCGACGCCGACAAGTCGGAGTTCCTGAGCGGCGCGCGCGCGCTGCTGCTGCCGATCGACTGGCCCGAGCCCTTCGGGCTGGTGATGATCGAGGCGATGGCCTGCGGCACGCCCGTGATCGCCTATCCGAGCGGCTCGGTTGGCGAGGTCATCGAGCACGGCCTGACCGGCTTCGTGGTCAACGACGAAGCGGGCGCCGTCGATGCCATTGAGCATCAGCTGCCGAGCCTGTCGCACGAGAGAATTTGTGCCCGATTCAAGGAGCGCTTCACCGCCCGCCGCATGGCCGACGACTATGTCGCGGCCTATCGCGCCCTGGCGGCAGGAGCGCGTCGTCCGCTGCGGACGGTCAATGGAGCGGCAAAGCCCACGTCGCGCCCGCAAGAGGGCCGTCATCAAACTGGCATGCATGACGGGTTATACGTCTCGGATTGAGTCGATCCGAGGTGAGTGCGAGTGGCCGATCTGCGGGCTGAAAGCCGCGTCCGTCTGAAAGAAGCCGTGCGGCGCAACCGTGCGCTTTCCCTCGAAGGGGTTTTGGAACGATTGTTCGAGCGCCTCTTTCGCGGTCTCGTCTACACCCAGATCTGGGAGGGTCCCGAGATCGATCTCGAAGCGCTGGCGCTCGGGCCGCAGTGTCGTGTGGTGGCGATCGCCTCCGGCGGTTGCAATGTCCTGTCGTACCTGACCGGGGACCCCGCGCACATCGTCGCCGTTGATCTCAGCCGGGCTCACGTGGCGCTCAATCGGCGCGGTGCTGCGCGCGCGTCGAACGCTTGGCCTGCGGCTTCAGCCTCGACGACAACTACTTCGCCTGGCAGGCGTTCGGCCGACGCTACAGCGCCGACGGCCAAGGGCCGTTGCCGCCCTACCTGCGGCGCGAGCAGTTCGACACGGTCCGCGCGCGCGTCGATCGCATCGAGGTGTTGAATCGCTCGGTGACGGAATATCTCGCCGCCTGCCCCGACGCCTCGTGCGATCGCTACGTCCTGCTCCGCTGGCAACCGCCCGCCAGACCATCGATCGAGCGGGGCTCGAGGCACGCATCCGCCTCGCCCGCGCCGATGCCACAAGCTTCGATGCGTCGCTGCTGTTTGGCGTGCCGGGTTTCTCGCGCATCTTCTTTTCGTACAGCCTGTCGATGATCGCGGCCTGGCAGGATGCACTTGCATGGGCGCTGCAATGGTTGCCGGCAGGCGGCGAGCTGCACATTGTCGATTTCGGCGGCCAGGAGCGCCTGCCGGGATGGTTCCGCGCCGGCCTCCGCCAGTGGCTGGCGTGGTTTCATGTCGAGCCGCGCGTGGCGCTCGAGGCCGAGCTCGCGGAAATGGCGAGCCATGCCGGTTCGCTGCGCTGCCTCGACCGCCCACATGGCGGTTATGCCCAATACGCCGTGTTCCACCGCAGACCAACGGGTTAACGCTTCCGGCTCGGGAGCCGAACGCTTCCCGACCGGGAGTTGGCAAGCCCGAGGGGCGATGCTAACCCGGCAGATCGACTGAGTCGGGAGTATCCAACATGACCGAAGCCTTCATCTGCGATGCCATTCGCACGCCGGTCGGCCGCTACAATGGCGGGCTTGCCGCCATGCGCGTGGACGATCTTGCCGCCCATCCCATCAAGGCGCTGATGAAACGCAATGCAGGTGTCGATTGGGGCTCGGTCGATGACGTGATCTATGGTTGCGTCAACCAGGCCGGCGAGGACAACCGCAATGTCGCGCGCATGGCTGGCCTGCTGGCCGGACTTCCCGTCGAGGTCGCTGGCGCCACGGTCAATCGGCTGTGCGGCTCGGGGCTGGAAGCCGCCGGTCACGCGGCGCGCGCGGTCAAGCTCGGCGAGGCCGACATGATGATCGCCGGTGGCGTCGAAGGCATGACGCGCTCGCCCTACGTCATGGGCAAGCCCGAGGGCGCGTTCGATCGCTCGATGAAGCTCGAGGACACGGTGCTGGGCTGGCGCTTCATCAACCCGCGCCTGAAGGCAGCCTACGGCGTCGACCCCATGGGCCAGACCGCCGAGAACGTCGCTGGCGAGCACCAGATCAGCCGCACCGACCAGGATGCCTTCGCCTACCGCAGCCAGCGGCGCTGCAAGGCGGCGCAGGAGCGCGGCTTCTTCGACAAGGAGATCGTCGAGGTCTGCGTCAAGAAGGGCAAGACCGAAGCGATCGTCGCCAAGGACGAGCATCCGCGCGGCGACACGACGATGGAGATCCTGGCCAAGCTTCCGGCCGCCTTCCGCGAGGGCGGCTCGGTGACGGCGGGCAACTCGTCGGGCCTGAACGACGCCGCCTGCGCCATGATCATCGCCTCGGAAGCCGCCGCCAAGGCCAATGGGCTGACGCCGCGTGCGCGCATCCTGGGTGCCGTGTCGGCCGGCGTGCCGCCGCGCGTCATGGGTATCGGCCCGGTGCCGGCGACCCAGAAGCTTCTCGGCAAGCTCGGCCTCACGGTGCGCGACTTCGACACGATCGAGCTCAACGAGGCGTTCGCCGCCCAGGCGCTGGCGGTGCTGCGCCAGCTCGGCCTCGCCGACGATGCCGACAACGTCAACCCGAACGGCGGCGCCATCGCCATCGGCCATCCGCTCGGCGCCTCGGGCGGCCGGCTGATGATCACCGCGCTCAACCAGCTCGAGGCGACCGGCGGCAAGCGCGCGCTCTGCACCATGTGCATCGGCGTCGGCCAGGGCATCGCCCTGGCGCTGGAGCGGGTGTGAGGCGCCGGTAAACCGATTAGTCGCCGAGCGCGCGAAGGATACACGCTCGCGATCCTCACCTCTTCAAAGCGGCTTTGCGCAACAGGGCAAGGCCGCGGGCGGTCTTGCCCCTTCCGCGCGCCGCCCTGGCAGCGAAACGGGTCTCGGCGTCGGCTTCCGCGATCATGACGGTTGCCATCTCCTCCATGAGGCGATTGACGCTCGTGCCGCGACGGCGCGCCAACGACCTCAAGCGAGCATGCTTGTCATTCGGCAAACGCAGCGTGAGAGCACTCATTTGATTTGTTCCTTGAGAAATCCCTCGGGGGTGACAACGGACAGGTGGGGAAACCGTAGTTCCATTCTTGCCACATGGCGCACATTTCGAGTGATGATGTGACTGGCACCTCCGGCCACTGCAAGCTCTACGAGATGATTGTCCCTTCGTCCCGCAAGTTCGGCCTCCAACCAGAGTAGATGCGCGTCCATTCGCATCGCCCGGTGAAGATGTCGAACAGTTCGGACCGCTCGGAGGCGGAAAGACGAGAGCGCCGAAACAACACCGATCGCGCGAGCACATCCTCATACTCGGCGAGTAGCGCAGCTCCCATGAGCGGGATGCATGTGCCATCGAGGCATTTAGCGATGATGGCACTGCAAGCGCCAGCCCCGAGACAGGCACCAACGAAGACATTGGTATCAACTACGACTAACATCAAGATTTGATATCAATTTTGCCACCAATCGAGATTCTTTGGAAGGCCATGTGCATCGGCGTCGGCCAGGGCATCGCGCTGGCGCTGGAACGTGTTTGGCAAACTCTTCGCTGGGATGCGGCGCCCACTCCGGTGGCGCCTTCCTCATTCTCCTCCCCAGCCTTGCTGGGGAGGTGTCGGCGTCTTCGCCGACGGAGGGGTCATGAGCCTCGGTCGCGTTGCTCATGACCCCTCCGTCCGCGGTTACGCGGACACCTCCCCACGCAACGCGTAGGGAGGAGAATGAGAGAGACTACGGCGCGTCGTCGAGCGTGACGCCGGCCTGCTGCATCTCGGCCAGCATGCGGGCCTTGCTGCCGTCGAGGTCGATGGCGGCGGTGGCGGGTTGGACGACGGCGACCGCGAAGCCGGCCTGGCGGGCGTCGAGCGCCGACCAGGCGACGCAGTAGTCGAGCGCCAAGCCGCACATCACCAGGCGCGTGAAGCCGCGCTCCTTGAGATAACCATCGAGCCCGGTGCGCGTGACGCGGTCGTTCTCGCGGAATGCCGAATAGGAATCGATGCCGCGATGAAAGCCCTTGCGCACGACCATTTGCGCCTTGCCAATCTGCAGGTCCGGGTGGAACGCGGCGCCCGGCGTGTCCTGAACGCAATGGTCGGGCCACAAGGTCTGCGGGCCGTAGGGAAAATCGCGCGCGCTGAACGGGCTGGCGCCGGGCCAGGCGCTGGCGAACGAGGCATGCCCTGGCGGATGCCAGTCCTGCGTCAGGATCACGTGGTCGTGGCGCTCGATCAGCCGATTGACCAGCGGCACGATCGCGTTCCCGCCGGGAACGGCGAGCGTGCCGCCTTCGCAGAAGTCGTTCTGCATGTCGATGACGATCAGGGCTTCGTTCGGCATCCTGCCGGCTCCATCATAGGGGCGCGATATCGCCGCGGCGCTGCTCTTCCTCGAACGCCGCCGACCAGTCGTCGAGTCGGCCTGAGTCGATGGCGCCGCGCAAGCCGCGCATCAGGTCCTGATAGTAATGCAGGTTGTGCCAGGTGAGCAGCATGGCGCCGAGGATCTCCTCGGCGCGAATCAGGTGGTGCAGATAGGCGCGGCTGTGATGGCGGCAGGCCGGGCAGGCGCAGTGTTCGTCGATCGGCCGTGGGTCGTCGCGATGGCGGGCGTTGCGCAGGTTGAGCTCGCCGCGCCGGGTGAAAGCCTGCGCGGTGCGGCCGCCGCGTGTCGGTAGCACGCAGTCGAACATGTCGATGCCGCGTCGCACGGCGCCGACGATGTCGGCCGGCCGGCCCACGCCCATCAGGTAGCGCGGCCGGTCGGCCGGCAGCATCGGCACGATGATGTCGAGCACGGAGAACATGGTCTCCTGGCCTTCGCCGACCGCCAGTCCGCCGACCGCATAGCCGTCGAAGCCGACGTCCGTCAGCGCCGCGGCGCTTTCCATGCGCAACGCCGGGAAGACGCTGCCCTGCACGATGCCGAACAGGCCGTAGCCCGGCCGCACGCTGAACGCCCGCTTGCCGCGCTCGGCCCACTTCATCGACAGCCGCATCGACGCCGCGGCCTCGGGTTCCTCGACCGGCCAGCTCGTGCACTCGTCGAACGACATGGTGACGTTGGCGTCGAGCAGCTTCTGGATCTCGATCGAGCGCTCTGGCGTCAGGCGGTGCTGCGTGCCGTCGATTGGCGACCGGAAGGTGACGCCGTCGTCGTCGAGCTTGCGCAGCTCCTTGAGCGACATTACCTGGAAGCCGCCCGAATCGGTCAGGATGGGGCGCGGCCAGTTCATGAACTTGTGCAGCCCCCCCAGCGTCGCCACGCGCTCGGCGCCGGGCCGCAGCATCAGATGGTAGGTGTTGCCGAGGATCATCTCGGCGCCGGTCTCGGCGACCGATTGGGGCATCATCGCCTTGACCGTGCCGGCGGTGCCGATCGGCATGAAGGCGGGCGTCTCAACCGTGCCGTGGGCCGTGCCGATGCGGCCGCGCCGCGCGAGGCCATGCTGTGCCAGCAAATCGAACGAGAGGCTCATCGGTGCAACAGACAACAATCGCCGTAGGAATAGAAGCGGTAGCGCCGCTCGATGGCGTGCCCATAGGCCGCCTTCATGCGCTCAAGTCCGGCGAAGGCCGCCACCAGCATGAACAGGGTGGAGCGCGGCAGGTGGAAATTGGTCAGCAGCAGATCGACGGCGCGGAAGCGAAAACCGGGCACGATGAAGATGTCGGTCTCGCCGGCCCAGCGGACGATGGCGCCGTCGTGCGTGCGCGCGACCGTCTCGAGCAGGCGCAACGCGGTCGTGCCGATAGACACGATCCGGCCGCCCGCGGCGCGCGTGCGGTCGATGGCGCGGGCGGTCTCGTCCGGGACCTCGCCCCATTCGGCATGCATGGCATGGGCGTCGGTGTCGTCGACCCGCACCGGCTGGAAGGTCCCGGCGCCGACATGCAGGGTCACGCCAGCCGTGGCGATGCCGGCCTGTTCAAGCGCGGCCATCAGCGCCGGCGTGAAATGCAGGCCGGCCGTGGGCGCTGCCACCGAGCCATCGCGCCGGGCGAACAGAGTCTGGTAGTCGGCGCGGTCCTGCGCATCGGCGATGCCCGATCGGATATAGGGCGGCAGTGGCACCGCGCCGGCGCGTCCAAGGGCTGCGAGAAAGGCGGCGCCGGTGGTTTCGAAGGCGAGCACCAGCGAGCCGTCGGCGTTCTTGGTGTCGACCGTGGCGGCAAGAGCTTCGGCGAAAGTGAGTCGATCGCCGGGCCGGAGGCGCTTGGTTGGTCGGGCGAAGCAGAGCCAGCGGCCATGCCCCAGATCGCGGATCAGCAAGGCCTCGATGGCGACATCCCGGCGTCCGCTGGACCCCGGCCGTACGCCCTGCAAGCGCGCCGGGATCACCTTGGTGTCGTTGAACACCAGCAGGTCGCCGCGGCGCAGGAGAGCTGGCAGGTCGCGCATGCTGCGATCGTGCAATCCGTCCGGCGCCACGTCGAGCAGTCGCGCGGAATCGCGCGGCTGGACAGGGCGCTGCGCGATCAGCTCGCCGGGCAGCGCAAAATCGAACAGGTCGACTCGCATGGGGAATGGTGCTGCGCTCGTCTCATGCTCCTCCCCAGCTCTGCTGGGGAGGTGTCCGCGTAATCGCGGACGGAGGGGTCATGAGCATCGCGACTGAGACTCATGACCCCTCCGTCGCCGTAAGACGGCGACACCTCCCCAACTTCGTTGGGGAGGAGGTCTTGAATCAGGTCTGGCCGATATCCATCACCTCTGCGTCCGAATCGTCGGGCGGCGGGTCCATGCCGGGATCGACCAGGCTGACGAAGCGATGGACGCCGGACACGACCTCACGCTTCACGCGCGCCCGCGTCTCCAGGCAATGCAGGTGCGCCAGGGTCTCGGCGAACGCGAACACGACCTGGTTGTTATCGAGATGGCGGGGGAACAGGACCGGCACCATGTCCCAGCTGGTCGCGCCCTCGGCGCCGCGCTGGGCGATGGCGTTGGCCATGTCGTTCATGCGGGCGTCGTGATGGGCCACCAGCTGATCGAGCCTGGTGTGCAGACCGATGAAGGGGAAGCCGTGCGAGGGCAGGATCAGGGCGTTGGCCGGCAGGCGGCGGAAACGCGAGAAGCCGTCGAGGAACCAGGTGAGCGCATCCGCGCGCGGTTCGTTGGGCCACACGCCGACATTGGTGCTGATCTTGGGCAGCACCTGGTCACCGGCGATCAGCACGTTGAGCTCGGGGCACCATAGCGAGGCATGCTCGGGCGCATGGCCGCGGCCCACGATGACGTCCCAGCGATGGCCGCCGAGCGTGATGGGATGGGCGTGGATCAGGCGCTGGAACGAGGTCGGCAGCGGCCCCACGCCCTTGGCGTAGCCGCCCTTGTGGCGGTGGAACAGGGCAATCTTGTCGGCCGGCACGCCGTTGCGCGCCAGATGCGCGGCACGCACGTCCTCGTTCTCGATGAAGTCGTTGCGGGCGGCGACCGCGCTCATGTACTCGCCGAGCGTCATCCAGAGCTGGGCACCCCAGCGCTCGCACAGCCAGCCCGCCATGCCGACATGGTCGGGATGCATGTGGGTGGCGATCACGTGGACCACCGGCTTGCCGCCGAGGTCCGCCGCGAAGATCCGTTCCCACAGCTCGCGCGTCTGCGGCATGTTGATGCCGGTGTCGACGATGATCCAGCCGTCGTGATCCTCGATCAGCCACAGATTGATGTGATTGAGCTGGAAGGGCAGCGGCATGCGCAACCAGTAGATGCCGGGGGCGACGTTCTTGACCGTGCCGGGTTCCGGCACGTCGCCGCAGGGGAAACGCAGTTGTGCCAGCAGGCGCTGGGCGAAATCGGGTGAATCGGGCATGAGACCACCCTAGCCACAGATGCCCGCCAGTGTCACGGCTGCGAACCGAGGGCCCGCCATGCGATATCACGACGGCAGAACCCCTCCGGCCAGTCGATCAGGTCGATGGCGCGATAGGCCCGGTCGCGCGCGACCTCGACGGTCCGCCCGACGGCCGTCACGTTGAGCACTCGGCCGCCGTTGGCCAGCACACGATTGCCGTCTGCTTTGGTCCCGGCATGGAAGATCTCGACGCCTTCGATCCGGCTCGCCGCTTCCAGGCCGCGAATCTCGCTGCCCTTCTGATAGGCATCCGGGTAGCCCTTCGCCGCCATCACCACGGTCAGGGCCGTCTCGTCCGACCAGCGCAGGTCGAAGTGACGCAGGTTGCCGTCGGCCGTTGCGATCAGGGCCGGCAGGATGTCCGATTTCAGGCGCGGCATCAGCACTTGGCATTCCGGATCGCCGAAGCGGCAATTGTACTCGAAGATCTTCGGCCCCTGGTCGGTGATCATCAGCCCGGCATAGAGGACGCCCTTGAATGGCGTGCCGGCCTCGGCCAGGGCGCGCACCGTCGGCAGGATGATCTCGTCCATGGTGCGCTTCTGCATGGCCGCATCGAAGATCGGCGCCGGCGAATAGGCGCCCATGCCGCCGGTGTTCGGCCCCTTGTCGCCATCGAAGGCGCGCTTGTGGTCCTGGGCGCCGATCAAGGGCAGGGCATGCTCGCCGTCGGACAAGGCGAAGAAGCTGGCCTCCTGGCCGACCAGGAACTCCTCGATCACCACCGAAGCGCCGGCGATTCCGAAGCGGTTGCCCGACAGCATGTCGCGGACCGCGATGATCGCCTGGTTGACCGTCTCGGCCACGACAACGCCCTTGCCGGCCGCCAGGCCATCCGCCTTGACGACGATGGGTGCGCCGCAGGCCTCGATGTAATCGACGGCCTTGCCGACGTCGGTGAAGCGTTCGTAGGCGCCGGTCGGGATGCCGGCCCGGCGAAACAGGTCCTTGGAGAAGCCCTTGGAGCCTTCGATCCGGGCGGCTTGGGCCGACGGGCCGAACACCTTGATGCCGGCCTCAGTCAGACGGTCGGCGAGGCCGGCGACCAGAGGCACCTCGGGTCCGACGACGACGAAGTCGATCTTCTGACTGCGCGCAAGCGCCACCTGGCCCGCCAGATCATCGGCCGCCACGTCGATGCATTCGGCGACCCGGGCAATGCCGGCATTGCCGGGTGCGCAAATGAGCTTGCTGCAAAGCGGCGAGGCGGCGATCGCCCAGCACAGCGCGTGCTCCCGGCCGCCACCTCCTACGACCAACACCCGCATGACCCCAACCTCTTGAAATCTATGGCTGAATTTCAGATATCCCGACAGGTGCCGTGCGACGACAAGGCCTGTAACAAAACAGGCGTCGACACAACTGGACCACTTGTCTCGTTACAGGCCCTAACCATGAAACGATTCGGGTGCAAAGCGGAGTTTTCGGCCATGGTGGATAAGCCGGCAGCGACCCACAGGCGCCCGCTTACCGGGCTCGATGCGCCGGTATAGCTTCAGCCCATGGAAGCAACGGCATCCGAACAGGTCGTCAGCAACGTCCCGGAATTCACCGTCTCGGAGCTCTCCTTCGCGCTGCGGCGGGAGATCGAGACGGCGTTCCCGCGCGTGCGCGTGCGCGGCGAGATCAGCCAGCCGTCGTTCCCGCGATCGGGCCATTGCTACTTCCGGCTCAAGGACGAGAACGCCGTGCTCGACGCCGTCTGCTGGAAGGCGACGATCCCGCGCCTCGGGGTCAGGGTCGAGGAAGGCCTGGAGGTCATCGCCACCGGCCGGCTGACGACCTATGCCGGCTCGTCGCGCTACCAGATCATCGTCGATCGCGTCGAGCTGGCCGGCGCCGGAGCATTGCTGAAGCTGCTCGAGGACCGGCGGCGCGAGCTCCAGGCCGAGGGGTTGTTCGATGCCGAGCGCAAGCGACCGCTGCCGTACCTGCCCGAGGTCATCGGCGTCGTGACCTCGCCCAGTGGCGCGGTGATCCGCGACATCCTGCATCGCCTGGCTGAACGCTTTCCGCGCCGGGTGCTGGTCTGGCCGGTCGCCGTGCAGGGCGACAAGGCGGCGGGCGAGGTCGCGGCCGCGATCAATGGCTTCAACCGCCTGCCCGTGGACGGGCCCGTTCCGCGACCCGACGTGCTGATCGTGGCGCGTGGCGGCGGCAGCCTGGAGGATCTGTGGGCCTTCAACGAAGAGGCCGTCGTGCGCGCCGCTGCCGCATCGACCATTCCGCTGATCTCGGCCGTCGGTCACGAGACCGACACCACCCTGATCGACCTCGCTTCCGACCGGCGGGCGCCGACGCCGACCGCGGCGGCGGAGATGGCGGTGCCGGTGCGTGCCGACCTGGTGGCGGAGACGCTCGACTACGCCAAGCGCCTGGTCGGCGGGGTGAGCCGCCTGTTGCGCGAACGCGGCGTCGAGCTTGCCGGGCTGGCGCGCGGCCTGGGCGATCCGCGTCGGCTGATCGAGGAGCGTCAGCAGCGCCTCGACGAGCGCGGCGAACGCCTGGCGCTTGCCATCCGTCAGCTCGTCGAGCGCCGCGCCCATGCGCTGGCGGCGGCGCGGCTGGTGAGCCCGGTTGCCGTGCTGCTTGCCAAGCAGCAAGCCTTCACGAGCGAATCGCGCATGCTCGACAGCGCGATGAAGCGCTACCTCGGTGAGGCGCGCCAGAAGATCGAACGCACGGCCGATCGGGTCGATCAGCTCGCCGACCGCCTGCAGCGTTGCACCGCTGAGTTCCTGGAAGATCGCCAGCGACGGGTCGAGCAGGCAGGCAAGCTGCTCGAAAGCTATTCGTTCCGCTCCGTCCTCGCGCGCGGCTTCACGCTGGTGCGTGATCAGGACGGTCATCCCGTGCTGGCCGCCGCCGATCTCAGGGCCGGCGACACGCTCGCCATCGATTTCGCCGATGGCCGCATCGGCGCGCGCGTGACCGATGGCGCCAGCGCCGCCCCGCGCCCAGCGCCTGCGCCCCGTCGTCGTGGCGGCGGTGGCGAGCAGGGCTCGTTGCTGTGACCTGAGGATTCGGTCGCGAAGACCCCGATGTCATCCTGAGCGCAGCGAAGGATCTCATCGCCAGTTGTCGCAGTGTCGTCTGCCGCGAGTGAAGATGAGATCCTTCGCTACGCTCAGGATGACAGAATATCGCTTTCGCAAATCAAGCGTCCCAACTGGAATCGCGCCACGCGGCCGGATAGGGTCGCGCATCTCGGGGAAACATCATGACCACGCCTCTGTCGACGGACACGATCAAGAACTTCACGTATGCCAGCACCGCCACGGTATCGATGCAGATGCTGAAGCGCGGCTTCCGCAACAGCGCCATCAACGGCGTGCGGCCGGTCAATCCAGGCGCCGCGCGCATGGTCGGGCCGGCTTTCACATTGCGCTATATTCCGGGACGCGAGGACCTCGACCAGCCGCCGAAGCCCAGCGATCCGCCGAGCGCCCAGCGCGAGGCGATCGAAGGAACGCCGGCCGGCCATGTCCTGGTCATCGGCACCGAGGGCAACACCGCCGCCGGCACGCTGGGGGACATCCTGGCTCTGCGTCTCAAGGTGCGCGGCGTTGCCGGCGTGCTGAGCGACGGCGCCATGCGCGACACGCCGGTGATCGGCAAGATGGATTTTCCGGTCTACTGCACCGCAGCCGCGGCACCGCCCAGCATGACCCGGCTGCATCCGGTCGAGACCCAGACACCGGTGGGAATCTGCGGTGTTCCGGTCTACCCCGGCGATATCATCGTGGCCGACGAGGATGGCGCCATCGTCGTGCCGCGCCATATCGCCGACGAGGTGGCGCGCGACTCATTCGAGCAGGAGCGGCTGGAAAAGTTCGTCGCCATCCGGATCAGCCAGGGGATTCCGATTTCGGGAACCTATCCGCCGAACGACGAGACGAAGGCGCTCTACGAAGCCTGGATCAAGGCCGGCGAGCCGGCCGCCGGCTGAAGGGCCGCGTCGTGCGCTGGATGACGATGGGCGTTCTCGCGCTGGTGGTGGCAGGCTGCGCATCCGGCCAAGTCACCACGGCATCGCCCAATCAGGATGCGATCGATCGGCAATTCGGCCCGCCGCCTGCCGGCATGGCGGCCGTCTACTTCTACAATCCGGCCGCCAGCGGCAGTGCCGTCAACGTGATGGCGGGGGCAATGGTGGTTGGTCAGCTGGCGCCGAAGAGCTGGATGCGCATCGCGCTCAGCCCCGGCTGGCACGCCATGCGATGCATCACGACCGATTCGGCGAACCCGTCATCGATCACGCTGGCGGCGGGCGACATCCGCTATGTCGATGTCGAGATGCCGGCCGGCGCTCAAGCCTGCACGATTCGCGAGACCGGCGTCGGGGCAGGCCGTGCCGGCGTGCTGGCGGGAAGCCGCATCACGCCGCCTGGTTGATGAACAAAGGTTCCTCGCTGTGCTCGGGATGACAACGATGCTGTTGCCCATGACAACACCCTTCTAGCAAGATGTTGCACTTCGTTTGAGATCCCGGAGGGACCTTTCCTTTTCGCCGCCTTACGCCGGCAAGGCACCGTAGGGCTTGGTGATGAGTTCCATGAGGTGGCCGTCCGGGTCGTCGAAGTAGACGCCACGGCCGCCCCAATGGTGATTGATCTTGCCGGGCTCGTGCTTGTGGGGATCGGCGTAGTAGCTGATTCCGGCGGCCTTGATCTTGGCGAACGCCGTGTCGAATTCCTGGTCCTCGACCAGGAAGGCGTAGTGCGAGGTGCGCACGTCCTGTGAATCAACGAAATCCAGCGTCACCCCGTTGCTGGTCTGCACCGGGCGGAAGGGACCCCATTGCGGACCCGCCTCGACACCCAGGATGTCGGCCAGGAAGGTGGCCGACGCGTCCTTGTCCTTCGCCGGAATGATCAGGTGGTTGAGGGCTGGCATGGGGCCTCCGCTGGCTTCACTCCAGCAAAATAGGAACCCGGGCCATCGGTTCAACATTCACGACCGGTTCAACGTTCATGACGCCGCCGCGTCGGGCAGGACGCGGCGCTTCAGGGGTTGCCAGGTCCCGCGCGGAATGGGCTGCAGGGTCGCGAGGAACTGCTGGGCACAACTTGCCCAGGTGAAGGTCTCGGCGTGGCGGCGGCAGTCGGACGGGTCGCGTCCGACGGCGGCCAGGCAGGCCGAGCGGAGATCGTCATCGAGCGCGCCGACCTTGGGATCGGTGATCACGTCGAGCGGTCCGGGCACGGGATAGCCGGCAACCGGCACGCCCGACGCCAGCGCTTCCACCATGACCAGGCCGAACGTGTCGGTCCGGCTGGGAAACACGAAGCAATCAGCCTCGGCATAGCGCGCCGACAATTTCTCGGTATCGACCGAGCCGAAGAAGCGCGCCTTGGCATAGCGCCGCCGCAGCTTCCCCAGTTGCGGGCCGCCGCCCACCACCCATTTGGTGCCGGGCAGGTCGAGGTCGAGGAAGGCCTGGATGTTCTTCTCGATCGCGACGCGTCCGGCATAGAGCCAGATCGGCCGCGTCTCCTCGATGTTGCGATGAGGGCATGGCCGGAATGCTGCGATGTCGACGCCGCGCGACCACGGCACCAGCTTCTTGAAGCCGCGCTCGGCCAGCTCGTCGCGGATCGATTGAGCCACCACGAGGACGGCGGCGGAAGGCGCATGAAAGCGCCGCACGAAGGCGTAGCTCCACGAGACGGGCGGGCGGATGCGCGCGTGCACGTACTCTGGCAGCAACCAGTACGACAGGCCGAGGCGCTGGCGTCCCCAATTGAAGAGGGTATTGAGGCGCAGCGCCATCGTGTAGGCCCAATCGCCGAGTATCGCGAGCCAGCGCGCATAGCGCACGATGCCGTCGAACTGATCGCCGTGAATCACCAGGAGCTTGCGCCCCCCGGGCGTGACATGGATCGCCTCCTCCTCGACGCGCACCTCGCCGAAGGTCAGCTGGCAGTATTGCCGTGCCGCCTCGTCGTGATTGCCGGGAACGTAGATGACGGTCGTGCCCTTGCGCGCCTTGCGCATGATCTTCTGCACGACGTCGTTGTGGGCCTGCGGCCAGTACCACCAGCGCTTCAGGCGCCAGCCGTCGACGATGTCGCCGACCAGGTACAGGTACTCGCTCTCGTTCCTCTTCAGGAAATCGAGCAGCAGCTCGGCCTGGCAACCGCGCGTGCCAAGATGGATGTCCGACAGGAAGATGGCGCGATGGCGGGCCGGTTGATGGCGTTCGATCACGGTCATGTGGATAAAAGGCGACCGATACAAAATCTGTCGTGCGCGATTGCACGAAACGCTTTGAATTGTGTATGTCAGCCGTTGCGTCGCCATGAACCGGTTGTGGCAGCTCGATGACATTTCCTGCACCCAAGGCAATGCTGTTCATCGTCAACCCGACGGCGGGCCGGCGCCGCCGCGGGCTGGTCGACGCTGTGGTGGGTGAGATCCGCGACGAGGGCTGGACGGTCGACGTCGTCGAAACCAAGGCGGCTGGCGATGCCAGGCACCTGGCCGAAACCTGCGATACCCGTCGCTACGCCGTCATTGCCGTGGCCGGAGGCGACGGGACGATCAACGAGGTCGTGAACGGCCTCGCCCGACGGGGCGCCGACGGATCGGCCGTTGGGCCAGCCCTCGGCATCGTGCCGCTCGGCACGGCCAACGTCCTGGCGCACGAGCTTGGGCTCGATTTCTCAGCTGCCGCCCTCGCCCGGACCATGGTCTCCGGCCGCACCGTTCCGGTGCAGGCCGGCCAGGCTGCCAGCGGTTCGCAGCCGCCGCGCTGCTTCTTCCTGATGGCGGGCGCCGGCTTCGATGCCAAGGTGGTCGCGGGCGTCAGCACCGGACTCAAGCGGCGCTGGGGCCGCGCCGCCTACGTCTGGCAATCGCTGATCGAGGCGTGGCGCTATCGGCCGGTGCGTTATGCGGTTGACATCGATGGCGTGCGTCACGAGGCAGCCTCGGTGATCGTGACCCGCAGCCGGCATTATGCCGGTTCGTTCATGATAGCTCCGGCTGCCGCGCTCGCCAAGCCGCTGCTGCATGTCTGCCTGTTCGAGCGCTGGGGCCGCGCCCAGACTCTGTGTTTCGGATTGGCGTTGCTGCTGGGCCGCCTGCCGCATACCGGCGGATACCGCGTGGTCACCGGCCGAGAGGTCCGCATTGCCGTGCTGAGCGATGCCGGCGAGACCCGCCGCCAGCCGGTACAGATCGATGGCGACGACGCCCTCACGCTGCCCGTGTCGATCGGCCTCGCTGCCGGGTCTGTGCGGCTGCTCCATCCGTCGTAGGCTGGGAGCGCGTTCCTCCTGCGCCGGGAGCGCGCCACTCCGTGGCGCTCATCTGCGGAGTGGACACATCTCCAATCCTCCCCCGTCTTACGGAGGAGGGATTCGAGCCATGGTCCGGAAGAGAATGAGCGCCGCTGCTCAGCGCACCGTCTGCTGCAGGCGGCGCACCACGTCGGGCGTCGGGTGGCCGTCGGCGGGAAGGCCGACCTGTTTCTGGAAGAGGCGAACCGCCGAGCGGGTCTTGGGGCCGGCGAGTCCGTCGGCTTCGTCGGTGTAGAAGCCGAGCCTGGCAAGGCGGGACTGCATGTCGACGATGGAGTCGCGCGACAGCGGCTCGTCGTCGGCCGGGGGGGCCTGCATGACCGCCGGGCCGCCGGCGATCTGGCGGGCCAGGATGCCGACCGCCAGCGCATAGAGCGTCGAACGGTTCCAGTTCATCACCGCCTTGAAATTCGGATAGAGGATGAAGGCAGGGCCGCGCCAGCCCGCCGGCAGGATGATCGACGACGGCTCGTCGACATTGGGCAGCGGCGCGCCGCCCGCTTTCTTGACGCCCATGGCCGCCCACGCCCGCACCGGCTTCTCGATCGTCGAGTCCGCCTGGTCGAACGGGAAGCCCTGCGGCAGCACCACCTCCTCGCTCGACGGCAGGCCCGGCCTGAAGCCGACGCCGCGCAGATAATTCGCCGCCGAGGCGAAGGAGTCCGGCAGGCTGGTCCACAGATCGATGCGGCCGTTGCCGTCCCGGTCGACGCCCCATTTCATGAAAGTCGAGGGCATGAACTGCATGTTGCCCATGGCGCCGGCCCACGAGCCGCGCATCTGGTCGCGGGTCATGTGATTGAGGGCGAGGATACGCAGCGCCTGCACGGTCTCGTTGCTGAAGAAGTCGCGGCGCTTGGTCATGCAGGCGAGCGTCGCCACCGAGCGCACGACCTGGAAATCGCCCATGAAGCCGCCGTAGTTGGTTTCGAGGCCCCAGAACGCCATGATGTATTGTGGCGGCACGCCGTACTCGGCCTGGATGGCGTCGAGCAAGGCGCGGTTCTGCGCCATCCGCTGCTGGCCCTTGGCGATGCGGTCGGCGGACACCGAGCTGCCGACATACTTGGCATAGGTCTGCGAGAATTCGGGCTGGCGCGAATCGAGATCGATGATCTTCTGATCCGGAGTCAGGCCCTGGAAGGCGCGGTCGATCAGATTGGCAGGCACTCCCTGGCGGAGCGCCTCGGCCTTGATGGTCTGCAGGCACGACTGGAAGTCGCTTTGCGCGACGGCCGGCCCGGCGAAGAGGGCCGTCGTTGCGGCCAGGAGCGCGATTTTCCAAAGAGGGGTCATGGCAGCGAGTCTATCACGACCCGGCGACGGTCATTCCCTCGATTCTCACGGTCGGTGCGTTGGTCGAGCCCTTGAACTGCAGGTCGTTGGCGGGCGTCATGTTGAGGAACATGCCCTTCAGGTTGCCCGCCACCGTGATCCCGCTCACCGGCCAGGCGAGCTTGCCCTTCTCGATCCAGAAGCCCGACGCGCCGCGGCTGTAATCGCCAGTCACGCCGTTCACGCCGAAGCCGATCATGTCGGTGATGAAAAGACCGCTCTTGATGTCCGAGATCAGTTCGTCGACGGTCGCCTCGCCATTCTCGAGGTAGAAGTTCGACGTCGTCGGCGAAGGCGGCCCCGAGGTGCCGCGTGCAGCATGGCCGGTCGGCTTCAGCCCGAGCTGGCGCGCCGCGGCGAGGTCGAGCAGCCACGTGGTGAGCACCCCATCGTCGATCACCGCGTAGCGCCGGGTCGACAGGCCCTCGGCATCGAAAGGCCGGCTTCCCAGGCCGCGCTTGCGCAGGGGATTGTCGAGAATGCGAATGCCGTCGGCGAAGACCTTGGCCCCCATCTTGTCTTTGAGGAATGACGTGCCGCGCGCCACCGCGCGGCCGTTGATGGCGCCTGCCAGATGGCCGATCAGGCCGCTCGAGACGCGTCGGTCGTAGACGACCGGCACGCGGGCGCTCTGCGCCTTGCGCGGATTGAGACGGCGGACGGCGAACTTGCCGGCATTGCGGCCGATCCTGGCGGCGGCCATCAGGTCGTCGAAATGAATGGCGCTCGACCATTCGTAGTCACGCTCCATCGCCGTGCCTTCTCCCGCGAGAACCGCGCAGGACAGGCTGTAGCCGCTGCGTCGGTAGGCGCCGGAGAAGCCGTTGCTGGCGGCCAGCACGAACGACGTGCGCCCCCAGCTTGCCTCGGCGCCTTCCGAGTTGGTGACGCCCCGTACGGAGCGCGCCGCGTCCTCCGCTTCGGCGGCGAGCGCGAGCAATGACTTCGTCGTGGGGCGCTTCTTTTCGTAAAGGTCGAGGTCCGGCCATTTTGTCGCCAGGAGCTCTTCCGGAGCGATGCCGCAGACCGGGTCCTCGGGAACCGCACGCGCCATGTCGACGGCGCGCTGGGCCAGGATGCGCAGCGACGCCGGTGCGAAGTCGGTCGAGGACACGAAAGCCTGGCGCTGGCCGACGAACACGCGCAATCCCAGATCGCGACCTTCGCTGCTTTCGAGCTTCTCGCGCGCACCCATGCGCTGGGCGACCGAGATCGATTCGCCGTTGACATAGAGCGCATCGGCCGCGTCGGCGCCGGCCGCCTTCGCCCATTTCATGAGATCGCCCAGAAGGTTCGCGTCGGGAGCGCTCGACTCGCTCTTCTTCGGGCCGCTCTTCTTCGGGCGGGACTTCTTGGGGGAGGAACTCTTCGCTTTGGCCATGACGGCCGTTCTACGCGCTGACGGGCACGGTCGTCGAGGTGCTCATCTCATTCTCCTCCCCAGCTTCGCTGGGGAGGTGTCGCGTCATACGCGACGGAGGGGTCATGAGCCTCAGTCCCGCTGCTCATGACCCCTCCGCCCCGTATGACGGGGCACCTCCCCGCGCTTCGCGCAGGGAGGGGAATCTCTGATCTCATTCTCCTCCTCAGCGGAGCTGGGGAGGCAATGAGAATCAATTCCCGGCGTAGGCGATGCCGGACCTGGTCTCGGCGATGGCGGCGTCGACGAAATTGATGGCGCGCTCGCGGTAGCCACCCTTGTTCGGCCTGGCCTGGATCAGCTCCTGACGGGCCGCCTGGAGCGAGCCAAGCGCGGCCTGCATGTTGGGCTGATTGGCACCGGCGGCGCAGGCGCCGAGCACGGCGCCGACGACCACGCCGATGAACAGGTATCCGACCGGCGACTTGGGCATGATGCGGGGCATGTGAGGCACTCCACTAGAATGTGCGGGGCGCAGCGCCCCGCACAGAATGGTAGTGAACGCCTTCGGCACACGATACCGCTATTTCGCCGTGATCGCCCGATTCGCGGCACACGTCACCGCCTTGAGCGACGCGGTGACGATGTTCGAATCCATGCCGACGCCCCACATGGCCCGGCCGTCACTGGTTTCAGCCTCGATGAAACTCACCGCCTGGGCGTCGGAGCCCGCGCCTGTGGCATGCTGATGATAGTCGCGCACCTTGATGCCGACGCCGCAGTTCCTGGCAAGGGCATCGACGTAGCCGGCGATCGGGCCGTTGCCGCGGCCGCTGATCGTCTGCTCCTTGCCGTGGAAGCTTACCCGCGCATCGAGAAGCCGGATATCCGGATGCCCGGGTTCCGGCACCGTCGTGTGGCTGACGAAATCGACCGGCGTCCTGTTCTCGAGATATTCGCGACGGAATGTGTCCCAGATCAGCGCCGGCAGGATCTCCTTGCCGGTCTCGTCGGCAATCTGCTGGATGGTCTTGGAGAACTCGACCTGGAGGAGGCGTGGCATGTCGATGCCGTAGTCGCTCTTCAGGATGTAGGCGATGCCACCTTTGCCCGACTGGCTGTTGATGCGGATGATGGCCTCGTAGGTGCGCCCGAGATCGGCCGGATCGATCGGCAGGTAGGGCACCTCCCACATCTTGCTGTTCGACGTCTGGAGGGCCTTGAAGCCCTTGTTGATGGCGTCCTGGTGCGATCCGGAGAAGGCGGTAAACACCAGGTCGCCGCCGTAGGGATGGCGTGGGTGCACCGGCAGCTGGTTGCAGTATTCGACCGTCTGGCGGATCTCGTTGATGTTGGAGAAGTCGATCTCGGGATCGACGCCCTGGGTGTACATGTTGAGGCCCAGAGTGACGAGATCGACGTTGCCGGTGCGCTCGCCGTTGCCGAACAGGCAGCCCTCGATGCGATCGGCGCCGGCCATGTAGCCCAACTCGGCCGCTGCGACACCGGTGCCGCGGTCGTTGTGCGGATGCAGGCTCAGGATGATCGAATCGCGGTACTTGAAGTTGCGATGGCACCATTCGATCTGGTCGGCATAGACGTTGGCCGAGGCCATCTCGACCGTCGCCGGCAGGTTGACGATCATCTTCTTCTGCGGCGTCGGCTGGTAGACGTCGCCGACCGCGGCGCAGATATCGCGTGCGAACTCGAGCTCGGTGCCGGTGAAGCTCTCCGGAGAATACTCGTAGACCCATTCGGTGTTGGGATCGGCGTCGGCCAGCTGCTTGACCAGCCTGGCGCCGGAAACGGCGATGTCGATGATGCCGTCATAGTCGAGGCCGAACACCACGCGGCGCTGCAAGGTCGAGGTCGAATTGTAGAGATGGACGATGGCGCGCTTGGCGCCGCGGCAGGCTTCGAAGGTGCGCTCGATCAACTCGGGCCGGCTCTGCGTCAGGACCTGGATGGTGACGTCGTCCGGGATCATCCTGTTGTCGATCAGCTCGCGCACGAAGTCGAAATCGGTCTCCGACGCCGCCGGGAAGCCGACCTCGATCTCCTTGAAGCCCATGTTGCACAGCAGGCTGAACATGCGGGTCTTGCGGTCGGAGTCCATCGGCTCGACCAGGGCCTGGTTGCCGTCCCGGAGGTCGACCGCGCACCAGATCGGCGGCTTGGTGATGACCTTGGACGGCCATTGTCGGCCGGCGAGGGGAACGGGCTTGAAGGCAACGTACTTCTCGCCCGCGTTCGGCATCATCGGTTTCTGGGGTGACATGACTGGCTCCTCGCGCCGCGCACGGCCGTATGGCTCGGGACGAACACTGCGATAGAAAAGAAATGTGGCGGCGACTGGTGGGTATGGAATGACGAACGACAAGCGATCCGCAGGGGCCCGGGAGGGCCGGCGGATCAGCCAATAAGTCGAAGCGTCGTCAGTCGCAGCATCGGGGTCACAATACGGCCCCGCGGGCAGGAGTCAACCCGCCGGATGGTTTGCTTGTCCTGGCAGTTCCCAGAAACAACCAGCAGGAGGCATCGCGGCCATGCGCCAGCCGGACCGTATCATGACTGTCACCGACGACTGGCCCCATCCCGTTCCGGTCACGCAGGCCGAGATCGAGGTGCTCGAGCAATGGTTCGGCGACCTGTTCGATTAACTGTTCGGCCCCGAAGGCTGACGCCTCAGGGAGTGAAAATCGGCATTGAAGTCCGCGCCACAGCCAATTACTTGTAGTCACGTATGTCTACATATGGAGGGCGCGCGACATGCCGACCATCAACCTCAGAGACGCCAAGGCTGGGTTTTCCAGCCTTGTTGACGAGGCCATCAAAGGAGAGATCGTGACCATCACCCGTCATGGCAAACCCGTCGCGGCTTTGGTTTCGGTCGAGGCGGCGGAGATTGCCCGCAAGGCGCTCGAACGCAAACGGCCGGGCCTTGTCAGCTATCTCAGAACGTTCCCAGGCGGAGAGTTCCCGCGTAATCGCAGGCCATCGCGGGCTGTCGAGCTTTGAGCGGCTTTCTTCTCGACACCAACGTCGTCTCCATGCTCGCGCCATCGAAGGCGGAAGCATCCGACGCCTTCCTCACTTGGCTGGACCGCAGGGACGGCGACGGCCGGTTATTCCTGTCGGTTGTCTCCATTCATGAGATCGAGAAGGGGATCGCGCTCCTCGACCACAAGGGGGCAACGGCGAAGGCCGCGAGCTTGAAAGCATGGCTCAGTGGTCTCGTCTCCACATACGATGACAAGATCATTGGCTTCGACGCGCAGGCTGCCGCGATCGGCGGGCGATTGGAAGCGAAGGCGCTCGCGGCCGGCCATGATCCCGGCATGGCCGATGCCGTGATCGCTGGCATCGCCGCAGCGCATGAACTCGTCATTGTCACCCGCAACACGAAGCATTTCCTGCCGTTCGGTGTCGCCGTGTTGTCGCCTGACGAGGCTGCTGCCGAAGGAGGCCCGGCATGACAGTTTCCTCTTCGGATCATGGAGTCGAAGTTGCGGCTGCTACAGGCGCTCACCGCGAAAAACGGCGTAAGCTCGGTGCCCCCTCAGGGACTGACGTGGCGGGCCGGTCGCCAGCCAAAATCTTTCAGAGCCTGTTTCAGCGCAGGGGGATGTTGAAGTTCAAGTTCAGGCTCGGATCGGCCGGCGGCCCGTAGGTGGGAGCCATCGGCGCCAGGTAGACCGGGGGTGGCGCGACCACGACAGGCTGACGCTCATAGACCACCTGCGGCGCGCGTTCGTAGACGACCCGGGGGGCACGCTCGTAGACGACGCGCGGCGGCCGATCGTGGTGCCGCCAGTGATCGTGCTTGTCCTTGTAGTGGTGACGGCGTTCCCAGCGATCGTCATCGTGCGCCTGGGCGCCGGCCGTCGAGATCATGACGCCGGCTCCGGCAATCGCAGCGACCAGGATGGTCCGCCAATCCACCAAACGCATTGCAGCCTCCTCCTGACAACAAGGACTTCTGCTTTTCGTCCCAACGGAGGGGGTACGAGTCCAATTGTGACGACTTGGTGGAACCATGGGCCGATCCTGCAAGGCAGCCCGTGGCCAAGCTGTGACCGCGCCTATCGCATGGGGAGGCTGAAATTGAAGTTGACGCTCGGTGGATAGGCCGGTCCGTAGGAGTAGGGCTGCGGATAGACCATGACCGGCTCCGGCACGACGTAAACCGTGCGCGGCGCCCGGTAGCGCGGCTTCACGACCACGTAGTCCCGGTCATAGTAATGATGATGGTGATGGTGACGGTGCTTCTTCCAATTGTCCGCCTGCGCGCCGCCCGCGATCGACAGCGCAGCCAAGCCCGAGAGGATGGCCACCGAGACCTTCCACCAATTGGCAGTCCGTCCTGATTTCGCGTTTCCGAGCATCGCTGACCCTCCACACGTGCTGCAAGAACGAGGCGATACGGATCGGCGTTGCATTGCCTCGTTGCAGCTTTGGAGAGTCTAACGCGCCATGTTTCCTGCCCCCGGTGACCAAGTTGTGGTAGTCGAACTGAAAGGATGGGGAGGAGGCATCGATGGCGGGTCCGTTGGCCGGCGTCAGGATTCTGGATTGCACGACGGTGGTGCTGGGGCCATGGGCGGCGCAGCAACTGGGTGATCTCGGGGCCGATGTGATCAAGATCGAGCCGCCCGAGGGCGACACGACGCGTCAGCTCGGTCCGGCGCGCAATCCCGGCATGGCCGCGTTCTATCTCGGCTGCAATCGGTCGAAGCGCTCGATCGTGCTCGATCTCAAGCAGGAGGCCGGCCGCAAGGCATTGTTCAAGCTCGCCGAGACCGCCGACGTGCTGATGCACAATTATCGTCCCGAGCCTGCCAAGCGCCTGGGTGTCGAGTACGAAGCCTTCGAGAAGATCAATCCGCGGCTGGTCTATCTGGCGACTTATGGCTATCGCTCGGCCGGGCCGATGGGTCCCAAGGCTGCCTATGACGACATCATCCAGGCGGGCTCCGGCCTGGCGGCGCTGCAGACCGTGGTCGCCGGACAGCCGCGCTTCCTGCCGACCATCGTCGCCGACAAGACCAGCTCCAATGGCGTGGTGTCGGCCCTGCTCGCGGCGCTGTTCGCGCGCGAGCGCACCGGCAAGGGCCAGGCGGTCGAGGTGCCGATGTTCGAGACCCTGGTCTCGTTCGTCATGGTCGAGCATCTCTACGGCGAGACCTTCCGGCCGGCGCTCGAATCCGCTGGCTACAAGCGCGTGCTCAACAAGGAACGCCGGCCCTATCCGTCCAAGGACGGCCACTTTGCGCTGCTGCCCTATACCGACGGCCATTGGAAGGAATTCTGCGGCCTGATCGGGCGGGAGGATCTCGGCAAGGACCCGCGCTTCACCTCGCTCGCCAACCGGCTGAAGAACGTCGAGTACTACTACGCCACCCTGGCGGAAATCTGTGCCACGCGGACCAACGCGGAATGGGTCGAGCTGCTCAAGAACTCGAACGTCCCGCACGGCCCGGTCAACACGCTCGAGGATCTGTTCGTCGACCCGCAGCTGCAGGCCACCGGCTTCTGGCACGAGGTCGAGCATCCGACCGAAGGCCGGCTGCGCATGCCCGACATCCCGCCGCGCTTCAGCAAGACCAAGCCCGAGATCTCGCGCCTGCAGCCCAGGCTCGGCGAGCACAGCGTCGAGGTGCTGCGCGAGGCGGGCTACAGCGAGGGGGAAGTCGACGCCATGCTGAAGTCGGGCGCGACCAAGACCGCCTAGGGCACATCCGTTCGCCAGACTCATGGCCATGAGTTCTTTCCGACACGCGGACAAACTCTGCCTGTCATGACTTGAACAAAGTCATGGGGTTTACCATCGGCGCAATCGACGCCATGGTGGCGTCTGGCGCGAGCAATGACGGCCAAGACCGTCGGGCGGGGTGGCCCGTTGCGCCGCAGGGAGGATGTTGATGATCGTGCGTGCGACGCGGCGCGAGGTGCTTCGTTTTGGTTCCGCCGCTGCTTCCGTCGGCCTGTTGGCCGCTCCGGCCATAGCCCAGTCCTGGCCGAACAAGCCCATCAAGATTATTTGCGGCTATCCGGCCGGCGGGCTCACCGATATTTTTGCTCGCGCCTACGGCGAGGGCATCGCCCAGATGACCGGGCAGCCGGTCTACGTCGAGAACAAGGCAGGCGCGAGCGGCGCCATCGCCGCCGAGCAGGTGAAGAGCGCGACCCCGGACGGCCACACGCTGATGTGGACCATCTCGACCACCATGATCATGAACAAGGTGCTGTTCAAGAAGCTGCCCTACGATCCTGACAAGGATTTCGTGCTGATCTCGTGGATGGATGCCGGCCACCTGCCGCTGATCGTCAACGCCAAGCTGCCGGTGAAGAACCTGGCGGAGCTCGACGCCTATGCGCGGGCCAACAAGACCAGTCTCGGCACCTACGGCGCCGGTTCCTACAGCCATGTCGCGGTCGAGGCGCTGAACCGCCACTTCAAGCTCACCATGGAAGCCGTGCACTATCGCGGCGAGGCGCCGATGTGGCAGGACGTTAGCTCGGGCGCTGTGCAGGGCGGCAGCGGCAGCGTTGCCGCCGCGAGCGGCGTGCTGCAGTCGGGTAATGGCCGTCCGATCGCCGTGCCGACCAAGACCCGCATGAAGAAGCTGCCCGACGTCGCGACGTTCTGGGAGCAGGGCGTCACTGACCGGGCCTTCCAGGTCCAGGGCTGGATCGGGCTGGTCGGGCCCGCGGGCATGCCGAAGGAGATCGTGCAGAAGCTCTCGGACATGATGGTCGAGATCGGCAAGACCGAGCGCATCCAGAAGATTCTGACGACCTTCGGCATCGACAATGCCGCGAGGGATCACGTGTTCTTCGAGAAGATCGTCGCCGAGGAGGGACCGATCTGGATCGAGCTGGTCAAGGGCCTCAACCTCGAGCCGCAGTAGGCGGCGGCCTCATTACTTTTCCGGACCGCGAGTGTCTCGCTCATGAGCATGAGCGAGACACTCTCGGTCCGGTAGACCCTAAACTGGCAAGTCATCATGTACCTAGAGCGTGATCTTCTTTGGTTGAAGCATCAAAGGAGACCTCACCCTGAGGAGCGGCCGTAGGCCGCGTCTCGAAGGGTCGGCTACAACAC
>NZ_JBGAKA010000037.1:0-79002 GCF_044224635.1 Reyranella sp. | reverse complement strand
ATCGCTCGACTCGGCGGATGGACCGGATACCAAAGTGACAAATCAAATGGCCCCATCACTATGCGCGACGGACTCGAACGCTTCTACGCTATCGCTGATGGTTACCATCTCGCAGCGCAACATCTGTGCTCAAGTTAGCCGGCGAAGCCGGGGAGGAATCATGAGGCCCGCCGCACCCGCAGCAGCTCCCACACCCCGATCAAGCCCTTGGGCCACAGCAGCAGAATGGCGGCGAGCACGGCGCCCAGCACGATCTTGTCGCCATCGCCGCCGATCGAGAAGAAGGTCTGCTGGACGATGATCAGGGCGGTGCCGATCAAGGGCCCGAGCAGCAGCCGGCGGCCGACGATCACGATGGCGGTCAACATCAGCACCAGGAAATAGCTCTCGAACATGTCAGGGCCGACATAGGCGCGCTGATAGGCGTAGAGCCAGCCGGCGAGCGCCGAGATCGGCGCCGAGGTGACGAACACCAGGAAGCGCACCGAGCGCGCATCGACGCCGAGCGCCTGGGCGAGGTCGGGGTTCATCTGCACCATCAGGGCGCTGGTGCCGAGCCGCGAATGGCGGAAGCGCTGGATGAACAGCAGGGTCAGCATCAGCAGGCCCCACGCCACCGGCCACAGATCGGCATTGGTCGAGCCGGTGATGCCGTGGCCGAACAGGGTGAGCTCGAGCGGCGGCACGCCGACGATGCCGTCGGAGCCGCCGAGGAACGACCAGTTGAAGGCCACTTCCATGGCGACCACGGCGGCGGCGTAGGTCACGAGCGAGAACACGAACTCGCGCGTGCGCAGCGTCACCCAGCCGAGCACCGAGGCGAGCGCTATCGCGGTCCCGACCGACGCGCCGGCCGTCATCCAGCCGTTCCAGCCGAGATTGACCGATAGCATGGCGGCGGCGTAGCCGCCGGCCGCCCAGAAGATGGTGTGGCCGAGGCTCACCTCGCCGAGATAGGACAGGATCAGGTCGGCGCCGTAGGCCATCACGGCCAGGATGGCGATGGTCGTGCAGGCGGCATAGACCACCGGCGTGCCGCCCGCCGCGGTCGGCACGAAATAGGCGAGCGCCGCCAGAAGCAGCGCGAGCACGGTGGCGAGCCGCGTCATCGGCGCGCCGCCAGGCCGCGCGGCCGCATCACCAGCACGATCAGCAGCAGCAGGAAGGCGGCGGCCGTCGTGTAGGCCGGCGATACCAGGGCGCCGAACAGGGCGGTGAACATGCCGAGCCCGAAGCCCGCGAGCAGGCTGCCGCCGACGCTGCCGATGCCGCCCAGCACGACCACCACGAAGGTCAGGATGACCTCGTCGAAGCCCATGCTGGTCAGGATCGGGCTGCGCGGCGCCACCAGCCCGGCGCCCAGCGCCACCGCGGCGCATTCGAAGACGAAGACGCCGACATAGACGCGCGCGGCGTTGATGCCGAAGAGCTGCGCGAGCCTGGGATCCTCGGCAACCGAGCGCACCAGGGCGCCGAGCCGCGTGCGGTTCATCACCAGCCACAGGAGCCCGAACAGCAGCAGGGTGCCGACCAGCGTGACGGCGTCCTGCACGGTGAACCAGATGTCGCCATAGCGGATGTTCATGGCCTGCAGCGGGCTCACCAGGCGCTGCGGATCGCCGCCGAAGACGCGCGCCGCGCCGCCCTGGAAGACGTAGCCGAACCCCAGGGTGACGATCATCAGGCTGGTCAGGTTCTGCTGCATGACCATGGGCAGCATCATGCCCTGCAGGACGACGCCCAGCAGGCCGAGGGCCAGCACGGCGATCGGCACGGCGACGTAGTAATCGACGCCGTACCTTTCCATCGCCGCCCAGGCGAGGAAGGCGGCGAGCATGTAGAGCTGGCCGTGCGCGAAGTTCACCAGGCGTGCTGCGCCCAGCAGCACGGTCCAGCCGATGGCAATCAGGGCGTAGCCCGAGCCCAGCACGAGGCCGTTGATGATCTGTTGCGCCAGGTTCATGTCGTCACGGTGCCGAGATAGGCCTCGAGGATGCGCGGATCGTCCTTCATGGTCGCCGCGGGGCCGCGCGCGACGAGCTTGCCGCGCTCCAGCAGGTAGAGCTCGTCGACCAGCTCCAGGGTCGCACGCACGTTCTGCTCGACCAGGAACACCGACAGCCCGCGATCGACCAGGCGGCGCATGGTGGCGAGCAGCTCGTAGACCAGGCGCGGCGCCAGGCCGGCCGACGGCTCGTCGAGCAGCAGGACGCTGGGCGCCGCGCGCAGCGCCCGGCTCACCGCCACCATCTGGCGCTCGCCGCCCGACAGCATGCCGCCCTTGTGCGTGCGGCGATCGGCCAGGCGCGGGAAAAGCTCGAAGATCTCTTCCATCGAGAAGGCGTGGCGGCCGCGCGTGTTGCGCGGCGGCCGGACCAGCGCCAGGTTTTCGTCGACGGTCAGGTCGGCGAAGATGCCCTTGCCTTCCGGCACCAGCACCAATCCGCGCCGCGCGCGCCGGTGCGGCGACAGCCAGTCCATCGATCGCCCTGCCAACCGCACCCTGCCGCGCACCGTCGCCGGGCCGCGCGACCAGCCGACCAGGGCGTTGATCAGCGTGCTCTTGCCGGCGCCGTTGGCGCCCACCATGCCGACCATCCCGCCAGCCGGCACCGTGACGTCGACGCCGTCGACCGCGACGTTGCCGCCGTAACGCACCGAGATGCCGGTGGCTTGCAGGGCGGCTTGCGGCGCGGCCCGCACGGCGTCGCTCATGCCGCGCGGCCCAGATAGGCTTCGCGCACCAGCTCGTCGACCTGGATGTCGGCTGGCTTGCCTTCGGCGAGCTTGCGGCCCTGGTCGATCACCACGATGCGGTCGGCGACCGCCATGATCAGGTCCATGTGATGCTCGATCACCACCACGGCGACCTTGCGGTTGCGCAGGTCGACCAGCAGGTCGGCCAGGCGCTGCATGTCGGCGCCGCCGGTGCCGGCGGCCGGCTCGTCGATCAGCAGCACGCGCGCGCCCGCGCCGTAGGCCAGCACCACCGAGAGCAGGCGCTGCGTGCCATAGGCGATGTCGCCGGGACGCTTGTGATGGTCCTGCCTGGCGATGCCGAAGGTCGACAAGAGCTCGGTTGCGGCCTGCTCGGCGCGCCGCCGCGTTGCCATCTCGCGCCACGGCGCCAGGATCGACCGGCCGAGCGATGTCGAATGGTCGAGCAGCATCGCCGCCATGGCGTTCTCGAGCAGGCTGAGCTCGCCGAAGAAGGCGTTGTGCTGGAACGTCCGGCGGACGCCGATGCGCGCCAGCTCGAAGGTCGTGAGATCGGTGATCCGATCCTCACCCAGCCAGACCTCCCCGGTGCGCTCGACGGCATGGGTCACCGCGGCGAAGCACGAGCTCTTGCCGGCGCCATTCGGTCCGATGATGCCCAGGATCTCGCCCGCATCGACCTGCCAGGACACCTCGCTCAACGCCGTGAGAGCGCCATAGCGGACGGTCAGCTCCTCGACGGTCAGAAGCGGGTTGAGGATCCTCGCCAAGCTATTTCATGACCTCGATCTTCGCGGTCTTGCCGTCGACGACCTTGAAGATGGTGTGCTTGTGCTTCGCTTGGCCGTTGGCTTCGAAGGCGACGTCGCCCAGCACCGTGCCGGACACGCTCTTACCGCGGATCCGTTCCGCCACGGTCTTGCGGTCGAGGCTCTTGGCCGCGTTGGCCGCACTCGCCCACGTTTCGAGGGCGGCGGCACCCAGCGCCGCGCCCTTGTCGGGCGCCTCGTTGTGAACCTTGCGGAAAGCTTCGACGAACTCGACGTTCTCCTTGATCTTGTCGAACGGCGGCAGATCGGCGAAGTAGATGTCGGCCGATACGATCCCGGTCGTCGCCTCGCCGGCGATCTTGTACACGGTTGGCAGGATGGTGCCGACCGCGCCGACGAATACGCCGTCGATGCCGGCCTGGCGGTATTGCTGGATCAGCGCGGGCATGCCAGAGGATTCAGCAGCATTGATGGCGACCACGGCGTCGGGTTTGGCCTGCTTGACGTTGGCGAGGCTAACCCGGAAGTCGGTCTGCTTGAAAGGGAACTGTTCGACGACGACCTTTTCCCAGGGCTTGCCGAGCTTGGCCAGCTCGGCCTCGATCACGGCTTGCGCGCCGTTGCCGTAGGCGTCGTTCTGGGTGAGGAAACCGACGCGCTTGGCGCCGAGCTTGTTCAGCAGGATCTCGGCGACCACCGCGCCGTCCTGGCCGTTCGAGCTGTTGAGCCGGATGGCAAAGGGATTGGCCTGGCCGGCGAGGATCGGGTCGGCCTTGGACACCGCCGTGATGTCGAGGATGTCGGCGCGCGCCAGGACCGGCTGCATGGCGAGGGTCACCGGGCTGTTCCAGCCCTCGATGACGACGGCGACCTTCTCCGCCACCATCTCGTTGGCGCGGGTGACGCCGACCGCCGGCGTGCTCTCGTCGTCCTTGCTGACGACGACCAGCCTGCGGCCGAGCACGCCGCCCTTGGCATTGATCATCTCGGCGGCGATCTTCACGGCACTGGCGACGGCCTGGCCGTTCGGACCGGCGGGGCCCGATTGCGGGAAGATCGTGCCGACCTTGATCGGCTCGCCCTGGGCGATGGCGGGAGCGGCGAGCGAGGCGGCGGCAGCGCCGGCGACAAATGTGAACTGGCGTCGTCCGAGATATGTCCGGCGCATGTGTTTCCTCGCTTTGAATGAGTGTTTATTCAATTGAATCTTGGCCGACCGTGCGGGGCCGAGTCAACGCGCCTCGCGCGACCTGTTCGATAAACGAAAACGGGCCGGCATTGCCGGCCCGTTCCCTCTCGAGATCGTGTCGCCTATTTGTCCAGCCAGAACGTATCGAAGCGCACGCAATCGTAGATGCCGAAATATTCGTAGGGATTGTGGCCCTTGACGTAATTGTACCAGACGTCGTTGATCTTCTCCCAGCAGATCGGCAGCACCGGCGGGTCCTGCTCCATGATCTTCTCGGCTTCCCGGATGACCGCCAGGCGCTTTGCCGGGTCGACCTCGGTGTCGATCTTGGGCAGCAGCGCGTTGAACGCGTCGTTGTTCCAGAAGCCGTAATTCTGCGGCCCGTCCTTCTTGTACCAGGCGTTGAAATAGTCGGACGGATCGAGCAGCGTCGACACGACGGCGCCGACGGCGAGGTCGAAGTTGCCGGTCTTGACGTCGTCGAACCACACCGACTCGACCACCGGGCGCAGCTTGGTCTCGACGTTGAGCGCCTGCTGCAGCATTGCCTGGATGGCCTGTGCCCACAGCTTGAAGCTTGCAACCTCGCGCACGAGGAAATCGAGCCCCTTGATGCCGCCCGATTGCCCGGCGGCGGCGAGCAGCGCCTTGGCTTCCTTGATCGCAGCCGTCGAATCGGCCTGGTAGCCTACGCGCTTGGCGAGCTCGTCCTTGGGCGTGGCGAAATCCGAGAACGGATAGATGAAGCCGCCAACCATCATCGGCGCGACATCCTTGACGACATCGACCAGCACCGGCCGGTCGAACACCAAGTGAAGGGCGCGCCGGACCCGGGGATCGTCGAGCGGCTTCTTCTTGTTGTTCACCCAGGTGCCCTGGATGACGCTCTGATAGAAGTTGGTCGACGACATGCCCTTGGTCTCTTTGGCCTTGCGCGCCGTCACCGGGTCGACGATGCGGCCGTAGTCGACGCGATTGGAGAGCAGCGCCGAGCCGAGCTCGGGCGAGAATGGCAAGGCGTGATAGAACTCGATGCCGTCGAGATAGGGCAGGGTCTTGTTCCAGTAGTTCTTGTTCTTCTCCATCACCCAGACCTCGTTCTCGACGCGCCGCACGCTCTTGAACGGGCCGGTGCCGGGGATGTCGACCACCCGACGCAGGTTGTAGTTGTTGTCCTCCAGCGTCTTCTTGCGCACGATCGTGTTCCAGCCGCTGGCGAACGCCGCCATCATGAAGTTCGCCGGCCGGGCTTCGGACAGCTTGAAGACGACGGTATTCTTGTCCGGCGTGGTGATCTCGCTCACCGTCGAGAACAGGGTGCTGCGCGGGATGCTGACGCCGTTCGGTGGCTTGACGATGCGGTCATAGGTCGCCTTCACGTCGTCCGACGTGAAATCGGCGCCGTCGTGGAACTGCACGTCCTTGCGCAGATGGAAAGTATAGGTCTTGGCATCCTTGGAGATTTCCCAGCTGTGCGCCAGGTCGGGGATGATGGTCTTGCCGCTGTCGCGCGGATCGCGCCGGATCAGGTTGTCGAACATGCAGCCCTGCGAGCCCAGGCTGTTGATGGTGCCCGACTGGTGCATGTCGAAATGCGGCGGCCGCGAGGTGATCGCATACTTCAGCACGCCGCCCGACTTGGGGTTGGGCTCGGGCGCCTTGAGCTGGAACTTGGAGCCGTCGTACTCGGTGGGCACGTTCTGCGCCCAGGCGAGCTGATGCCAGGGAAAGCCCATGGCGCCGGCGCCCAGGGCTGCAGCGCCTTTGACAAATCCACGACGATTGACGCTTGAACGCTTGGACCCACCATTACTCATTGCGTTTCCTCCCATTTGGCCTTTTCCAGACCAATCACTTTGTGCTGTGATGTTTTTGTCTATCTCCCCGATAGACCAAAACTAGCACGATAATTTTCAGGGAGTCTTGCCTTGAATTCATCCCAGCCGGGGCCGCGCGCCGTCGGTGAGTTGGCGACCCTGCCGGCGCGGACGATCCTGCAGGTCGAGGACCTCCAGACGCATTTCTTCACGGCCGTCGGTACCGTGCGAGCGGTCGACGGGGTGTCCTATTCCGTGAAGAGCGGCGAGACCCTGGGAGTGGTGGGCGAATCGGGATGCGGCAAGAGCGTGACCGCGCTGTCGATCTTGCGCCTGGTCGCCAGCCCGCCGGGACGGATTGTCGGGGGCTCGATCCGCTTCGACGGCAGAAACCTCCTCGAGCTCGGTGACGCGGAAATGGAGGGCATTCGCGGCAATGCCATCTCCATGATCTTCCAGGAGCCGATGACCTCGCTCAACCCGCTGTATACGGTCGGCCGGCAGATCGCCGAGGCGATCGCGCTGCATCAGGGCCTGTCGCGTCGCGACGCCATGGACAAGGCGATCGGCATGCTGCGCCGTGTGCAGATCCCCGAAGCCGACAAGCGCGCCCACGCCTATCCGCACCAGCTTTCAGGAGGTATGCGCCAGCGTGTGATGATTGCCATGGCGCTGTCGTGCAATCCGAAGGTCCTGATCGCCGACGAGCCTACCACCGCGCTCGACGTGACCATCCAGGCGCAAATCCTCGACCTGATGCGCGAGCTGCAGGAGACCTACGGCACCGCAATCATCCTGATCACACACGATATGGGGGTGGTGGCGGAAAACGCCGACCGGGTGGTGGTGATGTATGCCGGCCGCAAGGTCGAGGAGGCGAAGGCGAGCGACTTGTTCGATCGGCCAGGGCACCCCTATACGCACGGTCTGCTCGGGTCGATCCCTCATCTCGACACCGCGGCGCGCAGCAATGCCAGGCGGGCACGGCTGACCGAGATCAAGGGCATGGTGCCATCGCTGTTCAACCTCCCGGCTGGTTGCAGCTTCGCGCCACGCTGCGGCTTCGCCACCGACAAATGTCGCAGCGAGACGCCGGTTCTCGAGGATCATGGCCGCGGCCATTGGATCGCCTGCTGGCACGCCGATCGTGTGTTGGCAGGTGCTGCATGAGCGCCGAGCCGGCCACCCTGCTCGAGGTCCGCGGCCTCAAGAAGCATTTCCCGATCCACAAAGGTTTCTTCTCGCGCGTCTCCGGCCATGTGTACGCCGTCGATGGCGTGTCGTTCAGCCTCAAGCGCGGCGAGACGCTGGGCCTTGTGGGCGAGAGCGGCTGCGGCAAGTCCACGGTCGGGCGCACGCTGCTTCGATTGCTCGAGCCGACCGACGGGTCGATCCGGGTCGACGGCACCGACATCACCCACCTCGGCAGCGATGAGTTGCTGCCGTATCGTCGGCGCATGCAGATGATCTACCAGGATCCGTATGCGTCGTTGAACCCGCGCATGTCGGCCGGCGAGATCGTGGGCGAGGCGCTCACCATTCACCAGATCGGCACGCCGCAGGAGCGGGGCGAACGCATCGCTTCGCTGTTTGCCCGGGTCGGGCTCAGGCCCGAGGCGATGAAGGCCTATCCGCACGAGTTCTCCGGCGGGCAGCGCCAGCGCATCGGCATCGCGCGGGCGCTCGCGCTCAATCCCGACCTGATCGTGGGCGATGAACCGGTGTCGGCGCTCGATGTGTCGATCCAGGCGCAGATCATCAACCTGCTGATGGACCTGCAGGACGAGCTCAAGCTCTCCTACCTGTTCGTCGCGCACGACCTTGCCGTGGTGGAGCACATCAGCCATCGCGTCGCCGTGATGTATCTCGGGCGCATCGTCGAGATGACCGACAAGACCAGCCTGTTCGAGATGCCGTTGCATCCGTACACCGAGGCGCTTCTGTCGGCCGTGCCGATTCCCAAGGCGAGTGCGCGGGGCCGCAAGCGCGTCATCCTGACGGGAGACGTGCCAAGCCCGATCAACCCGCCGCCGGGCTGCCATTTTCATGCCCGCTGCCCCTACGCCATGCCGCGCTGCCGCACCGATGTGCCGACCCTGCGTGAGGTCAAGCCCGGTCACTTCGCCTCGTGCCATCTGCATGACGATGGCGTGAAGTTTCCGCTCGGCGCCGCTGCTTAGCTGGGATGGCTTCCTGGCGTTCCGATCACTCGACTTCCTCTCCGGGCAGCGCCCGAGGCAAGGCGTCTCGCGGGGCGGAGAAACGATCGACCACCATCACACCGGCTCGCGGGCGTCGTCCCGTGATTCCGCCTTTGCCACGAGCACGTTGAGGAGCTTGCCCGGTTACACCGACCCCCGCAGTCTCGGGTCGAGCATGTCGCGGATGCCGTCGCCCAGGAGATTGAAGGCGAGCACGGTGATGGTGATGGCGAGACCGGGGAACAGCACCAGCCACCATGGCGGCACCAGGCCGGCATTCAGCGAATCGGCCAGCATGTTGCCCCAGGTCGGGGTCGGGGGCGGGATGCCGACGCCGAGGAAACCCAGCGAGGCCTCGATGATGATGGCGACGCCGAGATGCGTCGTCGCGAGGATCAGGTAGGGCGCGACGCATTGCGGGAGGATGTGGCGGAACATCAGCCGCTTGTGCGAGGCGCCGAGGCCGCGGGCGGCCTCGACATACTGCATTTCCTTGAGTGACAGCACGACCGCGCGGATGACCCGGCCGCCGAACGGGATGCGCGTGACGGCGATGGCGACGATCACGGTCATCATGCCGCCGCCCAGCGCCATGGCGATCGCCATGGCCAGGATCAGGTCGGGGAAGGATTGCAGGAACTCGATGATCCGCTGGCTGAACATGTCGAACCGGCCGCCGAAATAGCCGCACGCCAAGCCCCACAGGGCACCCAGCGTCGTGCCGAACAGGACAGCGCCAAGCGCCACCGTCAACGAGGCCTGGCTGCCGTAGATCACCCGGCTCAGCGTGTCGCGGCCGATCTGGTCGGTGCCGAACCAGTGCTTTTCGTCGGGCGGCTTCTGCATGGCGCGGAAGTCCGACTTCAAGGGCGGGTAAGGGGCGATGACCGGTGCGGCCACCGCCATGACGAGGATGGCAGCGGCGATGCAGCCCCAGAAAGCCGAGAACGGCGCCCGGCGGAAGAAATGGCCGATGGCGTGCAGCACGTTCCGCAGGCGCGTCGCCACGGTCGGCAGGGCGGGCTCGGCAGGGAAGATCGCGGTCATCTGTAGCGTATCCTCGGATCGAGCAAGGCAATTGTCACGTCGACGACGATGTTCAGCAGCACGAATACGACGGCATACAGAAACACCAGGTTCTGCATGACGAAGACGTCGCGTTCGCTGACGGCCGTGAACATCGCATAGCCCAACCCCGGCGTGCCGAAGGCGCGCTCGACCGGGATGGATCCGGCGAGTACGAGGCCCAGCAGAACGCCGGACAGGGTGATCACGGGCAAGAGCGCGTTGGGCAACGCGTGCAGGGCGATGACCAGGCGGTTGTTCAGCCCCTTGGCGCGCGCCGTCCGGACATAGTCCTCGCGGATCACCTCGAGCAGGCTGGACCGGCCCATGCGGGCAATGTAGGCGGCTTGGCCGAGGCCCAGCACGATCGCCGGCCCAACCACCAGCTGCAGGTTGCCGAGCGGATCGGCAAAGAACGACACGCCGGCCATCGGCGCGCGATAGCCGAACCAGAACAGCAGGGCGAGCACGATCAGCATGCCCACCCAGAAGCCTGGCACGGCAAGAAAGAGAATGCTGACGAACCGGGCAGCCGTATCGGCGACGCTGTTGGGCTTGAGCGCGCTGATGATCGCAACGGGGATGCCGACCACCCAGGACAGCATCACCGAAAGCAGGGCGATCTCGGCGGTCAGCGGGCCGCGCCGCAGGATCATCTCGGCGACGCTTTCCGACCGGAAGAAGGATCGGCCGAAATTGCCGCGCACGATGTCCTTGACCCATGCCAGATACTGGACCCAGAGGGGATCGCTGAGCCCGAGCTCTGCCATGTAGCTGGCTCGTTCCTTCTCGGTGAGCTTGACGAACCCTTCCGGCCCGAAGATCGCGACCAGGGGATCGCCGGGCAGGATACGCATCACCACGAACACCATGATCGATACGCCGATCACGGTCAGCGCCCCGAAGACGAGCCTCCGGGCGATGTAACTGTACATACTGCGTCGCCTCCCGGGCGCTTCGTTCTTGGCCGCCATCATGGGGCGGAACGTCCGTGGAAGCGACTCATACGTCGCAACTTTTTTGGCACGTCAGTCCTCCTCCCCCGTAATCGGAGGAGGTGGCCCGCAGGGCCGGAGGGGAAAGGCCTCAGTCGAGAGACATGAATTCCGACGTCGGAATCCCAACCATCTTTGCTGAGGCCTTCCCCCTCCGCCTCGTATGGCGGGGCACCTCCCCCGATGACGGGGAAGGCGAGCAAGATGTGTCCTCTACTGCGGCGTGATGTTGAGCTCCTTCACAGCAGCGGTCAGCAGGGGGCCCATGTCGCGGATGAAGGCGGCGAAGTCCTGCCAGCCCTGGGCGCCCTGGTCGAGGCCGAACTGGTCGACGAACTGCTCCAGCCGGGGCGTGCGGTTCATCTCGACCATGCCGGCCGACAGCGCCTCGACGATCGGCCGCGGCGTGCCGGTGGGCGCCACGCAGCACACCATGCTCTCGAGCAGGAAGTAGGGATGAGTGGCGCCCTGCTCGGCGAACGTCGCGACGTTGGGCAGGCGGCGCGAGCGGGTCTTGGTCGGCACGGCGACCGGCGTGGCGTTGCCCGCCTGGATGGCCGGGGTCGCACCCTGCAGGGTCGAGCAGGCGGCCTGGGTGACGCCGCTCGACAGGTCGGCCCACATCGGCGCCTCGCCGCGATAATGGACCGGCTCCATGGCGAGGCCGAACGTGTCGTTCAGCTTCATGCAGAAGACATGGGCCAGCGAGCCGATGCCGGTCGTGCCGAAGCTCGTCTTGTTCTTTTTGGCATAGGCGACGAGTGCAGCGAGATCGTTGCCGGGAACGGACTTGTGGATGCACAGCGGCACCTTGCCGGCCGACAGCATGGCGATCGGCGTGAAATCCTTCGCCGTGTCGTACGGCACGGACTTGAAGATCACCTGGTTCTGGAACATCGCCGTCGAGTTGGTGAACAGGATCGTGTAGCCGTCGGGGGCCGACTTGGCGACGAAGTCGGCGGCGATGATCGATCCCGCGCCGGTCTTGTTCTCGACCACGAAGGGCTGCTTGTATCGGGCGGCGAGCTGCTCGGCGGCAATGCGGGCAAACAGGTCGGTGAGGCCGCCGGCCGCATAGCCGCAGACGAACTTGACCGGCTTGCTCGGCCAGTCGCCCGTGTCGGCGCGCGCGCCTCCGAACGCCGGCGACATCGCTGTCGCTGCCGCGCCCGCCAGCACGCCCCGCCTGCCGATACGATCGCTTCCAGACACTCCAGCCTCCCTGACATCGCGCTTGAATCGGATCAGAAACTTGCTAATCAACAAGCAAGAGTCGAGGGCAAAGAATTGAGCGTATCGACCGACGAAACCTCACCGATGCGGCGCCGCGCGGAACGGCGGTCGCAGGCCGAGCGGCGCGGCCAATCCGATCGCCGCATGCTGCGCGCGGCCGAGCGCCTGATCGCCCGCCGCGGCGTCGCCGGCACCAGCCTGGCCGATGTCGGCCTCGCCGCCGGCTACAGCCGCGGCCTGCCGGTCGAGCGCTTCGGCAGCAAGGTGGGCATGATCAAGGCGGTGCTCGAGGCGATGGACGGCTGGTTCCAGGCGCATCTCGCGCGCCTGCTCGCGGACAAGAAGGGACTGGCCGCGCTCGAGCTGCGCATCGATGCCCATCTCGGCAGCGCCGAGCGCAGCGCCAGCGCCACGGCGGCGCTCTACTCGATCTACCTCGAATCGCTGTTCATCATGCCCGAGCTGGAGGACGACGTGGCGCGCTTCACCCGGCGATGGCGTGACGGCATCGCCGGTGACCTCTTGGAGGCGCAGCGCCGCGGCGAGGTCGGCCGCGACCTCGATTGCGCGGCCGAGGCGTCGTTCCTGCTGGCCGCCATGCGCGGCCTCATGGTGCAGTACCTGATGGACCGCTCGGCCGCCGACCTGGCGCGGTCGAAGGCGATCCTGCTGGCGCGCTTCCCGCGGCGGCGCAAGTGAGCCCCGCCTGGCACGATCGCCGGGTGCCCCCGGTGGAAGGCTGCGTCCTGCGCGACCTGGTCGAGCGACGCGCCCGCGAGACCCCGGACAAGGTGTTCGTGCAGTTCGCTGCCACCGGCAAAGCCTGGACCTACCGCGACCTGCGCCGCATCGTCGTGGCGACGGCGGCGGCGTTGCAGCAGCGCGGCGTGCGGCAGGGCGAGCCGGTCCATGTCTGGCTTCCCAATGGACCGGACATCCTGCGCCTGTGGTTCGCCATCAATTATCTCGGCGCGATCTATGCGCCGCTCAATCTGGCGTGGCGCGGCCAGGTGCTGGAGCACGCGGTGCGGGGCTCGGGTGCCCGACTGATCGTCGGCCATCCCGAGCTGCTGTCGCGGCTCGACGCCATCGAGTGTGGCGCGTTGGTGCTCCGCCTGCCGGTGACCGGCGGCGACTCGATCTTTGCGGCGAACGCCGAGCCCGCGCCGCCGGAGCGGCCGACCGCGCCGTGGGACACCCAGTCGATGATCTACACGTCGGGCACGACCGGCCCGTCGAAGGGCGTGCTGTGCTCCTATCTGCAGGCGGCGGAGTGTGCCGACGCCTTCCATGCCGCCGGCGCCGACGATCGCAATCTCGTCAACCTGCCGCTGTTCCATGCCGGCGGCACGGGCGCGATCTATCGCATGCTGGCCAAGGGCGGCTCGATCGCCCTGGTCGAGTCGTTCGACACTAATTCCTTCTGGGACACGGTGCGCGCCACCGGCTCGACCTGCCTCACGCTGCTCGGCGCCATGGTGCCGTTCCTCATGAAGGCGCCGCCCGGGCCGCGCGATCGCGACCACACCTTGCGCAAGGTCGTCCTGGTGCCGCTCAGCGACGATTGCCAAGCCTTCGCCGAGCGCTTCGGGGTCGATGTCTATACCACGTTCAACATGACCGAGACGTCGTGGCCGCTGGTGTCGGAGCGCAATCCGGCCGTGCGCGGCACCTGCGGGCGGCCGCGCGCCGGCGTCGAGGCGCGCATCGTCGACGACAACGACTGCGAGGTGGCGCCCGGCCGCGTCGGCGAGCTGATCCTGCGCACCGACACGCCGTGGGCGATGGCGCACGGCTATCACGGCAATCCCGAAGCGACAGCGCGCGCCTGGCGCAACGGCTGGTTCCATACCGGCGACGCCTTCCGCTGCGACGAGGCCGGCAACTTCTTCTTCGTCGATCGGCTGAAGGACGCCATCCGCCGGCGCGGCGAGAACATCTCCTCCTTCGAGGTCGAGGCCGAGGTCGGCGCCCATCCGGCGGTGCGCGAGGCGGCCGTGGTCGGCGTGCCGTCGGAGTTCGGCGAGGATGACGTTCTTGCCGTTGTGGCGCCGGTTGCCGGCCGGAGCGTCGATCCGGCCGAGCTGATCCGCTTTCTCATTCCGCGCATGGCGCACTTCATGGTGCCGCGCTACGTGCGCGTCCTGCCGGTCCTGCCCAAGACGCCGACGCAGAAGGTGCAGAAGAACCTGCTGCGCGCCGACGGCGTCACGCCGGATACGTGGGACCGGGAAGCGGCCGGCATCCGCGTCCGCCGCGAGCGCCTGTCCCGGCCAAGCTAGAGCACGATGGGTTGAGGTGAAATCTGGTGTTCTACAAGGAGGAAACCTCACCCTGAGGAGGCGCGCAGAGCGCGCCGTCTCGAAGGGTGCGACACGCATGTCTGTTGCCCACCAAAGGGCGAAGTCTACTTCGCCCGGATCGAGACGCGGCCAGCGGCCGCTCCTCGGGGCGAGGTCTATCTTGAAGGTGCTTCAACCTGAGAAAATACCGCTCCAGGAGCAACCATGGCTGAGAAAACACTGCGCGACCTGATCGACGGCATCGAGACGGTGCGCGCGACCTTGACCGACGACTCGCGCGCCGCGGCGATCGAGCGGCTCGCCAGGCGCGGCAAGCTGAGCGCGCGCACGCGCCTCGACCGCCTCGTCGATCCGGGCACCTTCGACGAGATCGGCGGGCTGGTCGCGGCCGAGGAGGACGGCATCGGCGCCGGGCCGGCACGCACGCTCTCGCCGGCCGATGGCGTGGTGGTGGGCACGGCCCGTATCGACGGCCGGCCGGTCGTGGTGTTCTCGCAGGATTTCTCCGTATTCGGCGGCAGCATCGGCCGGCTGGGCAGCGCCAAGATTCAGCGCGCGCTCGGCCTCGCCATCGGCCGAGGCCTGCCGCTGATCATGATCCTCGACGGCGGCGGCCATCGCATCCAGGATGGCCAGGACGCGCGCCACTTCGCCAACGCCAACGCGACGTTCCACAATTTCGCCCGGGCCTCCGGCTGGGTCCCGATGGTGGCGCTGATGCTGGGCGCGGGCTTTGCCGGGCCGACCAACTATGCCGGCACGGCCGACTGCGTCGTCATGGTGCGCGGCCTGTCGACCATGGGCATCGCCGGCCCGGCCCTGGTGAAGGCGGCGACCGGCGAGGACGTCGACGGCATGGAGCTGGGCGGCACCGACATCCAGGTCGACCAGCAGGGCATCGCCGATCTCGGCGTGGCGAGCGAGGACGAGGCCCTGGCGGCGGCCCGTCGCTTCCTGTCCTACCTGCCGTCGAACGCGCGCGCGGCGCAGCAGCTGGTCGATCATCCGCGGCCGATCGCGCCGATCGACGATTCGCTGCTTGACCTGGTGCCGGTATCGACGCGCAAGGCCTACGACGTGCGCAAGGTGCTGGCGCTGGTCGCCGATCCCGGCAGCCTGTTCGAGCTGAAGCCCACCTTCGCGCCCAACATGGTGACGGCGCTGGCCCGGCTCGGTGGCCGGCCGGTCGGCTTCATCGCCAACCAGGCGCTGCGGCTGGGCGGCATGATCAATGCGAATGCCTGCGACAAGGGCGCCCATTTCATCGCCCTGTGCGACGCCTTTGGCCTGCCGCTGGTGTCGTTCATCGACGTGCCGGGCTTCTCGATCGGCTCGAGCGCCGAACGCACCGGCCTGGGGCGGCGCAGCGCCAAGCTGGTGTTCGAATGGGGTCACGCCAGCGTGCCGCGGGTATCGATCGTGCTGCGCAAGGGTTACGGGCTCGGCTATTTCGCCATGGCCGGGGGCCGCAGCTTCGCCGCCGACGCGAGCTTCGCCTGGCCGTCGGCCGAGATCTGCGCCATGTCGATCGAAGGCGCGATCGACGTCGCCTTCCGCAAGGAATACGAGGCCGCGCCGGATCCGATGGCGCACCGCCAGGCGATGATCGCCGAGACGCGGGCGCGCATCGGCGCCCTGCGCGGCGCCGAAGGGTTCGGCATCGACGACGTCATCGACCCGCGCGACACGCGCCGCCGCGTGATCGAGATCTTCGACTCGGTGCAGCCCCGCCGGCCCAACGATCATCCGCCGAAATATCGCTCGATCGCCCCGATCTGACGTATGGCCGGGCCGGCAGCACACTCGCAGTTGGCAAAAAACCGTCATCCCGACCGGAGCCGAGCGAAGCGAGCGTAGTGAAGGGACCTTATCTTGTTGCCGTGGCGACATGAAGGGTCCCTCGACTGCGCCGCCGTCGGGGCGGCTCCGCTCGGGATGACGGAAGTGAGTGGCCTATGCGAGTGTCCCGGTCGGGCGGGAGGATCATCCATGCGGGCAATCCAGGCGGCGTCGCTTTCCTCGATCGACGAGTACCGTGTCGTCGATCTGCCGATACCCGTTCCTGGTGCCGGCGAGGTGCGCGTGCGGATCGCCGCCTGCGGCGTCGGTTACGTCGATGCGCTGGTCTCGCTTGGCCGCTACCAGGTCAAGCCGCCTCTGCCGCACGTTCCGGGCGGCGAGGTCGCGGGCTGGATCGACGCGGTCGGTTCCGACGTGACGGCCCTCGCGGTCGGCGACCGCGTGCTGGCCCAGGTGCGCGGCGGCTTCTGCGAGTGCGCCGTCACCCCGGCCACATCTGCCCGGCGCATTCCCGATCGCATGCGGTTCGACCAGGCGGCCGGGTTTCGCATCAACTACGTGACCGCGCTGCACGGGCTGCGCGATCGGGCGCGCCTGCAGGCAGGCGAGACCTTGCTGGTGATCGGCGCCGCGGGCGGCACCGGCAGCGCCGCCGTCCAGGTCGGCAAGCTGCTCGGCGCCAGGGTCGTGGGCGTGGCGTCGACGGATGAGAAGCGAGCGCTCGTCCGGCGCTACGGCGCCGACATCACGCTCGATCGCGACGTCGACGGCTGGCGCGATCGCCTGCGCGCGGCCGTGCCCGACGGCCTCGATGTCGTGTTCGATCCGGCCTGTGGCGCCTTGATGCAGCCCGCCTTCCGCTCGCTGCGATGGGGTGGCCGCCATCTGGTGATCGGCTTCGTCTCGGGCGAGATTCCGGCCTTGCCGGTCAATTTGCCACTTCTCAAAGGGGCCGCCCTGGTCGGCGTCGACTACCGGCAATTCGCCGACGTCTTCGAACGTGAACGGGCCGGGCGCGAGCTCGAGGAGCTGCTCGGCTGGGTCGCCGATGGCCGGCTCGACCCGCCGGCCGGGCGCGTCTTTTCCTTCGCCGAGTACCGTGAAGCCTTGACCTTCGCCCTGTCGGGGGAGGGCGTGGCCAAGACCGTGTTCGAGGTCGCTGGGGCCTAGCCCGAACGATCGGGCGTCGACAATGCGGCCGCGGTGCGATTACCCTCGACTGGAAAGGTCCCTCGCTGCGCTCGGGATGACATGGGTGTTGGCGGCGAGAGCACTCCTGTCATCCCGAGCGCAGCGAGGGACCTTTCTCTTCGTCTGCAAGCCGTCGCTCACGAGGTGCGTATATGCCCGACCACACGATCTATCAGGCGCCGCGTCGTGTCGGCCGCGCCGGTGAGACCGTCGTCACCAGCACGTGCGGCCACAATTGCGGTGGCCGCTGCGTGGTGAATGCCCATGTCGTGGACGACCGGATTGTGAAGATCTCGACCGACCCCGCGCGTTGGCAGCCCGAGATGCCGCCGCTGCACGCCTGCGCGCGTGGCGTCGGCCAGATCGAGCGGCTGTATCACCCCGAACGGCTGCAGCATCCGATGCGCCGGGTCGGCCCGCGCGGGTCCGGCCAGTTCGAGCGCATCTCGTGGGACGAGGCGCTCGATCATGTCGCCCGGGAGATGCTGCGCATCCGCCGCCGGTACGGCAACGCCTCGATCGTCGATGCGTCGCGCTCAGGCAACACGTCGATGCTGCACGGCGCGACCGTGTCCAAGCGCTTCTTCTACAAGTTCGGCGGCTGCATCGACCTGTGGTCGAACATGTCGGCCGAAGCCGAGGTCTTCGCCGTCCGCATGACCTTCGGCGCCAAGGCCGACTACAAGACCGCCGGCCGCGAGCCGACGGACTACGTCAACTCCAAGCTGATCGTGATGTGGGGCTGGAGCCCCGCCGACGGCACCTTCGGCACCGGCACCCAGCAGTATCTCAAGGAAGCCAAGGCTCGCGGCGTGCGCATCGTCTGCGTCGATCCGCGGCGCACCCGCACCAGCACGGCGCTGGCCGACGAGCACATCTTCATCAAGCCGTCGACCGATGCGGCCGCCCTGATTGCCATGGCCTACGTGATCGTGAGCGAGGGCCTGCACGACCAGGCCTACTGCGACCGCCATGTGCTGGGCTTCGACGACGAGCACCTGCCGCCCGGGGCGCCGGCCGGCGCCTCGTACAAATCGTATCTGCTTGGGCTCGGCGACGGCATCCCGAAGACGCCGGAGTGGGCGGCCGAGCGCACCGGCATGTCGGCCGAGACGATACGGCGTCTGGCGATCGAGTTCGCCGCCACCAAGCCTGCGGCGCTGCAGTGCGGCTACGCGCCAGGCCGCACGGCATTCGGCGAGCAGTTCCATCGCGCCGCCTATGCGCTGGCCGCGATCACCGGCAATATCGGCGTCGTCGGCGGCAACAGCGGGGTCAGCAACGGCGTGACCGGCCGCAGCGGCATCGGCGGCCTGCCCGCCGGCAGCAATCCGATCGACGCCCGGGTGGCGACGCCGCTGCTCGCCGATCTGCTGGCGCGCGGCAAGGCGGGCGGCTACCCGGGTGACGTCAAGATGATCTATTCGGCGGGCGGTGATCTGTTCAATCAGTGCCCCAACGCCAACAAGATGGCCGCATCGCTCGACGGCGTCGAGCTGATCGTCGGGCAGGATCACTTTCTGACGCCGACGGTACGCCACGCCGACATCGTGCTGCCGGCCACCACCTTCTGGGAGCGCAACGACGTGCACACGCCGTGGGCCGGCGCCGGGCACTACGCCATCTTCATGAAGCAGGCGATCCCGCCGATGTACGAATGCCGCAACGACTTCGACATCTTCGCCGACCTGGCGGCGCGCGTCGGCATCAACGATTACAACGACAAGTCGGAGATGCAATGGCTGCGCGAGCTCACCAGCCGGGCCATCGAGGATTTCGACACCTTCGCCGACAAGGGTGTGGCCCGCTTCGCGCCGCCGCAGGATGCGGTGGCGTTCGCCGCCCAGATCCGCGACCCCGAGAGCCATCGCTTCACCACGCCGTCGGGCAAGATCGAGGTCTACTCGATGGCGCTGGCGGCCAAGCCCGACTATTACGGGCTCGGGCATATCCCGGCCATCCCGACCTGGATCGACCCGGTGACGCCGGCGGCGCGCTTTCCCCTCATGCTGTGCAGCCCCAAGTCGCGCGCGCGCACCCATTCGATCCACGGCAACCAGCCGCGGCTTGCGCGGGTCGATCCCGACGACGTCTGGATGAACCCCGCCGATGCGGCCGCCCGCGGCATCGCCAACGGCGACAGGGTGCGCGTGTTCAACGATCGCGGCTCGACCGTGCTGCCGGTCAAGGTGACGCGCCGCATCATGCCTGGCATCGTCTCGATCAAGGAAGGCGCCTGGTTCACGCCCGACGTCACCGGGACCGACACCAAAGGATGCGCCAACGTGCTCTCCCAGGACCGTGCCGCGCCGTGCGGCGCCACGACCTACAACACCAACCTGGTGGAGGTCGAACGCGCCGCGTGAGGGCAGCCTAGCCTTGTTGCTTCCTGCGTCGACGAACGCTCTTGCAGGTGTGAGATGAAGACATTCGTCGTAGCCAAGTCACGCGGCGGCCTATTTTCTCAGTCATTGCCCAGCCTGGCGAAGGCCCTGGATCAGGCCAGCGACGGAGACGTGATCCAGGTCGAGAGCGGCACCTTCATCGAGAATTTGCAGATCCGGAAGTCCGTAAGCATCGTCGGCGTCGGCATCGAGAAGGTCGTTCTCCAGGGTCAGCTGGACATCTTGGCGGGAAGCCCGCGCATCGCCAATCTGACGGTGGTCAATCCCGATGGCGTCGCGATAAGGGTCGCCGGCGGCGGAACGGCCCCGGTCGTCGAAAAGGTGCAGATCCGGGACGCTGGCATCAGCGGCGTTTGGTTCACCGACAATGCGGGCGGCACTCTTTCCTCGGTCGATCTCTCGCGTTGCGGTGAGAGCTACGCCGCACTGACGGTCGACAAGCAGGCGGCGCCGTCTATCGTGAACTGCCGCGTTCACGACACGCCGGGCATCGGCATCCTGATATGTGACGGAGGACAACCGCGCATCGAAGATGGCGAGGTGCGGGCATGCGGCAGCGCCGCCGTGGAGATCAGGGATCCCGCGACCAGTCCGACCATCTCGACGCTGCGCATCCGTGACACCAGCCAGAACGGCCTGTGGTTCAGGAATCAGGCCCAGGGTCGGATCTCTGACGCCGAGATCTCGGGGTGTGGCGGCGCCTACCCCGCGATCCTGGTGGATGAGCGGTCGACCCCGGCGATCCTCGACTGCCGCGTGCACGACACCCCGAGCCATGCGATCTGGATCCGGGACGGCGCTCGACCTCGCATTGAGGGTGGCGAGCTGTTCGGATGTGGCAGCTCCGCGATCGAGGTGAAAGATCCCGAGACGCGGCCGGACATCTCCAGGCTGCGCATTCGCGACACCGGCCAAAACGGCATATGGTTCAAGAATCAGGCGAGCGGCACGATGCTGGACGTCGAGATCTCGGGGTGCGGTGACCTCTACCCGTCGATCCTGGTTGACGAGCGGTCGGCGCCGGCCATTCTGAACTGTCGTGTCCATGACACGCCGAGCAACGGTATCTGGATTCGTGACGGCGCCCGGCCGCGCATCGAAGGCGGGGAGCTGTTCGGATGCGGCAATGTCGCGATAGAGGTGAAGGACCCCGAGACCAAGCCCGAGATCGCCAGGCTCCGGATCCGCGATACGGCGATGGGCGGCATCTCCTTTGCCGGGCGGGCCGGCGGAACGCTGTCGGGCGTCGAGGTCTCGGGATGCGGCGACGGCTTTCCAGCGATCCTCGTCGAGGATCATGCAACGCCGGCGATCCTCGATTGCCGCATTCACGATACGCCTGCCAATGGCCTCGCGATACGACAGGGAGCGCAGCCGAGGATCGAGCGTGGAGAGATGTGGGGCTGCAGCCTGTCGGCCATCGAGGTGAGCGGCGCCGGGACGAACCCCATGATCTCGAGGGTGCGCATTCGCGACACAGTGCGCAATGGCGTCTTCTTCACCGGTCAGGCTGGCGGCTCGTTGTCGGAGGTCGAGATTTCCGGCTGCGGCGAGACATTCCCTGCCATCGTCGTCGCCGGGGAAGCGACTCCGTCCATATCGAACTGTCGCATCCACGACACCCTCAGCAATGGAGTCTGGGTGCGCGAGCGCGCCAAGCCGCGCCTGGAAGGCGGAGAGCTGTGGGGTTGCAGCGACGCGGCCATAGAGGTGACCGACGCCGGCACGAGCCCCAGCATCTCCAGGGTGCGCATTCGCGATACCGCCCGTAACGGCGTGTTTTTCACCGGTCAGGCTGGCGGCTCGTTGTCCGAGGTGGAGATCTCCGGCTGCGCCGAGAGATTCCCTGCTGTCGTCGTCACCGAGGAAGCCACCCCGTCCATCTCGAGATGTCGCATCCACGATACCCCGAGCAATGGAATCTGGATACGCCAGCGCGCCCGGCCGCGGATCGAGGGCGGAGAGCTGTGGGGCTGCAGCGAGGCCGCCATAGAGGTGACCGATGCCGAGACGAGCCCCGTCATTTCCAGGCTGCGCATTCGCGATACGGCCGGGCCTGGACTCTGGTTTCGGGAGCGTGCGGCGGGGACGGTCTCGGGCGTGGAGTTCGCGCGCTGCGGGCCGCAGCACGCGCCGATCTATCTGGAGGAGGGGACGACCCCGACGATCACCGGGTGCATCTTCGACCAGGCGGGCGGGATTGCCGGCCCGGGGGCGGCTGGGCTCGAGGCAATCAGCGTGCCGGTTCAACCGGCACCGCCCAAACCTCCGACTGTTCCGGAGCACGTCCAGGGAGCAAGCGCGTCTGCAGATCTGACGTCGCTCGACGAGCTGGTCGGCCTGGAGGCGGTCAAGAACGAGATTCGCAAGCTCGCCGCCCTCGCGCGTGCGCAGGTGCGGCGACGCTCGCAGAACCTGCCCGTGCAGGCGGTCGCCATGCACATGGTCTTCACGGGCAATCCGGGCACCGGCAAGACGACGGTCGCACGCCTGGTGGGGCGGATCCTGGCCGGCCTCGGCTTGCTGGGGAAGGGGCACGTCGTCGAGGTTCAGCGTTCCGATCTGGTCGCCGGAACGATCGGCGGAACCGCCCTGAAGGTCCAGGAGCAAGTCAAGAATGCGCTGGGTGGCGTGCTGTTCATCGACGAGGCGTACGCGCTCTCGCGGGACGGCAATCAGGGCTCGGACTTCGGGGCCGAAGCCATCGAGACGCTGCTCAAGGAAATGGAGGACAAGCGCGATCAGCTCGTGGTCATCGTCGCCGGCTATACCAACGAGATGCGGCGCTTTCTCGAGGCAAACCCAGGGCTCAAGTCGCGGTTCGCCCGGCATGTCGAGTTCGAGGATTACGGACCGGCCGAGCTCGTCGAGATATTCCACAAGCTTTGCAAGGACGAGCAGTATCGCCTGGTCGACGGTGCAGCGGAGCACGCCGCCGTCGCGTTCGAGCGCATGCACCGACGACGGGGATCCAGTTTCGGCAACGGGCGGGATGTGCGCTCGCTGTTCGAGAGGGTGAAGGAGCGGCAGGCGATGCGATTGGATTCGCAGCCGCACGCCGACCTGCAGTCCATTGTGGCGCAGGATTTTCCCGAGCTCGATCGCGGCATCGGGGACGATCTCGAGGGCGCCTTGCGCGAGCTGGATGAGTTGATCGGGCTCGCGACGGTGAAGGACGAGGTGCGCAATCTCACGAATCTCGCCCGGGTGCAGATGCTGCGGCGGGAACGTGGCCTTTCGGTCCAACCCGTATCGTTGCATATGGTGTTCACGGGCAACCCGGGGACCGGCAAGACCACCGTCGCACGCCTGGTCGGCCGCATCTTCTCGGCTTTGGGCTTGCTCGAGAAGGGTCATGTCGTGGAGGTGCAACGCGCCGATCTCGTTGCCGGCTATATCGGCCACACCGCGCTGAAGGTCCAAGAGAAGGTCAAGGCGGCCCTGGGCGGTGTGCTGTTCATCGACGAGGCGTATGCATTGGCCCGGCAGGAGGCGTCGGGGTCTGATTTCGGCAAGGAAGCCCTCGATACCCTCTTGAAGGAGATGGAGGACAGGCGCGATCAGCTTGCGGTCATCGTTGCCGGTTACGGCGAGGAGATGCACCAGTTCGTCGAGACGAACCCGGGGCTGAGGTCGCGCTTCACGCGATACATCGAGTTCGCCGACTACGAGCCGGAAGACCTTTACCGGATCTTCCGGCATCTATGCGCACGCGGAGGCTATCGCTTGGGGCCACTGGCGGAGCAGCGTGCCAGGACGGCGATCTCCGCATTGTACGGCGGTGATCCAAGGACGTTCGGCAATGCCCGGGCGGCGCGCACGCTGTTCGAGAGGACCATCGAGTCGCAGGCGGCGCGGATCATTGCCGATCCAGGCGCCGACCCGAGCGAGCTCGTGGCCGACGACTTCCATGCCTGATACAGGCTATGGCCTTTCATCCTCCTCCACAGCTTCGCTGGGGAGGAGGATGACTCAGATATGCAACGCCTCGCCCAGCGCGCGCAGGCTGGCTTCGTGGAACGCCTCGCCCAGGGTCGGATGGGCGTGGATGGTGCCGCCGATGTCCTCCAGCCGCGCACCCATCTCGAGGGCGAGGCCGAACGATGAGGCGAGCTCGGAGACACCGGGACCGACCGCCGCGATTCCCAGCACGAGATGATTGTCGGCGCGCGCGGTCACGCGCACGAAGCCGTCGTCGTTGGCCAGGGTGAGGGCGCGGCCATTGGCCTGGAAGGGGAATTGCGCGGTCAGGATCTCGCGGCCGGCGCGCCGCGCGTCGTCGGGCGAAAGCCCGACCGTGACGATCTCCGGATCGGTGAAGCACACGGCCGGGATCGCGGCCGCATCGAACACGCGCCGGTGCCCGGCGATCTGCTCGGCGACGACGACGCCCTGCGCCATGGCGCGATGGGCGAGCATCGGCTCGCCGGTGAGATCGCCGACCGCCCAGACGTTGCGCATCGAGGTCGCGCAGCGCTCGTCGATCTGCACGGCGCCGCGATCGAGCGTGAGGTCGAGCCGCTCGAGCCCGAAGCCCGAGAGCCGGGCGCGCCGGCCGGTGGCGACCAGCACGCGGTCCATCGCGATGGTGCGCCGGCCGATCCCATCCTGGTCGACCGCGAGGGCACTGCCGTCGTCCGACAGGCCGGCAGCCTTGGCCTGCGTCAGCACCTCCATGCCGAGCGCACGCATCCGGCGGGCCACGGGGCGGACCAACTCGGCGTCGTAGGCGGGCAGGATGCGGTCGAGGGCCTCGACCACGGTCACTTTCGAGCCGAGCTTGGCGAAAGCGATGCCGAGCTCGAGGCCGATATAGCCCGCGCCGACCACGGCCAGCCGCTCGGGGATGGCGTCGAGCGACAGCGCCTCGGTCGACGAGATCACCTTGCCGCCGAACGGCAGGGACGGCAGTGCGGCGGCGACCGAGCCGGTCGCCAGCACGACATGCTCGGCCCGGATCACCTGAGGCCCGGTATCGGTCTCGACGCGGCAGCTCTTGCCGTCGGTCATCTCGGCGCGGCCCTGCACGATCTTGACGTGATGGCGCTTCAGCAGCGCGCCGACGCCGCCGGTCAGGCGGCCGACGATGCCGTCCTTCCACTCGACGGTGCGGACGAAGTCGATGGTCGGCCGCTCGACCTTGAGTCCGAACGGCGCTTTGGTCGCCTGCTCGACGGCCTGGTGAAAGGCCTCGGCAGCATGGATGATCGCCTTCGACGGGATGCAGCCGACGTTGAGGCAGGTGCCACCCAGCCCACCCTCGCGTCCGTCCTGCTCGACGAGAACGACGTCGAGGCCGAGCTGGCCGGCCCGGATGGCGGCGACGTAGCCGCCCGGTCCGCCGCCAACGATCAGCACCTTGGCAGTAATGTCGGCCATCTCACGCCTCAATGAACAGGGTGGCCGGCTCCTCGAGCAGGGCCTTGAGCCGCTGCACGAAGCGCGCCGCGTTGTAGCCGTCGATCACGCGGTGATCGAACGACGACGACAGGTTCATCATGGTGCGCGGCACGAACTGGCCACCCTGCCAGACCGGCCGCACGACCTGCTTGTTGATGCCGATGATCGCCACTTCCGGGCGATTGACCACCGGCGTGGTGACGATGCCGCCCAGAGGGCCGAGGCTGGTGATGGTGATGGTCGAGCCGGTGAGCTCGGCGCGTGTCGCCCGTCCTTCGCGTGCCGCCTCGGCCAGGCGCGCTATCTCGCGGGCGAAGTCCCACAAGCCGAGCGCCTCGCAATGCCGCACCACCGGCACCAGCAGGCCGTTATCGGTCTGGGTCGCGATGCCGATATGGACGCCGCCGTGCCGCTCGATGGTTTCGGCTTCGTCGTCGTAGAGCGCGTTCATCTCGGGAAAGTCGGCGACGCCCTTGACCACTGCCTGCATCAGGAACGGCATCAGGGTGAGGCGCGGCCGGTCCTGTTTCTTCTCGGCGTTCAAGGCGGCGCGCAGCTCCTCGAGCGCGGTGACGTCGACCTCCTCGACATAGGAGAAGTGGGCGACCCGCCGCTTGGAGTCCGCCATCTTCTGCGCGATGCGTCGGCGCAGGCCGATCACCTTGACCGTCTCGACGTGCTGGTTGGGCGTACGGCCGGCCGGTGCTGCGGTCGCCGGACCGCTCTTCAGGAAGGCGTCGAGATCGTCGTGCAGGATGCGGCCGGTCGGCCCGCTGCCGCGGACCTGGCGCAAATCCACGCCGGCGTCGCGCGCGCGCCGGCGCACGGCTGGCGAGGCGAGCGGCTTCTCGCCGGGCGGTCGCGGCGGGCCCAGCGAGCCCGAGGCCACCGGGCGCGGCGCGGGTGGCGCCGTTTCGGCGATGATCGGCTGGGTCGGCGCGGGCGTCGGCAAGGGCGTCGGCGCGACGGGCGCGGAGGCGAGCGCTTCGCGGGGAGCCGCCTTCACCTCCTGGTCGCCTTCGCCCGCGACCTGGAGGCGCACGAGCTCGGCGCCGACGGCCAGCACGCCGCCCACCTCGGCGCCCAGGGCCACCACGGTGCCGGCAACCGGCGAGGGGATCTCGACGGTCGCCTTGTCGGTCATGACGGCAGCGAGAACCTGGTCCTCCAGCACCGACTGGCCGACCTCGACATGCCATTCGACCAGCTCGGCCTCGGCGACGCCTTCGCCGACATCGGGCAGCTTGATGATGCGGATGCCCATCTCAAGCCTCCATCACGGACTTCAGCGCGCGGCCGATTCGCGCCGGGCCGGGGAAGTAGTCCCATTCCTGGGCGTGCGGATAGGGCGTGTCCCAGCCGGCGACGCGCACGACAGGGGCTTCGAGGTGATAGAAGCAGTTCTCCTGCACCAGCGCGCTGAGCTCGGCGCCGAAGCCCGAGGTCAGCGTCGCCTCGTGCACGACGACGCAGCGGCCGGTCTTCTTCACCGAGGCGGCGATCAGGTCGAGGTCGTAGGGCACCAGCGTGCGCAGGTCGATGATCTCGGCGTCGATGCCGGTTTCCTGCGCGGCGGCCTCGGCGACGAACACCATGGTGCCGTACGCCAGCACCGTCACGACGGAGCCCTCGCGCCGGATCGCCGCCTTGCCGAGCGGCACGGTGTAATGCCCGTCCGGCACCTCGCCTTGCGGATGGCGCGCCCACGGTGTCACCGGGCGGTCGTGATGGCCGTCGAACGGGCCGTTGTAGAGCCGCTTGGGCTCGAGAAAGATCACCGGGTCGTTGTCCTCGATGGCGGCGATCAGCAGGCCCTTGGCGTCGTACGGGTTGGACGGCACGACGGTCTTGAGGCCGGCGACATGGGTGAACAGCGCCTCCGGGCTCTGGCTGTGGGTCTGGCCGCCGAAGATGCCGCCGCCGGTCGGCATGCGTACCACCATGGGCGCGGTGAAGCCGCCGTTCGAGCGGTAGCGCAGGCGCGCCGCCTCCGAGACGATCTGGTCGTAGGCCGGATACATGTAATCGGCGAACTGGATCTCGACGCAGGGGCGCAGGCCGTAGGCCGCCATGCCGACGGCGGCGCCCACGATGCCCGATTCGCTGATCGGCGCATCGAAGCAGCGGCTCGAGCCGTACTTCTGCTGCAAGCCTTGGGTGCAGCGAAACACGCCGCCGAAATAGCCGACATCCTCGCCGAACACGACGACGTTGTCGTCACGCGACATGCAGACGTCCATGGCGTCGCGGATCGCCTCGACCATGGTCTTGCGCGGCATCGCCTACACTCCCCCCTGCTGGCGCTGGCGGCGCAGGTGAGGCGGCATCTCTTCGAACACGCCTTCGAACATGTCGCGTGCCGAGGGGTGCGGGCCGGTGTGCAGGGTGCCGTGGGCCTCGGCCTCCTTCTGGATCGCGATGACCTCGGACAGTATCTCGGCCTCGGCCTGCTTGTGCCGGTCCTCCGACCAGGCGCTGCGCTGGATGAGATGGTTTTTCAGCCGCAGCACCGGATCGCCGAGCGGCCAGGCGTCGGACTCGGTCTTGGGCCGATAGGCCGAAGGGTCGTCCGAGGTCGAATGGGCGCCGACGCGGTAGGTGACGTACTCGACCAGGGTCGGCCCGAGATTGCGGCGAGCGCGCTCGACCGCCCACCTGGCGACGGCATGGACCGCGGGATAGTCGTTGCCGTCGACGCGCAGGGCGGGGATGCCGAAGCCCAGCCCGCGCGCGGCGAAGGTGCCCGAGCCGCCGCGCGCGATGCCTTGGAAGGTCGAGATCGCCCACTGGTTGTTGACGATGTTCAGCACCACCGGCGCCTTGTAGGTCGAGGCGAAGACCAGCGCGGCATGGAAGTCGGACTCGGCCGTCGAGCCGTCGCCGATCCAGCCGGCGGCGATCCTGGTGTCGCGCTTCATCGCCGAGGCCATCGCCCAGCCGACCGCCTGGATGTACTGGGTGGCGAGGTTGCCCGAGATCGAGAAGAAGCCGTGCTCCTTCGACGAATACATCACCGGCAGCTGCCGGCCCTTCAGCGGATCGAGCTCGTTGGAATAGATCTGGTTCATCATGTCGCGCATCGGATAGCCGCCGGCGATCAGCAGCCCGGCCTGGCGATAGGTCGGGAAGTTCATGTCGCCCGGCTCGAGCGCCTTGCGGAAGGCGCAGCTCACCGCCTCCTCACCGAGATGCTGCATATAGAACGAGGTCTTGCCCTGTCGCTGCGCCATCTGCATGCGCGCATCGAAGGCGCGCAAGGTCATCATGTGGCGCAGGCCCTCGAGCAGCTCGGCATCGCTCAGCAGCCCGGCCCACGGACCGACCGCCTTGCTCTCGCGATCGAGCACACGGATGATCGAGAAGGCGAGATCGCGGATGTCGGCCGGCGCGCAGTCAACCGGCGGCCGCCGCACCTCGCCGGCCCGCGAGATCGGCACGTCGCTGAAATCGGGCGTCCCGCCCGGCCGCACCGCCGGTGCCGGGACATGGAAGCTGAGCGGACCTGGTTCGGGCATCACGGGCTCCCGGGCACGGCAGGGACGTCGATCGCGCCCCCGTATCACCTCATGCCGAGACGGGAGCGTAGCGAGCGTCTCGAAGCAAGGGCAACAGGCAGTTCGATCGCAAAGCAACACGCAAGGAAAGGTCCCTCGCTAGGCTCGGGATGACAGTATTGGTGTCATCCCGAGCGCAGCGAGGGACCTTTCTTTCGCGGGCGGGTGACCCGGCAACTGAGGAGTCATGCTCTTCCGGACCGCGTATGTGGACGGCCCCTTGATTACAAGAGTTTTTTGACGCCAGCGGCGTCAAAAGAGAGTTGGGGAGTGGTCTGCGGCGAGCAGCCAGTCAAAGTTGAAGACTGCCCGCCTCGCGACGGGCGTAGCGCTTCATCCTCGGGGGCCCACAGGAGGCGCGCGCCGCGCAAGCGCCCGTTAAGTGGCTGGCGGAGCGGCGCGCGGGTCCCTGTGGGCCCCGAGGATGAAGCGCGCGTGGGCGCCCGACGAGACTGGTCATCGAGCGCATCATCGCGTCAGGTGTGGTGCCGTGGACGATGGCTGGCCGGCTAGCGGCACGAACTGCTTGGATAGAGGAACGGTCGAGGCGATTGCGGTCGTATGTCCGGTCTGTTGTCGCGATGAAGATCGCTGCCAAGATGGTTTCCGCGTCCCTGAGTTCCTAACGAGCGAGCGGCATCGAATGCCGCGCGGTCCGACGGAGTGTCCCAGGGAACTCTTATCACCTGATCAGTCCATCTCCTCGTTGTTCGAGCAAGCCTCGGCCGTCAGCGTGATGTGATGTCCACAGTCACGATTTCTATGCGGCGATTGCGATGGGCTCACCTCTGGTTAGGGTGGCGGGGCGCTTGGCCGGGACGTGGTTTGGGTCATAGCGTTGGCCGCTGACCATGAGCCTCCAGGCGATGCGGGCGGTCTTGTTGGCCAGCGCCACGGCGACCAGCTTGCGCGGCTTGCGCCGCAACAGGTCTGCCAACCACGGCGAGGGCTGGATGCGGCCCTTCATGACATGCTCGATGTAAGAGGTGGCTCCTGCGACAAGGATGGCGCGCAGGCTTTCGTCGCCGGCGCGGGTGATGCCCCCCAGCTTCTGCTTTCCGGCGGTCGAGTGGTCCTTGGGCGTCAGGCCGATCCAGGCGGCGAACATTCGGCCACTGGCGAAGGCCTTGGGGTCGGTGGTCCTGATCGCCAGCCGGCACGCCCCGATCGGCCCGATCGTCGGCACCTCGACCAGGCGCCGGCTGAGTTCGTCGGCACGATGCCATGCCTTGAGCCGACGCTCGATCGTCGCCAGCCTGGGCGCGAGCTCGGCGAACTCCTGGCCGAGAACGTCGAACATCTCCTTGGCAAGGTCCGGAACACTGCGGTCCTCGGCAAGCTGGCCCAGCAGCCCCTCGATCTTGTCGAGCCCCTTGGGGACGACAAGGCCGAACTCCGCCGCGTGGCTGCGGATCGTATTGCTCAGCTGGGTGCGCCGCTTCATCACACTCTCGCGTATGCCGAGCAACATCTGGGCGGCCGACTGCTCCTCGCTCTTGACCGCCACGAAGCGCTTGCGCACCCGCGGCCGGCTCATCGCCTCGCAGATCGCCTCGGCATCCTTCGCATCATTCTTGCCGCGCGCAACATAGGCTTTCACGTATTGCGGCGGGATCAACACAACCTCATGGCCGAGCTTGCGCAGTTCACGCGCCCAATGGTAGCTCGCCCCGCACGCCTCCAGGCCAACCACCGTCGGCTCGAGCGTGGCGAAAAACGCCAGAAATTGCGCCCGCCGCACCTTGCGCCGCAACACCACCCGCTCGGCCTCGTCGACACCGTGCACCTGGAAAACGCTCTTCGATGTATCGACCCCTATCCGTGCTATCTTTGCCATGGACGGCTCCCCTGGTGTGAGATTTCAACGACCTCACCTTGGCACATCGATGCCGTCGGGGGGCCGTCCACACCAACGAGCGGGACCCTCTACTTCGCTGAGGGCAGGCGCTCGCGGTTCAGGACTCATGACCCCTCCGCCCCGTATGACGGGGCACCTCCCCAGCTTCGCTAGGGAGGGGAATGAATCACGGCAGCGCGTCGGGCGAGAAGCCCGCCGGCACCTTCAAGCCCATCCGCGCGCGGAACTGTTGCGACCAGGTCCTGTTCGCCACCTTCTGGGCCTCGGCCAGGATCGCGGGCTCGTCCATCGTCAGAACCACCCCGTCGCGCATCAGCCACTTGCCGTCGACCATCACCGCCTCGACGTCGCGCGCCTGGCCCTGATGGACGAAGGTGGAGACGACGCGCAGCACCGGCACCATGTGCGGGCGCACCAGGTCGACCATGATCAGGTCGGCCTTGTTGCCCGGCGCCAGCCAGCCGCCGTCGGGGATGCCGAGCGCGCGATAGCCGTTGCGGGTCGCCCAGCGGAGCGCGTGCTCGGGCGTCGGGTTGCGGCCGTCCGCGCGCCGGATGCGCTCCATGAACAGGCCGGTGCGCAGCACCTCGACCATGTCCTCGGCCATGTTGTCGCTGCCCATGGCGATGGTGCAGCCGTAGGACTCGAGATCGGCGATGCGCGGGCTCAAGCCGCGCCGGGCGGCGATGGCGGCATTGAAGGAGACCGTGACGCCGGCCTTGCCCAGGATCGTCTCCTCGCCCGGTTCCATGCAGCGGCAATGGGCGCATATGAGCCGGTCGTTGAGGAAGCCGAGATCGGCCAGGTACTCGGTCGGCAGGCGGTTGCGATGCGCCTTGACGGCCGCGACCTCGCCCCAGATCTGGTTGAGATGGATGGTGGCCCAGGTGCCGAGCTTCTGCTGCAGCGCGCGCAGGTCCTCGAGCAGCTCGGGCGAGCACATGTCGGGCGCCCACGCCGAGACGGCGATGCGCAGCCGTCCGTCCGCCTTGCCGTTCCACTTGTTGAAGGTGTCCTCGATGATCCGGAGATGGCGCTGGCCCAGCGCGCGGTCGAGCTGGTAGGGCGCCGGATCGCCGATCTCGGTGCCGATTCGATCGAAGGCCCGCTCGCCCAGCAGGAAGCGCATGCCGGTGTCGGCCAGCGCGCCGGCATAGTCGTCGACGTTGTTGGAATCCTCGAGCGCCAGGGTGGTGCCGCTGCGCAGCGCTTCGAGCGCGCCCAGGAGCGCCATGGTGCGCCGCTCATCCGGCGTCATGGCCGGCAGCGGGATTGGCGACAGGCCGCCCGAGAAGGGCGGCTTGTGCGGCGGCGAGAGGTCCTCGAACACGCCACGCGCCAGGGTCATGGTGAAGTGCGTGTGGACGTTGGCGAAGCCCGGCATGACCATCTTGCCGGTGCCGTCGACGCGCTCGGCGGCCGGGTAGCGGGCCAGCAGCTCCGCGCTCGGCCCGATGGCGGCGATGCGATCGCCCTCGATGGCGATCGCGCTGCCGTAGTGCACGCTGTCGCGATCGTCGACGGTGACGATCGCCGCGTCATGGATGACCGTGGTCACGGTCTCAGCCGGTCTGGACGCTGGCGCCGCCATCGACCGGCAGGGTGACGCCGGTGATGAAGTTCGCCTCGTCGGACGCCAGGAACAGGGCGGCGTTGGCGACGTCCCAGCCGGTGCCCATCTTGCCGCGCAGCGGCACCTTGGCGTCGCGCTCGGCCTCGACCTGGGCGCGTGTCTTCTTGAACTCGCGGGCCCGCGTGTCGACCGCCATCGGCGTGTTCATCAGGCCGGGCAGGATGACGTTGGCGCGGATGCCGTACTTGGCGTTCTGGTAGGCGAGCTGCTCGGTGAAGGCGATCATCGCCGTCTTGCTCGCCTTGTAGGCGACGTAGGGATAGGTCGTGATGGCGGCCATCGAGGAGATGTTGACGATGGCGCCGCTCTTCTGCTCGCGCATGATCGGGATCACGTGCTTGCAGGCGAGGATCACGCTCTTGAGGTTGATCGCCATGCAGCGGTCGTAGGCCTCCTCGGTGATCTCCAGCAGCTCGGCATCACCGCCCGAGATCGAGACGCCGACATTGTTGTGCAGGATGTCGATGCGGCCCCAGCGGGCATGCGCGTCGGCGACCATCGCCTTGAGGTCGGCGTCCTTGGTGGCGTCGGCGCGGAACGCGACGGCGGTGCCCTGGTTCTGGCCGATCAGCGCCACCGTCTCCTCGGCGCTTTTGAGGTTGTGATCGACGCACAGCACCTTGGCGCCCTCGCGGGCGAAGGTCAGTGCGGTGGCGCGGCCGTTGCCGACGCCCTCGCCGGGGCTTTGGCCGGCGCCAACGACGATGGCGACGCGATCTTTCAGGCGCATGTCAGCTCACTCCCGGAATCGGATACTGTTGGAGCACTTCCTTGTAGTAGGGCTCGTTGTCGATCTTCATGGTCGCCAGCACGCGCACCACGGCGCAGTAGAAGGCGATGGTCAGCACCAGGTCGGTCATGTGCTCGTTGCTGAGGTGCTGCTTGATCTCGGCGAAGGTCGCGTCGGACATGCCGATGTCGCGCACCATCTCGCGGGCGCCCTTGAGGATCGCCTTGGCGAGCGGCTCGAGCGCGCTGGGCTTGCCCTCGGTCTCGGCCATCAGGCCTTCGATGTCGGCATCGGTGACGCCGAACTCCCTGCCGATCTTGACGTGATGGGTGAACTCGTACTCGGAGCGCTCCATCCAGCCGACCTGCAGGATGGCGAGCTCGCGCAGGCGCGGATCGAGCTTGCTCTTGAAGCGGATGAAATTGCCGATGCCGTTGAAGGCCTTCGCCATGTCGGGCGAGTTGACCAGCAGCTTGTGCAGGTTGGTGTTGCGCTTGAGCATGTCGCGATACTCGGGCGCGACCTGGTCGGGCTCGAGATACGGTAGACGGGCCATTCTTCCTCCGGGCTTCGTTCAAGGGCTGCTTCGCGCCGACCGGCGCGGGTTGTATTCGACCGGCATCGTAGCATTTGTTGCGTCCGAGCCATCGGGTGCTCGCGGTTCAGTCTCCGCAGAACGATATTCTTGTTTTCCTTCAAGCAATTGACGGCTCGAAAGAATGGCGATCGTCATGACATAAAGCAACTTGTATACTCGCGCGAAAAGTGTAGTGTGGCGATGCGCCCGTGCGACATCCTGATACGAGCGGGCGCCACATCGATGACACGTTCCAGCGCGATGTCGCGCGCCCCCCGACGAGGGTTCCAGGGAGTCCTGAAGACCGCCCGGACCGGAGCGTCCGGAGGATGATGAGGAGTGGTCGAGCTATGGCTTTTCCGATCGCGACGCCGGCCGAGCTGATCGGTCAGCTCTACGTCGGGTACTTCGGTCGCGCGGCCGATCCGGCCGGATTGGATTACTGGGTGGATCGCTTCAACGACGGCATGTCCCTGCTGGCGATCGCCAATTCGTTTGCCGTGCAGCCCGAAGCGACGTCTTTGTACAGCTACCTGGCGGCGCCATCGCTCGGCGATCCGCAAGCCTTCATTGCGGCGATCTACCGCGACCTCTTCAACCGGACTCCGGATGCGGGAGGCCTGGCCTATTGGGTGGATCAACTTACGGCGCAGGGCACGCCACCCGGGCAGATGGTGCTGGACGTCATCTCGGGTGCGCAGGGGGCGGACATCACGACCATCCAGAACAAGACGCACATTGCGGTCGCCTACGCGCAGAGCTTCGTCGACGACAACGTGGCCTGGAATCAGATCGACAACATTGGAGATGCCCGCGCCGCGGTGGCGTACGTGACGCACGATCCTGCGACAGTGGTGACGGTTGAGATCGCGATCAGCGCGATATCCTCCGGCTACCAAGTGTGGTTCGAATCGGGGTTGATAAACGCGCCGATCAATGGCGATGTCATAATTGTTCGACCGGTTGTAATCAATGCCTTGAACGTGACGGCCGACGACGCCACGACCAGGATTGTCGGTAGCTACGACGATGTGACGGTCGTCGGCAAGTCTGGCGGCGTTGGCGTCGGCGAGACGGTGTGGCTCGTGCACGATCCGGCGGTCACCACGGGCGTGATCGGCGTCGACCTTCGCGCGGTAGAGGGTCCGACAGCGGTGTACAACGCCGGGGGCACGCACTCGCTGTCGATCACCGGCGGCGTCGGCACGACCAACACGCTGGTCGGCGGATTGGCGGCGGACACGATCGTGGCCAAGGGCACCGGTCCGGGATTCGGCTCGAACTTCATCTGGGGAGGTCTCGGCGGAGACACCGAGACCGGCGCGGCCGGCGGTGCGACTGGCAATGTCGGGACCGTGTTCCTGATCAATGACCGGGCTGAATCGCTTGGCAACGCACCGCATGGTCCGGACGCGACCCTTGTGCACATCACAAACTTCCACCCCAGCATCGACACGCTGCTGATCAATCCGGCAGCGCTGGTGATGGGCGACGTACCCGTGTTCCTCGGCGACGCAGCGGAGTATTACAATGCGCTGGCGCTGCTGGCGGGCGGGGGCGCAGCGCGGACTCAGGCGGTCTACCAGCTCGATGACCGGGCGTTGTGGATCGACGCCGACAATAACGGCCTGCTGAACACGCACGACATCAAGGTGCTCATCGATTTCTCGGAGTGGAGATTCCAGCCCGGCGCGATCAGCTTCGGCAACCTGCTAGGCCTGTTCGACGGCCACCAGGTGACGAACTACATTGATGCAAGGCTCGCTCCTCCTGGCTCGGATGGCACGGTCGACCTGATCGGCGTGCTGGACGATATCGACGGCAATTCAACGTCCTAGTGACTCTCCGAATCGCGCTCCGGACCCTGGAGCGTGACGCCGCCGTCGATCACCAGCACCTGGCCGGTGATGTAGCGGGCGTGGTTGGACAGCAGGAAGCGCACGCCGTGGCCGATGTCCCAGCCGGTGCCTTCGATCTTCAGCACCGAGGCCTTGGCGCGGGTGGCGCGGGCTGCCTCGCTCATGCCGTTGCCGCGGGCATAGACCATGGGCGTGTAGACCGGGCCGGGGCAGATGCAATTGACGCGGATGCGGTCCTTGCCGTGATCGACCGCCATCGCCTGGGTGAGGCCGATCACCGCCGCCTTCGACGTCGAGTAGGTGGTGAGGCCGCGCGGCCGCAAGGCCGAGATCGACGAGATGTTGACGATGGCGCCGCCCTTGGCTGTCTTGATCATCGCCGGGATGGCATGCTTGCTCAGCAGGAACATCGTCTCGACGTTGACCTGCATGACGCGGCGATACTCCTCGGGCTTCTCGTCGACGACGCTGCCGCGGCTGCCGATGCCGATATTGTTGTCGAGGAAGTCGAGCCGGCCCCAGCGATCGACCGCGGCATCGACCAGCCGCTTGCACTCCGCTTCCTTGGTCATGTCGCCGGCATGACACACGGCGGTGCCGCCCTCGGCCTTGATCATGTCAACCGTGCGCTCGGCGAGCTTCTGGTCGAGATCGGCCACCACCACCTTGGTGCCGGCGCGCGCCAGCAGGATCGCTGCCGCGCGCCCATTGCCGATGCCGTCGCCGGCCGCGCCGCCGCCGGAAACGATCGCTACCTTGCCGGACAAGCCGGCATCATCCTCCGGTCCTTTCATCGTACTCCCCTTTAAGGCCAGCCCGCCCCTGGCACATCTACCCGAATGGTCTCGACGCGACCGTCGCGCTTGTCGGCCACCGCAGGCCCGCTGCCGCTGTTGGCCACGACGCAAAAATCGGAATGCCAGAGCCTGCCGTCGTGCCAGCGCGGTCCCTCGCCGAAGCCCTGGCCCTCGAGGAACGGCTCGAGCTTCATTGCTTGTCCCATTCGATTCGGAACGAATTGCCCTCTGGCTTGATGTAGCCCGCGTTCTCGCCGGGGAAGTGCGCCGGGCAGAGCAGGACGTTGCTCTCGACGCAATCCTCCAGGAGCTTGCGGCGCGAGCGCGCCGACATCTCCTGGTCGGAGCAGAACTGGCTCGACCAGTCGGGATGATAGACCTGGATCGGATGATGCATGATGTCGCCCGAGAAGCAGGCGCGCTTGCCGCCGTTCTCGAGGTTGATGGCGATCGAGCCCGGCGTGTGGCCGGGATAGTCGCGGATGGTCAGCATCGGGTCGGGCTGGTGGTCGCTGTCGATCATCACCGCCTTGCCGGCCTCGACGACCGGCAGCACCGAATCGTCGAACGAGCCGTCGTTCACCTTGCCCTCACCCTGCCGGGCGCGCTCGCTTTCCCAATGCGCGTACTCGCGTTTGGCGAACAGGTAGCGCGCGTTCGGGAAGGTCGGCACCCAGCGGCCGTTCTCGAGCCTGGTGTTCCAGCCGACGTGATCGACATGCAGATGCGTGCACATCACGAAGTCGACCGACTCGGGCGGGCAGCCGCAGGCGCGCAGCCGGTCGAGGAACGGCAGCGAGAGGTTGTTCCAGGCGGCGTTGTGGCGCTGCTTGTCGTTGCCGAGGCAGGTATCGATCAGGATCGTGTGCCGGCCGGTCTTGACCACCCAGGTATGGACCGAGCCGACCAGCCGGTCGGAGCCCGGCTCGACATGCACCGGCACCATCCAGTGCTTCTGCGCATCGAAGGCCTGCTGGTCGAAGCGCGGGAACATGCGGTTGGGCCGGAAGCCCGCGGCGCACAGCTCCTCGACCTTCTCGATGGTGGCGTTTCCGATGCGGCGCACGGTCATGGGGGGGCGGCTCCTGGTGAAGGCTGTTGGGGCTCCTAGAAGGTCACGACACTGCGGATCGATCGACCGGCATGGTGTGGGTGATCAGCGAATCGATGTCGATCTTGCCGTCCATGTACCAGTCGACGATCTTCGGCACGTCGCGCCGTCCCTTGGCGCCGCCGAACGCGGTGCCCATCCACTGCCGGCCGGTGACGAGCTGGAAGGGACGGGTGGAAATCTCCTGGCCGGCGCCGGCGACGCCGATGATCACCGACTTGCCCCAGCCACGATGGCAGCATTCCAGCGCCTGGCGCATCAGCTTGGTGTTGCCGACGCATTCGAAGCTGTAGTCGGCGCCGCCGTCGGTCAGCTCGACCAGGTGCGCCACGAGGTCCTTGCCGCCCAGCGTCTCGGGATTGACGAAGTGGGTCATGCCGAACTTGCGGCCGAGCGCTTCGCGCGCCGGGTTGAGATCGACGCCGACGATCATGTTGGCGCCGACCATGCGCGCGCCCTGCACGACGTTGAGGCCGATGCCGCCCAGGCCGAACACCACGACGTTGGCGCCGGGCTCGACCTTGGCGGTGTTGATCACCGCGCCGATACCGGTGGTGACGCCGCAGCCGATGTAGCAGACCTTGTCGAACGGCGCGTCGGGCCGGATCTTGGCCAGCGCGATCTCGGGCAGCACCGTGTGGTTCGAGAAGGTCGAGCAGCCCATGTAGTGATGGATCTTGCGGCCGCCGATCGAGAAGCGCGACGTGCCGTCGGGCATGACGCCCTGGCCCTGGGTCGAGCGGATCGACGTGCAGAGGTTGGTCTTGCCGCTGAGGCAGCTTTTGCAGGCGCGGCATTCCGGGGTGTAGAGCGGGATCACGTGGTCGCCCTTCTTGAGCGACACGATGCCCGGCCCGACGTCGACCACGATACCGGCGCCCTCATGGCCGAAGATCACCGGAAAGAGGCCTTCGGGATCGCCGCCCGAGCGCGTGAACTCGTCGGTATGGCACACGCCCGATGCCTTGATCTCGACCAGCACCTCGCCGAACTTCGGCCCTTCGAGATCGACCGTCTCGATCTCGAGAGTCTTGCCGGCCTCGTAACAGACCGCCGCCTTTGTCTTCACGCTTCGCTCCTCCACCCGGGCGGCGAAGCCTAGAGCAGCCCCCGTGCGAGCGCCACCGGAGTCATCGCGCGAGGCGAAAACGGGCAACTGACTTGACGGAGGTGATCCATAAGTCTGGGGCCCGCTGCTGGCAACCAAATCACCTCATGCTGAGGAGCGAGCGCAGTGAGCGTCTCGAAGCATGGGCAACAAACACCGTCCCCGGGGCCCGTCCTTCGAGACGCCGCGCTGGGCGCGGCTCCTCAGGATGAGGATATTGTCGAAGGTCGCCTCTTCTTCAGGCGGCGCGTTCACTTCGTGAGTTTGGCGATCGTCGCAGCCACTTCGGCATCGCTCGCGAACTCGCCGCGCTTGGCTTCGCGCAACCCTGCTTCGATGTCGGCCAATTGCCACGCTTCGAGTGAGTCGGCATCGCCGGTCACTTTGTCCATGCGGTCAGGCCTCTTCGTGAATCGCGTCATGTCGTTCTCCCGTCCCGCACCTCACGCCGTCAACCGCACCAAGTCTTTCTTGGCCGCTCGGTACTGCGCCACCAATCGCCGGCACAGCTCGGCCGCAGCCGGGATGTCGTCGATGTTCCCGACGCCGTGGCCGGCCGTGAAGATGTCCTTCCAGCGCTTCTTGCTTTCTCCGGCAGCGACGATCTTGCCGGGCAACGTGGTGCGCAGCACGTCGAGGTCGATGCCGGCGGCGAGCAGGCTGGGGGTCAGCCAGTTGGCCGGCGCGCCGTCGATCGAGGCGGTGAGGAAGACATCGGTGGCGCGTGTCTTCAGGATCATGTCCTTGTGGGCCGCCGCCGCCATCGCCTCGCGGGTGGCGATGAAGCGCGTGCCGATATAGGCGAGGTCGGCGCCCATCGCCTCCGCGGCGAGAACGTCACGCCCGGTGGTCTGCCCGCCCGCCAGGACCACGGCGAAATCCTCGCCGAGCTGGCGCACCTCGTTCATCAAGGCGAACGGGTTGATGGTGCCGGTATGGCCGCCGGCGCCGCCTGCCACCGCGATCACGCCGTCGACGCCGGCCTCAAGCGCCTTCTCGGCGTGGCGGCGATTGGCGATGTCGTGCAGGGCCACGGCGCCCCAGCCATGGATGCGCTTGATGGCGTCGCCGGGCGCCCCCTTGGAGGTCAGCACCACCGGCACCTTGTACTTCTCGACCAGCTCGAGGTCGCCGGGATAGCGCGGATTCGAAGCATGCACGACCAGGTTCACAGCCCATGGCGCCGGTTTGCTGCCGGCATCCTCGAGCCTCTTCATGCCGTCCTGCATCTCGTCGAGCCAGGCCTGGAACTCCTCGCGGCTGCGCGTGCCGTGCGCCGGGAAGCTGCCCATGATGCCTTCGCTGCAGCACGCGAGCGTCAGCGCCGGATTGGACACCAGGAACATCGGCGCGGCGATGGCGGGGATCGCCATGCGCTCCATGAGCTTGTGCACTTCAGGGCGGGGCATGCGGGGTGATCCTGTCGCTATTGATGGTCGTGTCATTGTCCTTCCCAGCTTTGCTGGGGAGGTGTCCGCGTCTTCAGGCTTTTGGCCGCTGCGCGGCCAAAATGGCGACGCGGACGGAGGGGTCATGAGCAACAATCAATGAGGCTCATGACCCCTCCGTCGCCGTATGACGGCGACACCTCCCCAGCAAAGCTGGGGAGGAGAATGACATGGGCATTCTCAAACCTCTCCGATCGTGGGCGTCGTCGACGTCACGCCGGAGTCTTTCAATCGTGTCAGCTCGGCATCGCCATAACCCAGGAGCTCGCGCAGCACCTCGTCGGTGTGCTGGCCGAGCTCGGGGGCGGCGCGCTCGATGGTGATGCCGCGTCCGTCGAGCCGATAGGGCAGGCCTTTGACCAGCCAGCCATTGTCGTCGCGCACCAGGGTCGTGCCGGCGAGCGCGTCGTCGGCCAGGAGATCGTTGCCGTCGTTGCAGGGCGCCGCGCCAATGCCCCTGGCGAGCAGGTCGGCGACGGCGGCGCGGCGGTCACGGCCGGCGCAGAAGGCGGCGAGCGACGGGTCGGCGCTCTCGAGCGTCGCGGCGACCCAGCGCCCGTCGACGCAGCGATAGGCATCCTGCTGGACGACGCCCGCCTCGCCGTTGTCGCGCGGGGCGAGCCGGTATGCCGGATCGGCCGCAGCGGCGAGAATCTCCTCGCCCAGGGTGAACGAGGCGACCTCGCGCTGCGAGAAATCGAGGAAGCAGCCCTTGCCGCTGCGGCGCGCCTCTATGACGGCGGTGATGACGATGCCGGTAGCGAACAGCGACACGATCTGGTCGGGATAGTTGACGTCCATGCCGGAGATGCGCGGCTCCTCGCCGGCGTAGCCGGTGATCGAGGCGATGCCCGACGTGGCGTCGAGCGTCGAGCCGAACGACACGTTCATGCGCTCCGGCCCGGTGTCGCCCTGGCTCGAGATCGCCGCGAACACGAGGCGCGGATTGCACTCCTTCAGCGCGGCGTAGCCGAGACCGGCGCGATCGAGCACGCCGCGGCGAAAATTCTCGACCACCACGTCGCACTGCCGGGCGAGCTCGCGGATCACGCGCTGGCCTTCGGGATCCTTCAGGTTGATCGCCAGCCCGCGCTTGTTGCGGTTGGTGAACTTGAACGGCGGCGAGCGGTTCCACCAGCCGTCATCGTTGTCCATCTTGCCGACGACGCGGAAGGGATCGATGTAGGCGCCCGATTCTATCTTGATCACGTCGGCGCCGAGATCGGCCAGCATGGCCGAAGTGTTGGCGCCGGCGGTCAGCAGGCCGAAATCGAGGACGCGCACGCCGCTCAGGGGGCCCTTCATGCCGCGCGCTCCGCCTGCTCGAGCGTGGGCGCCGGCCGCGGCGCGAAGGAGCGGCCGTTCCACTGCACCGGCAGCTGCGGCATCAACAGCCGGCCGGCCGTTGGATGGGTCATCTCGGCGAGGAAGGAGCGCGCCAGGTACTGCTCGTTGGCCAGGAGCTCGGCCGGCGTGAAGATCGGCCCGAACGGCACGCCCTTGGCCTGCGCCGTCCGGCCGATCTCGTCGCGGGTCTTGTCGGCGAACCACGGCGTCAGGATGTCGTAGAGGTGGGCGATGTGCTGGCGCCGGCCGGCGCGTGTCGCGAACTTCGGATCCTCGAGGCGCGGGTCGGCGATCAGGCGGCGCAGCGCCGGCCACTGGGTCACGGTGTAGACGACGGCGACGTGGCCGTCACGGCACGGCATGGTCTGGAACTCGGAGTTGCGGCCCTCGCGGCCGGGCGACGTGCCTGACGCGGCCGCGCCCGATGCCGCCTTCCAGTTCACCCATTGCAGGACCTCGGCCAGCGAGACGCGCACGGCGGGAGCGCGTTGGCCGGTATCGCGTGCAGCGAGCGCGGCGGCGAGCCCGGTGAAAGCCGTGAGACCCGCCGCGTAGGAGGCCTGGTGGCCGCCCAGCTTCAGCGGCTTGCGCGCCGGCTCGCCGATCATGTGCATCAGGCCGCCCAGCGCCTGGACGGTGAGCTCGCTCACTGGCCGCATCGCGGCATTCATCTCGACTGGGAACGCGGCAATCTCGATCGGCGTCGCGCGGCCCCCGCGCGCCAGCGACGCGACCGAGGTTGGCTCCTCGAACAGAACGGCGTCGGCACGGTCGAGCAGGGCCCGCAGGCGGGCGCGCCCGGCGCCGCTGTCGAGGTCGAGCACCAGCGACCGCTTCGAGGTGTTGAGGAAATGGAAGAGCGCACTTTCGCCGGTCGGAAGAAGCGGCGGCAGGCGGCGTACCGCGTCACCGCCCGGCGGCTCGATCTTGAGCACATCGGCCCCGAGGTCGGCGGCGATCTTGCCGGCAAGCGATGTCGCCAGCCGCAGGCAAGGCGCCACGTTCGGTTCGTTCACCTCGACGATGGTGAAGCGGGCGAGGGGCAACGACGGGTTTTCGTTCGGCACGGGCGCGATCATCGAAAATATTCGACGAAGCTGCAACCTCATGCATCCTCCCCAGCTTCGCTGTGGTCGGCATTTTGGCCGCAAGCGGCCAAAAGCCTGAGGTGTCCGCGTAATCGCGGACGGAGGGGTCATGAGCAACCCCTCCTGTGCCCTTGACCCCTTCGTCGCGCAAGACGCGACACCTCCCCACTTCGTGGGGAGGGCAAGAGAGTGCTACGGTCACTCCCGACGGAGGATTTGGTTACATGGCACAGACCGGCAATCACAAGGGGCTTCAATTCGGCATCTTTCTCGCCCCGTTCCACCGCGTCGGCGAGAATCCTACGCTCGGCATGGCGCGCGACATGGAGCTGCTCGAATGGCTCGACGAGCTGGGTTACGACGAAGCCTGGATCGGCGAGCACCATTCCGCAGGGTGGGAGACCATCGCCTCGCCGGAAGTGTTCATCGGTGCCGCCATCGAGCGCACGCGCTACATCCGCCTGGGCTCGGGCGTGACCAGCCTGCCGTACCATCATCCGCTGATGGTTGCGAACCGCTTCGTGCAGCTCGACCACATGTCGCGCGGCCGCACCATGCTGGGTTGCGGCCCGGGCGCACTGCCGTCGGACGCCTACATGATGGGCATCGATCCCTCCACCCAACGTGATCGCATGGAGCAGTCGCTGGCCGCCATCATGGCGCTGCTGAAGTGCGAGGAGCCGGTCACCATGAAGACCGACTGGTTCGAGCTCAAGGAAGCGCGGCTGCATCTTGCGCCGTACTCCTATCCGCATTTTCCGATTGCCTGCGCCAGCACCATCACGCCGTCGGGCATGATCGCCGCCGGCAAGCATGGTCTCGGCGTGCTGTCGATCGGGGCCGGCCTGCCGGGCGGGCCCGAGGCAATGGCCAAGCAATGGGCGATCTACGAGGAGACTGCGGCCAAGCATGGCCACACGGCCGACCGCTCGAAGTGGCGCATCGTCGTGAACGCCCACCTGGCCGACGACGACGAGCAGGCGCTGCGCGAGGTCCATGCCGGCGAGCGCTGCGAGACGGTGACCTATTTCGAGGACACGCTCGGCCGCCCGCCCGGCCGCTCCGACGATCCGCTGCGCGACGGCGTGAAGCAGGGCACGACCCTGGTCGGCACGCCCGACACGGTGGCCAAGGGTATCGAGCGCCTGCTCGGGTACTCCAAGGGCGGCTTTGGCGGCATCTTGTTCCGTGCCCACGAATGGGCCAGCCGCGAGCAGACGCTGCGATCGTACGAGCTCTTTGCGCGCTATGTCATGCCGCGCTTCCAGGGCTCGCTCGACACCATCATCGGCTCGAACAGCTGGTCGCGCGAGAACCGCAAGGCGGTGTTCGGCCCGACCGTCGCCGCGGTGAAGAAGGCCTTCACCGACGTCGGCCGCGAGGTCCCTGAGGAGTTCCGCGCCCGCACCGTCGGCGCGCGCGATGTCGCCGACGGCTAGAATCATGCTTTTCCGGACCGCGAGCGCCTGCCCTGAGCCTTGTCGAAGGGCAGGCGCTCGCGGTCCGGAAAAGCATGAGCCGGGGTCGACCAGGCGATCGCTGGCTTTCTATTCGGTCGATGGCGAGCCCAGGCGTTTCTTCGATCGCGCCGCAGTCGACCGTCTGTTTGCGCCGGGTTGGCGGCTGCTCAGCGCCGAGGAGCTGACGATCGATCGCTACGACCTGCCGAAAGCGGTGTGGGAAGTGGTCGCGGAAAGAAGGTGATCATCATGGCTGGGCGCGCGCCGCTCCAGTGGCGCGTCATGTGTTGGTTCACAGGAAGATCGCGCCACTGGAGTGGCGCGCCCCCAGCGAAGAGATGGACCGCAAGTTCTGCGGCGCGCATCAAGGTTCTTCAGGGCGAAAGGTATCGCTTTCCCGTGCCTGGGGAATCGCCCACGATGCAGTGCAACATTGAAGGGGAGTTGGCCCGCCGATGAGCATCAAGGGCAAAGCCTACATAGCCGGCATCTACGAGCATCCGACACGACTCGCCAAGGATATCTCCCTGGCGCAGATCCACGCCCAGTGCGCCAAGGGCGCGCTGGAGGATGCCGGCCTCACCAAGGACGATGTCGACGGCTATTTCTGTGCCGGCGATGCGCCGGGACTCGGGCCGATGTCGATGGTCGAATACATGGGGCTGAAACCGCGCCATGTCGATTCCACCGACACCGGCGGGTCGTCCTACGTCCTCCATGTCGGCCACGCCGCCGAGGCGATCGCGATGGGCAAGTGCAAGGTGGCGCTGATCACGCTCGCCGGCCGGCCGCGCGCCGAGGGCATGGCGACCGGCACCGTGCCGCGCAGCCGCGGCGGCACGCCGACGCCCGACGAGCCGTTCGAGTTCCCCTATGGGCCGACCGTGGTGAACATGTATGCCATGTGCGCCGCGCGCCACATGTACGAGTTCGGCACGACCTCCGAGCAGCTCGCCTGGATCAAGGTCGCCGCCTCGCACCACGCCCAGCACAATCCGCATGCCCTGCTGCGCGACGTCGTGACGGTCGAGGAGGTGGTGAAGTCGCCGATGATCTCCGATCCGCTGCACCGGCTCGATTGCTGCGTCATCACCGACGGCGGCGGCGCCATCGTCGTGGTGGCGCCCGAGATCGCCAAGTCGCTGAAGCGGCCCAAGGTCAAGCTGATCGGCGCCGCCGAAGCCATGAAGACGCAGATGGGCGGCAAGGTCGACCTGACCTACTCGGGCGCGCGCTCGACCGGCCCCGCGTCGTTCGCCGAGGCGGGCGTCAAGCCCTCCGACATCAAGTACGTGTCGATCTACGACAGCTTCACCATCACCGTGCTGATGCAACTCGAGGATCTGGGCTTCGCCGAGAAGGGCAAGGGCGGCAGGCTGGTCGCCGACGGCAACCTGATCGCGGGCCAGGGCAAGCTGCCGTTCAACACCGACGGCGGCGGCCTGTGCAGCAACCATCCTGGCAATCGCGGTGGCCTCACCAAGGTGCTCGAGGCGGTGCGGCAGCTGCGCGGCGAGGCGCATCCGGCCGTGCAGGTGAAGAGCTGCGACCTCGCCCTGGCGCACGGCACCGGCGGCTCGCTCGGCCTGCGCCACGGCAGCTCCACCGTCATTCTGGAAAGGGAATAGGACCATGGCCGAGAGCAAGGAACGCAAGCTGCCGGCGCCGACCGTCAGCGCCGAGACCGAGGCCTACTGGAATGCCGCCGCCCAGGGCAAGCTGCTGGTGCGCAAGTGCACCGCCTGCGGTGAGCTGCACCACTATCCGCGGACGATCTGCCCGTTCTGCTTCAGCGACAAGACCGACTGGATCGAGGCGTCGGGCAAAGGCAAGATCTACTCTTTCAGCGTCATGCGCCGCGCGCCGGTGCCCTATGCCGTGGCCTACGTGACCTTGGCCGAAGGCCCGCGTATGGTGACCAACATCGTCGATTGCGACCTCGACAAGCTCGCGTGCGAGCAGCCGGTCAAGGTGGTGTTCAAGCCGACCGAGGGCGGGCCGCCGCTGCCGATGTTCACGCCGGCTTGAGCCCGGGCTGTTCCGGGCCGTCGAGCCTGCCTGCGGGCGATAGGGGACGGGTGTGATGAGAAGGCGAGTTGCGCTGCTTGGTCTTGCGTTGGCGCTCCTCGCGCCGGCGGCGGTGCGGGCGGCCGACGCGGTCGACATGCTGCTGGTCCTCGCCGCCGACGTCTCGCGCAGCGTGACCGAGCCCAAGTTCAAGCTGCAGCGCGAGGGCGCGGCCGCCGCCATCAGCCATCCCGACGTCGTCCGCGCGATGACGTCGGGGCCGAACCGGCGCATCGCCGTCTGCTTCATCGAATGGGCGACGGCGGGGATGCAGAACATCGTCATCGACTGGACGGTTATCGGCGACGGCGTGTCGGCGCGCAGCTTCGGCGACCGCCTGGTCGAGGCGCCGCGCTCGTTCGCCGGCAGCACCTCGATCAGCGGCGCCATCGATTTCTCGGTGAGCCGTCTGGAGCAGGCGCCCTTCAGGTCGGAGAAGCGCGTCATCGACATCTCCGGCGACGGCAACAACAATTCCGGGCGCCCGGTCACCGCGGCGCGCGACGACGCGCTCGCCAAGGGAATCACCATCAACGCCCTGGTGATCCTGACGCCGCCGGAAGAGTCATTCCGCCCGGAGCACACCAACCCGCCGGGCGGCCTGGAAAAGTACTTCAAGGACAACGTTATCGGCGGCGACGGCTCGTTCACGCTGGTCGCCCAGGGCCACGAGTCGTTCGGCCGCGTGCTGACCAAGAAGCTGATCCAGGAGGTCGCCCACGCGCCCGGCCCGGAGATCGCGGTCGCGCAGTAGGAGCCTCGGGTAGTGGTACGTTTGAAAAATCCGCCGCCATCCTTGACGCACGGCTAGAGAAGCAGAAAACTTGGAACTGCAACCAGGGGAGGCGGCAATGAGGCTGGGACTGTTTCTCGCGACTGTGATCGGGCTGGCGGGCGCTTCTCATGTCTCCAGCGCGGCAGACGCGTCGTGGCCTGCCGTTGGCGCATTGGAGAGTGGCATGTCGACGTCGTGCGGCGGCGGCACGGTGAGTACCGGGCCGGAATGGACCGCCGCTGCCCGTGGGCAGGTCGACATCAAGGGGAACACGCTCACTTTTAAAAGTACGAGCGCAATTCCGAACCATTCATTCACCGTCGATTTGAGTGCGTTGAATCCCGATGGTTCCGGAAAAGTTGTCGGCATCGACAAGAATAACAGAGAGTTCTACCTGACGTTCGATCCGGGCAGCGGAGCCCGCACATTCCATATGACCTATCGCCTTAAGGCTTGCCGGCGCGTCTATACGCCCACGACATAGGGCGGGCTCGGCCCCCTACTGAGCAGCCTCCCAGTCTTCCAGCGCCTTCACCATATCGGCCATCTCTCATCGTTTGGGCGTGACGCCAGCGGCCATGGCGGGCGTCATCTTCAGCGTCTTGTGAATGCGCACGAAATTGTAGTGCATGAAGTAGATCGCCATCATGTGGTTGTGGTTCGCGGCCTTCTTGCTGAAGGCGTCCGTCAACCTCGTCATGCGCCGGTTGCCCATGCGGATGTTGAGGTTCTGGCGCTCGCAGCAGGCAACCGCCTGAGACGAGCGGCCCCTTTGTCCACTATCATGTTGTCATGATGATTGGCCGGTCTCCCTCCAAATCCGCCAAGGACGAGCAATAAATGGCAAAACCAATAACGAAATGGATAAGAAGCACGCTCGCCTCGCTTGCAATGGTTGGCGTGCTCGCTGGCTGCGCCAACATGCCCGGTGCGGACGGCAGGTACGCGACGAACGATCGCGGCCGGAGTAACAGTCGCGCAGAGGCTCCTGTCTCCCCGGCGATCAATCCAACGGTCGGGATCGGGCGGGAAGAACAGCCAAACGGCTGACGTGGCCAACCGAAGCATTGCGGTCCGTGGAAGAGCCCTGAGCGGGGGGCTTGCTGGGGCAGGGCATTCACACATGGGCGCTCTCTCATTTCCTCCCCAACTCCGTTGGGGAGGTGTCGCCGTCTTCGGCGACGGAGGGGTCATGAGCCCCAGTCCCGCTGCTCATGACCCCGCCGCCCCGTATGACGGGGCACCTCCTATGAAAATCGGGGCGGGCACCGCCCCGATTTTCTCAGCATCGTGGTGCGCGCCGGCGTGCTGGGGGTCTCCCCAGCAACGCTGGGGAGGAGGCTGAAAGGCGCGCCCATATGCGAATGCCCTGAGCGGGCGGGTGCGCACCGCCGCTACACCCGGGCTTCTTTCACGGCGCCGCGGAGTGCGCGCTGGAGGCTTTCCGATCAGGGAAGGAGACTGAATACGGCAGTGCCGTGACTGCCGCCTGGAGCTCTTCGCGGTCTCTTGCCACAGCGAGAACGTAGCGGTCGGGCCGCAGGATGGCGGCGCGGACCTCGTGCTCGGCCAGCCAGTCGGTCCCGACGCCCGGGAGCACGACCATGTTCGTCGCGAGGCCATCCACCAGCGAATCATCGCCGACGACGGCGAAGCGCTGGCCGATCGCCTCGTCCATCAGCCTGCCATCGGCGAGCCTTGGTTGTGGGAAGATCGTGCCGACCGGCGGCGGCGCGTCGAGGCGGCATCCCGGGCCGAGCTGGGGACGCGGGAAATCGAAGAGTTCCGGCCGTTTGGCGAAGCGGCGCTCGCGATCGGCGACCGTCTCTGAATCGGTCGCCTGGATGACGTTGCCGAGGCGCACGGCGAGCTCGATGAAGGCGCGGACGTGCGGCAGGCGCTCGCTTTCGTAACTGTCGAGCAGACTGTCCGGCGCCTCGCCGCGCAGCACGGCGGCGAGCTTCCGGGAGAGGTTGGCGGCATCGCGCATGCCGGCGCACATGCCCTGGCCGAGGAATGGCGGGGTCTGGTGGCAGGCATCGCCGGCCAGCAGCAGCCGGCCGCGCCGCCAGCCCTCCTGGACCAGAGAATGGAAGATGTAGACGGCGGAGCGCTCGATGCGTGCTTCCTCTGGGCCGAGCCAGCGCGCGATCATCGGCCAGAACGTTTGCGGCTCGACCATGCGCTCCGGATCGTCGCCGGGCATCAGCATGATCTCCCAGCGCCGCCGGCGTTGTCCTTCGGGGCCGCCGACATTGACCAGGGTCATCGGTCGCTTGGGATCGCAGAACTGCAAGGTATGGCGCGGCAGCGCCTGGAAGCGCGGGCTTTCGGGATCGCACAGCAGGTCGACCACCAGCCAGTGCCGGTGCAGGCCGAGATCGACCTGCCGGCTGCCGATCGCGTGGCGCACCAGGGATCGCGCGCCGTCGCAGCCGACGACGAAGCGCGCATCGAGGTCGTCGACCGATTTCACCTCGTGGCCGAGATGGACGCGCACGTTGGCGAAGCGCCTCAGCCCCTCGCGCAGGATGCCTTCGAGCATCGGCTGATAAAAATACCAGCTGCCGGCCCAGCCGTGCGGGCCCGGCCCGTCGATGCCCTTGCGGATCAGCAGGGTGCGGCCCGACGGGTCCTCGTAGCGCACGCCGTGGGCGCTCGGCGTCGATGTCTCGGCGATACGCTCGGCCAGGCCCGCCGCCTGGAAGATGCGCATCACCTCGCCGTCGAAATGCACCGCGCGCGGCAGCGGATAGACGTCGCGCTCGCGGTCGTGGATGTCGACCGAGAGCCCCTCGCGGCCGAGCAGGTTGGCGAGCAGCGCGCCGACCGGCCCGCAGCCGACGATGGCAACGTCGGCTCGTTTGGTGCCGTCTCCGCTCATGCATTCTCCTCCCCGGCTTGGCTAGGGAGGTGTCGGTGCCTGCGGCGACGGAGGGGCCATGTTCATGTGCTGGGAGCGCGCCACTCCTGTGGCGCTCTTCTTCTTGATCACACATCCTATGGGCGCCACAGGAGTGGCGCGCTCCCAGCCATGACCCCTCCGTCCGCGAAGAAGCGGACACCTCCCCAGCGAAGCTGTCGAGGACAATAACATGAGCGCCACGTCGGCGGAGGCTTCTCCGCCACCAGGGCGTGCCCTCCGCGACCGGGTCCGGGTCACCCCTGCAGCGCTTCCCACACTCGCTGCGGCGTCGCCGGCATGTCGATGTGGCGGCCGCCCAGCGCGTCTGAGATGGCGTTCATCACCGAGGGCAGCGAGCCGGCGCAGCCGGCCTCGCCGCAGCCCTTGGCGCCCAGCACGTTGGTCTTGGCCGGCACCGAATGGAACGCCATGGCAAAGGACGGCGCATCCGACGCGCGCGGCAGGGCGTAGTCGGTAAAGCTGCCGGACAGCAGCTGGCCGTCCTCGCTGTAGACCACGCGCTCGAACAGCGCCTGGCCGATTCCCTGCACGACGCCGCCATGGCTCTGGCCTGCCACCAGCAGCGGATTGATGACCGTCCCGAAATCGTTGACCATCGTGTACTTCACGACCTCGACGCTTCCAGTCTCGGGATCGATCTCGACCTCGGCGACATGAGCGCCGTTGGGGAAGGCCGAGGGCGCCGCCTCGTGCACGTGGCTGACGTCGAGCGAGTCGGGCACGCCCTGGGGCAGCTCGAGGCCGCCGCGCAGGCGCTCGGCCAGATCCATGATGCCGATGCCGCGGTCGGTGCCGACGATCGCGAAGCGTCCGGCCTTGAACTCGATATCGGCGGCCGACGCCTCGAGCACCGCGCCGGCGATCTGCCTGCCCTTGTCGATCACCTTGTCGGAGGCTTCGACGATCGCCGCACCGCTCGCCATGATCGATTTCGATCCGCCGGTGCCGCCGCCGGCAATCAGGAGGTCGCTGTCGCCCTGGACGAGCTTGATGCGCTCGAACGGCACGCCGAGCTTCTCGGTCAGCACCTGGGCGAACGCCGACCAGTGGCCCTGGCCGTAGTCGAGCGTGCCGGTGATGATGGTGACGTCGCCGTTGGGCTCGAAGCGCAGTCCGCCCATCTCCTTCATCGGCGGCGCCGTCACCTCGAGATAGTCGCCGATGCCGATGCCGCGCAGCTTGCCGCGCTTCGCGCTCTCGGCCTTGCGCGCGGCGAAGCCCGCGACGTCGGCGAACCTCACCGCCTTGTCGAGCAGGGCGGTGAACTCGCCGCTGTCGTAGGTCGTGCCCGACGCGGTCTTGTAGGGCATCTCGTCCGGGCGGATGTGGTTGCGGCGGCGCAGCTCGAGGCTGTCGAGACCCATCTCGCGCGCCGCGGTGTCGATCAGGCGCTCCATGAAATAATTGGCCTCGGGGCGTCCGGCGCCGCGATAGGCGCCGACCGGCGAGGTGTGGGTGAACATCACCTTGGTGGCGACCTCGATCAGCGGTGTGCGGTAGATCGCGGCGAGATTGCGCGTGACGCCCATCGAGCCCATCAGCGGCCCGACATTGGCGAGGTACGCGCCGACATTGGCATAGCCGGCGAGGCGCACGGCGAGGATGTTGCCCTGCTTGTCGAGCGCCAGCTCGCCGTCGAAATCGTGGTCGCGGCCGTGCTGGTCGCTCAGGAAGCTGCCGCTGCGCTCGTCGGTCCACTTGACCGGGCGGCCGAGCAGCCTGGAGGCATGGAACAGGCCGGCATATTCGGGATAGGGCGAGCCTTTCATGCCGAACGAGCCGCCGACATTGCCGGTCAGCACGCGCATCTGGTCGGGCTTGATCCTCAACAGATCCGCCATCTGGTGCTTGAGGCCGAACACGCCCTGGCTGCCGGCGTGAAGCGTGTAGCGATCGCTCGCCGCGTCGTAGTGGCCGATCGCCGAGCGCGGCTCCATGGCGCAGACGACGATGCGATTGCTGACCAGCCTGAGCCGCGTCACGTGCGCGGCCTTGGCGAAGGCTTCCGCCACCTTGGCCGTGTCGCCGTAATGGTAGTCGACGCAGATGTTGCCGGGCGCGTCGTCGAACACGATCGGCGCGCCGGGCTTGGCCGCTTCGCGCGAATCGGTCACTGCCGGCAGGCTGTCGATGTCGACCGTCACGGCTTCGGCCGCATCCTTGGCCTGGGCGAGAGTCTCGGCGACGACGAACGCCACCGGGTCGCCGACGAAGCGCACCTTGCCGGTCGCCAGCGACTGGCGCACCGGCATCTTCATCTGGCTGCCGTCACGGTTCGGCACCGGGATCATGGTCTTGAGCGGGCCGTAGCCGGCGGCGTCGAGATCGGCGCCGGTCCACACGCCCAGCACACCCGGCATGCCGCGCGCCTCCTCGATGTCGATGCCGCTGATCGTGCCGTGTGCGACCTGGCTGCGGACCATCACGCAATGGGCCTGGTTGGGCAGGTTGAGATCGTCGGTATAGCGGCCCTGACCGCGCAGCAGGGTCGGATCCTCCTGGCGCGGCACCGGCTGGCCGATACCGAATTTGAGCGAATTTAGAGCGTCAGCCTCGAACGGCGCGTTCATGGGAATCCATCGGAATTGGGGGGAGTTGCCTTCATTATAGCCCACTCCAGCAGAAGCTGTGCCAGCTTCGGCGGCCTGTCAGGCCGACAACGATACTGTCATCCCGAGCCTGACCAGGGACCTCTCCTTGCTCGACAGTACGATCGTAGATGAGGCCTGAAGGCGTCGCTCCGCCCTGCCGGTCGCCTGGCGGCCGTTGCTACCAGTTGCGCCAGCCGTTGTGCCAGCCGGGGCTGCCCACCAGCGGGCTCAGAATGGCGCCGACCAGGCCGCCGTTGCCCCAGCCGCCATTGTGCCAGCCGCCGTTGCCCCAACCGCCGTTGTGCCAGCCACCGTTGTGCCAGCCACCGTTGTGCCAGCCACCGTTGTGCCAGCCATTGCCCCACCAGGCGAGCTTGGTCTCGGGGTCGACGGCCACGTAAGGCTCCGACTTCTGGGCGTCTTGCGTCCAGGCTTCCGACACGGAGTCGCGGATCGCCTCGAGGCGGGCGGCGACCGATTGCGATTCGGAGGGCGAGGCGGCAGGCGACGTCGAGGCAGCCGCGTCCGCCGCGGCGAGGCCGATGGAAAGTCCGGTTGCCCCCGTCTGGAGCAGGGCGGCCAAGGCCTGAATCGAGCGCCGGTTGCTGGACATGACCGTCAATCTCCTCCGAGAAAACTCAGTCAAACGACATGCGCGAAAGCGCCTCATTAGCACATGGGTTTCAGCTCGCGGCCAGCAAAAAAGCTCCGCCTGTTTGGACCGAGGGCATCCCTGCCGGGGCCGCGCTACCGCGACGCCGTTCATGGGATCTGTGATCGACGAGATGAGCGCCACGTCAGGCGGAGGTTACTCCGCCTGACGTGGCGTGCTCGCTGCGGAAGGGTGGCGCAACGAGAAGCCCGCCGGTCCCCCGGGCGCGGTCTCGTATGGCGGCTGAGTCTGTCGGTCGGGCTGGCGTTGGTCGGCGACCCTGACCGACACTCGCAGGCCCGACCATCGAGGAAAGTCAACGTGCCTGCCATAGCCTGGGATCTGCCCGACGACATCCGCGCCGTGCGCGAAGGATTGATCGATTTCGCCCGCAAGGAAGTGCTGCCGCGCCACGAGGCGCATCGGGCGCTGTTCGAGGATCCGCGCCGCCTCTATCGCGAGGATGGCCGCTTCTCCGACGCCTTGAAGGGATTGATCGGCGAGGTGCGCCGCGCCGCGGCCGGCGCCGGCTACTACAACATGTGCGTGCCCGAGCAGCTGGGCGGCGGCGGGCTCGGGCATCTTGCCTACTATGCCGGCTGGGAGGCGTTGTTCCACCTCTGCGGACCGCACAACTGGCTGATGCTCTACGTCATCAGCCACTGGGCCTTCGGGCCGAGCCGGCTGCTCGAGAAGGTGACGCCCGCGGCGCGTGAACGAATCCTGGGACCGATGATGGCGGGCGAGGCGTCGATGTGCTTCGGCCTGTCCGAGCCCGGTGCAGGCTCGGATGCCGCCGCCCTGGCAACGCGCGCGGTGAAGGACGGCGACGGCTGGCGCCTGACGGGACGCAAGATCTGGACGTCCAACGCGCCGGTCGCCGACTACTGCATCGTCTTCGCCAAGACCGACGCCGAGGGGGCCGATCCTGAGCGCGCGGCGGCGCGCCGCGGCGGCATCAGCGCCTTCCTCGTGCCGACCGCCTCTCCCGGTTTCGAGGTTCAGCGCGTCATCAAGCTGTTCGGCCATATCGGCGGCGACGAAGCCGAGCTCAGGCTCGAGGACGTGCGCGTCGAGCCGTGGCAGCTCGTGGGCGAGCTGCATCAGGGTTTTGCCGCGGCGCTGTACGGCGTCTCGCTCGGCCGCATCTACAATTCGGCGCGTGCCGTCGGCTACGGCCGCTGGGCGCTCGAGCTGGCGCTCGACTACGCCAAGACGCGCAAGGCGTTCGACCGTCCGATCGCCGACTATCAGGGCGTCACCTTCCCGCTGGCCGAGAGCGCCACCGAGCTGCACGCCGCTCACCTGATGGGGCTGAACGCCGCCACGCTGCTCGACCAGGGACATCCGGCAGTCAAGGAGCTGTCGATGGCCAAGGCCTACTCGGTGCAGGTGGGCTACCGCGCCGTCGACCGCGCCATGCAGACACACGGCGCGATGGGCTTCACCAACGAGGTCGGCCTGCATCATGCCTGGCATTCGCTGCGCATCGTCAACGTCGCCGACGGCACCAACGAGATCCTCAACCGCTCGATCGTCCAGCGCCTGCTCAAGGGCGACACGGAGGTGTGAGAGCGGAAGACGCTTTCTTTTTTCCTCCCCAGCTTGGCTGGGGAGGTGTCGCGACGTTCTCATCCTCCTCCCCAGCTTCGCTGGGGAGGTGTCTCGGTAATCCGAGACGGAGGGGTCAGGAGCCTCAGTGGGGCTTTCGACCCCTCCGTCCGCGATTACGCGGACACCTCCCCAGCGAAGCTGGGGAGGAGGGATAGAGCACATCACCCCGAGCGCGCTGCCTCCTTGCGGATATCGCGCAGGGCGATGACGGCGTCCTCGCTTGGCGGTCGCGCCGCATTCGGGCCCATGGCGCGGCGGCCATGCTCGATGACGCAGACATGGGCATAGAGGTTGGCGAGCCACGACCTTCCTTCGGCCGTCATGTTGAGGGCGTGAACAGCCTCGCCCAGGAAAGGCTCGACCTTGGACCAGAAGAACTGCGGATAGTGATCCGCCGTATCGGCCGGCGTGGTGTAGCCCAGCATGCGGTTGACCCCGATCTCCTGGAATTCGTGGAACAGGGCGTTGAGCTTCTTGGGGTACAGCGGGTCGCCCAGCTGGCCGATCAGGTCGGCTGCACGCACGAACGCCGCCTCGGTGTCGGTGGCGGCATGGTCGGCGCCGTCGGGCACCGGGAAGCGAGTCAATTCGATGTTGAGCGCCAGACGGTCGGGGTCGATCAGCGGATTGTGGATGAAGCGCTCGCGGACGAAGATCTTGCCGCGGTCGACGTGCCACGGGGCGAGGGCTGCATCCGACGCGCCGCGCGGCAGCTCGATCATCTCGCCCCTGGCGTTGACGACGAAGCGGTAGTCGGTATCGGCCCGGCAGACGCCGCGCAGGTAGCCGATGTCGTGCGTCAACGCTGCCAGGATCACGTGCAGCCACATCTCGGGCGGCACGTCGGTGCGCATGCGCCGGCCGCGCAGGATGTCCTGCGCCACCAGCGTCACCAGGGCGGTGTGCTCGGCCGTGTGATAGAGCGCATCGCTGAGCGACAGTCTCTCGATCACCAACCGCGCCGCCTCGCCGATCAGCTCGGCATAGGGTGGCGCAGCCTTGCCGTAGCTGCGCCTGAACGTCTCCATGAGACGGTCGGCCAGTGCATCCGCAAGCAGCGAGGAGGTGTGAAGCATGAGATCATCGTCACTATGAGCCGATCGTGACGGCAGCGCTACTCCTCCTCGCCCGGCCAATGGCTCGCTTGCCGTTCACTGGTCGACGAAGCGCACGCGACCAAGGTTTTCACGGCGCCGCAAGGCCGGTCGACCGAGGACGACCGGGCCGGTCGATTTGGTCGCCCGTGCTATGGACCCTGACCGGCGCGGAAGCGATGCCTCGACAAGGCCGCGCATGGCGTTGGCTGCGAGGGATGGGCTACAGTGGCGCATGTCGACTCTCGATCCCGTCACGCTGACGGTCATCCAGAACGGCCTGGTCCAGGTCTGCAACGAGATGGACCTGGCGTTCGTACGCGCCGCCTTCTCGCCGGTGATCTCCGAGGGCATGGACCGCTCCGACGGCATCTACGACGCCGTCGACGGCGCGCTGATCGCCCAGGGCGAGCTCGGCCTGCCGGTGTTCGTCGGCACCATGCAGTTCTCGACCCGCGCCGTGATCGAGCGGGTCAAGACGCACTATGCCGGCCGCGTCGACCCGGGCGACGTGTTCATCGTCAACGATCCCTATCTCGGCGGCACGCACCTGATGGACGTGCGGTTCGTCAAGCCGTTCTTCTACAAGGACGAGCTGTTCGCCTGGCTGGCCAACACCGGCCACTGGCCCGACGTCGGCGGCATGGTGCCGGGCGGCTTCTCGGCCAGCGCCACCGAGGTCGAGCAGGAGGGCCTGCGCCTGCCGCCGGTGAAGTTCTGGAAGAAGGGCGAGATGGACCAGGAGATCCTGGCCATCATCCTGAGCAACATCCGCATCGCCGACCAGCGGATCGGCGACATCAAGGCCCAGGCCGCCGCGCTCGCCACGGGCGAGCAGCGCCTGACGGCGCTGATCGACCGCTACGGCGCCGCGACGGTGCGCCGGGCGATTGCCGAGATGCGCCATCGCGCCGAGCGCCAGATGCGCGCGCGCATCGCCGCCATCCCCGACGGCACCTACGAGGGCGCCTCGCAGGTCGACAGCGACGGCGTGGTCGACGAGCCGCTCACCATCCGCATGAAGATCGTCAAGAAGGGCGAGGATCTCACCTTCGACATGACCGGCTCCAGCCCGCCTTGCCGCGGGCCGATGAACAGCGTCATCGCCACCACCAAGTCGGCGATCTATCTCGCGGTGAAGCACATCTTCCCCGAGGTGCCGATCAATTCGGGGACGTTCGAGCCGCTGCACATCGTCGAGCCCGAGGGCACGTTCCTCTACGCCAGGTATCCGCGGCCGGTGTCGGGCTGCGCCGCCGAGGTGAGCCAGCGCATCGCCGAGGCGGTGTTCGCCGCGCTCACCACGGCGATCCCCGACCTGCTGTTCGCCGCCCCGGCCGGCACGTCGGGCAATCTCGGCGTCGGCGGCTACGATCCCGAGCGCGGCCGCAACTACATCATGTATCTGTTCACCGGCGGCGGTTACGGCGGATTCCAGGGCGGCGACGGCCTGTCCAACGGGTGCTCGACCATCGGCATCTCCAAGATGCCGCCGGTCGAGGTGCTCGAGCAGTTCTTCCCGGTGCTGTTCGAGGAGTTCTCGCTGCACGAAGGCTCGGGCGGTGCCGGCCAGTTCCGCGGCGGCTTCGGCATCAACTACGCGATCCGCCTGCGCCGCGGCGAGGCGCGCGTGTCGATGGTGATGGATCACGGCCGCAGCGGCCCGCAGGGCGTGCTGGGCGGTCGCGACGGCGGCGTCAACCGCGTCGCGATCGACCGCGGCGGCACGACCTATACGCCGCCGCATCTGTCGAAGGACCAGGACATCCGCATCGGCGTTGGCGACGTCGTGCGGGTGTCGACGCCCGGCGGCGGCGGCTTCGGCGACCCGGCCCGCCGCGATCCCGCCGCCGTCGCGCGCGATGTGGCGCGCGGTTACTACAGCGACGCCGAGGCGCGCGAGAAATTCGGCAAGCGGCTGGCGGCGGAATGAGCGAACATGATTCTTCTCCTCCCCAGCTCTGCTGGGGAGGTGTCGCCGTCATACGGCGACGGAGGGGTCATGAGCAACGTGACTGTGGCCCTTGACCCCTCCGTCCGCGATTACGCGGACACCTCCCCAGCGAAGCTGGGGAGGAGGGATTTGGGCCGCCGCCTGCTCCTCGCAGCATCGCTCGCCCTCGTCGCCAGTAGCAACGCCCGCGCCCAGATCCAGAAGCCGGCGTGGATGGTCGTGCAGGGGGCCGACGGGTCGTTCTCCGTCGATATGCCGGGGCAGCCGCTCTACAAGCAGCTCGACACGACATCGCCCGGCGGCACGGCGTTCGTCCTGCATTCCTACAGCCTGGAATTCCGCCGCCTCTCCTTCGTCGCGCAGACCGCGCTTTATCCGGCCGACATCGATGTGCGCGTGCCCAAGGCCAACCTGCAGGCGGTGCTCGACGATCGGGCGCGGCGGCTCGACGGCGGGCGCTGGAGCCGCCTCGACTGGCGCGACGTGCAGGGCGCGCCGGCCGCCGAGTCCGTCGGCCCGGTCGTGGGCGGCAGCGTGCTGCGCCAGCTCGTGGTGCTGAAGGGCCGCCGCTTCGTGTCGCTCGCCTATCTCGCACCGGCCGACGCGCTGCGCACGCCCGAGGCCGATCGCTTCTTCAAGTCCTTCAGGTTGGGGCCATGAGCAAACCGCGTATTCACATCCTGGCACTCGGCGGCACCATCGCCACGCGGCCCGATGCATCGGGCGCCATGCAGATGGGGCTGGGCGCCGACGATCTGGTGGCCGCCGTGCCGCGCCTCGGCGGGCTGGCCGAGATCGCCGCCGAGACGGTGTCGCGCGTCGGCAGCCATTCGCTCTCCTTCGACCAGATCCACGCGCTCGCCGCGAAGATCAGGTCGCTGAAGGTCGACGGCGTGGTGGTGACGCAGGGCACCGACACGCTGGAGGAGACGGGCTTCCTGCTCGACCTGCTGCTCGATCTCGACATTCCGGTGATCGTGACGGCGGCGATGCGCAATCCCGCGCTGACCTCGCCCGACGGGCCGGGCAACCTGCTGGCCGCCGTGCGCGTCGCCTGCGATCCCTGGATGCGCCGACATGCCCGCGCGCTCGGCGTCCTGGCGGTGATGCTGGACGAGGTCCATGCCGTCGCCGACGTGCTGAAGGCCCATCCGACCCGGCTCAATGCCTTCGTCTCGCCGCAGACCGGGCCGCTGGCGGCGCTGGTCGAGGATCGCGTGGTGCCGATGAGCCTGCCGGTGCGCGATGCCATCGCCGCGGCGCGGCCACGCCTGGCGTCGCTGTCCGCCGAGGCCCAACCGGTCGCCCTGTTCTGGACATCGCTCGACGAGCCCGGGAGGGTGCTCGAGGCGCTGATCGAGGCGCCGGACCATCTCGGCTATCGCGGCGTCGTGCTGGGCGCCATGGGCGGCGGCCATCTGCCCGAGCGCATGACCGGGACGGCCACGCGCTTGGCCGGCATCCTGCCGACCGTCGTGTCGCCGCGCGCCGGCGGCGGGCCGATGCTACGCCAGACCTACGGCGGTGCGAGCTCGGAGATCGCCTTGCGCGAGGCCGGCCTGATCTGGGGCGGCCGCCTGCATCCGCTGAAGGCGCGTGTGCTGCTCGAGACGTGCCTGCGCGCTCGCCTCGACCGTGCTGCCATCGGCGAGATCTTCGACGGCTGGGGCTGACACCTCGCGCGCCTGCTTCGCCGCGGCGAAGCCGTGCATGCCCATCAGCCATTGCATGGCGACGATCGTGCCCTTGATCGGCTGCAGCAGGCCGAGCGCCAGGCCCAGGATGACGGGCAGCCAGATCATCGCGTGCACCCCGTAGCTCGGCGTGTAGGCGAGCTCGACATAGAGCGTCAGCGGCACGACGATGTGTCCGACGATGACGATCGTCAGGTAGGCCGGGAAATCGTCGGCGCGGTGATGGTAGAGCGCTTCGCCGCACTGTGGGCAGCGATCGACCACCTTGGTGAAGGCTCGGAACAGCCGGCCCTCGCCGCACGCCGGGCAGCGGCCGCGCAGGCCGCGCAGCAGGTAGAGGCTTGCTTTCTCGGGCTGGGACATTGTCGGCTGCTCCTTCTCCAAACTCCTCCCCAGCGGAGCTGGGGAGGTGTCGCCGTCTTACGGCGACGGAGGGGTCATGGGCACCAGCACTGATGCCTATGACCCCTCCGTCCGCTTCGCGGACACCTCCCCAGCAAGCTGGGGAGGAAAAATCGTGGGCTTGAACATCGCCTACGTGAACCATACAATCAACCTACAAAAGGGAAATTGTATGGACTGGACCCCTACAATTCAGGATCAGTCGGGACCGCTCTACGAAAGCATCGTCGAGGCCTTGAGCCGCGACATCGCCGCGGGGCGGCTGCATCGCGGGCAGCGCCTGCCGACCCATCGTGCGCTGGCGACGGCGCTGGGCGTCGATCTGACGACGGTGACGCGCGCCTACAATGAGGCGCGCCGCCGCGGGCTGACCGAAGCGCGGGTCGGGCAGGGGACATTCGTCGCCGAGAGCCGGCTGCGCGTCGCCCGCGCCCCGGCCGGCATCGATTTCGACCTGTCGATGAACCTGCCGCCCGAGCCGATCGAGGCCGATCTCGACGGCCGCATCGCGCGCGGCCTCAGCGAGCTGCGGCGCGAGCACGGCTTCTCCGACTTCCTGAGCTACCACCATGCCGGCGGCAGCGAGAACGACCGCGGCACGGCGGCGGACTGGCTGCGCCGCCGCGTGCGCGGCGCAGCCGCCGACCGGCTGATCGTGTCGCCGGGCACGCAGAGCGCCCTGTTGGCGCTGCTGCTGGCGCTGACCCGACCGGGCGACACGGTGCTGACCGACCGGCTGACCTATCCCGGCTTCAAGGCCGCCGCGGCCGCGCTCGGCGTTCGCCTGGCCGGCATCGAGGCCGATCGCGACGGCATGATCCCGGAGGCGCTCGAGGCGGCCTGCCGGCGGCACGCGCCCAAGGCGGTGTACCTGATCCCGACCATCCACAACCCGACCACGCTCACCATCCCCCTGTCGCGCCGCGAGCAGCTCGCCGCGATGATCCGTCGCCACGACCTCGCGCTCGTCGAGGACGACGCCTACGGCAGCCTCGATCCCAGGCAGCAGCCGATCGCGACGCTGATCCCGGAGCGCAGCTATCTCGCTGCCAGCCTCGCCAAGTGCATCGCGCCGGGATTGCGCGTGGCGTTCGTGCTGATGCCGGATCGCGCCGCCGCGGCCGCGGTGACGCATGCGCTGCGCACGGTGTCGCAGATGCCGGTGCCGCTCACCGTTGCGCTGGTGATGCGCTGGCTGGCCGACGGCAGCGCCGATTCGATCGTCGCGGCGATCGCGGCCGAGGCTGCGGCAAGACAGAAGCTGGCGGCCAAGGCGCTTTCGGGACAGAGTTATGCTGCGCACCCGAAGGGTCACCATGTCTGGCTGGCGCTGCCGCCGACTTGGACCCGGGCCGAGTTCGCCGCGCACGTTCAACGACAGGGGCTCGCCGTGGTCACCAGCGACAGCTTTGCCGTCGACGGCAATCCCGAGCACGCGATCCGCGTCGCCCTCGGCGCCGCGCGCAGCCGCGCCGATCTCTCGGCCGCACTCGATCTCCTGACGACGGCGTTGAAATCGCCGGCTTACGCCCAACGTATCGTGTGAGCGTGGAGCCGGCCCGCTGGAGGAGCACGTTCTCATGGTGCCGAAATTGTTACGAGCTCCAGGCAATGTCCTCATCCTGAGGAGGCCGCGCAGCGGCCGTCTCGAAGGATGGGCCACAAATGAACTCGCAGAACAAGCCGGTTGCAGCATCCACCGCGTTGCCCACCCTTCGAGACGCGGCCTTGCGGGCCGCTCCTCAGGGTGAGGTTGGAATGAACGTCAGCGTTTGCGGAGCACGTCACCATGCTCGAATCCCTCGACGCCACCCTGCTGGCCCGCCTGCAGTTCGCCTTCACCGTCTCGTTCCATTTCATCTTCCCGTCGTTCTCGATCGGGCTGGCGAGCTATCTCGCGGTGCTCGAGGGGCTGTGGCTGTGGACCGGACGGCAGGTCTATATCGACCTGTTCCGCTACTGGCTGAAGATCTTCGCGCTGGTTTTCGGCATGGGCGTGGTGTCGGGCATCGTCATGTCCTACCAGTTCGGCACCAACTGGTCGGTGTTCTCCGACAGGGCCGGGCCGGTGATCGGCCCGCTGATGGCCTACGAGGTGCTGACGGCCTTCTTCCTCGAGGCGGGCTTCCTGGGAGTCATGCTGTTCGGCATGAACCGCGTCGGCCGCGGCTTGCATTTTTTCGCCACGCTGGCGGTCGCGGTCGGCACCTTCATCTCGGCCTTCTGGATCCTGTCGGCCAACAGCTGGATGCAGACGCCGGCGGGCTTCGCCACCAATGCAGCCGGCCAGTTCGTGCCGGTCGACTGGCTCGCCATCGTCTTCAACCCGTCCTTCCCCTATCGCCTGGCGCACACCGTGATGGCGGCCTACCTGACGACGGCGCTGGTCGTCGGCGCGGTCGGCGCCTGGCATCTCCTGCGCGAGCGCACCAACGAGGGCGCGCGCACCATGTTCTCGATGGCGATGGGCATGATCACGGTGGTGGCGCCCTTGCAGATCCTGGCCGGCGACCAGCAGGGGCTCAACACGCTCGAGCACCAGCCGGTCAAGATCATGGCCATGGAGGGCCACTTCAAGAGCCACCTCGACGGGGCGCCGCTGGTGCTGTTCGGCTGGCCCGACCAGGCAGCCGGCGAGATGCGCTATGCGATCGAGATCCCCAAGGCCTCGTCGCTGATCCTGAAGCACTCGCTGGATGCGCCGCTCAAGGGGCTCGACACGGTCGACCGCAAGGACTGGCCGCCGGTGGCGATCGTGTTCTGGTCGTTCCGCATCATGGTCGGGCTCGGCCTCCTGATGCTGGCGCTGGCCGGGTTCAGCCTGCTGGCGCGATTCAAGCGCCGGCTGTTCGACTGGAAGCTGCTGCATCGCTACGCGCTGGCGATGGGACCGGCAGGGTTCGTCGCCGTGATCGCCGGCTGGGTGACGACCGAGGTCGGCCGCCAGCCCTTCACGGTGCATGGCCTGCTGCGCACATCGGACTCGGTCTCGCCGTTGCAGGCGCCAGCCGTGGCGGCGTCGCTGGTGGCCTTCATCGCGGTCTACTTCATCGTGTTCGGCGCCGGCGTCTATTACATCCTGCGGCTGATGAGCCATTCGCCGCATCGTGACGAGCCGGGACCCGAGCGCGACCAGCCGGTGCGTGCCGCCGGCATCACGCCGGCGCCGGCCATTGCCGAACCGGTCGCGACGCCGAAGGGAGGGACCTGATCATGCTCACCTTCGACCTGCCGACGATCTGGGCGTTCATCATCGCCTTCGCGATCTTCGCCTATGTCGTGACGGACGGCTTCGATCTCGGCATCGGCATCCTGTTCTCCCGGCTGCCGCCAGGACGCGAGCGCGACAGCGCCATGAACTCGATCGCCCCGGTGTGGGACGGCAACGAGACCTGGCTGGTGCTGGGCGGCGGCGGCCTGCTGGCCGCATTTCCGCTCGCTTATGCCACCATCCTGTCGGCGCTCTATGCGCCGATCGTGGCCATGCTGCTGGCGCTGATCTTCCGCGGCGTCGCCTTCGAGTTCCGCTGGCGCGATCCGCGCCATCGCGCCTTGTGGGACGTCGCGTTCAGCGTCGGCTCGGTGGTCGCTGCCCTGGCGCAGGGCATCACCCTGGGGGCGCTGCTGCAGGGCGTCGCGGTCGACAGCCGCATCTATGTCGGCGGCTGGTTTGACTGGCTGACGCCGTTCAGCGTGCTGGTCGGCGTGAGCCTGGTCTGCGGCTATGCGCTGCTGGGCGCCGCCTGGCTGATCATGAAGAGCGAGGGCAGCCTTCAGGAGCGCTGCTATCGCCTGGCCTTTGGCCTCGGCATCGGCACCATCGTCGCCATCGCCGCAGTGAGCGCGGCGACGCCGTTCCTGAGCGACGTCTACTGGAAGCGCTGGTTCGCCTGGCCGCAGGTGCTGTTCACCGCGCAGGTGCCGCTGCTGGTCGCGATCGCCACCGTGGCGTTCTTCGTGGGCCTGGCGCGCCGCCATCACGTCACGCCCTTCCTGATGGCGCTGGCGGTCTTCACGCTGACCCTGGCCGGCCTCGGCATCAGCCTGTTCCCCTACGTCGTGCCGCCGAAGATCTCGATCTGGGACGCCGCTGCACCCACCGCGAGCCTGATATTCATGCTGCCCGGCGCCCTGGTGATGGTGCCGATCATCATGGCCTACACCGCCTATTCCTACTGGGTGTTCCGCGGCAAGACCGGCCACGAGGGCTACCATTGACCATGGCCAAGCTTGGCATGCCCGGACCGCGACAGTGGCTGTGGTTCGTCGGCCTGTGGGCCGCCGGCGTCGGGGTGACGGCGCTGGTCGGCTACGCGATCAAGCTGTGGCTGCGAGTGTAGGGTGAGCGCGGCATGCGCTGCCGTTGCTTCGCGAGAGCGTCATATTCGGATTGAAGCACCAAAGAGTACCTCACCCTGAGGAGCATCGCGCAGCGATGCGTCTCGAAGGGTGGGCGACAACGTTGCTGCTGCCCACCCTTCGAGACGCGGCTTGGCGGCCGCTCCTCAGGATGAGGTTTTCTTCGGTGTTTCAACCAAAGAAAATCACGCTTTAGTGCGCATCGGGGCACAGGTGGATCTCGATGGTCGAATGGACGATTTCCTCGTGGATCGACAGGCGGCGGCGCATTTCCTCCGGCGAGAGCGCGGCGTCGTGCGTGACGATGGTCAGTGCGCACGAATAGACCGCTTTGCCGACGCGCCAGACATGGAGGTCCGTGACACGGCTCTCGCCGGGAAACTGAGGATCCTCGACGACCTCGCGGATCTCGTTCACGACTGGATGATCCATCTCGCGGTCGAGCAGGACCTTGCCCGTTTCCACGATCAACCCCTTGGCCCAGATCGCCACCAGCGCGGAGCCCGCCAGCCCCATGGCCGGATCGAGCCAGTCCCAGCCGTACAACCAACCCCCGGCCAGCGCGATGATCGCCAGCACCGACGTCGCGGCGTCCGCCATGACGTGCAGATAGGCGGACCTGAGGTTGAGGTCGTGCGTGTGATCGTGACCGTGTGCATGCCCGTGGTCGTGGGCGTGGTCATGGTGGTGACCGTGATGGGCGCCACCCAGGATGAAGGCGCACACGACATTGACGAGCAGCCCCAGGCCGGCGACCACGATGGCCTCGCGATAGCGTATCGGCTCGGGCGCCAGCATCCTGTCGATCGATGCAAAGGCCATGAGCCCGGCGACGCCGAGCAGCAGCACGGCGCTCGCGAAGCCGCCCAGCACTTCGACCTTCCACGTGCCGAAGGCAAAGCGCCGGTCCGTCGCGAGGCGGCGCGCCGCGGCATAGGCCAGCGCCGAGAGCCCGATGGCCAGGGCGTGCGAGCTCATGTGCCAGCCGTCGGCGAGCAGGGCCATCGAGTTGAACCACCAGCCGGCGCCGATCTCGACGATCATCGCGGCGATCGTTATGGCGAACACCAGGCGCGTGCCGCGCTCGGCGCGGCGGCTGGTCGTGTCGAAGACGTGGGCGTGGGTCCAGGTGGAAAGCTGCTCGATGTGCATATGTCGTCCTGGCAGGAACCGGTTCGATCGCAAAGGGCGAGTTCGTCACACCGGCCGCCGGGAAAGGCGATTCCCGCCTCTCCGGTCAGTTCCGCCGCTGCCCTGGGTCAGGTCGTCCTTCGCACCGGGCGGCAGTTGAAGGCGAGGGGACGGTGGCTGGCGTCGCGCAGGCTGGCCAGCTCGTCGCGGCCGATCCATTCGTTGCCGGCGTCGACGTAGCGGAAGCCGTCGCCGGTCGGCTGGTACTCCATGCGCCAGGTGCGGCCGTCGAAGGTCACCGAGGCGCGGTTCTTGGCATAGACCACCGACACTTCCTTGCGGCCGTCGCACAGGTAGGCAATGCCGGCCGGCTTGGGATCGTCCGGCGCCGGGCGCGGAATGGAGAGCGACACGACCTGCTCCTGGGGCTTGCAGGCAGCCGCCGACAGCAGGCTCAAGACGACGATCGACAGGCGCTTCATCGTGCGCTTTCCTCCATTCGTCAAAGCCCATTTCGTTCGGCTGGAACAGCCGAACGGAATGTGCCTGCCGCAACAGTTGATCCCCGGTGCGAGAAAGTTGAGCTAGCTTACGGCGTTCACCGGGCCGGGCAAACCGAGGAGAGGATATGCCGCAATTCAGGCTGCGCGATGGCGCCGAGCTCTACTACGAGACGCACGGCAGCGGACCGCCGCTGTTCCTGGTGGCCGGGCTGGGCGGCGACGGCCGCTTCTGGGACGCCCAGCTGGCGGAGCTGTCGCGCCATTTCACGGTGACCGTGCACGATCATCGCGGCACCGGGCGCAGCACGCTCTCGCGCATCGCCTACAGCGTGGCCCAGATGGCCGACGATGCGCTGCAGCTGATCGAGGGGCTGGGCTACGACAAGGTCCACTGGTGCGGCCATTCGACCGGCGGGGCGATGGGCCAGATCATGGCGATCGAGCACAGCAAGCGCATCGATCGCCTGGTGCTGAGCGCCACCTGGGGCAAGACCGATGCCTATTTCCGTCGCCTGTTCGAGAACCGCTCCCAGGTGCTGCGCGAGCTGGGCCCGCTGGCCTACACACGCTCGAGCGCGCTGGTGCTGCACATGCCGTCCTGGGTGCGCGACCACGATGCCGAGCTGGCGGCGATCGAGGCCAAGGCGCACGAGACGATCCCGATTCCCGAGATCGTGCTGTCGCGCATCGCCGCCATCACGGCGCACGACCAGCGTGACCGGCTGTCGGCGATACGGTCGCCCACGCTGGCGATCTGCGCCCGCGACGACGTCGTGACGCCGCTCTATTTCACCGAGGAGCTGGTCCGGCTGATCCCGGGCGCGCGCGCCCATGTGCTGGAGAACGGCGGCCACTTCTATCCGAACGTGCACGGCGCCGAGTTTCGGCGTGTAATGACCTCTTTCCTGCTGGAGCCCTGAGCCTCATGAAGATCGAACCTGCGATTGCCGCCGCCACCGCCGAGCTGACCGCCATCCGGCGCGACATCCACGCCCATCCCGAGCTCGGCTTCGAGGAGGAGCGGACCTCGCGGATCGTCGCCGGCAAGCTCAAGGAATGGGGTTGCGAGGTGACCACCGGCATCGGCAAGACCGGCGTGGTCGGCACCATCCGCGTCGGCAACAATCCGCGCGCCATAGGCCTGCGCGCCGACATGGACGCCCTGCCGATGGACGAGCACAACACCTTCGACCATCGCAGCCGGCACCAGGGCCGCATGCATGCCTGCGGCCATGACGGCCACACCACCATGCTGCTGGGCGCCGCCAGGTACCTGTCGGCGACCCGCAATTTCGACGGCACGGTGCACTTCATCTTCCAGCCGGCCGAGGAGGGCCGCGGCGGCGCCGAGGCGATGGTCAAGGACGGGCTGTTCGAGAAGTTCCCCTGCGAGGTGATCTTCGGCATGCACAACCGGCCCAAGCTCGATGTCGGCAAGTTCGCCATCCGCTCGGGCCCGCAGATGGCCGGCGGCGGCCTGTTCGACATCAGGATCACCGGCAAGGGCGCGCACGGCGCGCGGCCGGAAAGCGGCATCGACCCGGTGATCATCGCCACCCAGATCATCTCGGCGCTGCAGAGCGTGGTGTCGCGCAACGTGGCCGCGCTCGATTCGGCGGTGATCTCGGTCACCCAGATGCATGCCGGCGACGCCTACAACGTGATCCCGCAGGAGGCGGTGCTGCGCGGCACCATCCGCGCCTTCCGCAAGGAGACGATGGCGCTGGTCAAGGAGCGCATCGAGACGATCTCGACGGGCATCGCGAGCACGCTGGGCGGCCATGCCGAGGCTGACGTGCGCGTGGTCTTCCCGCCGCTGGTCAACAACCGGGACGCTGTGACGTTCATCGCCGACGTCGCGGCCGAGATCGTGGGCGAGGAGAACATGAACCGCGAGGGCCCGTACGTCATGGCCTCCGAGGATTTCTCCTACATGCTGGAGAAGGTGCCCGGCGCCTTCATCAACATCGGCAACGGCGGCGGCGAAGGCGGCTGCGAGGTCCATAACCCGGGCTACGATTTCAACGACGAGATCATCACCCTGGGCGCCACCCTGTGGTCGCGCGTCGTCGAACGCCGGCTGGCCCGCGACCAGAGATGACGCCTGGATCAGCCTCGAAGGACAGGCGTTGAGCACGGAGCCGTCACCGGCGCCGGGCCTGAGGCACTGGCTGCTGCGGGATCTTCCCTACGCGGCCATGCTGGCCCTGGCGCTGGGCGGCGTCGTGCTCACGGCCTTCCACGGCCGGATCACTTACTACTACTGGATGGCGCTGGCGCCCATCTATGGGCTGATCAGCGTCACGTCGGGCTGGAGCAGGCTCGCAACGCGCGGCGAGCGCCTGCAGCTGATCGCGACGCAGGCGCTGCATTGGCTGGCCTTTGTCGCGGCGATGTGGCTGATGTTCCTGCCGCAGGTGCGCGGCATCGAGAACGACAACGCCACCAGCCTCACCCTGCTGATCCTGCTGGCGCTCGGCACGGTCGTCGCCGGCATCCATGCCAGGGCGTGGCGCGTCGGCGCGGTCGGCTGCGTTCTCGCGCTGCTGGTGCCGGCGGTCGCGTGGGTCCAGGACTCGGCCGCCTTGCTGACGATCGGGGTGGTGCTGGCGGCCGTGGTCGGCGCCGCCTTCTGGTGGATGTGGCGTCGCGAAAGCGCACGCCTGTGAACCCAGAGGTCACGCTGTGGAGCGACTATGTCAGCCCCTATGCCTTCGTCGCCAAGGCGGGGGCCTATGCGCTCGAGGCCGACTACGAGATCGCCCTGCTGTGGCGGCCCTACACGCTCGACATCGCCTCCTACATGGGCTCGGTGGACGCGCGCGATCCGCATCATTGGCGGCGGGTGCGCTACAGCTACATGGATGCCCGCCGGCTCGCCAACAAGCAGGGGCTGACGCTCAGGGGCCCGAAGAAGATCTACACCGCCCGGCCCGCCAATGCCGGCATGCTCTATGCCCAGAGGCACGGCGTGTTCCGTGCCTACAACGATCTCGCGTTCGATCGCTTCTGGCGCCGCGAGCTCGATCCCGAAAGCGTCGAGGCCGTGGCGGCGCTGATGGCCGAGATCGGCGCGCCGGATGGCTTCACATCCTTCCTCGCCGGCGACGGCGGCACCGAGCACGATCGCCTGCGCAGCGCTGCGGAAGCATCCGGCGTGTTCGGCGTGCCGACCTTCGTCTTCGACGGCGAGCTGTTCTGGGGCGGCGACCGCCTCGGCCTGCTGCGCGAGCGGCTCGACGAGAAGGGCGTGCGCCGACGCTCTTTTCTGTCGTCCTGAGCGCAGCGACCTCATCGCCGTTTGCACAGGTGTGCTTTGCAACTTCTGGCGATGAGATCCTTCGCGGCGCTCAGGATGACACCAAAGGCGGGCGTCCCTTCTATATTTACTTCGGCACGTCGCTAGCCGGACTTCTCCGGTGGCTGGTCGAGGTTGCGGTCGACGCGCTTGTGAAGCGACTTCACGTCGTGCCGCATGACCTTGGCGCGATCCTTCAGGCGGCGGCTGGCGCGCCGGAAAGCGTCGTTGACGGCGAACTGAGGGCCGGAAAAGCGCTCGTCGAGCCCGGGTGTGCGGTCGATGTCGACCGTCATGCCGCCGGGCATCTTGATGTGCACGGACACCTCGTAGAGCCCCCCGTTGCGATGATTGCCATCGGGCAGGCTGAAGACGACGTGGCATGCCGTCATGCGGCCGAAGAACTGCTCGAGATGCTCGGCCTGCTCCTCGATCAGTCGACGGATGGCCTCGCTGGAGGGCGTGTTCTGGAATGTGATCCTGAGCGGCGTATGCATGATCCCTCCTTCGTTGTGCCCGTCATTCGCGAACGCGAGGCGCAGGGACCAGGTTGCAGACGCGACCGTGCCCCTGCCTGTGCCGGCAAGCCTTGGTCCGCGAAATTCGCTTGCAGCATAGCACGCCAGCCGGCGCGTGCCGAGGAGGGGCAGCGACCCTAGCCGGCCTCCCGCTCCATCGACAGCTCACGCTCGAGGGACGCGAGGTCGCGGTAGATCGAGGCAACGGCCAGGACGCGGCCGCTCCGGCGGTATTCCACGAGACAGTCGCGCTTCTGGATGCTGCCGTCGATGAAGCTCTCCTTGGACAGGTTGGGCCGGTCGACCGGCTCCGCCGCATCGTCGCTCAGCAGGGTGACGGTGCCGGCGAACCCCTCGCGCCGCAGCATCTCGGCCGCGGCGAAGCCCGCCGCGCCGCCACCCACGATCACGATCCTCCGAGCCTGTCAGCACCAGCAGAACGTCGTCATCTCCGACATGACCGACGAGCTTGCCGTCGGCGAAATCGGCAAGCCGCACGCCTTGCGTCAGATCAGGCCCGCTGGGCCTCTTGTCCTCGCTCATCACGGCTATCGCAGGCAGGCAGTCGGCCGCTGGCGGCCGGGATCTGCGATTGGCGTCGTCCGGAAAGCGCGAGCGGCTCCATCAGCTCGAGTATTGCGCTAGTCGCCGGCCGCCACGGCGCTGGTGTCGGGGGCGGCGCGATCCTGAACCGCCGGACGCACCACGCGATGGCTCACCATGCGATGGTGCAGCGTCCGGATCGTGTCGCTGCCGCGGGTCAGGCACAACCACGGGAAGACGCCGTGCACGAAGCAGGCGAGGCTGCCCAGCAGCATGCGACCGCCAAAGCCGAAGGCCATGCCCATGTGCTGCAGGTAGGTCTCGTTGACCGAGGCGGGATGATCGGTGAAGCGGTGGAGCATGGGCAAAGCGTACTGGTTGGCGGCAAAAACGGCTTGCTACTTTTGCGCCAAATCGCGCTAGGCTGAGAAAATCATTCCAAGGGACGGGCATGGCCGAGAAAATTCACCTTGATTCGTTCGACAAGAAGATCCTCGATTGCCTGCAGGACGATGCCAGCATGGCGCTGGCCGAGCTCGCCCGCCGGGTCGGCCTGTCGACCACGCCGTGCTGGCGGCGGATCAACCGCCTGCAGGACGCCGGCATCATCCGCACCAGGGTGGCGCTGCTCGACCGCAAGGCGATGAATGCCGGCGTCACGGTGTTCGTGGCGGTGCGCACCGCCCAGCACAATGCCCAGTGGCTCGGCCGCTTCGCCAAGGCGGTGGCGTCGTTCCCCGAAGTCATGGACTGCTACCGCATGAGCGGCGAGATCGATTACCTTATCCGCCTGGCGCTGCCCGACATCGAGGCCTACGACGCCTTCTACAAACGCCTGATCGCCAAGATCGAGCTCAGCGACGTCACCTCCATGTTCGCCATGGAGGAGATCAAGTCGACCACGCGGCTGCCGCTTCACTATCTGCCCTGACGATGTGCTGGGGGCGCGCCACTTCGGTGGCGCGTCGTCGTCGACGATGCGGAAGAGGCGCCACTGACGTGGCGCGCCGCCGGCCATGAATGCCTTTCGACGCACCGGCGGGACGGCCGCGGTCCGCAAGAGCACGAGCGCCGCGAAACCACCGCTAGCGCCGGCCGGTTCAGCGCCCTAGGATCGCCGCCGTTCGCAAGCAGTGACTGCAGGGGAAACGATGACCACGGGTAATTCCGGCAAGAACCGCAAGAAGGTGCTGATCGTCGGCCGCATGCCGCAGGCCGGAATCGACGTGCTGAAGACGCGCGACGACGTCGACTACGAGATCCTGGCCGACGATTCGGTGCCCTCGCTGCATCCCAAGCTCAAGGACGCCAATGCCGTCACCCTGGGCGCCACGCCGTTCCGCCAGGCCGAGCTCGATGCCGCGCCGGGCATGATGGTGGTGGCGCGGCTCGGCGTCGGCTTCGATGCCGTCGAGATCCCGGCGCTGAACAAGCGCAAGATCCCGCTGATGACCACCGGCATCGCCAACTCGGTGTCGGTCGCCGAGCACGCCATGTACATGCTGCTCGCCTCGGCGCGGCTGGTGAGGAAGATGGACCGTTTCGTGCGCGACGACAGCTGGGGCCAGCGCCTCTCCGACCTGCCGGCCGATCTCTTCGGCAAGTCGATCCTGGTGGTCGGCATGGGCCGCATCGGCTCGCGCACGGTGAAGCGCAGCGTCGCCTTCGAGATGGATGTCTTCGTGATCGATCCCGGCATCTCCGCTGCCGAGATCGAGAAGGCCGGCGCCAAGAAGGTGGCCGACCTCAAGGCGATTCTGCCCAAGGTCGATTTCGTGTCGATCCACTGCCCGAAGTCGCCCGAGACCGTCGACATGTTCAACGCCGAGACGCTGGCGCTGATGAAGCCGGATGCCTTCCTGGTGAACACCGCGCGCGGCGGCATCGTCAACGAGGCGGCGCTCTACGCCGCGCTCGCCACCGGCAAGCTGCGCGGCGCCGGCCTCGACGTGCTCGACCGCGAGCCGCCCGATCCGTCCAACAAGCTGTTCGGCCTGGAGAACGTGATCTTCAGCCCGCACATGGCCGGCGTCACCAAGGAGGCGAGCGATCGCATGGCGCAGACCGCGATCGAGAACATCCTGAGCGTGTTCGACGGCCGCACCAATGCCGCCAACGTCGTCAACAAGGAAGTGCTGGGGTAGGCGTTCGTGTTCCTTCCCAACTTCGTTGGGGAGGAGAGTGAAAGGAGCTACCCCGGCGCCAGGTCGTCGATCTCGTCGTCGGTCGGAAAACGGCCGGTCTTGCTGCGCGTGTATTCGAGCGTGCCGTCGACGGTGACGTCGAACTGGCCGGACTTGCCGACCTTCAACTCAATGTCGGCGGCGCCGAGCTTGTGGAGGCGATCCCTCACCCGGAGGGCCTGCGGCTTGTAACCTCAAGCGCCGCAGTATTCGATCAGGACTTTCATGGGCCAAAGGTGGGAGCATATGCTCGCGCCAGCAAGGGGGAATCTTCATGAAGTACGGACCGCTCGGCCGCTCGGGCCTGATCGTCAGCCGCATCTGTCTCGGCGGCAACTCGTGGGGAGCCAAGGGCAACCGCGGCTGGGGCAAGTTCGACGAGGTCGAGGCGCCGGCCTATTTCAAGCGCGCGCTCGACGTCGGCATCACCTTCTTCGACACCGCGGATGCCTACAATGCCGGCCGCTCGGAGGAGATCATGGGCGCCACGCTCATGAAGATGACCAAGCGCGAGAATCTCGTGCTGTCGACCAAGGTCGGCATCCGCATGAGCAAGGCCGAGAACGACGTCGGCACCGGGCGCAAGCATCTGATGGCCGCGATCGACGAGCAGCTCAAGCGCCTGCAGACCGACTATATCGACGTCTACCAGGTCCATCGCCTCGACCCGCACACGCCGATGGAAGAGACCATGTACACGCTCGACCAGATCGTGCGCTCGGGCAAGGTGCGCTACATCGGCGGCTCGACCATGCCGGCCTACAAGTTCGCCCAGATGATCATGCTGGCCGACTGGAAGGGCTATGCGCGGCCGATAGCGATGCAGAATCTCTACAATCTCATCCAGCGCGAGGAGGAGAGCGAGATGAACCGCCTGTGCCACGAGCAGGGCGTCGGCCTGATCCCGTACTCGCCGCTGGCGCGCGGCTTCCTCGCCGGCAACCGCAGCCGCGACGGCGGCGGCGCCACCGAGCGCTCGAGGAACGACGCGCAGGTGCGCGCCGGCACCTATCGCGACGGCGACTGGGAGATCGTCGAGCGGGTCAAGAAGGTCGCTCTGGCCAAGAACGCCTCGCCCGCCCAGACGGCATTGGCCTGGCTGCTCAGCAAGCCCTACATGGGCGCGCCCATCATCGGCGCCACCGATCTCGACCAGCTGAGCTCGGCCGCGAAGGCGACGGAGGTCGCGCTCACCGCCGACGAGTGCAAGCTGCTCGAGGAGCCCTATCAGCTGCGCGTGTCGCCGGTGAACTGAGCGCGGCTGATCCAGTGGCCAGCGGCTCGTCCTCTTGGCTTCCAGGAAGCGTTGCCCGACATCGCTGCTTCCATTCGTGAGCAGCACACTGTCGGCGACTATCGAAAGCTCGGGCAGAGACAAGCCCTATCTCGATGGCGACCGCTTCACGGCAGGTGACCTGATGATGGCGACCGTGCTGCGCATCCTCGGCCACACCGACATCGTCGCCGGCGACAGGCGCCTTGCCGCCTACGTCCGACGCTGCACCGCGCGGCCTGCCTTCAAGCGCGCCTTCGACGCCCAGATTGGAGATTTCAGGCAGGCGGCTTGAGCCTCCGTTATGGCGGCGTCCTTCATCGCCGGGAGCGCGCCACAGATCTTGTTTCCCTCCCTGCGCGAAGCGCGGGGAGGTGCCCCGTCATACGGGGCGGAGGGGTCAAGAGCCTCAGTCGAAGCGTTCGTTCGTTTCAGGCCGCACGTGTGTTGCTCATGACCCCTCCGCCCCCTGCGGGGGCACCTCCCCAACGCAAGCGTTGGGGAGGAAAATGAGATGACCCTTCGTTTCGTCTGGCAGACAGAATCTCCGTCTCCTCCCGCTCGTCGCCATCGACCGAGCGCCCTTTCGTGCCATGCTGATGGCCTGAAAGAAGAACCAGGGACGGAGGAAACAGTGATAAGCGAGAATGGTCGTATTGCGTGTCTTGCGTTGATGCTGGGCCTGCTCGTCGCGGGTCCGGCAGCGGCGCAGAAGAGCGGCGGCGTGCTCAGGATCCAGCACATGGACAGCCCGCCCAGCGCCTCGATCCACGAGGAGGCGACGGTGTCGGTCGCGGTGCCCTTCATGTCGCTCTACAACAACCTGGTGATGTTCGACCAGCACGTGCCGAGGAACAGCCTGGACTCGATCGTGCCCGACCTCGCGGCGAGCTGGGCCTGGCAGGAAGGCGGCACCAGGCTGGTGTTCAAGACGCGCGACGGCGTGCGCTGGCACGACGGCAAGCCGTTCACGGCCAAGGACGTGGCCTGCACCTTCGAGCTGCTGCTGAGCGGCGAGAACAAGCTCCGGCGCAATCCGCGCGCGACCTGGTGGACCAACGTCGAGAAGGTCACCGCCGACAGCGATTCCCAGGCCACCTTCCACCTGAAGGCGCCGCAGCCCTCGCTGCTGGCGCTGCTCGCCTCGGGCTATACGCCGATCTATCCCTGCCACATTCCGCCCGACCAGATGCGCCGCCGGCCGGTCGGCACCGGACCCTTCAAGCTTGCCGAGTTCAAGATGAACGAAGGCATCAAGCTCACGAGGAACGAGGACTATTGGAAGAAGGGCCTGCCCTATCTCGACCGCATCGAGTTCACCATCATCCCCGACCGCTCGACGCGCATGCTGTCCTTCATCGCCGGCAAGTTCGACATGACCTTCCCGACCGATGTCACGGTGCCGTTGCTGAAGAACATCCGCGCCGAGGCGCCCAAGGCGCAATGCACCATGCGCGAGAGCGGCGTCAGCGTTAACCTGATCGTCAACCAGGATGCGCCGCCGTTCGACAATCCCGGGATCCGGCGCGCGCTCGCGCTCACCCTGGACCGGCAATCCTTCATCGACATCCTGAGCGAGGGCGAGAACAAGATGGCGGGCATCATGCTGCCGCCGCCCGACGGTGCCTGGGGCATGACGCCCGAGATGCTGAAGGACCTGCCCGGCTACGGCGACGTCGGCAAGGCGCGCGAGGAGGCGCGGGCGCTCATGAAGGAGGCAGGCTACGGTCCTGACAAGCGGCTCAAGATCAAGGTCAGCACCCGCAACATCGCGACCTTCAAGGACCCGGCGGTGATCCTGATCGATCAGCTGAAGCACGTCTTCGTCGACGGCGAGCTCGAGATCATCGACACCGCGGTCTACTACAACCGCGTCTTCAAGAAGGACTACGTCGTCGCCCTGAACCTCAGCGGCATCGCGGTCGACGATCCCGACGTCGCCTTCTTCGAGAGCTACGGCTGCGGCTCGCTGCGCAACTACAACGGCTACTGCAATGCCGACATGACCAGGCGGTTCGAGGCCCAGTCGCGCGAGCCCGATCCCAAGAAGCGCCAGCAGATGGTGTGGCAGACCGACCACATGCTGCAGGCCGAGATCGCGCGCCCGATCATCTTCTACGGCCGCGCCGCGGGCTGCTGGCAGCCGCAGGTCAGGAACATCACCCTGCACGTCAACAGCATCTACAACAACTGGCGCTTCGAGGACGTCTGGGTGGAGCGGTAGCGTGTTGGGCTGTCCTCCCCAACGCTTGCGTTGGGGAGGTGCCCCCGCAGGGGGCGGAGGGGTCATGAGCAACACACGTATGGATCGGGACAGTGTCGTCGAAACGATCTACGAAGCCCTGAACGGAAAGGACAGGGACGGACGCTTCGACTGGGGCTCATGACCCCTCCGCCCCGTATGACGGGGCACCTCCCCGCGCTTCGCGCAGGGAGGGCAGCATGATGTGATCCGTTCGCCGCGAACGGCGCTCGAATCAACGCCGTCCGCTGCTGCCGATCACGCGTGATTGGCGATCAGGACCTCGGCGTTGCGGATGCCGACCAGCAGGCTCTGCGGATCGGCGGTCACGCCGTCGAGCAGCGCCGTCGCCGCCGCGATGTCGCTGGCGCCGGCCCACTCGATCCCGTGGGCTTCCTGCTCGCCGACGTAGGCGATGCTCACCGCCACCTTGCTCATCAGCGTGGTGATGTCCTTGGCGGCCGCCGTGTCCTGCGCCCCGCTGATGATGTTGATCAGCACCTGGCCCACCGACTGGCCGGCCTGCACCGCCTGCTTGACCTGCCCGGTCCAATAGGCCGATCCGCCCGCGTCGGGGGTGCGGTCGAACAGGTTGTTGTAGACGCTGCCGAGGAAGGCGCCGATCTGCGCGTCGCTCGCGCCGGCCGGGTTGGCCAGGAACGGGTAGAGCGCCGTGGCCTCGGCGCTGGCGGCGAACGAGTGGGCGATGTTGGCGAACACGGCCGCGGGGCCCTGGGTCGGCAGGTTGTGGTTGAACTCGTCGACCCAGAACTCGAAACCCGCCGCATCGGCGGCGCGGCCGAAGAACGCCGCATAGGTCGAGGCGACCTGCTCCTCGGCGGTGAGGGCGAGCAGGTTCAAGGTCGTCGTGGTCGGGCCGGCGATGACGGGAACGACGTGGATCGTCGCCTCGCCCCGGTCGGCCGCTCCGTACTCGCCAAAAGCGGCGTAGCTGAAGGTATCGACGCCGAAGAAGCCGGCGCCCGGCGTATAGGTGACCGCGCCATCCAGACCGAGCCCCAGCAGGCCCTTCAAAGCCCCCGACAGCAGCGCTACCGCGCCGGGCGCCTCGGATACGTCGTTGCTCATGACGCCGAGCGGCGCGCCGGCCGTCAGCGACTGGCCCTGCAGGACCACGAAGGCATCGTTATGGGCATTCAGGGCGTTCGGGAAGGTGGCTGTCCAGGCTCCCGCCAGGGTGCCCTGGCCGCCCGGCCCCGGCGTCGCGACGAGCTCGTGGACCGGGAAGATGAAGTCGGGATACCCGCCGCGGGAATCATAGAAGATGCTGGTGGTCCCGGTGTGGGCGTTCTGGAGCAGCGAGCCGTACTGGTAGAGGCCGACGAACTTGCCTGCGGCCGGCTCGTCGGTGAACTCGAAATAGTTGTAGCCGATCAGGTTGGTCGTGCTGTGCGCCGTGTCGGCATTGTGCAGGGCAAGATAGCTTTCGATGGTCTTGGCTTCGTTGACCGCGGACAAGGCCTGGTCGGCCGGCGTGGGCCAAATCGGATTGCCATCGCCGTCGACGGCGTTGCGGTTGGTGTTGAACACCTCCATCAACATCAGCGGTACGTTGGCGGCGCCGGCACCCGGCCACGGCGTGGCGGCCTCGTCGTAGAGGATGAGCGTGTCCTTGATCCCGTTTCCGAAAGGTGACGTCGTCGAGGCCTGTCCGATGTTGAAGCTGTTGTAGTAGTAGCTGGCGTAGGTCGGATCGGCGGCGGCGAGGCCGGTCACGGCGTTCGCGAAGGTCTGGCCGGGAGGATTGTAGTTGTTGACGTTCCAGCCAACGGGAGCGTGCTGTCCGGCTTCTACCCCCGAGATCACCCAGTTCATCCAGCTCCCCCACTTGCCGGGATGGGTGGGGTCGGTCGGTGTGGCGCCTTGGTCGCCATTGGCGAAGGTGGCCGTGATCGGCACGATGTCGCCGCTCGGGCCGTTGACGCCGCCCGCGCCGTTGATCTTCTCGTGCAGGTTCTTGATCCACCAGATCGTGCGCGCCAGGAAGTCGGAGGCATTGGTGTTGGGCGGGCCTGGGTCCGCGGGATTGTGGTAGACGCCGCCCTCGCCGAGATCACCCTCGTTGCCGACGGCGATCTGGACGTTGGTGAAGATCTTGCCGGTCGTGGGATCGGTGATGCTGGCGATGAACTGATTGAGGTCGCTCTGGATGTCGCTGGTCGCCGAGCCGAACGAATAACTGGCGTTGGGCGTCGTGTTGTTCCAGGCAAACGCGTCGTTGGTCAGGAAGTAGTCGGACACCGGCACGACGACCGTGATGCCGAGGGTCTTGGCGTAGGTCAGGAAGTTGACGTGATCGAGCCCGGAGAAGTTGGGCGCCTGCGAGGGATCGGTGCCGCGGGCGATGCCCCAGTTGTAGAGCCGCACCAGGTTGAAGCCCTCGCTGGCGATCGTCCCCAGGTCATCGCGGTAGACGCCGTTCTGGATCGGCGCGCTGGCGTCGCCCGTTGGCGGCGTCTGGAACCCCTTGCCCCACAGCGAGGCGAAGGCGTCATTGAACATGTCGGAATCGAACGTCTGCAATCTGGTTTCGGGCGCGCCGCTCGGGCCCTGGGTCCACCCCGGCCAGGTCGGATTGTAGTCGACGCCACGAAAGACTTTTCCAGTGTACCAAGCCATGGTTGTCCCCTCGTGCCAGCTCCCCGATGTCACGTATTTATCACGGGACGGCCGATCGAGTCCCGCCTTTAGCGACTGACGGGAAATCCCTTTGGAGGGTGCGCGCGAAGATTCGAATCGTGTTCGACCTCGCGTCCTTCATCTCGCCGGCGGTCTGCCGAATTACCGGATGGTGACCAGCTCCGAAGTTTCGAGGATGACCGATGTCGATATGAAATCAATCCATACTGGCCGATAGTATATCCATATTGAGAAAGGTCGCCGGCGGAGCACGCCATGGGCCGCGAGCGCGCCGCTTCAGGCGGAGATTGCTCCGACTGAAATGGCGCGCTCCCGGCGGAAGAGCTTGTTTCTTGTCAGGGGTGCGCTCCCAGCGCATGACCCCCTCCGTCGGCGTCGGCTTTTGGCCGCGTAGCGGCAAAAAGCCTGCAGATGCCGACACCTCCCCAGCGAAGCTGGGGAGACAACCGGCCCGCCCGCCCGGCGCGCACCACGATGCCGTGAAAATAGGGGCGGTGCCCGCCCCTATTTTCGTAGGAGGAATGATCACCGCGTCGAGATCACGCGTGATTGGCGATCAGGACCTCGGCGTTGCGGATGCCGACCAGCAGGCTCTGCGGATCGGTCGTCACGCCATCGAGCAGCGCCGTCGCCACCGCGATGTCGCTGGCGCCGGCCCATTCGATCCCGTGCTCCACCTGCTCGCCGACGTAGGCGATGCTCACCGCCACCTTGCTCATCAGCGCGGTGATGTCCTTGGCGGCCGCCGTGTCCTGCGCCCCGCTGATGATGTTGATCAGCACCTGGCCCACCGACTGGCCGGCCTGCAGCACCTGCTTGATCTGCCCGGTCCAATAGGCCGATCCGGCCGCGTCGGGGGTGCGGT
>NZ_JBGAKA010000036.1:0-80049 GCF_044224635.1 Reyranella sp. | reverse complement strand
GTGGCGCATCAGGCCGAGCTGGTCGTGGATCTCGTGCAGATGGCCATGGCCCTTGTCGATGTCGGTCTGCGGGATCTGGCCGACCAGCCCCACAACCGGCGCATTCATGCCATATGCCGTCAGCAAGGCGGAGCCGGCGTTGAGCAGGCCCGGTCCCGGCACCACGGCGAAGGCCTGCGGCTTGCCGGTGACGAGGGCTGCGCCCAGCGCCATGTAGGCGGCCGTCTGCTCGTGGCGCGGATGAATCACCCGGAGGCGGTCGGCTGCATGGTAGAACGCATCGAACAGCGGATCGTTGTGCAGCCCGGGCAACGCGTAGACCGTGTCGAGGCCATGGCGCAGGAGGGAGTGGACGGTGGCTTCGGCGGTGGACAGGCGCGGCATGGCGATGCCTTACAGACCCGCGTCGCGCGCAGCAAGACAGGCCGCGTGCGGCTAATCCTGTATGCCCTGCTGCTCGGCGGCGCGTTGGCGCTCGCGGTCGTCTTGCTCGCCTGGGTCGCCGAACGACGCCTCGATCCGCTCGCCGAAGCGCACCTGTTCTCCGATGTCGCCAAGGCGCCGGTGATCGAGACGGCGCTGGTCCTGGGGACGGCGGCGATCGGCCCGGAGGGCGGCCCCAACCGCTACTTCATCTACCGCCTCGATGCTGCGGCGGCGCTGTGGAAGGCCGGCAAGGTGAGATACCTGATCGTGAGCGGCAGCCGTGATGCCGTCAACGACGAGCCGAGCGCCATGCGCGCTGGCCTGGTCGAGCGGGGCGTTCCCACCGAGGTCATCTACAGTGACTTCGACGGCTGGCGGACCTGGGACTCCGTGATGCGCGCACGCGACATCTACGGCCAGGAGCGCGTGATGATCGTCTCGCAGCGTTTCCACCTGGTACGGGCACTCTACATGGCACGCAACGTCGGCATCGATGCCTTTGGCTTCGAGGCCCGCGACGTCGGCGCCGCCTACAGCATCCTGACCGAGCTGCGCCGCTATCCGTCGGCGCTGCGCGCCTACTACGACGTCTGGTTCGAGGCGCCGTTCCGGGATGCCGGGCCGAAGGTGGTTATCGGGAAGGACCGGGCGGGGTGAAAGTCGAGATGAAGAAAGGTCCTCGTTGTGCTCGGGATGACAGCCTTGTCGTCTTGGCGACAGCCTGGTTGTCGCGGGGACAGTATTGATGTCATCCCGAGCGCAGCGAGGGACCTTTCCTACCTCAATCGCCCCGCCGTCATCTCCGCCATGTCGCGCAGCTCGGGCAGCGGCGACACCACCGGCTTGCCGGCGAAGTGGGCGTCGAGGTTCTGGCGCACGAGCGAGGTCATGCGGCGCTGGGCATGCTCGGTGCCGCCGCCGAAATGCGGCGTCATCACCAGATTGTCGAGCGGCAGCAGCTCGGTGCCTTCGTAGGGCTCCTCGTCGAACACGTCGAGCGCGGCACCCTCGATCACGTTGCAGCGCAGGGCGTCGGCGAGCGCCGCTTCGTCGACCGCCCAGCCGCGGCTGATGTTGACCAGGTGGCCGCGCGGCCCGAGCGCCTTCAGCACCTCGGCGTTGATGATGTGGCGGTTGGAGGCGTCGGAGCGCAGGGCGACGATCAGGTAGTCGGCCCAGGTCGCCAGCGCCATCACGTTGGGGAAATAGGAAAAGTCGACATCGTTGCGCCGGGTGCGATTGCAGTAGCCGATCTGCACGTCGAAGCCCTTGATGCGCTTGACGAACTCCATGCCGATGGCGCCGAGGCCCAGGATGCCGACCTTGCCGCCGGTCAGGCCGGCGATCGGGCCGAACCGGTTGGGGATACGCTTGGTCCAGTCGCCGCGGCGGATCATCTTGTCGGCCCGCACGATGCGGCGCGTCGAGGCGAGCAGGATGCCGACGGCCATCTCGGCCACGTCGGGCGCGTTGGCGTCGGCGCCGTGGGTGACCATGATGTTGCGTCGGCGCGCCGCCTCGATGTCGATGCGTTCGTAGCCGGTGCCATAGCAGCAGATCAGCGACAGGCGGGGGATGGCCGCCATCAGCGCGTCCGAGACGCCGACGCTGCCGGTGGTCACGAGCGCCTGGACATGCGGCTGGGCGTTGGCCGGCACCAGAGCCGGCTCGGGCCGGTCCATGTGGCCGGCGATGTCATAGCGCTCGGAGAGGGTGGCGAGGGCCCATCGGGTGAAGTGAAAGCCGGTCAGGATGGCGGGACGCTGGTGCATGGGCGCAGTATCACTGGTCGATTGCGGGCGGTAAATGCCTGCACTGCGCGGCGAAAAACCGGCTTGGCAAAGAGAGGGGCGCTGTGCATGGTGCGCTGCACCCAGCCCCTCCGTCGGCCTCCAACAGACCCAAGCTCTCCATGAAAATCGCCATTCTCAAAGAACGCCGGCCGCACGAAACGCGCGTGGCGGCGACGCCCGAGACCGTGAAGAAGCTGAAAGGACTGGGGGTGGCGGAAATCATGGTCGAAACGGGCGCCGGCACGGCCGCCGCCTATACCGACGAGGCCTACACCGAAGCCGGTGCAACGATCGTGCCGGACGCTGCCGCGGCGGCCTCGACCGCCGATGTGATCTTCAAGATCCAGCGCCCGATGTCGGCCGCCGAGGGCACCGACGAGATGGCGCTGTTGCGCAGCGGCCAGGTTTTGATGTCGCCCTTGTCGGCGCTCACCAACCGCGAATTGGCGCAAGCCCTGGCGGCGGCGGGCGTCACGTCGTTCGCGCTCGAGCTGATCCCGCGCATCACCCGCGCCCAGTCGATGGATATCCTGAGCTCGCAGGCCAATCTCGCCGGTTACAAGTCGGTGCTGCTGGCGGCCAACCATTTCGGTCGCATCCTGCCGCAGATGATGACGCCGGGCGGCACGCTGGCGCCGTCGCGCTCCTTCATCATGGGTGTCGGCGTGGCCGGCCTGCAGGCGATCGCCACGGCGCGCCGGCTCGGCTCGATCGTGACTGCGACCGACGTCCGGCCGGCGACCAGGGAGCAGGTCCAGTCGCTCGGCGCCAAGTTCATCGCCGTCGAGGACGAGGAGTTCAAGGCGGCCGAGACCGCCGGCGGCTACGCCAAGGAGATGAGCGCGGAGTATCGCGCCAAGCAGGCGGCGCTGGTCGCCGAGCACATCAAGACCCAGGACATCGTCATCACCACTGCCCTGATCCCGGGCCGCAAGGCGCCGGTGCTGGTGAGCGAGGACATGGTCAAGACCATGAAGCCCGGCTCGGTGATCGTCGACATGGCGGTCGAGCAGGGCGGCAACTGCCCGCTGTCGGAGTTCGGCAAGACGGTCGAGAAGTTCGGCGTCAAGATCGTCGGGCCGGCCAACCTGCCGGGCGAGTTGCCGACCGACGCCTCGGCGCTGTTCGCGCGCAACCTCCTGAACTTCATCACGCCGATGATCGACAAGGAGACCAAGGCGCTCAAGATCGACACCGCCGACGAGGTCGTGAAGGGCACCCTGGTGACGCGCGACGGCCAGGTCGTGCACCCGTCGCTGGCCCAGGCGTGAGCATGCCCCTTCGATCTTCTCTGTTCAGAAATTGTCATCCCGAGTTCGACGCTTGCGGAGCAAGCGTCGTTAACGAGGGATCTTTCGCGACGCGCGATCAAAGGTCCCTCGCGTTCGCTCGGGATGACAACTTTCGCATTTCGCGCTCCGGGAGCTAAGCCATGGACGATAAAGTAGCCGGCGAGGCGTCCAAGCTCGCCAGCCAGGCGCAGGATCTGGCGACCAGCCTCAAGGGCCTGGCGCAGCAGATCACCGATCTGGCGGCCCAGGGGACGGCGTCGATCCCGGATGGCCACATGCCGTTCGTCTCGCTGCTCACAATTTTCGCCCTGGCCTGCTTCGTCGGCTACTACGTGGTGTGGCGGGTGACGCCGGCGCTGCATTCGCCGCTGATGGCGGTCACCAATGCCGTGTCGTCGGTGATCATCGTCGGCGCGCTGCTGGCGGCCGGCCTCAGGGGCCTGGGCGCCGCCCAGTTCTTCGGCGCCATCGCCGTGATCCTGGCGGCGGTCAACATCTTCGGCGGCTTCATCGTCACGCATCGCATGCTGGCGATGTTCAAGAAGAAGCCGGGCCGGAAGTAGGCGCGGGCAGGGGGAACAGACGGGATGACCCAGGAACTCGCGGCCTACGGCTATCTGATTGCCGCCATCTGCTTCATCATGGCGTTGCGCGGGCTGTCCTCGCCCGAGACGTCGCGCGGCGGCAACCTCTACGGCATCGTCGGCATGGCGGTGGCGATCGGCGTCACCGTCGCGACGCCGGGCGTGGTCTCGCCCTGGCTGATCATCGTCGGCCTGATCATCGGCGGGGCGATCGGCGCGGTCGTCGCCATGCGCATCCAGATGACGGCGCTGCCGCAGCTCGTCGCCGCCTTCCATTCGCTGGTCGGATTGGCGGCGGTGTTCGTCGCCGCCGCCGCCTTCGTGTCGCCGGAGGCCTTCGGCATCGGCACGTTCGGCCAGATCAAGGCGCACAGCCTGATCGAGATGGGGCTCGGCACCGTGATCGGCGCCATCACCTTCACCGGCTCGGTCGTGGCGTTCGCCAAGCTGCAGGGCCTGGTGTCCGGCGCGCCGCTGGTGTTCCGCGGCCAGCATCCGCTCAATGCCGCGATCGGCATCGTCCTGGTGGTGCTGCTGGCATGGTTCGCCCTGCGCGGCCATCCCGTCACCTTCATCCTGCTGATCGCGCTGTCGCTGGCGCTCGGTTTCCTGCTGATCCTGCCGATCGGTGGCGCCGACATGCCGGTGGTCGTGTCGATGCTCAACTCCTATTCGGGATGGGCGGCAGCCGGCATCGGCTTCACGCTGGGCAACACCGCGCTGATCGTGACCGGGGCGCTGGTCGGCTCATCCGGCGCGATCCTGAGCTACATCATGTGCAAGGGCATGAACCGCTCGATCTTCAACGTGATCCTGGGCGGCTTCGGCACAGACTCCTCGGCCGCGGGCGCGCCGCACGCCAAGTCCGACAAGCCGGTCAAGGCGGGCTCGGCCGAGGATGCCGCCTTCCTGATGAAGAACGCCCAGTCGGTGATCATCGTGCCCGGTTACGGCATGGCGGTTGCGCAGGCCCAGCACGCGTTGCGCGAGATGGCCGACCTCCTGAAGAAGGACGGCGTGCAGGTGCGCTACGCCATTCATCCGGTGGCCGGCCGCATGCCCGGCCACATGAACGTGCTGCTGGCCGAGGCCAACGTGCCCTACGACGAGGTCTTCGAGCTCGACGACATCAACCGCGACTTCGCCTCGACCGACGTGGCCTTCGTGATCGGCGCCAACGACGTCACCAACCCGGCCGCCAAGACCGACCCGGCGAGCCCGATCTACGGCATGCCGATCCTCGACGTCGAGCGCGCCCAGACGGTGCTGTTCGTCAAGCGCGGCATGGCCTCGGGCTATGCCGGCGTCGACAACGAGCTGTTCTTCCGGGACAACACCATGATGCTGTTCGCCGACGCCAAGGTGATGTGCGAGAACATCGTCAAGGCGCTGGAAGGCTCGTCGCACTGACCCTCGACAAGCTCCTGTAGCGGAACGCCGGCCCGATCGGCGATCATCCGGCATGCCCTATCGCGCAGTTCTGTTCGATGTCGGCGGGCCGATCGATCTCGAGTTCGCCTGGGAAAGCGCCGTCGATGGCGCGATCGCCTCGGCCTGCGGGCTGGAGGGCATCCGGGTCGATCAGGCCGCGATCGACGAGGCCTCGGAGGTGGCGGTCGCGGCCTTCGCGCCCGACGCCTATGCCCACATGGTCGAGACGCTGTGCGGCGGCGATCCACGCACGATCGAGCGGGTCCGCCAGCGTGTTCGCGCGATGGTGGGCAATCTCGAAGTGTTCCAGCTGCGGCCCGAGATCGATGGCCTGCTGCGCCGCCTGCGCGAGCGCGGGCTGGCGCTCGGCATCGTCGCCAACCAGCCCGAGGCCGCCCGCGCCCGACTCGATCGCGCCGGTATCGACGGGCTGTTCGATCATCACGGGCTGAGCGGGGTCACCGGCCTGCGCAAGCCCGATCCGCGCGCCTTCCTCGCAGCGGCCGAGGCGCTCGGCGTGTCGCCGGCCGAGTGCATCATGGTCGGCGACCGCATCGACAACGACATCGTGCCGGCCAAGGCGCTGGGCATGGCGGCGATCCAGCTGCGCGGCGGGCGTCACCGCCGCCAGCGCCCGCGCGATCCGGCCGAGGAGCCTGATGCTGTCGTGACCGACGTGCCCGAGCTGGAGTCGGCGATCCTCGATCTGCTCGATCGACGGCAGGCCGGATGACGACAGACCGGATGACGGGCGGCGAGCGCCTCCACCTTCCCGACCTGCCGCCGGACGTGCAGTTTGCCGCCCTGCCGCGGGACGAACGGGCGTTCGCGTATACGTTCGACGTCAAGCGCGCCGCGATGAGACCTTACATCGAGACCCGGTGGGGCTGGGACGAGGCGCTGCAGAGGCGACTTCACCGGGAACGCTTCGACGAGAAGCCGTTCACGCGCATCGTGTGGCGCGAACGCGCGGTCGGCACGGTATCACTGATGCGGTTCGACACGTATGTCCGCTTCGGTGAATTCTACCTGCGACCGGAGTATCAGCGCACCTTATCTTGTCATCCTGAGCGCAGCGAAGGATCTCATCGCCAGAAGTTCAAAGCACACTGGAGCAAGCGGCGATGAGGTCCTTCGCTGACGGCGCTTGCTCCGCAAGCGCCTTGCTCAGGACGACGGAAAAGCGCCCTTACGGGCGTGAGACAGGAGTTTGCCACCGGCTCACGGGCCGACCCGCAGGGGCGAAACATTTGGGGCAATCGATTCGTCTGGGTCGTGCACCGCTGAAAGGTCCCTCGCTGCGCTCGGGACCTTTACTCATGTTTCTCTTCTGGTCGCGCGATCCCAGCTTCAATGCGCGTGGTGATGGCTGGCGCCGTAGCGATGGATGTGCAGCGGTGCCTTGGCGAGGCCGGGGCAGAACGTGCCGACGACCTTCTCCAGGCGCTGGTAGAGCTTCTTTGCCGGCGCGGTGACCTTCTCGCGCCGCACGCGTGACTCCTCGGCCTTGGCGGCGAGCTTGGCGAGATCGACGGTGAGCAGCTTGCGGTTCTCGACGATCATGCGGCCGCCGATCATGACGGAATGGACCGCGCTGCCGTCCTCGGTGTGGACCAGCGCGTTGACCGGATCGTTGAGCGGGATCCAGTTGATGTGGTGCAGGTCGAGGAAGACGATGTCGGCCTTGTAGCCAGGCGCGATCCGGCCGATCTGCTTGTCGAGGCCGAGCGCGCGGGCGCCGCCCTCGGTGGCCGCGTGCAGCGTCTCGGCGGTGGTGATCCAGCGCTGCCAGTCGGGGCCCTGGACCTTGGAGGTGAACGAGGCCAGCCGCATCGCCTCGTACATGTTTTGATTGTCGGCGCAGTTGGCGCCGTCGGTGCCGATGCCGACATTGATCTGGGCGGCGAGCATGCCGCGCATGTCGGCGAGCCCGTTGCCCAGCCGCATGTTGGAGCCGGGATTGTGCGCCACCGAGGCGCCGCGATCGCCCAGCCGCTTCATGTCGTCGCCGTCGAGCCAGACGCCGTGCGCCACCGTGAAGCGCTCGTTGACCAGGCCGAGCGAATCCATGTGGGCGGCGAGCGAGCTGCCGTAGCGCTTGTAGCCCGCCACCACCTGGACCTTGGATTCGGCGACGTGGCTGTGGATGCCGAGGTCGAACTCGCGCGCGAGATCGCGGCAGGCGATCATGAAGTCGTCGGTGCAATGGTGCGGGATGGTCGGCGCGACCGCGAGCATCACCTTCTCGAACGGCCATTTCTGGAAAGCCTTTCGCATCTGCCGCGTCGTCGCCTTCCACGGCGCCAGCCGGAAGCTCTCGACCTCCTTCTGCAGCGCCGGCGAGAGGCGCTCCATCAGGCCGGGGATCGCCTCGAAGAACGTCAGATCCGCCACCATCGGCGCCAGCACGGCGCGCATGCCGACCTCCTCGTAGGCCTTGGCCATCGCCGACAGGCCGTCGACCGAGGGCAGGGGGAACTCGGCGGCGAGGTCGTAGGCGGCGGTGCAGCCCTTCATCACCATCTCGCAGGCGCCGATCAGGGTCGCCAGGTGCTTGTCCTCCAGCGTGCGGCCACCGTTGATCCACGGGCTCGCCGTCAACAGCAGCTCGAGCGGCCACAGATCGCCCATGCCCTTGCCGAGATTGCCCGGCCCGTGGGTGTGCGCGTTGACCAGCCCGGGATGCATCAGGCGGTGGGTGGCGTCGATGGTCGTCGCGCCGGCAGGAGCGGCGAGGCCCGGCCGGCCGATCTCGGCGATGGTGTCGCCCTTGATCAGGATGTCGGCGGGAGCGGCATTGCGCTTGGCGATGTCCAGGAGCTTGCCGCCGCGGATGATGGTGTAGGGATGCTTGGCCATGACGCCACTGTGCCAAGGAAGGTGCGGTGACAGCCATCGCCATTTTGCGTGAAAGGCTTGAAAGACTCGCTTGGCCGGGCATAGTGGCGCCATTGCCGGTCGAGGCGGCCACCTGTCCGCGGAGAGGGCTCAGCCCACCTCATGCCAGCCTTTCGGTCATTCGACCTTTCCTGCTCGCGAGCGGACATCGGGCATTCGGGAAAGGGAGAATCATGTCCACCGACACCAGCCGTACGCTGCCGGCGCACCCCTCGAAGGAGCATCTGCGCAAGGAGGCCAAGCGCTGGGCCAAGGACCGGCGCCTCGGCCTCGCCGAGGCGCAGCGCCAGGTCGCCGCGAGCTACGGCTTGGGCACCTGGGCGGCGCTGATCCAACGCGTCGACGCGCTGCGCGGCGGCCAGCAGCCGGCACAGCTCCCGCCGCTGGCTGCCGCGGCGCGCGCCGGTGAAGTCGCCACGGTTCGGCAACTGTTGGCGGAGGGCGCCTCCGTCGACGAAGCGCCGCGCGGCGCCGGCGCTGCGCTGTGGCAAGCCTGCGCCAGCAACGCATCAGACGAGGCCCGGCTCGCCATCGTCGATGCCTTGCTCGCCGCGGGCGCCAATCCGCGGTCCGACGCCGCCGGCGAGACCGCGCTGCATGCCGCCGCGGCACGCGGCCCCCTGGCCTTGGTCGAGCGGCTGATCCGCGGCGAGGCGCTCGAATGGCAGCCCGACAGCAAGGGCCGGCCGGCGCTCGCCCTGGCGCGCGCGGGCGAGGGCTGGGACAGGGCCGCGATCATCGAGCTGCTCGAGCGGCCAGTCATTCGCGACCCCTCATTCCGTGCCGCAGTGACGGCTATCCACCAGGGCGATGCAGCCGGCCTTGCGCGCCTGCTCGATGCCGAGCCACGCCTGCTGCGGGAGAACATCGTCGAGCCGGAATGCTATCGCGCGGCGACGCGGCCTCAATATTTTCGCGACCCGCGGCTGTTCTGGTTCATCGCCGACAATCCCACTCTCATCGAGCGCATGCCCACCAACATGGTCGAGATCGCGCGTGTCATGATCGATCGCGGCGTCGACAGGACCGACCTCGACTATGCCCTGGAGCTGGTCATGACCAGCTCGCCGGCCAAGGAGCAGGGCCTGCAGTCGCCGCTGGTGGTCATTTTAATGGCGGCGGGCGCAGCACCGACGGACCGGGCCGTCGACGTCACGCTGGGGCATTGCGAGATCGAGCCGATCGAACTTCTACTGTCGGCGGGGATGACGATGACGGCACCGATCGCTGCGGCCCTGGGACGAACCGGCCAGCTTAGAGCGCTGCTGGCTGGTGCGACGCCGGCCGAGGTGCAGCGCACCTTCGGCCTCGCCGCCATCAACAGACAGAAAGAGGCGGTCAGCATCGCACTCGATCACGGCGCCGATCCCAATGCCTTCATGCCGGTTCACACTCACTGTCTTGCGGTGCACCAGGCCGTGCTGGGCGACGACGTGGAATTCATGGAATTGCTGATCTCGTACGGAGCCCGGATCGACATTCCCGACAAGCTATGGGGCAGCACGCCGTTGGGATGGGCGATCCACCAGAGAAAGTCCCGCATGCGGACCTACCTCGAAGAACGGGAGGCTGGGCGGTTATGAACCTGATCGGTGACACCGTCCGCCTCGCGGACGGGCCCACAACTAGCGCTTGGCTTCCCTGGCGAGACCCCTAGCATGTCAGGGTTCGGGCCATGCCCTGGCAATCCGCCGACGACCGAGGGAAAACGCCATGGATCACAAGCTCATCTCCGGTGACAATCACATCGACCTGACCTACTGCCCGACCGATCTCTGGTCGTCGCAGGTGCCCGTCAAATGGAAAAAGCTGGCGCCGCGCGTCGAGGAGCGCAATGACGGCCAGCATTGGTTCGTCGACGACAAGGATCGCGGCATGTGGAACGGCGTCGGGCCGGGCTTCCTGCCCTATACCAAGGGTTCGTTCGGCCACGTCGACGAGATGAAGGACGCCGGCTTCGAATGGAACAGTTACCCGGGTGCCCAGCCGCGCCCGACCACGCCCGAGCTGCGCATCGCCGATCTCGACCGTGACGGTCTCGAAAAGGAGATCATCTACGGCTGCCTGATGGTCAACGACTTGATCGACGACGCCGACCTGCGCGTGTGGGTCAATGCGCGCTACAACGATTGGGCGGCCGACTTCGCCAAGCGCTCCGATCCCAACCGCGTGTTTCCACTGGCCATCATTCCCAACACCGATCCGGCCGCTGCGGCAGCCGAGGTGCGGCGCTGCGCCAGGATGGGTCTGAAGGGCGGCGATCTCGCCTTCAAGCGCATGTCGATGCCGATGTACCAGCACGAATGGTATCCGCTGTGGGAAGCGGCGGCCGAGTGCAAGTTCCCGATCTCCTTCCATTCGACCGGCTTCAAGGCGGTGCGCGCGCCCGACACGCCGGAGATGGAGAAGAAATATTTCACCCAGTGGCGGCTGGTGCGGTCGGCGCTGTTCCAGCTCGACACGATGGAGGTGCTGGTGTCACTGCTCGCCTCCGGCGCCTGCCACAAATATCCCGACTTCAACTTCGTGCTGGGCGAGTCCGGAGTCACCTGGCTGCCTTACGTGTTCGACCGTCTCGACACGGAGTACCATGACCGGGCGCGCGACCTCGGCTTCACGATGAAGCCCAGCGACTATTTCCGCCGCCAGGGCTACGTCACCTACCAGCAGGACAAGTACCTCGAGCCGATCGTTCCGCTGATCGGCGAGGACAACATCATCTGGGGCGCCGACTACCCGCACCCCGATTGCATTTGGCCGAACTCGCGCGAGACCTTGAAGGAGAACCTCGCCGGCTTCTCGTCGAGCGTGCAGAAGAAGATCGTGCACGACAACGTCGCCCGGCTGTACGGGCTGAACTGAAAATCATGCTCCTCCCCAGCTTCGCTGGGGAGGAAAATACGAAAGGTCCCTCGCTAGGCTCGGGATGACACATTCGGTGTCATCGCGAGCCTAGCGAGGGACCTTTCGTATTTCGTCGCCGCCTGATGAGGCAGGACGGCTAGTAGCCCTCGCGCTCCATGCGCTTGCGCATCAGCTTGCGGGTCCGGCGGATCGCCTCGGCGCGCTCGCGCGCGCGGCGCTCGGAGGGCTTCTCGTAGTTGCGGCGGAGCTTCATCTCGCGGAAGATCCCCTCGCGCTGCATCTTCTTCTTGAGGACGCGCAGCGCCTGATCGACGTTGTTCTCACGAACGAGTACTTGCACTTCGGTCGCTTCCTTCCATGCATGGCCGGACGCTCCGGAAACGGCTCCGGAGGCAATTCAGAGGCGGCGTAGGTATCACAGGGCAGAACCCTTGGGAAGCCCCGGTCCGGCGCCTATATTTCGCCTCATGAGCCTGGAAAACAGCCCGAATCCCGCGTCTGCGCCCGACCCCGACGCGTCCCTGCGAGATCGCCTGGCCGATGCCGTTGCTGCCGAGGCTGCCTTCGAGGGCTGGTCGCGTATGGCCCTGACGGTGGCGGCGCGCCAGCTCGAGCTGCCGGCCGGCGAGGCCGACCGCCTGTTCCCGGGCGGCGCCCTGCAGGTCCTGACCTTCGCCAGCGAGCGCGCCGACCTGCGCACGGTCGAGGACATGGAGAAGGAGGGTGTGGCCAGCCTCAAGATCCGCGATCGCATCAAGGCGGCGGTGCGCATCCGGCTGGAACGCCACGCCGGCGAGCGCGAGGCGGCACGGCGCGCGCTGGCGGCGCTCTCCCTGCCGTTCAGTGCCGGACTGGCGCTCAAGCTCCTCTACCGGACCGTCGATGCGATGTGGTACGCCGCCGGCGACACCAGCACCGATTTCAATTTCTATACCAAGCGGGCGACCCTGGCGGGGGTCTACTCGGCGACGCTGCTGTACTGGCTGAGCGACCGCTCGCCGGGCAGCGAGGCGACCTGGGCGTTCCTCGACCGGCGGATCGACGACGTCATGAAGATCGAGAGGCTGAAGTCCCAGGTCAGGTCGTGGACGGCCGGCCCGACGCAGCGGGCTGCACGAAGGTGACGTGGCCCATCTTGCGGCCGGGGCGCGCCGACGCCTTGCCGTAAAGATGCAGCCGGGCCGACGGATCGGCGAGATAGCGCGGCCAGTCGTTTGCTTCTGCGCCGATCAGGTTCTCCATGCGCGACGGCGCCACGATATCGACGGCACCCAGCGGCAGGCCGCAGATGGCGCGCACCAGCTGCTCGAACTGACTGGTCGCGCAGGCGTCGATCGTCCAATGACCCGAATTGTGCGGCCGCGGCGCCATTTCGTTGGCGAGCACCCTGCCGTCGTGTGTGGCGAACATCTCGAGCGCCACCAGCCCCACGAGATCGAGCCCGCGTGCGAGCGCGAGGCCGCAGCGCTCGGCCGTCGTCAGCACGTCGGCCGGCAGGTCGGCCGGAACCGTCGTGGTGCGCAGGATGCCGTCGCGATGGTCGTTGAGCCCTATGGGAAAACAACGCATCGATCCGTCGAGGCCACGCGCGACGATAGCCGACACCTCACAGCGAAAATCGACCAGCGCCTCGAGGATGCACTCGCGCCGGCCGAGCTTCTCCCATGCGGCGGCGAGCGACGGCCGGTCCGTGACCCGTGCCTGACCCTTGCCGTCGTAGCCCTCGCGGCAAGTTTTCAGGATGCCGGGCAGAACGGTGGCGGCTGCCAGCTCGGCTTCGCTACGCACCGGCTGGTAGTCGGCGGTGCCGATACCAAGCGAGGCGAAGAACTCCTTCTCGCGCAGCCGATGCTGGGCGACATGGATCGGCTTGACCCCGGGCCGTACTGGCTTGCGCTCGAGGCAGGTCGCGACCGCGGCCTCCGGCACGTTCTCGAACTCGTAGGTGATGACATCGACCTGATCGGCGAAGCGCCGCAGCGCCGGCGCATCGTCGTAGGCGCCGCGCACGTGGCCGGCGGCGACGTCGCCCGCGATCGCATGCTCGTCCGGTGCATAGACCCGGCAGCGGTAGCCCAGGCGGGCAGCGGCCATCGCCGTCATGCGGCCCAACTGGCCGCCGCCCAGGATGCCGATGGTCGACCCGGGCGGAACGATATGGGGGGCGGTCATCGCTAGCGGTGCGGGGCGGGCGGGTCGTCGGTCGGCGCGTGAGCGACGGCGGCGCTCTGGCGGGCCCGCCAGTGCTCGACCGCGCCCATGATCTTGGCATTGCTAAGACCAACGATGCTGGCTGCCAGGAGGGCGCTGTTGACGGCACCGGCGCGGCCAATAGCAAGCGTGCCGACCGGGATCCCCGCGGGCATCTGGACAATGGACAGAAGACTGTCCTGACCCTTCAGCGCGGCGCTCTCGATCGGCACGCCGAGCACCGGCAACGGGGTCATCGAGGCCGTCATGCCGGGCAGGTGCGCGGCCCCGCCGGCCGCGGCGATGATCACCTTGAGGCCGCGCCCCTTGGCGGCGGCGGCATAGGACATCATGCGACGAGGCGTGCGATGGGCTGATACGATGCGCGCCTCGAACGGCACGCCGAGCGCATCGAGGGTCTCCGCGGCCTGGCGCATCGTCGCCCAGTCCGACTGGCTGCCCATGATCAGCCCGACGAGAGGACGGAGCCGGGGTGGCTTGGCTTTGGCAGATTTCTTGGCCATCGGGTTTTCGCGCACGTCCTCAGGCGATGATGTCGGGAATGAGCTGGCTCTCCAGCTTGATGATCTGGTCCTTGAGCCCCAGCTTGCGCTTCTTCAGGCGCTGCAGCTGGAGCTGGTCGAACGGCGGCTTTTCGACGAGGCGTTCGATCACCTCGTCGAGGTCGCGATGCTCGCTCCTCAGCGCTTCCAGCTTGGCCCTGATGGCCTCGGTATCCAGCGGCTCTGATGGCGGATTGCTCATGCTCGGCGTACTCGTCCCGGCGGGCTAGCCACGCCGCCTTGCGCCGTGTACCCCTTCGCCCCGCCCTTGGGAAGCCATACCGTTGTCCGATTTTCTCCCCCATCCGTTCTGGAATTTCTCGCTCGAGCTCTACGCCGGCGATGGCGTGGCCGAGGCCTGCCTCGACCTGCAGGAGCGCCGTGGTTGCGACGTCAACGTGCTGCTGTTCTGCTGCTGGCTGGGTGCTTCGGGCCGGCCGACCCTGACCGCCGACCGACTACGGGTCATCCTGAAGGCGAGCGATGCCTGGCAGGCTGACGTGGTCCGTCCGCTGCGCCAGATGCGCCGGCTGCTCAAGGATCGGCCGTGGCCGCAGGCGCTGCCTGAGACGGTCGAGGCGGTGCGCCGCCGGGTCGCCGATGCCGAGCTCGCCGCCGAGCACGCCGAGCAGCTCGAGCTCGCCAGCCTTCATGCGCCGCCCGCCGACCGTGATCGCCCGATCGAGAAGCGCATGCGAGCCGCCGTCGGCAATCTTGGCGTCTACGCGGTCTGCCTCGGCGTCGTGCCCGACGCCAGGGACCGCGCGGTCGTGGTGACCCTGATGAAAGCGACGTTCCCCTCACTCCTCGATGAGGAGATTACCTGCGTCGTCGGTGGTACCCCGGTGCTGGCCTAGCGTTGCTGGGTGGTGGGCATCTCGCCCGCTCATGAGAGGAGCGGGCGAGATGCCCGCGGTCCGTAAGGACACGAATCTCGCGACGCTGACTTGCGCTGTCCGCGTCATGATGAAGCGGTTCCCACCGGAATTCGATTAGCACCTGCGGCAATCGGATGCCGAGTATTGCGCCAGAGCCGCCGAAAATGCCGGCAACCGGCTCCGTTCTGGGCCTGTAATTCAGTTACTGTACAGGGTTATGCACAGACGCGGGAAGGTACTTGATTTGACGTGACAGGCACCAATGTCGGAGTCAGAGTTTGCCGTCCGCAACCAGCTCGGAGGTCGCCCGTGAGCACCGTGGACCACATCGAAGCGCTCAAGGCCAAGCACGCATCCCTTGAGCAAGCGATTAATGAAGAGAACCTGCGACCGCATCCCGACGACGATGCGATCTGCAGCCTGAAGAAGCAGAAACTGCTCATCAAGGACGAGATCGTCCGACTTTCGTCAACCACCCGACATTGATGTATCGACCATAGCGACTGACCGGCCGCATCCTGCGGTCGGCTGTGCGCATCCTTGCTCATGCTCTTCCCCGGACCGCGGGCGGGCCGCCCGCGGTCCGGGGAAGAGCATGAGCGCTCAATTGAGCTTGTGCAGGTTGACCGTCCAGGAGACTGGGCCGTAGGCCCCGCGGGACGTGCCGCTGCAATGTGCGACGTCGCCGGCGCCGCGCCGGCAGACGAGTTGGTCGGCATACCAGCGCGAGCCGTCGTTGCAGCTCGAATCGCTGTCGCGCAGCAGCAGCACGGCGCCGTCGAAGCGTGATTGCGCGCGCGTGCGACAGGCCGTGCGGCCGCGCCGCCATTCGAGCTGCCCGTTGCCGCCGGCATCGAAGCAGTAGGTCGACACGCCAGGCTGCTGTTGTACGGTTTCGTGGCGGAACGGATCGGTGCGCCAGCATCCTTCCATGAAGGCGTAATTGTTGGTCGGCGCCGGCGGCAGGCGAAGCCGATCGTCGTTCGGCCGGCTCTGGACCGGCGGCGGTGGCGGCGCGGGTTGCGCCTTGGTCTGCGGTGATTGGGGAGCCGGCGGCGGTGGCGCGACCGCGACCTGCGGCGGCTTGGGGGGCTCCGGCGGCTTGCACTCGGCGACGCGCTTGCGCAGCTCGGCCTCGATCAGCGAAAGCTCGACCTTGAGCACGCGGCCACGCGATTCCTCGGTCGAGAAGGCGGCCCTCAGCGCGGGCAGGGGATCCCGCGGCGGTTCGGGTGGCGGCGGAGCGGGCAGCCCCTCGCGTGTCGACAAATTCTGCTCCGCGCCGCCAGGCAACAGGCCGCGCAACAGCCACACTCCGCCGATCAGCAACAACAACAACGGCAGCGCGACCAGCACCGCGCGAGTCCAGGGAATGGTGGCACCCGCCGGCCGCACCGTGCGCGACAAGGGCCGGCCGACCGGCGCCTCCAGCACGGGACGATGGATTGTCGAGCTTGGCGGGCTCGGTGGCGCCGGCAGGCTTGTCGGCAGCAGGCCGGCGGCAGCCTCCTTCTCGTAACCCCAGCAGACGATGACCGGCCGTTCGCCGACCATGAAGACGAAGGACTCGGACGGGGCGCGGGCGGCGAGCTGCAGCGACAGGCCGACCACGCCGCTTTCCTCGCGCGGACCCGTCCCGGCGAGCGAATCGCCGAGGCAGCGGATCTCGGCCAGGGTCTTCCCGATGTTGGCCATCACTTCGGCCCGGCGCTCAGGCGGCAGCGCCGACAAGGACTGCACGGCACCCGGCCAGTCTGCGTACCAGTCGATCGCCTTGCCGTGCTCGTGCAGCTGCGGCTCGGCCAGCAGATCGGCGGAGGCATCGCCGAGGCGGCGGCGTATCACCCGGCGGAGTTGCGGCGCGGCGTTGTGCAACGGCTCGCCGCGCACGCCCAGGGGGCGCGCGCCGCTCCTCGTCGTCACGATCAACGTCGCTTGGCCGGCCATGTCGCGGCCGAGGATAGCCGCTCGATTATGGCGCGGCGATGGTGCGGGCGATTCATGCTCCTCCCAGCTCGCTGGGCAGGAGAAAGATGCGCTACACCGCCTTCGCCCAGTCGCGCAGCACGAACTTCTGGACCTTGCCGGTCGAGGTCATCGGCAGCTCGCGGAACACGACGTAGCGTGGGCATTTGTAGGAGGCGAGGTTGGCCCGGCAGTGGGCGATGATCTCCTCGACCGAGACCACCGCGCCGGGCTTCAGCACCACGAAGGCGCACGGCGTCTCGCCCCATTTCTCGTCGGGCTTGGCGACGACGGCGACATTGGCCACCGCCGGATGCTCGATGATCACGCCCTCGACCTCGATGGTCGAGATGTTCTCGCCGCCCGAGATGATGATGTCCTTCGAGCGGTCGCGCAGCTCGATGTAGCCGTCCTCGTGCAGCACGCCGAGGTCGCCGGAGTGGAACCAGCCCTCGGCGAATGCCTCGCGGGTCGCCGTCGGGTTCTTGAGGTAACCCTTCATGGTGAGGTTGCCGCGGAACATCACCTCGCCCATCGTGCTGCCGTCGCGCGGCACCTCCTGCATGGTGGCGGGATCCATCACGGTGACGCCATCCTCCGCGGCATAGCGCACGCCCTGGCGCGCCTTCAGCCGGGCGCGATCATGCGAGGGCAGGGCGTCCCACTCCTCGTGCCATGAGCAGACGGTCGCCGGACCGTAGACTTCCGTGAGGCCGTAGACGTGGGTGACGCGGAAATTCTCCTTCTCCAGAGCCTCCAGGACAGCGGCCGGTGGCGGCGCCGCGGCGGTCATGAACTCGACTCGGTGCGGCAGCGGCCGGCGCTCGGCGGGCGAGGCGCCGATGATGAACTGCATGATGATCGGCGCACCGCACATGTGCGTCACGCCATGCTCGGCGAGGGCGGCGTAGATCGTCGCGGCGTTGGCGCGGCGCAGGCAGATGCTGGTGCCGGCGACCAGCGCCAGGGTCCACGGGAAGCACCAGCCGTTGCAATGGAACATCGGCAGCGTCCAGAGATAGACCGGATGCAGGCCGATCGGCCATTGCGTGGCGTTGCCGTAAGCCGAGAGGGCGGCGCCGCGATGATGGAAGACGACGCCCTTGGGGTTGCCGGTCGTGCCCGACGTGTAGTTGAGCGAGACGGCGTTCCATTCGTCGCTCGGGTATTGCCAGGCGTAGTCAGGATCGCCTGACGCGATGAGCTCCTCGTAGGTCGTGTCGCCGATCTGAGCGCGGTCCTCGCAGGCCGGATCGTCGATGTCGACCACCATCGGCTGGACCTTGGCGATCGCCAGCGCCTCGGTGGCGGCGCGATGGTACTCGCGGTCGACCAGCAGGACCTTGGTCTCGCTGTGGTCGAGGATGAAGGCGATCATCGCCGCATCGAGGCGCGTGTTGAGCGAATTGAGGACGCCGCCCGTCATGGGCACGCCGAAATGCGCCTCGTACATCTCCGGAATGTTGGGCGCCATGATCGCCACCGTGTCGCCGACCCCGATGCCCACCTTGTCGAGCGCCGAGGCGAGCTGGCGGCAACGCCGATAGGTCTCGGCCCAGCTCTGACGGCGCTCGCCGTGCACCACGGCGATGCGGTCTGGATAGACGCTGGCGCTGCGCTCGATGAACTGCAGCGGCGTCAGCGGTGCGTAGTTGGCGGCGGTCTTGTCGAGATCGCGCTCGTAGATGTTGGCCGACAGCACCGGGGCCTTGTGCAAGGCCGGTCGCGGCGCGGCAATCCGGCCGACCGAGGTGCGATTCTTCCCCGTACGACGCAGCGCCGGCCGGGCGACCGGCTTTCCGAGGACGCTCTTCTTCTTTGCCGCGACCTTGCGCTTGGCCGCCTTGCCGACGGGCTTCTTCGCCTTGGCGGCCTTGCGAGCGCCTGGCGCCTTGGTCGCCCCGCCGCCCTTGCGGCGCTTGTCTGACCTGCCTGTGCCCAACTTGCCCTTCGCCATGCCTCGAAATCCCGCTGTCACCTGACGCGCGGCATTGTCCCACGAGGGCGGGATCTACTCCAGTTTGATATCGAGTTCCTTGATCAGGTTGGCGAAGAAGGCCTTGTCGTCGGCGACCTGTTGGGCGAACTGGGCAGTCGATTGGTGATGCGCGTACTGCGCCACCAGCAGGAGCTTCTCCTTCATCGACGGCTCGGCGGCGATGCGCGCGACCTCGTCCGATACTCGCTTGGCGATGTCGGGCGACAGGCCCTTGGGCGCGAACAGGCCGAACCAGCTGCGATCGCGGAAGCCCTTGAGGTCGAGACCGACCTCGCGGGCTGTCGGCACGTCGGGGAAATCGGCCAGCCGGGCCGGGCCGTCGGTCAGCACCATGCGCACCTTGCCGGACTTGGCGTAGGGCGCGAACGACGGATCGAACACCATCTGGATGCGGCCGTCGAAGATGTCGCCGGTGGCGTCGACGATGGTCTTGTAGGGCGTGTGCTGCATCTGGATGCCGGCGGCGCGCGTCAGCACCTCGCCGGTGAGATGGGTGATGGTGCCGAGGCCCGACGAGCCGAACCAGAACTTTCCAGGGTTTTGCTTGGCGAGGGCGACAAACTCCTGCCAGGTCTTGGCGCCCAGCGCATTGGTGATGGTGACGGTGAGGATCGGCGTCGACAGCCGGCATACCGCGACCAGGTCGTCTGGATTGTACGGTGTTTTGCGTACGCCCGGCGTGATCGCCATGATGGCGGTAGGCGCCAGCAGGAAAGTGTAGCCGTCGGGGGCGCTGGTCGCGACCATCTGCGCGCCGACGCCGCCCGAGGCGCCGGGTTTGTCCTCGACGATGATCTGCTGCCCGAGTGCGACACTCAGGCGCTCCGCGTAGAGCCGCGCCACCTGGTCGGCCGAGCCGCCCGGCCCGTAGGGCACGATCAGGCGGATCGGCTTGGCCGGCCAGGCCGCCTGGGCCCGCGCGGTGGCGGGCAGCATCGCCGCCAGCGCCGCCAGCGTCGCACGACGACGGATCATGATTCCCTCCGGTTTTTCATTGTGTCGTCAGATTGAACGAATCGAAGAACCGGCGCGTGTCCGGCTGGCCTTCGATCCCGGCGCCGCCGCCGACGGTCAGCTGGTAGAGACGGCCGCGCACCCACCAGGTGCGCACGGCGGTATTGACGCCGTTCGGCTGCACGATCAGGTATTCGCGTCCCAGGAAACGGCCAAGCGTGAGCTTGCGTTCGCCGCGCAGCTGATTGCCCGCGGCCGCACCGTCACGCACCTTGTCGAGCAGCAGGTCGACGGCGACCGCACGGGCGATACGCTCGGGGTAGTCGATATACGACGCCTGGTAGACGGCATTCCGCAAGCGGACCTCGGCCTCGGTCATCGGCACGGTCTGCCCGCTGCCGACCGGCACCGGCACCGTCGTCATTGTCGGGCTGCCCGGCATGTCGACGCGAAAGCGCCCCGGGTCGGAATTGTAGATCGCCCAGCCCTGCGCTGCGGCAGGACTTGCTCCGAGGAGCATCAGAACGACAATCCACGCAACGAGACGCCGATTCATGCCACGCTCCTCTCGCCGCCCACGATAGTCGCACGGCCCGCTTGCGAGGGTCCACGAGTTCGCCGATGGTCCTTCCGTTCCGCGGCTTCGACCGTATGACCTATACTCATGGCTGGGAACGCGCCATTCCTGCGGCCCTCATACGGACCGCGGACGTTTTGCCGGCTCATGCTCTTCGTCTTCCGAACCGCGAGCGTCCCGCTCGCTCATGATCTTCCGGGCCGCGGGTATCTGGTCCGCGATCCAGAAGAGCTCGTGAGTCATGAGTAAGAGCGAGCGAGACGCTCGCGGTCCGGAAGAGAGCCAGACGGGAAAGCTGCTGGTGAGATCGGGGCGTGCGGTAAGCCAGGCCGATCTGGATGGCCGACCCCAGCTTGCATGGCCAACCATCGCGCATTGCGAGGTTCTGCGCGCGGGGCTAAGCCTGTCGCCGAGACAACGAAGGGGACGCCGCCATGGCCGTGGGTGACACCTACCGCGCGCTGCACGCACGCTCGTTGAGCGATCCTGCCGCCTTCTGGGCCGAGCAGGCCGCCGCCATCGACTGGACGCGGCCGTGGGACAAGGTGCTGGATGCGTCCGATCCGCCATTCTACCGCTGGTTCCCCGGCGCCGAGCTCAACACCTGCTACAACGCGCTCGACCGCCATGTGCAGCGCGGCCGCGGCGAGCAGGTCGCGCTGATCTACGATTCGCCGGTCACCACGCGGAAGAAGAAGCTCACCTATCGCGAGCTGCGCGACCAGGTGGCGAAGCTCGCCGGCGCCATCGCGGCGCAGGGCGTGCGCAAGGGTGACCGCGTGATCATCTACATGCCGATGGTTCCCGAGGCGGTGATGGCCATGCTGGCCTGCGCCCGGCTGGGGGCGGTGCATTCGGTGGTGTTTGGCGGCTTTGCCGCCAACGAGCTGGCGACCCGCATCGACGATTGCACGCCCAAGCTGGTGCTGACCGCATCGTGCGGCATCGAGCCGGGCCGGGTGGTGCAGTACAAGCCATTGCTCGACCAGGCGATCGAGCTCGCCAACCACAAGGTGCCGTGCTGCATCGTCTTCCAGCGCTGGCAGGCGCCCGCCGGCATGGTCAAGGGACGCGATCTCGACTGGACCGAGACAGTCGAGGCGGCGCCGCCGCACGGCTGCGTGCCGGTCAAGGCGACCGATCCGCTGTACATCCTCTACACGTCAGGCACGACCGGACTGCCCAAGGGCGTGGTGCGCGACAACGGCGGCTACTGCGTCGCGCTGGCCTGGAGCATGCGCTACCTCTACGGCGTGCGGCCCGGCGAGGTCTGGTGGTGCGCTTCGGACGTGGGCTGGGTGGTCGGCCACAGCTACATCGTCTACGGTCCGCTGATCCATGGCGCGACGACCGTGCTGTACGAGGGCAAGCCGGTGGGGACGCCCGATGCCGGCGCCTTCTGGCGGGTCATCTCGGAGCACAAGGCGATGGCACTGTTCACCGCGCCGACCGCCTTCCGCGCCATCAAGAAGGAAGACCCAGAGGGCAAGCTCTTGAAGAACTACGATCTTTCGCAGTTCCGCACGCTATTCCTCGCCGGCGAGCGCGGCGATCCGCCGACGATCGAATGGGCGCAGACGCTGCTGGGCGTGCCGATCGTCGACCATTGGTGGCAGACCGAAACGGGCTGGGCCATTTGCGGCAACTTCGTCGGCCTCGAGGCGATGCCGATCAAGCCGGGCTCCTGCTCGGTGCCCTCGCCGGGCTGGCAGCTCGAGGTGCTCGACGAGCACGGTTCGCCGATGAAGCGTGGCGAGGTCGGCGCCTTGGCCGCCAAGCTGCCCCTGCCGCCCGGCACATTCCCGACTCTGTGGAATGCCGACGAGCGCTTCCGCCAAGGCTACTTCGTGGAGTTCCCCGGCTACTACAAGACCGGCGATGCCGGCTTCATCGACGACGACGGCTACGTCTCGGTGATGACTCGCGTCGACGACGTGATCAACGTGGCAGGCCACCGCCTGTCGACCGGCCAGATCGAGGAGGTGCTGGGCTCCCACAGCGACGTCGCCGAATGCGCCGTGATCGGCGTCGCCGACGAGCTCAAGGGGCAGGTACCGTTCGGCTTCCTGGTCCTGAAGGCCGGCATCGATCGCCCGCACCAGGACACGGTGCGCGAGGTCGTCCAGCTGGTGCGCGACCGCATCGGCCCGGTCGCCTTCTTCAAGACCGCCATCGTGGTGCCGCGTCTGCCCAAGACACGCTCCGGCAAGATCCTGCGCGGCACCATGCAGAAGATCGCCGACGGCGAGCCGTGGAAGATGCCGGCCACCATCGAGGACCCCTCCGCCATCGACGAGATCACGGGTGGGCTGAAGACGGCTGGGTATGCAGGGAAGAGCTAAGTATATCGGACCCTCCGGGACGCGGTCCTTCGGGCCGCTCCTCAGGATGAGGCTATTGTGTTGCAGCAGACCAACCTCATCCCGAGGAGCCGCGCGTAGCGCGGCGTCTCGAAGGATGGGCAATGTGAAGGATAGCAGATGACTCTCGACATCAATCGCCCCGATCTCTGCGTCGGCGTCGTCGGCACCGGCGCCATGGGGCGCGGCATCGCCCAGGTGACGGCGCAGGGTGGCATCAAGGCGATCATGTTCGACGCCGCGCCGGGCGGCGGCGCCAAGGCGCGCGGCGCCATCCTCGAGACCCTGAAGGGACTCGTGGCGCGCGGGCGGCTGAGCGACGCCGACCTCGCCAGGACGGAAGCCAACCTCACCGTGGCCGACAAGCTTTCCGATCTCGCCGGCTGTCATGTCGTGGTCGAAGCGGTGTTCGAGAATCTCGAGGTCAAGCAGAAGCTGTTCGGCGAGCTCGAGGCCGTGGTGGCGCCCGAGGCGATCCTGGCGTCCAACACCTCGTCGATTCGCATCGCCTCGATCGCCCGCGCACTGAAGCATCGCGACCGGGTGTGCGGCATGCACTATTTCAATCCCGTTCCGCTGATGAAGCTGGTCGAGGTCATCCGTGCCGCCGACACGGCGCAGTGGGTGGTCGCCGCGATGAGCGAGCTCGGCAAGCGCCAGACGCGCGTGCCGGTGGTGGTCGGCGACACGCCGGGCTTCCTGGTCAATCTCGGCGGCACGGCGATCGGCACCGAGGGGCTGCGCATCGTCCAGGAGGGAAGGGCGACGCCTTCCCAGGTCGACGCCGTGATGCGCGATACCTGCGGCTTCCGCATGGGGCCGTTCGAGCTGATGGACCTCACCGGCATCGATGTGAACTTCCCGGCGCGCAAGATCATCTACGAGGGCTTCTTCCACGACCGGCGCATGACGCCGAGCCCCTATCACGAGAGCCTGTTCCAGGCCGGCCGGCTCGGCCGCAAGACCGGCGGTGGCTGGTTCGCCTATGACGACAAGGGCGCCAAGGTCGATCCCGGCGCCGACCACGTGACGTCGGCCTTGCCGGCGAGCAGCGTCGTCATCATGGATACGCACAACAAGAAGCTGACCGGACTGATCGCCTCGGACGGCGCGCGCATGCTGGGCGCCGATGACGGCAAGAGCCCGATCCTGGTGGCGCCGATCGGCAAGGATTGCACCACGACGGCGGTCGAGCTGGCCCTCGATCCGCGCCGCACGATTGCCGTCGACCTCACCGGCGACACCGCCAAGCGTCTCACCGTCATGACCGCGCCCGGCGCCGATGGCGCGGCGCTCGAATCGGTCGTCGCGCTGCTCGCCAAGTCGGGCGCCAAGGTGACGGTCATCAGGGATTCGCCCGGCTTCATCGCCCAGCGCATGTGCGCCATGATCGCCAATCTCGGCTGCGAGATGGCGATGATCGGCATCGCCTCGGCACAGGACGTCGACACCGCGATGACGCTCGGCCTCAACTACCCGCGCGGGCCGCTGGCGCTCGCCGATTGGCTTGGCGTCAAGGAGTGCCACGAGATCCTGGTGCAGATGCAGGCCATTACCGGCGATGATCGCTACCGGCCGAGCCAATGGCTGCGCCGACGCGCCATGCTCGGGCTCAGTGCGACAATGCCCGACTGACCCGCCAGCGCCGACGAGAGGAAAGGTCCCTCGCTGCGCTCGGGATGACACCAGTACCGTGACGACGGCGATGGTGTCATCCCGAGCGCAGCGAGAGACCTTTCCTCTTGCGGACACCACGGGTCTGCGGCAGGTCCGCCGCCTCGGAACGCTTCTTGCTCGCGTGACGCGAGTGAACCAGGAGGAACAGCGGGATGCCCAAGGAAATTCTCTGCGGATTCGGGATCGACGTCGATGCCGTCGCCGGCTGGCTCGGCAGCTATGGCGGCGAGGACTCGCCTGACGACATCTCGCGCGGCCTGTTCGCCGGCGAGGTCGGCAGCCCGCGCCTGCTGCGGATGTTCGAGCGGCTGGGCATCAAGACGACGTGGTTCATTCCCGGTCATTCGATCGAGACCTTTCCCAGAGAGATGAAGGCCGTCGCCGATGCCGGCCACGAGATTGGCATCCATGGCTACAGCCACGAGAACCCGATCGCCATGACGCGCGCCCAGGAGACCGAGATCCTCGACAAGTGCATCGATCTCGTGACCAGGCTGTCGGGCAAGCGGCCGACCGGCTATGTCGCGCCGTGGTGGGAGTTCTCGCCGGTCACCAACGAGCTGCTGCTCGAGCGCGGCATCAAGTACGACCATTCGCTGATGCACAACGACCACACGCCGTACTACGTGCGGGTGGGCGATCGCTGGACCAAGATCGACTATGCCAAAAAGCCCAGTGACTGGATGGTGCCGCTGCAGCGCGGCCAGGAAACCGACCTGATCGAGATCCCGGCGAGCTGGTACCTCGACGACCTGCCGCCGATGATGTTCATCAAGAAGTCGCCCAACAGCCACGGCTTCGTCAATCCGCGCGACATCGAGGAGATGTGGCGCGACCAGTTCGACTGGGTCTATCGCGAGTACGACTACGCCGTGTTCCCGATGACGATCCATCCCGACGTGTCGGGGCGGCCGCATGTGCTGATGATGCTGGAGCGGCTCTACCATCACATGATCGGCCATCCCGGCGTGCGCTTCGTCACCATGAACGAGATGGCCGACGATTTCGCGCGCCGCTTCCCGCGCAAGAAGGGGTAAGCCCGCGTGTGCGCGCTGTGCGGCGTGCTGGGCGGCGCCGGCCACTGGACCGACGCCGTCGCCCGGCCCGGCGTGTTCACGCGCAATGCCGATCCCGTCGACCGGCGGCGCGACCGCGTGCAGCTGGTCGCCGGCGCCAACCGCATCCTCGCCGCCTACGGGCTCTCGCTCAGCGACTGGCAGGCGAGCGCGTTCGTCCTGTCGACGGCCACCGGCAAGAGCGAGATGGTCGACCATCTCGGCCATCTCTGGGCGACCGCCGAGAAGCTGCTCGGCCGGCCCTGCGATCCGCTCGACCCGGCGCTGATCGCGAGGCTGGAGGAGCAGGGCATTCGCAAATGACAAGAAAGCTGTCATCCCGAGCGGCGCCGCGCGCAGCGCGGCGTAGAGGAGGGACTTTTCTTCTTGCAGCTTCGACAAGACAGGTCCCTCGACTGGGCCGCGCTACGGACGGCGCCGCTCGGGATGACGGCTTTTCTCGCCGTATGAGAATGCCCTGGCGAGGGAAGCGGACGTGAACGTGCCTGTCTTCACGCCGGTCAATCTGATCACGGGATTCCTGGGCTCGGGCAAGACCACCCTGCTGCAGCGCCTGCTGGCCGATCCGGCGCTCGCCGACTCGGCGGTGCTGATCAACGAATTCGGCGAGGTCGGGCTCGACCATCACCTGCTCGAGCGCATCGATGAGACCATGGTGCTGCTGTCGTCCGGCTGCCTTTGCTGCACCATCCGTGGCGAGCTCGCTGCTGCCATCAGGGACCTGCACGAGCGACGCGAGGATGCGACGGTGCCGCCGTTTCGCCGGCTGGTAGTCGAGAGCACCGGGCTTGCCGATCCGTTCCCGATCCTGTCGACCCTCCAGGCCGACCCGGTGCTGCGCCATCATTTCCGGCCCGGCAACGTCATCACGACGGTCGATGCCGTGAACGGCGCGGCGCAGCTCGGCCGCCATCGCGAGAGCGCCCTGCAGGTCGCCATGGCCGACCGCTTGGTGCTCACCAAGACCGATCTCGCGGACGCCGACGAGATTGCCGCCTTGGTGATCCGATTGCGCCAACTCAACCCCTCGGCGCCCTTGTGGCAGGCGGCCGCAGCGCCGCTCGATGCCGGTGCGCTGCTGTCCCACGACCTCTTTGCAACGGCCGGCCGCAACGAGGCGGCGCGCCGTCTGTTGGCCGCCGAACTCGGGGTCCCGGCAAGCCTCGGCCCATCGCCGCATGAGGAGACCTTCCGGGCGTTCGCCCTGGCTTTCGATAGGCCGGTCGATTGGACACGGTTCGGCCTGTGGTTGAGCATGCTGCTTAATCGCCACGGCGAACGCGTGTTGCGCGTGAAGGGCATCCTGAACGTCGCCGGCTCGGTGACGCCGGTCGCCGTGCACGGTGTTCAACGTCTCGTCCATCCGCCAGTCCATATGGCGGCGTGGCCCGACGAGGATCGGCGATCCCGGCTCGTGTTCATCGTCGACGGCCTCGACCGCGCCGTGCTCTTCCGATCGCTTGGCGCCTTCCTCGGAGACGGCACGCACCTGCGCTCGGCGGCGTAGTCCTTTTTCGGTAGTGACGTTACTGTCAAGTTCCGTGTTGCAGGTCACGGCGACGTGACTGTCGGCAACTCGATCGACATGGACCGGAGCGGCTCCGACATCTTGCCCAATGACGGCATGACGATTGCCATCAACAGCAGCTATGCCAACTGCATCTTCAGCGACCGGGCACTCCCGCGGAGATCAGCATCGGCTTGCCGCCGCCGGTGACGAGCCAACTCGAGGGCCTTTACATCGGCTTTTTCGGTCGTGCCGGCGACCCGGGTGGCTTCAACTATTTCCCCAGCGAGGCTGGGAGGCGGGAATGATCAGTAGAACCCGTAGCGGTCCGGCTTGCGGTTCTCGCGGACGCAGAGCATCTGGGTTGCTGTCTCGGCGGGTAGCCTGATGCGCTCTTCCTCGCACTTGTCGTAGGTATAGGGACCGCCGAAATACTCCGGCCCACCCAGCACCGTCAGGTAGGGTTTCTGCAGGTACCAGCCCGGTCCGTTCCAAGCCTGGTTGACGCTCGGTCCGCAACCGGCAAGCCCGAGGGCGGGCGCCAGAACGGTGAGGCCGGCGGCCAGACGGCGAAGTAGCGCAAGCGACATTGAACCGACCATCTCCCCCAGGCTGCGGTGGCAACCTACAGCGCCTTTCGCGGCGCAACAAACGCTTTCGTCCGGCCCCGCTGCCGGGCTAATAATGCCATGACACCTGCATCTTGGGAAATCCTGCGCCGAAGGCGGGAATGGAACAAAGTGATGGATCTGCCGGAAAGACAAGGACTTTACGACCCGCGCAACGAGCATGATTCCTGCGGCGTCGGCTTCGTGGCCGACATCAAGGGCCGGAAATCGCATGCCATCGTGCGCCAGGGCCTGAGCATCCTGGTCAACCTGGACCATCGCGGCGCCGTCGGCGCCGATCCGCTGGTCGGCGACGGCGCCGGCTGCATGATCCAGATCCCGGACGCTCTGCTGCGTGACTGGGCCGGCCGGGAAGGGCTCGATCTGCCGGCACCCGGCAGCTACGCCGTGGCGATGTGCTTCCTGCCGCAGGACGAAGCCTCGCGGACTTTCGCCATCAAACGGCTCGAGCATTTCATCAAGGTCGAGAAGCAGAAGCTGATCGGCTGGCGGGACGTTCCGACGGACACGGCAGGGCTCGGCAAGGCGGTGATCGAGCGCATGCCGGTGATCCGCATGGCGATCGTCGGACGTGGTGCCAAGCTCGCCGACCAGGACGCCTTCGAGCGAAAGATCCTGGCGATCCGCAAGCAAACCCAGAATCCGCTCACCGACCTCGCGAAAAAGCATCAGCTGCCAGGCCTGCCGCAGCTCTACATGCCGTCCTTCTCGACGCGAACTGTGGTCTACAAGGGCCTGTTGCTGGCGCCCCAGGTCGAGAGCTTCTACGAGGATCTGCGCAATCCGCTGACCGAGTCGGCGCTGTGCCTCGTGCATCAGCGCTTCTCGACCAACACCTTCCCGTCATGGCGGCTGGCGCATCCCTATCGCTTCATCGCCCACAATGGCGAGATCAACACCGTGCGCGGCAACGTCAACTGGATGTATGCCCGCCGGCGCACCATGGAATCCGACTTGATCGGCGCTGACCTCGACAAGATGTGGCCGATCATCCCGCACGGCCAGTCCGACACGGCGTGCGTCGACAATGCGCTGGAGCTGCTGGTCGCCGGCGGCTATTCGCTCTCGCATGCCATGATGATGCTCATCCCGGAGGCGTGGGCCGGCAATCCTCTGATGGATGCCAAGCGCAAGGCCTTCTACGAGTACCACGCGGCCCTCATGGAGCCATGGGATGGCCCGGCCTGCATCGCCTTCACCGACGGCCGGCAGATCGGCGCCACGCTCGACCGCAACGGCCTGCGGCCGGCGCGCTTTCTGGTCACCGACGACGATCAGGTCGTGATGGCTTCCGAGGCCGGCGTGCTGCCGATCCCGGAAGAGAAGATCGTGCGCAAGTGGCGCCTGCAGCCCGGCAAGATGCTGCTGATCGATCTCGAGCAGGGCCGCATCGTCGAGGACGAGGAGCTGAAGCGCACCCTGGCCGAGGCCGAGCCTTACGAGGAGTGGCTGAAGGAGACCCAGCACAAGCTCGAGGAACTGTCGGAGATGCCCGAGCAGCCGGTGCCGGCGCCGTCGAACGATCCGACGACCTTGCTCGATCGCCAGCAGGCCTTCGGCTACACGCAGGAGGACGTCCAGTTCTTCCTCGAGCCGATGAGCAAGGAGCCGGACGATCCGGTCGGCTCGATGGGCACCGACACGCCGATCGCCGTGCTCTCGCGCAAGCCCAAGCTGCTCTACAACTACTTCAAGCAGAACTTCGCCCAGGTCACCAACCCGCCGATCGACCCGATCCGCGAGGAGCTGGTGATGTCGCTGGTGTCGATGATCGGCCCGCGGCCCAACCTGCTCGGCCGCCAAGCGGGCACGCACAAGCGCCTCGAAGTCTCGCAGCCCGTCCTGACCAATGCCGAGCTCGAGAAGATCCGCTCGATCGAGGAGCTGCTCGACGGCGCCTTCCGCACCGCAACCATCGATACGACCTGGCCGGCGTCGGAGGGCGCGGCCGGCCTCGAGGACGCGCTCGATCGGGTCTGCGCCGAGGCGACAGATTGCGTGCTGGCCGACCGCAACATCCTGATCCTGTCGGATCGCGCGGTGTCACCCGAGCGGGTGCCGATCCCGGCCTTGCTGGCGACCGCCGCCGTGCACCATCACCTGATCCGACGCGGCCTGCGCACCCAGACCGGCCTCGTCGTCGAATCGGGCGAGGTCCGCGAGGTTCATCATTTCTGCTGCCTGGCCGGCTACGGCGCCGAGGCGGTGAACCCCTATCTCGCCTTCGAGACGCTGGAGCAGCTCAGGGTCCAGAACGGCCTGCCGCTCAAGGCCTACGAGGTGCAGAAGAACTACATCAAGGCGGTCGGCAAGGGCCTCCTGAAGGTCATGTCCAAGATGGGCATCTCGACCTATCAGTCCTATTGCGGCGCCCAGATCTTCGACGCGGTCGGCCTGCATTCGGGCTTCGTCGAGAAGTATTTCACCGGCACCGCCACCACCATCGAAGGCGCCGGCTGGCAGGAGATCGCCGAGGAGACGGTGCGTCGCCATCGCGACGCCTACGGCGACAACCCGATCTACCGCGCCATGCTCGATCCGGGCGGCGACTACGCCTTCCGCCTGCGCGGCGAGGACCATGCCTGGACGCCGCAGTCGGTCGCCAGGCTGCAGCACGCCGTGCGTGGCAATTCATCGGACGAGTACAAGGCGTTCGCCGCATCGATCAACGAGCAGAGCGAGCGGCTGCTGACCATCCGCGGCCTGATGCAGTTCAAGTGGGCCGATGCGCCGCTCTCGATCGACGAGGTCGAGCCGGCTGCCAACATCGTCCGCCGCTTCGCCACCGGCGCCATGAGCTTTGGCTCGATCAGCCGCGAGGCGCACACCACGCTGGCGATCGCCATGAATCGGATCGGCGGCAAGTCGAACACCGGCGAGGGTGGCGAGGAAGCCGATCGCTTCAAGCCGCTGCCCAACGGCGATTCGATGCGCTCTGCCATCAAGCAGGTGGCGTCGGGCCGCTTCGGCGTGTCGGCCGAATATTTGGTCAATGCCGACGACCTGCAGATCAAGATGGCGCAGGGCGCCAAGCCCGGCGAGGGCGGCCAGCTGCCCGGCCACAAGGTCGACGAGAACATCGCCCGGGTGCGCCGCTCGACGCCCGGTGTCGGCCTGATCTCGCCGCCGCCGCACCATGACATCTACTCGATCGAGGATCTGGCCCAGCTCATCCACGACCTGAAGAACGTCAATCCGCGGGCGCGAGTCTCGGTCAAGCTGGTCTCCGAGGTCGGCGTGGGCACGGTCGCCGCGGGCGTCAGCAAGGCACGCGCCGACCACGTCACCATCTCGGGCTTCGAGGGCGGCACCGGCGCCTCGCCGCTGACCTCGCTCACCCATGCCGGCTCGCCGTGGGAGATCGGCCTCGCCGAGACCCAGCAGACGCTGGTGCTGAACGGCTTGCGCGGCCGCATCGCCGTCCAGGTTGACGGCGGCCTGCGCACCGGCCGCGATGTTGCCATCGGCGCCATGCTGGGCGCGGACGAGTTCGGCTTCGCCACCGCGCCGCTGATCGCTGCCGGCTGCATCATGATGCGCAAGTGCCATCTCAACACCTGCCCGGTCGGCGTGGCGACCCAGGACCCGGTGCTGCGCAAGCGCTTCACAGGGCAGCCCGAGCACGTCATCAACTACTTCTTTTTCGTCGCCGAGGAGCTGCGCGAGATCATGGCGCGCCTGGGCTTCTGCACGCTGAACGAGATGATCGGCCGGGTCGATCGGCTCGACATGCATCGCGCGGTCGATCACTGGAAGGCGGGCGGTGTCGACCTGTCGCGCCTGCTGCACGTCGCGCCGGCGCGCGAAGGCGTGGCGATCTGGAACTGCGAGCAGCAGAACCATGGCCTCGACAAGGCGCTCGACCACAAGCTGATCGAGGCGGCTGAGCCGGCGCTCGAGAAGGGCGAGCCGATGCAGATCGAGCTGCCGATCAGCAACGTCAACCGAACGGTCGGCGCCATGCTGTCGGGCGAGCTTGCCAAGCGTCACGGCCATGCCGGCTTGCCCGAGGATACGATCTCGGTGAAGCTCACCGGCACCGCCGGCCAGAGCTTCGGCGCCTTCCTGGCGCACGGCATCTCGCTCGATCTGACGGGCGATGCCAACGACTATGTCGGCAAGGGGCTGTCGGGCGGTCGTGTGGTGGTGCGTCAGCCTGCAGGCACCAACCGCGATCCGCTGCACAACATCATTGTCGGCAATACCGTGCTCTACGGCGCCATCGGCGGCGAGGCCTATTTCGAAGGCGTCGCCGGCGAGCGCTTTGCCGTGCGCAATTCGGGCGCGGTATGCGTCGTCGAAGGCACCGGCGATCACGGCTGCGAATACATGACCGGCGGCGTGGTGGTGGTGCTGGGCGACACCGGACGCAACTTCGCCGCGGGCATGTCGGGCGGAATCGCCTATGTCTACGATCCCAAGGCGCGCTTCCGCGAGCTTTGCAACATGTCGATGGTCGAGCTGGAGTCGGTTGCCCCGGCGTCGGGCGATCGCGACAGTCCGGGCCGGCCGCGCCAGCGCGCGCTCAACGCCGACGACACGGGCATGGGCGACGTGCTGGCCTTCGATGCGGAGCGCCTGCGTATCCTCGTCGAGCGGCATCTCCTGCACACCGGCAGCGCGCGGGCGCGCGAGCTCCTGGACGATTGGGACTCTGCCCTGCGCAGTTTCATCAAGGTGATGCCCAGGGACTACAAGCGGGCCTTGCTGCAGGCGAAAGACCGCGCGGCGGCGAAAGCGGTGGCGGCGGAGTAGAGCTGCCCGGCGGCGGGCAATTGCATGAACCTCATGCCGGGGCGGGCGGCCCAGCGACCGTCGCCTTGACGCATGGACAAGATGGGGGAGTTTGCAAGCCATGGGTCTTCCCACCGGCTTCCTGGAGATCGAGCGCAAGGATCGGCCTTACGAGAAGGTCGAGAAGCGCCTCAAGAATTGGCAGGAGTTCGTGCTCGGCCTGGCGCCGGCCGAGCTGTCGCAGCAGGGCGCGCGCTGCATGGATTGTGGCATTCCGTTCTGCCACAACGGCTGCCCGGTCAATAACCTGATCCCCGACTGGAACGAGCTGGTGCGGCGCGATCGCTGGCGCGACGCGCTCGAGTCGCTGCACTCGACCAACAACTTCCCTGAGTTCACCGGGCGCATCTGTCCGGCGCCGTGCGAAGCCTCGTGCACGCTCAACATCGACGACAACCCGGTCACCATCAAATCGATCGAATGCGGCATCGTCGATCGCGGCTGGCAGGAAGGGTGGATCGTCCCGCTGATTCAGGCGCGCAAGACCGGCAAGCGCATCGCCGTGGTCGGCTCCGGGCCGGCCGGCATGGCGTGCGCCCAGCAGCTTGCGCGCGCCGGCCATGCGGTGACGCTGTTCGAGAAGGCCGACCGCATCGGCGGTCTGCTGCGCTACGGCATTCCCGATTTCAAGATGGAAAAGCACCTGATCGATCGGCGCATGCGCCAGATGGAGCAGGAGGGCGTCGAGTTCCGTACCAGTGTCGAGGTCGGGGCGACGCTTTCCATCAAGTCGCTGCTCGAAGGCTACGACGCCGTTGCCCTGACGGGCGGCGCGGAATGGCCGCGCGATCTCGAGGTGCCCGGGCGCGAGCTCTCCGGCATCCACTACGCCATGGATTTCCTGACCCAGCAGAACAAGCGGGTTGCCGGCGACGACGAATCGCGGGCGGCCCCTCGCGGCACGCTCACGGCCAAGGGCAAGCATGTCATCGTGATCGGCGGCGGCGATACCGGGTCGGACTGCGTCGGCACGTCGAACCGCCAGGGCGCGGCCTCGGTGACCCAGCTCGAGGTGATGCCGCGGCCGCCGGAGCGGGAAAACAAGGAGCTGACCTGGCCCGACTGGCCTCTCAAGCTCCGCACCTCCTCGTCGCACGAGGAGGGCGTCGAACGCGACTTCGCCGTGCTGACCAAGCGCGCCGTCGGCAAGGACGGCAAGGTGACGGCGCTGGAATGTGCGCGCATCGAATGGTCGAAGGGCGGCATGAAGGAGATCGAAGGCAGCCGTTTCGAGCTCAAGGCCGACCTGGTGCTGCTCGCCATGGGCTTCCTCGGTCCGCGCAGGCCCGGCATGGTCGAGCAGTCCGGTGTCGCGCTGGATTCCCGCGGGAATATCCTGGCCAACGTAAAGGACTACAAGACCAGCGTGCCCCGGCTGTTCGCCGCCGGCGACATGCGCCGCGGCCAGTCGCTGGTCGTCTGGGCGATCCGAGAAGGCCGCCAATGCGCTCGCTCGATCGACGAGACCCTGATGGGCAGCACGACTCTGCCGCGGTGATCTTTCTCCTCCCCCAGCTTCGCTGGGGAGGTGCCCCTGCAGGGGCGGAGGGGTCATGAGCGACACACGTGTTGTTGGAATGGACGGACGCCTCGACTGAGGCTCTTGACCCCTCCGCCCCCTGCGGGGGCACCTCCCCGCGCTTCGCGCAGGGAGGGGAACAAGATGCGTGACGGCGACATCACGAATGGTTCCCTGGAGGTAGGCGCAACCGGTCCTGCAAGGGCACGTTCGGCGGGCATCATCCTTAAAATGAGATGTCACATGAAACGCATTTTGCTGACCCTCGCACTCATCGCCGCAGCCGGGGGTTACAACAGGCTCGAGCGAGGTCATGCGACAGGGCCGGAACCGATCCCGATGGATGCTGCCGGTCCCCGTCAAACCGCGCTCACGGACGAATACGGCTTCCGCTACGACAGTCAGGGCAATCGCCTCGATGCCCGCGGCAACATCATGTCGCCGCACGTGCCGCAACGCTGACGTCATCGCGGTGGGCCCGTGCAAATAGCTCATCCCCGAGCGCGCCTTGCGAAAGCCCGGCCCGTCATATGCGCGGCCGGGCTTTTGTTTCTCGCCGGTGGAACCTCGCTCCGTTGAGTGGCGCGCTCCTGGCCACGAGCTGCCATGCTTGCTTGCTACTTGCCCCTCGATCTGGCCGCGGGTGACATATCCGGGTGAGAGACAAGGTCTGAGAAGGAAAAGGCGCATGGCGGACATTGGCCGGAACGAGGGTGCCTATCTCGATGGCATCCGCGTGCTCGAGCTTGCGGAGGAGACCGGAGAGTATGCAGGCCGGGTGCTTGCCGGATTGGGTGCCGACGTCGTCAAGGTCGAGCCGCCGCAAGGTGAAGCGACGAGGCGGATCGGACCTTTCCGAGGGGACGTGCCGTCGCCAGAGGAAAGCCTGCATTTCTGGCACTACAATTTCGGCAAGCGCAGCATCGTCCTCGATCTCGATGGCGCCGACGGGCAGGCATCATTCTTTCGGCTCGCAGCGGCGGCGGATGTCGTGCTTGATGCGCGCCCGCGTGGGTATCTCGCCGACCGAAACCTGGCCTTCGAACGATTGCAGTCGGCAAATCCGCGACTGATCTATCTGCGGATCAGTCCGTTTGGCGATACCGGCCCGTGGGCTGACTACAAGGGCAGCGATCTCATTCACCTGGCGCTGGGCGGCGTCATGATGAACTGCGGCTACGATCCTGATTCGTCCGGCCGCTACGACACGCCACCCATCGCGCCCCAGATGTGGCACGCCTATCACATCTCCGGCGAGATGAGCGTGATCGCGCTGCTCGGGGCTCTCGCGCACCGGCTGCGGACGGGCGAGGGGCAGCACCTGTCCCTCAGCATCCACGAAGCGGTCAGCATGAATACCGAGAGCGACGTGCCGAACTGGATATTCCTGCGCCAGCGCCACTTTCGGCAGACCTGCCGGCATTCGATGACGACGGCGAGCCTGCCGGCCCTCGCGCAGACCAGGGACGGACGGTATCTCCTGCCGTACAAGACCTATCTCCGCGCCACGGCCACCTATTCCTCGGACGCCCTGCGCGGGACCATCGCGGTTCTCGCCAAACATGGAATGGACGAAGGCCTTGGCAAGCTCGACCAGCTCGATGCAGAGGTGGAAGCCAGGGTCGGCAAGCTGGTGGATCGCGTCGCGGCCAGCCTGGACTTCGATGCCGATCTGTGGCGCGACGGCCAGGACAATGGGCTGCCGTGGGCGCCTGTCCGACGCCCCGAGGAGAATGCCCGCGATCCGCACTATATCCAGCGCGGCATCTTCGCCAACGTGCCGCACCCGGAAAGCGGGGCTTCGTACACCTATATCGGCGCTCGCTGGTACAGTTCCGACGCGCCTTGGACGGTCGCGGCACGACGGCCGCCCAGGCTCGGCGAGCACACGCATTCGGTCATCGAAGAGTGGGCGGCGGCGCGAAAGGTGGCGACGCTGTCGCCCGATTGCGGCCTGGCCCGAGGGCCTGCCAAGACAGGCCCTACAGGCCAGCCCTTCGCCCTTTCCGGTGTGCGCGTCGTCGATCTCGGATGGATGCTCGCGAGCGCCGGCGCGGGACGCTACCTCGCCGCCCTGGGGGCCGAGGTCATCAAGGTCGAGCACGAGTCGCGCGCCGACGGAATGCGCTTCGGGCCGGCGGCCTGCCCCCTCGGCGGGCGGGCCGAGCGGCAGGCGGCGACGCAGACGATGCCGACACCTCCCCGCGACGGGCTCAATCGCAGCGGCTCCTTCATGGAGATCAATGCCGGCAAGCTCGGGATATCGCTCGACCTGAAGAAGCCCGAGGGCAAGCGCATCCTCGAGGATCTCATCCGCAATGCCGACGTGGTGCTCGAGGGCTACTCGCCGGGAACGATGGATCGGATGGGACTGGGCTACGCCCGCCTGAAAGAGCTGAATCCCGGCATCATCTATCTCCAGCAATCGGGGTTCGGGCAGCACGGCGTCTATGGTCGCGCCCGCGCCTTCGGCCCGACGGCGCAAGCCTTCTCTGGCATCAGCGACATGTCCGGCCTGCCGGAACCCCGTCCCCCCGCCGGCATCGGCTACTCCTATCTCGACTGGTTCGGCGCCTACAACATGGCGACGGCGGCGCTCGCCGCGCTCTACCGGCGGGCGACGACGGGCCGCGGCTGTCACGTCGACGCCTCGCAGGCGGAGGTCGGCATCTTCCTGACCGGAACCGCGGTGCTCGATCACTCGGTCAACGGTCGCCGCTGGTCGCGCTACGGCAACCGTTCGCCCTATCGCCTCGCCGCACCGCATGGCGCCTACCGGACACGCGGCGAGGACAGCTGGATCGCGATCGCGGCGTTCACCGACGAGCAATGGCAAGCGGTCGCGACCGAGCTCGGCCATCCCGAGTGGCTCGACGATCCGCGGTTCGACGGAGTGACGAACCGGCGCGCCAATGAAGACGCGCTCGATGATTTGATATCCGGCACTACAGGCACTCTCGATGGCGCGGACCTCATGAACCGGCTGCAGGCCTCGGGAGTCCCGGCCGGCGTTTGCCAGACGGCAGAGGAGCGGTACGAAAAGGATCCGCAGCTTCGGCACCTGCAATGGCTGGTCGAGCTGCCGCAATCCGAGATCGGCACCTGGCCGGTGAAGAGCTTCCCCGCGCGCCTCGACCGCAGCCCGGCCTATGCCGGCGGGATGCTCGGCCGCTCCGGTCCCAGCTACGGCGAAGATACCGAGCGCGTGCTCTCCTCGGTGCTCGGCATGACCGCCGAGCAGGTCACCGCACTGCGCTCGGCTAGGGTGGTGTGATCGCTGCCGGTTGCGACGGCGGAAAGCCATGAAGTTGCTGCTGATCCAGGGCGCCAACATGGCGTCCCTCGGCCGCCGGCAGCCTGCGCTGTACGGCACCACGACCTCCCGTGAGCTCGACGCATTGCTGCTGCTGCGAGCGGCCGAGCTCGATGTCGAACTCGACATCTTCTACACGAGCAACGAAGGCGAGGCCGTTGACCGGATCCAGGCCGACAGCGCCGGGATCGACGGCATTCTGTTCAATCCGGCCGGCTTCCTGCATGCCGGTTATGGCCTGCGCGACTGCTTGAAGGCGATCGCCGTGCCGGCTATCGAGATCCACATGACCAACATCGAGAAGCGGGGGCGTCGCTCGGTCACCGCAGATGTCGCCGTTGGCTCGATCGCCGGCTTCGGTGTCGATTCTTATGTCGTCGCGCTGGAGGTCATGGTCGCGCGTCTTCGCGTGCGATGACCGGAGAGCGCACCCAACTCATGTTCCTCTTCGCCGGCAGGGCAGGGCGTTCACATATGGGCGCTCTCTCATTTCCTCCCCAACTCTGTTGGGGAGGTGTCGCCGTCATCGGCGACGGAGGGGTCATGAGCAGCGGGACTGAGGCTCATGACCCCTCCGCCCCGTGTGACGGGGCACCTCGCCAGCTTCGCTGGGGAGGAGAATGAAAAGCGCGCCCATATGCGAACGCCCTGCCCTAGCGGCGGAGAGGAGCCTGCGATGAGGGAACGCCCGTTGCCAACGTTGTCGGGGCATAGGTGCCGAAGGCCCAGTTGAACGGGAAGGCCGATCGCTGCCGCCAAGCATGCTCAATCGTTATTTGCCAGAGGCGCTCGACTCCAACAGGCGCGGCGCCGGGGTGCCAGTCGATGGCGACCCGCCCCTGGAGCTGGAGCAGGTCGCCGGAGGCAAAGTCGATGAACAGCAGGCCGGCGCGCGGATCGCCGAGCAGGTTGCCGAGCGTGTTGTAGAAGCGGTTGCCGCGAAAGTCTGGGATCGTCAGCTGCTCGCCGGCCACGCCGACGAATCCCGGTCGTCCGCCCCGGTGCGACATGTCGAGGCCGCCGCCGGCACCGACGCCGGCGCGCGAATGGCTGGCCACGAAGAATGTGTCGGATATCCCGATCAGCGCTTGCGCCGTCCCGTCGAGATGGCTCAGCGCTTCAATCGGTGTCGAGGCCGGAGTGCGCGGCGACGGCGTGCGGGTCTGGATGTACTGGGCGCAGTTGCCGAAGCTTTGACCAACATGCACGGTCAAGCCGTCATCGACGACGGCCAACGTGCCGTTGGCACGATTGCGACGGCGGTTGGTGAAATCGAGGCCGATCAGGCCGATCTCTGCGCCTTCGACCAGGCCCGGCGACGCCGGGTCGCCCTCGCGCGGAAACGCCTCGATCCGGAGGGCCGTCGGATCGGGTGAGCGGATGAAGCCCGTTTCACCGGTCAGCGCTGTGCCGATCGGCCAGCCGCGTTCGTCGAGGCTGGCGGCGAAGATGTACGGCAGGCCGGCGAAGAAGGCGCGATGCTGATCGGGCATGAAGGGGCGGATCGCAGCCCGGCCGGGAGACTGGCCGGCCAGGCGCTGCGCCGCGAGCTCGTCCTCGTGAAACGACAGGAACTCCGGCGCGCTATCCTGCGGGCTCATGTCAGGCCCTCCGGCCGCTCGGGATGCTGCCGCCTGGGGTCGTACCAGGAGGCGGCGTCGCTGCGCCAGATATGGACTTGCCGGTGTTCGCTGATCGGCGTGTCGAGGCAGCCCAGGCGCAGCAGCACGACCGGCTGCGCCATGCGCTCGGCCATGATGTGAGAGCCACAGCGCGTGCAGAAGCGGCGGAATTTGCCGGGCGAGGATTCGAAGGCGCCGAGCAGCTCCTCGCCGCGGGTCCAGCGGAATTTTTCACGCGGCACGGCAGTGACTGACGAGAACGCCGTGCCGTGCGTCTTGCGGCAGGTCTGGCAATGGCAGTGGACGATCCGCTCGACATCGGCCTCGACCTCGTAGGCGACGCCCCGGCAAAGGCAGCTTCCGGTCAGCATGCAGGCACCTCGCTCGATTTCGCGCTGAACGTAGGCTCGGTGGATTGAGCCGGAAAGCCGAAGGGCATAGAATTCACTCTTGCAAATCATGGAATAATAGAATGGATCGGCTGGACGAGCTTGCGATCTTCGTGCGCATCGTCGATGAAGGCAGCCTGGTGCGCGCCGCCGCCCGTTTGCGCCGCTCGCCGCCCGCCGTCACCCGCGCGCTGGCCGCGCTAGAGAACCGCGTCGGGCAGCGGCTGATCGATCGCACGACGCGACGGCTGGCGGCGACCGAGGCCGGCCGCATCCTCTACGAAAGGGCGCGGGCGCTGGTCGCCGACTACGACGCGGCAACCGCCGCCACGCCCGGCATGCCGGTGCATGGCCTGTTGCGTCTCACCGCGCCAGTCCAGTTCGGCCGGCGTCATATGGCGCCGATCGTCGGCCGCTTTCTCGATGCCCACGACGGCGTCGAGGTCGAGCTGATCCTCAACGACCGCAATATCGACCTGATCGAGGAGGGGATCGACATCGCGCTGCGCATTGGGCCGCTCGCCGATTCGTCGCTGCTGGCGCGTCCGGTCGGGCAGGTACGGCGGCTCTGGGTGGCGAGCCCGGCTTATCTCGCCCGCCGCGGCACGCCGCGCACGCCGGCCGATCTCACGGGCCACGAGGCGCTGCTCGGCACCTTGCGCGGAAACAGCGAGTGGCAGTTCGCCGGTGGTCGCCGCGGCGCGCCGGCGCGGCTTGCCGGGCGCCTCAGGGTCGACGACGTCGAGACGCGGCTGCGCGCGGTGCGGGAGGGCCGCGGCATCGCCCAGCTCCTGTCCTACCAGGCAGCCGACGATCTGGCGGCAGGGCGGCTGGTCCGCCTACTGCGTGCCTGGGAGCGGCCGCCGCTGCCGGTGCAGCTTCTGACCAAGGGCCGCGCCCATCGCGCCCCCAAGATCGATGCCTTTCTCGATTTCGCCGCCAAGCGGCTGAAGGCGCTGCATGTGCTGTCGGGCGAGACGCCAGGCTGATTGGCATAGGCGCCAAAATGCAAAGGAACCTCACCCTGAGGAGCGGCCCGGAGGGCCGCGTCGCGAATAGAGCGCGGTAAACCGCGCGTAGTCGGCAACTGTGAAGGGTGCAGCGACACCGCTCTCTAACGACTTCGTGTGCGGCCCATCCTTCGAGACGGCCGCTACGCGACCTCCTCAGGATGAGGGCTTTATTGGGCCTTCGACTTATCTTGACCGCCTATGGGCTGATTGGCCTGTGGATGACCCGTGGCCGACCCGTGCGCTACAAGGCGGCATGATCCAGGTGACGCGCCTTCGCGAGACAGACCGCCAAGCATGGCAGCCGCTGGCGATCGGCTACAACGCCTTCTATCAGCGCGTGCTGCCGGCGGCAGCCTACGATCAGGCTTGGCGACGTTTGCTCGCGGGAGAGGAGATTCAGGGCCTCGCTGCGCGTCTCGACGGTCGGGTGGTCGGCATCGCGCACTATCTGTTTCACGCCGGAGTCTGGTTCCCCAAAGTCTGCTATCTTGCCGACCTGTTCGTCGATGAGGCCGTGCGCGGACAGGGCGCCGCGCGGGCGCTGATCGAGGAGGTCGCCGAAGCGGCCCGTGCCCAGGGCTGCGCCCGCTACTACTGGCTGACCCAGGACGGCAACGCCCAGGCGCGCACCCTCTACGACAAGGTGGCGCGCCACGTCGGCTTCATCCGCTACGACTATCCGATGGAGTGAGCCCTGACGGGCACATTGCTGATTCTGTCGTCCTGAACGAAGTGAAGGACCTCATCGCCGCTGGCACCAGCGTACTCTGGAAGTTCTGGCGATGAGATCCTTCGCTGCGCTCAGGATGACAGAGGGTGCGGTGGTCGGATGATCAATCCGGCGTCACGCCGAAGCGGCGTTGCCAGAATTCGCGGCTGCGCCGCTCGCCGATGTCGCAGCCGAGCTCGTATTCCGGCCGGACGAACTTGGTGTAGTCGTCGTCGCCGCGAATGGCGCGGCGCAGGGTTCCGCTGCCGCTCTGCGCCAGCTGGACGCCCTCGCGCAGATCGCTGCGTCCGCCGATGTCGAAGTCGTGGCGTGGGCCTAGATCGGCGACTTCCTGCAGCAGCTTCTTGCGGACCGCTCGTGGGAAATCCTCGAAATTGTGCGCCACTTCGACGAACGAGCGCGGCCCGCCGGTGACGCAGTGCAGGTAGTAGCGGTCGAGATCGGTCTCGCTCGGGAAGCCGAACGGGTTGGGCCGGTCGTTCATGATCGGCAGGCCGTTGATGACGATGCGCTCCTTCAGCGCCTCGTAGCGGATGTCGGTGACCAGGCCGCCGTCGTTGTTGGAGCCATCGCCCGAGATGTCCAGCACCTTGCGCTCGGCGTCGAACGGGCTGCGGCCGAACAGGGGAATGGCGTAGCGGATGGCGCCGCTGATCGAGGTGCGGCGGGCGATCGAGATCGGCGCGTTGGCCAGTCGCGTGGCAAAGCTCGCGATCGCCGACTCGGAGTCGAGCAGCATCCAGTCGATCAGCAGGCGCTGGACCCAGGCGTCCGACCATTCGAAGTAGGCGACGGCGATGCGGCCGTGGCTGCCGCTCAGGATCGCCTTCACGATCGCCGGATCGCGGAACGCCTGCACGTAGCCCTCGCGTTGAAGCTTCGCCTCGTCGGGATCGATGCTGCCGGAGATGTCGATGGCCAGCACCAGGGCGAGGTCGACTTCCTTCTTGTCCTGCGCCACCGCCGGCCCGGCGAGAAGGAGCATGAGAGCGATCAGACGGAGCAGGCGGGCCATGGTGACCTCCGCAGCATAGTGCGCGAGACGATGCAACAACCATACCGCCCGTCGAAAGCGTCCACCAGCGCTGCACTGGACGCCAACCACGACCGGCCGCTAGCCTCTGTGGAAAGCTCGACCTGGGATGGGAGGCCCACGAATACCATGGATCTGGCGCTGAGCCCGCAGGACCAGGCCTTTCGCGACGAGGTGCGTCGCTTCCTCGACGACAACCTCAGCGAGGATCTGCGCGAGGCCGGCCGCAAGACCGGCGGCGTCTTCGCCGACATTGCAGCAGGTCTGCGATGGCACAAGGTGCTGGCGTCGCGCGGCTGGTCGGCGCCGACCTGGCCCAAGGAGCACGGCGGCACCGGCTGGAGCGCGACCGAGCGCTACATCTTCGCGCGCGAATGCGCGGCGGTCGATGCGCCGCGCATCTTCAGCATGGGCCTGCGCATGGTCGGGCCGGTCATCATGAAGTACGGCACGCCCGAGCAGAAGGCCAAGTACCTGCCGCCGATCGTGGCCGGCGACATCGTGTTCTGCCAGGGCTATTCCGAGCCCGGGTCGGGCTCGGACCTCGCCAGCCTGAAGACGCGGGCGGTGCGCGACGGCGACGACTACGTGATCAACGGCACCAAGATCTGGACGACCGGTGCGCATGTCGCCGATCACATGTTCTGCCTGGTGCGGACCTCGACCGATGGCAAGCCGCAGGACGGCATCTCCTTCGTGCTGATCGATTCGATGAACACGCCGGGCCTGACGGTGAAGCCGATCGTGACCCTGGCGGGCGATCACGAGGTCAACCAGGTGTTCTTCGACAACGTGCGCACGCCGGTCGCCAACCGCATCGGCCCGGAGAATGCCGGATGGACGGTGGCCAAGTACCTGCTCGAGTTCGAGCGCGGCGGCGAGGCCTATACGCCCAACCTGCATGCCCGCCTGGAGGACATCCGGCGCATTGCCCGCGAGGAGGCGGCGGACGGCTCGGGCAAGCTTGCGACCGAGCGCGGCTTCGCCGAGCGCCTGGCCGAGACCGAGATGGAGATCCAGGCGCTCGAGATGATCGAGATGCAGGTGCTGTCCGATCTCAGCCGCGGCCGCAATCCCGGCGCGGCGTCGTCGGCCATGAAGATCCGCGGCAGCGAGACCCTGCAGAAGCTCGATGGTCTCGGTGTCGAGGCGCTCGCCTGGTACGCCGCGCCGTTCGAGCCGGAGGCCCGGACGCTCGGGCACAACGAGCCGACGGTCACGCCGGAGTGGGGCATCACGGCGATGCCGCTCTTCCTCAACAACCGGGCATCGACGATCTATGCCGGGTCGAACGAGATCCAGCGCAATATCATCGCCAAGGCCGTGCTCGGCCTGTGAGCGGCCTTTACACGCTGCACGGCTTCGACCCGTCGCCCTATTCGGTCAAGATGCGGGCGCTCATGCGTTACCGCCGGATCTCCTTCGTGTGGGACGCGCTGGGCTCGCCGCGCGACGTCGCGGTGGCGGCCGGACTGCCGCCGGTGATTCCCGTGCTGCGCTTTCCCGATGGCCGGCTGATGAACGATTCGACGCCGCTTGCCTACGCGCTGGAGCGCGAGCACGCCGGGCGCTCGGTAATCCCCGACGACTTGGTGCTCGCCTATCTGTCCGACCTGCTCGAGGATTTCGGCGATGAGTGGATCACCAAGATGATGTTCCATTATCGCTGGTACTATGCCCCGGACCGCGCCTTCGCCCAGACCTGGATCGTGTCGTCGCGCGATCCGACGATGGAAGAGCAGAAGCGCCGGCAGGCGATGCAGGCCTTCAACGACCGCCAGGTCGGGCGCATGGCGCTGGTCGGCTGCACCGAGCAGAACCGGCCGGTGATCGAGGACAGCTACCGTTTCGTGCTCGACACGCTCGACCGTCACGTCCGCAGCCAGCCGTACCTGCTCGGATCGCGGCCATGCCTGGGCGATTTCGGGCTCTATGGCCAGCTGCAGATCCTGTCGGTCGATCCGACGCCGGCGGCCGAGATGCGCGCCCGTGCGCCCGATCTGTTCTGCTGGCTGATGCGGCTGGACGATGCCTCGGGCATCGAGGGGGAGTGGGTCGATCCGGCGGCGCCGTTGCCCGAGGCGGTCGAGGCCCTGCTGCGGCACATGGGGCAAACCTACCTGCCATTCCTCGCCGCCAATGCCCGGGCGGTGCAGGACGGCGCACCGGAGCTCGAGGTCGAGCTGCTGGGGCGCGCCTTCAGCCAGGCGCCATTCCGCTACCAGGCCAAGTGCTACGACGCCCTGCGCAAGCGGCGGGCGGCCTTGCCGGCGGCGGCGCTGCGCCGGGTCGATGCGATCCTGGAGAAGGCGGGCTGCCTGGCCTATCTCGCGTAGGACCCAATGAAAACGCGCCGGGAGCGCACCACTCCGTGGCGCTCATGCTCTTCTTCCGATCTGCAATCGGTGTAACCGCTGTCGCCATGAGCGCCACGGAGTCGCGTGCTCCCGGCGAAGATTCATGACACCTCCCCAGCTTCGCTGGGGAGGAGAATGATCGCCGCGCCGGGCTGTCCTGTGACTGAGGGCTTGCAACCGCCTGAAACGACATCAAATTGTGGCTCATGACCGACCCCTATTCCGTCCTCGGCGTGGCCAAGGCGGCGAGTGACGAGGAGATCCGCAAGGTTTTCCGCAAGCTCGCCAAGAAGTACCACCCCGACCTCAATCCAGGCGACAAGGCAGCCGAGGCAAAGTTCAAGGAGATCAGCCAGGCCAACGACATCCTGTCCGATCCGGAGAAGCGCCGGCGCTTCGATGCCGGCGAGATCGATGCGACCGGTCAGGAAGTGCCGCCGCGTGGCTTCTATCGTGATCAGGCGGGCGGCTTCGACGGCGCCAAGTACGAGCACGCCGGGGCCCACGACTCCTTCGTCGACATGGGCGGCATCTTCTCCGAGATGTTCGGCCAGCGCGGCGGCGGCGGCCGCGGCTTCAGGTTTCGAACCGGCGATGGCGAGGAGTTCGAGATGGACGGCCTGCCAGTCACCTACAGCCTGCGCGTGCCCTTCCTGGTGGCGGCGCGCGGCGGCAAGCAGCGCGTCAACCTGCCCGACGGCAAGACGCTCGATATCGACGTCCCCGAGGGCACCACGAACGGCCAGACCCTGCGTCTCAAGGGCCAGGGCATGCCGGGCACCAAGGGGCGTCCGGCCGGCGATGCCTATGTCGAGATTCACGTCGAGCCGCACGCCTTTTTCGAGCCGCGCGACAACGACATCCATGTCGAGGTGCCGGTGACCCTGCCCGAGGCGGTGTCCGGCGGCCGCATCCGCGTGCCGACGGTCGGCGGTCCGGTGATGCTGTCGGTGCCGGCCGGCTCCAACACCGGCACGTCGCTCAGGCTCAAGGGCCGCGGGCTGCTCGACCGCAAGACCGGCCAGCGCGGCGATCAGTACGTCAAGCTGAAGCTGGTGCTGCCCGATCAACCCGACGCCGAGCTGAAGGCGTTCGCCGAGAAATGGGCGGCCGGGCGTGATCACGATCCGCGCAAGGCGATGGAGCAGTTCACATGAGCACCCTCGACGAATTGCTGCGCGCCTGTGACGGCGTGACGGTGGTCCATGTCGAGCGCTGGGTGGCGCGCGGCCTGCTGCGGCCGGGCGTCTCGGCGGAGGGCTGGACGTTCGCCAGCGTCGACGTGGCACGCGCCCGCCTGCTCGGCGAGCTGGCCGACGACATGGGCTTCGACGACGAGGCGGTGGAGACGGTGGTCGACCTGCTCGACCAGGTTCACACCCTGCGCCACCAGCTCGACCTGATCGGCCGTGCCATCGCCGACCAGCCGGTCCCAGTGCGTGAAGCTATTGCCGCGACCCTGAAGCGGCTGGGCGGTCGCTAGAGCGACACAGACCTAGACCGCGCGCCTGCCCAGCGCTTTGACATCGTCGAGCGCCCGCGCGATCGACTCCCGGCTGCGCTGGCCGATGCCGCCCAGCACGGTGCTGCGCACCGGCGCGATGCCGACGAATCGCAGGATGTTGCGCTCGAGGGTCTTGAGGCCGTGGGCGAGGAAATACCAGCGGTAGAGGAATGCCGGCATGCCCATGGTCACGATGATGCGGGCGGAACGGCCCTTCAGCTTGCCGATCGGAAACCCGCTCGGGCGATCGACGAAGGCGAAGCCCGGCCGCAGGGTCTGCTCGAAGAAGGCCTTGAGCAGAGCCGGCATGTCGCCCAGCCAGAGGGGAAAAATCACCACCAGGTGATTGGCCCACAGCAGCGTCTGCTGCGCGGCGAGGATCGCGGGCGAGTCGGCGCTGCGGGCGAATTCCGACTGCGAGTGGAGCAGGCCGAACTGCAGCGCGGCGATGTCGAGGCGGCGGACCGTGTGCCCGGACGACCGGGCGCCTTCGGCATAGGCTTCGGCAAGGGCATGGCAGAGCCCCTTGCTCGCTGGATCAGGATGCCCGTTCAGGATCACGATATTGCGCATCATGCGCCACTTCTAGCGGTGCAAGACGGTGTCCTCCTTGATCTGGATCAGTCTGTTGCAGCGAGGGCGAGTCATGCGCCGGGAGCGCGCCGCTCATGAGCGTGACTCGACTTTCGCTTCTCCTCCCCAGCTTCGCTGGAGAGGAGAATGAACGGCGCCCCCATGCGCCTTACCGACCACCTCCGCCGTCCCTCACGCCGCCAAGCGCACGGGGATGCGCAGGTAGATGGTGCCGTTGGCATCGGCTGGCGGGAAGTTGCCGGCGCGGATGTTGACCTGAACCGACGGCAGAAGCAGCACCGGGGCGGCAAGCGTGGCGTCACGCCTGATGCGCAACTCGACGAAGGCCTCCTCGCTCACGCCGTCATGGACGTGGATGTTGTGAGCGCGCTCGGCGGCCACGGTAGTCTCCCACGCGTAGTGCTCGCGGCCCGGTGCCTTGTAGTCGTGGCACATGAAGAGGCGAGTCTCCGGCGGCAGCGACAGCAGCCGCTTGATCGAGCGGTAGAGCCGCGTCGCGTCGCCGCCCGGGAAATCGGCGCGGGCGGTGCCGTAGTCGGGCATGAAGATCGTGTCTCCGACGAACACGGCGTCGGCGATCCGGTAGGCGACATCGGCCGGCGTATGGCCGGGCAGGTGAATCGCCTCGATCTCCAGCGTGCCGAGCGGCAACCGCTCGCCGTCGCGTACCAGGTGGTCGAACTCGCGGCCGTCCTCGCTCACGTCGGCGGCATTGAAGACCTTCTTGAAGATCTCCTGGACCTCGCGGATGTGCTCGCCGATCGCCACTTTCGCGCCGGTCCTCGCCTTGAGCCAGGGTGCGGCGGTCAGGTGGTCGGCATGGGCATGGCTCTCGAGGATCCAGTCCACCGCGACGCCGCGCTCGGCCGCCTTCGCCAGGACGCGATCGGCTGAAGCCGTGGTGGCCTTGCCCGAGCGGTGATCGTAGTCGCGCACGGGATCGATGATGGCGGCGCGCCGGGAAACCGGGTCGCTGACGAGGTAGGTGACGGTGAAGGTCGCCTCGTCGAAGAACGGGTCGATGATCGGAAGGGTGGTCAAGTTTTTCTCCCGTGAACGTCTTGATCGATATATTAGTAGACACTAATTTAGCAATACCTAATATGAAAGTCAGGACAACACACCGCATCGACCCGCGGGCGCTCGAGAAGAAGGCCGGCATCGTCGCCGGCCTGCTGGGCACCCTCGCCAACGACAGGCGCCTCCTCATCCTCTGCAAGCTGGTGGAGGATGGCGAAGCGACGGTCGGGGGACTGGCCGAGGAGATCGGCCTCTCGCAGTCGGCTCTGTCGCAGCATCTCGCGCGCCTGCGCGAGGAGGGCGTCGTGACTTACCGGCGGGAAGCCCAGACCCTCTGGTACCGGATTGCCGACCCACGGGTCGAAAGCCTGCTGGCGACCCTGCATCGCCTCTATTGCCAGGACTGACCTGGCCCCGAAGGAAAGGAACCCATCCATGTCTCTGCCCACCATCGACGTCGCCCGCGCCCGTCGTCTGCTCGACCAAGGCGCCGTCCTGGTCGACGTTCGCGAGGCCGACGAGCGCGCGCGCGAGCACGTGCCGGGCACCCGCCACAACCCGCTGTCGCGGCTCGCTGCCGTCGATCCTCGCGGCGCCAAGGCCGTGATCTTTCATTGCCGGTCGGGCGCGCGCACGGCGGCCAACGCCCAGCGCCTCGCCGCCGTCGCGGATTGCGAGGCCTACATCCTCGAGGGCGGGCTCGAGGCCTGGAAGAAGGCCGGTCTGCCGGTGACCGTCGATTCCCGCCAGCCGATCGAGATCATGCGCCAGGTGCAGATCGCGGCCGGCAGCCTGGTGCTGGGGGGCGTCGCGCTCGGCGTCTGGGTCGCGCCGGCTTTCCTCGCTCTGTCCGCCTTCGTCGGCGCCGGCCTGGTGTTCGCCGGCACGACCGGCTGGTGCGGTATGGCGAAGCTGCTCGCCATCATGCCGTGGAACCGGCGCGTCCGGAAGGCTGTCGCCGCCTGATGACGACCGCAATTCTCGCCCTGTTCGGTCTGCTCATGATCGTGGTCGGCCTGATGATGCTGCGGCCGCGCCGCGCCGCCACGGCGCCGTCGCCCTGGCTGAGCGCCGCCACGGCGCGCCATCTGCTGCCGCGCCTGGCGGCGCTGGGGCTGGGCGTCGGGCTGCTGTCCGGGTTCTTCGGCATCGGCGGCGGGTTCCTGATCGTGCCGGGCCTGATCCTCGCCACAGACATGGATATGCCGGAAGCCACCAGCGCGCCGCTGATCGCGGTGACAGCGTTCGGCATAGCCTCGGCGTCGAGCTACGCCTGGTCGAGCCTCGTCGACTGGCCGGTCGCCGGCCTGCTGATTGCCGGCGGTGTCGCGGGCGCCGTTCTCGGCGCCAAAGCCAATGCCAGGCTTGCCAGGCTTGCCGGGCAGAAGGGCATGCTGGCGCGCATGTTCGCCTGGTTCGTCATGGCTGCCGGCGTCTATGTCGGGGCGCGCGGCGTCCTGACCGTCCTGGAGGCCTGAAACTCTTCGCCAGCCGTTCACGAACGGTGAATGGCCTGCCACACCTTGTGGGCGGTGAGCGGCATGTCGAGATGGCGCACGCCGAGCGGCGCCAGCGCGTCGAGCACGGCGTTGGCGAGCGCCGCCGGCGCCCCGTTGGTCGGGAGCTCGCCGACGCCCTTGATGCCCATGAAATTGTTGGGTGAGGGAGTGACGATGGTCTCGACGGTGAAATCGGGCACGTCGTCGGCGCGCGGCAGGGCATAGTCCATCAGGGTGCCGGTCAGCAACTGGCCGGTCTCCTCGTCGTAGATCGCCTGTTCCGACAGGGCGTTGCCCAGGCCATGTGCGATGCCGCCATGGATCTGGCCGGCGAGCAGGCGCGGATTGACCACGACGCCGCAATCGGCAACCTCGGTAAGGCGGTCGATACGGACCTCGCCGGTCTCCGGATCGACCTCGACCTCGCAGACCATGACGCCGGTCGGAAACGATTCGATCTTGTCACCGAACAGGGCATCACCGGAGAAGGGCTTGGCGGCAGCTAGCTCGAACAAACCGACCTTGCGGTCGGTGCCCACCACCTCGAAGGCGCCGTTGCGGTAGGCGATGTCGGCTGGCGCCGTTTCGAGGTGCTCGGCCGCGAGGTCGCGGCCGCGCTCGATCACCACATCGGCAGCGCGCCGGATGGTGGTGCCACTGATGATGGTCGAGGAGGAGCCGCCGGTGCCGCCGCCGCGCGGGATGGTGCGCGTGTCGCCCTGGCGGATGTCGATGCGCTCGACCGGCACGCCGAGCGAGGCGGCGAGGATCTGCGCGAACACGGTCTCGTGGCCCTGACCCTGGCTCTGCGTGCCGACGGCAGCAACAAGCCGGTCGGGGCCGACCTGCACCACGACATGCTCGTCGGCGATGCCGCCCGTGCCGTGGAGATGGCAGGCGAGACCGAGGCCGCGCCGACGGCCGCGAGCCTCGCTGGCCGCCCGCCGCGCCGCGAAGCCCGGTTCGTCTGCTGTCGTCAAGGCCGTCTCGAACAGGCGCACGCAGTCGGCCGCGTCGTAGGTGTAGCCGCTCGCCGCCGCGTACGGCATTTCGTCCGGCCGCAAGAGGTTGCGCCGGCGCAACTCGGCCGGCGTGCGACCTGTCTCGCGGGCGGCAATGTCGATCAGCCGCTCGAGCAGGAACAGCGCCTCGGGCTTGCCGGCGCCGCGGATCGCGTCGACCGGCACGGTGTTGGTGAAGGCGCAGTCGAAATCGACACGAATCGCGGGGATGCGGTACAGGCCCGAGATAACCTTGGCGAGGCCGGTGGTCGGGATGGTCGGCGCGAACATCGAGAGATAGGCGCCGTAGTTGGCCTCCGCCTTCACGCGCAGGCCGATGAAGGCGCCCGATGCGTCGAGCGCCAGCTCGGCATGCGCGACCAGGTCGCGGGCGTGGCTGTCGGACAGGGCGAGCTCGCCGCGCTCGCAAGTCCAGCGCAGGCCGCGGCCGAGCTTGCGCGTCGCCCAGGCAATCAGGGTCGGCTCGGCATAGATCGGATATTTTGGTCCGAAGCCGCCGCCGACATCCTCGGTGATCAGCCGGAGCTTCTCCTTCGGGATGTTGAGCACGCGCTCGCACATCAGCCGGTGCGGGATCTGCACGCCTTGCGAGGAGAAGGTCATCGTGACGACATCATCGCCTGGCTCGTAGGACGACCACGCGGCGCGCGTCTCCATGTAGTGGACGATCTGGCGCGGCGAGCGGATCGACAGCGACGCCACGTGCGCGGCGCGCAAGAAGGCGGCGTCGGTGGCGGCCTTGTCGCCCTTGGCCCAATGGCACATCAGGTTGTCCGGCACGTCGTCGTGCACCAACGCCGCCCCGTCGGCCAGCGCCTGCGCCACCGTCACCACCGCCGGCAGCGTCTCGTAGTCGATATCGATCAGCTCGGCGGCGTCGCGCGCCTGGTCGAGCGTGCCGGCGACCACCATGGCGACGATGTCGCCGACATGGCGCACCTTGTCGGGCGGCATCGGCAGGTGCAGCGGCTCGCGGTGGCGGTTGCCGGCCTCGTCCTTGATCTCGCTGACCGTCGGCAGGTGGCCGACCTTGTCGGCCACGAGATCCTGCGCGGTATAGATCGCCACCACGCCGGGCGCGGCGAGGGCATCTGTCTTGTCGATGCCGCCCAGGCGGGCGTGCGCGTGCGGCGAGCGCACGAACAGCACGGCCAGCGCTTCGCGCGGCGCGGTGTCGTCGGCATAGCGGCCGCGGCCCGTCAGGAAGCGCTGGTCCTCGCGGCGGAGAATCGGCTGGCCGAGCGTGATGGGTGCATACATTGACGAGGCTCCGGTGCTCCTTCTTCTCCTCCCCGGCGTAGCCGGGGAGGTGTCGCCGTCACACGGCGACGGAGGGGTCATGAGTCTCATGAGTCGTAAACGCACATGAGTCACGAATTCCGAGTCACGATGTCCATCATGAGAGTCATGACTGCGATGGCCTATGACCCCTCCGTCGCCGTGTGACGGCGACACCTCCCCAGCGAAGCTGGGCAGGATGATGAGATCACGCCGCCAGGGCGTCGCTGATCACCTTGAGCGCGGTGTCGATGTCCTTGCGGTTGACGTCGAGATGGGTGACGGCGCGGATGCGTGTCGCGGTGTTGGCGCCGATGCCGACGCCGCGCTCGCGGCAAGCCTCGACCAGCCTGGCCGATGTCCAGCCAGCCTTGGTGACCTCGAAGAACACCAAGTTGGTCTCCATGCGCGGCACGTCGATGGCGATGCCCTTGATGTTGGCGAGGCCCTCCGAAAGATGGCGGGCGTTGTCATGGTCCTCGGCCAGGCGGTCCCAGTTGTGCTCGAGCGCGTAGAGCGCGGCTGCGGCGATGACGCCGGACTGGCGCATCGAGCCACCCAGCATCTGCTTCTGCCGCCACGCTTCCTTGATCATGTCCTTCGGGCCGGCGAGGCTGGCGCCGACCGGCGCGCCCAGGCCCTTGGTGTAGTCGAGCCACAGCGTGTCGACGCAGGCGGCGTAGTCGCGGGCCTTGGTGCCGGATTTCACCGAGGCATTGCAGAGCCGCGCGCCATCCATGTGCAGGGCGATGCCGGCGGCGCGCGCCACGTCGGCCACACCTTGCATGGTCGCCAGCGGCCACACCGTGCCGAAGCCGCCGTTCGAGGTGTTCTCGATCGACACCAGGCTCGTGCGCGGATGGTTGCGGGTGTTGGGATCGCGCAGCGCCGCCTTCACCTGCTCGCCGGTGAAGATGCCCGACGGCCCGTCGATCGGGCGGATCATGACGCCGGAATTGGCGGCCGGACCGCCTGATTCGGCGTTGATGATGTGCGCCGTGCGGTCGGCAATCACCTCGTCACCCAGCCGGCAATGCACGCGGATGGCGATCTGGTTGGCCATCGTGCCGCTCGGCAGGAAGACCGCATCCTCCTTGCCCAGGAGCTCGCAAATGCGGTCGCGCAAGCGGTTGACGGTGGGATCCTCCATCTTCTGCTCGTCGCCGACCTCGGCATCGGCCATCGCCTTCCGCATGCCGGGCGAGGGCTTGGTCTTGGTGTCGCTGTAGAGATCGATGAAACGGTTTTGCATGGCGTGTCGGGTTCTCCTGCGCCACCATAGCGGCATTCGCCAAGGGGAGGAAACATGAGCCAGTTTGCGGCCCAGCCCGCAGCTTCGGTAATATCGGAGGAACTGCTCTATGGCGTCGACGGGGCGATCGCCACCGTCACCCTGAATGCGCCGCAGCGCATGAACACCATTTCCGGCCCGATGCTGAAGCAGCTCACCGAGGCGCTGGTGCGGGCCAACGAGGATCGTGGCGTTCGGGTCGTGATCCTGACCGGCACCGGTCGCGCCTTCTGCGCCGGCTTGAACCTCGAGGCCCAGAGCAAGGGTACCGACAATCTCAGCGTCGGCTCGGGCGCGTCACCGACCAACATCGACCTGCGCAACACGCCGCCGCCGGTGCTGCACGCCATGGACAAGCCTGTGATCGCTGCGCTCAACGGCTCGGCGGCGGGCTATGGCCTCGACCTGGCGCTGGGCGCCGACATCCGGGTGATGGCGCAGTCGGCCAAGCTCGCCGCGTCCTATGCAAGGCGTGGTGTGCTGCCGGAGTCGGGCGGCACCTGGTACCTGCCGCGCCTGCTCGGCTGGGCCAAGGCGGCCGAGCTGATCTTCACGGGACGCACGCTGACGGCGGAACAGTCGATCGAGATGGGCCTGGTCAACAAGGTGGTGCCTGACGCCGAGGTCATGGGCGCGGCGCGCGAACTCGCGCTCGAGATCGCCGCCAACGCGCCGCTCGCCATCCAGGCCGCCAAGCGCATGATGCGCATGGCGTGGAACGAGCCGTTCAACGAGCACGTCCACCACGTCTTCCTGCAGCTCCTGCCGCTGATGCAGACCGAGGATATGAAGGAGGGCATCAAGGCCTTCCTCGAAAAACGCGAGCCGCAGTTCAGGGGGCGGTAGTGAACGCGATGCTCATACACCTCCCCAGCGAAGCTGGGGAGGTGTCGGCGTCTTCGCCGACGGAGGGGTCATGAGTCACGTGTCGAGGCTCATGACCCCTCCGTCCGCGATTACGCGGACACCTCCCCAGCGCAGCTGGGGAGGAGAAGATCAGCGCTCGCCTGACATCGAACACCACGGGAGCCCTCCATGAAGTTCACCTGGTTCCATCTCATGCCGTGGCCGCACATGCCGGACGACTTCCGCGAGAAGCACCGGTCGGTGTGGGTCGATCTGCCCAGCCGGATGTACGAGCCTGAGGTCGGTCACGGCGTTTATCACCAGTATCTCGACCAGCTCGAGTTCGCGGAAAGCGTCGGCTTCGACGGCATCGGCGTGAACGAGCATCACGCCAACGCCTACGGGCTGATGCCGTCGCCCAACATCATGGCGGCGACCCTGACGCGGCGCACCTCGAAGTCGGCGCTGGTCGTGCTCGGCAACTCGATCGCGCTCTACAATCCGCCGCTGCGCGTGGCCGAGGAGATGGCGATGCTCGACGTGCTGTCGGGCGGCCGCCTGGTGGCCGGCTTCCCGGTCGGCACCTCGATGGACACCAACTACGCCTACGGCACCATCCCGGCCCTGACGCGCGAGAAGTACGCCGAGGCGCACGACCTGATTCGCAAGGCGTGGGCGGCCGACGAGCCGTTCGCCTTCAACGGCCGCTACACCAAGCTGCGCTACGTCAATTGCTGGCCCAAGCCGATCCAAAGGCCGGCGCCGCCGGTGTTCATTCCCGGCGGCGGCTCGGTCGAGACCTACGATTTCTGCCTCGACAACACCTACTCGTATTCCTACCTGAGCTACTCGGGCTACCTGCGCGCCAAGCTGCTGATGGAAGGCTACTGGAAGCGGGTGGCGGAGCGCGGCGTCGCCGACACCGATGCCGAGGCCGAGCGCCTCTACGGCTCGCACATCAACTATTTCTACAACAGGTGCCTGCACGTCTATCCGGGCTTCGCCGATGCGCCGGGCTACCGCACCATCAAGACCATCCAGACCGGCGCGCTGTCCCAATTCACCGCCGCCTCGGCGCGCAACTACGTCACCATGTCGTGGAAGGACCTGACGGAGAACCGCTACGTCATCGCCGGTTCGCCGGAGACGGTGCGCCAGCAGATGGAGGAACTGATCAAGACCCTGCGCGTCGGCAACATCTTCTGCCTCATGCATGTCGGCAACATGCCCGACGACAAGGTGCGCCATTCGACCCGCCTGTTCGCCGAGAAGGTGATGCCCCACCTGCGCCATCTGTGGCCGGAGTGGAACAACCACGACGACCGATTCTGGATCCATCCCATGCACCGGCCCGTTGCCCTGCGGACCGCCGCCGAATGACATCGCGCTTCATCACGCTCGAACCGTCGGGCCGCCGCATCGAGATCGTCGAGGCCGGGACAGGTCGCGACCTCCTGTTCCTGCATGGCGCCGGCGGCCACATGCCGGCCGATCCGCTGATCGCAGCACTGGCCAGCCAGTATCGCGTGGTGGCGCCGCTGCTGCCGGGCTACGGCCAGTCGGCCGGCGAGGACGATCTGCGCGACATGCTCGACGTGACCCTGCACGCGCTCGATGTCCTGCACGCGCTGAAGCTCGAGCAGCCGATCGTGGTCGGCCATTCGATGGGCGGCATGATCGCGGCCGAGATGGCGGCGATCGCCCGCACCGAGATCGCCCGGTTGTGCCTGCTGGCGCCGGCCGGGTTGTGGATCGACGATCATCCCGTGATCGATATCTTCACCAAGCTGCCTTACGAGCTGCCGGGATTGCTGTTCCATGACGCCGAGGCCGGCCAGAAGATGCTGGCCTCGGGCGGCAACATGGAGGATCCTGAGTTCCTGAAGCAGTTCCTGGTCATGAATGCCCGCCGGCTGGGCATGGCCGGCAAGCTGCTTTTTCCGATTCCCGACCGGGGATTGGGGCAGCGACTCTATCGTATTACCGCCGATACCCTGATCGTCTGGGGCGCCGAGGACGTGCTGATCCCGCCGGTCTACGGAGACGCCTTCAAAAAGGCGATTTCCTACGCCAAACTTGTTAAGGTCTCTGGCGCTGGACATGCGGTGGGGCAGGAGAAGCCGCAGGCGGTGCTCGAGGCGATCAAGGCTCACTTCTGACGGGAGAAGATTTCGATGATCAAGGTTGTGGCTTTCGCTGGCGCGGTGATCGGCTTGCTGCTCGGCGCCACCGCGCAGGCTCAGGCGCCGAAGACCGTCTATACGTGGACCGGTTACGGCGTGAACGTCCCGGGCAGCTCGAAGTGCCCGACCTACAAGATGACCATCGACGTGACGGTCGAGGGCGAGCAGGTGAAGGGCCTGTTCCAGCAGGAAGGCCGCCCGCAGCGCCATTTCGAGACCACCCTCGGCAAGGGCGGCGCCATCAAGACGGCGGCGGCGGTCGGCGGCGGCGGCATCATGGATGTCATCGGCCAGATCAAGGAAGGCGATTCCAAGATCAAGCTCGACGGCTACTGCAAGTTCGAAGGTGCCCTGACCAAGAAGCAGTAGCCTGCAAACCGGGCCAGTAACCGGATTAGTCCATCACCACGGCCACGCGGCCGGTGACACTGCGTTCGAGAAGCGCCCGCATGGCCTGGGGCGCTTCTTTCAGTTTGAAGGTGCGGTCGACGTGCGGACGGCACAGGCCCGCCTCGCACCAGCCGCGGATGCGTTCCAGCAGCGCGAAGACGCGATCGGCCTCCTCGAGGCGCGCATCGTGCGGGCTCCAGCCGACATAGTAGCCGTAGTTGAAGCCGGTGACGGCGAGGGTCTTGACCAGCAGGATGTTGGCCGGGATCTGCGGGATCGTGCCGCCAGCAAAGCCGATCGGGCAGATGCGGCCCTCGACCGCCATGCAGCGCAGCGATTGCATGAAGATGTCACCGCCCACCGGATCGTAGACGCGATCGGCGCCGCGGCCGCCGGTCAGCTTCATCACCTCGTCGCGGAAATCGCTCGCCGTGTAGTCGATCACGTGGTCGGCGCCGCGCGCGCGCACGAACGCGACCTTGCGCGACCCGCCGGCGGTGGCGATCACGGTGGCGCCCAGGATCTTGCCGATCTCGACCGCCGCCATGCCGACGCCGCCGGCCGCCGCATGGACGAGCAGGGTGTGGCCCTTCTGGACGTCGAGCACAGCGGGCCAGGTAAGCGCGCCGGCCGACGTCGGGTAGGAGATGGCGAGCTGGATCGCCTCGACGAAGCCCACCGTGCGCGGCTTGGGGAAGACGTTGACCTCGTGGGCGACGGCTTGCTCGGCGAGCCCGCCCCAGTCGAGCACCGCCACGACCTCGTCGCCGACCCTGAGCCGGCGACAGGCCGGATCGGCCTCGATCACTGTGCCGGCGACCTCGGTGCCGGGCGCGAACGGGAAAGGCGGGCGCCGCTGGTACTTGCCGGCGATCACCAGCGTGGTGGCGAAGCTGACGCCCGCGGCGTGGACCTTGATCCTGACCTGCCCGGCCGCGAGCGGCGCCGGCTCGGTCTCCTCGTACGCCAGGTCCTCGGGCTCGCCCCAGCGGCGGCAGACCATCGCCTTCATGCACCACGCTCCCTCGTTACGCGCGGCGGGAGATTAGTCGAGAAGGGGCAGTATGCACACGAGCTCATAGCCGGGAGCGCGCGATCGTCTCCTCCCCAGCTTCGCTGGGGAGGTGTCCGCGTAATCGCGGACGGAGGGGTCATGAGCCTCAAGGCCGGGAGCGCGCCACTCCGTGGCGCTCATCTCATGCTCCCTCCTCCTCAGCTTCGCTGGGGAGGTGTCCGCGTAATCGCGGACGGAGGGGTCATGAGCACCCCCCTGTGCCCTTGACCCCTCCGTCGCGTATGACGCGACACCTCCCCAGCATAGCTGGGGAGGAGAATGAGATGAGCGCCACGGAGTGGCGCGCTCCCGGCGATGAGCGCCTCGCACCAGCCTTCGTTGCGAGTTGCGATAACCGGCGCTACGCTTTTGGCGCAGGGGCGGGCGATCGAATGAGGCGGCGGCAGTTCTCTTACCTTTTCGGCGCTCTCGCCTGCTCGAGTCCGTTTGCCGCCTTTGGGCAGTCGAAGGACAGGCCGACGGTCGGCGTGCTGGGCTTGGCGAGCGAAGCGCAGTCCCGCCCGTACGTAGAGGGGCTACGGGACGGGCTGGGCAAGTTTGGCCTGATCGATGGCAGCACGATGCGGCTGGTTGCTCGCTACGCCGACGCCAGACCGGAGCGACTGGCCGATCTGGCGCGCGAACTTGCAACGGAGCGCAGCCGTGTGATCGTCACCTCCGGCACCACCGCCGTGAATGCTGCCCACCTCTCCGCACCAGGTCTGCCCATTGTCATGGCGGGCAGTGCCGATCCCGAGCTGATGGGATTCGCCCGCAGTCTGGCGCGGCCCGGTGGCCGGATCACCGGCATCTCGATCCGGGGCGTCGAGCTTCTCGGCAAGCAGTTTCAGCTCCTCAAGGAGGCGGTCCCCGCGGCACGGACGTTCGCGGCATTCCTGCACGCGGCGAATCCAGGCAATCCCGAGTTCCGCAAGGCTTTCGGCGACATCAGCCAGGCTCTCGGCATGCGGATCGATGTCCGGGACATTCACGCCGTGGAGGAGTTCCCCGCCGCCTTCGACTGGGCCGTCCGGCAGTCGGCGGATGGAGCGATGGTGCTGCAGGATCCCTCCTTCGACACCCATCGCGAGGCCATCTTCCGGCTCGCCGTCGAGCGCCGGCTGCCGACCGTGACCGGAAACGCGCGGTTGGCGCGGGCGGGCGCCCTTCTGGCCTATGCGCTGGACTTCGTGGACGTGTGGCGCCAGTCCGCGCGTTACGTCAGCGAGATCCTGCGCGGGGCTGATCCTGCGCTACTGCCGATCGAACAGGCGACCGCTTTCCGGGTTCTGGTCAATATGAAAACAGCGCGTGCCCTCGGTCTTGCGCTGCCCCTTTCGCTCCTCACCCGTGCCGACGAGGTGATCGAGTAGGGACTTCCGCCATGTCCGCTTCGGGAAGGGCTTTGATCTCAGTCTGTCTCCCACGGCGTGCGTGCCGACCGGCGGACGAACTTGACGAAGTTGCGTACCGCAGCCGCCGGATCACCGTGCCGGCAAGCCAATGTGAGAACCGCGTTGGGAACTGATCCCTTGATGGCACGATACACCACGCCATTCAGGGCCATGGTGCGCATCGACTGGGGCACGATCGCGAGGCCAAGTCCGGCCGCAACCAGGCTGAGGGCTGAGACGATGCGCGGGGCTTCCTGCCCGATACGCGGTGTGAAACCCGCTTTCAGACATCCCATCAACATCGCCTCGAACAGCGCCGGCCCGGACTGGCGCGCGTAGGCGATGAAGGTTTCGCCGGCCGCCTCCTTCAAGGAGAGTGGCTTGCCGTGATCGCGCGCGAGGGGGTGGTTGGCGGGCAGCGCCGCAATCATCGGCTCGGTCAGCAACGGATAGAGCACCAGTCCCTGCGGCGGGGTGAAGGACGATCGCATGAATGCGACATCCATCTGCTCGTCTTGCAGTCGCGAAATCGCTTCGATCTTGAGGCACTCGTCGAGAGACAGGGAGATCCCCGGAAACGCGGTCTGGAACTCCCGGATGGTCGAGGGCACGAAGGGATGGAACGGCGCCGACGGCATCATGCCGACCCGCAGGATTCCTTCCTCGCCCCGTGCCGCTCGCCGGGTCGCTTCCAGGGCCCGGTCGTGGTGCTGCAACATGGCCTTGGCGTTGTCGCGCAAGACGCGTCCGGCTTCGGTGAGCTCCACGCCGCGCGGCTTGCGCCGGAACAGCTGCGCCCCGACCTCGCGCTCGATCATCCTGATGCGCTGGCTCAGCGGCGGCTGCTGCATGCCGAGCCGTTCGGCAGCGCGCGTCACGTGGCCTTCCTCGGCGACCACAAGGAAATGCCGGAGATGGCGCAGGTCAACTGACATATGAAAACCAATATGGAAATCGTATCTCCCATAGGATACCGGATCACCCGCCGCGATGATATCCCCGATCACGCTGGCAATCACATCAGGTGGCCCATGACCCTCGGACGTCGACAACTGCTCCAGATCGCCGCTGTGTTCGCGCCAGGGAAGGTCGCTCTTGCCCAGTCCTATCCCAATCGAATGGTCCGCATCGTCGTGCCCTACGCGCCGGGTGGACCCTCGGACATCCTCGCGCGACTGGCCGGGCAAAAGCTGTCGGACGAGCTCGGCCAGAAGTTCCTGGTAGAGAACGTCCCCGGCGCGAGTGGCAATATCGGCATGGGGCGCATCGCCAGGTCGGCGCCGGACGGCTACAGCCTCGCCGTCGTGCCGCCAAACGTCGTTGTCAATCCGATGATGTATGCCAGCGTGCCCTACGATCCCTACAAGGATTTCGACCCGGTCACGATAGCTGTTTCCTCGCCGATCGTGCTGGCGGTCAACGCGTCGATGCCTGTCCGATCGGTCGAAGAGCTGGCGTCGATGGTAAGGGCCAACCCCAGCCGGCATTTTTTCGCCTCTCCGGGTATCGGCACGCCGCCGCACCTGGTGGGCGAGCATTTTCGCCTCGAGCTTGGTCTCGACCTCCCGCATGTGCCGTTCACGGGTGCGGGTGCCGCGGTCAACTCGGCGATCGGAGGACACACGCCAATCGTGTTCTCGTCGCTGCCGCCGGTCGTGCCGCAGATCAAGGAGGGCCGGCTGCGGGCGTTGGCCGTGATGAGCAAGAGCCGCGCCCCGGTGCTGGCGAATGTCCCGACCATCGTGGAGCTGGGTCACCCCGATCTCACGGGTGAAGGATGGTTTGCGTTCCTGGCTCCGGCCGGAACACCGAGGGAGATCCTCAGACTCCTGCACCAGCAGATCGTGAAAGCCATGGCACTGGCCGACGTAAAGGAGCGGCTGAGCGCGCTCGGCTACGAGACAGTAGGCAATTCGCCGGAGGCGTGCGCCGAGCAATTCAAGAGCGAAGGCGCCAAGTGGGCGAGGGTGATGCAGAAGGCGGGCATCAAGGCCGAGTAACGCTTCCGGTTGTTGACGGCCACATCATCGCCGCGAAACCGACAGACGAGGCTGCGGACCAGCCTCAGCTGCCGCCGCCCGCCTTGTCGGCTCGTCCGTCCTTGCGTATGGAGGGGCCTCGCAAGGTTGGAGGCTCAGGATGGGCTGCTGCGACGAAACCACTGCCCGGGTCCCCGACACCGACGTGTCCCGGCGGTCGCTGTTCAAGGGAGCGGGGCTGATCGCCAGCGTGCTCTCGGCCGGACAGGCCGCGCCCGCGATCGCCCAGGGCAAGCAGATCAAGCTCGCCTACTGCAGCCAGCTGTTGTGTGGCGTGCCTTATGAGGTCGCACGCTCGGGCGGCCTGTTCAAGGCGCACGGTCTCGACGTGCAGTTCGTCTATACGCGCGGCGGCACGGCGGCGATGCAGGCGCTGGTCGGCGGCGCCGTCGATTACGCCGCCACCTCGCTCGACGTCGCCATCCAGGCCTATGCCAATGTCGGCGCCGACATCCGTCGCTTCGCGGTGACCGGCCGCCTGCCGCTGTTCGCCATCGCCACCGCGCCCAAGACGGCCGACAAGATCACGTCGATCAAGGATCTCGAGGGCAAGACCGTCGGTATCAACGCGCTGGGCACGGCCGACCATGCGCTGACCCTGTATCTCCTGAAGCAGGCCGGTGCCGACGCGAGCAAGGTCAAGTTCGCCACCATGGGCGTCAATCTCCTGGAGGCGCTGCGCCAGGGACAGATCGATGTCGGTCTGGTGCAGGAGCCGGCGCTCACCCTGGTGAAGCGGGCCGGCGGGCGTGTGCTGATGAACGCCATGGACCTCGAGGAGGCCAAGAGCCATCTCGGCGGTTCCTTCGAGTTCATGGGCGTCGCGGTGCGGGGCAAGGAGATCGAGCGGCGCAAGCCCGAGATGATCGCCCTGACCAGGGCGCTGGCTGACGCGCTGAAGACGTTGCGCGGCCTGAGCGGCGACCAGTTGAGCGCCGCCTTTCCGAAGGAGATGACGGCCGGGCTCGATCTCAAGGAGCTCGGCGAGATCATCCTGGCGCATCGCGAATCGCTCTATCCCGAATCGGTGACCATCGATCTCGACTCCGCCAAGCGTGTCCAGCAGAGCCTGATCATCGGCGGCCTGATCAAGCCCGACTCGAGCATCGCGGGGCTGCACGACACCTCGATCGCCGGGGGCTGACCGCTGCACGTCCGCGATCTGACAATCTCCTACGGCGGCGGCGAACCGGTTCTCGAGGGGGCGAGCCTGTCGGTCGGCGCGGGCCGTTTCGTCAGCCTGGTGGGGCCCTCCGGTTCGGGCAAGTCGAGCCTGCTGCGCGCCGTGATCGGCCTGCAGCAGCCGCTGTCGGGCACCGTGGAGACCACGCTGACCCATGCCGAGATCGGTCTGTTGTTCCAGGATGATGCGCTGCTGCCGTGGAAGACGGCGCGCGACAACGTGGCGCTCGGCCTGACCTTGAACGGCGTCGAGCGCCGCAAGGCGCTGGCCGAGGCGGACGCCTGGCTGGAGCGGCTCGGCCTGTCCGGGTTCGGCGACCGCTTTCCGCGCCGTCTGAGCGGCGGCCAGCGCAAGCGCGTCGCGCTCGCCCAGGTGCTGGCGCGCCAGCCGAAGCTGATCCTGATGGACGAGCCGTTCGCCTCCCTCGACGCCATCGTGCGCGCCCGCGTGGTGCGCGACGTCGTCGCCCTGGTCGAGAGCGGCGGCATCAGCGTGCTGCTCGTCACCCACGATCTGGAGGAGGCGCTCAGCCTCTCCGACGACGTCTACCTGCTGTCACAGGGGCCGCGCGCCCACATCACCCAGCACTACCAGGTGGCGATTCCCCGGCCGCGCGATCCCGTGCACTCGCGCGCCCATCCTGCCTTCGCGCCGCTCTATGAACGGCTGTGGGATGACCTGTCGCGCGCGGTCGATCACCGCGTGGAGGCGGCATGAAGTCGCTGCTCGATCCGCGTTATGCCTGGGTGCGCCGCCTGCTCGCGCTGGGGCTGCTGCTGGCGGCGTGGGAAGCGGCGGGTGATGCCGGCCAGCTCAACCCGCTGTACGCGCCAACCCCGAGCCGGGTCTGGCTCGCGCTTGCCGACCTGTTCGCCGACGGGCGCATCTGGCCGCACCTCGAGGCGACCTTCTCGGCGGCGCTGGGCGGACTGGCGCTCGGCATCGTGGTCGGCGTCCTGCTGGGCGTTGCCGCCGCCCTGATCCCGCTGGTCGCCGAATTGCTCGAGCCGGTGATGAGCGTGCTGAACGCCATCCCGCGCGTCATCCTGGCGCCGCTGTTCGTGATCTGGCTGGGCATCGGCATCGCCTCGAAGGTCGCGCTGTCGTTCATCCTGGTGGCGGTGCTGATCTTCTTCACCGTGTTCACCGGCATCCGCCAGGTCGACCGCAAGCTGGTCGAGCGCGTCGTCACCCTGGGCGGCAATCGCCTGGACCTGGTGCGCCACGTCTACCTGCCATCGGTGACGGCCTGGGTGCTGGGCAACCTGAAAGTCGCCGTCGGCTTCGCCTTCACCGGCGCCTGCGTCGGCGAGTTCGTGGCGGCGACCCACGGGCTGGGATATCTGCTGTCGTTCGCCCAGAGCACCTACAATGCGGCGCTGATGTTCGCCCTGATCCTGCTGATCCTGGTCGTGGTAATGCTGATCTTCGCCATTGCCGGCCGCCTGGAGCGGCATCTGCTGCGCTGGAATTAGGCCTGTAACGTCGCCACTCCTTGTCGTCCTGAGCGTAGCGAAGGATCTCATCGCCAGAGGTTTCCGCATACACTCGTGGCAAACGGCGATGGGGTCCTTCGCTAGGCTCAGGACGACAGAAAAGCGCCCTTGCGGGCGCTCTTTGGGATGGCGCGGGGCTTGGTCTCGCAGTCCGCAAGACCATCGAGGCCGGGCAAAACCTGATACCGTCCCGTCATGGAACTGAAGCAGCTCGAGCATCTCCTTGCCGTGTGCAGCGCGGGCAGCTTCAGCAGCGCGGCCAAGCGTCTGGGCATCTCCCAGCCCACCCTGAGCAAGAGCATTGCCCGGCTCGAGAAGTCGCTTCGCGTCGAGCTGTTCGACCGCCGGGGCGGCCGGGCGACGCCGACGATCTATGGCCAGCTGGCCGCCGAGCACGCCGAGACGCTGCTGGCCGGCGTCGCGCGGCTCGGCGAGCAGCTGGTGCAGCTGGCCAAGGGCGAGGCGGGGGCCTTGCGGATCGGCGTCGGACCGGCAACGCGGGTCAGGCTGCTGCCGGAAGTGGTCCACCAGGTCGGCAAGAGCTTTCCGCACCTGCAGCTCGAGGCGCGTTACGACGACGTCCAGCATCTGCTGCGCTCGCTCCAGATGGACAAGCTCGATCTGGTCTTCTGCTACTACGAGGCACCGGACGAGCTCTCCGACTTCATCAGGGTCAGGATTCACGACGATCGGCGCATTGCCGTCGTGCGGCCGCGCCATCCGGCGTTGCGCCGCGCGCCGCTCACGGCCGAGCTGCTTCTCAAGTATCCCATCGCCAGTGTCGGCGCCGTGCCGAGCTTCCGCAGATGGCTCGGCGCGCTCAGCAGCGACGCGGCGCGCAACCTCAATGCCTTCGTGTCGGACGACTATGCCCTCGTGAAGGCGAGGCCGCTGGAGTCCGACTTCGTCGCCTGCGGACCGAAGTTCGTGTTCGACCAGGAACTGCGCGACGGCACGCTCGTCGAGCTGCCGCTGCAGACGGAGATCAAGTACGAGTGCTGGATGCTCACGACCGAGGCGAAGTGGCGGTCGCCCGTCGTGAAGAAGATCGCCGACTTCGCGCGGGCGGCGATGCGCCGCAAAGCGGCGAAGGCAGTGGCCGGATAGTCTTTTTCAACCCTCCCCCGTAATTGGGGGAGGTGGCCCGCAGGGCCGGAGGGGGGAAGCCCCAGGCGAGATCCTTCCAGTTCCGACGTCGGAACCAGAGGCGCCTCGACTGTGGCCTTCCCCCTCCGCCCCGTATGACGGGGCACCTCCCCCGATTACGGGAGAGGAATGCTTTCCCCATGCCTGCAGGCTATGGCCCATTCGGATATCGAGGGTGCCGCGGCCGGCGAACGTGATGCACATATCCAGCGACTCTGGTGAGGCCATGACACGCTGGACATTCCTGCTTTCCGCCCTGGCCCTGCTGCTGCTGCTGGCGAACGCCGGCCCGGCAGCGGCGCAGTATCCCGACAAGCCGGTGCGCATCGTCGTTCCGTTCACGGCCGGCGGGTCGCCCGACACGACCGCCCGGCGGGTGGCGCATCGCCTGACCCAGGAGCTGGGCCAGCAATTCGTGGTCGAGAACCGCCCCGGGGCGGCCGGCAATATCGGCGCCGAATCGGCGGCGCGGGCCGCACCGGACGGCTACTCACTGCTCATCATGGCCAACAGCCATGTCATCAATCCGGCCCTCTATGCCCGCGTCAACTACGACCCGGTGAAAGACTTCGTGCCGATCTGCCTGCTGGTGCGCGGCGGGCACATGATGGTGGTGCCGGCCGCCAGTCCGGCCAGGACGGTCGGCGAATTCGTCGAACTCGCCAAGGCGCAGCCCGGCAAGCTGTTCTATGGCTCCGGCGGCTCGGGAAGCCCCGCCCACCTGGCGGCGGAAGCCTTCCGGCAGGCGACCGGCATCGACTACGTGCACGTGCCCTACAAAGGCGCCCCGGAGACCGTCCGCGCCCTGCTGGCCGATCAGGTCCAGGTCGGTTTCCCGACCTTCGACACCGCACTGTCCCAGGTCCGGCAGAATGCGCTGCGCGCTCTTGCCACGACTGGCTCGAAGCGGTCGCGGCTGCTGCCCGACACACCGACCCTGCTCGAGGCGTTGCCCAAGGGGTTCAGCCTGGAAGGATGGCTTGGCCTGGTGGCACCGGCGGGAACCCCGCCCGAGGTCGGGCAGACCATCGTCGCCGCCCTGACCAAGGCGCTGAAGGATGCCGCTTTCCGCGAGGCGCTGGAGAGTGGCGGCCAGGAGATCGACTTCCTGCCCGGCTCCGAGTTCGGCGCCCTGCTGCCCGGCGAGCTCGTGAAGTGGAAGACGCTTGTCCAGAGCGTCGGCGCGAAGGTCGAGTAGGGAAGGGCCACGACACATGGCATCACCGGCACCGCGCATTCACGAAGCGCCCGACGATCTCCTCGCCGCCATCGACTATTGCTACGAGCAGGGCTGGACCGACGGCCTGCCAGTCGTGCCGCCGGCCGTCGAGCGCGTGAAGACGATGCTCGCGGTCGAAGCGCGGCCTGCCGAGACGGTGATCGCCCGCCATCCCGCGACCGGGCTCGAGCTCTCCCTGCATGCCGCCGCGGTGAATGCCGTGATGGCGGGCTGCCTGCCCGAGCACTTCCCGGTCGTCGTCGCGGCCTTCGAGGCGATGGACCACCCGGACTTCAATTTCCACGGCTCGACCGCCAGCACCGGCGGTTCGGCGCCGTTGCTCATCGTCAGCGGGCCGTACGCCGATGCGATCGGCATGAATTCCGACGTCAACCTGTTCGGCCCGGGCAATCGCGCCAACGGCACGATTGGCCGCGCGGTGCGCCTCGTCCTGCGCAACGTCTTCCAGATGCTGCCCGGCATTTCCGACAAGTCGACCCAGGGCAATCCGGGCAAGTACAGCTTCTGCATCGCCGAACGGTCGCGCGGCAACCCGTGGCCTCTGCTCAGCGAGGCCCAGGGCTATGCCAAGGGAACGTCGAGCGTCACGGTGTTCGCTGGCGGCGGCTTCGCCAATGTCGAGAACCATGGCGGCAATACGCCCGAGCAGGTGTTGCTCTCGGTAGCCGATGCAATGGCGAGCTACGGCTGCATCAGCCTGGGCCAGAGCGTCGTCATCCTGGCGCCCGAGCATATGAAGGTCGTGAGCGATGCCGGCTGGTCGCGCGAGAACGTGCAGGATTTTCTCTTCGCCCAGGCGCGGCGCCCCGTCGAGGGCATGAAGAGCGCCGGCAAGTTCCGTGATCGCGAGTACGACGCGCAGCATGGCGAGACAGCCCATGCGCTCGCCGAAGCGGGATACATGCATCGCGGCCTGCGGCCCGACGACATCCTGGTCACCATGGGCGGGGGCGATGCCGGCGGCCATTCCTGCTTCATTCCATCGTGGAGCCGCGGCCGTGCCTCGATCCTGCAGCACGCCCCGGTCGCCCTGCCGGCCGACGGCAAACGCAGCTAGAAAACAGGAGACCCGTTCGATGCAGCTCTACTCACCGCAGTCCACGACACCCAAGCGCCGGGCCTTCCGCGCGCCGCCGCTCGACAGGCTCGACGGCCTCAGGATCGGCATCCTGGAGAACGGCAAGCTCAATGCCGACGAGATGCTGCGCGAGGTGGCCAACCTGTTCGTCGAGCGCCACGGCTGTACCGTGCGAACGGTCGCCTCGAAGAAGAACGCCAGCGCGCCGGCCCCGGCCACGACCCTGGTGAACCTCGCGCAGGAGGTCGATTTCCTGGTCACCGGTTTGGGGGATTGAGGCTCCTGCTCAACGTGCAGTTTGCACGACAGCATCAGCTTCGAGCAGCTCGGCAAGCGGTCCGTGGTGATCTGCACCACGCCGTTCGAGGTGACGGTGAAGAACATCGCCCGGGTCCTCGGCCTCGCCGACTACCCGTTCGTCAAGGTCCAGCATCCGATCGGCAGCTGCACGCTGCGGGAGCTCAAGGTTCGCGCCGAGGCAGCCTACCAGCAGGCCCTGGCGATCCTGCAGAAGGAGTAGCGGGCGGTGCGCCGGGTCGGGTCGCGCTTGCTTGGACGGTTGCTCGCTTGGCTGGGATGGCTGCCGAACAGGCACTATCGCCCTGAGCGCCACTACATGCGCGGTCCCGGCCCGGCCGCTGAGACGAGGTCACCGGCCAGATCCGCCAAGCATCAGGCTCCGCTTCCGCGCTAGTTCAGGGCAGGGCCTTCTCAGCTCTTCATTCTCCTCCTCAGCTTCGCTGGGGAGGAGAAAAGATCACGCCGCCAGCATCACCGGCAGCTTCTTCACGCCGCGCAGGATCAGCGAGTCGTGCCAGTCGGGCTCGCCCGGGCACAGCGTTATGCGAGGCAGGCGCTCGCTGAGCCGGATTGCGGCGATCTCGGCTTCCAGGCGGGCGAGCGGGGCACCAAGGCAGAAATGGATGCCGTGGCCGAACGTCACGTGCGGGTTCTGGGCGCGGCCGATGTCGAAGCGATTGGGGTCGTCGAAGGCCTCGGGATCGCGGTTGGCCGAGTTCATGAAGGCGAACACGCGCTGGCCTTCGCGGATGGCCTTGCCGGCCATCTCGAGGTCGGCGGCAGCGACGCGGGCCAGCGCGCCTGACGGTCCGTCGTAGCGCAGATACTCCTCGACCGCGCTTGCCGCCAGCGTCGGGGCGGCGACCAGGCGCTCCCACTGGTCGCGATGTCTCATCGAATAGAGGAAGCCGTTGCCGATCAGGTTGGTCGTCGTCTCGTGGCCGGCGAACAGCAGCAGGATGCAGGTGCCGATGATCTCGTCGGTGCTGAGCGCATCGCGATCGTCGCGCGCCAGCACCAGCTGGCTGATCGTATCGGCGCGCGGTTCGCGCGTGCGGTCCTCGACCAGGCCGCGGAAGTAGACCGACATCGCCTTGGCGCCGACCTCGGCGCGCAGGTACTTGTTGCCGGCGACCTGGGCGGTGCCGATGAACAGGGCGATGTCATCCGACCACACCTTGACCTGCTCGAGGTCGGCGCGCGGCACGCCCAGCAGGTCCATGATCACCGAGGCGGGCAGGGGATAGGCGAAGTCGGCGATGAAATCCACCGGATCGCCGCGGCGCGCCTTGGCCAGCATGCCGTCGATCAGGTGGGCGACGATGTCCTCGATGTTCGGCCGCAGGTTGGCGACCGCGGTCGGCGTGAAGGCCTTGTTGAACAGCCGCCGCAGCCGCGTGTGATCGGGTGGGTCGCGGAACACCATCCAGTGATTGAGATAGCGCACCAGGCTGTCGAGCGAGCCGTTGCGATAGTCGGGATTCGACTTGAAGAAGGGGGTCAGCCGGTCGGCCGAGATCTCGCGATTGTTGAGCGCGACCTGTCGCACGTCGGCGTAGCGCGTCACGATCCAGGCCTTCATGGCGGGCGACCAGTGCACCGGGTCCTCGGCGCGCAGGCGGGCGAACTCGGGGAACGGGTTGGCATTGGTGGCGGGATTGCCGAGATCGAACACGTAAGCCATGGCGCCAAGGCTAGCGCCCGGCCGCTGACCAAACAAGTGTTTGGTGGTAGGCTGGTGCCCATGTCGCGCGAAAAGCTGCTCTCCGTCTCGGCCCGCCTGTTCGCCAGGGGCGGCTTCGAGGCCACGTCGATGCGCGACATCGCCAAGCAGGCCGGCATGCTGGCCGGCTCGATGTACTATCACTTCCCGTCCAAGAACGACCTGATCGCCGCCGTGTACCAGGCCGGCGTGGCCGAGATCGACGCCGCCGTCGACCGCGCGATGACGGGCAGGCAGGACCCGTGGGAGCGACTGGAGGCGGCCTGCATCGCCCATCTCGAGACCTTGCTGGCCGACGCGGCCCACGCCGCCGTGATGACCGCGGAGCTGCGACGCCTCGATGCGCGGCTGCGCCGGCGCCTGGTCGTCCTGCGCGACCGATACGAACGCCGCTTCATCGAGCTCGTGGACGCTCTGCCCTTGGCGGCGGAGACGGACCGGACCCTGTGGCGCCTGCATCTGTTGGGGGCGTTGAACGGGACGGCGACGTGGTACCGTCCGGGCGGCAAGTCGCCGATGGCGATCGCCCGGGGCCTGGTGTCCATGTTGGGCCCGGACCGGTCGGCTGCGTCGACGTTGCCCGAGTCGCGCCCGCACGGACGCCAGGCTCCCGCCGCCGAACGACTGGCTGGAGGGAACAGAGCCTTTCGCGCCACGGGTTGAGTTGCTACGACCGGCCGATGCGGCTCTATCTTTCGTCTTTCGATGTCGGGAACAACCCCGACGAGCTCGTGGCGCTGGCCGGCACGGCGCGCCGTGCCGCGATCATTCTGAATGCGCTCGACCATCGGCCGCAGGCACGCGCCGGTTGGCTGGAGCGTCAAACGAGCAAGCTCGTCGGACTGGGTTTCAGCGTCGTCGAGCTCGATCTACGGAATCACTTCGGAGCGGCCGCGCAGCTGCAGCAGGTGGTGAGTGAAGTCGACCTTGTCTGGATCAATGGTGGCAATTCCTTCATTCTTCGCCGGGCCATGAAGCAAAGTGGCTTCGATGTGCTCGTGAGAGACGCCGTCGAGCGGGACGCGATCGTCTACGCCGGGTTCAGCGCCGCGGCCGTGATGTCTTTCACGAGCCTCAAGGGCCTGGAGCTGACCGACAATCCGCACGAGGTTCCCGTCGGCTACGATCCCGAGATCGTGTGGGAAGGCCTGGGCTTCGTGCCGTTTGCCATCGCCGTCCACTTCAAGTCGGATCATCCGGAGTCTGCGTCGGTCGATCGCGAGATCGCCTTCTACGAAGAATCCGGCATCCCCTATCGAACACTGAGAGATGGCGAAGCCTTGGTGATCCATGGCAGGCACGAGAAGGTCGTCGGTTAGGGTGACTGACGCTGATCGATCTGTCGCACTTCCCGCGAAGTGGAGCCAATCAAGCACTGATTGGCGATCTTGGATGGCACCGTAGGAGAACGGGCGAATCAATGTCTTGCATGGTACATGGAAACGACACGTCGATCGGCGTAGAATAAGCCTTATGAAGCGCGATCAGATTATCGCCACATTGAAGGCGGCCGAAACGGAACTGCGCAAGCGTGGGATCCGCCATGCGGCGCTGTTCGGGTCGATCGCGCGAGGCGAGGAGCGGCCCGATAGCGATATCGACATTCTGGTGGAGTTCGAGCCAGGCCAAGAAGGCTCGATCTACGACTACGTGCGGCTCAAGGAATATGTTGCAGGACTCTTTGAGGGGCCGGTCGATGTGATCGACCGCGATGCGCTGAAGCCTGACCTGCGCGCTCCCGCTGTGCGCGATACCGTGTATGCCTTCTGAGAAGGAAAGCGGCGCGCTCCGCGAGATCCTCCGTAACATCAAGCTCGCCGAGCAGTTCGCGCAAGGTCATACTTTCGAGACTCTGCAGGCCGACGAGAAGGCCCTCTACGCGATCGTGTGCTGTCTGGAAATCATATCCGAAGCCTCCCGTCGGTTGTCCGACGAGCTCAAGGCGCGGCACCCAAGCATCGAATGGCGAGAGATGGCGGCGGCGGGCAACGTCTACCGTCACAAATACGAAGACGTGACAGCTCGGCGCGTCTGGAAGACGGTGCAGGATCATCTGATGCCACTGCGGATTGCGATCGAGCGCGAAGCGAGCAGGTAGCGGATGCGTGAGCAAGACTGGCCGCACCGCGTCATCCGGCGTGGCGGCGTGGTGCGGCCGCTCGCGCCGCACGCCCGTTCGCTCGCGGACCTGACCTTCGACGTGGGCGACGTCCGCGTCAGTGTGAGCGACTACATGACCCGCCGCCGCACGGCCGGGCTCCTGATCCTGAAGGACGGCGACATCGCCCTGGAGCGCTACGGAAAGCGCGGCGGCCCGGAGATCCTTTGGACAAGCTTCTCGACCGCCAAGTCCGTGACCTCGACGCTCTGTGGCGCCGCGCTCCACGACGGCGCCATCGCCAGCCTGGACGATCGCTGCGACCTCTACCTGCCGCGGCTGCGCGGCTCGGTCTATGAGGGCGTCACCATCCGCAATGTCATGCGGATGTGCTCGGGCGTGGCCTGGAGCGAGGAAGACGAAGGACGCGCCGACGCCGGAGGCCTGACCCGGGCCCTGGCGAGCCGGCGGCCAGGCGCCGTCCTGGACCTCGTGTGCAGTCTGCCGCGCGCTCATCCGCAGGGTGTCGTCTTCAATTATTCGACCGGCGAGAGCTGCCTGCTTGGCGCGCTAGTCGCGGCTGCCACGGGCCGGCCGCTGGCCGACTACTGCGCCGAGACGATCTGGGGGCCTGCCGGCATGGAGGCCGACGGGCGCTGGCTCCTCGAGTCCGAGGACGGCCTCGAGATGGGCGGGTTCGGCGTCAGTGCGCGCCTGCGCGACGTCGGCCGATTCGGCCAGTTCGTGCTGGAGAACGGCGAAGCGTTCAATGGCCGACGGATTCTGCCACCCGGCTGGCGCGACCTCGCCGGCCAGCCCGACAGCGCGCCCACGGGCTTCGGCCGGCTGATGCCTGCCTCCCCGTGGGGATACGGCTACCAATGGTGGGCGCTGCCGCACCTGCCGACCGGCATCCACGCCGGCGCCTTCTCGGCGATCGGATCCTTCGGCCAGTACATCTACGTCCATCCGACCGCGCAGCTGGTCGCTGCCATCCAGAGCGCGTGGCGCCAGCATGAAGACATCGATGCCACCGTCGAGACCTTCGCGCTGCTGCGAGCTGCGGTGCTCGCCCTCCGACCGGACTAACCCTCCCCCGGACGCTTGCCCGGATAGACCGGCAGGCCATCGGCGAGCTTTACCCAGCTGAGACCCGAGGCGGCGTAGATGTGAGTCTCGGGCGGCACCTGCTCGGGGTCGTCAGGGAGCCTGTGGTGATGTCGATTTCGTCCGGATAGTGCGTCGATTGGAAGGTGATGGGCGTGCCGCATCTGGTGCAGAATGTGCGGGTCGCATGCTCCGACGACTTGAAGCTGGTCAGTTCACCCGCCACGAGCCGGAACGATGCCGGAGGAACCGTGAACCACGCAACGAATGGCGCGGCGCTGGCACGCCGGCAGATCGAGCAATGGCAACCCGTCGAATGGTAGGGGGTGCCATCGACCTCGTAGCGGACGGCGCGGCAGCAGCAATGACCCTTGAGCATGATGACCTCCTCGGCGGGCGGCGACCGCTCTTGCTGCAACGTCCGATACGCACATCAGTGCCATGAGGCAGTCGAACTAGAGCGGCATTTTCTTATATTGATCATGCTCTTCCGGACCGCAGCGACGCGGTTTACCGCGTCGGACTCGCTCAGATTCATGAGCGAGCGCGACGCGGTCCGGAAGAGCTTGAACGTGATATTTCTCGAATGCTCACCCGCTTCCGCATGAACCGATCACGCTCTAGGTCGCCGGCCCGGCAAACAGCAGAAGATTGCCGTCGGGGTCGCGGACGATGAAGGTCCGGGCGCCCCATGGCTCCTGCTTCAAGGTTTGCAGGAAGTCGACGCCGGCGGCCTGGTACTGGACGAAAAGCTCGCGGATCTCGGCGGCGCTGTCGACCGTCATCGAGGCGGCGAGTAGCTGCTCGCGGTCGCGGATGTCGCCGACGAAAATCGGCTCGCAGATCATGCGCAGGTTGAGGCGTGCATTGTCGCGTCTGACCTGGCCATAGAACGGCGGCTCGCCGTAGGTGAAGACCACCGTGAAGCCGAGCTTCGTGGTGAAGTAGTCGCTCGAGGCCTTGATGTCGGCGACATAGAGCTCGGCTTCGACCTCGGTCAGGAGCGGTGCCACGCTCTCGGGCTTGACGGTGTCGGGCATGGCCTGGACGCCGTCCCGGAGCGCCTGCCAGCTGTCGAAGCCAGATTGACGGGCGACCAGTTCCTGGGCGTCGCTAAGCTTGAACTCGGCCTCCAGGACCTGCCGGTCGGTCAGGCCCTTGTAGCGGGAGAGCATGGTGCGGATCTGGGCCGCCACCGGATAGTAGCGGTCGCGATGCCAGCGCACGTAGAGCTTGGCTTGCTTCTTGAGATTCTCGAGGTTCGGCATGGGCGCATCGTTGGTTGTGTGAGGTAGGTGGGCATAGCCCCTTCGGCCTCAGCCGATGCGCCCTACTGCAACGATGGGAGAGTTGGCTGTATGGACGGGGTTGTCAACGGCGATCGCCGGGAGCGTGCCGCTTAAGGCGGAGTAACCTCCGCCGACATGGCGCTCATCTCATTCTCCTCTTCAGCTTTGCTGGGGAGGTGTCCGCGTAGTCGCGGACGGAGAGGTCATGAGCAACCTCTCCTGTGCCCTTGACCCCTCCGTCGCGTATGACGCGACACCTCCCCAGCAAAGCTGGGGAGGGAAAATGAGAAGGCGCATTCCCGGCGCAGACTTTCTTGTGCTAGTCGCGGCCTCTTCAGGCCAGCTCGGCGACGCCCAGCGCCTTGCCGAAGCGCCGGCTGCAGTCCAGCGCATCGCCATATTTGCGATGTCGCGCCGTGTGTTGTGCCGCGGCGAGCAGGAGGCGGCCGCGATGGGGGTTCCGGTTCTTGCCGTAGTCCTCCAGCATGCACAACGCGATCTCCTGGTTGTGCGGGTCGTTGCCGAGGCGCGAGCAGGCGTAGGCCAGCGCGCGCACCAGCGGCGCCGTGTCGTGGCCGCTCTCGAGACAGGTTTCCACCCAGCCCAGCGCCTTGGGCGCATCGAGGGCGATGCAGGCGGCCTCGACCCGGCTGGCCAGCTCGTCGGCGCTCAAGGCGGCCGCGTTGGCAGGCAGCTCGAGGCGCGGCTGCGTGAGATCGCCGGTCAGCTTCTGATGCCAGGCGGCCTGGTTGAGATAGGTGGCCGCCAAGTAGAGCAGCTTCAGCCGCTGCGGATGATCGAAGGTGTCCCAGAACCAACCCAGCGTGTTGCAGTACTCGTAGCAATGCTGGGGCAGGGAGAAGTTCAGCTCGTCGTGCGTCTCGATGACGACCTGTGCCGCGCCGACCTGGATCGCATCCATGATCGCGCGCGGGCTCTTGCCGGCCTTCAGCAGCGCCGTGAGATGCACGGCGAACGCCGGCTCGGGCTCACGCAGAATGACCTCGATCAGCGCCTCGGTCTCGGCGGCATCGAGCGGGGCCTTGTTGTTGGCAAGGATGGCGCGCTCCTGCTCGGTCGTGCCGCTGTAGGGCACGGCGTGCAAGGTCTGGCCCTCGAGGTAGATCATGATCGCGTTGCTGGCCGACTCGTAGAGCGAGTACCAGCGCGGGCCGACCGCGATGTCGAGCGCGCCGGCATAGAGCACGTCGTGCGCCATGTCCCAGCCGATCGCGTCGCCGAGCTCGACGGTGGCGCGGGCGCGGAACGATTTGTGGCCGGTGGTGTACGACCTGTTGTGGAAGGAGCGGTCCTGCACGTCGATCAGCCCGGCGAAGCAAAGCTCGGCCAGCGCGGCCCGCCGTTCGGCCGGGTTCTGCATCAGGCCGAGGAAGACGCGATAGGCCTCGATCACCTGGCCGCGATGGACCAGCGTCATCCACTGCCCGAGACGCTTGCTGAGCGGGCCGTCCAGCGCGAGCGGCGGCTGGTCGGGCCAGTGCACGACCGGCACCGGCGGCGGACCGTCGGGCATCTGGAAGCCGCGCGCGTAATGGCCGGGCGCCTTGGCGATCTTCTGGTTCCAGATGTCGAGGCCGGTCGGGATGTACCAGATGGTCTGCGCCATCGGCAGGCCCGACGCGCCGCCCGGCAGCATGCGCGAGAGGTGCAGGCTGGTGCGCGCGCTCAGCAGGCAATGGTCATTGTTGACGAAGTTGACGTACCCATCGTCCATCCGCTCGTGATAGGGCACGTGGGTGTAGGGCCCGTGGATGCGCACCGCTTCGCGCAGCATCTCGGTCAGGGGTCGGCCCTCGCGCACCAGCCCGTAATAGACCTCGCTCGCACCCTTCTGGTCGCGCGCCATGACGCGCTCTTCCAACGCGGCGTAGGCAGGCTCGGGACGTGTATTCGCGGCGGTGACTGAGTCAGGCGGCATGGCGGCGATCTCCAGCGGCAACCTTCGGCGATGCCGCCATTAGACGCCCGCCGGCGGCGCCTTCCAAGCCGCTATTTCACCCACGGACCGAAAGGCGGCATGTCCTTGCTGGGTTTCAGGGGAAAATCCGGCGGCCGCTTCTCGAAGAACGATTTTATGCCTTCCTGGGCGTCGGCGCCGGCGGCGAGATAGCCGACGCATTGCAAATCGAGCGTTACCGCATCGAGCGGATCCTGGGCGCCCAGCATGCTCCACATCAGGCGCCGGTTGACCGCCGCGGCGACGGCCGACGAGGTGCTGGCGGCGAACTTGCGGGCCAGGGCCTGCGCCGCCGGCACGAGGTCCTCGGGCGCGTGGACGGAGCGCACCAGGCCGCCCGTCAGCGCTTCCTCGGCGCCGAACAGCTCGGCGGTCATCACCCATTCCTGCGCCCGCTGCATGCCGACCAGCCGGGGCAGGAACCAGCACGAACCGGCTTCCATGGCCATGCCACGCTTGTTGAAGACGAAGCCGATGCGCGCCGTGCTCGACATCAGGCGGATGTCCATCGGCAGGCACATGGTGATGCCGACGCCGACGGCGGCGCCGTTGATCGCCGCCACGATCGGCTTCAGGCAGTTGAAGATGGCAAGCGTGATCGAGTCGCGGGCGTCGCGCTTCTGCGGCGCCTTGCCGTCGTTCCACACCTGGAAGGCGCCGCTGCCGCCCGAGATGTCCGCGCCGGCGCAGAAGGCGCGGCCGGCGCCGGTGACGACGATGGCGCGGACATCGTCCATCCCGTTCACGCGCTGGAAGAAATCGATCAGCTCGCGGCTCATCACCGTATTGAAGGCGTTGAGCTTGTCGGGTCGGTTGAGCGTCACGGTCATCACGCCGTCGACCAGCTCGGCGAGCAAGGTTTCGTATGCCATGGCGCCGCATATCCTCCTGAAAGGGTTCCGCTCAGCGAGGCGGAATACCGTTGCGCGACTGCGCGCTTTACGAAACATTCGCCGCCAGCCAAGGCTTTCGCAATACCGGAGGAACCCGATGTCTCACCTGCTGAAATCCGTCGAAGAGGGCGTGATGAAGATCGTCTTCAACCGGCCCGAGGCGATGAACGCCCTGTCGCGCGACATGATGTCGGGTCTGCAGGATGCGCTCACCGAGGCGGCGGGTTCGCGCGACATCGGCTGCGTCGTGGTGCGCGGCGCCGGCGACAAGGCGTTCTGTGCCGGCGGCGACGTGAAGTCGATGGCGGCAGGACGCGACCAGGAAAAGACCTACGAGGACAAGGTCCACGACATCCGTATGCGCATGCAGGTCTCCGAGCTGCTGCATGAGATGGGCAAGCCCACCATCGCCATGGTGAACGGCGTCGCGGCGGGCGCCGGCCTGTCGCTGGCGCTGGCCGCCGACATGCGCTTCGTCGGCAAAAGCGCGCGCATGACCACGGCGTTTGCCAAGGTGGGCTTCTCGGGCGATTTCGGCTCGCACTATTTCCTGCACAAGCTGGTCGGCACGGCCAAGGCGCGCGAGCTCTACTTCACCGCCGAGATCCTGAATGCCGAGCAGATCGAGAAGCTCGGCCTCGCCAATCGCGTGGTCGACGACGCCAACCTCGAGAGCGAGACCATGGCGTTCGCGAAGAAGCTCGCGGCGGGCCCGCGCGTGGCGTGGTGGCACGTCAAGAAGAACATGAAGATCGCGGAAGAGGGTACGCTCTCCGAGGCGCTCGATTCGGAAGCTGCGCGCATGATCCGCACCGGTGAAACCGAGGACCACAAGGAAGCCGCACGCGCCTTCGTCGAGAAGCGCGCGCCGGTGTTCAAGGGGTACTGATTTCATTCACCTCCCCCGTCTTACGGGGGAGGAGGGCCGGAGGGGGAAGGCCTCAGTCGCGATTTTTCATGAACCCGACGTCGGACTCATAGGAATCTCGACTGAGGCTCTCCCCCTCCGCCCCCTATCGGGGGCACCTCCCCCGATGACGGGGGAGGGAGTCCGACGTCGGGACTCGAAGCATCCCTCAAGCCCGCCACGCATCGACGATCTCCGCGCCGGTCGCCGGCCAGACGCCGGCGTGGGCTAGGAGGCGGTCGAGCAGCGTGCCCAGGGCGCGGATGCGGTGCGGCTGGCCCATCAGCCAGGGCGTGATGGTGAGGCCGAGGATGCGGCCGCCGCCGGTGCGGCCGGCCTCGGCGTAGAGCGTCGCGAAGGCGCGCAGCACCTGCTCGACGAACTCGGCCGTGTCCATGTGCTGCTGGAACAGCAGGCGCTGATCGGACAGGTCCCAGGCGAGCGGCATTGCCGTCAGAGCTCCTGCCGACGTCGTCACCGGATAGGGCATGTCGTCGTTGATCCAGTCGGCGACGTAATCGAGGCCGGCCCCAGCCACGAGATCGAGCGTGCGCATCGATTCCGAATGGGCCGGCGAATGCCAGCCGCGAATCGTCGAGCCGAAGACGCCGCGCAGATCGCCCACCGCCTGCTCGACCAGCGCCCGCTCCGCGGCCTCGGCGAGCCCGCCGTGATGCAGCTTGCCCATGTCGACGCCGGCCGCGGCGACCTCCCATCGGCTGGCCGCGATCTCCTTCGCCAGCGCCGGGTAGCGCGTGGCGACCGCGCTGTTCAGCAGCGCCGTCGCGCGAAGCCCGCGCGCATCGAGCGCGCGCATCAGGCGATAGATGCCGACCCGGTTGCCGTAGTCGCGCTGGGTATAATCCCAATAGCTCGGATAGGGCCGGTCGACGCCGCCCGGCGCCACGAACGGCGTGCGCGGCATGTCCATGGGGAAGTGCCCGACATGGACGGCGACCCACAGCGCCACCCGCGCCTTGCCCGGCCACACCACCGGCTTCGCTTGCGGCAGGTTGCGATGCGGGAAACGATCGTGGTCGAGCCCGCGCCGCCGCCACTTGTAATCGAGGTAGTTTGGGATGCCGGGGCCGCTCATCGCCGGCCTCCCGGCGTGCCCGCGGCCAGCCAGGCCGACACCGCGTCGTAATAATGCTCGGTGTACCAGGCGGCGATCTCGCGCCCCGTGGCCAGCCACACGCCGTCGTGCGCCACGATGTGGGCCAGCGCCGCGTCGAGGGCTGCGATGCGCTGCGGCTGGCCGATCAGGAAGGGATGCAGCGGCAGGCACATCACCGTGCCGTTCTCCGCGCCCTCGGCATAGAGCTGGTCGAACTGCGCCTCGACCATCGCGGTGTAGCGCTCGACCGGCGTGTTGCGGTTCTGGAACAGCGGCACGTCGTTGACCTCGAGCGAATAGGGCACGCTGATCAGCCGGCCGTTGCGCACCTTGACCGGCATCGGCTGGTCGTCGTGGACCATGTCGAGCGTGTACTTGATGCCCTCCTCGGCCAGCACGTGCTGCGTGGTCTCGTCGTTGGTGATGGCGGGCGTCAGCCAGCCGTCGAGCGACTGGCCGCTGTATTTCCGGATGGTCTCGCGGCTGTCGGCGATCACCGCACGCTGCTGGTCCTCGGTCAGATCGTAGAAGTAGCGCGTGTTGTAGGTGCCGTGGCTGAACAGCTCCCAGCCGAGCGCGCAGCAGCGCTCGATGATCTCGGGATAATGATCGCAGACGGCGACATTCAGCGACACGCTGCCGCGCACGCCGTGCCTTTCCATCACCTCGGCCATGCGCCAGAAGCCGGTGCGGTTGCCGTAGTCGCGGTGCGAGTAGTTCAGGATATCGGGCACCGGCCGCGGCCACGGCGTCTTGCGCGGATTGTCGGGCGGCTCGAGCTCGTAATGCTCGATGTTGGGCGCGAGCCAGACCGCGATGCGCGCTCCGCCCGGCCAGACGATGCGCGGACGGCCGCTGTACGGCGCGTAGTCGTAATGCCCAGGTTCGGCCAGCATCCGATTCCCCCTCCGACGAAGACGTGGGCGACACTGTAGTCCAGATTTCCGCCCGCCGGGCAGCGGAAGCGGATGACTCGGGCGCCGATGACCTTATTCTGCCGCGCTCACCCTCAACAGGACGGCGACAAGGCGATCATGGACGACGAGTACGACTACATCATCATCGGCGGCGGCTCGGCGGGCGCCGTTCTGGCGGCGCGTCTCAGCGAAGACCCCGCCGTGCGCGTCCTGCTGCTCGAGGCCGGCTTCGATTTCCGCACCGCCGAGACGCCGCACCATCTGCGCATCCCCAATCCGCTGCGCGCCATCGCCGACGACAATTACCGTTGGCCCAAGCTCCTGGCACGGCGCACCGAACGCCAGGAGCCCAAGCTGCTGTGGCGCGGACGGGCGATCGGCGGCAGCTCGAGCATCAACGGCCAGATCGCCATCCGCGGCGTGCCCGACGATTTCGCGGACTGGGCCGCCGCCGGCTGCACCGGCTGGGGCTGGCAGGACGTGCTGCCCTATTTCCGCAAGCTCGAAAGCGACGTCGATTTCGGCGACGCCCCCTATCACGGCAGCGCTGGGCCGATCCCGGTCTATCGCGCGCCGGTCGAGGCGTGGGGCCACGTCGATCGGGCACTGATGAAGGCGGCCCTGGCCCTGGGCTACGGCTGGTGCGCCGATCACAACGCGCCGGAAGGCAGCGGGGTCGGCCCCTACGCCATCAACAGCCGGCAAGGCCTGCGCATCTCGACCAACGACGCCTATCTCGAGCCGGCACGCGGGCGGCCGAACCTGACCGTGGTCGGCCAGGCCGTCGTCGATACACTGCGGGTCGAGGGCAATCGCGCGCATGTGAGCGGCGTCAACGTAAGCGTGGGCGGCGAGCGCCGGAGCGTGCGCGCGCGCCGCGAGGTCATCCTGTCGGCCGGCGCCATCCATTCGCCGGCGATCCTGCAGCGCACCGGCATTGGACCCGCCGCCTGGCTGGGCGAGCTCGGCATCGCCGTCGTCGCCGACCGCCCGGTCGGCCGCCATCTGCTCGACCATCCCATCCTCGGC
>NZ_JBGAKA010000035.1:0-81607 GCF_044224635.1 Reyranella sp. | reverse complement strand
GCGGCTGCGTCAACAGCCGCCCGTTCGCACATCATGGCAAATTTCCCGCACACAAGGGGTCATGAGCCCCAGTCCCGCTGCTCATGACCCCTCCGCCCCGTATGACGGGGCACCTCCCCGCGCTTCGCGCAGGGAGGACAATGAGGCGCCCCGGATGACTCCGTCGCGTCCGCCGGTCTAGTGTCCGCCGCAGCCCACCAACCCGGAGAACAAGACATGAGCGCCCAGCTTTCGCGCGACGATTGGAGAAGCCGTATCGGCGGTCTCAGCTACCGCAACCAGGCTTTCATCGGCGGCAAGTTCGCGCCCTCCCTCACCGGCAAGACTTTCGACTGCGTCAATCCGGCGACCGGACAGGTGCTGACCAAGGTCGCGGCCTGCGAGCAGGCCGACGTCGACGCCGCCGTCAAGGCCGCGCGCGCCGCCTTCGAGAAGGGCACCTGGGCCAACATGCCGCCGGCCAACCGCAAGCGCATCATGCTGAAGCTCGCCGAGCTGATGATGAAGAATCGCGACGAGCTCGCCCTGCTCGAGACGCTCGACATGGGCAAGCCCATCGCCTACTCGACCCGCGTCGACATCCCGGGCTCGGCCAACACCGTGCAGTGGTTCGGCGAGGCGATCGACAAGATCTACGACGAGGTCGCGCCGACGCCGGGCAATGTCGTGGCCATGATCACCCGCGAGCCGGCCGGCGTCGTGGCCGCAGTCGTGCCGTGGAACTTCCCGCTGCTGATGGCGTGCTGGAAGATCTCGCCGGCGCTCGCCGCCGGCAACTCGGTGATTCTGAAGCCGGCCGAGCAGTCGCCGCTGACCGCCATCCGCTTGGCCGAGCTGGCCGCCGAGGCGGGCATCCCCGAAGGCGTGTTCAACGTGCTGCCGGGCTTCGGCGAAACCGCCGGCCAGGCGCTCGGCCGCCACATGGATGTCGACGTGCTGGCCTTCACCGGCTCGACCGAGGTCGGCAAGTACTTCCTGAAGTACTCCGGCGAATCCAACATGAAGCAGGTCTGGCTGGAGTGCGGCGGCAAGTCGCCCAACATCGTGCTGGGCGACGCGCCCGACCTCGATGTCGCCGCCCAGCGCACCGCCTTCGGCATCTGGTTCAACCAGGGCGAGGTCTGTACCGCCGGCAGCCGCCTGATCGTCGAGGACAAGATCAAGGACCAGTTCCTCGAAAAGGTCATGGCGATCGGCCAGAAGATGATGCCGGGCGATCCGCTCGACCCCAAGACCCAGATGGGCGCCATGGTCGACGAGGTCCAGACCAAGCGCGTCATGGGCTACACGGGCGATCCGCTCGACCCCAAGACCCAGATGGGCGCCATGGTCGACGAGGTCCAGACCAAGCGCGTCATGGGCTACATCGAGGCCGGCCAGAAGGAAGGCGCCAAGCTCAAGATGGGCGGCAGGCAGGTCCATGTCGACAATGCCGGCTCGTTCATCGAGCCCACGGTGTTCGACCAGGTCAACAACAAGATGAAGATCGCCCAGGAGGAGATCTTCGGCCCGGTGCTCTCGGTCATCCCGGTCAAGGATGCCGACCAGGCGCTGGCCGTCGCCAACGACACGATCTACGGCCTCGCTTCGGCGATCTTCACCGCCGACATCAACAAGGCCTTCAAGTTCGCCAAGGGCCTGCGCACCGGCTCGGTGTGGGTCAACACCTACGACGGCGGCGACATCACCACACCGTTCGGCGGCTACAAGCAGTCCGGCATCGGCCGTGACAAGTCGCTGCACGCCTTCGACAAGTTCACCCAGGTCAAGACGACCTGGATCCAGCTCTAGGCTCCAACGACGTCAAAGGTCCCGAGCGCGGCGAGGGACCTTTCTTTTGGCCGCCTACCGCGGCACATCCCCCTGCAGCATGACGCGGTAGAGGTAGCGCGTCTGGGCCATGTCGTAGTCGCCGTTGGCCTTGTGCAGCAGGCAGCGATTGTCCCACATCACGAGGTCGCCCGCCTTCCAGGCATGGCGATACTGGAACCGTTCGGACGTGGCGTGCGCGAGCAGCTCGTCGAGCAGCGGCAGCGCCTCCTTGTGGTCCAGGCCGAGGACACCCTCAATGCGGATCGGGTTGATGTAGATTGACCTGGCGCCGCTTTCCGGATGGGTGCGCACCAACGGATGCAGTGCGGCGTTGGGCACGCGCTCCTTGTCGGCATCGTTCAGTCCCATCAGCTTCCGCGCGCTGTGGCTGCTCTGATAAACGTGAACGCCCATCAACGGCGCGATGCGCTCCTGCATCTCCACCGGCAAAACCTCGTAGGCCGCAGCCATGTTGGCGTACTGCGTGTCGCCACCCTTGTCGGGCAGCTGAACCGCATGCAGCGCCGTCGCCTTGGGCGGACGGGGAGCATTGGAATGGTCGGTGTGCCAGCCCTCGCCGGGGATGTAACGACGGCCGTCGGGATAGCGATCCTGGTTGGACACGTAGTGGATCTGCGGGCAGTCGGGAATGGCGAAGCGCGAATTGTGCTGGGCCAGGATGGTGCCGAACAGCTCGATCGCCTGGGCCAGCTGCTGCGGCGTCAATGCCTGGTCGCGTACGACCAGCACGCTGCGCTCGACGAAGGCGCGGTACATCGCGTCGCGATCGGCATCCGCAACCGGTCGCGTGAGATCGATGCCCAGCACCTCGGCGCCGGTATGCGTGCTTAAAGGCCTGATTTCCATGACCGCCTCCCTATCCGCCGATAGGTGCCGATGACATACATTCCGTCAGCCCGAGCGAAGCCGCCCGACTAGGCGCTGTTTACGGCGCCATTGGCGGCGCAGTCGAGGGACCTTTCTTGCTGAAACTGCTCCGAGAAAGGTCCCTCCACTACGCCGCGCTACGCACGGCTCCGGTCGGGATGACGGAATTTTTTCCATATGCAAATGCCCCACCTCAGCCACGAGGCAACGGCGATCCGTCGAACCCCTCGGTCGGCAGCCCGAGGAAATCGACGATGGTGGGCGCGATGTCGACCAGGCTGGTCGGGCGCGTTGCTGATCCCGCCGAACGCCCCGCATCGTTGACCATGAGGAACGGCCGCGTCTCGTCCGGCCCCCAGCCGCCATGCTGGCCGCTGCCGATCGGCGCCGCCTTTCCCCCTTCCAGGGCCACCCAGCGCCGGCCCGGAACGCCGTAGGGATTGGCTTCGCTGCGGCGGGCCATGTTCACCGCGGCGACGATGCCGTCGCGCGCCGCAAAGCACCGCTCGGCGAGGCCGTCGCCGGCCAGCACGTCGCTCGCCCACGGCATTCGGCGCATGTCGTCGAGGACGCCGAGCAGCGCGCCGCGTCCGCGGTCGGTGGCATAGAGCAGCGCCGCCGTCCCTTGGCCTGCCACCGCCACGTCACCCTTCGCCAGGAGTTCCTCCAGGCCGTTGGCGGCCAGCCACTCCTCGATCGCGACTCCCTCGCCGATGGTTTCCTGGCCATGATCGGACCCGACCAACAGGAGGATCTCGTCGCCCTCGCGGCGCAGCCGTTCGACGGTGCGCACGACCTCGGCAACGCAACGCTCGGCGCCACACAAGGCATCAGCATGCGCCGGCGAGCCGAGCGGCACGCCATGCAAGGTGTGGTCGGGATCGCACAGCCAGAGCAACGCGACCGCCGGCCGGCGCTCGGTCAATACCTCGGCGCAGAATCGCTGGGTCATCGCCCAGTCGCCCGCCGCATCGTGGCTGACCTCGAGGGTGTCGCTGCCCTCCAGCCGCCGGCCTCCCGGGGCGAATGACCCTGCCCGGTGATAGACGTGACCGAAATGCTCGGGGTCGAGGAAATAGGCGGCGCCGGGCGACACGTTCGAGAAGGCGATGCAGCCGCCATTGCCGGCAACCCGCTCGGCCAGCGCCGGAACCAGCAGCGTGCCTCCGGTGGCACGGCGCATATGCTGGCGAAAATCCGGACTGCCGACATCGCGCACGACGATGCGGCCGTCTTCGAACAGCCCCATCCGGTTGCCATGCAAGCCATGGCGCGTGGGAAAGCACCCGGTCGCCACCGATGCCGCCGACACACGCGTGACCGACGGGAACACCGCGCTGTGCTCAGCGCACCACAGGCTGGCGCGCGCAAGCTCGTGCAGGACCGGTGTCGTCTCGGCGCGCACCCAGTCGCGACCGAGACCGTCGCAACACACGAACACCACCCGCCGCGATCCTGCCATGGCTCTAGTTCCTTCACGCGATGGCAGCGTCTCGCGTTCCGGGCAGACATGCGCGCCGGCCCCCTTGCGCCGCCGCCCCAATGGTAGTCGACTTCCGCCGATAACTCAGGAGGAAACGATGCAGCTCGGATATTTCGCCATGCCGTCGCATCCGCCCGAACGTCCCCTCAAGGACGGGCACGAGTGGGATTTGCAGGTGCTGCGCTGGCTCGACGAGCTGGGCTACACCGAAGCGTGGATCGGCGAGCACCACACGGCGCCGTGGGAGCCGCATCCCTCGCCCGACCTGCTGGTGGCGCAGGCGTTGATGCAGACCAAGAAGATCCGGCTCGGCCCGGGCGGCTTCCTGCTGCCCTATCACCATCCCGCCGAGCTCGCCAATCGCGTCGCCATGCTCGATCACATGTCGGGCGGCCGGCTCAATTTCGGCGTCGCGGCGTCTGGCCTGCCAAGCGACTGGGCGATGTTCAATGTCGATGGCATGTCCGGCGTCAATCGCGACATGACGCGCGAATCGCTCGACATCATCCTGAAGCTGTGGAGCGCCACCGAGCCGTTCGAGTACAAGGGTAAGTTCTGGCACGTCAATCGGCCGGGCGAGATGTTCGGCGTGCTGCGTCCTCACCTCAAGCCTTTGCAGGCCCCGCATCCGCCGATCGGCGTGGCCGGCCTCAGCAAGGGTTCCGACACCCTGAAGCTCGCCGGCGAGAAGGGCTTCCTGCCGATGAGCCTCAACCTCAACCCTGCCTATGTCGGCAGCCACTGGGAAGCGGTCGAGATCGGCGCGGCCAAGGCCGGCCGCACGCCCGATCGCGGCGAATGGCGCATGGTCCGCGAGGTGTTCGTGGCCGACACTGACGAGGAGGCGATGCGGCTCTCGGCCGGTTCCTACATGGGCCGGATGATGCGCGAATACTTCCTGCCGCTGCTCGGCCAGTTCGGCTTCCTCGAGTACCTCAAGCACGATCAGAGCGTGCCCGACTCCGACGTGACGCCGGACTACTGCGCCCGTCACAACTGGATCGTCGGCTCGCCCAGGACCGTCGCCGAGAAGATCGAGAAGATCTACCATGATGTCGGCGGCTTCGGTCAGCTTCTGGTGTTCGGCTTCGACTATGCCGACAACCCCAGGGCATGGCACCATTCGCTGGAGCTGCTGGCCAAGGAGGTCCTGCCCAAGGTGCAGCATCTCAAGCCGACCAAGGCCAAGCTCGCGGCGGAGTAGACGCCGCCGATGAAGGTCGCCCGGCATCTCGATTTCCGGGTGTCGGTGCGCAAGCTCGCCGACGCGGGTGCGAGCTGCGTGATGCTGTCGACGGTCGTCAGCCCGCACAATGTTGTTGGCAAGGCCTACCTGCTGGCGATCCTGCCGTTCCACCGCCTCGGCGTCCGCAAGCTCCTGTCGAACGCCGTGCTGGCCGGACGGATTTAGGAGACGGCTTTGCCGGCGCCGCGGATCAACCCTCCGACCGCTGCATTGGGCCGCTTCAACGCGGTGATGGGTGGCCTCTACCCCTACGGCCCGCGTCGTCGTCCGCTGCAGCAGGCCGTAGGCTTCGCGGGACCGCTGTCGCTGAAAGTCGTCCTCCAGGGCCAAGGTGCATGGCGCACGCTCACGCGACGGTACGCCGTCGACGCTGGCTTCTGTCTCGTGCTCAACGAGGGCGAGACCTACTCGCTGGTCTTCGATACCGACGAACCCGTCGAGACTTTCTGCCCTTTCTTCGCTGCCGGCTTCGTGGAAGACGCGGCGAGCTCACTGCTGGCAAGCGACGACGACCTGCTCGATTCGTCGCGCATGACCGCCCGCGGATTCGTCGTTGCCCCGCACGTGCGTCCGCTGCCACCCGAGCTTGCAGCGCCGCTTGGCAGATTGCGTCGCCTGGCACGCGTCAGGGAGCTCGATGACCTCGCGTGGGACGACGCCTTTTTCAATCTGGCACTGGCCCTCGCACGGACCTCGACGGGCTGGCATGCCGAGCACGGCGGTGGCAGTCGCCGGCTCGCCACGCGCGTGGAGATCACGCGCCGCCTCAACCGTGCCCGCGATTTCATCCATGCCGAGGTCCACCGTCGCCTCGTGCTCGCCGACATCGCCGATGCCGCAAGCCTATCGCCGAATCATTTCCACCGCCTGTTCAAAGCCGCTTTCCAGAGCAGCCCGGGCCTGTACGTGACGCGGTTGCGCCTTGCCCGTGCAGCCCGGCGAATCGTGGCCACGGACGCGCCGATCACCGAGATCTGCTTTGCCACCGGCTTCGAGAGCCTGGGCAGCTTCTCCGCACGATTCCACCGGGCGTACGGTGCCTCGCCGGCGGCCTGGCGAAAAATCGCAAGATCGGAGAAGTCGGCGAGCCTTCATCGTGTCTAGCGTCGGTGGATGATCGACATCGTCCAGGCGCGCACCATCGTCGTGCTCGCCGACTGCCATATCCATCCGTCCAAGGGCATCGACTGGCCACAGGCAGCCCTCGATGCCTTCGCCGGGGCCGATCTGTTCGTCACCCTGGGCGACATGGGCGAAAGAGCAGGCCTCGATACCCTGGCCAGGCTCGCCCCGATCGTCGGCGTGCGCGGCCGCGACGACGAGGATGATCCCCGCACGGCGGCACGGCTGCGCGTGCTGGAGGTGGCAGGCCTGCGCCTGGGCTGTGTATTTGACCCGATTGAAGTTGGTGCAGCCCTTCAAATCGAGCCGCTGATCTGCGCCTCAGCGGAGGCAATGGAGTGCTTGTTCGAAGCCCCTCTGGATGCCCTGCTCTGGGCGTCGACGCACAAGCCGTCACTCGAACGCGTCGCCGGCTGCCTGCATGTCAACCCGGGCAGCGTCACGTTACCTGGCAAGGACGCGCCCGCCAGCTTCGCCAAACTGACCGTCGCAACCGGCGCCATCGAAGCTGAGATCGTTCGCCTCCAGTGACCTCAGGGCCTGTAATGAAGCAAACGCTTTATTTCACGAGATGGGTGCATTCGGCAAGGTTGTCATCCCGAGCGAAGCGAGGGGGACCTTTGAGGCAGTAGGAAAGGTCCCTCGCTACGGCACTTGCTCCGCAAGTGCCTACTCGGGATGACAGGGTTTTTGTCGAGCGCACCACGCGTCAATATCGGAATCTGAAGCACTTGTTTTGTTACAGGCCCTAGGATTCACCTTTGCGGCCAGCGAGATAGTCACGCAACATCTCAGCTGGATATCCATGCTTGTCTGTGTAGGCGTTGTAGGCAGCAAGGTCTTTCTCGATATCGGCCCGCATCTCGCCAGCACTCCTCGCTGCCAAGGCCTCTGCCAGAGCGGTCTCGGCGACCTGCGAGACGTCGACGCCGTGGGTTTTGGCCCTGGCGTAGAGATCGCTATTCAGATTCAGCCTGACGGTCTTTCTCTTGGCTGGCGGATCGAAGAGTGGCTGGCGCATTGTCTACTCTCGACAGCAGAGCAATCGTGCCTGCACTACGACCTTCCGGCACGGCATCGTCAAGTCGCTCGCCTCGACAGCATGGCCGCCGCGGCAAACCCCATGGCGGCAACCAGCATGATGCCCGCGAGGCCCCACAGCACCGGCGTGTAGCCGCCGAAGGCGCTCCAGGCGAGCGAGGCCACGATCGGACCGGCGGCGCGCATCACATTGGTCGGCATGGTGAGCGCGCCGGAGACCACGCCATAGCCTTCCGGTCCGATGAATTCCGGCACGGCCATGCCGCGCAGGATGGTGATCAGCCCGTTGGCGACGCCGTAGATGATGGCGAACAGGATCAGGCCATAGACGTCGCTGATGCCGAACGCCAGCATCGCCATGGAGATGGGAAAGGCGAAGTAGATGCCGGCACCGAGCTGGATCGTGGAGATGTGCTGCTGGCCAACCATCAGCAGCACGCGGCCCACCACTTGCATGGGGCCTATGAGGGCGATGATGGCCATCACCACGCCAGTCGATACGCCGCGATCGTCGAGCAGCGGGATCAGGTGGAAGCTCATCGCCGAGAAGGCGAGCCCGTAGCCCGCGAACGCCACGACCAATCCCCAGAAGGCCGGCACGCGCACCGCCGCCGCGAGTGGGCTCTTCTTCTGCACCCCATCGGCCGGCCTGGTTTCGGCGATGGGCACCGGCTTCTCCCGAGGGCCTGGGATGAACAGCCAGTGAATCAGGGCCACCGCGGCGTTGATGGCGGCCAGCACCTCAAGGCTCGATCGCCAGCCGGCCCGCTCGATCAGGAACTGCGTGAAGGGAATGCCGAAGGTGCTGGCGAGGCCGCCTACGAAGGTCATCAACAGAATTGCCTGCCGGTAGCGCGGGCCGTACACCCGCGTGATGACAGCGAAGGCCGGCTCGTAGAGCAGGACGGCCTGGCAGGCGCCGAGACCCAGCCACAGCGCATAGAATAGCGGCAGCGACTCGATGCGCGGCCACCAGAGGAGGAGCGCCGCCGCCAGCAGCGAACCGCCGGTCATCAGCTTGCGGCCATGCCCGCGATCAATCCAGGCGCCGACCGGGATCGAGCACAGGCCCGCGACCAGGAGTCCGGCCGAAAGAGCACCGAACATGCCGCTGCGCGACCAGCCGAGCTCCTGGCCCATCGGACCGACGAACAATGGAAAGGTGTAGTAGACAAGGCCCCACGAGATGAGCTGGCCGAGCGACAGCATCCACAGGATCGTCGCAGGGCGCTTTCGCCACGGTCCTGCCGCTCCATCCTTGGCCATAATGACGCCGCCATGCTCTCGTTACAGAACGATGAAGGTAGCGCCGCGGCGGCCGGGAGCCCAGCAGCATGAATTCGACCAAGCGTATCAATCTCGCCTTGCAGGGCGGCGGCTCGCACGGGGCGTTCACCTGGGGTGTCCTCGATGCGCTGATCGAGGACGGACGGCTGGAGTTCGAAGCGGTCAGCGGCACGAGCGCGGGCGCCATGAATGCCGCGATCCTGATGCAGGGCTGGTCGGAGGGCGGCGGACCGGGCGCGCGCGCAGCGCTGCGCCGCTTCTGGGGCGAGCTCGGCTCGATGTCGATCGCCAGCCCGATCCGCCGCACGCCGCTCGACCGGCTCCAGGGCAACTGGAACCTGGACGATTCGCCGGGGGCGCTATGGGCTGACCTTGTCCAGCGCACGTTCTCGCCGTGGCAGCGCAACCCTCTGAAGTTCGATCCCCTGCGCGAGCTGCTGGCTCGCCACTTCGACGAGAAGGCGGTGCGCGCCTGCCACCAGATCAAGGCCTTCATCGCCGCGACCAACGTGCAGACCGGCAAGGTGCGGATCTTCAGCCGCGACGAGCTGTCGATCGACGCCCTGCTCGCCTCGGCCTGCCTGCCCAACGTCCACGATGCCGTGGTGATCGACGGCGTGCCCTACTGGGACGGCGGCTTCCGCGGCAACCCGCCGATCTGGCCGTTCATCTACAATTGCGAAAGCAGCGACGTGGTCGTGGTCGAGGTCGATCCGCCCGAACGCCCCGGCATCCCGACATCCAACGCCGAGATTGCCGACCGGCTGAACGAGATCACCTTCGGCGGCGCGTTGATGGCGGAGATGCGGGCCATCGCCTTCGTCCAGGAGCTGATTGCGAAGGACGTCGTCAGCGGCGGCTTCGGCAAGCGACTCAGGAACGTCCTGGTCCATTCGATTGCCGATCCGGCCTCGCTGTCGCCGCTCGGCGCCGTCAGCAAGTTCAACATCGAGCCCGACTTCCTGCAGCATCTGTTCGGCCTCGGCCGCCAGGCCGCAACCTCCTGGCTGGGCTCGACGTTCCAATGCGTTGGTACGAAGAGCAGCCTCGACATTCGGGCGCGCTTTCTATGAGGTAGGCGGACTATGCGGATCGGCATCGATCTCGGCGGTACTAAGATCGAGGGCATCGTGCTCGACGATGCCGGCGAGGAACGGGCACGCCTGCGGGTGAAGACCCCGCCCGGCGCCTACGAGGAAACGGTGCGCGCCGTGGCGGACGTGGTCCACGAGCTCGAGACGCGTGTCGGCGTGCGCTGTCGGGTCGGCGTCGGACATCCGGGCGCCATCTCGCCGGCGACCGGCCTCATCAAGAACGCCAACTCCACGCATCTCAACGGTCATCCGCTCGACCGTGACCTGCGCAACGCGCTGGCGCGCGAGGAGGTCAAGCTGTCGAACGACGCCAACTGCTTCGCTGTCTCGGAAGCCTCCGACGGCGCCGGCAAGCTGGCGCCGATCGTCTTTGGCGTCATTCTCGGCACCGGCGTGGGCGGCGGTGTCGTGATCGACGGGCGGCCGCTGCTTGGCGCACAGGCGATCTCCGGTGAATGGGGCCACAACGCCTTGCCTCTACCACTCGACGACGAGCGACCCGGCCCGCAATGCTATTGCGGTCGCTGGGGTTGCGTCGAAGCGTGGCTGAGCGGGCCGGCCTTCCAGGCGCAGTTCGCCGAGCGCACAGGCCACGAGCTGATCGCCACCGACATCGCGGTCGCCGCCGAGTCCGGCGACTCCGGGGCACAGGATTGCCTGGAGCAGTATTGCGACCGGCTGGCGCGATCGCTCGCCAATGTCGTGAATCTGATAGACCCGCACGTCATCGTGCTGGGGGGTGGCCTTTCGAAGATGCAGCAGATCTACCGGCGCGTGCCGGAACTGTGGAAGCGCTACATCTTCTCCGAGCCTGACAGCATCGCCACCAAGCTCGCGCCGCCCGTCCATGGTGATTCAAGCGGCGTGCGCGGCGCCGCTTGGCTGTGGCCGATCTGACGGCGCTCTGTCATCCTGAGCGCAGCGAAGGATCTCATCGCCAGAAGCCGCAAGCACGCTTGAAGCAAGCGGCGATGAGATCCTGAGCAAGGCGCTTGCTCCGCAATCTCCTTGCTCAGGATGACAGAAGTCACCTGAACGGCGGCTCGTCGAAGCTGCGGAGCTTGCGCGAGTGCAGCGAGCCCAGCTCGCTGCGCAGCAGGTCGATGGTCTCCAGGCCGATGCGCAGGTGCTCGCCGACCGCGCGCTGGTAGAACCGCGTCGCCGCCCCCGGCAGCTTGATCTCGCCATGCAGCGGCTTGTCGGACACGCAGAGCAAGGTGCCGTAGGGCACGCGCAGGCGATAGCCCTGGGTCGCCAACGCCGAGCTTTCCATGTCGACGGCGATGGCGCGCCCATGATTGATGCGCCGGCGCTCCTGCGACCAGCGCAGTTCCCAATTGCGATCGTCGTAGCTCACCACCGTTCCGGTGCGCAGCCGGCGCTTCAGCGCGTCGCCACGCTCGCCGGTGACCCGTTCGGCGGCAAGCTGCAGCGCCACCTGGACTTCCGCCAAGGCGGGCACCGGCACCTCGGGCGGCACTAGATCGTCCAGGATGCGATCGCGCCTCATGTAGGCATGCGCCAATACGTAGTCGCCGATCGTCTGCGACTGCCGCAAGCCGCCGCAATGGCCGATCATCAGCCAGCAATGCGGGCGCAGCACCGCCAAGTGGTCGGTTGCCGTCTTGGCATTGGATGGCCCGACGCCGATATTGACGATCGTCACCCCGCCACGACCGTCGGCACGCATGAGGCTGTAGGCCGGCATCTGGAAGCGATGCCACGGCATCGCCGCAACGGCGGCGTCCGCGTCCGCCAGTTCATCGCCGCGCCGAACGACAGCGCCGCCTGGCAGCACGAGTTGCGTATAGGGACTGTCCGGTCTGGCCAGCTCCTCCATCGCCCAGGTGACAAAATGCTCGACATAGCGCTGATAGTTGGTGAACAGGATCCACGGCTGGATGGTCCGCCAATCCGTGCCGGTGTAATGCACCAGGCGGCGCAACGAGAAATCGACCCGCACGGCGTCGAACAGCGCGAGCGGACGTGACCGCCTGTCCTCGAACACCCAGGTGCCGTCGGCGATCTCGTCGCCGACATTGGCGAGCACGGGCGTCGGGAAATGGCGCGCCAGCTCGGCGACCGACAGTTCGCCGTGGATGAACTCGTCGCCCTCTTCGGTGACGAACGGATAGGGAATTTCCTGGCCGCTCGCGACGACATCGAGGCGCGCGCCGAATTCGTCGACCAGAGGCCGCAACTGCTCGAGCAGGTACTCGCGGAAGTAGGCCGGCTGCGTCACCGTCGTCGAATAAAGTCCCGGCGCCTGAAACTTCGCCCAGGCGCGGCGCGTGAACCGGATGGCGCCGGCGGGACGCCAGTCGACGCGCAACTCGGGATAGCGGAAGCGGCGGCGTTCCTCCACGGACGGCTCGACGCCGGAGCGCACGAACCGCGCAAGGGCCTCGCGCAACGCCGCACTGGCCGCCGAATGCAGCTGCTCGAGCCGGTCAACGGCCTGCTCGGGCGTCAGGCCCGCCTCGAGGGCGTCGCTCTCCGTCATACGTCGGCCAGCATCGGCCCGGTCATTTGCATTCCGGCTTGGGCAGAGCCTCCAGCCGCGTGATGCGGTACTCGATGCCGCCTTCGCCTTGCTCGTGGGTGCCGTAGATCTCGATGCCGTTGTCGAGCATGACGCTGCTCATCTCGAAGGCCGGCTCGCCCTGAGCCTGCCCCTTCGATGGCTCATCGAAGAACCCGGCGCGGTAGTAGATGCGTCCTCGACCGTCGACCAGCGATTCTGCCCCCTCGGGAATTTTCACGTCGGCCAAGCGCCTCGGCACCTTGCCGATCAGGACATTCACGATCTGCGGCGGCTTCACCTTGTCGCCAAAGAAGAAAAGCGCGTCGAAGCCGCTCTCCCCGGCCTTGGCCTGGCGGATGGTCTCGCGCGAGATCGCCACCGGGAACATCGTGCGGACCGGCAGGGCGACCGTCTGGCCGCTCGGCTCCTCGAAGCGCGCTTCTCCGCTGCCGTCGTCGCCGAGCGTCGCCTCGCCTTTGAACACGGTGCTCTGCCGGCCGCTCACCGACGTGCGATGATCAAAGCGCAGGCGCTTGCCGTCGCGGCTCTCGGTCATTTGCGATTGCTGCTCGTTAGCGACCGAGCCATGCGCCCCCGAGACTTCCAGCCTGAGACGCTGATTGATGACATAGCCTTCGCAGGTCAATCGCAGCTCGTAGGCGTAGGTGCCGGGCGTGTTTGCGCTCGGCTTGCCGCGTTCGAGCGTGACCACCGAATAGACAGCCCTGTGGGGCGCGATTTCCTGCGCCGCCAAGGACGTGGCCTGGACTGCCAGGGCGGCCACGAGGGCGGAGATCGTCAGACGGGCATTCAGCATCGCGGCCTCGGCAAGGCTTGAAGGTGGACCAGACGAGCATCGACGGCAAATTCGCCGTAGTCGAGCAGCATCGAGCGCGCGATGCCGTTGGCAAGCAGGTCGAGTGCCAATTCATACTCGGGGTTGGCGCTGCCCTGATCGCCGGCGGCGAAAAAGGCCAGTCGCACGCTCCACGAAGGCTGATTGCGCATCAGCCCGACGTCGCCGCGAACCGGAGGGCCTGTCACCCGCGGCGAGCGCCCGATCACGGCATTGACCTGGAAGGCGCCGTCCAGGCGGGCACCATCGAAGACGCTGTAGGAGGCCGAGCGGTCGCCATTCCGCGCGTGGTGGATGATCAGCATGAGATGGCTGGTCGGAAACAGCGTGCCCGCGGGCAGTTCGAAGCTGCGCGCCTCGGGCAGGGTGAACGAGGCGCGGCCGGTCGCCCCCTGCCCCTGCAGCTGGGCCTGACCGCGCAGCTCCTCCTCGACCTCGTCGTTCTGGATGTTGCGCACGCTGAAGCTCAGGCGCAACGCGTCCTTGGACTCATAGCTGCTGAAGCTCGAATCGGTGTCGAACTCCTCGCCGTCGTTGCGCAGGAACTTCAGCTTGATGCGCTGCTTCACTTCCCAGCCATCGCAGGAATCGACGGTCTCCAGGACCATGCGGCCATTGACGTCGACGATGCCGCTGTTCGGGCGCGATACCGAGAGCTTCATGTCGTAGGTTGCGCGATGCGGCACCAGGACCACATCCGGTGGCTGCTGGGCGTCTACCGCCCTTATCCACAGGCCCAGCAACAGGATGGCGCAGACGGCGGCAAGAGGGGCCGCGATCCGGGCGCGAGGGCGGCGAAAACTAGGCGTGATCAACGGACAATGGCGTGTGGCTAGGTCTTGTAGCCGGGCTGCCAAGCGTAATATCCATGCCCGCGGATTGCCACAATGATCGCCTGCGGCAGGGCTGCACAGGGAGAGGAAACGCAGATGACGACCGCCAAACCGAAGGTCCTCGCCACCCGGCATTTTCCGCCCGACGTCGAGGCCCGGCTGGCGGCCAACTTCGAGGCCGTCCTGAACCCCGGAGACCGGCTGTATGACGGTCCCGCCCTGATCGCAGCAACCGCCGGCTGCGACGCTATCCTGTGCGCCGCAGGCGATCCCCTGACGGCCGACACCATCGGCGGGTTGCCGGCGTCGGTGCGCATGATCGCGACCTTTTCAGTAGGCTACGAGCACGTCGACGTGGCCGCCGCCGCCAAGCGCGGCATCGCCGTCAGCAACACACCCGACGTCCTGACCGACGCCACGGCGGACATCACCCTGCTCTGCCTGCTCGGGGCGGCACGCCGGGCACATGAAGGTGCGCACATGCTGCGGACGCGCAGCTGGACCGGCTGGACGCCGACCCAGCTGATGGGCGTGCATGTCACAGGCAAGCGGCTCGGCATCCTGGGCATGGGCCGCATCGGCCAGGCCGTCGCCGACCGTGCCCGCGCCTTCCGCATGCAGATCCACTACAGCAACCGCAACCGGCTGCCCCCCGACCTCGAAAAGGGCGCCATCTTCCATGCCGACGCCGAGGCGATGCTGCCGCATTGCGACTTCCTGTCGATCAACGCGCCGATGAGCGCGGCGACCCGCAAATGGGTCAATGCCGAGCGCATCGCCAAGCTGCCGCAAGGGGCGATCGTAGTGAACACGGCGCGCGGCGGCGTGGTCGACGACGAGGCGCTGATTGACGCCTTGAGGTCGGGCCGCCTCGCCGCAGCCGGACTCGACGTGTTCGAGGGCGAGCCCAAAATCCATCCGGACTATCACGACATCCCCAACGCCTTCCTGATCCCCCACATGGGCTCGGCGACGGTCGAGACAAGGAACGCCATGGGTTTCAAGGCGCTCGACAACCTCGAGACCTACCTGCTCAGGAACCAGACCCCGCCTGACCTCGTGAAGGCTTCCTGATCGGCTTGGCCTTCGCCTTCTTCACCACCGCCGGCTTGGCCGCGGCGGGCGCAGGCGCTGTTGCCATTGCAGCCTTTGCCGTGGTGGAAGGTGGTGTCCTGGCGCCTGAGGGAGACAGCGGCGGCTCGTCGGCCAGCGCTGCAGGGAGCGCGGCCTGCGGGGCGGCAGGCGCCGATGCATAGGCGGCGACATCCCAGCTCGTCGGCGGGACGCCGGGGCCGGATCTCAACGGGGCGGCATAGTGGACGCCGTCTTCGGCCACCATGCGCTGGGGCTGGGCGTAATCCACCTCGTACGGGTCGTGACCGTCCTCCCGCTCCGTGCACATTGCACGGCTGCGAATGACCCGCCACAGGGCGCAGTCCTTCTTCGAGACCATCGACATCAGATGGTCGGTCGACGTTTTGTTGCTGGCGGCCAGCAATCCGCCATCGGCGGCATAGCTCGCCCCGACAATCAGAGGGGGTGCGCCGCACCCCGCCGTCGAAAGGGCCACGCCGACAAGCAGCGGCAGGGATGCGTGGATGAGCCGAAAAGAGCTCATAAATCACATAATCGAATAAATATAATTTCTTGAATCTATTCGATTATGTGTCTTACGTCAAAATATCGGGTGGCCTACCACCCCTAGTCCTTGCGAGGTGGCGGCAGACGCAATCCGATGTGCAGCTCGCGCAGCTTCTCGAACGGCAGCTCGGTCGGCGCGTCCATCATCAGATCGACCGCCTGCTGGTTCATCGGGAAGCAGATGACCTCGCGGATGTTGGGCTCGTCGGCCAGCAACATGACGATGCGGTCGACGCCGGGGGCGGCGCCGCCGTGCGGCGGGGCGCCGTAGCGGAAGGCGTTCAGCATGCCGCCGAACCGGCGCTCGACCTCCTCGCTACTGTAGCCGGCAATGCCGAAGGCCTTGAACATGATGTCCGGTCGATGGTTGCGGATGGCGCCGGAGCAGAGCTCGATGCCGTTGCAGACGATGTCGTACTGCCAAGCATTGATGGTCAGCGGATCCTGCGTCTCAAGCGCCTCGAGACCACCCTGGGGCATCGAGAAAGGGTTGTGGCTGAAGTCGATCTTCTTGGCCGTCTCGTCGTACTCGAACATGGGGAAGTCGACGATCCAGCAGAACTCGAAGGCTTCCTCGGCAATCAGGCCGAGCTCCTGGCCGACCCTGGTGCGGACTTGGCCGGCGAACTTCCAGGCGGCCGCGGGCTTGTCGGCGACGAAAAACACCGCGTCGCCGTCCTCCGCCCCGGTCAGCGCCTTCAGCCTGGCCAGCCGCTCGTCGGTGACGAACTTGGCGATCGGGCCGCGCCCGGCCCCGCCCTCCAGGACGATGTAGCCCAGCCCGGGCTTGCCCTCGGCCTGGGCCCAGGAATTGAGCTTGTCGAAGAAGCTGCGGGGCTGCGCGGCCGCCTTGGGCGCCCTGAGCGCTCGCACCACGCCGCCGCCCGCCACGATGCCGGCGAACACCTTGAAGTCGGACCCCGCGAAGACCTCGCCGGCATCGACGATGCGGAGCGGGTTGCGCAGGTCGGGCTTGTCGGTGCCGTAGGTCAGCAGCGCCTCGGCATAGGGAATGCGCGGGAACGGGAAGCGCGTCACCGTGCGCGGCGTGTCGCGGCCGAACCCGGCGAACTCCTCGAACACGCCGCCCAGCACCGGCTCGATGGCGGCGAACACGTCCTCCTGGGTGACGAAGCTCATCTCGAAGTCGAGCTGGTAGAACTCGCCCGGGGCGCGGTCGGCGCGGGCGTCCTCGTCGCGAAAGCAGGGCGCGATCTGGAAGTAGCGGTCGAAGCCCGATACCATCAGGAGCTGCTTGAACATCTGGGGCGCCTGCGGCAGGGCATAGAACTTGCCGGGATGCAGGCGGCTCGGCACGACATAGGACCGCGCGCCCTCAGGACTGTCCGCTGTCAAGATTGGTGTCTGAAACTCGATGAAGCCCTGCTCGATCATGCGCCGGCGCAGCGAGGCGATGACCTGGCTGCGCAGCACGATGTTGCGGTGCAGCTTTTCCTTGCGCAGGTCGAGAAAGCGGTATTTCAGCCGCAATTCCTCGGGCGAGGTGTCGTTCTCGATATGGACCGGGATGGGCAGCGTCTCGGCCATCGACTGCACGACCATCTCGGCGGCGTCGAGCTCGACCTGGCCGGTGGCAAGCCGCGGGTTCACCGTCGCCGACTCGCGCGCCACCACCTTGCCGCTCACCGTGATCACGCTCTCATTGCGCACGGTTTCGGCAACCTTGAAGACCGGGCTGGCGACGTCCAGCACCACCTGCGTCACGCCATAGTGGTCGCGCAGGTCGATGAACAGCAGATTGCCATGGTCGCGCTTGCGCTGGACCCAGCCGGACAGACGGACCTGCTGGCCGACATGCTCAGACCGCAACTGGCCGCACGTATGGGTTCGGTAGGGGGAAGACATCACTGATTGTCCGGAATTTTACGGGCCGGCAAGAGGCACGGAATGGCCCGCCAAGTCAAGCCAACCGGGCATCCGGCTTTGCTGGAATCGCCTGCGCCGGCTATACACCAAGGTCAATGAAACTGATTACCACGACCGACGAGTTGGCGGCCTTCTGCAAGCCCCTGGCGACGACCGAGTTCATAGCCGTCGACACCGAGTTCATGCGCGAGCGCACCTACTGGCCCAAGCTCTGCCTGGCCCAGGTGGCGGGCCCGGAGGAGGCGGCGGCGATCGATACCCTGGCCGAGGGCATCGACCTCGCCCCGCTGGAAGAGCTGATGGCCAACCCCGCGGTGCTCAAGGTGTTCCATGCCGCGCGGCAGGACATCGAGATCTTCTACCAACGCATGAACCAGGTGCCGCAGCCCCTGTTCGACACCCAGGTGGCGGCCATGGTGTGCGGCCATGGCGAGGCGGCATCGTACGAATCCCTGGCCGCGCGCCTGGCCAAGGCGAAGATCGACAAGTCGAGCCGCTTCACCGACTGGAGCCGCCGCCCGCTCAGCGAGCGCCAGATCACCTATGCCCTGTCCGACGTCACCCATCTGCGTGTCGTCTACGAGAAGCTGAAGCGTCAGCTCGACAAGACCGGCCGGTTCTCGTGGATCGCCGAGGAGATGGCGGTGCTGAACGACCCGGCGACCTACCGGGCCGATCCCGACCTCGCCTGGCGCAAGCTGAAGCCGCGCAGCGCCTCGCCGCGCATGCTGGCGACGCTGCGCGAGATTGCGGCATGGCGCGAGCGCACCGCCCAGAGGATCGACATCCCGCGGCAGCGCCTGCTGCGCGACGAGCAGCTGCTCGAGATCGCGAGCCACGCCCCGCGCAGCCTCGAGGAGCTCGCCATGACGCGCGGCCTGGGCCGCGGCTTCGCCGAGGGCTGGCAGGGCCGCGAGATCCTCGAGGGGATCGAGCGGGCGCGCCAGCTCCCCGAGTCCGAGCTGCCGACGCGCGACCGCCAGAGCGAGCAACTGCGCGCCCCCGCTCCCGTCGTCGACCTGCTGCGCACCCTGCTGCGCCTCAAGGCCGACGAGGCCGGCGTCGCCGCCCGCCTGGTGGCGAGCGCCGACGAGCTCGACCGGCTGGCCGCCGGTCGGCGCGATGTCCACGCCCTGCGCGGCTGGCGGCGCGAGATCTTCGGCGCCGATGCCATCGATCTGATCGAAGGACGCTTAGCGCTGGCGCTGTCGGGCGAGCACGCCAGGCTGATCCCGACACCGACGGCGGCGTAGTCATCTGTCGTCCTGAACGAAGTGAAGGACCTCATCGCCGCCGGCCACGAGAGTGCTTCGGATCTACTGGCGATGAGATCCTTCGCTTCGCTCAGGATGACAGAGGAGGCTCTCAGCTCCCCGTCACGATCACCGGCCTCAAGTCGAAGGCGTCGGCGGCGTTTTCGAGGCGGCGCGCGGTCACGTCGCCCAGGCTGCCGTTGGCGGTCGACGGCACGATCAGGCGCAGCTCGCGCTCAACACGGCGCAGGCGGACCTGGGTCAGCAGGCCGGGCGCACCGCCGGACAGGTTGTAGGCGAGCCGGAGGCAGGCGCCCAGGCGGCGGGCGAAGGTCCGCCCCCGGCCGTCGGCCAGCCTGAGTGCGGTATCGAGCATCACCGCCCGCGGATCGCTCTTGTAGCGATAGGCCAGGGTCATCGCGAGTACCGCCCGTTCGCGATGGCTCATGCCGGGGGCCGGCAGATGAAGCACACGCACATAGGCCTGCTCGGCGCGGTAGTCCGGATGGTCGTCCCACGAGATGTCGCTGAGATGGCAGGCTGCGGTGCGCAGCACGCGCTCGGTCTCGTTCTCGCCGGCGAACACCGGCGTCAGCCAGTCGAGGATCTCCGACGGCTCGAGGTCGAAGCGCCGCCAACCCGCGCCCTGCTCCTCGGCGAAGGCGATCAGCGGATGGCGTGCCCGCTCGGCCTCGCCGAGGCGCGAATAGTAAAACCCCTCCCGCAGGCCGAACGCCGAGAACACGACGCTGCGCGGCTTGAGCACGGCGAGCAGGCGATCGAGCGCCAGGCAGGCGAGCGGCAAGGTATCGACGCGGCGGCGCGACACGCCAGGCATCTTCTCGAGCGAGCGAGCGCTCTGCACGGCAATCAGCCGGGCGACCGCGCGCGCCTCCTCGGCGGCGATCTCGTAGTGATGAATGATATGCAGCGGGTAGCCGGCCTGCTCCATGTGCAGGCGCGCGAAGGAGCGCCACGCGCCGCCGACGGCATAGAAGGTCTCGCCGGTCTCCTCGCGCAGCCAGCGCACGCTTTCGATCGCCTCCAGCACGACACGCGAGGGATCGCTCTTGCCGGATGACATGAGCCGCAGCGGCCCGACCGGCAGGGTGGTCGACGAACCCAGCCGGCCGCCATTCAGCGCCACCAGCTCGAGGCTGCCGCCGCCCAGGTCACCCATCACGCCGGCCGCCTCGGGGATGCCGCAGATCACGCCGTAGCCGGAATAGCGCGCCTCGTCGTGGCCGCTCACGACATGCGCCTGGATACCGGGCCGGCTTGCCAGCGCGCGCATGAAGTCGGCGCCATCGGCAGCATCGCGCACCGCCGCCGTCGCCAGCAGGTCGAGGGATTCCACCTTCATGTTGTGGGCGAGCGTGTGAAAGCGATCGATGTTGGCCAGCGCCATCATGACGCCGTCGGGATTGAGCCGGCCGGTGGCGTCGAGCCCGCGCGCCAGGCCGCACATCACCTTCTCGTTGAACACCGGCAGCGGCGCCCGGCTCTTGCGCTCGTAGACGACGAGGCGGATCGAATTGGAACCGACGTCGATGATGCCGACTCGCCCCTTCCCCGCAGCCGCCGGCGAGCTGGCGGCATCAGGGCCGGGAGTGTCCAGAGTGGCTTCGCCGTCCATGCGCGCTCCCTCTAGCCCAATCCGCGCCGGTTTGCAGCGGCGATCGACGCGCGACGCGACGCCGCTGCCCGGCGCCGCGCTGCTCTACGAGCTCAACACCAGCCTGGGCACCGCGCCGGAGAGTTTCAGGGCGCTGCCGCGGCCGGACAGCGACGGGTTTGTCATAAAATAGTCATGGGCGATGAAGGGTTGCTTGCCGATCGGCGGCCGGCTGTAGCTGCCGTCCGGTCCCATCACCCAGCTCTGGCCGTCGTCCTTGAGGTTGGCCACCATGATCTGGTCGAGCACCTGCTCGTGCACCGTCGGGTTCTCGACGGGGCAGAACAGCTCGACCCGGCGGTCGAGGTTGCGCGGCATCCAGTCGGCCGACGAGATGAACACCTTGGCCTCGGGCGACGGCAGGGTCTTGCCGTTGCCGAAGCAGAAGATGCGGGCATGCTCGAGGAAACGGCCGATCATGCTCTTGACCCGGATGTGCTCGCTCAGGCCCTTGACGCCGGGGCGCAGGCAGCAGATGCCGCGCACCACCAGGTCGATCTGCACGCCCGCCCGGGACGCGGCATAGAGGCGGTCGATCAGCGGCGCGTCGACCAGCGAGTTGAGCTTGGCCCAGATCGCCGCCGGCCGCCCGGCCTTGGCATTGGCAATCTCCGACTCTATCAGGCCGTACAGGGTCTTGCGCAGCGTCGCCGGCGCGTAGGCAATCTTCTCCATCTTCTCCGGCCTGGCGTAGCCCGTCATGTAGTTGAACAGGCGCGCCGCATCGCGCCCCATCGCCGGATCGCAGGTGAAGAACGACAGGTCGGTGTAGAGCCGCGCCGTGATCGGATGATAGTTGCCGGTCCCAAAATGCACGTAGGTGCGCGTCGACTGCGCCTCGCGCCGCACCACCATCGACACCTTGGCGTGAGTCTTGAGATCGATGAAGCCGTAAACGACCTGCACGCCGGCGCGCTCGAGATCGCGCGCCCAGCGGATGTTGGCTTCCTCGTCGAAGCGCGCCTTGAGCTCGACCAGCGCCGTCACCGTCTTGCCGGCCTCGGCCGCCGCGATCAGCTCCTTGACGATCGGCGAATCGTGGCTGGTGCGGTAGAGCGTCTGCTTGATCGCCACCACCGCCGGATCGCGCGCCGCCTGGCGCAGGAACTGCACGACGACGTCGAAGCTCTCGTAGGGGTGATGGACGACGATGTCCTTGGCGCGGATGGCGGCGAAGCAGTCGCCGCCGAAATCGCGGATGCGCTCGGGGAAGCGCACGTTGTAGGGCACGAACTTGAGATCGGGCCGGTCGTCGACGATCACCGCCTTGACATCGACAATGTTGAGCATGCGGTCGAGGTGGAAGATGTGCACCGTCTGGGTCTGCGCCGTGACCTCAAGCTGGTCGAACAGGAAGTCGCGCAGCTCGGCCGGCATGGCGCTGTTGACCGAGATCGAGATCAGGTCGCCGCGGCGGCGGCGCTTCAGCGCGCTCTCGTAGAGCAGGACCAGATCCTCGGCTTCCTCGTTGATCTCCACGTCGCTGTCGCGGATCAGGCGGAACACGGCCTGCTCGATCACCTCGTAACCCGGAAACAGGCGCGGCAGGAAAATGTCGACCAGATCCTCGAGCGACAGGAAGCGGATCGCCAGCCCGGGCAGGCGGATGAAGCGGTCAAGCTGGGGCGGCAGCGGCAGCAACGCCATCAGCGGACGCCGGTCGTCGCGCCGCTGCAGCTTCAGGATGGCCGAGAAGCTGCCGTTGGGCAGGAACGGAAAGGGGTGCGCCGGATCGATGGCAAGCGGCGTCAGGATCGGGAAGACCTGCTCGATGAAGTACTGGTCGAGCCAGGTGCGCTCGGCGTCGGTCAGCTCGCCGACCTCGAGCACGGCGATGCCTGCCTCGCGCAGATCGCTCTGCAACGTCGCCCAGGTCTCCTGCTGGTGCGCCATCAGCACCGAGGCGCGCTCGCGGATGGCGGCGAGCTGCTCGGCCGGCGTCATGCCGTCGTCGCTGCGCAACGTGCCGCGCGTCTGCAGCATGTCGACCAGGCCGGCGACGCGCACCATGTAGAACTCGTCGAGGATGTCGGCCGAGATCGACAGGAAGCGCACGCGCTCGAGCAGCGGGTGGCGCTTGTTGCTCGCCTCCTCAAGCACGCGTGCATTGAAGGCAAGCCAGGACAGCTCCCGATTGATGAAGCGCTGGGGATTGTCGGATGCTATCTCGAGTCCCAGAGGGCGGCTCGGTGTTGAGGTGAGGGCGTCCATCGTCAGCCTCTGAGGGGGCGTGTGCCGAAATCTGTTCACAAGGACGGTAACGGTTCTGCATGAACGAGTCATGGCTTTTCACTAGAGGCTTGTTATGACTGGATTTTCCTGGATTGGGACGTGAGCCGGACGCTTCTCCTCCTGCGCCATGCGAAATCGGCCTGGAGCGATCCGCGGCTCGACGATCACGACCGCCCCCTCAACCGGCGCGGCGAGCGCGCCGCCAAGGCGATGGCCGACCATTTTGCGCAACTCGGCCTGCGGCCCGATCTTATTCTGTGTTCGACCGCGCTCAGGACGCGCCAGACGTTGGCCCCGATCATGGCGACGCTGGCAGCGCCCGCCCCGCTCATCAACCTCAGCAAGGACTTGTACCTCGCGTCGGAGGACGTGCTGCTGTCCGAACTCCAAGCGGTCAGCGACGACGCGACGACCGTGCTGCTGATCGGCCACAACGACGGCATCTGGCATTTCGCGACAGGGTTGGCCCATGACGGGCCGCCGGCGGAACTTGCCGCGCTGCGGGACAAATTTCCAACCGGCGCGCTGGCCACGCTCTCGTTGCGCGATGAGCCGTGGCGCACGGTGGGCTTCGGCGCTGCCAGGCTGGTCTCCTTCCTACGGCCGCGTGACCTGGGTGTGGTCTGAGCCGCCGCCATGCGGCGGCGCGGGTAGGTCGTCGAATTCGACGCAGAGCGGGCGACGTATTCGGGCACGCTCCGCACGTCCGCCCGCGGTGCCGGCCTATCCTTGGGCTACCGCGCGTGCCTCGCGCCCGCACAGGCGCGCAAGCCGCCCGCTCTGACAGCGGACACTGCTTGGCCTCAACTCGACGACTTCGACATACGGTTGATCCGCTAGAACGATTCCCAACCTGATGGAATCGCTCGCGGTTCCATCAAGAAGGCGGCACGCCCAATCAATATGTGCCAGGATACTGGCCGCCGTCCATCAGAAGGTTCTGACCGGTGATGTAGCTGGCATGGACGCTGCACAGGAACGCACAGGCGGCGCCGAATTCTTCCGCCGTGCCGAAGCGGCCGGCCGGATGGGCCTTGGCGCCCGCGGCAAACTCTTCCTCGTAGGTCTTGCCGCTGCGCGCCGCACGGACCTTGTAGGTGCCGCGCAGCCGGTCGGTGTCGAACGGACCGGGCAGCAGCCCGTTGATGGTGACACCGTGCCTGACCGTGACGCGGGCCACGCCGGCGACGAAGCCGGTGAGACCGCTGCGCGCGCCGTTGCTGAGGCCGAGAATGTCGATCGGCGCCTTCACCGAGCTCGAGGTGATGTTCACGATCCGCCCGAAGCCGCGCTTCATCATGCCGTCGACCGTGGCCTTGATGAACTCGATGGGCGTCAGCATGTTGGCGTCGATCGCCTTGATCCAGTGATCGCGCGTCCACTCGCGAAAGTCGCCGGGCGGCGGGCCGCCGGCATTGTTGACGATGATGTCGGGCTCCGGACAGGCCGCGAGCACCTGACGACGCCCCTCCTCGGTGGTGACGTCGACCGCAACCGGGGTAACCTTCACGCCGGTTTTCTTGACGATCTCGGCCGCCGTCGCTTCGAGTTCCGACTTGGTGCGGGCGTTGATCACCAGATCGACGCCCTCCTGGGCCAACGCCATGGCGCAGCCCTTGCCTAACCCCTTGCTCGCCGCACAGACGATCGCCTTGCGGCCCTTGATGCCCATATCCATCGCTTCACTCCCTAATTCACGCGGGCCCAGACCTGCGTCTCTCCGAACATCGGCGTCCCGACATAGCCGCGCAACCTGAGCTTGCCATCCGGCTGCAGGCTGATGTTGGCGTCGTAGATCTTGCCGTTCTCGCCGTTGTAGATCTTGCCGTCCTCGAACCCGTTGGGGTCCGAGGTCTTCTTGAAGCCCCAGATCAGCGGCATGCCGATCACCTTGCGGCCGCGCAGCGCCGGATCAGGGTTGCGGTAGTCGACGGCCGCCTCGGGCGCCACCACCTTGCCGTCCGGTCCCTTGGGATTGATCAGCCCCACGACATAACCGCAGATCGGTCCGCTCGCCGCGTCGGGGCATGGGCCGATGCGGACCTGCGCCACGCCTGATGCGGTCAGCCAGGTTCCCATGACCGAGGGTTGCTGCGCGGTGGCCGGCGCGGCCAGCACGCCGAGCATCAGCGCCAGCCGCAGTGACTTCATCATGCCCTCCTCCCCCACATCACGACTTCCCCGAAAGCTCCGTCAGGACATCGGCAGCAAGCTTGCGGTCGATTTCCCGCCTCTCGGCCAGGGCCCGCCGATCGAGCGCGGCGACGACGCGGCGCGCCGCGTCGGCCGATCGCTCCATGTGCGATACGAGATACTGCACGACGCCGGCAGCGGCATGCAATTGCCGATCGGCGAGCTGCTTCAGGATGATCGAGCCCAGCAGATCGTCGTCGGGCGGCAACACCGCCACCGTCGGCGCCGCGCGCAGCCGCGACGCCAGGTCGGGCAGGCGGATCGACCAGTGTGCCGGCGGCGCCGCGGCAATCAGCAGCAGATGGCCGCGCCGGCCGCCCATCAGGTTGTAGAGATGGAACAGGGCGTGTTCGCGCGCACGATCCGCGTCCTCGATGGCTATCGCTGCTGACGCGGTCGAGAGCTCCGTGAGGTCGGCCACGTTCAAGTGCTCGAAAGCGGCCGCCGCCATCACGGGCGCGTTGGCGCGCGCCGCCCAGATGCGTCCGAGGTGAGTCTTGCCGCAGCCCGGCGGTCCCGATAGCGCCAGCACAGGCGCCGGCCAATCAGGCCAGCGGTCGATCCAGGCCAAGGCCTCGCGGTTGCCCGGCGACAGGACGAAATCGCTGCGGGCATAGGTGGGCGGTGGCAGGGAGAGATCGAACGTGAGCTGCTTGGCCACCGGAACCTCAGGCCGCACCACTGCCGCGATAGATCGCGCTCTCGCGATAGCGGCGCAGAAGATGGCGGACGATGACGCCGATCACCGCGGCTACCGGCACCGCGATCAGCACGCCGACGAAGCCCAGCAACGATCCGCCAGCGAGCAACGCGAACATGATCCAGACCGGATGCAGACCAACGCGATCGCCGACCAGCTTGGGCGACAGCACGTTGCCTTCCATCGCCTGGCCGAACAGGAAGATGGCGGCAACCTTGACCACGCCCAGCCAGTCGGGCGGGAACTGGACCAGCGCCATGCCGAGCGCCATGACGGCGCCGACGAAGGTGCCGACGAACGGGATGAACGAGATGGCGCCGGCGATCAGGCCGATCACCAGGCCGAACTGCAGGCCGACCAGCGACAGGCCGATGGCGTAGATCGCGCCCAGCGAGATGCAGACCAGAGCCTGGCCGCGCAGATAGCCGGCAATGGCGGCGTTCGATTCGCGGGCAAGACGGCGAATCGTGTCGGCGTGATCGAGCGGCAGTGCACTGTCGAGAGAGTCCACGACCCGTTTCCAGTCGCGCAGCAGGTAGAAAGTCACGACCGGCGTCAGGAACAGGAGGCTGAGCAGGTTGACCAGAGCGAGGCTGCGCTGCGCCACTTGCCCCGCGATCGACCCGAGCAGGGCGAGCACCTGGCCGGCGCGCTGCGCGACCTCGGTCTGGATTTCCTGCAGGCTGAGCGGCGGCAGGTCGAGCTTCTCGCGCACCGGCTCGATCAACGGCATGACGCGCGTGGCAAGCTTCACCGTGTATTGCGGCGCATTGACGATCAGTCCCTGCACCTGGCTGAACAGCGGCGGCAGGATCGCCATGGCGACGCCGACCGCCAGCAGGGCGGCGACGATGGTGACGGCGGTGGTCGCCAAGGTCCGCGACAGGCCAAGGCGCTCGAGGCGAGTCACCACGGGGTCGAGGAAATAGGCGACGACGATGCCGACGACGAACGGCAACAGGATGTTGTTCAGCAGCCACAGCAGCATCAGGAAGACGACGGCCGCAGCAACCCAGAAGCGCCAGCGCGTTGCCCGCGCGATATCCATCACGTCATGGCTTTGCAAGGGGCGGTCACCGCGCTTGCAGCCGCCACTTGTCGGCATCGCGATCGAGGGTCAGGCCGGCCAGCGCCAGGATGCGCTGGAGCTCCTCCGGCGTACCGAAATATTCCAGCCGCAGATCGGCGCGGTCAGCCTCCAGGGTACGCACGACGACGCTCCTGACCGCCGGCACCGCGCCCAGACGCTGGCGGATCTGAACCCAGTCGCCCAGGGCGCGGATCGGTACGATCACGTCGAGAGAATCCTGCGAATCGCGGCGCACGGTGGCCATGCTGCGCCACTGCTCGTCGAGGCGGGCATGGATCCTCTTCGCCGCGTCAGGTAGCTGGGCGGCGGCGGGCACCGTCTCCTTGGCGATCTCGCTGCGCGCACCGGTCTGGGCGTCGTAGCGCAGGCCGCCGACGGTGAGCGGGCCTGACTCCTTGTCGCCCTCGACGATCGCCACGACGATGACCGGCGTGCGGTAGCGCTCGGTGAGCCGTGCCAGCGCGGAGACGTCGCCGACATAGGCCTGCTCCGCCGAGACCGCATTCTGGTCGAGCTGGTCGCCGCGGATCAGCGTCACCGGCACCGCGCTGCTCGCCGTGTCGAGCGTCCGCCAGGCCTCGCGCCAGGCGTTGCGGTCGTCGAGCGGCTCGACCCCGGCAGGACCTTTCCACAGCGGAATCACCAGAGCAGGTCGCTGCACCGTCTCGGTGGTCCTGACGCCGCCCTCACCCAGCCAAGCCTTCACCAGCCCCGGAGAGAAGACCACGTTCAGCGTGGCGATATAGCGACCGGGGGCGGATCGCTCGCGCACGAATTCGACGGCGCGCACCATGCTTTGCAGCCGGACGTCGTCCGGCGCCGGGATCCTGGCGCGGTCCTCCGCCGGCACCATGCGCTCGACCAGCATGGCGGCTGCCTTGCGGCGCGCCTCCTGGATGCCCTGCTCGCGCGCCTGCACGGCATCGGAGGCCGAGACGTCGATAGTGACGTCATTCACCGTGAAATTCGCGGTTCCACCCTGGGCAAAGGCCTCGACGCAGGCGGCGACGGCCACGAGCAGGACAAGGGCCGTCGTGGAAAACCAGCGGTTTGACAGCATTGCGGGGTTCCGGTTTTTGGCTATGTTCGCGCCTTCTTCTTCTAGCATGCGAACGAGCCCGGCTTGAAGCCCGACGCCCCCGGCCACAACCGGCCGCCCCTCACTTACAAGGACGCCGGCGTCGACATCGATGCCGGCGACACGTTGGTCGAGCACATCAAGCCGCTCGCGCGCAGCACCAACCGCCCCGGTGTGATGGGCGGCCTGGGCGGCTTCGGCGGGCTGTTCGATCTCAAGGCGGCCGGCTTCCGCGATCCGATCCTGGTCTCCGGCACCGACGGTGTAGGCACCAAGCTCAAGGTGGCGATCGACGCGGGCGTCCCCGACACGGTGGGCATCGATCTGGTGGCGATGTGCGTCAACGACATCGTCGTTCAGGGCGCCGAACCGCTGTTTTTCCTAGACTACTATGCAAGCGGCCACCTCGAGGTCGATACCGGGCGGCGCATTGTGGCCGGGGTGGCGGAGGGCTGCCGGCGCGCCGGCTGCGCGCTGGTCGGCGGCGAAACCGCCGAGATGCCGGGCCTCTATGCCCAAGGCGACTACGATCTCGCAGGGTTCGCCGTAGGCGCAGCCGAGCGTGACCACTTGCTGCCGCGCGCCGACATCGCGCTCGGCGACGTCGTGCTGGGTTTGGCGTCGGATGGCCTCCATTCCAACGGCTTTTCGCTGGTCCGCCGCATCGTCGAGCTCAGCGGCCTCGACTACCGGGCGACGGCGCCGTTTGCCGACGCACCCCTGAGCCGGACCCTGCTCGAGCCGACGCGCATCTACGTGAAGCCACTGCTTTCGGCGATTCGCGGCACCGCCGCGGTCAAGGGGCTTGCTCACATCACCGGCGGCGGCCTGCCCGGCAACGTGCCGCGCTGCCTGCCCGACGGCTTGCGGGCGCGTCTCGATGCGCGGCGTTGGGCCCTGCCGGCGGTGTTCCGCTGGCTCCGCGAGTCGGGCAACGTGCCGACCGACGACATGCTAAAGACATTCAACTGCGGGCTCGGCATGATCGTCGTGACGTCGCCGGCCGACGCCGCCGCCGTGGCCGCGAGCCTGTCGGATGCCGGCGAGACGGTGCGCGAGGTCGGCGTCGTCGAGCGCGGGCCGGACGGCGAGGCCGATTGCGTGATCGATCACGCCGAGAGCCTATGGCGAAGCTGAAGGTCGGCGTCCTGATCTCGGGGCGCGGCAGCAACATGGCGGCGTTGATCGAGGCGGCGAAGGCGGACGACTATCCGGCCGAGATCGCCCTGGTCGTGAGCAATGTCGCCGACGCGCCGGGCGTGGCGATCGCCCAGGGGCAAGGGATTGCGACGGCGATCGTCTCCCATCGCGGCCAGCCGGATCGCGAGACGTTCGATCGCGCCGTGTCGGCCGAGCTCGAGCGGCACGGCGTCGAGCTGGTGGTTCTCGCAGGCTTCATGCGCATCTTCAGCCTGTGGTTTCCGCAGCGCTGGAAGGGTCGGATCATCAACATCCACCCCTCGCTGCTGCCCGCCTTCAAGGGCCTGCACGTCCAGCAGCAGGCGATCGACGCCGGCGTGCGGGTGAGCGGCTGCACGGTGCATCTGGTGACCGAGGATCTCGACGGCGGCCCGATCATCGCCCAGGCCGCCGTGCCGGTGCTGGCGGACGATACGGCCGACAGCCTGGCGGCGCGCATCCTGCGCCAGGAGCACCGGCTCTATCCCCTGGTGGTGCGCTGGCTCGCCGAGCGGCGCGTCTCGATCGAGAAAGGCCGCGTCAGGGTCGCAGGGCTGCCAGCCGGCGCCACCCTGCTCTTCTCGCCGGAGCCTTAGTTGGCTATAACGGCCGCATCTTCCACGAGGACATCAATGGCCGACCAGAGCGACGAATATCCCGCCCACGTGCAGACCTTCGAGGCGTTCAGCAAGCTGGTCCTGTTCTCGATCCTGTTCCTTGTGCTGCTGCTGTCCTGCATGGCGCTGGGCTTGGTCGGCAATCTCGGCCTGCTCTCGCTGGTGCTCGGCATCGGCGGCACCATCGCCCTGCTGATTGCCTTCGCCGTCTTGGGCTGACGCCCCTCGCGGGTGTCAAAAGACAAAGGTCCCTCGCTGCGCTCGGGGTGACAGTTTTGTTGTCATCCCGAGCTCAGCGACGGACCCTTGATTCGTAGCTTTACCCTACGATCTCGGCGCCAGCGAAGAAGAAGGCGATCTCGATCGCGGCGTTCTCGACCGAGTCCGAGCCGTGCACCGAGTTGGCCTCGATCGATTCGGCGAAGTCCTTGCGGATCGTGCCGGCGGCGGCGTTGGCGGGATTGGTGGCGCCCATGATGTCGCGATTCTTCGTGATGGCGTTCTCGCCTTCGAGGACCTGGATCACGACCGGCCCGGACGTCATGAAAGTGCAAAGGTCGTTGAAGAACGGCCGCGCCTTGTGCACGCCATAGAACTGCTCGGCCTGAGCGCGGGTCATCCAGATGCGCTTCTGGGCAACGATGCGCAGGCCGTTGTCCTCGAACCGGGCGTTGATCTTGCCGGTCAGGTTACGACGGGTCGCGTCCGGCTTGATGATTGAAAAGGTGCGTTCGACGGCCATCAGATCCTCGTTTCCCGGTGCTTTTTCGCGTGGGCGCGCCTTATAGACGGGGGGTCGGAGGCCGGCAAGCCGGTTGGATGACCGGGCCTGGCATGCTAAACGCCGCCGCCCCATGCTCCACGTCAACGACCTGTCTTTCCGCCACGGCGAGCGCGTCCTGTTCGATCGCGCGTCGGCGGCCATTTCCGACGGCTGGAAGGTCGGCCTGGTGGGACGCAACGGCGCGGGCAAATCCACGCTGCTGCGCCTGATCCAGGGCCTGATCGAGGCCGACGGCGGCTCGATCGGCATGACCGGCCGCATGCGTGTGGGCTCGGTGCCGCAGGACCCGCCGGGCGGTGATATCAAGGTGATCGATGCCGTGCTGGCGGCCGACGTCGAGCGCACGGCGCTGCTGGCCGAGGCCGAGACCTGCCACGACGGCATCAGGCTGGCCGACATCCATGCCCGGCTCGACGAGATCGGCGCTGCCTCGGGGCCGGCGCGCGCCGCCGCCATCCTGCATGGCCTCGGCTTCGACAACGCGGCGCAGGCGCGGCCGTGCGGCGAGTTCTCCGGCGGCTGGCGCATGCGCGTGGCGCTGGCTGGCACGCTGTTCAGCAATCCCGACCTGCTGATCCTCGATGAGCCGTCCAACCATCTCGACCTCGAGGCGCAGATGTGGCTGACCGAGCACCTGCTGCGCTTCCACCATACGCTGCTGATGGTCAGCCACGACCGCGACCTGCTGAACGACGTGTGCGACCACATCGTCCACATCGACAACCAGAAGCTCGTCACCTACGCCGGCAACTACGACCGTTTCGAGCGCACGCGTGCCGAGCGCCTCGAGCACGATGCCGCGCAGCAGGCCAAGATCGCCGCCCAGCGCAAGCACATGCAGGCGTTCGTCGATCGCTTCCGCGCCAAGGCCAGCAAGGCGCGTCAGGCCCAGTCGCGCCTCAAGATGATCGAGAAGCTGGGACCGATCGCGACGGTGCCGGTCGACGAGCAGATCACTTTCAACTTCCCGCCGCCCGACCAGCTCGCCTCGCCGATCGAGACCCTGGACGAGGTCGCGGTCGGCTACGGCGACGGCCCTCCGGTGCTGCGCCGCCTCGACCTGCGCATCGACATGGACGATCGCATCGCCCTGCTCGGCCAGAACGGCAACGGCAAGTCGACCCTGATCCGGCTGCTCTCCGACCGCCTGCAGCCGCGCGAAGGCCGGATCCGGCGCACGTCGAAGCTCCGGGTCGGCTACTTCTCGCAGGACCAGGAGGAAGGCCTCGACTACGAGGCGACGCCGTTCCAGCACATGTCGAGCGCGCTCGGCCCCGCCGCCGGTGAGACCAAGGTGCGCGCCCAGCTCGGCCGCTTCGGCTTCTCGCGCGATCGCGCCGATCTCAGGGTGGGCCTGCTGTCAGGCGGCGAGAAGACGCGGCTGCTGCTGTCGCTCGCCACGCGCAATGCGCCGCACATGCTGCTGCTCGACGAGCCGACCAACCATCTCGACATGGATGCGCGCGAATCGCTGGTCAACGCGATCAACGATTTCGACGGCGCAGTCGTGCTGGTGAGCCACGACACTCACTTGGTGAAGATGGTGGCCGACCAGCTCTGGGTGGTCGCCGGCGGCAAGGTGACGCCGTTCGACGGCGACATCGAGGATTACCAGGCACGGCTGCTGCGCGAGCGCGGTGGCGAAAAGAACGGCGGGCGCGAGCGTGAGCGCAGCGAGGCAACGAAGCCAGCCGCCGCACCCGCGCCTGACGCTTCGCGCAAGGACCAGCGCAAGCAGTCGGCCGAGGCGCGCAGCAAGCGGGCGCCGCTCAAGAAGGCGCTGGATTCACTGGAGAAGACCATCGCCAGGCTCGGCAAGCAGCGCGGCGAGATCGAGGCCAAGCTCGCCAACCCGGCCAGCTACACCGATCCGGCGGTCAACGTGGTCGACCTGCAGCGTGAGAAAGTCCGCCTCGAACGCGAGATCGCCCATGCCGAGCACGAATGGCTGGTCGCGCAGGAGGCCTACGAGGCGGCGTGATCTTTCATGGCAGTGGCGCTCATGTCTTTCCTGGACCGCGGGCCAGAAGAGCGCCACAGCCGACAGAGGTCACTCGGCCTGAAGTGGCGCCCGCAGCGCCCTATTCCGCAGCAGCCGGCGCCGTCGTTGTCACCGTGCGCACCGTGTTCTGGTGGATCGACAGGACCAGCCCGGCATTGACGATGTACAGCGCGATGGCGATCCAGAAGATGATGCTCGGCATGCCCGACGACATCAGGAAGCCGAACAACGGCGGCGCCAGGAACGAGCCGATGTCGAGGCCGGAATAGACGAAGCCGAAGACCTTGCCCGACGCGCCGGGCGGCGTGGCACTGCGCACGATCATGTCGCGCGACGGATTGGTGAGCCCGCCGGCAGCGCCGGCCAGGGCGAGGAGCGGCAACAGCAGCGCGGGCGGCACGCTCGCGGTGGCGATCGGCACGGTGAGCACGGCAGCGGTCATCATGCCCACGGTCGCCACCAGATCGTGGCGACGCACCCGATCGGCAAAGAAGCCGCCGACCAGAACGCCGGCCGCGGAGCCGACAATGAACACGATCAGGCAGAGCGCCGCGTAGTTTTCGGTAATACCGAACATGCTGGTCCAGGCCGGCACGGCGAATTGCTGGATGCCCACCGTGTTGGCCGCGATCAGAGCGAAGTAGACGAGGCAGAGCAGGATCGCCGGCTGCAGGAACAGGTTGAATGCCGGCGGGGTGCCATGCTGCGCCGCAGAGGCGCGCGCCTTGACGCGATGATCAATCAGGGTCGCACGCTCCGACCACACCAGCACGGCGAGCACGAGGCCCGGCGTCGCGCCGATCAACGCCGCGCCCACCCAGCCGAACATGCTGTCGAGGAAGTACATCACCGGCGCCGCCGCCCAGCCGAGCGAGCCGCCGACGCCGTGGATGCTGTAGGCGCGGCCGAGCCGGCCTTGGTTCACCGAAGCGTTGAGCAGCGCGAAATCCGCCGGATGGAACACGCAATTGCCCAGGCCGGCGATGACGGCGATGGCGGCGAACGCCGCGAAGGAATGCGCGAGCGATACCAGCGCCAAGGCGCCGGCGATGACGGCCAGCCCGCCGGCTAGGATCGGCCTCGCCCCGAAGCGATCGACGGCGAAGCCCGCGAAGGTCTGGGCGATGCCGGAGACGCCATAGAAGACGCCCGCCAGCAAGCCGACGTCGGTGAAGCTGAGGCCGGCTTCCTGGCGCACGATCAGCAGCATCGTCGCGAAGGCGAGCTGATGATAATGGCTGACGCCGTGGGCCACGCCGATCAGGCTCATGACCTTGAAGTCGTTGTTGAGCGGAACCGTCGCTGCAATCATGAACACCTCTTCGGATCGAATTTTATAGACGATCCGCTCAGCGGACGTTCGAGGTTTGCGCGCAGGAGCCATGCGCTCTTGGTGTCACCGAGGCTGCACGGTAATCTCACTGCGCACGTTAGGGAGAAGTTGCATGAAGCGTTGGAAGCACCGTCCCGAAGGCTCGACCTGGGGCGATTGGGGCGATGACGACCAGCTTGGACGGCTCAACCTCATCACGCCGAAGAAGGTGCTGGAGGGAATCGCCGAGGTGAAGGAAGGGCTTTCCTTCTGCCTCAGCCTGCCGCTCGATCTTCCCGGCGGCAACGTGCTGAACGCGCGCCGCCTGCCGCCGGTGCTGTCACCGACCGGTGACGAGAATGGCTGGCGCTTCAACTTCCTCACCAACACGATCAATCCCCTGTTCCAGGATGTGGCGTGCGACGACCGCGTGATCCTGACCATGCAGTATTCGACGCAATGGGACACGCTCGCCCATGTCGGCGGCCTGTTCGATGCCGACGGCGATGGCGTGGCGGAGCCCCTCTTCTACAACGGCTTCAAGGCTGGCTCCGACGTCGTCGGCCCACAGCCCGACGCCGGGCGCGACGGTTGCGGGCATTTGAGCTACGCCCACAAGCTCGGTGTGGAGAACATGGCGGCCAAGGCGATCCAGGGCCGCGCCGTGCTGGTCGATCTGGAGAGGCATTTCGGCCGCGCGCATACGTATGTCGGCTACGATGACTTTCGCCGCGTGCTCGAGGCCGACAAGGTGATGGTCGAGCCAGGCGACATGCTGCTGCTCTACACCGGCTTCACCGACGAGATCGTGAAGATGGACAAGAAGGTCGACCCGGCGCGCGCGCATGCCATGTGCAGCGTGCTCGACGGACGCGACAAGAGCCTGCTGCAATGGATCACCGACAGCCAGATCTCGGCCTTGATCGCCGACAATTACGGCGTCGAGGCAGTGCCGGCGCGTCCCGGTCCGGAAGGCGCGGAGCATCCGTCGCTGCCGCTCCACAACCACTGCCTGTTCAAGCTCGGGCTCAATCTCGGCGAGATCTGGTGGCTGAAGGACCTGGCGCTGTGGCTGCGCGACAGGAAGCGCTCGCGCTTCCTGCTGACCGCGCCACCGCTCCGCCTGCCCGGCGCCGTCGGCTCGCCGGCGACTCCCGTGGCGACCGTCTGAGCCAAGACATGGCGACCTCGTTCCCGGCCTTCGTCGCCGGAAGGCTGGGAACGGGCCATTTCTCCCTGCTCGATGTCGGCTGTTCTGGCGGCATCGATCCACAGTGGCGCGCCTTCGAGCCCAAGCTGCGCGGCATCGGCATCGATGCCAGCGTCACCGAATGCGAACGCCTCACGGCCGCCGAGCACAATCCCGAGCTGGCCTATGTCGCAGCTTATGTCAGCCGCGCCGCCGACGTGCCGGTCGACCATTCGCAGGGACCGGCCGCGCCCCTTATCATGCACCTGCGCGATCGCCTGAGCTTCATGCGCACGCGCGAGATTCGCGACGAACGGCTACGGCGTGCCTCGACCGAGGAGCAGCTTCGCCACAACGCCTGGGAGATGACAGGCCTCGCCGATCCGACTCGGCCCGTTGTGGTGCCCGACCTGCTGGCCGAACGCGGCTGGCGCGATCTCGACTATCTCAAGATCGACATTGACGGCGGCGATTTCGAGATCCTGCAATCCGTCGAGGGCTGCTTCGATGCGCTGGGTGTGATCGCAGCCCAGCTCGAGGTCAATTTCATCGGCACCGAGCAGGCGCACGAGCACACCTTCCACAACACCGACCGCTTCATGCGGCGCCATGGCTTCGACCTGTTCCGGCTCGACGTTCGAACCTGCTCCACGCGTGCTTTGCCGGCGCGCTACATCTGGCCAACGCCGGCGGAGACGGTATCGGGCCGGCCCTTCCAGGGCGAGGCCTATTACGCCCGTGACGTGCTGGCGCCGCATCGCGCCGCCGCCAATGCCAGCCTCGGCGCGTCAAAGCTCGCCAAGCTTGCCGCTGTATTCTCGGTGTGGGACGTGCCGGATGCCGCGGCCGACCTGCTGGTCAATCGGCGCGACACGCTGGCGCCGCTGCTCGACATCGAGGCCGGCCTCGACCTGCTCGCCGCCCAGACCCAGGCCGACCGCACGCGGCGCCCGCTTTCCTATCGGGACTACATGGCGAGCTTCGAGGCCGATGCGAAAAGCTTCTATCGCCCCGAAGGCCCAATCCCGATGCGCGAGCGCCTCGCCTCGGCGTGGCGCGGCTACTGGTATCCGCGTGAGAGGCGGCGGTGAGTTGCTCCTCCCCAGCGTCTTCGCCGGGGAGGTGTCGCCGTCTTCGGCGACGGAGGGGTCATGAGTCACGAGAGACGACGGGCCCCATGACTCATGACCCCTCCGTCCGCGAAGACGCGGACACCTCCCCAGCGAAGCTGGGGAGGAATTCTGAATCACCCCTTCTTCTCCCAACCACCGGCGGCGCCCTGCTGCCAATAGGCGACCGTGTGTCCCGCCGCGCGATAGGCCTTCCAGCGCTCGCGCGATTCGGCGACGGCGGTGTCGTCGCGACCGTCGAACAGCTCGAAGCAGCGCTTGTAACCGGCGACGCGTCCGGAGCGCGCGCGGTCGGCGAGGAAAAGAAAGGCGGCGCCGTTGGGATTCTCGTCGAGGTGCGTCAGCCACACCGGCTGGCGCTCGGCCTCGCCGTCACGCGCCGCGCCATGCGGCAGGAAGCTGTCGTGGTCGAAGGTCCAGAGATGCGTGTTGATGGCATCGACCCGTTCGGGCGAGCCCAGCATCACCACGGCGCGCTCGCCGGCCTGCAGCGTCTTCAGCAGCAGGCGCGGCAAGGCATCCTCGAGCGACGATCGGGTCAGATGGTAGAAATTGACCTCGGTCGCCATCGGCCGGTCAACGCTCGTAGGTGCTCTCGATCCACGAATCGAGCAGGCGCACGCCGTAGGCGGTGGCGCCCTTGGGCGTCGTGCTGTTGCCCTTGCTCGACCAGGCGACGCCGGCGATGTCGATATGGGCCCACGCCACGCCCTCCTGCACGAAGCGCTGCAGGAACTGCGCCGCCGTGATCGAGCCGCCGTCACGCCCGCCGCCGACGTTTTTCATGTCGGCGATCTCAGAGTCGATCAGCTTGTCGTATTTCGCTCCGAGCGGCATACGCCACAGCTTCTCGCCCAGCGCCGAACCGGCGGCCCGGAGCTTGTTGGACAGGGCAGTGTTGTTGCTGAACAGGCCGGCCCGCTCATGGCCCAGCGCCACGATGATGGCGCCGGTGAGCGTCGACAGCTCAACCATCGCCTGCGGCTTGAAGTTCTCCTGAGCGTACCACATGGCGTCGCACAGGATCAGGCGGCCTTCGGCGTCGGTATTGATCACCTCGACGGTCTGGCCGGACATGCTCTTAACCACGTCGCCCGGCCGCTGGGCGTTGCCGTCCGGCATATTCTCGACCAGGGCGCAGACGCCGACCACATTGACCCGCGCCTTGCGGCCGGCCAGCAGGTGCATCGCCCCGGCGACGGCACCGGCGCCGCCCATGTCCCATTTCATGTCTTCCATGCCGCCAGCCGGCTTGATCGAGATGCCGCCGGTATCGAAGCACACGCCCTTGCCGATCAGCGCGATCGGCTGCTGGGTCTTCGGCCCGTTCATCCAGTGCATCACCAGCAGCTGCGAGTCGCGCGTGCTGCCCTGGCCGACCCCCAGCAGGACATGCATGCCGAGCTTCTTCATCTCGGCTTCGCCCATGATCTCGACCTTGACGCCGAGCTTGGTGAGATCCTTCGCCCGCTTGGCGAACTCGGCCGGAAAGAGAACGTTGGCGGGCTCGCTCACCAGGTCGCGCGTGAAGAACACCGCGTCGACTGTCGGCTCGAGCCGCTGGTAGGCGCGGCGCGCATCGGCCGGCCCGGCGACGTGGATCGTGAGCTGCTCGAGCGAGAGCTTCTGCTCAGGCTTGTCCTTGGTCTTGTACCGGTCGAAGCGATAGGTGCGCAAACGCGCCCCGAGGGCGATGCGGGCGGCGATCTCGGCCGGGGCCAGGCGGCTGCCCTTGACCGCATCGACCACCACGGTGACCGCCTTGTGGCCGCTCGCGTTGGCCTCGCCGGCAATCACGCCGCCCAGCCCTTCCGCAGCGCGGGCATCGAGGTCGCGGCCCTTACCGACACCCAGCAGCAGCAGGCGCGCGACGTCGCCCGATTGGCCGAGCAGGGTGACGGTCTGATCCTTGGCGCCGCTGAAGCGCCCGGCCTCAAGCGCCCGCGTGATCGCGCCGCCGGTCGAGGCGTCGATCCCCTGCGCCGCCGCCAGCAGCTGCTTGTCGGCCGCCACGAAGACCGCGACATTGCCCGAAAAGGCCTTCGGAACGGCCGAAAATTCGACTTTCATTGATTTCCCCGCATTTGGCGCGACCTGATTGTGGACTTTTCACCCCTGCGACGGGACCGCGCAAGCAGTGAATTGGCAGCCGCAGCCCGTCGATTCGGGGTGGCGTCCCGGCGGTGACGACAGTATCAGTACCGGCCCTCAAATCGGACATGGAAATGACTGCAGCCTCTCTGCCCCGCGTTTCGGTCGTCGGTCTCGGCAAGCTCGGAGCGCCGTTGGCAGCCGTTCTGGCGAGCCGCGGCTTCACGGTCGTCGGCCTCGATGTCAGCAAGACCCTGGTCGACGCGTTGAATGCCGGGAAAATGCCAATCGTCGAACCTCAGCTCAACGAGCTGATCGCCGCCAACAAGCAGCGCCTGTCGGCGACGATGGATGCCAGCGAGGCGGTGCGCCAGAGCGATGCGAGCTTCGTCATCGTGCCGACGCCGTCCGACAGCACCGGCTTCTTCAGCAACCGTTTCGTGCTGCAGGCGATGGAATCGCTCGGCAAGGCCCTGCGCAACAAGAACGGCTACCACATGGTGGTCATCACCAGCACGGTGATGCCGGGAACCACCGGCGGCGAGATCAAGGCGGCCCTCGAGGCGGCGTCGGGACGCAAGGTCGGCCCCGAGCTCGGCCTCTGCTACAACCCGGAATTCATCGCCCTGGGCAGCGTCGTGCGCGACATGCTCTATCCCGATTCGATCCTGATCGGCGAGAGCGATTCCAAGGCCGGCGATATGCTGCAGACGATCTACCTGCAGATGTGCGACCGCAAGCCGCCGGTCCAGCGCATGAATTTCATCAATGCCGAGCTCACCAAGATCTCGGTGAACACCTACGTCACCACCAAGATCTCCTACGCCAACATGCTGGCCGATATCTGCGATCGCCTGCCCGGCGCCGACGTCGATGTCGTGACCAAGGCGCTTGGCGCCGATACGCGCATTGGCGTGAAGTACCTCAAGGGCGCGATGGGCTATGGCGGCCCCTGCTTCCCGCGCGACAACGTTGCGTTCTCCGCCCTGGCGCGCAAGATCGGGGCGCGCGCCGACGTCGCCGAGGCGACCGACAGGATCAACAACTACCAGGTCGACCGGCTCACCGCGCTGGTCGCCAAGTTCGCCAAGGCGGGCACGCGAATCGCCATCCTGGGCCTGTCGTACAAGCCGCAGACGCCGGTCGTCGAGGAGAGCCACAGCGTCAAGCTGGCGACCCGGCTCGCCGACATGGGCTACGTCGTGGCCGTGCACGATCCGCTGGCGCAGGACGCCGCGATGGCGGCGCTGGGCGACAAGGTGGTCGGCGCGTCGTCGATCGAAGGGGCGGTGCGCGAGTGCGACCTGCTGATCGTCGCCACGGCGTGGCCCGAGTACCAGACGATCGAGCCGATCTGGTGCAAGCGCAACGGGCAACGCCTCACGGTGCTCGATTTGTGGCGTACGCTGCCGGCGGCCAAGTTCGCCGAGGCGGCCGACGTGCTCTATCTCGGTTCGGGCCGCTGACCGCCCGTGGATCGGCGAGGCGGTTCGACCTACGCATTCGCCGATCGCTGGGTCCGGCTGCGCCTGGCCGGACCGCCGGGCAACCAGCCCATCCTCGAACTTCCCGACTGGGTCGACGTGATCGCGCTCACGCCCGACGACCGCGTCGTGCTGGTCGACCAGTACCGGCACGGCGTGGCACGGGGGCGCACGGAGTTTCCGGCGGGCACGGTCGACGATGCCGAGGCGCCGCTCGCATCAGCCCAGCGCGAGCTGCTCGAGGAAACCGGCTATGCCAGCACGCGCTGGCATGCGATCGGGTCGGCGCCGGTGTATCCCGCAGCCCAGGCCAATCGCATCCACTGCTTCCTCGCCCTCGATGCGCGCAAGACCGCCGATCCGACCCCCGACGCCGCCGAGATCATCCATGTCCGCGAGCTGCTTCTCGGCGAGCTTGTGGAGCAGGTGCAGGCAGGCCGGCTCGAGTTCCCCGCCCTGCAACTCGCCGACCTGGTGTGGCTGCAGGCCTTCCTGCGCCGATCGGGCGACGCGCGGCTCACGAGGCTGCGATTCTGAAACTCGTCCCCCCTCGCCTTTCGATAAGGAGCGAGCATCTCATTTTCCTCCCCAACTCTGTTGGGGAGGTGTCCGCGTCATCGCGGACGGAGGGGTCATGAGCAGCGGGACTGGGGGCCTTATGACCCCTCCGCCCCGTATGACGGGGCACCTCCCCAGCGAAGCTGGGGAGAAGAATGACTGTCGTCAGATCGCGTGGCGGCCGCGGAACTTCAGGACCTTGCCCTTGAGCGAATCGTCCTCGCGCGGCAGGCCGGCGAGGACCTGGCTGCAGAACGGATTGATGTTGGCGCCGACATAGTCGGTGAACGCCGTCCAGAACTTGTTGTAGATCACGTTCACGCCGATGAAGCGGCGAGCCCCGCGGCGGCCGGCGGGTCGCGTCTGGGACTCCGTCGCCGCCGCCCGCTTGAACAGCTTCTCGAGCACGCGCAGGCGCTTCTTGTCGACCGGGGTCATGATCCGGCCCGTGCGCACCGGCTCGGTCGCGGTCTGCGTCGCCAGGCCGAACTCGAAGATGAACATGTCGGCGCGCGGCAACAGGCTGTTCATGGGCGCGCGCTCGACGCCCTCGAGATCGTTCGGCAGGCCGTCGCATTCGGTCGGCACGAGCAGCGGGCCGGTGAAACCCATGCCCTTCCAGGCGCTGGCGAAGCCGCTCAAAAAGTCGGGACGCGTCGCGGCGACCAGCACGGCGGTCGACCTGGGGAAGGTCACCACCTGATCGCACACGAACGGCAGGGTGTGCGGCAGGTCATAGGTCAGGTCCTCGAACAGCTGCCATTCCAGGCTGGTGCCGATGAACGGTGTCGTGGCCGGTGTGATCGCCTTGTCTAGGCCTGCGGTGAAGCGCTGATAGGCGGTGTCGCGATCGAGCCGGACCTCCTCGATCTCGACGTCGGGCCAGCCCCAAGTTTCGGCCTGCGCCGGCACGTAGGGCGAGGCGACGTTCCAGATGAAGCGGTCCTGGTCGTTCATGCGCGTCGCACGGCCCTTGTTGTTGGCCGCGGCCACCCTCGTGTGGTCGCAATGGTAGCCGAACAGCTTGTCGATCAGCGTGTCGACGCGGCCGCGATAGAGCGCCAGCCGGGCGGCCAGGTTCGAATCGCAGTGCCAGCCCAGGATCATGTCCTCGTCGAAGCCATGGATGGCGAACATGTCCTCGCGCAACGCCGCCTGGAAGTCGCCCAGGGCATCGTACTTCATCGGCATATAGTTGTGGACGATCTGGTTGAGATGGAAGCGTACCGACCAGTCACGCAGTTTGGCGAGGTTGCCGGCGGGATCGCGACGGTCAAACGCGGCTTCCCACAACATTTCCGGAATCTCGAAGCGCGGCACCTGGTAGAAGCCGTCAGTCAGGTCGCCGAGAATGGTGCTGAGCGACTCGCCTTCGTTGCGCGGCACCAGCAGCATGTCGGTGTTGGTGTAGAGGACCCAGCGGTTGTTCGGGTTGGAGCGCCGCAGCGCCACGTTGCGCGACTGCGCCTCGAGCGCGACCAAGTGCGTCTTCGATTTCAGGTGGGCGTGCTGCTCGGGGCGCACCCGCAGGATGCGCATCACCTTCTTCGCCTTGTCCGTCAGCGTATCGTGGATCGCCTCTGGAAAGGTCGGATGGTCGTCCGGTGTGTTGTAGTCGACGAATAGGATCTCGTCGTCCGGGTCAGACATCACCTCGGCCAGCGCATTGAAGCTGATCGCCGCCCGCTTGTGCAGATTGTAGCCGTGGCTGTCGTTGCGGCCGTAGAGGATTACCGAGAACATGCGCTCCTCGAGGTGGACAGAGCCGTCAGGCGCCGAGGCGGGTCAGCTCGTTGCGGGCGGCGGCGTACTCGATCATCGCAGGCGATCCACGGTCGGCGATCTCGCGCCAGTGGCGGCGCGCCACCGCCGGGTTGGCGCCGAGCGCCACGACCCCGATATGGAACAGCGCTTCGGTGCGCCGGCCCAGCGAATTGGCACGACCGAGCAATCCTTCCTCGGTCGCCTGGCCGGCATAGAGCGCGATCACGGCCGCCAGCCATTCGTTGCCGGCCGGCACAGTGAACGGCTCGGGCGACACCCCGGCCAGGCGTCCCGCCGCCAGCCGGTACAGCAACCAGTAGGGCTGCCGGGGCTCCTTGGCGCGGGCCAGCCCGAATTCGTGGAAGGCCGCGCCGTAGTTGCCGTGGCGCAGGGCCACGCAGCCACGGGCCGCAGGCTGGGTCGGCGGCAGGAGCTCGAGCTGGCGGCGCCAGTCGTCGTTGGCCTCGGCGACGCGGCCCAGCGCCATCCGGGCAATGCCGCGGCTGTTCAGCGTCTCACCGTCGTTCGGCCGGGCCGCCAGCACGCCGTCGAACACCTGGATCGCCTCGTCGTAGCGGCCAAGGACGGCCAGGGCTTCGCCCTTCAGGGCCAGGATCTCGGGCAGGTTGGGCTTGGCCTTGAGAGCGCGCTCGTAGCTGTCGAGCGCCTCCTTGGCCCGGCCGCGAATCAGGAGCGCGTTGCCGTGGGCGAGCTGCGGCAGCACCTTGTTGCGGACATTGTTACGGACCAGCTCGTAGGCCTCGATCTCGAAAGCGAAATGGCCACTGCGCCGGAACAGATAGCGCCGGTCGGGCATGCCGCCCTGGGTTTCCGACCACAGGCGCCGCGCGCGTTCGTATTCCGGCCGTGCCAGATCCCATTGCCCGAGCGAATCCAGCAGCTCGGCCCGCGCCTCGATCGCATCGGCCAAGCCCGGAAGGTGGGAGATCGCCTTGTCGAGCTGCGCAAGCGCCCCTTCGGTGTCGCCGCGCCGCGCCCGTAACAGACCGTCGCGATAGAGCCGCTCAGCCTCCTGCTCGGCGTCGCCCGACGGCGTGTCGAACACGATCGGCGCAGGCTGGCGCCGCCACAGGCGGGCAAGCGGGGCGAAGGCCGCCCGCAGGATGCTGCTGTCCGTCACAGACGCATCCCTCCGGCCTTGGCCATGGGGAGGTAACGGCGGTGGACAAAATAGGAATACATCAAGCGCGTCCCGCTAGCCTAAGCCCCCGAGGGCGTCAAGCCAACGATAGCGATCAACGACGGCCAACCAGCCAGCCGCGCCCGGGGGTAGACGCGGCCGACCACCCTGATGCCCGCCTGCAACAGCGTCATTTCGACGGCGTCACGTCGCGTTCCCAGCATTGAAAGCGCCAACGCCACACACTAAGAAAAGCGCGGCGAAGTCCACGGCGCCTCGCTGCCGGCCTTTCATCAATCCCTGGGCAATCGGGCCCGCAGGGCAAGGGCAGGTTCCTCAATTCGGCCGGGACGGCAGAGGTCGGGCGGGCAATTCCTACCAATTGACTTGCGCGCACAAGCGAGGAATATCGTTTAATCTCAATGACTAAGCTAGACTTAGACCGGTCCGCCACCGATGTGCCCCGGGAGCAGGATGTGCCCCTGGCCCACGCCGCTCCCCTGCCGCACGACGTGCCCCTGCTGCACATCGTCGACGGCAAGGAAATCATACCCGGCGACAACAGCTGGCTTGCGCGGTGCGGTCGCTTTCTCGCCGAGCCCTTCACCAGCGCCTGGCGCAACCGCGACTTGATTGCCGCGATCCTGCGCCGCGAGCTGCGGGAGCGGTTCAGCGGGTCGGTGGCCGGCTGGGTCTGGGCGATCCTGGCGCCCTTGCTGTCGCTGATCACCTACACGCTGGTGTTCAGCGGGGCGGTCAAGCTGCCCAACAACGCCGATGCGTCGTCACCCATTGACTATGCGCTGTTCGTGTTCGGCGGGCTGATCGCCTTCAATTTTTTCGCCGAGATGGCGTACCGCGCGCCCTCGCTGTTGCATGAGTATGCCCACTACCTGAAGCAGACGATGTTCCCGGCCCACATGCTGCCGGTCATCTCGACCCTGCGGGCCACGACCTATGCCACGATCGGCTTAGTGCTGATGCTGTTGTGCCAGCTCTTGTTCTCCGGCTCGCTGCACTGGACCGTGCTGCTGCTGCCCTTGTGGTACATCCCATTCCTGGCGTTCCTGCTCGGGCTGACTTGGCTCTTGTCGGCGATGGGCGCCTTCACGCGCGACACCGCCTACCTGATGATGACGATCTCGCCGGTGCTGATGTTCGCCACGCCGGTGTTCTTCTCGCACGAATCGCTCAGCCCCGACTTGATGCGGCTGATGTACCTCAACATCCTCACGGGGTTCATCGAGATCATCCGTGACCTGGTGGTGTTCGGCCGGCTTCCCAATATGCTGGTCGTCGCCTGGACGATGTTCCTGTCCGTCTTCATGTTCTGGTTCGGTTACTGGTTCTTCCGCCGCCAGCAGGATAGCATCACCGATGTCATCTAGAGCTGACGTGGTGATCAGGGCGCAGCACCTCGCCAAGGCCTACAAGCTGTACGACAGCCCCAAGGATTGGGTGAAGCAGCAGCTGTTCGGCAGCCAGAAGAAGCCCTACTACAAGTCGTTCTGGGCGCTGAAGGACGTCAGCTTCGAGGTCCTGCGCGGCAAGAGCCTCGGCATCATCGGCCGCAACGGCTGCGGCAAGTCCACCTTGCTGCAGATCGTCTGCGGCATGACCCGGCCGACCAAGGGCGAGATCTGGGTGAAGGGCCGCGTCGCCCCGGTCCTCGCGCTAGGTGCCACCTTCGATCTCGAGGCGACGGGACGGGAGAATGTTTTGATCGCCGGCGCCGTGCTCGGCCTCAAGCGCTCCGAAATCGTCAGCAAGTTCGACTCGATTGCCGACTTCGCCGGCATCGGCGAGTTCATGGAGCAGCCGATCAAGCTCTACTCGATCGGCATGCGCATGCGGCTGGCTTTCGCCATCTGCGCCCATATCGACGCCGAGATCCTGATCGTCGACGAGGCCTTGGCGGTCGGCGACCTCGCCTTCCAGAAGAAATGCGTCGACTGGATCGACCGCTTCCGCCGTACCGGCACGCTGCTGTTCGTCAGCCATTCGACCACCGAGCTCGCCCGCCTGTGCGAGACCGCCCTGTGGATCGACAACGGCCGCGTCCGCGAAGCGGGTGACGTGGCCGACGTCATCCGCGCCTACCGCCGCGCCACCCGCCTGGAAAAGGACAGCATGAGCCGCTTCTCGGCGACGTGACGTCCCGGGCTTGAGGTAGCTGTCATTTCGGGAGCGTGTGATCCATCGAACGAGCGCGCACCCCTCTTGTCATCCTGAGCACAGCGACGGATCTCGTTGCCCGGCCACGATTCTCGTGTGCTTCCCATCCTGGCCGAGACGGCCTGAGGCGCGCTACACACCGAGCAGCTCGTCCCAGTCGAGGACGCGATAGAGCCGTAGCACGGCGCGGCGGTCGACGTCGAAATCGCGCGCCGGATTGTACTGGCGTAGCCGGAGCTTGGTCGGCGTGACGGCGAGCAGGCGCTTGATCATCGCCGGCCGCGTGCTCTCGCCGACCGGCGGCTTGAGCTCGACCAGGACGTAGTCCATCACCCGGGGCGGTTTGGCGCTTTCGACATAGACCAGCTGGCCGGGTTCGCGCCAATGCACCATCGAATCGCCCTGCACGTAGGCCGCAAATACATCGGCCCGCGCCGCCAGCCGTGGCGGCCGGCGGACATAGTCGACGACCGCGCCGTTCAGCTCAAAATCGACCAGATGGTTGCCGTCGCCGCCAACCACGGTGCCGTAGACCGGCACGTCCTTGGGCATCTCGCTGCGATAGGGCGGCAGCGCCGCGTCCTCGGCGAAACGCGCGTTGAGGCGTGGCATCGCATCGAGAGCCACGCGGTCGCTGGGCGGCGGCGCAGCGACCGACACGCCCGCGCCGCCAGGTTCATCGAGATATTTCAGGATGATCGGCAGCTCGCTCGCTCTGATGTGGCGTTCGCCTCGGACCATGCGGTTGACGGCCGACGGATTGCGGCCGAGTGCCGCGGCAAGGCCGGCCTGCGAATAGCCGGGGCGCCCAAGCATTTCTTTCAGCCATTTGTGGTCCATGTCGAGGCTCGCTGCCGTAAATGGACCCAATGTGACAGGACTCGTGCAACTACGCAATGCGTATTTCGCAATACGACGTTCAGCCGCTTTCCAGCGCCCAGCGGGCCGTCCGGTAACGCTCGACATTGCGCACGAAACCGGCCCACAGGCGCCGCCGCTCGATCCACCAGAGCCGTCGTCGCGTGGCATCCCATAGGTCCCATCGCAGCACGGCCCACGGCCCCCGCCGATCGCTTTCATGCGCCTGGAGGTGGACCAGCCAGCCCACCGCGGCGAAGGCGTGCGCCTCGTGTTGGAAGCGGAACGGCGCCTCGTGGCCGCCAAACCCGTCGTCGCGATCGAACAGGCCGGCGAGCCCGAGCCGATGGACGCAGGCCCAAAAATCCTCGCGGGCATGAGCCACCTCGGCCGAGCAGGCGGCTGCAGCCCAGCGTCGATAGGGGGCATTGCCGGGTGCTTGCAGCGGCAGCGCCCGGCGCGCCCGGCGGATGGTGTACGCGAGTGACGCCGGCGCGGCGTTCACGCCCGCCGCGTCGCCGCCGTTGTCAAATCAGCAAGCGCGTCAGAGTTGCTGGAGTAGAAATCCGGAATCGGCACACCAGGGCGGCTCGCGGCATAGATGAAGGTGCCGGCGATGGCGGCGCCCAATGCCTCCTCGAGCGCTTCGCCGGCTGGTCCGGCGAGCTTTATGGCCCATCCCGCGCGGCAATGGGTCGTCTCGCAGCTGTGCCAGACGGACATCTCGAGCCGTCCGCCCGCCTCGATTCGCGCCAGGATCGCAGCGTCGATGGCCGGAATGACCGGGATGTCCCCCAATGCCGCCCGCGACAGATCGGCGCCGCTGAGATCGGCGCCGTAGAGGTCGACCGAGCGCAAATCGGTATCGCGCAACAGCGCGCCACGCAGGACGGCACCACTCAGGTCGGCCTCGGCGAGGTCCGCGCCACTTAGATCGGCGTCGCGCAAATCGGTGTCGCCGAGGTCGGCGCCGCGCAGGATCGCCTGCCGAAGATCGACCTCGCGCAGCCCCCGGCCGCGCAGCCTCGCGCCACCGAGATCGGCGCCGCTGAGCTTCAGCCCGCTGAGGTCGAGGCCGCGGCGCCACGCCCACCACACGGCTTGGCCGAGCCTGGCCGCGTGCGGTGTGTCATCGGAACAGTCGATCTCGGCGAGGATCCGAACGGTCGGGGTCCAACGATCGAGCAGGGAAAAACTGGTCATGGGCATGGGTGGCAATCCGGTTGGAGTTGCCGTTCAAGATTGCGGTAATCGCAATTTCTGTCAATGCGATTATCGCATTCTATACACGTTTTCCCCATGGTGGCGACGCTGTGCCTATCCGCGCACGCAAGTCGGGGCGACCTGCTGGCCAACGCCGGCCAATCGTCGGCCCCGCCATTGCGAGAAGCACAGCATCGATCAGCCGAGTGCGGTGAAGGGCGTCTCGCCGTGCTGTCGCGGCGCCAGGCGCTGAAGCGCCACGACGGCTCTTACGATCAGAAGGAAAATCCCGTATACGGCTCGCACTCTCTCAACAATATGAAGCTCCGGCCGAGACAGCTCGACGTGAACGCGCAACCCTACGTTACTTTTGTTACTTTCTTTCGGAACGACAGGTATACGGACGATTTCGAGGCGCGGGTCAGCCGGGCGACGCGGTTCCTCGTGCGCCAGCTGCAGCGCTTCCGCGTCGACGCGGAGATCATCCTCGTCGAATGGAACCCACCGCCCGGTGAGGCCCTGCTGATCGACTCGCTGGGGCCACTGCGCCAAGGCGGCTGTGTCCAGGTGCGCGGCATCATCGTCAGCAAGGAGCACCATCAGAGATTCCGGGGCGCTCACGAATGGGGCATGCATCCGGCCGCTGCCGCCAATGTCGGCCTGCGCCGTGCCCGCGGGCAATTCGTGTCGCCGAAAGCTGCCGACAGCTATCTTTCCGACGAGATCGTCTCCGTCCTGGCACGCCGCGATCTGGCGGGAAACACCATGTATCGCTGCGATCGGCATGACGTGGTGCTGGGCAGGTCGGAGCTTCTCGAAGCCGACGACATCGCCCTGCTGCACCGTCTGCAAAGCCTCGAGTGCACGCCGCACGAACATCGGCCGCCGCCGCCGCACTGGCGCATCCGCGATCTGCACACCAATGCCTGCGGCGATTTCCTGCTGATGAGCGGCGCCCTGTGGAAATCGATGCGCGGCTACCCGCTCAACGATACCGTGCTGTCGCTCGACTGCGATTCGATGATCATGCATGCGGCCGCGGCACGTGGCGTGCGCGAGAGCTGCCTTCCTCCCGCCTGCCGCATCTACAAGAGCGCCCACGCCCGCCTGTTCGCCAACCGCATCACCCAGGTCTTCTCACCGTGGCAGGCGATCATCGACAACGGCCTGGGAAGCCTGCGCTGGTGGCGCCTGCAGACGCTGGCGCGCGGAGCCTTCAACTATCCCAGGCGCAAGGTGCGCGGCTTGGAGAGTGTGCTCGGGCCGTCGATCGAGCGCCATTTCGTGAGGCCGGCCGAGCGGTGGGCGCAGGGCGCCCTGCCGGAACTGGCCCAGCCGGCCGATTGGGGACTCGGCGAGGTAGCACTCGACGAGCGCATCCTGTGCCGCGCCGGCTGGACGGCGACGAGCAGCACAGAGGTCGCGTGAGCGTCGACCAGGCAGTTTTCCTCGTCGGCGGTCTCGGAACTCGCCTGCAGGGCCTGATCCGGCAGACCGCCAAGCCGATGCTGCCGGTCGGCGGCCGTCCCTTTCTCGACTATCTGCTGGAAGAAGCCGCACGCCACGGCGTGAAGCGAGCCCTGCTGCTGTGCGGCCACAAGGCCGACGATGTCCGCCACGCCTATAACGGCCGCACCGTGCGTGGCATGCGCATCGAGACGGCGGTCGAACCCTCGCCCGCCGGAACCGCTGGCGCACTGGCGCTGGCGAGCGACCGGCTCGATGACCATTTCTTCCTCGTCAATGGCGATTCTCTTTTCGATTTCAACTGGTTATCTCTTCTTCCTCGAATGGGAGATACGACCACCGACGTGGTCCGTATGGCGCTCGCCAGCGGCATTTCCGGCACGCGCTACGGCCGGGTCGAGGTCGAACAGGGCAAGGTGCGCCGCTTCGCGCCATCGGGGCCGCCGGGCCAGCCGATCAATGCCGGCGTCTATTTGATGCGCAAGCAAATCTTGACACAAATCAGATCATTGCCGTGCTCACTCGAACGCGACGTGCTGCCTGATCTGGCGCGCGACGGCGTGATCGCCGGGCGCATCATCGAGGGTCCTTTCATCGACATCGGCATTCCCGAAGATTTCGAGCGCGCCCAAACCTTCGTGCCAAACCTGATGCGCCGGCCGGCGGCTTTCCTCGACCGCGACGGCGTGCTGAACGTGGATACCGGCTACATCCATCGCGCCGACCAGATCCGCTGGGTGGCCGGCGCGCAACACGCCGTGCGGGCGCTCAACGACGCCGGCTACTTCGTTTTCGTGGTAACCAACCAGGCTGGCATCGCGCGTGGTTTCTACCAGGAGGACCACGTCGTCGCCCTGCACGAGTGGATGGGCGCGGAACTCGGCCGGTATGGCGCGCATATCGATTGTGCCGAGTATTGCCCGTTCCATCCCGAGGGCACGATCGAACGCTATCGGCGCGTTTCCGACCTGCGCAAGCCCAGCCCCGGCATGATCAGGAAGCTGATGGCCGACTGGACGGTCGACGCCTCGCGGTCGTTCCTGATCGGTGATCGCACGACCGATGTCGAAGCCGCGCAAGCGGCGGGAATTCCCGGGCATCTCTTCCCGGGCGGCAACCTGCTCGATTTCCTCAGTTCGCTGTCTCTGCCGAGACGAAGAACTGCCGAGCCCGGTTGATTTCGAGAACCGCGTCGACCGCGACCTGGAGCAATGGCCCGCATGCGCTGGCAGCGGCGTTCTGATCGGCTTCGATCGGCGTCATGATGCCGGGGATGACGCTCGAGACGTCCGGAAAGGACAGGCAGAATCGCAGCGCTGCCTGAACGCCCGCAACGCCGGGGGCTGACCCGATCATGGCGAGCAGATGGTTCGCCCCATCGATCCAGGCGGCGAGCTGGGCAGCCGACCAGCCTCGCCGGTGATCGCCGGCCGGAAACACCGTATCTCGCGTGATCGTGCCGGACAGAAAGCCGAAGCAAAGGGGCGTGCGTGCGATGAAGCCGGAGCCGCGCCTGTGCATTTCCTCGAACAGCCCTCCGCTCGCCGCTCGCACATCCATCATGTTGAAGTTGCCCTGGATGACCGGGATGTCGCCGACGCGGAGCGCCGCCAGCGCATCGGCCGGGCGCTTGACCGAAGCGCCCCAGGAGCGAATCTTGCCGCTGTCAATCAAGCTATCGAGGGCGCGCCGCGGCTCGTCCTGCAACAGCACGTTGCGCGATGGGCTGTGCAGCATCAGAAGATCGATCGTATCGGTCTGCAGGCGACGCAGGCTGCGGTCGGCTGAGGCGACGAGGGCGGCAGCAGAGAAATCAGGCTCGCGATCCCAAGAATCGTAGCCCGCCTTGGTGGCGATCACGACCTGCTGGCGGCGCCCGGAGAAGGCCCTGCCGATCAGGCTCTCGCTGTGACCGTCGCCGTAGGCCGCCGAAGTATCGAAGAACGTGATGCCGCTGTCGAGCGCCCGGGCCAGCGCGGCGAGCGAGGTCCGGTCGTCGGTATCGCCATAAGAGGTCTGATTAACCGTACGGCCTCCGATGCCCCAGGCGCCAAAGCCGATTTCCGAGACCTTGATCCCGGTCTGGCCAAGCGCGCGGTAGTTCATGGGAAGTCAGTAGTGCCCGGCGAGCTCTGGCGTGATCTGGACGGCTCTGGGTGCATAGAGATAGGCCCCCTTCTTGTTGCCCCACCAGACGATCTCCCGACACCATTTCTGGAAGTCGTCGTAGGGCTTGCTGGTGCGGTCGATGTCGACCGCCACGGGTGCCTCGACCAGCAGTGCCTGCTCGCCCCCTCGCACCTTGTGCCAATAGTCTAACAGGTTGTGATTCACACGCAGCGTCAAATCGTTCTTGACGAAGGGCTGGTTGACCAGCGCATGGTTGAGCCGGATAGCCTCCTCGATGATCTCCATCGGCATCCCGTTGCCCCGGGCGCCCACCGTCTCGGCGAGGAGCGTGCCGGCCTCGGCGTAGAAACCGTCGAAGCGGCCTTCTGCCGTCAGCTTGACGAAGATGAACTCGTCGGCCGGCCAGTAGATGCCGAGATACTCCCGGGAGAAGACGTACTCGGCGCCGCCCTGCTGGATCGAGTCCGCCTCGCCGTGGAAGAATGCATTGATCTCGGCGATCAGAGGGTAGCGCGCCGAATCGGCGGCCATGAAGGCCTCGATCATGGCGCGGTAGGAGATGCCGGAAATGCCGTGCGCCAGAATCAGCGGAAGCTGGAACAGCTTGTCGAAATGCAGCAGCGCCGTCATCCAGCAGAAGACGCGGGCGCGGCGCCAGTCGGCGGCCGGCATCGCCGCCGTGGCGACAACCAGATCCTGGACCTCGGGCACGTCGTCGTCGAGCTCGATACGTTCGCCGTGGATGTTGATGATCTTCGACTCGACCGTGACCATGCCGTACCTGGCCTGATAGGCCGGGTCGCCCATCTCGGCATTGGGCAGGATCGACAGGTTGTTGAACTGGATACGGTTGTGCTGGCCGCTCACGATGAGCTGGTCGACGCCCTGCACGAAGGATTCATAGGTCTCGCCGGGCAGTCCGAGGATCAGGTCCGAATACGTCTCCACCTTGTCGCGGGTGAAGCGGCGCTGCAGCTCCATATAGGCGTCGAGCGCGATGTTGTCGCGCTTGATGGCGACGAGAGTGACCTTGTCGACGCTCTGCATGGACAGCGCCACGCCCTTGTTCAGGCCGGCGTTGGCGAGGATTTTTTGAGTCTCGTAAGCGCGTTCCGTCGCGTTCTTGGTGTTCTGCACCGACAACGCAACCGGGTAGCCCGTGCCGTTCTTGACCGACGCGACATACTTGGCGATGTCGACATCGCGTTTCTGGATGCCGAAGTTGGCGTCGCAACAGAAGATGTATTCGATCTTGTTGGCGGCAAACCAGTCGACCTCGCGATAGAGCCGTTCGTCGCCGAACCTGGTGACCTTGGCCGCTGTGGCCGAGCCCCAGTCGCAGAAGGTGCAGCGGAACGGGCAGCCGCGATTGGTCTCCCACAGGCCGATCCAGCTCTCGTGAGGGTTGGCCGCCATGATGGCGTCGAACGCCCCCTCAAGAAACGGCGACGGTATCTCATCGAGGTTGCGCACCCGATTGATGTTGGGGTTGCGCACAAAGCCCCCATCGGCCGTGACCATGCTGACGCCCGGCAGCGCCTGCCAGGCCTGGCGGTCCGGGAAGGCTTCGAGCAGCTTCAGGAAGGTCCGCTCGCCCTCGTTATGGACGGCCAGATCGATCTGCGGATTCGTTCGCAGGAAGGCTTCCGGCTGGTCCGGGACGTGTGGCCCCCCGAACACGATCACGATGCCGGGCTTCAGCGCTTTCAGCCGCCGGGCGATCTCCAGCGAGATGCGGCCGTTCCAGACGTAGGTGCTGAAGCCCACGAGGTCGGCATCCTTGAGCGCTTCGACGGCATCGGCGATGCGCACTCGCTTGTAGAGCGGCGGCAGGAAGCGGTAGCGGCCGGGGTCGGCGGCCATCTTCTGCACGTAGGTCTGCAGCAGGGCGACCGAATAGGGCAGGTAATTCTGGCCGGAGAAGGAATTGTTGATCTGGCCCAGGCCTACGACGACGGGCCGGCACGCCTCTGCCGCCGGCGCCTGCCCTGAAACGGCCGATTCGGGTCGAACGACGCTCGACATTAGCCTGGACCTGCGCTCCCCGTTACTCTCTGCACAAAGCAAGTGATGGACAAATGAACTAGAGAATCCGGACGACATTGTGGAGAGGGCAAAATGGACGTCGCGGGCAAGAAAATTCTAATCGCCGGCGGCGCCGGGTTCATTGGTACCAATCTGGCCATTGCCCTCGCTGGCCGCGGCGCCCGGCTGCGGCTTACGACTCATCAGAAGGCCCCCCAGGTCGAGATCGATGGCGCCGAGACCGTCCAGGCCGACCTGCGCCTGCCCGAGCATTGCGCCAGGGTCGTCGAGGGAATGGATTACGTCTTCCTGTGCGCCGCCCATACCTCGGGCGCCGCCGTGATCCGGGCCACACCGCTCGTCCACGTCACGCCCAACGTCCTGATCAACACGTTGATGCTGGAAGCCGCCCACCGCGCGAAGGTCGCCAAGTTCTGCTTCATCTCCAGCGGGGCCGCCTACCCGCCGACCGACGACCGGCCGGTAAGCGAAGGCGAGATGTTCGACGGTGACCCGCACAGCGTCTACTACGCCGCAGGCTGGATGAAGCGCTACGCCGAGATCCTATGCCGGACCTATGCCGAGAAGATCGCCGAGCCGATGGCGACCATAGTGATTCGGCCGTCCAACGTCTATGGGCCCTACGACAAGTTCGACTTCGCCGTCAGCCACGTCACGGCCGCGCTGGTGCGCCGCGTCATCGAACGCCATCGGCCGCTCGAGGTGTGGGGCACCGGCGGCGACGTCCGCGACCTGATCTATGTCGACGATTTCATCGAGGGCCTGCTCGCCGCCTTCGCCGTCGATGAGCCCTTCCTTGCCCTCAACCTGTGCTCTGGCAAGGGGTACTCGGTGCGCCAGATTCTCAAGCAGATCCTCTACGTCGACGGCTACGACGACGCCGATGTGCGCTACGACCCGTCGCGCCCCAGCACCATCCCGGTGCGCCTCATGGACAACAGCGCCGCCCGCCGGCTTGTGGGCTTCGAAGCGAGGACATCGCTTGCCGACGGCCTGCGCCGCACCATCGCCTGGTACAAGGCTCATCATGTGGGGGACCGCGGGCGTCCCGCCCGCTCATGACCGCCGGGACTGCGCCACTCCAGCCAGTGGCACCTCTTCGTCGCCCCCCGACCATGAGCGCCATCGGAGTTGCGCGACCCCAGCCATGAGTCATGAGCCGGGCGGCATGCCGGCGCGCCGGAGGATCAGAACGGGCCGCGGAAGCGCTTGTAGCCCTCGGTCATCGAGCGCTCGACCGGCAGGGGGACGCCGTGCCCGGCGCCTTTCGCCTGGGTCAGGATGGCGTCGACGGTCTCGCGCTGGCTTGGATAGTAGATGTCTTCCAGGCTTTTGGCAGTTGGACAGGGCGCGGGCGCCATGCCGAGCATCGAGGGCGGTTGCTCGAGCAGACGTGGATCGCGCATCACGAGTTGGCGGCAGACCTCGGCAGCGACGCCGTACTCCAGCCACGACGTGTCGGCAACGACCAGCCGGCCGGTTTTGCGTATGCTCGTCGCCACCAAGTCCCAGTCTGGATGGCTGATCGAGTTGAGATCGATGATCTCGACCGAGACGCCCGCCGCCTCGTGCACGTACTGGGCGGCACGCAACGCCTCGAGCACCATGACCGAGGTCGCCACGACCGTGACGTCCTTGCCCTCGCGCGTCACGTAGCTGCCGAGCGGAACGTGCTTGCCCGTGTCCGACACGGTGAAATCGAGATTGTAGAGCAGGCGATGCTCGATGCTGATCACCGGGCCAGGATGCCTTGCCACGATCGCCGGGTACATGTCGAGGATCGCCTGACTGCTCGACGGCATCACCACGGTGAGTCCGGGGAAATGCGCAAAGGTCGATTGCGGGCTCTGCGAATGCTGCGCGCCCTGGCCCCAACTCCGGCCGACGACGATGCGGATCAGCATCGGGCAGCTCATCAGGCCACCGAACATGTAGCGATACTTGGCCGCCATGTTGAGGATCTGGTTCATCGCAAGGAAGGAGAAGTCGGCGCGGATATGGGTGGTGATCGGGTAGTCGCCGGCCAGCGCCGCGCCGATTGCGATGCCGGTCATGCCCTCTTCCATCAGCGGCACGTCGAACACGCGCTTTGCGCCGTACTTCTCGGCGAGGCCGATGGTCGAGCCGAAGATGCCCTTAAAGTCGTCGACGCCCTGTCCCATGATGAAGACGTTGGAGTGATGGGCGAGCGCTGCATCCATGGTCTCGAGCAGGGCGCCGGCGTAGGATAGGATGCGCGTGCCCCGCGCGGCGGACTTTGCAATGGCGACGTTCATGGTTGGGGCACTCATCGTGCTGGATGGTGGGGCATAGTGGGCGCTAGATGATGTCGGTCAGGAGGTCGGGCCGGCCGGGTAGCGGGCTCGCCTCGGCGAAAGCGACGGCGGCGGCGATTTCGCGTTCGAGCTCGGGTTTCAGGGCGCTCGCGAGCGCGGCATCGACGATCAGCGGATCGCGCCGCTTGAAAGAATCGATGCTGTCTCTGGTGCGATAGTTGAAATGAAAATCCTCGCCGACGCCGACATGCTCCTTGTAGCGCGAGGTCGCGATCTCGAGCACGAACGGCGCGCCGGCGCGCACCTCGGCTGCCGCCTCGAGCGTGACGTCGCGCACCGCCAGCATATCCCATCCCTCCTCCAGGCGGCGGCTGGCAATGCCAAACGCGGCGGCATGCTCGGCCAAGCGATAGGCCTGACGCATCGGACGATGGCTATGCACGGCAAGGCCGTTGTCCTCGCACAGCAACAGCACCGGCACCTTCATCAGCGCAGCGAAGTTCAGGCTCTCGTGATAGACACCCTCCTCCGTCGCGCCATCTCCGAACACGGCGACGGCGATGCGATCGGTGCCGCGGCGCTTGAAGGCGAGCGCGGCGCCGACGGCATGCGGGATGGTGCTGGCGACCACCGCCGACGAGCCCATCAGGCCGACTTCCGGCGCGGCGAGATGCATGGAGCCTGCCTTGCCGCCGGAGATGCCGCCGGTGCGGCCGTACAGCTCGGCAAACATGGCATCGAGGCGGCCGCCCTTGGCGACGTAGAAGCCGTGCGAGCGATAGGTGGCAAAAACCAGGTCGTCGGGCCTGAGACCGTCGCACACGCCGACTGCCACGGCCTCCTGGCCGATCGACAGGTGGACCGGGCTCTGAATCTTGTCGGACGGATAGAGCGCGATGATCTGCTCCTCGACCAGACGGATCAGCAGCGCGGTCCGGAACAGCCGGCGATAGGTCGCTTCATCCTTCACAGAGTGATGCTCCGCCACGGGAATGGGGCCGCAGACAGCTAAAGGAGCCGGTCCCGAATGGCAACGTCAGAAGCTCGCGCTGTGGCCGCCGTCGGCGGAGTGTCGGCGCCGCTCACCCGGCTCGCCTAGAAGGGTCCGCGAAAGCGCCGTTCGTGGCTGAAGAAATCCTCGCCGTCCAGGTTGGCTGCCTCGAGCCCCAGCATATCCTCGACCGCATGCACGATGCTGCGCGCATTCGGATAGAACTCGTTCTCGAGCTCGCGCACCGTCGGGCAGGGTGTGTGGGCAAAGCCGATGCGCCGGACCGGGACCTTGAGCTGGCCGAAGCACTTCTCGTGGATGCGCGCCGATAGCTCGGCGCTGAAACCAGAGTCGACCCAGTCGCAATCGGCGATGATGCAGCGGCCAGTGCGGCGCACGGACTCGAGGATCAGGCCCTCGTCGAGCGGCGCCAGAGTGCGCGGATCGACGATCTCGACCGACACGCCACGCTTGGCGAGGATGTCGGCGGCGAGCCGCGCCTCGACATTCATCCACGAGAGCCCGACCACGGTGACATCACGGCCCGGCCGCAAGATGCGGCCGACACCCAGCGGCACCTCGTAGGGCTCCTCGGGGACTTCTTCCTCGGCCCAGTAGAGCCAGCGATGCTCGAAGCAGATCACCGGATTGTCGTCGCGGATCGCTGCCGTCAGCATTCCCTTGACGTCGGACGGCGTGGTCGGGGCAATCACCTTGAGGCCGGGGATATGGGTGAAGTTGGAGAACAGGCTCTTGCTGTGCTGCGCCCCCTGGCCCCAGCCGCGGCCGATCACGGCGCGCACCACCAACGGCACCTTGAGCCGGCCGCCGGTGGAGTAGATGTAGTTCGACACCATGTTGACCAGCTGATTGGTGGCCAGGATCATGAAATCGACCCGGATGTGGACGTGGATCGGACGCAGTCCGCGGATCGCCGCGCCGAGGCCGAAGCCGGTCATTGCATCCTCGCAAATCGGCGTATCGAAGCAGCGCTCCGGGCCGAATTTCTCCACCAATCCCTTGGTGGTGCCGAAGATCGACGACCAGGTCGGCACGCCGATGCCGTAGACGAACACCCGCGGATCGCGCTCCATCTCCTGCGTCGTCGCCTCACGGATGGCGCCGGCGTAATCAAGCTTTCGCATGGAACACACCAGCATGCAGCCGGTTCGGCGTGGGGATCGGCGCCTGCGATGCCCGCTTCACGCTGGTCTGGATGGCCGTTTCGATCTCCTGCTCCATCGCGGCGATGGCGCTCTCGCCCACCTGGTGCGAGACGAGCCGCGCACGCTGCACCTTCAGGGCGTCGCGCGCGATCCATTCGCGTTCGACTGTCGCTTTGTCGCGATAGCCCCAGTTCCAGTCGGTGCCGATGCCGACATGCTCGAGATAGCGGCAGCACTTGATGTTGAGGAAGGCCGGGCGGCGATCGCGCTGCGCCCGCGCCACCGCGTCGCGTGCGAGGCGGTAGACGCTTTCGACGTCGCCGCTCCGGTCCTCGTAGGTGTCGCAGCCGAACGGCTTCACCGCCTCGATGAGCGAAGCCGCGACCTGGCGCGCTTCCCGCGGCGTGTCGACGGCGTAGCCGTTGTCCTCGCAAACGAACAGCATGGGTAGGCGGAAGAGCGCCGCCGAGTTGAGACTCTCCCAGAATACGCCGGCATCGGCCGCGCCGTCGCCGAAAAAGGCCACCGCGGTGCGCCCGGTGGCGAGGCGCAGATTGGCGAAAGCGGCACCAACTGCGACCGGGATCTGCGTCGCCACCACGCCGCTCGACAAAATGTGGCCCTGGTCGGGGGCGGCGAGATGCATCGACCCGCCCTTGCCTTCACCGGTGCCCGAGGTGCGCCCGTAGAGTTCGGAGAAAAAGCGGTCGGTATCATGGGTCTGCGCCAGGAACGCGGCATGGCTGCGATAGGAGGCGAACACGTCGGCCTTGCCGTCGAGCGCCGCGCACACGCCGACGCAGACAAACTCCTGCCCCATCGACATGTGCATGGGGGTCCGCATCAGGTTCTCGGGGTAGTGCTTGACGATGGATTCTTCGCAACGACGAGCCAGGAACAGGCTCCTGTACAACTGAATCGCCGTCGTCTTGGGCAGGGGCTTGCGGTCAGAATTCATCATATTGTTGGGGATTATCTCGCGGTCGGTCGGACCATAGAGACCTCCGACTCGCAAGGCAATGTTCACTGCTCCCGAGTTTTTCCCGCCCGGAAGCGTTCTCATTCTCCTCCCCGGCTTCGCTAAAGAGGAGGGAAAACGAGCCAGTGGCCTTTTGGTCCGGTCTCGACTAGATAGACCGCCGATTTTGCAGGACAGGACAGGCTTGCGACCATGGCCCCGCCGCGCGCCCTCATCACCGGCATCACGGGAATGGTCGGCTCACATCTCGCCGAGTTCCTGCTTGAGCGCACCGACTGGGAGGTGATCGGCATGTGCCGCTGGCGCAGCCCGCTCGACAACCTTTCGACCATCGCCCATCGCATCAATTCCAAGGACCGCATCTCCCTTCTCTACGGCGATCTGCGCGACACGATGTCCATCCAGAACGTCGTCGCCAGCGCCCGGCCCGACTACGTCTTTCACCTTGCCGCCCAGAGCTTCCCGCGCACCAGCTTCGATGCGCCGCTCGACACCATGGACACGAACGTACAGGGGACTGTGCGTGTCCTCGACGCGCTGCGCCAGCACGCGCCCAAGGCGACGATCCATGTCTGCTCGTCTTCCGAGGTGTTCGGCCGGGTGCCCAAGGAGAAGCTGCCGATCGACGAGGAGTGCACGTTCCATCCGGCTTCGCCCTACGCCATCTCCAAGGTCGGCACCGACCTGGTCGGCCGCTTCTATGCCGAGGCCTACGGCATGACCGTGATGATCACCCGCATGTTCACCCATACCGGGCCGCGCCGCGGCGACGTGTTCGCCGAATCGACCTTCGCCAAGCAGATCGCCATGATCGAGCACAACCGCATCAAGCCCATGGTCAAGGTCGGCAACCTGCAATCATTGCGCACCGTGGCCGACGTGCGCGACGCGGTGCGCGCCTACTACATGCTCGTCACGGTCAATCCGACGCCCGGCGCCTACTACAATATCGGCGGCAACCACTCCTGCACGGTGAAGGAGATCCTCGACACGCTGATCGGCCTGTCGCCCTGCAAGGATGCCATCCGTGTCGAGGTCGATCCGGACCGGCTGCGGCCGATCGATGCCGACCTGCAGGTGCCCAACACGGCGAAGTTCCGCGCTCATACCGGCTGGCAGCCGGAAATCCCCTACGAGAAGACCCTGGGCGATCTTCTGGAGTATTGGCGGGAGCGCGTTGCCACCGAAGGCGACCGGTTCCTTACCCGCTGACGAGGTGACGATCTCGCGATGTTGATGGCGATTTCCCGCACCCCGTACCGCGTTTCCTTCTTCGGTGGCGGTACCGACTACCCAACCTGGTTCCGCCGTCACGGCGGTGCCGTGCTGTCGATGGCGATCGACAAGTACTGCTACATCGGCACCGGCTTCCTGCCGCCCTTCTTCGGCATTCGCCATCGCATCATCTGGTCGCACATCGAGGCAGTGAGCGAGATGGCGGCGATCCAGCATCCGGCGGTGCGGGCCGGCCTGCAGGCGCTGGGCTACGACGACAGCGAAGGCGTCGAGCTGTTCCACCAGGGCGACCTGCCAGCACGTTCCGGCATCGGCTCGAGCTCGGCCTTCGCGGTCGGCTTGATGAACGTGCTGAACGCCATGCGCGGCAAGACGCTGGACGCGCACGCCCTCGCTGTCGCCGCCATGGATCTCGAGCAGAACCGCCTGCGCGAAAGCGTCGGCTGCCAGGACCAGATCGCCAGCGCCTATGGCGGCGTGAACATCATCAGTTTCGCGCGCGACGAATCGTTCTCCGTCACGCCGCTCGGCCTCGACGAGGAGCGCCTGGCCAAGTTCGAGCAATGGCTGATGTTGTTCTACGCCGGCTCGAGCCGCCTCTCGTCGGATTTCGCCAAGCGCCTGATCGGGCGGCTCGAGGCCAACGCCCGGCACCTCGAGTGCATGCAGGAGATGGTGGGGATCGCGGTCGAGCTGCTGCATGCCGGGGAGATGGAGGCGTTCGGCCACCTCCTGCACGAAAGCTGGCTGCTCAAGCGCCAGCTCGCCAACGGCACCAGTTCCAAGACCATCGACCGCATCTACGACGATGCCCAGCGCGCCGGCGCGCTGGGCGGCAAGCTGCTGGGTGCCGGCGGCACCGGCTTCATGGTGTTCGTCGTGCCGCCCGACCGGCAGCGCGCCGTACGCGAGGCGCTGGCGCATCTCATCACGGTTCCGGTTTCCGCCGACTTCACCGGATCGACGCTGGTCTACCGCAAGGAGGGTCTTGTCGGCGCAGCGAAGCCAGCGACCTGATCGGGAGGAGTTGCCATGGAAGTGTTCACCACCAAGCTCGAATCGGTGCTGCTGATCAAGCCGCCCACCGTGTTCGAGGATTTTCGCGGGCACTATATCGAAACCTACAATCGCACCGCCTATTTCGCCGCCGGCATTCCGATCGAGTTCATCCAGGACGACGTCTCGATCTCACACCGCCACGTGCTGCGCGGCATCCACGGCGACGGCACGACCTGGAAACTGATCTCCTGCCTGCAGGGAAGCTTCTATCTGGTGGTGGTGAACAACGACCCGAACTCCTCACAATACCGCGAATGGGCCGCCTTCACCTTGTCCGACAGCAATCGCCTGCAGGTCCTCGTGCCACCGAACTTCGGCAACGGCCACCTGGTGATGAGCGAGCGCGCCATCTTCCACTACAAGCAGAGCACCGAGTACAATCGTGCCGGTCAGTTCACGCTGCTCTGGAATGATCCGGCCCTGAACATCTGGTGGCCGATCCGCGATCCGATCCTGTCGGAGCGCGATGAGGGCCGGGACTAGCGCTTCTCCTTCCCAGGCGAAGCTGGGGAAGATGTCGCCGTCCCCGGCGACGGACGGGTCATGAGTGGGAGCTACACCGGGGTCAGCGTCTCGGCCACGCGCTCGCGGGGGATCGCCACGATGTTGGGCGACAGCGGGTCGTTGTCCTCGGCGCGCTCGACCAGGCCGGTGATCGGCGAGAAGACGAAGATCTCGTAATCCAGCTCATCCTGCAGGGTCGACACCAGCCCGGCGGCACAGTTGCCCTGGGCGCGCAGCGCCTTGTCATTGATCTCGATCAGCATGATCGGCCGCATTGCGCTCAGCACCGCCGCGGCACCGGCGACGACACTCGCTTCGGCGCCCTCGACGTCGACCTTGATGAAGTCGATCCGGGCCAGCCCCAGCCGCGCCACCACGGCATCGAGCGTCTCCACGGGCACGCGCTCGAGGCTCGCCCGCACCACATCGTCATGGGCGAAATCGCCCAGCGTGTTGTGGCCGGCGTGGACGCCGTGCGCGAGATGGAGGTCGGCGAGCCCTGGAGCGGCACCGATCGCAGCAGGGATCACGGTGACATTGTCAAGGCCGTTGCGGCCGAGATTGCGCTGCAGATGGGCGCGCTCGCGCGAACTGGGCTCCGCGGCAACGACCCGGCCCGACGCACCGACGCGCCGTGCCGCGAACAACGTGTAGTAGCCGTCATTGGCGCCGACATCGACGAACACCATGCCGGCCCGCAGGACTCGGTCGAGGAAAGCGAACTCGTTCGGCTCGAACGATCCACAGACGTAGAGGCAAAGGCTGTTGTCGTTGCCCAAGGTCAGATCGACCGACGTACCGCCGTGCCAGCGCACGGTGAGCGGCACGGCGAGCTCCTTCTCCCGCGCCGCCTCCCACAGCGCCCCGCGCCGGCAGGCCAGCCAGCGGCGCTGGTCGTAGTATTCCTCCGCGAACACCCAACCCGGCCGCGGCCTGAGCCGGGGCACGCCCGGCGCCAGCAGGGCGGCATAGGTGGAACCGATCGCCGGCGCATTGACGATCAGCCACCGGCCCAGATTATCGAGATGATAGCCTACCCCTGAACAAATCCGGGCCCATGTGCCGGGGGTGCTGATCGAGCGGCGGATAGTGGTCATTCGGCGGATCGGTCGCCTTCTCGGGCCATCACACGTTGAAACCGCGACGCACCTCACGTCGCAAACTTGCCGTGTTCGGCTAAACCACCCGCCCGCAAGCGTCAAGCTTGCCCGCACTCTTGCCATAGTCTCTCCCTACGAGAGCCGCGGTACATTGCGGCGGGTTGGCCGCAGCCTATAATGTCGTCCCCTCTGTCAACAGCCGGTGCAATGTCCGCGTCGCTCCTCCGCACTTTCGTCGCCTTGATGGTCGTTCTGCTGCCGCTCGCCGCGTCAGCCCAGGGTCTGCGCGTGGTGGCCCGGGTGAACGACGACGCGATCACCGATTTCGACCTGTCGCAGCGGGTCATCTTCGCCATCCGGACGACCGGTTTGGCCGACAGCCCAGATATTCGCCAGCGCATGGCCCCGCAAATCCTGCGCCAGATGATCGACGAAAAGCTGCAGATCCAGGATGCCAAGCGGCTTGGTCTCAAGACCAGCCCGGCCGAGCTGGATCAGCGATTCACCGACATCGAGCGCGCCGCCGGGATGGGACGCGGACAGTTCCGGCAATACCTGCAAAGCGTCGGCGTGCCGTTCGAGATCGCCACCCAGCAGATCGACGCCCAGATTTCCTGGGCCAAGATCGTGCGGCGGCGCGTACGGCCTCAGGTCGACGTCTCCGAGGGCGAGATCGACGACGCGCTGAACCGCATGAGGTCGAACGTCGGCAAGACCGAGGCGCGCGTCGCCGAGATCTTCGTCCCCGTCGACCGCCCCGAGCTCGCCGACGAGGCCAAGCGCAGCGCCGATCGCATCATCGCCCAGTTGCGGACGGGTGCACCCTTCGCCGCGGTGGCGCAGCAATTCTCGCAAGGCGCGACGGCGCAATCCGGCGGCGAGCTTGGCTGGATCCTGCCGGGCACGCTCGACCCCGCGCTGGACGCCGCTGTCGACAAGCTCCCGGTGCGCCAATTCTCCGAGCCGATCCGCAGCCCCGCTGGTTATCACATTCTCTTCGTCGTCGACCGCCGGCAGTTCGCCACCGCCCGGCCCGACGACATTCGTCTGAATCTCGTTCAGATGACCCTGCCACTACCGCCCGACGCCTCCGCGGAGGAGACCAGCCGCGCAACCACCATCGCCCAGAAGACGATGAGTTCCGTGCGCGGGTGTCGTGACCTGTTCGCCCTGGCGCAGCAGACCAAGGGCGCAACGGCCGGAGACCTGCAAGGCGTGCGGGTCGGCGACCTCGCCGCCAATCGGCAAATGTACGAGGAGCTGCCGCGGCTCAATCCGGGCGGAACAGCCGGGCCGTTCCGCGTCGCCGAGGGGGTGCAGATCGTGGCCCTGTGCGGCAAGGTCGGCGGCGACGGCATGCCGACCCGCGACTCCATCTCGCAACAGATTCTCATACAAAAGCTCGAGGCTGCCGGCCGGCGCTACATGCGCGATCTGCGGCGCCAGGCGACGATCGACGTCAAGCAGCCATGATTGAGAACGGCTCGGCGCTCGCCATAACGATGGGCGAGCCGGCCGGGATCGGCGGGGAATTGACGCTCAAGGCCTGGCTGGCGCGCCGACGACAGGGCGGCCGGCCGTTCTTCGCCCTCGACGATCCGCAACGCCTCGCCGCCATTGCCCTGTCGCTCGGCCTCGCGGTGCCGATCAAGGAGATCGCCCGGCCGGCCGACGCGCAAGCGGTCTTCGTCTCGGCCCTGCCCGTCCTGCCGATCCGCCTGCGCGGACCGTCGCACGCCGGCCATCCTGACCCCGTCAATGCACCGGCGACCCTAGAGGCGATCGAGCGCGGCGCCCACCTTGCGCTCGCCGGCCAGATCGGCGGCCTGGTCACCAACCCCTTGCAGAAGAAGACGCTGCAGGATGGCGGTTTCAGGCATCCGGGCCACACCGAGTTCCTGGCCGAGCTGGCGGGCGGCGTCGACGTCGCCATGATGCTGGCCTGCCCCGAGTTGCGCGTCGTGCCGGTGACGATCCACCTCTCCCTCGCCGACGCCGTACGCGCGCTCGATGTGGATAAGATCGTGCGCGCCGGCCGCCTGACGGCGAAGGGCTTGGACACGCTGTTCGGCATCGCCCATCCGCGCCTCGCCGTTGCCGGCCTCAACCCGCATGCCGGCGAGCAGGGTGCGATGGGGGACGAGGAGATCCGCGTGATCGCGCCGGCGATCGAGACGCTGAAGCGCGATGGCATCGCCGTCACCGGGCCGGCACCGGCCGACACCCTGTTCCACGCGGCGGCGCGGCGGGCCTACGATGCAGCAATCTGCATGTACCATGATCAGGCGCTGATCCCGATCAAGACGGTGGACTTCGCCGGCGGCGTCAACGTAACGATCGGACTGCCCTTCGTCCGGACGTCGCCGGATCACGGCACGGCGCTCGACATCGCCGGCAGCGGCCGCGCCGATCCGACCAGCCTGCTCGCCGCGATCGCCATGGCCGACGACATGGCGCGCCGGCGCAGCCACTAGCCGGAGCGCGCCGCACCTATGGACGCGCTCGCCCGGCTGCCGCCGCTGCGCGAGACCATCAGCGCTCACGGGCTCGATGCCAGGAAGCAACTCGGCCAGCACTTCCTGCTCGATCTCAACTTGACACGCCGCATTGCGCGCAGCGCCGCCCCGCTGCACGATGGCACGACCATCGAGGTCGGCCCGGGCCCGGGCGGCCTGACGCGCGCCCTGCTGATGGAGGGCGCCGCCCGCGTGGTCGCCATCGAGGTCGATCGCCGGGCCATCGCCGCCCTCGCCGACCTGCAGCAAGCCGCCGACGGCCGCCTGGACATCATCGAGGCCGATGCGCTGGCGATCGACGTCGCCCGCCTCGGCCCTCCGCCCCGCCGCATCGTCGCCAACCTGCCCTACAACGTCTCGACGCCCCTGCTGCTCCATTGGCTGCACGCCGCCGACGCCCTTGCCGACATGGTGTTGATGTTCCAGAAGGAGGTCGTCGATCGCCTGGTCGCCCGCCCGCGCAGCAAGGCCTATGGTCGCCTTTCCGTGATCGCCCAGCACGTCTGCACCGTGCGCCCTCTGTTCGACGTCGCCCCGTCGGCCTTCGTGCCTCGGCCCAAGGTGACGTCGTCCGTCGTGCGCCTGACCCCGCTTCCCGCCGATCGACGCCTTGCCGACTTGACCCCGCTCGAGCGCGTCACCGCCGCCGCCTTCGGCCAGCGGCGCAAGATGCTGCGCGGCTCGTTGTCGAGCCTGTTCGAGGACCCGACGTCGCTCCTGCAAAGGCTCGGCCTGTCGCCAACGGCGCGGGCCGAGGAACTGTCCGTGAGCGACTTCATGCGGTTGGCGGCAGAAGTCTCCTAGAACACATCAACGCGCGCTGCCCGGGAGGCTGCCTGCACTTGGGCGTTGGCGGCAATCCAGGGGTCGATGACAATTCGGGAAAGATCATCCTATTTGACAAGTGAGCGCTCACTCACTATCTTGCCCGACCATGATCCGCTCCCTCGCGTTCAACCTTTTCTTCTATGGTTTCACCATCGTCACGGCGATCGTAGGCATCATCCTGGTGCCGATCCCCACGCCGGTGCTCCTGCGCGGGCTGCTGCATTATTGGGCCAAGGGTGTCGTGTGGGCCGCGCGGGTGATCGGCGGGATGACCGTCGAGTTTCGCGGACGCGAGAACTTGCCCCTGCGAGGCCCGGCGTTGTTCGCCAACAAGCATCACAGCGAGAGCGACGGCATCTATCTGGCGGCCATCATCCCGGGCATCGCCTTCGTCGCCATGAAAGAGCTGTTCCACTATCCGCTGATCGGCACGATCCTCTATCGGCTGCAGATGATCCGTGTCGACGCGTGCGGCGGCGGGCGCGAGCGCGAGAACCTTTCGGAGTTCGCCAAGCGCGCCTACGACGGCGGGCGGCACATCGCGATCTATCCCGAAGGCAACCTGATGGCGCCTGGCGAGCGCGAGCGCTATCGCTCCGGCATCTACTATCTCTATCGTGATCTCGGGCTGCCGGTGACGCCGGTGGCGACGTCGCTCGGGCTGCTGTGGAATCGGCGCGACTGGCGCAAGCATGCGGGCCGGGCGGCAATCGAGTTCTTGCCGTCGATCGAGACTGGCCTCGACAAGCAGACATTCATGCGCCGCCTCGAGGAGACGATCGAGACCAACAGCGATCGGCTGATTGCGGAGTTCTCCGGCCGCCCCTACACGTCCTCGCAGCTCGTGTTGCGCTCGCAGGGACAGACCGGCATCGGTCAGCCGGTCACCGCCCCTCGCGCAGCGCCATGACGAAATCGGCGAGGCCGTACTGGCGCTCGCGTTTCAGCCGCTCGGCAGTCAGGATCGACTTGAGCTGGATCAGGCTGGTGGCGATGTCACGGTTGATGATGACGTAGTCGTACTCCGCCCAGTGGCTCATCTCGTCGGCCGCCTTGGCCATGCGGCGGGCGACGATATCGGGCGAGTCCTGGGCGCGCGTGATCAGCCGCTTCTCCAGGTCGTGCGTCGACGGCGGCAGGATGAACACCGTCACCAGGTCGTCACGCCCCTTCTCCTTCAGTTGCTGCGTGCCCTGCCAGTCGATGTCGAACAGCATGTCGCCCCCGGCATCGAGGGCTTCGGCGACCGGCGACCCCGGCGTCCCATAATAGTGATCGAACACGCGGGCATGCTCGAGAAACTCGCCGCGCTCGAGCATGTCGCGGAAACTGGCGGTGTCGATGAAATGGTAGTCAACGCCGTCGACCTCGCCCGGCCGGCGTTCGCGGGTAGTGCAGGAAATGCTGAGCTTTATGCGTGAATCGTTCTCCAGGAGCTGGCGCGAGAGGGTGGTCTTTCCCGCCCCCGACGGCGACGACAGCACGAGCATCAGGCCGCGCCGGTGGGGAGACGGCACCTCCGCGTCATTCGACATTCTGGACCTGCTCCCGCATGCGCTCGATGGCGCCCTTCAGATCAATGCCGACGCGGGTGAGCTCGATATCGGCCGATTTCGAGCACAGCGTATTGGCCTCGCGATTGAACTCCTGGCACAGAAAGTCAAACTTGCGGCCGACCGGATTGTCGGGCCGGGCATCGGCGAGCAGCTCGCGCGCCTGGGCAATGTGGGCGTCGAGTCGGTCGAGCTCCTCTCGCACGTCGGCCTTGCCGACCAGCAGCGCCACTTCCTGGGCGAAGCGCTCCTCGGACAGCGGCGGCGCGCGCTCGAGCAGCTCGGCAAGCTGACCCTCGAAGCGCGCACGCAACGTGCCGGTCTGCGCTACGGCGCGCTCGGCCGCGCGCCGGCACAATCCTTCGATCTCGTCGATGTGGCCGGCGATGACGCGGGCCAGCGCCTGGCCTTCGGCGGCGCGCGCCCCGGCCAACGCCTTCAGCACCTCTTCGAGCGTCGCCGAGAGCGCCTTGTCGAGCCCGGCCAGCGCCGCCTCGGTCTCCTCGCCGTCGTCCTCTTCCTCGATCACGCCGCGCACCCGCAGCAGGCCGTCTGCGGCCGGCGTGGCGGCACCGGTGTCACGGCGGATTTCCTCGACCAGGGTGCAGAGCTCGGCGAGAAGCGCACGGTTGATGCGCAGCGGCTTGGCTTGGCGCTCGCTGGTGATGGTAAGGGTGAGTGAAACGTTGCCGCGCCGCAATTTCGCGCCGACCGCATTGCGCGCTGGATTTTCCAGACGGTCGAAGCCCTGGGGCACGCGGCAGCGGATATCGAGATTGCGCCCATTGACGCTGCGCGCCTCCCAGGCCCAACGCCGCCGATCATCCGCGCCCTGGGCGCGGGCGTATCCCGTCATGCTTGCGATCAACCGTCCAACTCCACTGCCCCGCCCACTGGTCGCCGCGCGGCGCGGCACTCTAGTATCGGCCCGACGTGCAGACAACGCACCGAGCCCTAAGGTTATCCCATGAACGACTTCTCCAGCATCGTCATTACCGGCGCCTCGAGCGGAATCGGCGAGGCCCTGGCGCTCGACTATGCGCGGCCGGGGGCTGCTCTTGCGCTGACTGGCCGCGATGCCGGGCGGCTCGAGGCGGTGGCCCAGGCCTGCCGCGCCAAGGGCGCCACCGTCGTCGCCGACACGATCGACGTCGTCGATCGCGACCGGTTCGCCGCCTGGCTGACGGCGTTCGACGACAGCCATCCGGTCGACCTGATCGTGGCCAATGCCGGCATCTCGATCGACAAGGACAATTCCTCGCTCGACGATTTCGCCCGCGTCCGCCAGACCTTCGACGTCAACGTCGACGGCGTCTTCAATACGGTCGAGCCGCTGTTGGCGCGGCTGATGGCGCGGCGGCGCGGGCAGATCGCCATCGTGTCGTCTCTGGCGAGCTTCATCGGCCTGCCCTACTCGGCGTCGTACAATGCCAGCAAGGCCGCGGTCCGCGTGTGGGGTGAGAGCATCCGCTTCGTGCTGAAGAAGAGCGGGATCGGCGTGAGCGTCGTCTGTCCGGGATTCGTCGTCTCGCGCATCACCGCCAATGCGCCCTTCCCGATGCCCTTCCTGATGACGGCCGAGCGCGCCTCCGCCATCATCCGGCGCGGGTTGGCCCGCAACCACGCCCGCATCGCCTTCCCCATCGGCACCAAGGCCGCCGTGTGGCTCGGCCTCTGCCTGCCCGGCCGCTGGACGTCGCGTTTGATGGGCGCCTAGCCGGGATGTCCTACCGGCATCCGTCCGGCTTCAGCTCCGGATTCTTCTCCAGGCAGGCACCCAGCACGGTGAACACCGCATCTCCGATCAGGCGTTGGCCAGTGACATTGGGATGGGCGTCGATCGGGTAGTGCACCCAGTCGCCACCATGGCTGGCGACGTAGTCGCGCATCGCCGGGTAGGCGTCGACGTAGAGCAGGCCGTGCTGCTTGGCGATGCCGCCCAGCCGCTTGCCGGCGAGGTCGCGATCATAGCCCCTTACCGAACCGAACGAGCTCTGCCACACCGAGTCGTAGACTTGCGCGAGATAGGGGATGTGGACCAGCATGGGCACAGCGCCGGCCTTGCGAGACTCTTCGGCGATGCGGCCAATGAGCTTGCTGGCGAGATCGAAACGTCGGCGGTCCTCACCCGCCAGCTCGACCTTCAACGCGGTGTCGAGGCCTGGCCACAGGGCTTCGTCGGCTGTGCTGAGCCGCATCGCCAGCCACATCGCGAACGCGCTACGCTTCAACAGGCGATAGAGCGCCAGGTGATCGAGTGTTCCACGCAACGTTGCGAGGCTGAGGAGCGGTGTGGTGCCGTCCTGGCGGCCAAGCTTCCTGCCAACCAGCTCGCGGTGCTCGAGCAGCTCGCCCTTGCCGTCGAGCGAGAAATAGATGCGGCCGATATCGCTGCCGTAGACGAAATTGCCGGCCCTGGTGCGACCGACATCGTAGAAATCGGTCGCCGCGGAGAAGCCGATGATGACCACGCGCGGCTTCACGATCGGTGCCAGGCGCTGCAGGCGAACGAGGTACTGGTCGAGACTGTAGCCGTGAACGCCTCCGTTGTGGACCCATACCGAAACGCCCGCTTTCTCGAGATCGGCCTGCAGCACCTTGGGCCAGGCCTGCCCAGTCGAGACACCGGCGGCCGCGGTGTGCGAATCGCCCAGCGCCAGGATCGACAGCCGCCTGCCGTCGAGGTCCGGCGGCACGCGGAAGTCGTAGTTTCCGAGCTCGTTGCTCACCGTCTCGATGTCGAATTCCGAGCTCACGCCATGCGAATGGGCATTGGGATGCGGCACCCAGCCCAGTTCCGGATCGACCAGGGCGATCGGATTGGAGCTTTCGGCGAGTTTGGGTTCGGCCAGTCGCGCCACGCCCTCGCCGAGCGCGAGGGCGACGACGATGCCCAGAAGATTGATCAGGGCGACACGAAGCCAGCGCACGGCGGCGTTCCGATCTGCCGAGATATCCGCGTCACGGAGAAGGCGACGGCGGCATGCACGTCTCGCGCGGCGGGAATCATTTCATCTGGTTGGTGAGCAGCGCCGCCGGGCCACCCTGCTCGCGGCCGTACTTCAACAGGGCCTGACGTCCGCCGGCGGCATAGGCGGCGACCGCGCCCAAGAGGCGCTTGAGCTGGTCGGGGCTCGAGCGGTCGAACTTGCAGTAGGCGCCGCGAGTAAGCTTGGCGATCTGGGGAAACAGCCGCGAAGCGATGCGGTCCTCGCCTTCCTGGAACACGAACACCGGCAGGCCCAGAAGGCCGAGCTGGCCCGCCTCGTGGCCGACCGCATCGACATCCTCCTCGCAGCAATCGCCGACGAAGACCACGGCATCGAGGCGGCTCTCGCGCCGTTGCGCGCCGGCATAGGCAAGCAGCCGGCCGATCTGCGTGCGGCCGGCCAGGCAGCGCACGCGGCTCATCAACCGCGCCAGCTCGTGGCCGTCGGCCGTCCAGCGACTCACCTTGAACTCATCGAAGCCGCGATAGAAGGCCAGGCGAACATCGAGCCCGCCCAGCGCCTCGGTGGCCACGAACATCTCGCCCTGGATGGTGCAGGCATGATCCCATGTCGGCTCGCGGCTCGCCGTCGCGTCCATGGCGAACAGCAGCCGTCCTCGCTTGCCGGCGCCACGGTTGGCCGGCAAACGCTCGACTTCCCGAACGAAGTCGTCGATCGCAGACGATCCCTCGACCTTGCGCACGCCGCGAGGGTCCTGGCTCCGGGGCGGGTTGCTCATGTGACACTTTCTGCCCCAAGCGATGCCCTGCTGTCGACGGGGCAGGCCCCGGCGCGCTCACTCGATCTGCAATGATTTCAGGATTGGAAGCTGCTCGTCGACGAAGCTCGTCGACTGGGGCATCAGAACGGCGAAGCTCGCCTCGCGCGTTTCGAGGGTCTGACCCTCCCTGATGAGCTTTTGCCCCTGGGTTTCCAGCATCTGCCAGACAAACTCGCTCAGCTCAGCCGGCGTCTTTCGCCCTTTGCGATGACCGAGGAGGAAGTTCTGCACGAGGCGGGTCGCGCCAATCCCGCCGCCCGTCACGGGGCTGGCGAGGTAGTTGGCATCGCCGGCGCTGCGCGCGCGATCGAGAAAATCGTCGTTCAGCCGCTTCGCCGGCGACCGTACCCGGCCGATCATGGCCTCGTCCTGCGCCGACGCGAGATGGCCGGCGCCAGCGAGCACCATGACCGCCTCGACCACCTGCTTGAGGCTGACATTGCGCGCCTGCATCGCCCCGGCGATCTCGCCGATCGTCTTGGGCTGGTGATCGGCAAACAGGTCCAGGACGGGATCGTAGACCGGCGCATGCAGGGTGAGTTCACCCACCGGCGCCTTGATCTTCAGCTCGACTTTCGGGCGGTGCGAGATCAGGACAAGGCGCTCGGCGCTGATCGCTTCGGCCTGCTGCAAGGGCGTCAGGCGGCGCGCGCCCTTGGCCCAGTAGTCGCGGCGGAACTGCTGGTTGATCATGAAGTCGCGCAGCGACTGGCGAAACGGACCATCGGGCACCGATTGCAGCAGCGACCATTGCTCGGCGGTGACGTTCAACGGGTCGAAGTGCTCGAAATAGCTCGCCGAGCAGGCAAACGAGAGGCGCGCCGGCGACAGCGCCTCGACCATGGTCGTGAAATAGGACGGCTGCCAATGGCCGTTCAGGAGCTCGTGGACGAGGTAGTGCGGATCTTTGCCCTTGAGGCCGTCGAACCGGTCGACGACCATCGGATTGGCGCGGCGAAAGGCAGGATTGGTCGCCAGGAACCGTTCGACGAACTCGAGCGTGCCCTTGAGCACGTTCAGTTTGCCGCCGCCAGCGGCGCCCGAGAGAGCGGCATGCTCGGCCATCAGTTGGCGGATCGGCGCAAATGAGGCCCATCCCGGCGCGACGTTGTAGCCGTTGTAGAGGATGCCGCGGACCTTGAGCTTGCGGCGAATGAAATCGGTGAGCAGCGCCTGGTTCTCGGGCGACACCCAGCTCCAGATGCCGTGCATGCCGATGAAATCGAAATCCGGCAGATCGGTCCGGTGGACGAAGTCGGTGAAGGCCTCGTCGAAGAGCTTCACGTCGACGCCGGAAGCAGCGCGGAGCTCGTGGGCGAAACCCACCTGTGCCGGGTTGAAGTCAGTGCCCCACCATTCGGTAGTCGACGTCGCGGCATGGAGATTGATGCTGAGGCCCTGCCCGAAGCCCAACTCGCAGGCGGCGCCGAAGCTGGGCGGCGACAGGCCGGCCGCCAGCAACGCCAGCCGCACCACCAGGGGATTGAGCTCTTTGTTGTAGGCGTGGGAGTACTCCACATCGGTGAGGTAGCCTTCAGTCCAGTCGCTCATCGATGAGTCTCGCAAGGGGTCCCGTCACTCATAGCGAATGCATTGCCGGCTTCAAGCGGCACTCCAGGGAGAAGCTCAACTCGGCCAACACATTTTGGGCATGTTCTTCATTTCTTCCGCAGCGAAGCTGCTGGGGTTGGACGCGTCTCCTCTCTCCAATCATCGGGCAGGGCATTCGCATACGAAAGAATGCCGTCGTCCCGACCAGTGCGGCGCGCAGCGAGGCGTAGCGGAAGGCCATTCTGTTACAAACCGCCGAGTAAGATCCCCCGACTGCGCCGCCCTTCGGGCGGCTCCGGAGCGGAAGGATCATGGCTGGGAGTGAGTGCCGGCACTCCATCACGAATCCGTGTGACGGGGCGGGATCGGGGGGCGTTTGCGCCGGATCAAGGCACGCCGCGACCAAAATACCCCTATTGGCGGCGCTTGATCAGACTAAAGTGCGGTCCGGGAGCAAGGCAATGGACTATCAGGGATTCTTCTCGCAGCACTTGGACAGGCTGCGCGCCGAAGGCCGCTACCGGGTGTTCGCGGAGCTGGAACGGATCGTTGGGGCCTTTCCGCGCGCCAGGTTGCACCGCGAAGGGCAAGCGCCGCGTGACGTCACGGTGTGGTGCAGCAACGACTACCTCGCCATGGGCCAGCACCCAGTGGTGGTGCAGGCGATGCGCGAAGCGATCGACGCCCAAGGCTCGGGCGCAGGCGGCACGCGCAACATCTCCGGCACCAACTGGCTGCACGCAGCGCTCGAGCGCGAGCTGGCGGCACTGCACCGCAAGGAAGCGGCGCTGGTCTTCACCTCGGGTTATGTCGCCAACGAGACGACGCTGCAGACCTTGGGCGCGATGCTGCCGCGCTGCGAGATCTACTCCGACGCCTTCAACCACGCCTCGATGATTGCCGGCATCCGTCATTCCGGCGCGACGCGGCGCATCTTCCGCCACAACGACGTCGCCCATCTCGAGGAGCTTCTGGGCGGCGCCGATCCCTCGGTGCCCAAGATCGTGGCGTTCGAGTCGGTGTACTCGATGGATGGCGACGTCTCGCCGATCGACGAGATCTGCGACGTCGCCCATCGCCACGGCGCGATGACCTATCTCGACGAAGTGCATGCGGTCGGCATGTATGGCGCCAATGGCGCGGGCGTCGCCGAGCGCGACGGCGTGCTGGCCAAGGTCGACATCGTCCAGGCCACGCTCGCCAAGGCGTTCGGCGTCATCGGCGGCTACATCGCTGCCTCGGCGGCGACCGTCGACTTCGTGCGCTCCTGCGGCTCGGGTTTCATCTTCACCACCTCGCTGCCGCCCGCCATCGCCGCTGCGGCGCTGGCCAGCGTGCGCCACGTGACAAGCCATCCCGAGCTGCGCGTGCGACATCAGGAACGCGCTGCCACGCTGAAGCGCAAGCTCGCGGCGGCAGGCTTGCCGGTGATGCCGTCGACCACTCACATCGTGCCGGTGTTCGTGGGCGATGCCACGCTATGCAAGCAGGCGAGCGACCTCCTGCTCGACCGCCACAACATCTACGTCCAGCCGATCAACTATCCGACCGTGCCGCGCGGCACCGAGCGCCTGAGGCTCACGCCGACGCCGCTGCATGGCGACGACGAGATCGTGCGCCTCGTCGCGGCGCTGCGGAATGTCTGGCAAGCCCTGCAGATCGGTCAGCGCGCCGCCGCCGAGTAGAGCCAACCTCTACCCGACCGTCCGCATGCTCCACAGGCGCGAGCGGACCAGCACCGCTCCGATCAGCAGCACCATCGCGATTGCCGGCACGAGCAACGCTGCCTGAATGCCCCACAGGGCGCAGATCGTGCCGGTGAGGAAGGCGCCGATCGGGCCGCCGCCGCCCAGGCCGAGCTGGAACAGCGACATCAGCCGCGCGCGATGGGTGGCCGGCGCCACGATCTGCACCACGGTGCGGCTCTGTGTCATGGTGATGCCGGCACCGATACCCCAGACGAAAATCAAGGCCAAGAACACCGGGAATGGCGGCAAGGTCGCAAGCGCAAACAGAATGAGGAAGCCCGCCGACACGGCGCTGGCGATCAGCCGGCCGCGCAGGGTCAGCCGGCGGGCCATGCCGACCAATGCCATGCTGGCGAGAATGGTTGCCGCCCAGAACGCCAAATTGAGGTATGATAATTCGATCGCGCCGCCGGCGTAGACATCGCGCACGGCGAGCGGCAGCACCGCCATGAACGGGCCGACATAGAACACGCCGACGCCAAAATTGATCATCAGCACCGGCCAAATCTGCTCCGATCTGGCGGCGACCACGACGCCCTCGGCCATGCTGCGCCAGAAGCCCGCCTGCTGGTGCGGCGGATGCGGCGGCGGATCGGGCAGCGCGTGCACGGCGAAGCAGCCGATCAGCAGCAGAGCGGCCTGCAGGATCAATAGCGGCTCGGCGCCGAACCGATCGGCGGACGAGGCGAAGGCTATGCCGATGAGTTGGCCGAAGAACTGCAGCGCCGTCGCAAGCGCCACCGCCCGGGGCAGGCCACGCTCCTTGGCCACCACCGGCAGCAGGGCATCGCGCGTCGGCACGGCAAAGGCGCCTATGGCACCGACGACGATTCCGTAGACGATCAGCAGCGCGTAGGACAGCCCGCCCTGCCACAGCACCGCCGCCAGCGCCAATGGAGGCACGGCGTAGAGAACGTGATAGCGCAGCAGCAGCCGGCGCGGGTTGCCGCGGTCTGCCACCAGCCCGCCCATCGGCAGGAACAGCAGTGACGGAGCCATCATCGCGGTCTGCGCCAGGCCGACCGCGAACGCGTCCATGTGCAGCACCACCGCGACCAGCCACGGAAACAGCACCATCTGGATGCCGAGCGGCACGAACCAGGTGGTGAGGCCGGCCAAGTAGAGGCCAAAGACATTGCGGGAAGATGCCACGGGATCGTCTTGATCGAAGGATACACTATCTATAATTTGTAAACGGTTAATGCCGCTTCCTCACACTGTAGTCAAAGAAGCAGAAGCAGGCCGATGACGACGCTCAACCGAACGACCCTGGTCAAAGTGCTCGAAATCCTGGCGAGCAGCCACGCCGACGAAGCGCTGGCCGCCGCTAAGCTCGCCTCGACCATGGTGCGTGAGGCCGGTCTCACTTGGGACGACGTGCTCGCGCCCACCATCGGCGAGGCACCCTCGCAGACGTCGTCCAGCCCGTTGGACAGTCGTGTCACGGGCGCCCCAGGCGGCGCCGGCCCGTTCGGCTACCGCCGCGACCGCGAGCCGACCGCGCACGAGCAGTTCTTTATGCTCCTGCTGAGTCCGCGCACGCCGCCCGAGATCAAGAACCGGCTGCGCGGCTGGGAAGCCCGCATGCTCGACGGCGAGATCACGCCTCAGGACACTGCCGACCTGCATGAGCTGTACAGGAGCTTCGTGGCCGGTTGAGGCAAGGGTCCTTCTTCTTGTCCCGAGCCCTTCTTTTGTCATCCTGAGCGCAGCGAAGGATCTCATCACCATCGGCCACGAATGTGCTCCGGAACGACTGGCAATGAGATCCTTCGCTACGCTCAGGATGACAGACCAACTCAGGCAGCCGCGACCAGCACGTTGTTCTCACGCTCGAGCACCCGGCGCACAGCCGGGCGGGCCAGCATGCGGTCCTTCCAGGCGGTGTAGTTCTTCAGCTCCTCGACCGGCAAACCGATGCGCTTGCCCCAGCCGTAGAACACCAGGGCATAGCCGTCGACGACGCTAAACTGGTCGCCCAGGATCCACTGCTTGCTGCCGATGATGCCGTCGATCTCCTTCAGCGCGTTGTGGAAGTTCTCCCGCCCCACTGCCTTCAGGTGATCGAACACGCCGGGATCGGTGGCGAAGCGCTCGGGCCGGCTGATGTGAGTGAAGGACGGATGCACGTTGTTGGAGAACCACGCCATCAGCGAGATCGCCCGCGCCCGCTGGACCGGATCACTGGGCATCAGGTGCGGTGCGTACTTCGACGCGACGAAGTCGAGGATCGCCGTGTTCTCGACGATCGTGCCCTCGTCGATCACCAGCGCCGGCACGCGGCCGCGCGGGTTGACCTTGAGATACTCGGGCGTCTTCTGCTCGTTCTTGGCGAAGGCGAGCGCCTGCGAGTCGAACTTGGCGCCGCTTTCCTCCAGTCCGATGTGCGATGCTGTCGAGCACGCGCCGGGCGCATAGTAGAGCTTGAGCATTTCGTTTCCTCCATCAACAATAGCCTCATCCTTAGGAGCATTGCGCAGCGATGCGTCTCAAAGGGCCCGATACACCGTCATTGTAGCCATCCTTCGAGACGCGCGCCTCCAGCGCGCTCCTCAGGATGAGGTGCTTCAGAGCAGCCGTGCGCTGCCGTTGGGGCGGGTGCGGTGCAGGAACTCGCGGCCGATCTTGACGCGTTTCTCGCCGTCGTACTCGACGATGTCGGCGGTGGCATAGGTCTCGGTCCAGCTCGACGGCAGGAACGAGCCCGATCCCACGACATCGATCGGCGCCTTGCACGAGGCCATGACGCGGCACTTGGCGGGTCCGAACCCGGACGAAGCCACGATCTTCACCTTGTCGAAGCCAGCGCGATCGAGCTCGGCGCGCAGATGGAAGATCGCCGCCGCCGACACGCCGGTGCCGACGAGGTAGCGCAGCTCCTCCTCGCTGCGATAGCCGCGGATCGATTCGGGCGAGAAGCGCTCCAGCACGGCATACGAGGATGCCGGGTCGAGCCCTTCGATGTAGCGGCCGCCGGTCGTGTCGAGCCGCAGCGACAGGTTGCCGGCCGATGCCAGCTCGGAAAAACGCCGGCACACTTCGAGCGAGTCGGAGATCTCGCGGGCGAAATAATCGACCAGCACCGTCATCGGCTCGCCGGCGAAGGTCTCATGGTACATCTCGGCGGCGCGCACGGTGGAGCCGGCATAGCCGATCAGCGCATGCGGCATGGTGCCGAGCCCGTGGTCGCGGCCGAAGAAGTGCGCCGTGGCGTGCGTGGCGTTGCCGATGAAGCCTACGGCGCCGACCTTGCGCTTGGCGCGTGCCGAGCCCACGGAAGCGGCATAGGCCATCATCTCGGCCATCTCCTGGCCTGCGCAATGGCGCGCATCCATGGCGAGGAACGCCGTCTTCGGCATGTCGGCGCACATCGTCCAGGCGTTGTAGGCGGCGACGCAGGCCGGTCCGAGCTTCTGCAGGAAGATCGTCTCTAGGTCGACCAGATGGAAGAAAGAGCCGGTGATGTACATCATCGGCTCGCCCGCACCCACCCATTTTCCTTCGGCATAGCGCAGGTCGAGATCGACCGAATTGTTGCGCGAGCGGCCAAGCTCCTCGAGCCATTCGAGCGCCAGGCGCGGCGCGAACACAACCGGCCGGCGCATGAAGATGGCGTAGGTCACGCGGCTGTCGCCAAACCGTCCGATCACCTGCTTTGTGCGATTGAAATAGTGGTCGGTGTAGCGTTCGATCTCGCCACTGCTCGGATGCGTCGTCATCGGCCCTCCCCCGGCCTTCCCGTCAGCCGATCGCCTCCGGCATCATGCCGTGAGGCGCGAGCGGGCAACCGACAGGCGCTCGGCCTTGAGCTGCTCGGCGAGCAGGAAGGCAAGCTCGAGCGCCTGGCTGGCGTTGAGCCTGGGATCGCACTGCGTCTCGTAGCGTGCCGTGAGGCCGTCGACCGTGATGTCGACGGCGCCGCCGACGCATTCGGTCACTTCCTGGCCGGTCATCTCGAAATGCACGCCGCCGGCATGCGTTCCCTCGGCGCGATGCACGGCGAAGAAATCCTTCACCTCGCTCAGGATGGCGTCGAAGTGGCGCGTCTTCTTGCCGTTGGCGGCGGTCACCGTGTTGCCGTGCATGGGGTCGCACGACCAGACGACGGAGCGGCCGGCACGCTTCACCGCGCGCACCAACGCCGGCAGCTTGTCAGCCACCTTGTCGGCGCCCATGCGGCAGATGACGACGATGCGGCCGGGCTCGTTGGCCGGGTTCAGCGAGTCGATCAGGCGCAGCACGTCGTCGGTCGAGAGCGACGGGCCGGCCTTGAAGCCCAGCGGATTGCGCACGCCGCGGAAGAACTCGACATGCGCGCCGTCAGGCTGGCGCGTGCGATCGCCGATCCACAGCATGTGGGCCGAGCAGTCGTACCAGTCGCCCGAGGTCGAATCGACGCGGGTCAGCGCCTCCTCGTACTGCAGCAGCAGGCCTTCATGGCAGGTGAAGAAATCGGTCTCGGCGATCTGCGGCGTGGTCTGCGAATTGAGCCCGCAGGCGGCCATGAAGTTCAGCGTCTCGTCGAGCCGCGCCGCCAGATCATGGTAGCGCTCGGACGCCGGCGAGTTGCGCACGAAGTCGAGGTTCCAGCGATTGACCTCGTGCAGGTCGGCGTAGCCGCCCTGGGCGAAGGCACGCAGCAGGTTGAGCGTCGCGGCCGACTGGTTGTAGGCCTGCACCATGCGCTCGGGATCGGGCCGGCGCGCCTCGGGCAGGAACTCGAAGCCGTTCACGTTGTCGCCGCGGTAGGACGGCAGCTCGACGCCGCCCACCTTCTCGACGTCGGACGAGCGCGGCTTGGCAAACTGGCCGGCCATGCGGCCGACCTTCACGACGGGCACGCCGGCGCCGTAGGTCAGCACGACGGCCATCTGCAGCAGGACGCGGAACGTGTCACGGATGTTGTTGGCGGAGAAGTCGACGAAGCTCTCGGCGCAGTCGCCGCCCTGCAGCAGGAAGGCCTCGCCCGCAGCGACCTTGGCCAGCGCCGACTTGAGCTTGCGCGCCTCGCCGGCAAAGACCAGCGGCGGGTAGCGGCGCAGCCGCGCCTCGGCGCTCGCCAACACGGTGGCATCGGGATAGATCGGCATCTGCATGGCAGGCCGGGTGCGCCAGCTCGTCGGCGTCCAGTCGGCGGCGCTCGTGCTGTGCGAGGCCTGCAAGGCAGCCTGGGATGAGCCCGCAATCGCAGTCATTTCTTCCTCCAAACGCCCGCGACCGCCGCCCCCTCAGCCAGCAGGCAGGGCGGCCCGGTCGTCGGGGAGCGTGAACCTATACGCGCTGTGGATAAAAGGCCAGTGTCGGCAACCCCGCCTACTCCGCCGCCCGCCGGGTCGGCGTCGGCTCGGCGCGGGCGGTACGCATGGTGACGAATTCCTCGCCGGCGGTCGGATGGATGCCCACCGTCGCGTCGAACTGGGCCTTGGTCGCGCCCGCCTTGACGGCGACGGCGAGGCCCTGGATCAGCTCGGCGGCGTCGTCGCCGACCATGTGGATGCCGACCACCTTGTCGGTCGCGGCCTCGACGATCAGCTTCATGAAGGTGCGCTGCTGGCGGCCCGACAGCGTGTACTTCATCGGCCGGAAGGAGGTCGCGAACACGCGCAGCTCGCCCAGCGTCTGGCGCGCCTCCTCCTCGGTCAGGCCGACATTGGCGAGCTCGGGCTGGCAGAACACGGCCGACGGGACGTTGCGATGATCGGCCTTGCGCGGCTTGTCGCCGAACTCCGTGTCGGCGAAGCAATGGCCTTCGAGGATCGCCACCGGCGTCAGGTTGATGCGGTCGGTCACGTCGCCGACCGCCCAGATGTTGTCGGCCGTGGTCTTCGACCATTCGTCGACGGCGATGGCGCCCACCTTGTCGACCTGCACGCCGGCCTTCTCGAGGCCCATGTCCCGGGTATTTGGCGCGCGCCCAGTGGCGTACATGACGAGGTCGGCCTCGAACATCCCGCCGTGCTGGGTGTGCACGCGATACGGCGCCCCGCCGTTGGTCGCCTCGATGCGGGCGATCTGCGTCTCGGTGCGCAGCCTGATGCCGCTGTGGCCCAGCGCCTCGTGCACGGCGGTGCGGCATTCCTCGTCGAAGCCGCGCAGCACGCGATCGCGCCGCAGCACCAGGTCGACCTGTGCGCCGAGGCCGTTGAAGATGCCGGCGAACTCGACGGCGATGTAGCCCGCCCCCACGATCGCGATGCGCTTAGGCAGCTCGACGAGGTGGAATGCCTCGTTGGAGGTGATGGCGAACTCACGGCCGGGGATGTCGGGGATCACCGGCGCACCGCCGGTGGCGATCAGGATCTTGCCGGCCGTCACCGTCTCCTCGCCGACGGCGATGGTGTGGCGATCCATCAGCCGGCCGCGGCCCTTGTGCAACTTCACGCCGGCGCCCTCAAGCAGGCGGATGTAGACGCCGTTCAGGCGGTCGACCTCCTCCTGCACGTTGTCGCGCAGGGTCGCCCAGGAATGCGTCGGCTGCGGCACCGTCCAGCCATAGGCGGCGGCGTCCTCGAACTCGTGGGCGAACTTGGAGCCGTAGACCAGAAGTTTCTTGGGGACACAGCCCCGGATCACGCACGTACCACCAACGCGGTAATCCTCGCAGATTCCGACCCGGGCGCCATGGCCGGCGGCAATCCGCGACGCCCGCACGCCGCCCGAGCCGGCGCCAATCACGAACAGGTCGTAGTCATAAGCCATGTGGACAACCTCGAGAACAAAACCACAACACGGCCCCAATTCGGTCGCGCGTCGGACTATATCGGGGCTTAGACGCCAAAGTAAGGGAACTGGAGGTTTCTGAACCACTTCCTGATACAACTTTAAGGATATGTCCCATGCTGAAGCTGTTCTCCGCATCCGCCGCCCTGGTGCTCGCAAGCTGCGCCGCCCTCGCCGCCCCCGGCGACACGCCCGCACCGGCGTCGCCGCAGCCGCCGGCGTCGCAGCAAACGGGCCCGGCCGAGCGTGGCGGCCGCGCGCCGAGCGGCCTGATGCGCTACGACACCAACAAGGACGGCGCCGTAGACCGGGCCGAATGGAAGGCCGGCCAGGAAGCCCGCTTCCGCCGCCTCGACGCCAACGGCGACGGCAAGCTCACCAAGGACGAGTTGTTCGCCCGCACCCCCGGTGGCGCCAACAGCGTCCTGCCGACCGACCGCCAGGCCCAGCGCCAATCGACCTATTTCCTGCTGCTCGACGCCAACAAGGACGGTGCCGTGACCCTGGCCGAGTTCATGGCCCAGGGCGACCGCAATTTTGCCCG
>NZ_JBGAKA010000034.1:0-85264 GCF_044224635.1 Reyranella sp. | reverse complement strand
CGCCCGGCTGTCGGCGCCAAGGTCCATGCCGTGCTCGATTGGGAGCGGCGGATGCGCCACATGCGCATGCACACCGCGCTGCACGTCATGTCGGCGGTGATACGCGGCAACGTCACCGGCGGCCAGGTTGGCGCCGACAAGAGCCGCCTCGACTTCAATCTCGAGGGCGAGGTGCCGGCCAAGGAGTGGGTCACCGCGGAGGTCAACAGGCTGATTGCGCTCGACCGGCCGGTCACGCCGCAATGGATCACCGACGAGGAGCTCAACGCGCGCCCCGAGCTGGTGAAGACCATGAGCGTGCGCCCGCCGATGGGTGCCGGCCGCGTGCGCCTGCTCGCGATAGAGGGAATCGACCTGCAAGCCTGCGGCGGCACACACGTGGCGCACACCGGCGAGATCGGCCCCATCGAGTGCGTCAAGATCGAGAACAAGGGCAAGATGAACCGCCGCTTCATCATCGCCCTCACGTGACCCCTCCGTCATCCGCTCTTCAAATTTCCTCTCCAGCTTCGCTGGGGAGGTGTCGCGTCATACGCGACGGAGGGGTCATGAGCCTCAGTCGCGTTGCTCATGACCCCTCCGTCGGCGATTACGCCGACACCTCCCCACGCTGCGCGCAGGGAGGAGAATGATCGCCATGAAGCTCTGAGGAAAACCCGACATGGATTACGCAAGGCCCGACGCTCTCGTCAGCACATCCTGGCTCGCCAGCCGGCTCGATGCGCCCGACGTTCGGGTGGTCGACGGTTCGTTCTACCTGCCGGCACAGAAGCGCAATCCCAGGCAGGAGTACGTCAATCAGCACATTCCCGGCGCCGTCTTCTTCGACATCGACGAGATCGCCGACACGTCGAGCCCGCTGCCGCACATGCTGCCGTCGCCAGAGAAATTCTCGGCACGCGTCCGCAAGCTCGGCCTCGGCGACGGCAGCAAGATCGTGGTCTACGACACCACGCCGATGCTGGGCGCCACCCGCGTGTGGTGGATGTTCCGCGCCATGGGCCACAAGGACGTCTCGGTGCTCGACGGCGGCCTGACCAAGTGGATGGCCGAAGGCCATCCCGTCACCGACGATCCGACGCCGCCGCGTGATCGGCATTTCACCGCGCGCCTCGACAACACGCTGGTGCGCTCGCTCGACGACGTGCGCGGCCTGATCGACAGCCGACGCGAGCAGATCGTCGATGCGCGCGCCGCCAACCGCTTTCGCGGCGAGGTGCCCGAGCCGCGGCCGGGCCTGCGCTCCGGCCACATGCCGGGCGCGTTCAACCTGCCCTACAACGACCTGATCGACCCGGCGAGCGGCACCATGCTGGCTGCCGACAAGCTCGCCGCGCGCATCGCCGCCTCGGGCATCGACCCGGCGAAGAAGGTCACGGCGAGCTGCGGTTCGGGCGTCAGCGCCTGTGTCGTCGCGCTGGCGCTGTACCTCACCGGTGCGCCGGAGGCGGCGATCTATGACGGTTCGTGGACGGAATGGGGCGGCCACGCCGATACGCCAATTGTCACCGGACCCTGAGCTCTTCCGCCACCAGCCGCCGCCGCGCGCCGACGGCTGGTTGCCGGTCACCATCACGCATCTCGAGATCGAGCCCGCGGCCTGGACGCGCCGCGGCAGGCCACCCGGGCTCGCGATCCGGATCGAGCATGTCGGCGCGCCGACGGTCGCGGCCTATCGCGAGCTCTACGACAGGGTCGGCCGGCCGTGGCTGTGGTACGAGCGGCGGCTGTGGACCGACGCGGCGTTGCAGGGGCTGCTGGATCGGCCCGACCATGAGCTGCACGTGGCGCATGACGGATCTGCGCTCGTCGGCTTCTTCGAGCTCGCCGGCGACGAGATCGCCTTCTTCGGCCTGACCCTGGACTACATCGGCCGGGGCATCGGGCCCTGGCTGCTCGACCGCGCCATCGAGCGGGCTTTTGCATGCGGCGCGACGCAGGTCCGCCTCAACACCAACACGGTGGACCATCCCCGCGCATTGGACACCTATCGCAAGGCGGGCTTCCGTTCCACCGGCAGCGAGCGCGTCGAATTGCGCGATCCGCGCGTGATGTGGCCGGACGTCTACCGCTGGCCGCCGGTCTGAGCGCCGTGCCATAGTGGATTTATGACTTCCAAGAAGACCTACACCCGCGCCGACACCGTCCTTGCTGTCGCAGGCCGCGATCCCGCCAACAATTTCGGCATCGTCAACCCGCCCGTCTATCACGCCTCGACGATCCTCTCGCCGACCATGGAGAAGTTCGAGAACCGCGTGCCCTTCGAGGGTTTCGGCTATGGCCGCAACGGTACACCGACCCAGAAGGCGCTGGAGGATGCGGTTGCCGCGATCGAGGGCGCGCACCGTTCGATCGCCGTGCAGTCGGGTCTCGGCGCCGTGACCGGCGCCATCGTCGGCTTCCTCAAGGCCGGCGACCACATGCTGCTCACCGACAATGCCTACGGGCCGGCGCGCCGCTTCTCCAACACCACGCTCAAGAATTTCGGCGTCGACACGACCTTCTTCGATCCAATGATCGGCGCCGGCATCGAGCGCCTGATCCGCCCCAACACCAAGGTGGTCTATCTCGAGGCGCCGGGCTCGCAGACCTTCGAGGTGCAGGATGTCGACGCGATTGCGGCCGTCGCCAAGAAGCACGGCGCTGCGGTGCTGATCGACAACACCTGGGCGACGCCGCTCTACTTCAAGCCGTTCGACCACGGCTGCGATCTGTCGATCCACGCCGGCACCAAGTACATCGTCGGCCATTCCGACGCGATGATGGGCATCATCTCGTGCGCCACACGCCAGATGTTCGAGATCGCCAAGACGGCCTGTCAGAATTTCGGCTTCCACGCCGCACCGGACGATTGCTACCTGGCGCTGCGCGGCTTGCGCACCATGAGCGTGCGGCTGCGCCATCACGAGAAGAGCGGCATCGACATTGCCCATTGGCTGAAGGCGCGGCCCGAGGTCGACAAGGTGCTGCACCCCGCCCTGCCCGACTGCCCGGGCCACGACAACTGGAAGCGCATGTTCAAGGGCTCGTCGGGCCTGTTCTCCTTCACCCTGCGCGACGGCTACAGCCGCAACGCGCTGGCGGCGATGCTCGACGGCATGGACATCTTCGGCATGGGCGCGAGCTGGGGCGGCTACGAAAGCCTCATGATCCCCGCCCATCCCGACAATTACCGCAGCGCCGTGCCGTGGCCCAAGGACAAGCACCTGCTGCGTGTCCATATCGGACTCGAGGACGTCGAAGACCTGAAGACCGACCTCGCCGAAGGCTTCGACCGGCTGAACCGCGCGCACAACGCGTAACGAAGGTCACTCTTCTCATTCCCCTCCCCAGCTTCGCTGGGGAGTCCCTCCTAGTGCCTCCCTAGCGAAGCTGGGGAGGTGTCGCGTCATACGCGACGGAGGGGTCAAGGGCCATGAGTCAATGGATCGCGAAACCATTACTCATGGCTCATGACCCCTCCGTCCGCGAAGACGCGGACACCTCCCCAGCTTCGCTAGGGAGGCATCCTGAGAACCTCCCCGACTTCGTTGGGGAGGAACATGATCTCACTCCACATCCACCGGAAAGACGTGATCGCCATCTGCCCCGCGAGGCAGCGGCCGCACTGACAGCACCGCTGCCATCGGCAGCGCTCCGTAGAGATGCGGAAACAGGTCGCCGTCCCGCGACGGTTCGTACTTCAGCGCGTCGCCGAGCTTTGCCGTATCGACCGCCACGAGGACGAGGCCGTCCTGCCCCTTGAAATACAGTTGGGCCGTTCGTCTGGCCTGCTGCCCCGTGGAGAGATGGATGAAGCCGTCCTTCAGGTCTATTCCGGCGCCGGTAAAAACACCGTCGTCTTCTGCCGCTTTCCACAGATCGGCGGCAATGATCTTGTAGACTGACATCCTGAGGAGTCGGCGCTGGATGACGCCGGCTATGACTTGCGGCAACCGGCGCAGGTGCCGGTGACTTCCAGGGTCATGTCGCGAGCGGCAAAGCCGCGTCGGCTGGCGCTGGCGATGATCGTTTCGGCGAGGCCGTTGCCGTGCAACTCCTCGGCATCGCCGCATTCGCCGCAGATCAGGAAGAAGCCGCGATGCGCCTCGCCGGGATGGCTGCAGCCGATGAACGCGTTCATGCGTTCGATACGGTGGATCAGCCCGTGCTCGATCAGGAAATCGAGCGCCCGGTAGACGGTCGGCGGCGCCGAGCCCAGATCCTCGTCGTGCAGCTGGTTGAGGAGCGCATAGGCGCCGACCGGCTTGTGGCCCGACCACACCAGCTCGAGCACGCGCCGGCGCAGCGGCGTGAAGCGCAGGTTCCTGTCGGCGCACAGCTTCTCGGCTGCGGCGAGGGCATCCTCGATGCAATGGTCGTGATCGTGCGTGCGCTCGGCGCCCTTGGCCGTCTTCTTCACAGGCTTTCCGATTTGCCAAGCAGTATCGTGCCGACTATACGCCCCGTTCCCCAGCAAGGCCAAGCCATGCCCATTGCCGCCGCCGCCCGCTCATCCACAGCGCCCTCATCCACCGCGATCGACACCTTCCTGGCAGCCGTCAAGTTCGATGCCCAGGGGCTGGTGCCTGCGATCGCCCAGCAGCACGATTCAGGCGAAGTGCTGATGATGGCGTGGATGGATCGCGCCGCCGTGGTCGAGACACTCAGCACGGGACGGGTCTGCTATTGGTCGCGCTCGCGCAAGGCAGCCTGGCGCAAGGGCGACACCTCGGGTCACATCCAGACCCTGATCGACCTGCGCGTCGACTGCGACGGCGACACGCTGCTGGCGCTCGTCGACCAGAAAGGCGTCGCCTGCCACACCGGCCGCCACAACTGCTTCTTCCGGGCCTTGCGCGACGAGGTGCTCGAGGAAATTGCACCTGTCGTGATCGACATGGCGGAGGCCAGGGCTTGAGCGCATTCGTGTCGTCGCGGCGTACCCTCCTCTCGGCCGCTGCGATCCTGGCCGTTCCCCTCGCCACCGGCGCCTGCTCGGGTGACCTGTTCGGCCGGCAGCCGCGTCACACCCTGCCACCGCGCGGTGACCGGCTGGTCCGTTGGATCCAGGTCGATGGCAAGGACAACATGATGGCGCCCGAGGCGCTGGCCTTCATGGGCATCACCAACGAGGGTCGCGACATCCCGGTGCGCCAGCTCGCCGAGGACGGCAGCGACGGCCGCTACGTCGTCAGCCTGATCAACATCCGCAAGATCCACGAGTTCGTCTTCCATCGCCGCCAGCGCGACGTGCTGATCCTGCACCAGAGCGATACGAAGTTCGCGCGGCTTGCGAGCGTGCGCTATCCGCGCAACGGCAAGCCCACGCCGATCACCGACACCGCCTTCGCCGAAAGCGACTTCCAGCAACAGATTGGATTTTGGTTCAGCCGCATGCCGGGGCGGTAGTATTGTGACAGGGAGATGACAGTCAGCGTCTCCCCTGCCTGCTCGCCGCGGCGAACGCTCACCGTGTGCGGCGGCGCGCACGCCCTGCACGACGGTTTCACCGATCTTCTGAACGTCCTGTATCCGCTGCTGCAGGCACAGTTCGGCCTGAGCTACGCCGCCATCGGCGCGCTGAAGACGGTCTATTCGGGCGCCATGGCGAGCGGCCAGATCCCGTCCGGCCTGCTGGCGGTGCGGCTGGGCCCGGTGCGCGTGCTCGCCGCCGGGACGGCGCTGATCGCGGTCGGTTATGGCCTGGCGGGTCTTAGCGGCTCGCTCTATGGCGTGATTGCGGGCCTGCTGCTGGCGGGGTTGGGTGGCAGCACCCAGCATCCGATCGGCTCCAGCCTCGTTTCCGCCGCCTACGCTGGCCTGCGCTCGCGCACCGCGCTCGGCACATACAATTTCACCGGCGATGTCGGCAAGGTGCTGCTGCCGGCGCTGTTCGCCGTCGTCGCGGCGGCGCTGGGCTGGCAGCAGGCCCTGATCATCGTCGGCGCGCTGGCCGTGCTGGGAGCGGGCATCATCATGGGCTCGCTGCGGCCGATCCCCCTGCACGACAAGGCGGGCGAGACGAAGTCGAAGGCGATGGCGGGCCAGGACCGGCCATGGGCCTACTGGCTGCTGTTCAGCATCCACATCGCCGACGATCTGGTGCGTACCGGGTTCATGATCTTCCTGCCCTTCCTGCTGCGCGACAAAGGCGCCGACCTGCCGACGATCGGCCTCGGCCTGTCGCTGCTGTTCGCCGGCGGCGCGGCCGGCAAGCTGGTAATGGGCTGGGTCGGCGATCGACTCGGCGTCGTGACCTCGGTCATCCTGACCGAAGTTGCAACCACGGTGCTCATCCTGACGCTGCTGCCGATGTCGCTGTCAGGAGCGCTGGTCCTGCTGCCGGCCGTCGGCCTGATGCTGAACGGCACCTCTTCCGTGCTCTACGGCACGATTCCCGAGTTTGTCAGCCCCGAACGGCGGACCCACGCCTTCGCGATCTTCTACACCGGCGGCTCGGTGGCCGGCGCCACCGGCCCGCTGCTTTCTGGCCTCCTTGGCGATGCCGTCGGCCTGCCGATCGCGCTCGCCTCCGTGGCCTGCATCGCGCTCACCACGGTGCCAATGGTGTGGGCCTTGAGGCCGGCGTTCCGGGACGGATGATCATGCCCCTCCCCAAGCGAAGCTTGGGGAGGTGTCGCGGTAATCCGCGACGGAGGGGTCATGAGCAGCAGGACTGGGGCCTATGACCCCTCCGTCGCCGTAAGACGGCGACACACCTCCCCAGCGAAGCTGGAGAGGAGATGATTACGCCGCCCCGTTCCAAACCGGTCCCATCGGGCGCAGCCTGACGCCCTTGCGCAGGTGCTTGTAGGGCATGTCGACCGGATCGGTCATGTGCGCGCCGGGCGACTGCACCACGAGGATCGTCTCGGCGATCGGCTGGAAGTCGGCGCGGAAATGGACCGTCGATTTCAAGCCGAGGATCGGCACGTTGGACGGCTCGACGCCGACATGGCGGAACATCTCCTGGTCGGCGGCCTGGATGCGCTTGGAGGCGAGCACGGCCGAGACGCCGCTCGCCTCGTCGGTGACCAGGGCCATCGGGCCGATCTGGAAGCGGGCACCGCCGTAGAATGGTCCGGTGCCGGTGAACTTGCCGTCGCCGATCTTGACGACGCGCCAGTCGGCCTCGACCGGCTTCTCGCCGGCGTAGCCCACCACGGCGCCGACGCCGCGGCGCATGATGTTGCCCTCGCCAGTCGCCACGGCCTCGTGCGCCGCGCCCTCGTCGACGATCATGCCGATGACGGCGCCCTTGGCCTTGTTGCGCATCAGCGCCGCCAGCAGGCCCACCGTGTCGGAGGTGCCGCCGGCGCCCGGGTTGTCCTGCACATCGGCGAGGACGATCGGCTTCTTTGCCTTTCGTGAAAGCTCGATGGCGCGCAGCGCCGCGGCGTCGGGGTCGAGCAGCTCGCCGGCAAAGGCCTTCTCCTGAGCCTGCACGGTCTGGGCGAGCTTGTCGGCGGCTGCCTCGACCGCCTCCTTGTCGTGGCCGTAGACGACCAGCGCCGGACCGCACTGGGCGATGTCGGCCGGCGGAAATCCCGGCGTGTGGGTGACACTGACGATGCCCTGGTTGTGGCTCTTCTCGCCGGCCTCGAGCTCGCCGACCAGATCGAAGATGCTCTTGGCCGGCTCGATGAAGGTGCATTGCCAGACCAGCGGGATCAGGAAATCGAGCTGACGATAGGCGCGATAGACCGGACGTTTCTCCGCCAGCAGGCGATCGAGCAGCTCGACCGCGCGCTTGCCGGTCGCTGCCATGTCGACGTGCGGATACGTTCGGTAGCCGACCAGCGCGGTCGCAAGCTTCGCCATCTCCGGGGTGAGGTTGGCATGATAGTCGAGGCTCGCCACGATCGGCAGCGCGTCGCCCACGACCCCGCGCACACGGCGCAGCAGCTCGCCTTCGCCGTCCTCGGTGGTCTCCGCCACCATGGCGCCGTGCAGGTCGAGATAGACCGCGTCGAACGGCCCGAGCTTCTTCAGGTCCTCATCGAACAGTGCCCACATCCGCTCATAGGCGTCGGCCGTCACGTAGGAGGCCGGCGCCGCGGCGGCCCAGGCGAGCGGCACGATCTCGTGGCCGAGCTCGGCCAACCGCTTCACCGCGCCGGCGATCGGGATGTTGAAGCCTTCGACCGCCGGGATCATCTCCGGGCCGCGCAGCAGCGGCGGCCAGGCGTCGGCGCGCACGAATTCCTCCCACGTCGCCTGCTGCGGCGCGAAGGTGTTGGTCTCGTGCTGGAATCCCCCCACGGCAATGCGCGCCATCGATCGACCTCTCTATGCCTGTGATCTCATAATCATGGTCTTCCGGACCATGAGCGCTCTCGAATCAGCTGATCCGCAATCGATGTCATCCCGAGCGCAGCGAAAGCCTGAGCCCCAGCAAGGTCCTCGCTGCGCTCGGATCGTCAGGATATCGTCACAACTGGAGCACTTGTTCGTGGCAGCCCCTTACCCCTTGCTCGTGCCATCCTCGATGGCGCGCAGCAGGACCGGCCAGTATTCCTTGTCGTGGCCGAGCTCGACGGCGCGCTCCATCAGCTCGCGCGCGACGTCGGCGCCGAGCGCCGGAACGCCCTGCTCCTCGGCCATCTGGATGGCGTAGGACAGATCCTTCAGCGCGTACTCGGTCGAGAAGGCACGCTCCGGAAACACGCCCGGCAGCATTGCCTTCATGCCGTGATTGCGCAGCGCAAAGGAATCGGCCGACCCCTTGGTCAAGGTCTCGAACAGGACCTTGCCGTCGACGCCATGGGCGCGCGCGATCGACAGCGCCTCGGCAAGCGCCACGCCGGTCTGGAACAGGATCATGTTGTTCAGGATCTTGACCGCCTGGCCGCTGCCGGCCTCGCCGCAATAGGTCACCTCGCTCGCCATGTGGCGGAGCAGCGGCTCGATGCGCTCGAAGCACGCCGGCGTGCTGCCGACCATGATCGACAGCGTGCCGTCGATCGCGGCCTGACGCGTGCGCGCGACGGGCGCGTCGGCGAAGGCACTCGCCTTGCCTTCGAACTCGGCATAGAGGCGGCGCGCCAGGCTGACCGGCGCGGTGCTGAGGTCGATCACGGTCCAGCCGAGCTTCGCCTTGCTGACCAGCCCGCCCTCGCCCAGACAGACTTCCTCGACCTGCTTGCCGCCGGGCAGCGACAGCATGATGATCCGGCAGCTCTCGGCGATCTCGTCGATCGAGGCGGCCTTCACGCCGTCGGCGGCAAGCCGCTTCAGGGGCGCGTCGTCACGGTCGGCCGCCAGCACTTCCAGGCCGCTCTTGCGCGCGAGGTTGCGGCACATCGGCTCGCCCATGGTGCCGACGCCGATGAATCCAATCCTGTCTGCCATGTCATCTCACGCAAAAAGTCAGTCCACAATGAAGAGTTTGGCGCCGCCTTCGGTGCGCGATCGATGGGCCAGGGCGCCGTCGGCGACCTGGTAGCTCTGGCCGGGTTTCAGGACGACGGTGCGGCCGTCGGCCAGCTCGGTGTGCAGCTCGCCTTCCAGCACCAGCAGCACGTGGCCCTTCTGGCACCAATGGTCGGCGAGATAGCCCGGCGTGTACTCGACCATGCGCACGCGGATATTGTTGAAATTCCGGGTGCGCCAGAACGCTTTACCGGTCTCGCCGGGATGCTCCGTGCGTTCCACGTCGCTCCAGTCGGTCGTGCCGAACGGTATGTCGAACATCAGCATGGAGCGGCTTTTAGCATAGTTTGTACGGAATGAGGCGTCTCTCATCCTCCTCCCCAGCCTTGCTGGGGAGGTGTCCGCGTCCAAGGCTTTTGGCCGCTCTGCGGCCAAAAGCCGATGCGGACGGAGGGGTCATGAGCAGAGGGACTGGGGCTTCTGACCCCTCCGTCGCGTATGACGCGACACCTCCCCAGCGAAGCTGGGGAGGAGAATGAAGGAGGACGTCGCTAGCCCCATCTCTCCAGCGCCTGCGCCAGGCTCTCGGGGCCGCGATAGAGCATCGCCCGCCAACCGGCCATCCGTGCGCCATCGACGTTGGCCGCAGAATCGTCGACGAACAGGATCGACTGCGCCACCGTGATGCCCATGCGCGCCTGCGCATTGGTGAAGAACACCCGCTCGGGCTTGCACACGCCGAGCGACGCCGAATAGATGACGTCGTCGAAGTGCCCATCGAGCCCGGCGTGCTCCTTGAGCCAGGCGATCCGGTGGTGCTCCTGGTTGGTGCCGGCGAAGCAGTGGCCGCCAGTGCGCCGGCGCCAGGCGTCGGCCTGGTCGAGCACGGCACGATCCAGCACTGCGTCCTTGGCGAACCAGTAGCCGACGAACTCCTCCAGGCGCCCGGCGAGGCCGCGCGGCTCGAAATAGGCATGCAGCGCAACGTAAAGATCGAGCCGGCCGCGCAACACCTCCATGAACTCGGGTGTCCTGAAGAAATCGCGCTCGATCTCTTCATAGTCGAGGCCGAGGTCGGCCTTCAGCGTCGCATACCAGGGCGCAGCCGAGCCGGGATGCGCGATCGACACGACACCGTCCAGATCAAGAACGAGCACGGGGCTGGAAGTCATGACTCGCCATGCTATAGCAGCCGCCCGCCCGAGGGGACTGTCTCTTGCATCTGGTCGTACCAGCCCTGCCCTATCTCGACAGCTATGCCGACGCACTGCGGCGCGGCTGGTCGCCTGACAATGTCAGGACCGAGGAGGCACCGCGCGAGGAGCTGGCCGCAATCGACGACGATGCCGCGGCCTTCATCGCCTCGCTCGACGATCCTGAGGCCAAGGGCGCGCCGATCACCTTGCCCCATGGCACCACGGTGCCGCGCCTGCCGGGCTACCGGCGGTGGATGTGGGACGGCGAATTCTGCGGCTCGATCAACTTTCGCTGGCAACCCGGCACGGCGGCGCTTCCGGCCCACTGCCTCGGCCATATCGGCTACGCCGTCGTGCCGTGGAAGCGTGAACGAGGATACGCCAGCCGGGCGCTGGCGATGCTACTGCCCGAGGCCCGCCGCGAGGGGCTGCCTTATGTCGAGCTGACGGCAGATCTCGACAATCTGCCGTCGCAGAAGGTCATCACCAACAATGGCGGCGCCCTGGTGAAGCGCTTCCGCAAGGAGCCGGCATACGGCGACGCCGAAGCGTTGCTTTTCCGGATTGCGCTTTAGCCGCCGCCGGCGCGGACCACCGTTTCGACCATCGCAGACAGAACGGCGAGACCGCGGGCCTTCAGCGCCCGCGGCGAGTCCTTGTCGCCGATCTGGCCTTCCAGGACCAGGGTGATGAAGCCGTGCACCGACGCCCAGGCGAAGTCGACCATGCGCTCCTTCACCTCGGCCGGTGCATCGGGGATGACGGCCTCGATCGCCTCGCGATGAAGCGCGTGGACGGTCTTGGCTGCGGCCGCCAGCGCCGGCGTCTCGAACTGCTCGGCGTCGAGACTGAACATGAGCTGGAACAGCACCGAGTTGGCCGCGGCGAACGCCATGTAGCCCACGCCCTGGCCGACCAGCCGGCCGGCCGGCGTGCCGTGGGAACGGCGGGCCTCGGCCGTCATGGCCATGGCCAGTTCGTGGTAGCCGCGGGCGGCGATCTCCGCCATCAGCGCGTCGATCGAGGCGAAATGATGCGCCGGTGCTGCGTGCGACACCGACGCCCGGCGCGCGCATTCACGCAGGGTGAAACCGCGCAAGCCCCTTTCTTCCATCAACTTGCGACCGGCCACGATCAGCGCTTCGCGCAGTTCACCGTGGTGATAAGGCTTCTCCGCCTTTGCTTTCGCCATCGGCCATCCCGACCATGCGGTCGTGCCGCTGTCAAGATTTCGGACTCCTTCGCCAACAGCTAAATAGACGCAGACAAGATTTCGCGCCCGGAAGCCTCGCAAATGCCGGCTGACGCCCGCCGCCGCCTGTGTCTTTAGTCGGCGGTCCCAAGAGTGTTCGGAGGACGCCGTCATGATGTTCGAGAGCTGGCTTGCCGTCACCGCTGCGTCGGCAGTGTTGCTGATCATCCCGGGGCCGACCGTGTTACTGGTTTCCTGGCCATGGCCTTCGCCAATGCCTTCGGTTACACGGTGATCGCCTCGCGCGCACGTGGCTTCGCCTCCAACCCGCGCGCGATCAGCGTGGTCAACAAAGTGGGCGGCGGCCTGCTGATCGGCGCCGGCGCCGCCACGGTCACCCTGGCCGGCGCGCGGAACTGAGTTAGATCCAACCGATCTTCTCTCGGAGAAACGTGTAGCCCAGTGCACTGAAGGCAGCGCGTTCCCTGTTGTCCTTGCCGTAGCCGTGACCACCCGCCTCCGGCTCGTAAAAATAGACCTGCTCGTAGCCCATCGCCTCCAGCTTGGCCGCCATCTTGCGGGCGTGCCCCGGATGGACGCGATCGTCGCGCCGCGTGGTGGCGATCAGGATCGGTGGATAGGCTTGGCTTGGCACGGCCTGGTGATATGCCGAGTAGGCCCTGATCCACGCCCACGCCTCTGGCTTGTCGGGATCGCCGTACTCGGCGACCCAGCTCGCACCGGCGAGCAGCTTTGCATAGCGCCGCATGTCGATCAGCGGGATGGTGCAGAACAGGCCCCCGAAGCGCTCGGGGAAGCGCGTCAGCATGTTGGCGATCAGCAGGCCGCCGTTGGAGCCGCCTTCGGCGGCGATGCGGTCCGGTCGGGTCACGCCGCGGCGCACCAGATCGGCAGCGACTGCGGCGAAATCGTCGTGCGACAGGCGCTTGCCGGCGAAGCGGCCGGCATCGTGCCACGCTGTGCCGAACTCGCCGCCGCCGCGGATGTTGGCGACCACGCTGGTGCCGCCGCGCTCGAGCCAGATCTTGCCGATCATCGGGTTGTAGGCCGGCAGATTCGAGACCGCGAAGCCGCCATAGGCCGTGAGGTGAACCGGCGCATCGTCGGTCGCGCCCACCGGGCCCGTCTGCCAGTACGGAATCCGCTCGCCGTCGCTCGATACGGCTTCGTGACGCGTCACGACGAGGCCACCCGTAGAGAAGGCCAGCGGCGAACGCTTCAGCACCGTGGGCGCGCCGCCCGCCGGCAGCAGCAGCAAGGACGGGGACGTCAACGGCCCCTGCACTGTCGCCAGCATGTCGCCGTTGCTTTCCGACCGCTCGACATCGAGCGACCCGAGGCTGACCAGGCCGATGTCGGGGAGACCGCCGATCGGTGCCCGCGTCCAATCCTGGTCGGATGGCGTCAGGCACTCGAACACCGGCTGCAGGTTGTCGAGGATCGACAGGACAAGCCGGCCGGCGATCCAGTGGAAGCCCTGCAACGAGCGCCGCGACTCGGGCCGGAACAGGACGGCGAAGTCGCGACGGCCCTGCAGGAAGGCCGAGAGCCGCGTGCCCAGCAAGGTGTCGCCCGGTTGCAGGGCACCACCGACGCTCCATGCAGTGCGTCGCTTGACGGCGATCCAATCGTGCTCGAAATCGACCTCGACATCGGTCGGCAGGTCGAGTTGCACCGGTCCCTCGCCGTTGCCGTCGGCCCGCCACAGGCGGACATCGAAGAAGCCCACCGAGTCGTAGAACCACACCGTGCGGCCGGCTCCCATGGCGCTCGCTGAGCGTTCGACCGATCCACTGGCCGCCATGCTTTGCGGCGAGACCTCGAACAGAACGGACGCTTGCGCCGGGTCGACACCGCGTCGCCAGCGGCGGATTGTGCGTGCATAGCCGGATGCCGTGACGTTACCGCCCCAGGCGCTGCTGAGCAGCAGCGAGTCGGGATCGAGCCAGCTCGCCCCGCCCTTGGCCTCCGGCAGCTCGAAGCCGCCGGCGACGAAATCCCTGGTCCCGGTATCGAATTCGCGCAGCACGACGGCGTCGCTGCCGCCGCGCGCCAGGCGCAGGATGGCGCGATCGTGCGCGCCGGGCCGAGTCGTGGCGCCCGACCAGGTCCAGTCCTCGCCTTCACGCGTCGCCAGGGCGTCGACGTCGAGCACCACCTCCCACTGCGGCTGCTCGAGGCGATAGCTGTCGAGCGACGTGCGCCGCCACAGGCCACGCGGATGCTCGGCATCGGTCCAGAAATTGTAGAGGTGCGCTCCGCGCCGCGCGATCAGCGGCAGCTTGTCGGGCCGATCGAGGATCGCGGCGATGGCGTCGCGATCGGCGGCGAAACGATCGCCGCCGAAGCGGTCGAGCGTGCGGCGGTTCTGCCGCTCGACCCAGGCGAGCGCCGCCTGCCCGTTTATGTCCTCTAGCCAGAGGTACGGATCGTCATCCGGCGCCGACGCCGTCGGCCGCGCATCGAGTGCCACGGGTGCCCCTGCTAAAGCGAAACAATATAAGCTTGAAGTGCTACCCCTTAGGGCGGCGTCCAAATCTTTGTCGTCCTGAGCGCAGCGAAGGACCTCATCGCCGCCTGCACGGGAGAACTTTGAGACTCCTGGCGATGAGATCCTTCGCTACGTTCAGGATGACGGAATGGATACCGAGTTGGTTTCACGTGAACCAATCATGCCCTAGCGCTTGGGCTCGCTGACGAACGCCACCTTGCTCAGCCCCGCCTTGGAAGCATCGGCCAGCATCTCGGCGACGTGGCGATAGGGCACGTTCTGGTCGGCGCGCAGGTAGACTTCAGGCTGCGGCCGCTTGGCGCCGGCCTCGGTGAAGCGCTTGATCGCCTCCTCGCGCTCGATGCGCTCGCCGTTCCAGAACAGCGAGCCGGTCGGATCGATGGCGAACTCGATCTTGTCCGGCTTCTGCAGGTCGGCGCTCGAGGTCGCCTTCGGCAGGTCGAGCTTGACGGCGTTGGTGAGCAGCGGCGCCGTCACGATGAAGATGACCAGCAGCACCAGCACGACGTCGATCAACGGCACCATGTTGATCTCGGCCATCGGCTGAGACGAGGTCTTGCGATCGAAGCTTCCGAAAGCCATGGTCCTCTCCGGCTCAGTAGTTGACGGCGGCGAGCGGCACCGCCGGGCGACCACCGCGTCCGGTGACCTGCAGGGCGCGTCCCGTCGAAAGGAAGGTCAGGAGCTCGAAGGCGAAAGCATCCAGCTTCGCGGTCAGCACCCGATTGGACCGTGTCAGCCAATTATAGCCCATGACCGCCGGCAGGGCGACGGCAAGGCCGATGCCGGTCATGATCAGCGCCTCGCCGACTGGGCCCGCCACCTTGTCAAGCATGCCCGAGCCGCTCATGCCAATTGCGACAAGCGCGTGATAGACGCCCCACACCGTGCCGAACAGACCGACGAAGGGCGCGGTGGCGCCAATCGTCGCCAGCATGGTGAGGCCGTTCTCGAGCGACGTCATCTCCTCGTCGAGCACCTTCTTGATGGTGCGCGTCAGGAATTCCTGCTCGCTGCCCGCCTCCTCGAGCTTGGCCGCGCCGAACTTGGCGTGATGAGCCTGGGCATGCAGCGAATGGGCGGTGAGATGGCCGAACGGCTCAAGCACGCCGTGCACGCTGAGATCATTCTGGACCTCCTCGAGCGACGTCGCGGCCCAGAAGAAGGCGAGGAACTTCTGGCTGCGCTTCTGGCGCACGATCTGGCTGATGCCCTTGGACACGATCAGGTACCACGAGATCGCCGACATGGCGGCCAGCACGACCAGCAGCACCTTGGCAACGATGTCGGATTGCGCGATGAAATGGTCGAAGCCCAGGGACGATGCGTCTCCCATGACGTACTCTCCTACCGCAAAACAAAATCGATCGGAACGACGACCCAGACCGCCTGCGCCACGCCGCCCTCGCTGTAGGGGCGAAACAGCGCGCCGCGCACCGCGTTGACGGCGGCCTCGTCGAGCGCGGGGAAACCGGACGAGGCCTGCAGGTTGACCTGAGCCGGCCGGCCAGCAATGTCGACCAGCACCAGCAACCGCACGCGCCCCTGCTCGCCGGCCCGCCGCGAGCGGGCCGGATATTCAGTGGACGGTGCCTTGATGTAGGCAACTTGCGAGGCCGACACGGTCTTTGGCGCCGCTGACGGCGCCGGCCGCGCGGCCGTCTCTGCCGGGACGGCATTCGGCTGCGCCTGGGCCGGCCTGGTGGGCGCCGGCACCTTGGGCCGTTCCGGCGGCCGCGGTGGCGGCTTTGGCGTCACCTCCTTCTTTTCCTCCGGCGGCTGCGGCGGTGGCGCCTCGATTGGAAACTCCGGCGGTGGCAGATCGGGCGGCGGCGGCTCGACCACGGTTGCGAGCTCGGGCGGCGGCGGGAACACTGGCAGCTCCGGCTCCTTGGGCACCTCCAGCTCGGGTGGCCTGGGGAATTCCGGCGGCGGCGGCTCGGCCGCCGATTCGATGACCGGATCGGCCTGCGGCGAAGGATCCGCCTGTACCATGCGGACTTCCATCGCGGCCACGTCCCCCACGATCAGCTTGTACGGGCTGATCGCGACCAGCGCCCAGCCCACCCCGACATGGAACAGGATGACGAGCAGCGCCAACGCCCGCTTCGCGGTCGGCGTGAGGGGCTCCCGGTATGAAGGGAACACGTTCATGATGCTCGCTTTAGGACTGTAACGGCACCAATGCCAGTGCGGCGACGGTGACCACCGACACGCCGAATATGGCCAAACCGAGTCGGCGGCGCCGATTGGTTTCCCACCACAGGATGGCGCCGCTGATCGACAGGAAGATCAGGCTACCCGCCATCGTGTCGATCAGCAGGATCCACGGCACCGGCATTGTGGTGCCCTTGTGCAGGTTGGTCAGGGTCGCCACGAAGCCATTCTCGGTCGTGCGCACCGAGGCGGCGCGATTGCCCACCCAGTACTCGACCTGAATCACCTTGTTGGGCCCGCCGAAATTCAGCGTCCACCGCTCCGGCTGCATCGGCGGTCGACCCTCCCCGCCCCGCTCGGCCCATGCCACGGGGCGCGAGCGTTCGACGCGCATGTTGTTGGCTGGGCGGTCCGCCTTCAAGGCGCCCTGCAGCCACGCCGCCATGGCATCGATCGTCGCGGGACGCGGCTCCGGCAAGGCGAGTTGCGCGGTGCGCTGCTGCTGGTCGGGCAGCTCGAGCTTCAGGGTGGCGCGGTGATTGAGCCACACGCCGCTGAACCCCATCATCAGACCGAGCACCGCACCCCACAGGCCGAACCAGCCATGCGTCTTGCGGACCCAGCGCACGAAGGTGAGACGTCGATTGATGGCCGGCTGGCGGAAGGCTGCGGCCTCGCTTGTCGTCACGTATCGCTCCACTGCCGAACGAGGTTGTGGTAGCAGCCGATCAGTTGCCGCCGCGCGACCTCGTCGGCATTGGTCTGATTGAGTCGCTGGATGGCGCTGTCCATGTCGTACAGGATCAGCCGCTGCGAATCGTCGCGGATCAGGCTCTGCGCCCAGAAGAAGCACGCGGTCCTGACGCCGCGCGTGATCGGCATCACCTGGTGCAGGCTGGTCGCCGGATAGACGACCATGCTGCCGGCCGGCAGCTTGATCGTGTGCTCGCCGTAGCTGTCCTCGATGACCAGCTCGCCTCCGTCATACTCGTCGGGGTTGGTCAGGAACAGCGTGGCTGATACGTCGGTCCTGAGCTTGCGCCCGTCGCGCGGGCTGATGCGCACGCTGCCGTCGACATGCGGGCCGAACTTCATGCCCTCGCCGTAGCGGTTGAACATCGGCGGATAGAGAGCGTTCGGCAGCACGGCGCTGATGAACATCGGATTGGTTTCGAGCGCCGAAACGACGATGTGCTGGCAGGCGCGCGCCACGTCCGACTGCTCGTCGATCTGCTGGTTGAACTTCAGCGGCGCGCCCTGGTAGCCCGCGGTAACCCGGCCATCGACCCACGAATTGGCGCGATCCAGCCGCTCGCGCACGCTCACGAGCTGCGCCGGATCGAGCACGTTGGGAATGCAGACCAGCATTGTCCCGACACCAACCTCACATGCGGTAGGTCAGGGTGAGAATGCCGGTCGTGCCGTTGCCGGGAACGGCGCGGCCGCCGTCCGACGCCATCAGCGAATCGTAGTACATCGTGTTGAAGATGTTCTGCACGTTGAGCCGGATCTCGTAGTTCGGCTGCTTCCAGGCGGCCGTCGCGTCGAAGCGCGTGTAGGCCGGCACCTGCACCGTGTTCTGGTTGTTGGCGTAGCGCGCGCCGACATAGAACACGCCGCCGCCGATCTCCCAGGTGTCGTTCCAGGTGTAGGTGGTCCACAGGTTGGCCGAATCCTTGGGCACGTTCAGCGGGATGTTGCCTGTCGTGTTGCCGACGCCGTTGATGTTGGTGATGCCCTGGATGATGCGGGCGTTCAGGTAGGTATAGCCGCCGAACACCTGCCAGCCCGGCAGGATCTGTCCGGCGACGCCGACACGCGCCCCCTGCACCCGCACATTGCCGGTCGGCGTGAAGGTGCCGTCGGCGTTCTGCGTGCGAGCGTTGAACTTGTTGATCTGGAACAGGGCGCCGTTCAGCAGCAGGTTGCCGTTGAACATCTCGTACTTGGCGCCGAGCTCCATGCCCTCGTTCGATTCCGGCGGCAGTTGCTGCGCCCCGGTCGTCAGGGTGAGCTGCTCGAGCGACGGATTGAACGACGTGCTGTAGGCAAAATAGTACGACTGGTGCCGGTCCGGCTCGATGATCGGGCCGGCGCGCACGCTCGTGAAATAGTCGGTCTGCGTGTAGTACGGCACCGCCGTGTTGCCCGGCGTGTTGACCGAGTTGATCGAGTTGCCGACCTGGGCGCTGTAGACATCCCAGCGCAGGCCGCCGACCAGCTTGAGCCATGGCGTCGCCTGCATCGTGTCGTTGAAGTAGAAGCCCGCGCCCCAGGCCTGCGACGAGGCGTAGTTGCCCGGCACCTGCGCCACGTTGCCCGGGGTTCCGCCGCCGATCGTATAGGTGGCGGGAACGCAGCCGACCGAGCCGGCGACCATCGGAATGTTGTTGCACGATCCGCTGCGGGTGAAGACCTTGTTGGTGAAGGCCTCGTAGACGATATCGGCGCCCATCAGCAGCGTGTGCCCGACCGGACCGGTGTCGAACTTGGCCGTCAGCTCGGACTGGTTCTCGAGCGTGTAGTCGTTGATGTTGCGATCGCGACTGATCTGGCGGATGTAGAGGTTGCTGGTCGGCGCGGCGGTGGCGGGCGAGCCGGTCGGACCGTTGGTTGCCTGCACGAAGCCGAAATTGGGTCCGAGCGTGCCGACGAAGCCGCCCGACGTCTGCTGCACGTCGGTGTTCACCCAGATGAACGCGGTCTGGTTACGCAGCCTCAGGTTCGGCGCGAAGGTGTGCTCGATCGTGCCGTTGAGCTGGATGACGTCCTGCTCGGTGTAATCGGTGCTGAGTCCGTAGTTGACGTTGCGCGGCACGTTCACCGGATAGCCGTTGATCGGCGGCACGCCATAAGGGACCTGGTCCTTGCGGTGCTGCAGGACGGCCGACAGCGTGACCTCGGTCGGCTTGCCCATGCCGAACTTGACGGTCGGCGCCAGGCCGAAATCCAGCACGTTGGTGTTGTCGATCGTGAATGCTTTGCCGTACTGGAACATGGCGCTGACGCGCGCCGCATTGGTCTCCTGGAACGGCACGTTGACGTCGGCAGTGGTGCGCACGAGGCCGTTGGTCGTGACCTGGGCCTGCAACTCGGTCGCCTGCTTGCCAATCGGCTTCTTCAGCACCTGGTTGATCACGCCGCCGGTCGAGCCGCGACCGAACAGCATCGACGACGGTCCCATCAGCACCTCGATCTGCTCGAGGGCGAAGACGTCGCGATAGTACTGGCCGCGATCGCGCATGCCGTCGAGGTAGATGTCGGTGCGTGCCGAGAAGCCGTTGAGGTTGATGTTGGTGCCGATCGTGCCGCCTTCGGCCGAGCCGACGGTGACGCCCGGCACGTTGCGCAGCGCATCGGTCAACGTGGTCGCGCTCTGCGACTGCATCAGGGCGCGGTTGATGATCACCACGGTCTGCGGGATGTCCATCACGTTGTCGGCGCCGAGCCGGTTGATCGAGGTCCGCGTATTCAGGAAGTCCTCGCTCGGGCGGGTGCCCGTCACGGTGACGGGCTGCATGGTCGCCGGCGCCCCACTCGGATCGGCCGGGTTCGCAGGGGGCGTCGGAGTTGGATCGAGCGGCGGCGCGTTCTGGACCGGCGGCTGCTGCGCCATGGCCGACGGTGCGACGAGAAAGCCTATCAAAGCAGTCGTGACTGGCAGACGACTCGACATTTTCACTCTCCAACGCGGTTCGCTGACAGCGATTCTCATCAGCGAATGCGAGTGATTATCATGTCTTGTCCGGAAGTGCGACTGATTTGCAGCTGAATTTGAACACAATACTGCAATGCAGAATCACCTCAGCCTCCCCAGCAAGGCTGGGGAGGTGTCGCTTGACAACCAGTTTGCATTCAGCTGATCCATTCACCCTCGATCTCCGCAAGCACGAGAACATCGGAGCTCACTATCGCGTCACGGGCGCGCTCCACTTCGAGCCCTGACTCGAGCTGCGCGATCAGGCAGGAAGTTGTCGACCTGGTCACGATCCTCGCCGATCGAATCGTTGGCCACACCGTGGTGTCGGCGACCGGCGTTGGAGCCGAAAGGCCCCGCCGACTGATCCACGGCGCCGCGACCGTCGACCACACCAGTAAACTCGGCCGGGCCGGCTGCGGAAATCCACGCAGCAACTGAGTTGATTGGCGCGCCCGGTTGGATTCGAACCAACGACCTACCGCTTAGAAGGCGGTTGCTCTGATCCCCTGAGCTACGGGCGCATCCTCCTTATCCTACCACGTCATTGTGACGATCGGAGCGTGCGAATCGCAGCACTCGGCAACAGCTGGCGCTCGGCCACCCATCAAAGCCCGAAGTGCCAGACGATGCTTTGCGCGGTGTGCTCGGCCTCTGCCTGGCCGCGTCCGGGGCGGGACAATCGGGGCGCGGCACAGCGCTGATGCCAAGCTCAGCGAGGAAGACGTCGAACGCGGCCGGCGTCGCGAGCTTGCCCCGTTCGATGCAGTCGGCTTGCCAAGGCGGCGCAGGATCTCCTCGCGCCGGCAAGACAGGAAGACGGGCATCACCCGGCCACCACCTTCCTCGACGCAGGTCTCGAAGTCGCGGAACGCCGGGCCGTCATCGGGAATGGGCATGGCAGCAGGTCATGATCAGAAGCCACACGCGGTGCTGCACGGTGGCGCGCAAGGCCTGCTGCCGGGCTGTGTGCACCAGCTCCCGAAACTCGGGCGCACCGAAATCGAAGATCGTCCTCGCGCGGTCGATCGCAACGTGATTGTCGTCACTCGCGCCGGGACGAGGCGGCTCAAGGCACGGGCAACCGTCAGCTCGCCGACGCCCGGTGCGCCATGAAGGAAAAGAAGCTGCATTCCGTTTGCCTGATGCCTCCCAACTGCCAGGGCGGCAGCGGCACCCGGCGGCTAGGCCCTGCTTCGCCAGCGTACCCTCAGTGGGTCCAGCGACCGATCCGGTTGTAGGCGAAATTATCGGCGTACGCCTTGGGCCTGACGTGGCGCGCGTGCGGCAACTCGACGGCATAGGTCCAGCCGTTCTTGTCGGCGTACGCCGTGGCTTCCTCCAGGGTGGCGAAGCGCAGCCTGACCTGCTGCATGGTGTCCCGTGAGCTGGTCCAGCCCATCAGCGGGTCGACTTCCTTGGGTTTCGGCTCGCTCTCGAGCAGCCACTCCTTGGTGTTGCCCTGGCCGGATTGCATCGCCGTCTTGGCTGGCTTGTAGATACGAACCTGCATCAGCTTCCACACTCCGCGGGCGAGGTCCTGGTCGGGGCGGCCGGATTTGAACCGACGACCTTCTGCGCCCAAGGCAGACGCGCTACCAGACTGCGCTACGCCCCGCCGCAAGACTTTTGAGCGCAGGACTTCTACCAGCGACCCGGCCACCTCGAAAGGGCAATTTGCCGGTGCTAGAGTGGCGTATGTTCGATCAAACGCCCGACCAGGGCCGCCCCGGACGCGCGCCTTCGATCAACGTGCTGGGCGGGCCCTTGCAACCTTGCTCGCATGAGCCCATGACCGGCTTCTACCGCGACGGTTGCTGCAACACCGGCCGCGAGGATGTCGGCCTCCACACGGTCTGCGTCGTGATGACGGCCGAGTTCCTCGCCTTCTCGAAGGCCGCCGGCAACGATCTCAGTACGCCAATGCCGCAATATGGCTTCGCCGGCCTGAAGCCGGGCGACCGCTGGTGCCTGTGCGCCAGCCGCTGGAAGGAGGCGCTCGACGCCGGCGCCCCACCGCAGGTCGTGCTCGAGGCCACGCATGCGGTGACGCTGCATATCGTGCCGCTGGAGGAGCTGAAGAAGTACGCCGTCAGGCTTCAATGAGTCAGACTAAGGAGTGGCCGACGATCGACGGGCCCTCGCCGCTCGGAAACCTAACTTATCCACAGGAACCTTCTGGGCGGACGGTGCGTTCTTTTCGAGACTTCGCCTCCACCCCGCAGCATTCTCCCGGCGGAGTCTATCCAAGCCCAGGCCCGTGGTCCCCCAACCACGGGCCATTTTGGTGGGCGCTAGGCGTTGCTGAAGATCGGGTGCTTGACCTTGTCGCCGGGCTTGATACCGAGCAGGCGGGCGCTGCCCCCGTTGATCTCGAGCACGCCCCGCACGGGGAACTCACTCGGGATGGTGTCGGTCGACAGCGGTACGGCGTTGGCGTGCACATGGCGGATCGTACCGTCGGCGCCGATGAACACCATGTCGAGCGGGATCAAGGTGTTCTTCATCCAGAAGCTCACCGGCGCTTCCTGATGGAAGTCGAACAGCATGCCATCGTAGGGGCCGAGCTTCTCGCGGAACATCAGGCCGCGCGCCCGCTCCGTCTCGGTGAGCGCCAGCTCGACGTCGAACTTGATCTCGCGGCCGGCGGTGACGATGACCAGGGAGGATTTCTGGAACCTGATGTCGCCCTGGGCACGCGCGGTCCCGGCGGCGGCGACCAGGAGCGGCACGGCGAGAACGAGACGGCGTCTGAGCCGCGGGCTGGTACGAACGAATGCCATGGCCATTCCGTAAAGCGTGGCGGGCGAATTCGTCAATCTCAAGACACCTGCGCGCCCTCAATGCGCTTGCGTGAGGGGCAATCCCTTTTCATAGTGCCAGCAATCATCGGGGGGAGCCGTTTCCGACGGCTGAGAGGTCCATGAGGACGACCCCGGCAACCTGATCCGGCTAGTACCGGCGTAGGGACTGGTGAGCTTGGACACGGCTGCTCTTCCCCTTCTGGTCCGCGGTGCGCGCATCGCCTTCGGCGAACGCGTCGTCGCCAACGATCTGACGCTCGACTTTGCCGCCGCCCGGACCACCTGCCTGCTGGGCCGCAGCGGCGTCGGCAAGACCTCCGTGCTGCGCTGGCTCGCCGGGCTTCTGCCGGGGACGCAGCCGTCGCGCGACATCGCCTACATGGCTCAGACCGACCTGCTGCTGCCATGGCTTTCGGTCATCGACAATGTCCTGCTGGGCTATCGCCTGCGCGGTGATGCGGCGGCGCTGCGGGCCGCCCGCCCACGGGCGCTCGACTTGCTTGAGCAGGTCGGGTTGGGTGCCCGGCTGGCCGATCTGCCGCAGACCCTGTCCGGCGGCATGCGCCAGCGCGCCGCCCTCGCCCGCACACTGTGCGAGGACCGGGCGATCGTGCTGATGGACGAGCCGTTCGCCCATCTCGACGCAGTGACCCGGCTCGAGCTGCAGGATCTTGCCGCGCGCCTGCTTGCCGGCCGGACCGTCGTGCTGGTCACCCACGATCCCCTCGAGGCGCTGCGCCTTGGCCACCAGGTGCGGGTGCTGTCCGGGCAGCCGATGAGCGCGGGCCCGCCGGTCGAGCCGGTCGGCCAGGTTCCGCGCGATCCGGCCGCACCCGACCTGCTCGCGCTCCAGGCCGATCTCCTGGCCAAGCTGCGCGAGCACGCCCGATGAGACCGCTGATCACGACGGCGGGCCTGCTGCTCGGCTGGGAGCTGCTCGTCCGGCTGACTGGCCTTCCCGTCTACATCCTGCCGCCGCCGTCGAGCGTTGCCGTCGTCATGGCCGATCGATTCGAGCTGCTGCTGGGCGAGGCCGCCTGGACGGCAGCGGAGATGGTGCTGGGTCTCCTGCTCGGCCTGCTGCTGGGCGGGTCGCTCGCCATCGCTCTGGCCGCGTCGACTGCTTGGCGACGCTGGGCCCTGCCGGTGGTGATCGTCTCGCAAGCCATCCCGGTGATCGCCATCGCGCCGTTGCTGGTCGTCTGGCTGGGCTACGGCATGGCCTCCAAGGTGGCGATGGCGGCCCTCGTGATCTTCTTCCCCGTTGCCAGCGCGCTCTACGACGGGCTGCGCCGCACCGATCCGGGCTGGGTCGATCTCGCCCGCACCATGGAGGCGAACCAGCGTGCTATCCTGCTGCAGATCCGCCTGCCCGCGGCCCTGCCCGCCTTCGCCTCCGGCGCGCGCATCGCCGCCGCTGTGGCGCCGATCGGCGCGGTGATCGGGGAATGGGTCGGCGCCAGTGCCGGCCTCGGCTTCCTGATGACCCAATCGCTGGCGCGCGGCCAGACGCCGCTCGCCTTCGCCGCCCTCGTGCTGCTCTGCCTGCTCGGCCTCGCCCTGTACTACGCGACCGACTGGGTGGGCCGCCGCCTCGTGCCCTGGCAACCGTCCTGAGGAGACTGACGATGAAGACTTTGATCCGGCTGGTCGCCGCACTCGTGCTGGCGACCATCGCCGTGCCTGCGGCGGCCCAGGAGAAGGTGCGGCTGCTGCTCGACTGGTTCGTCAATCCCGACCACGCCGCCCTGGTGATCGCCAAGCAGCGCGGGCTATTCACCAAGCACGGGCTCGACGTCGAGCTGATCGCACCGGCCGATCCCAACGCGCCGCCCAAGCTCGTCGCCGCCGGCCAAGCCGAGTACGCCGTGTCGTACCAGCCGACCTTGCAGATGCTGGTCGACGAAGGCTTGCCGCTGGTGCGCGTCGGCGTGCTGGTCGCCCAGCCGCTCAATTCGCTGGTGGCGCTCGAGGACGGACCGGTGAAGACCATCGCCGACTTCAAGGGCCGCAAGATCGGCTACTCGATCTCGGGCTTCGAGGAGGCCTTGCTGGGCGCGATCCTGGAGAAGGCCGGCCTGGCCTTGAAGGACGTGACGCTCGTCAACGTCAACTTCGCGCTGACCACGGCGCTGATGAGCAAGCAGGTCGACGGCGTGATCGGCGCGTTCCGCAATTTCGAGCTGAACGACCTCGAGCTGCACAAGGCCAAGGGCCGGCTGTGGCCGGTCGAGACGAGCGGCGTGCCGACCTACGACGAGCTCATCCTGGTTGCCAAGCGCGAGACGCTAGATGCGGCGCGCACCGCCAAGCTGCTCGCCGCCATTGCCGAGGCAACGACCTGGCTGCGCGCCAATCCGGCCGAGGCATGGGAAATCTTCGCGAAGTCGGGCAAGGATCTCGACAATGCCCTCAACAAGCTCGCCTGGAAGGATACGCTGCCGCTGCTCGCCGGCGACCCGACCGCACTCGATCGCGCGCGCTACCAGACGTTCGCGGACTTCCTGGTGAAGCGCGGCCTCATCAAGCAGGCGCCACCAATCGACAGCTACCTGCGCGACATCAAGTGAGCCGGCAGCCTCACACCGGACGAATCTCGACGACCTGGAGGCCTTTCTGGCCTTCGGCGATGCGAATCATTACCTTCTGGCCTGGTGCCAGCGATTCCATGCCATGACGACGCAGCACCGCGGCGTGGACAAAGATGTCACCCTCGACCGCCTCGCGCGTAACGAAGCCGTAGCCGCGTTCGTTATTGTACCACTTCACCATCCCTGCAACGTGCTCGCCGACCGCGACGCCTTCGGGCACGGGCGGTGGCCGTGGTGCCATGACGATCGCCGTCGAAGAATCGACCTCGAGCACCTTCATCACCTGCCAGCCTTTGGGGCCGCGCACGCCCGAACACACCACCGTCGCGCCGGGCTTGAGATCCTCATGCCCGGATTGGCGCAGTGTCGTTACATGCAGGAATGCGTCGCTGTTGTCGCTCTCGAGGGCCAGGAAACCGTAACCCTTGACAGCATTGAACCACTTGACCTTACCACGCAGCTCAATCGTACCGACGTCCCCGCTTGGCTCTCCCTGTAGGGTCGTCATTTCAACGATCCCGTGTTGTTATGTCGAAATCCTAGCACCCCGGCGAAGCTATGCAACACCTTGTGACGAGGAATGCGATAACGTCAGGCGACATAGGCAATGCAATTAGAATTAGAGGATCGACTCGATGTTCCGCAACGACCTGTTCAAGGGGAAGCGCTTTCTGGTTACGGGCGGGGGCACCGGTCTCGGCCGCATCATGGTCGAGAAGTTCGTCGAGCTGGGCGCCGACTGCGTGATCTGCGGCCGCCGCGGCGGCGTGCTCGAGGAGACCGCGCGGCAGATCATGGCAAGGCATCCTGAGCGTCGGGTCGACACCCACACCGTGGATATCCGGGTCGCCACGGCGGTCGAGGAGATGATCGAGCGCATCTGGGCTGCAGGGCCCCTGGACGGGCTGGTGAACAATGCCGCAGGCAACTTCATTTCCCAAACCAAGGATCTCAGCGCACGCGCCTTCGACGCGATTGCCAACATCGTGCTGCACGGCACGTTCTATACGACCAACGCCTGCGGCAAGCGCTGGATCGCCGACAAGCGCAAGGCGAGCGTGCTCAGCATCCTGACGACCTGGGTATGGACCGGCAGCCCGTTCGTCGTACCGTCGGCGATGTCCAAGGCGGGCGTCGCCGTCATGACCCAGAGCCTCGCCGTCGAATGGGCTCGCCACGGCATCCGCCTCAATGCCATCGCGCCCGGCCCCTTTCCGACCGAAGGCGCATGGGCGCGCCTCAACCCGATGCAGGAAGGCGACGACAATCGCTACAACACGCGCAACCCGATGGGCCGCGTCGGCCGGCCGAGCGAGCTCGCCAACATGGCAGCCTTCCTGATGAGTGATGAGGTCGAGTACATCAACGGCGAGGTGATCGCCATCGACGGTGCGATGGGCATCATGGGCAACGGCACGTTCTCCAACATGATGGCCTACACCGAAGACGACTGGCGCCGCATCCGCGAGCAGATCCAGACGACGAATGCCGCCGACCGGGCGAAGCGGGGCTGATCTCCTATCGATTGGAGTGCGTCATTCGCTAGGGGCGCGACGCGCCAACCACCTCATCCTGAGACGCGCCCTTCGGGCGCTTCTCTGGATGAGGTGGTTGGTGTTGCGCTCAGTTCGGGATGAGGTCGTTGCTCCGCTTGGCGCGCTCCCAGCGAAGAGGCTCTAAGCAAGCGCCCCCGTAAGCGTGCGGTGGAAGTGGACGATTGCGCTTTCGAACTTGCCGAAGGTGAAGACCTCGTTGGCGCCGCTGCCGAGGCCATGCTGGATGGCCTGGACCACGGCGCGATCCTCGGCGGCACCGGTGTTGCCGACGAACTCGGCGTCACGCCTGGCTTCGGCGAGCGCTGCCGGATCGTCACCGCCGCCGTTGGTCAGCGTGTAGGTGCTCTGACGCGTGCGATCGACCGCGAGCGGCTCCAGGATCACCACGTTGGTGTGACGCGACAGCACCGTGATCAGGACGTTGGGGAACAGGTGATAGACGTAGGTCAGTAGCCCGTCGACGCGACGTTCTGCCGGCAGCACCTTGGCCAGATTCCTGATCCGCTGGAAAGGATAGGTCACGCGGCTGTTTCGGCCGAACAGATCGATGACATTCAAATTGTCGAAGCCGTACGGCAGGAAGCTTTCAGGGTGAGTCGACTTGATGTGATAGCCCTCGATGAAGCTTTCGAGCAGGATCTTCCAGTTGACCTCGAACTCGCGCTCAGCCGAGGCGAACAGGCGCTGGTCTGGCGAGATCAGCCTGGCGAGGCCGCCCAGCGAATCGTCATCCAGCGTCGGCTCGTCCTGGGTGACGAACACCAGGCCGAACCGTTCGCTCGCGGTCACCGGCACCAGTGGATGAGCCTCCTTGTCGAAGCCGGGAAATCCGTCCTCGTGGGGGATATGCCGCAGGCGGCCTTCCAGATTGTAGGTCCAGCCGTGATAGCGGCAGACAAAGGCGCGGGTGCAGCCGCTGCCCGCCGCGACCTGCATGCCGCGATGACGGCAGGCATTGCGGAATGCGCGCACCATGCCGTCGACGCCGCGCACCGCGACGATCGGCGTGCCGGCAGCATCGCGGGCGACGTACGAGCCAATCTCCGGCAATGCCGCCGATGGGCAGAACGGCGTCGGCGAGCGGCGCAGCACGCTCTCGATCTCTGCGGCCAGGCGCTGCGGCGAGCGATAATTGGCGACCGGCTCACGCCACACCTCGTCGCCAAGATCGGTGGTGCCGTTGGCAATGTGGTCGAGCACGCGCTGCGCGACCGACTGGTCATCCATGGCAGGCTTCATGTCCGTCGTGTCCTCTTGGCCTGGCCAACGATACGCCAAGCCCTGCCGGCGACAAATGAAAGCAGGTGATGCTCGAATGAACGCCGTTCACGTCTTGCGGCGGCCGGCGCTCGAATGAGCGCCGTTCATGTCCCGCCACCGGCCTCGCCCGGCAGCCAGCGGCTGAACACGCGCCGGGCGGGATTGCCGGCGCTCCTGGAAGCGATGGACCGGCCAGTACCCACCCGGCGCGCAGCGCATTGCGGGGCCGGCCAGGCAGGGCACGGCAAGGGGGTCTGATCGTCCTTTGTGTTGCACGGATGCAACATGAAGGGATGATTGATGCCGGGGCCACACCTGCCGTACCTGTCCCGGCCTCAATTGAGCCAAAGTGTGATGGTCACTTCAGGGCCACAACATTTTGAGTCCAGGTTCCAGAGAAAAGGTCGTGTGGTCAGGCACTGAGGCAGTATCCCGGACAATGCGGAACTTGCCGCGGCGGCACTTCCTGTCGCTTTGCCTGATCGCGCCAAGTGCCCTGGCGGGCACCGTAGACGACGCCGTCGCGCAGACCGTCGAATCGCGCCACTGGCAGGGTGCCACGGCAGCGACGCGCCAGCCGGAGCAAGTCGTTGCGGGCACCTTGTCGGAATGGCGCAGCCTGTGGAATCGCGTCGGTATCACGCCACCCGAAAAATTCGAGCCGGGTCGCCAGAACGCCGTCGGCATCTTTCTCGGCCGCCGCGCAAGCGAGGGCTACTCGATCAACATCATCTCGGCGAGCCGCCGGCGTGATCGCATCGTCGTCGTGTTCGAGGAGCGCATGCCGGCCGACATCATGACGGCTCAGCGCACCAATCCGACGACGCGTCCGGCCTCCAACGTGCCCGGTCTTTCCGGCCCCGGCTTCGGCGGACCAAGCCCAGGCTTCGGCGCACCGAGCCCGGGCTTCGGCGGCGGTCCCGCCGCGGGCTTCGCTGCTCCAGGCGGCGCCGCCACCGCGCCGGCGCCACCTCCAGGCTCCAGCGTCCGTCCACCCACCCAGCCGACATCGCCGTGGGCGATCGTGCTGATCAACCGCGTCGATCTGCCGGTCTCCGTCGAGCAGCGGCTGTTTCGTTAAGTGTACGCTGGGGGTGCGCCAGTCCAGTGGCGCGTCGTGGGGTCCTTGCCATCGAGGAGGATCGCGCCACTGGAGTGGCGCGCCTCCGGCGAATGATCGCTGTCTCTTCATTCGCCTCAATGCGAATGCCGCGGTACCCCCTTGGTCTGGACGATGCGCTGGTAGTTCACCGCGAAGTCGAGGCAGGCGCCGCTGGCGAGTTGGCCGACGAACTTGCGCTGCAGCTCCTGCCACGGCGTCTGGCTCTCCTTGATGTGCGGCTTCCACGCCACCTTGCGGCGCGCCAGCTCGTCGTCGCCGATGAGGATGTCGGCGCGGCGCTTGCCGATATCCACCCTGACCTTGTCGCCGGTCTGAAGCAGCGCCAGGCCGCCGCCGACGGCCGCTTCCGGTGAGGCGTTGAGGATCGACGGGCTGGCCGAGGTGCCGCTCTGCCGGCCGTCGCCGACACACGGCAGCAGCAGCACGCCGCCCTTCACCAGGCGATCGGGCGGCAGCATGTTCACTACTTCGGCAGCGCCGGGATAGCCGACCGGCCCGACATTGCGGATGAACAGGATGCTGTTCTCGTCGATCGGCAGGCTCGGGTCGTTGATGCGATGGTGATAGTCCTCGGGCCCTTCGAACACGATGGCCGTGCCTTCGAAGGCGTCCTCATCGCCCGCCCGCTCGAGGTACTTCTTGCGGAACTCCTCGGAGATCACCGAGGTCTTCATGATCGCCGATTCGAACAGGTTGCCCGACAGCACCGCGAAGCCGGCCTGGCCAAGCATCGGCTTGTCGTAAGGCTTGATCACGTCGCCGTCGACCGGCTTTGCCGTGGCGAGATTCTCTGCCATGGTCTTGCCGGTGACGGTGAGCGCATCGCCGTGGATCTTTTTCTTGGCGAGCAGCTCGCGCATCACGGTCGGCACGCCGCCGGCGCGATGGAACGCCTCGCCGAGATACTTGCCTGCCGGCATGCAGTTCACCAGCAGCGGGATGTCGTATCCGATCTTGTCCCAGTCGGCGTTGTGCAGGTCGACGCCGATATGCCTCGCGATCGCGTTCACGTGCGGCGGACAGTTGGTCGAGGCGCCGAGCGCGCTCGCCGCCACGATGGCATTCTCGAACGCCTCGCGCGTCAGGATGTCGGACGGCTTCAGGTCTTCCCACACCATGTCGACGATGCGCTTGCCGGTCTCGTAGGCGATCTGGCCGCGTTCGCGGTACGGGCCGGGAATGGCGGCACAACCGGTCAGCGATAGGCCAAGCGCCTCGGCCATGCTGTTCATCGACAGCGCTGTGCCCATGGTGTTGCAGTGGCCGACGCTCGGTGCGCTCGACGCCACCATCTCGAGGAACTGCTTGAGGTCGATGCGACCGGCCGCCAATTCCTGGCGCGCATACCACACGACGGTGCCGGACCCGGCCAAGCCGCCGGCATAGTGACCGTCGAGCATCGGACCACCGGACAGCACGATCGCCGGGATGTTCACCGTGGCCGCACCCATGATCATGGCCGGCGTGGTCTTGTCGCAACCCGTCGTCAGCACGACGCCGTCGAAGAAGTAGCCGTACAGGCTCTCGACCAGGCTGAGATAGGCGAGGTTGCGATCGAGCGCCGCGGTCGGGCGCTTGCCGGTCTCCTGGATGGGATGGACGGGAAACTCGATCGGAATGCCGCCGGCGTCGCGGATGCCGTCGCGCACGCGCTTGGCCAGGTCGAGATGATGGCGGTTGCACGGCGACAGATCGCTGCCGGTCTGGGCGATGCCGATGATCGGCCGATTGCTATGCAGCTCGGCCAGGGTCAGCCCGAAGTTCATGTAGCGCTCGAGATAGAGCGCCGCCATCGTCGGATCGCCGGGTGCGTCGAACCAATCGCGGCTGCGCAGCCGGCGCTTGCCATCATCTTTGCCGCTGGCGCCCTTCTTGGTGGCCATCGTCATCCCTCCTCGCTTGTTGGGGGCACCGTGGGAGAAGGCGTTCCGGAAGTCCAGCGCCGAGCTTGAGCAGCCGCGTGCGCCGTGGGAAACCGCCCGTCATGACCTCCTCTCCTGCTCTCGTAAGCCTCGGCGAACCGATGATCGAGTTCAATCGTCCGCGCAGCGGCGACGGACGGACCTGGCTGCAAGGCTTCGGCGGCGACACGTCCAATGCAGCGATCGCGGCGGCGCGCCAGGGTGCATCGGTCGGCTACCTCACCAGCCTCGGCGAGGACTGGATGGGCGAGGCCTTCCTGGCGCTGTGGCGGGCCGAAAGCGTCGACGCCACGTGCGTGTGCCGTCATCCCACGGCGCCGACCGGCGTCTACTTCGTCACCCATGGCGAGAGCGGTCATCGCTTCGACTTCCTGCGCAAGGGATCGGCTGCCTCGCTGCTCGACCGCCGCGACCTTGCCGTGGACTACATCGCCGGCGCGCGCATCCTGCATCTTTCGGCGATCAGCCAGGCAATCAGCCCTCTGGCTCTGCAAACCTGCGAAGCCGCCATCGACGCAGCGCGCCGGGCCGGCGTTCGCGTGTCGTACGATACCAACCTGCGCCTGCGTCTGTGGGACCTCGACGAGGCGCAACGAACCATCGACGCCACGGCGGGGCGCTGCGACATCCTGCTGCCGAGCCTCGACGAGTCCCGCCAGCTCACGCGGCTGGAACAGCCCGACGCCATCGTCGATCATTATCTAGGCCGCGGGCCGTCGCTGGTTGCCTTGAAGATGGGCGGCGACGGCGCATTGATTGCGACGCGCGACCGGCGCATGAAGATTGCGCCTCATCGCGTCGAGGCGGTCGATGCGACCGGCGCCGGCGACGCCTTCGACGGCGCTTTCCTGGCCCGCCTCCTGGCCGGGGACGATCCATTCGTCGCCGGTCGCTATGCCAATGTGACTGCCGCGTTGAAGACCCGCGACTACGGCGCCGTGGCACCTATTCCGCGGGCGGCCGAAGTCTTGGCTGAATTGGCGCGCGCATAGGACTCGGCAAGAGCGCCCGCAGGAAGCGGCCGAACACCGTGACCTGCTGGGCGATCCAGCCGCGCCCGTTGTCGGCGTCGATCACAGGATCATCGACGCCGGTGGGCCGGCGCTTGCCGTCGTAGATCGCCGTGCCGAACAGGATGTCCCAGATCGGAAAGACCGGGGCAAAATTGTGATCGTGAATGTGACGTTCAGCCGGGTTCGCCAGTGCATGATGCAGCCGGTGGAAACGCGGTCCGACGAGCAACTTCTCCCCGATGCGCCCGAAGCTTACGTCGATATTGGCGTGCGACCAGCTTTCGACCAGGCGGCCGACCATCAGGATCAGGATGTAGTCGTCCGGCTGGACGCCGACCAGCTGGGCAAACACGGCCAGCGCCAACGTCATCAGCAGGTCATCGACGATGTGATTGCGATCGTCGGACCACACCGTCATCTGGCGCTGACTGTGGTGCAGGCTGTGCAGTGCCCACCACCAGGAAAACCGGTGCTGGGCGCGGTGCAGCCAGTAGGCGACGAAGTCATAGAGCACGAAGTACACGAGGAACGAGGCGAGAGCGTAGTCGTGCAGCCACGGCAGTGCCTGCTCGACCCGGAACGGCGCAAAGCCCAAGCTGCGCGAGAGGTACTCGATCTGATTGGTGATCGGGTAGCTAACCGAGAACACGGCCAGGGGAACAATGCCGAGCTTGTTGAGCACGGTGTAAACGCGGTCGACTCCGACAAGGGTGTCGTCGGCGGTCCGCTCGAGCGGCCAGCGTTTCTCGAAGAAGCGCATGGCTAGCGCAATAACCAGGATCTGGACGACGCCCAGCATGAAGAACTCGACGGCGTTGAAGGCCGGCTCGTACCATTGCATCAGCTCGAGCCGGAACAGGACGGGCGAGACCACGGTCTCGAAGATCCAGGTCTGGCAGCCCACCCAAAGGTCGATGAGGTCGCGCATCGCGCGCGCCTACTTCTTCTTGGGCGCTGCCGAAACGGTGCGAACCGGCGTGCCGCTGGGGGGAGCCACGGCATCGAGCATCACCAGGCCGTGGGGCGACTTGCCGACCGGGATCGATGCGACGACCTTCATTTGCTCAAGGTCGACGACGGCGATGCGCCGCAGGAAGCGCTGCGTCACCCAGAGTTCCTTGCCGTCGGGCGTGATATCCATGCAGTCGGGACCGCCCGGCACCTTGATGGTGCCGACAACCCTCATCTCCTGCGTGTCGATCAGCGACACCGTATTCTCGACCCGGTTGCTCAGGAACCAGTGGCGACCATCGCCCTTGGGCCAGAAGTTATGCGCCGCCCGCCCGGTCTTCAGGCCGCCGGTAATGGTGCCGTCCTTCGGATTGACGACCACGAGCCCGTCCTGTCCGGTAAGGGCCACGAGCACCCGATTGTTGTCGGGCAGCACGAGGACGCCGGCGGGCGCCGTGCCGACCTTCACGTTCCACTTGATCGTCTGCGTCTCGAGATCGAACGCCGCCAGCCGTCCGCTCTCCTGCAAAGTGACGAACACCGTCTTGGACTCGGCGTCGAACGCAAGATGGCTCGGCATGCTGTCGATGAAAATGCGGTTGGCGAGCTTGAACCCGTCGGCGTGATAGAAATCGACATGGTCGAGACGAAGGGCGACGGTGACGAACCACTTGCCGTCGGGGCTGAAGCCCAACTGGTAGGGATCGACGATATCGCGCACGAGCCCCTTCTTCTCGCCGGTCTTGTTATCGAGCACCAGCAGCTCGTTGGTCACCGTGGAGCCGATCAGCACGTCCTTGCCGTCGGGGCTGCGGAACAGATGATGGGGCTCGCGACCGACCGGCAGCCGAACGAGCTCGGTGCGCGAGCTGCGGCTGATGATGCTGTAGGAGGCTTCTTCCGAATTCAGCACCAGGACCGTATCGGCCCGGGCGCCGGCGGCAGCCAGCACGAACAGCGACGCGACAATTGCCAGTCTATTCATCGTGGCTTCTCATTCTCTTACGCCATCATCTTGAAGCATCTTCTAGATCAAGACCAGAACCGTTTGACGTGAGATGCCTGCGGCCGCGAGCCGCTGCACCTCGTCCCCACGCGCGGCCCGCGGCGACGTTCCCGGCGCCACCCGCGAGCCGCCGACGCAGGCGACATTGGGCAGGGCAAGGGACGCCGGCGCGCTGTCGGCATCGATGCCACCGCTTGGACAAAGCGCATGTCGGCCAGCAGCGCAGCAACCGCCTTGAGCCAGATCAAGCCGCCCGCGCTGTGTTCGGCGAAGGCCATCGCCTTGCGACACAACGATCTGCATGGCAGGCAAGAATGGCAATCGTAAGGTCACACGCTCCACCCACCGTCGATCACATTCACCGTGCCGGTCGTGAACGCCGATTCGTCACTCGCCAGGTAGACGGCCAAGGCGGCGATCTCGTCAGCCGAGCCGAAGCGGCCGGTCGGCTGGCGCTGCAGGAAGAACTGGCGGGCGTCCGAGCCGCCTCCCAGGGCCGAAATGCGGTCGTCGAGCGACGGAGTTTGAACAGTGCCGGGGCAGATGGCGTTGCACCGCACGCCCTTGCTCACGTAATCGACGGCAATCGACTTGGTGAGGCCGATCACGGCGGCCTTGGTGGTACCGTAGATGCAGCGCAGCGCCGCGCCCTTCACCGAGGAGGCCGCCGACGACATGTTGACGATCGAGCCGCCGTCCTTGGCCAGCATGCCGGGCAGGAACGCCTGGGCCGTCCAGAACATGCTGCGCACGTTGAGATCGAAGGCGAGCTGCCACTCATCGTCGGTGGCATCGAGCACGCTGCCATGATGGACGAAGCCGGCGCAGTTGAACAGAACGTCGATCGCGCCGATCTGCTCCGCCAGCACCCTGATCGCCACCTTGTCGAGGACGTCGAGGCGATACGGGCGCACGCCCTTCGTTTCGGCAAGACCCTCGAGCTTGCCGGCATCGACGTCGGTCGCCCACACGGTGGCGCCCTCGCGGGCAAAGGCACGGGCCGTTGCCTGCCCGATCCCCTGCCCCGCCGCCGTCACGACGCACAGCTTGCCTTCAAGTCTCATGAGAATACCTCCGATAGTGGATGAGCTGACGGCCCAGGACGGGCAGGCTGATCAGCACGCTGGCGATCAGCGCCGTTGCGCCCGGCGCCATCGCCGGTAGGCGGCGACGCTGAGCCAGATCCTCTCCCGGAGCGACAGCCGCACCAGAAGGAAGGCCGACAGCGCCGCCCCCAAGAAGGTGATGCTGACGATGCGGCCAGCAAACGTCAGCGCGAAATCGTGCCAGGTGATTCATCATCGGGATGGTGAGCTACTGCTCCCGGGCCCTGGCTCCTCCCGAGCTTCGCTGTCAGCCCAGCCGGGGAGGAGAATGACGCGGGCCTACTTTAGCAGCCCCTTCTCCTGATAGAACTTTTCCGCGCCGGGATGCAGTGGAATGCCAAGGCCCTGGACGGCCGTCTCGAAGCGGATGGCGCGGCCCTTGGCATGGCCCGAATCGAGCAGCTTGCGGGTGTTCGGGTTCCACAGAGCGGCGGTGACGTTGTAGATCAGCTGGTCCGGCTGCTTGCTCGAGGTGGCCCAGATGGCGTTGACGCTGACTGTCTTCACGCCCGGCACGTTCTTGTAGGCGCCGTCGGGAATCTCGTCGAGCGCGAAGAAGCTGTACTGCTTCACCAGGGCTTCGGCCTCCGGGCCATCGATCGGCACCAGCTCGATGCCGGTGGTCGCGGCGAGCTCGGCAATGGCGCCTTGTGGCCAGCCGGCGACGCTGAAGAAGGCGTCGAGCGCGCCGTCCTTGAGCTTGTCCGCCGCCTGCTGCGGCTTGAGATACTCCGCCTTGATCTCCTTCTCGGTGAGGCCGTAAGCTGCGAGAATCAGCCGCGCGTCGACCAGCGTTCCCGAGCCCGGCTCGTCCAGCGACATGCGCTTGCCCTTGAGATCCTTGATCGACTTGATACCGGCTCCCTTGCGTGCCACCAGGTGGAAGCTCTCGGGATAGAGGTTGGCGATGGCGCGCAGCACCTCGACCTTGGGCCGCCCTTCGTAAATGCCGTTGCCGTTGAAGGCCCAGTAGGCGACGTCGGACTGCGTGAAGCCCGACTGCATGCTGCCGCTCGAGATGGCATTGACGTTGGCGACCGAGCCGTTCGAGGCCACCGCCGTCGCGACCAGACCAGGCACGCCGCACGAGCCACCATCGGCGCACGACCGCGAGCCCGGCGGGTTCGAAATCGCGTTGGCGATCAGGCCGCCGATCGGGAAGTAGGTGCCCGCCGTTCCACCGGTGCCGATGCGGAAGAACGTGATGTCCTGGGCCGCTGCCGGCAGTCCGGCCACGGCCGCCGCTCCCAATCCGCCCAGCAGGGTGCTTCTTCGCCTTATCCTCACTAGCGCCTCCCTGACCGGTATCGATTTAACCGTGTCCGGTCGGCAGCCGCAACGATGGCCATCAATGATGGCATTCAATTGACGCCGATGGCACGGCTCATGGTCGACCCGATCTCGGCATGGATCACCATGTCGGCATCGTCGTCCTGATCGGTCGCCTCACGGTTGACGATCACCAGCCTGGCGCCGCGGCGCTTGGCGATGCGCGGGAAGCTCGCCGCCGGGTAGACCACCAGCGAGCTGCCCAGCACGATGAAGAGGTCGCACGCCATGGTCTCGTCCTGGGCGCGCGCCATCTGGATCTCCGGCATCGCCTGGCCGAACGAGATGGTGGCGGTCTTCACGATGCCGTCGCACTTGACGCACAGCGGCAGCTTGCCCGATCCGAGAAATGCCTTCCGGATCGGATCGAGCTCATGGCGGTGGCCGCAATCGAGGCAGCTCGCGTAGGTCGAGTTGCCGTGCAGCTCGACGATCTTCGACTCGGGCACGCCCGAGCGCTGGTGCAGGCCGTCGACATTCTGCGTGATGATGGCGCTCATGCGGCCCCGCTCGACCAGCCTGGCCAGCGCGCGATGGCCGGCATTGGGCTCCGCCGTCAGCATGGTCTCGTCGGTCGCGAACTTGCGGCGCCATGATTCGCGGCGCATCTCGTCCGACGACATGAAGTCGTCGAAGTAGATCGGCTTGTAGCGCGTCCAGATGCCGCCGGGAGAGCGGAAGTCGGGAATGCCCGACTCTGTGGAGATGCCGGCGCCGGTGAAGGCGACGATGCGCTTGGCCGATCCGATCATCTCGCGCAGCTGCTCGACCTGGTCCATCGCTCCTCCTCCCCTGTCCTACGGTGCCGGCATCGCCGGATTATGCGCCGCGCAGCCCGGGTATGTCCTGCCTTCGCTTCGAACCTCGACGACGTAGGCGAACAACGAGCCCGACTGGTTATCGATGCAGCGCCGCTCGTCGATCGTCACCAGCAGGTCGGTGCCGTCGCTGCTCGCGTACTCAAGGCCGTTCCCCGACTTCTGCGGGCCGCCATGCGGCACGCGCTGCGTCGACAGGCCGCCCAGCACGCTCATCACCATGTCGCGCGAGGTCACCTCGAGGCGCCACGACGGCTCGTTGCCGGTCGCGATCCATTCCCGCTGGTCGAAGCGCTCGCGGCATCCCGCCGTCTCCACCGCCGCGCGGCGCAGGTCGACGACTCCGATGCCGGCATTGGTGCCGGTCTCGCGCACGCCGTAGATCTCGACGAACATCGGGCGGCCCTCCTGGGCGGCCGTCAGCTCGCGCAGCGACTTCAGCAGCTCCTGACCCTGGGTGCGATCCTCCAGCGCGAGCGGTGCACCGTCGCAGGGCGTGAAGAGCAGTCGCCCGCCCACATCGCGCACCAGTCCGCGCAGCCGGGTGGCGTTGGCCGGGCGCGCCGGTGCATCGGCGCGGGGCGTCGCCTGCGGGGTGAGCGCCATGGTGAGCTGCGAGGGTTGCTGCGTCGTCGGATGCTGGAGCTGCGGCACCGGCGCACCGCGCCCGACCGGGGGCGTCGGCGCCGCGCGCGTCACCAGCGCCGGCAGGGCATAGAAGAACAAGGGGCGCTCGCTGCGATCGAGCAGGCAGACGAACTGGGTCTCGAGCGGCGACCGGTTGCGATAGGTCAGCCGGCCGCGCAGGGTCAGCGCGGCGGCAACCGGCTGCGATCCAGCCTGACCGTTGAAGCGCTCCAATGCCGGCGGCGGAAAGTCCATCGCCGTGACGCGGTCGACCGATGGATCGAGCTGGCGGTACTGGCCCTGCCCGAAGGCGGCGCATTGCTGCGCGAGGTCGCTCTGAGCGAGCGCCGACATGGCGAGAGAGCACAGGAGCGCGAGGATGGACGGCGGAACGATCGGCGAGACGCAACGCATGACGCCCCCAGGATAGCAGGGCATTCGAGTATGGGCGCCCTCTCCTTCTCATCCCCAGCTTCGCTGAGGGAGGAGAAGGAAATGTGCGCCAATATGCGGACGCCCTAGGATAGCCAGCGCTTGCGCCTCTTGTAATGCTTGGTGTCGCGATAGGATTTGCGCGCCCCGCCTTCGTTCAGGCCGAGGTAGAATTCCTTGATGTCGGAATTGTCGCGCAGTTTGCCGGCCGGCCCCTCGAGCACGATGCGGCCGTTCTCCATGACATACCCGTGATCGGCGACGCCGAGCGCCATGGTGGCGTTCTGCTCGACCAGCAGGACCGACAGCTTCTCCTGCCTCACCAGCCGGTCGACGATGCCGAAGATCTCCTCGACCAGCATCGGCGCCAGGCCGAGCGACGGCTCGTCGAGCAGCACCACCTTGGGCTGGCTCATCAGCGCCCGCCCTATCGCCAGCATCTGCTGCTCGCCGCCTGACAGGTAGCCCGAGACCTGGGTCCGCCGCTCGCGCAGGCGCGGGAAGTAGGAATAGACGAGGTCGATCCCCTGCTTCACCGCATGATTGTTCTGGACGTGGCCGCCGGCGACCAGGTTCTCCTCGGTGGTCAGATTCTCGAACACGCGCCGGCCTTCGAACACCTGGACCAAGCCGAGCCGGGTGACGTCGTGGGCGCGCATGCCGTCAATCCGGCGATCTCCCAGCTGCACGGCGCCCTTGGTGACCTCGCCGCGCTCGCTGCGCAGCACGCCGGAGATCGCCTTGAGCGTCGTCGTCTTGCCGGCGCCGTTGGCGCCCAGCAGGGTCGTGATCGCACCCTCGCCGACCGTGATCGACACGCCCTTGAGGACAAGGATGACCCGGTCGTAGACGACCTCGATGTTGTTGATCGACAGCATCAGACCTCGGTGTGCTGGGGGCGCGCCGTTCCCGTGGCGCGATCTTTGCCGGTCGCGCTGAAGACGCGCCACGGAAGTGGCGCGCCCCCAGCGATGAGCATCACGACTTCGAGGCCTCCGCCGCGAGGTGCTTCAGGATCAGCGGCCGGTAGCCCTGGAACCATTCCTTGGTCTTGACGAGCTTGCCGCCCTTGACCGTCCAGATCTCGACCCAGCCGCCACCTTCGTGGTCGGCCGGCGTGAGCTCCATCGGGGGAACCAGGCCGCCCAGGGTGAACCCCTTGATCGACTCCATGCCCTTCTTGACCTCTTCCGAGGTCGGCGTCGCACCGCCCTTGGCCTTGATGGCGTTGCGCAGGGCCTCGACATGCAGCGCCGCGGTCAGCACGCCGCGATTGTAGAGCACCGTCGAGTCCATCTCCTTGGGCGGCTGCTTGCCCTGGGCCTTGTACATCGCCTCGATGTCCTTGATCACCGGGAAATCCTTGCCGACGCCGGCGAACTGGATGGTGTTGTAGCCTTCGGCCACGCCCATGCCGCCGGCGGCGATGATGTCGGCCTCGGAGCTGGCCCACACCAGGCCGACCACCTTGCTGAGTGGATAGCCTTTGCCCTTCAGATCCTTGATCAGGACCGACGGCGCGCGCCCGAACAGGTGGGCAATGACGAAGTCCGGCTTGAAACGGCCGGTGATGTCGAGAACCTGGGCGCCCATCTCGAGACCGGGCGCCGGCACGGCGAAGGTACGCATCTCGAAGCCTTCGTCCTTGGCGAGATCCTCGAGCACGGCCAGCGGCTCCTTGCCCGCCGGGTTGTCGTAGAAGACATAGGCGATCTTCTTGCCTTTGAGGCTGCCGCCCAGCCGCTCCTTGGCGAAGGCCACCGCGGCGGCCGCCTGCGACCAGTAGCTGGCCGCGATCGGGAAGGTGTAGGGATAGCGCTTGCCGTCGGCCGCGGCGGCGGTGCCGAAGCCGGGCGACGTGCCGAGGATCTTGTCCTCCTCGAGCTTCTTGTTGAGCGCTGCCGTCTGCGGCGTGCCGTAGATGCCTTCGAGAACCGCGCCTTCCTTCTTGAAGCGCTCGTGCGCCTCGATGGCCGGCGGCACCTTGTACTCGTTGTCGATCTCGAGGACCTTGATCTTGTGGCCCTCGACACCGCCCTTGCTGTTGATCAGGGCGATGTAGTCCTGGTAGCCGGGGCATAGTACCGTGCCCACGTTCGCCGTCGGCCCGGTGCGATCGCATTGCAGGCCGAAGATGACTTCCTTCTGGGCGAAGGCTTGGCCCGTGCCCAGCGCCAGGGTGGCGGTCGTTGCCGCCAAGCCCAGCCAACTCCTAACGAACCTCGTCATGGGTTCCTCCCTTTCTGTAGCAACGCCCCGCCCTAGTACGAGAAGGGCCAGACCCGGAAGTAGCTCCGGATATTCCTCCATAGCCGATTGAGCCCTTCGGGCTCGACGATCAGAAAGAAGATGATCAACGCGCCGAACACCCCCAGACGCAGGCCCGAGATGACGTTGGCCATCTCGGCCGCGGTGAAGAACAGCGATCCGACGTTTTCCATGAGAATGCGGATCACGATGGGCAGCAGTGTGACGAAAACCGCCCCGAGGATCGAGCCCAGGACCGAGCCCAGCCCGCCGATGATGATCATGGCGAGATAGTCGATCGACACGATGAGCTGGAACTGCTCGTAGTTGGCGATGCCGAAATAGTAGGTGTAGAGCACGCCGCAGACGCCGGCGTAGAACGACGAGATGGCGAAGGCCAGCAGCTTGTAGCGGTAGATGTTGATGCCGATGATCTCGGCCGCGATGTCCTGGTCGCGCACCGCCACGAAAGCCCGCCCGATGCGGCTGCGCACCAGGTTCAGCGTCGCCACGATGGCGATCACGGCGAAGAACAGCAGGAAGAAATAGAGCGTGCCCTGGGTGTTGAAGGCGAAGCCGAAGAGGGTCGGCCGGCCGACCTCGATCGAGGCTTGCGCGCCGCCCGAGATCGCCGGCACACGGTTGATGGTCCATTCTATGATCAGCTGGCCGGCCAGCGTGGCGATCGCGAGATACAGCCCCTTGATGCGCAGGCTCGGCATGCCGACCACGACGCCGATCAGCGCCGCCATCAGCCCGCCGGCCGGCAGGGTCAGCCAGAACGGCAGGTCGAGCTTCACCGCGAGATTGGCCGCCGTGTAGGCGCCGACCGACATGAAGGCGCCGTGGCCGATCGAGATCTGGCCGGTGTAGCCGACGAGGATGTTGAGCCCGAGCGCGCCCACGATGGCGATGAAGATCAGGTTCAGGATCGACAAATAGTATTCATGGACGAGCAGCGGAACGATCAGCACGAAGATTCCCGCGAGCGCGATCATCGTCCACTTGGCGATCGGCAACGGATACAGCGCCATGTCGGCGCTGTAGGTCGTCTTGAAGACTCCGGACTCGCGATGGAACATGGATTACACGCGCTCGATCTGGCGCCGACCGAAGATGCCGTACGGCCTGACCATGAGAACCAGGATCATCAGGACATAGGGCGCGAAATCCTTGGTGCCGCCGCCGACGAACGGGTCTAGGTAGCCCGCCGCCAGGCTCTCGACGATGCCGATGATCAGCCCGCCGATCAGCGCGCCGCCGATCGAGTCGAGGCCGCCCAGGATCACCACGGGAAAGACCTTCAGCCCGACCAGCGCCAGCTGCACGTCGACGCCCAGCATGCTGCCCCACACGATGCCGCCCAGCGCCGAGACGATGCCGGCCATTGCCCAGGCCAGCGCGAAGTAGCGCTCGACATTGATGCCCATCGCCTGGGCGACCTGCTGATTGTCGGCGACCGCGCGCATGGCCACGCCCATGCGGCTCTTCTTGAAGAACCAGTTGAAGGCGAGGAAGAAGAGCACCGCCACCACGGCACCCAGCACCTGGATCGGCGGCAGCGTCGCCGGTCCGATCGAGATGGGGTCGTCGCCGATCGGCAGTGGCAAGGCGCGGGTCTCGATGCCGAGCACCAGCGGGCCCCAGCCGCGCAACACGGCGGCGACCCCGATGGTCGCCATGATGACGGCCACTACCGGCCGGCCGAGCAGCGGCCTCAGCACGACCCGCTCCAGGCCGAAGCCGAAGCCGATCATGACCAGCAGGACCGCGACGATCGCCGCGATCAGTGGCGCCTCGGCGCCGAGCACGACCACCACGACCATGCCGGCCAGCATGACGAACTCACCCTGGGCGAAGTTGATGGCGTCGGTCGCCTTGTAGACCAGCACGAATCCCAAGGCGATCAGGGAGTACATCAATCCGATAGACGCCCCGCTCAGCAGGAGGGCAAAGGCAAACTCGAGCTCGTCAGACATTGGCCCTCCAGATCTTTCCCTCCTCCCCAGCTCCGCTGGGGAGGAGAAGCTGCATGGCGCCCCTCACGCCGCCCTCCGGGCCGGCTCGGCCTTGTCTTCGCCGTGGATGGCGATGGTCGAGTTCAGGGTCGACTTGCGGCCGTCCTCGAAGGTGATCTCCATGGTGACGTCGACCGACGAGGCGCCGCCGTAGAACGCCTCGATCACGTTGGCGTACTTCTCGGCGACGAAGCGGCGGCGAACCTTGCGGGTGCGCGTCATCTCGGCGTCGTCGGCATCGAGCTCCTTGTTGAGCAGCAGGTAGCGCCGCACCTGCTGCACATCAGGCAGGGTGGCGTTCGCCTTGGCGATCTCCTGGCCGATCATCGTCGCGACCTCAGGCTTGCGGCTGAGGTCCATGAAGCTCGTGTAGGTGAGCCCCTGCTTCTCGGCCCACGTGCCCACGGTCTGCATGTCGATGGCAATCATGGTGACGACGAACGGCCTCTGGTCGCCGAACGCCACCGCCTCGCGGATGAACGGGCTGAACTTCAGCTTGTTCTCGATGAATTGCGGCGCGAAGGCCGAGCCGTCGGCGAGCTTCCCGACATCCTTGGCACGGTCGATGATCACCAGGTGGCCCTGCTTGTCGAAGAAGCCGGCATCGCCGGTCTTGAGCCAACCCTCGCCCGTCAGCGTGTCGCGCGTCACGTCATCCTGCTTGAAATAGCCCCTAAAGACGTTGGGCCCCTTCAGCAGGACCTCGCCGCGGTCGTCGATCTTGATGTCGACCTTGGGGATCGGCCGGCCCACGGTGTTGGGATTGGCCTCGGCATCGGCCTGGCAGGCGATCAGCGCCGAGGCCTCGGTGGCGCCATAGACCTGCTTGAGGTTGATGCCGAACGAGCGGAAGAAGCGATAGGTGTCGGGCCCCAGCGGCGCGCCGCCGGTGTAGCACCAGCGCGCCCTCCCCAGCCCGAGCTGGTCGCGCACCGGGCCGTAGACCAGGACCTCGCCGAGGGCGAGACCGAGCCGCTCGCCGAGCGACAGGCTCTTGCCGTCGGCCTGCTTCAGCTCGCAGCGCTCGGCAAGGCTGCGGAAGTGCGCGTAGATGCGGCGCTTGGCCGGCGAGGCGTCGTTGCCCTTGATCTGCATCAGCGTCAGCATGTTCTCCCAGATGCGGGGGGGCGCCAGCATGGCGTCGGGTCCGAGCTCGCGCAGGTCGCGCTGCACCGTCTCGGGACTCTCCGGGCAATTGGCCGTCAGGCGCGCCACCAGCGCCATGCCGAGCGAGAAAGCGGCGTCGCCGACCCAGGCCATCGGCAGGTAGGACAGCCAGTTGTCGCCCGCCTTCACGTCGTTCACCTGGAGGAACGCCTCGGAGGTGGCGATCAGGTTGCGATGGCTGAGCATCGCGCCTTTCGGGTTGCCGGTGGTGCCCGACGTGTAGGCGATCATCGCGATGTCGTCCGGCCCGCCCTTGGCCACCTCGGCGTCGTAGAAGCCGGGATTGGCTTGGCCGAACTTGCGCCCCTCCTCGAGCACGCTCGTAAAGGAGCGCAGTATCGGATCGTCGTAGAATGACAGGCCGCGCGGGTCGTCGTAGATGATCCAGCGCAGGCACAGCAGCCGCTCCTTGAGCGACAACGCCTTGTCGACCTGCTCCTGGTCCTCGGCGACGATGATCGAGGTCTCGGCATGATTGAGGACGTAGACCAGCTCCGAGGCGATCGAGTCCTGGTAGACCGGCACCGAGATGCCGCCCAGCGCCTGGGCCGAGAGCTGGGCGAAATAGAGCTGGGGACGGTTGTCGCCGACGACGGAAAGCTTGTCGCCGCGTTGGAAGCCGAGCGACGCCAGCCCCAGTGCGAAGTCGCGCACGTTGTCGCGGTATGCTTGCCAGCTGTAGGTCTGCCACACGCCGCGCGTCTTCTCGCGAATGCCGGCGCCAGCGGGGTCCTGCTCGGCGTTGCGCTGTAGGAGCTTGGGGAGCGTCGATGTCGCTGTGTCGTCGACCAGGCTCATGCGCGGCCTCCTCCCTTGCTGGTGCCGAGATAGGCCTGGATGACCGCCGGGTCGCGCTGCACCTCTTCGGGCGTGCCGGCGGCGATGCGCCGACCGCGGTCGAGCACGACCACCCGGTCAGAGATGTCCATGACCACGCCCATGTCGTGCTCGATCAGCACGACCGTGACGCCGCGCTCCTGGTTCACGTCGAGGATGTAGCGCGCCATGTCCTCTTTCTCGTCCTGGTTCATGCCGCCCATCGGCTCGTCAAGCAGCAGCACCTTGGGCTCCAGCGCAAGCGCGCGGCCAAGCTCGACGCGCTTGCGCAGACCATAGGCGAGCGCCGCGGTCTGCTGCTTGCGCAGATCCTGCAACTTCAGGAAGTCGATGATCTCCTCGACCGCCTCGCGATGGGCGATGTCCTCTTTCTGGGCCATGCCCCAATAGATCACGCTCGCCAGGACTCCGGACTTCATGCGCACGTGGCGGCCGAGCATGAGATTGTCGAGCACCGTGAGCCCGCTGAACAGCGCGATGTTCTGGAACGTCCGGGCGATGCCGAGGGCGGCGATGTCGCTCGGCTTCTTCTGGGTGATGTCGAGGCCTTCCAGGACGACGCGGCCGGTGTCGGGCTTGTAGAAGCCCGAGATCATGTTCAGGAGGGAGGTCTTGCCGGCGCCATTCGGGCCAATGATGGAAACGATGCCGCCCTTGGGCACTTCGAGGGCGACATCCTGCACGGCCACGACGCCACCGAAACGCTTGGATACGCCTTCCACCACGAGCTGATTGTCGCCTCTTTGCGCAGGCGCGCGCTGGGCGGACGACCCCACCATGAACCCTCCCTGAAACAGCCCTGCTTTTCTTTTGCTTGCGAACATCATGCAGGCTCCGGTGGGCGAACGCAACAAATCTGGCCTACACTCGGGCTGCCGTCGCCGGGAGCTTTCACATGCCACGTCATATCGTTTGCCTGACTTTCGACCACGATCATCTGTCCGGCCTGATTGCACGCGGACTGACGACGCCGACCGCCATATCGCGTGGCGAATACGACGTCGTGGTCATCCCGCGGCTGATGGCGCTGCTCGAGCGCTACCGCATCAAGGCCACTTTCTTCACGCCCGGTCATACGATCGACAGCACGCCCGAGGCGGTGATGCCCTACGTCGAGGGCGGCCACGAGCTCGCCCACCATGGCTGGACCCACCGGCTGCCGGTGACCATGTCGCGCGAGGAGGAGGAAGAGGAGATCGTGCGCGGCAACGAGTCGATCAAACGCATCAGCGGGCGGACCGCGCGCGGCTACCGCTCGCCGGCCTGGGACCTGTCGCCCAACTCGATCGAGCTCCTGCTGAAGCACGGCATCCAGTACGACAGCTCGATGATGGGCCACGACTACGATTGCTACTTCGCCCGCCAGGGCGACGTGGCCGAGCTGATGAAGCCTTTCGTGCGCGGCCGCGAGACACGCCTGGTCGAGATGCCGATCAGCTGGTCGCTCGACGACTACCCGCACTTCGAGTACATGCGCAACCCGAACGGCTCGATCCAGGCCGGGCTGATGAACGCCACCAACGTGCTCGAGAACTTCGTCGACGATTTCATTTACATGACCCGGGTGGCGCCCGACTTCGGCATCCTCACCTACACCTTCCATCCCCACGTGGTCGGCCGCGGCCATCGCATGATGATGCTCGAGCGCCTGATCCAGAAGCTGATGGAAGGTGGCGCCGTCTTCATGCCGATGGAAGACGCCCTGCACGAGTGGCTGACCCGCCGCGAGGCCGGACACAAGCGCGCCGCCGAGTAGCGGCGTTCGGCGGTCGGGCATCCCGACGGACGGCGAGACTCGACGCACCAAAAAGAATGAGGCCGCATTCTTGCGTCCGGTGCGTTCGGCGTGATCGTAAATTGCAAAAGATCATTATGATTCAATGGGTTAAACCCCGAACGCAAAATGATCCTCTTGCGGTCCGACCGACCGGTTTTGCGGTCGGTTGGCGAGGTTGCGGTCGGGACTGGCTCGGCATCATCCCCGGGACAGGTGCGGAACATCGCCATGACGGACGCGGTTGGTGAAGCCGAACTGCTCGTAGGCAAACACACCTGGAACCGGGACGACGATCGGAGTCATGGGGAAACCTTGCCTTGCGCCGCACCCTTTGGGTGGGACAAGAAGCGTTGACCTGGCTGCGCATGCCAGCCTCCAAGGCCATTCAACCGCGGTGCCATAGATGATGGTCGGACCAGAATTCGATCGAGCGCCTGCGCGCAAGGCGTCTGCCGGTGCGGCGCCTCTCGTCGATCCGCGCGACGGGGATGTCGAGGATGACAGCTCGGCCACCCTTCAGCGGTCGCTGCTGTCGATCGCCGGAAGCCTGATCGCCGAGATCAGCCTGCCCAAGCTCGTGGTCGCGTGGACGTTGCTGATCCTGCTGCCGGCCATCCTGCTCGGAGCGGCCCCTCTCCTGGCGACGGCGTGGTTCAAGAAGGCTTCCGGAAGCCTCGTCGAGCTGTCTGCCCCTGGTGCGCTGATCATCCTGCTGGCTGGCGTCGTGATCGCCTGGGCCGGCTGGCGCCCTCTCCTGCGGATCGTCGAGGAAAGCTTCTGGTCGCTCAACGCGCTGGCCGTCCAGCCAGGGTATGCGCTGTGCCGAGAAGCATTGCGCCATCTGGCCGAGCGCGCCCTCGGGCGCCGAACCGACTTCGCGCGATTGCGCGCCGCGAGCTCGGCAGGAGCCGGCATCCTGATGTGCCTGCTTGGGGTCCTGGTCGCGCTCCTCGCCTGGCCGCTCGCCAAGTGGATGGGGACGCTGGCGGACATCCTGGCGCCGCAAGCGCTGATCGTGCCGACGCTCGCCAATGCCGTCGTGATCGTCTCTGCCTACATGGCGATCGCTTCCCTCGTCTGGGGTTTCGCCGATGCGAGCATGGATCAGCCGCAAGACCTCCGCACCTTCGACACGCCTGCCCCGGGGAGCCGAACCTGGCGGATCGCGCATCTCTCCGATGTTCACGTGGTCGGCGAGCGCTTCGGCTTCCGGATCGAGAGCGGTCGCAGCGGGCCGCGCGGCAACGATCGCCTGGAACGCGTTCTGGCCCGCCTCGACGCCATGCACCTTGCCCAGCCGTTGGATCTCGTCCTCGTCAGCGGCGATGTGACCGACGCCGGTCGCTCGACGGAGTGGGCCGAGCTGCTCGACATCGCCGCGCGCCACCCCCGTCTTGCCGAACGAATGGCCATCCTTCCTGGCAATCACGATATCAACATCGTCGATCGTGCGAATCCGGCGAAGCTCTGCCTGCCGTTCAGCCCGGGAAAGCGGCTTCGGCAGATCCGTACCCTTTCCGTGATCGCGGCGGTGCAGGGCGAGCGCACGCGCATCGTCGACCCGCAGACTGGCGCAACCGAGCGCACGCTCGGCGACGCCCTGGAAGCGCATCGCCGGGAGATCGCGGAGTTTGCCCACTCCGGTTCATTGAGGATATCGGCACGATTGCGACGCGTCTGGGGCGAGCAGTTTCCGATGATCCTGCCCCCGGACTCGGGGGATGGACTCGGTGTTGCGCTTCTCAACTCGAGTGCCGAGACGCACTTCTCCTTCACCAACGCCCTCGGCCTCATACCTGCCGACCAAGTCCGGCGCCTGACCTCGGCGATGGCGCAGTTTCCCAAAGCCGTGTGGGTCATTGCCCTGCACCATCACCTGATGGAATACCCCATGCCGGTCTCGGCCTTCTCGGAACGAGTGGGAACCGCCGTCATCAACGCGAGCTGGTTCGTGCGCAAGCTGATGCCATTCGCAGGCCGCGCCGTCGTCATGCATGGCCATCGCCATCTCGACTGGATCGGTGCCTGCGGCGACCTGCGGATCATCTCGGCGCCGTCGCCCATCATGGGCGTCAGGGACGACGAGCCGTCGCACTTCTACATCCACACGCTGGCAGCCGATCCGACCGGACGGATCCGGCTGCTGGCGCCCCAACGCGTGGACATCACCGGTGCCGGGAACGAGGCCGAGACCGTCAAGCCTCTTGCTTGATGGCCTCCTCGGGCGGACGGCCGAGCAGATCGGCGACCCAACGGGCGGAGGGATGCGCGCCGCAGATGGTCAGGATGGCGATGGTCATCGGCACGCCGATGAAGGTGCCGAAGAGACCCCACAGGAATGTCCAGAAGAAGATCGCGAACTGCACGACCGTGGGTGAGATCGACAGCAGATTGCCGGCAACCCGTGGCTCGACGTAGCTGCCGATCACGAACTGGATGACATTCAGGCAGACGAAGACGCCCAACGCCGACTGCCAGGTATCGAAGTGGACGATCGCAAGCAGGGTCGGAAAAAGCGTTGCGATGAACGGCCCCAGGAACGGGATGTAGTTCAGCACAAAAGCAATGATCCCCCATTCGGCCGCGAACGACAGGCCGGTGGCCCATCGCGATGATGAAGAGCGCGAGAGCCAGCGGCGCAAGCACGCTGCTCGCCTGCTGGCCGGCAACCGACAGCAGGATGACCAGTATCAAGCCGACCATCGTCTTCAGGATTCGGTCCGCCGCCATCCCGGATCCTCCACTCCCAGCGCCGGCCCTGCTCGCGAGGCGTCTCGGCGGCGTGTGCGACAGCCTACCACCGGCAGGGCATGCGCATATGATTTCCTACTCTTCTCCTCAGCTTCGCCTCTGTGGAACGACACCTCTCCAATCCTTCCCCGCAATCGCGGGAGGTGCCCGTCGTACGGGCCTTCGCCGCGCCGTAGCGGCTTCGGCCGCGCAGGCGGGCCGAAGGGGAAAGGCTGCAGTCAAGTTGCTTCCGATTCCAACGTCGGAATCAGAAGCATCTCGCGAATGCTCCAATGTGAGAAAGCGGCAACCTGCAGCGCTCTTTCGGCCCGACACCGTCACCGGACACGGCGCAAGCCAGCGTTGCCGCGACCTCCGCCCTATCGACGCTGCCCCAGGAACATCATCAGGAACTGGAACAGGTTGACGAAGTCGAGGTAGAGGCTGAGCGCGCCGAAGATCGCCACCTTCTCCGCGACCTCGCTGCCCCAAGCCTCGGCGTACTGCTGCTTGATCTTCTGGGTGTCGTAGGCGATCAGGCCCGAGAAGATCAGCACGCCCGCAACCGAGATGATGAAGCTCATCGGGCCCGACGGCCAGAACATGTTGAGCAGGCTGGCGAGGATGAGGCCGATCAAGCCCATGAACAGGAACTTGCCGAACGCCGACAGGTCGCGCTTGGTGGTGTAGCCATAAAGGCTGAGCCCCCCGAAGGCGGCGGCGGTGACGAAGAACGTCCGCGCGACCGACGCACCGGTGTAGCGGAAGAGCAGCAGCGACAGGCTGACGCCCATCAGGGCGGTGACCGCCCAGTAGACCGCCTGCACCGCACCGACGCTCATCGTGGCGGCCCGGACGGAGGTCAGGAGCAGCAAGCCAAGCGGCGCGAAGATCGCGACCCAGCCCAGCAGGTTCAGCCCGACGACGGTGCCCGCCTGAATCTCGAAGAACAGGCTCGCGAGCTCGACCGAGCTGAACAGGCCAAAGGCCACGATGCCCGACAGCGCCAGGCCCGACGCCATGTAGTTGTAGACCCGCACCATGTGGGCGCGCAGGCCTGCATCGAACGACGCCTGGTCGGCAACGGTGCCGGCCCGCTTGAAGGTATCGAAATTGGGATTCGCCATCTGGATTCCAGCCTCCAAAAATGCGGCGCGAGCCGCACAGGCAGTTACCGAAGCCAGGTTTGCCCGGCGAAGCCGCCTTGGTCTGCGGGCGCAAGACCTCCGAGCGCCGCTGCACACACATTGATCGCGCTCATCACGCACTGCAAGCGGTCAGATTGAGACCGTCGGCGCGTCGAGGCTGAGGGAGCCCCGGAATGGGGCCTCAGGAGATGTTACAGCGCCATTGGCGGCGCAGTCGAGGGACCTTGTCTTGCTGAAGCAGCAGCAAGATAAGGTCCTTCCACTCCGCCTTCTGTCGTCCTGAACGAAGTGAAGGACCTCATCGCCGCGAGGGGCGGTGTACTCTGAAACTTCCGGCGATGAGATCCTTCGCTGCGCTCAGGATGACGAGAAGGGTGGGAACGTCAGGCCGCAGCGCTTCCCCTCGCGACCCGGATGGCGCGACAGATCGTGACCATCTTGCCAATGGCGTGGGTGACGAAAGCGGAAACCGAACCCTCGATGTCAGCGGCGAGAGGCGGCTGTTCGGCAACGATGGCACGCGCCAGGATGCGCGAGGATCGATGGGCGGCGTCGCGATTCGTCGAGATGGCGCGATCGAGAGAGCCGTCAGCCTGCACGGCCGCCAGCACGGGCTCGAGGCGGGCGAGAAAGGCAGGCGCGTGGGCCAGGTGGCGATACATGCTCGCGAGGATCAGCGGGCGCTCGGCGTCCCCGAAGCGATTGAGGCGCAGCACCCGTTGCCAGGTTTCGGGCGCGACGTCGCTTTCCGAGGCGAGCGGCGGTAGGGAGAAGTTGGGCACCGAAAGACGCGGGCCCGACTGCGGCGAAGCTTGCGTCGCTCCCTCGCCGCGCAGCCATGCAGCCAGCGCGCCCAGCGAGAACAGGTTCACCGTGTTCGAATGGTCGTAGCTTGCCAGCACGGCGTCGACGCTGGCCGGCTCGTCGCCGGCCAGCGTCACCAGGACAGGCACGATCATGGTCTGCCGGAACCCGACCACCGCCTGGTCGACCATGCCCTGCTGGTAGAGCGGCTTCACGGCAGCCCACGCCCACGGCAAGGCGCCGTCCATCGTCGCCAGATGGCGCCACACCAGGTTGACCACCCGCACGCCCACCGTCGCCCGGATGTCGGCAAACAGCGCGGCCGTCTCGCCGCATGCCTCCGCCTCGGCGATCGCCGGGAATGGGTGGCTCACTCGGCCGCCTGCTTGGACTCCTGCCCCAGCACGGTGAAGAACGAAGCCGATTTCGGCTGCCTGGGAAGCTCGACCATCCCTTCGGTCAGGCGGGCGAACCGGGCCTCCTTGCCGCGCACGATGCGCCCCTCGTTCGGGCTCGGCATCGGGTTGCGTGCGATCGGCACGGCGTCGGCGGCGGTGTAGACGCAAATATAGAGGCCGCGCGCCTTGTCCGCGCCGTTGGCCGCCGAGCCGTGCAGGAGCTTGGTGTGCATCAGGCAGACGCTGCCCGCCTTGCCCACGCACGGCACCGACTGGGCCAGCGCCTGCTTCTCGGCATCAGCTGCCACCCCGCCGGTGAAGCGCTCGCCATCGAACAGCGACAGCATCGGCCCCTTGTGCGAGCCCGGCACCACGGTGAGGCAGCCGTTGCTCTCGTCGATGTCGTCGAGGAACAGGAGCGCCGTCACGATGTCGGAATTGGTGTGCGGCGTATAAGCGAAGTCCTGATGATAGGCGACCTCGGTCCGGGCTCCCGACAGTTTCAGGTTGATCTTGCAATGGTGGAACTTGACGTCCGGCCCGATCAGGTCGGCCACCATGTCGACCGTCCGCGCATCGAGCATGACCTCGCGATAGGCGTCGGAAATGTCCGACGGGTTGTTGATGCGCCGCAACGCCGGCTTCTCGGCGCTGTGCTCGGACCCCATGTCGAAGCGCGGGCGACCATCGATGGTCGGCGGACCGAACGGCTGGGAATGCGTCCGGCTCTGCTCGACCCAGGACTCGATCTCGGCCCGCAGCGCCACGAGCTGGGCGGGAGTCACGGCGTCCTCGACCATGAGGTAGCCGTCGCGCCAGAAGGCGTCGATCTGTTCGCGGTTGAGCACAGGCATGGCGGCCTCCCTTTGGTCGCGATGCACCTTAACAGATTGAAGCGTCAGTCGCAGGACTAACCCTTCTGGACGCATCAATTCTGGATCAAGCGCCGAGTAAAGGTCCCTCGCTTACGGCGCTTGCTTCGCAAGCGCCGTAAGCGAGGGACCTTTACTCGCGTCGAATCACCGTCCCTTGAACTGCGGCCGGCGCTTTTCCATGAAGGCGCGCCGGCCCTCGATGTAGTCCTCGGAGGCGAAGCATTCCTGGACCAAGGCGCTCGTGCGACTGAAATCGGGTTTGCCGTCGAGTCGAGTCAGCTCCTCCAGGGTGCGCTTGGCCGCGTGCATGGTGAGCGGCGCGTTCTCGCCGATCAGCTTGCAGTAATTGTCGACATAGGCGTCGAGCTCGGCGTCGGGCACCACGCGATTGAGCAGCCCCATGCCGTGCGCCTCCTCGGCGCTGAAATGGCGGGCCGTGAAGAAGATCTCCTTGGCATAGGCCGGGCCGATCAGGTCCATCAGGTTCTTGAGGCCGGCGGCGCGATAGCCGAGCCCGAGCCGGGCGGCCGGCACGCCGAACCTAGACTTGTCCGAGGCGATGCGGAGGTCGCAGGTCAGCGACACCGCCAGGCCGCCGCCGATGCAGTAGCCGCGGATGCGGGCGATGGTGGGCTTCGAGCACTTGGTGAGGCGCGCGTTGGCGACCTCGCCGATCTTGTCGTAGTAGGCGACCTGCTCGGGAGTCGAGCGCGCCTTCTCGAACTCGGAGATGTCGGCGCCCGAGACGAAGGCCTTGTCGCCCGCCCCGGTGACGACGACGACGCGGATCGCCGGGTCCTTCTCGAAATCATCGAGGATAACCGGGATCGCCTCCCACATGTCGGTCGAGGTGGCGTTGTGCTTGGCCGGCTTGTTGAAGATGAGCTTGCCGACCGGCCCATGCTTCTCGGCAATCATGCTGGGGGTTGGACTGATCATGACGGGTTCCTCCATTTTCCTCCCCTCCCCAGCTTCGCTGGGGAGGTGTCCGCGTCTGCGCGGACGGAGGGGTCATGAGCATCGCGACTGTCACTCATGACCCCTCCGCCGCCGTAAGACGGCGACACCTCCCCAGCTTCGCTGGGGAGCAATCTGATCAAATCACGCCGCGTTGCTTGAAGCTCGCGATGGCGGCGGCGTCGTAGCCGGCCTCCTTCAGCACGGCTTCGGTGTGCTCGCCCTGCTCCGGCGTCGCCCAGCGCATCTCGAACGGCGTGCGGCTCATGTTGATCGCCTGGCCGATCAGCTCGATGGCGCCGAGCTTGGGCGAGTTCACGGGATGGGCCATCTGCAGGTGCTTGACCTGCGGGTCGGCGAACATCTCATCCATCCTGTAGATCGGGCCGGCCGGCACGCCGGCCTTGTTGAGCTTCTCGACCAGCTCGGCGCTGCCGTAGGCGCCGACCCGCTTGTCGATCTCGGCGTTGAGCAGGTCGCGATTGGTGCGGCGCGCCTTGTCGGTCGAGAACCTGGCGTCGGTCAGCAGCTCGGGCGCCTCGATGCATTCGCAGAAGCGCTTGTAGATGTGGCCGCCGGACGCCGCGATGTTGATATAGCCGTCCCGGGTCTTGAAGACGCCGGTCGGGATCGACGTCGGATGGTTGTTGCCGGCCTGGCCGGGCACGTCCTTGGCGATGGTCCAGCGCGCCGCCTGGAAGTCGCACATCGAGATCATGGCCTGCAGCAGCGAGCTCGACACCCACTGGCCCTGGCCCGAGGTCTCGCGCTCCAGCAGCGCGATCAGGATGCCGATGGCGCAGTGCAGCCCCGCGCCGACGTCGGCGACGGCGATGCCGGCGCGCACCGGTCCCTGCCCCTCCATGCCGGTGACCCACATCAGGCCGCCCATGCCCTGGGCGATCTGGTCGAAGCCGGCTCGCTCGGCATAGGGCCCGTCCTGGCCGAAGCCCGAGATCGAGCCCAGGACGATGCGCGGGTTCACCTTCTTCAGGCTCTCGTAGTCGATGCCGAGCCGGAACTTCACGTCGGCGCGATAGTTCTCGACCACCACGTCGGCCTTCTCGACCAGCTTCATGAAGACGGCCTTGCCGTCCGGCTCCTTGAGGTTGAGCGTGATCGACTTCTTGTTGCGATGCAGGTTCTGGAAGTCCGGCCCGTGGCGCGGCCCGCCCATGTCCATGTCGCCGGCGCCGGGCGGCATCTCGACCTTGATGCAGTTGGCGCCCCAGTCGGCGAGGTAGCGCACCGCGGTCGGACCGGCACGCACCCGCGTCAGATCGAGGACGGTGAAGCGGGAAAGCGGTCCGGCGGTCATGGCTGCTCTCTGATGTTGGGCGACAGGACCTATCCGTACCATGACCGCGGGACGTCCAGCCAGACGCCGGGCACAAGGCCGCTCTGCGATTTGGACTTCGGCGCCTGTACGCCGTCGAAAGTCACCAGCCGGAAGCTCACCGTGGCGCGCCACGCGCGCGCAAAGGTCCTGTCATCCTGAGCGCAGCGAAGGATTTCATCGCCGTTTGCCACAGGTGTACTTTGGACTTCTGGCGATGAGATCCTTCGCTGCGCTCAGGATGACAAGAAATGGGCGCAGTCCTATTCCACCCTCACCATGGCCGCGGGATCGATCTCCAGCCAGACGCGGCTGCCGATCTCGAAGACGACGTTCGGGCCGGTCGAGACCCTCACCGGCCTGGCGCCGGCAAGCGGCCGCACCTGGTAGTCCCAATATTCGCCGAGATAGGACCGGCCGGCGATTTCCGATTCCACCGCGACGCTGCTGGCGTTGGGCTTCTGGCTCGACAGGCCGATCGCCTGCGGACGCAGCGAATAGAGCAGGCCGCCCGCGGCGTCGGCGCCTTCCAGGCGGCTCGCCGCGGCGGAGAAACCGTCGAAGCGCACGTCGCTGCCCTGCTTCGTCCCCTCGAGGAAATTGGTGCGGCCGATGAAGCCCGCCACGAAGCGGCTCTTCGGCCTTGCATAGAGCTTGTGCGGCGCGTCGATCTGCTCGATCCGCCCCTTGTTCATGACCACGATGCGGTCCGACGTCACCATGGCCTCCGACTGGTCGTGCGTCACGTACACCGTGGTGATCTTGAAGGCATCGTGCAGGCGGCGGATCTCGAAACGCATCTCCTCGCGCAAATTGGCGTCGAGGTTGCTGAGCGGCTCGTCGAGCAGCAGCACCTCGGGCTCGACGACGATGGCGCGCGCCAGCGCCACACGCTGCTGCTGGCCGCCCGACAGCTCGGCCGGGTAGCGCCCCTTGAGGTTGCGCATCTGGACCACGTCGAGGATGGCGTCGACCCTACGGTCGATCTCGGCGCGCGACAGCTTGCGCACCTGCAGGCCGAAGCCGACATTCTCGCCCACCGTCATGTTCGGCCAGATGGCATAGCTCTGGAAGATCATCGACATGCGCCGCTTCTCCGGCGGCACGACGCTCGACGGCGAGGAGATCTGCTGGCCCTCCATCTCGATCGTGCCGGCCGACGGCGGCACGAAACCGGCGATCATGCGCAGCGTGGTGGTCTTGCCGCAGCCCGACGGGCCGAGCAGCGAGACGAACTCTCCCGGGGCGAGCTCGAGCGAGAAATCGGCCACGGCCTCGACCGTGCCGTAGAGCCGAGCGACGTTGCGCAGCGCCAGCTTGCTCATGTCGCGTTTCGCCTCAGCATGAAATCGCGGCCCAGCGCCTTCTGGCCGATCCACAGCAGCGGCAGGGTCAGCACCTGCAGGATCAGGGCGAGCGCGGCGAGGTATTCAAGATTGCCCTCCTCGCTCATGTCGAAAATCATGACGGACGCCACCTTGGTGTTCGGGCCGTAGAGAAAGATCGCGGCCGACAGTTCACGCGTCGCCGGGATGAAGATCAACAGCCAGGCGCCGAGCAGGCTGCGCTTGAGCAGCGGCGCGACGACGCGGCGCAGCGCCGTCAGGCGGCTGCCGCCCAGGACCCGCACCGCCTCCTCCATCTCGGGGTTGAGGCTGCGCAGGGCGGCGCTGGCATTGACGTAGCCGATCGGCAGGAAGCGGGTGGTGAAGGCCAGGATCAGGATCAGCGCCGTGCCGTAGAGCGCGAGCGGCGGCGGCGCGTAGGCGGCATAGAAGCCGATCGCCAGCACGACGCCGGGGATGACGAACGGCGCCACGCAGAGAAAACCCAGCAGCCCGCCGAACGGCACAAGGCGGCGGACGACGATGTAGGCCACGCAGAGCGTCAAGATCACCGCGGCCGTGGCGCTGGCGCCGGCATAGAGGAAGCTGTTGATCACCGACTTGGCGGCGGTCGCATGCTCGAACAGCACGAAGTGGAAGTTGCGCAGGGACAGGTTGTCGAGGCCGAAGCCGCGGCCCCACGCCTTGGCGAAGGCCGCCTGGAGGAGGAACAGATAGGGCAGGAACACCGCCAGGCTGGCCACGAACATGGCATAGCCGAACATCGCCCAGCGTCCCTTGCCGAGCAGGATCGGGCGGCGCTCGCCGCCCTTGCCGGTCAGGGCCACGAACCCTTTCCGCCGCGTCATCAGCTGCTGGATCAGGATCAGCAGGATGGTGACGCCGAGCAGCGGCATGGCGTAGGCCGCCGCGACCTCGACCCGCACCGGATTGCCGAAGAACTGGAAAAGCTGCGTCGTGACGACATTGAAGCGCGCCGGTATGGCGATCATCGCCGGCGAGCCGAACAGCGCGATGGCCTCGAGGAAGCAGATGATCAGCCCGCCCAGGATCGCCGGCAGGGCGAGCGGCAGGGTGACCCGCCACATGGTGCGCCACGGTCCCGCCCCCAGGATGTTGGCGGCATCCTCCATCTCCGACGACACCAGCTCGAGGGCTGCGGTGGTGAAGATGAAGACGTAGGGAAACGAATAGAGCGCGATGACGATCGCCAGGCCGGGGAAGCTGTAGATGTTGAAGGGACCGGCCTCGGCGCCGGTCACCAGCGTGAAGAACCGGTTGAGCCAGCCGGCATTGGGACCGGCCAGCAGGATCCACGCCACCGCCCCGGTGTAAGGCGGCGTGATGAATGTCGCCAGCACCAGCAGGCGGGTGAGCCCGCGGCACGGCATGTCGGTGCGCGCCACCGCCCAGGCCAACGGCACCGCGAAAACGCCCGCCAGCAGGGCCGCCGTGCCGCCGAGCTTCAGCGAGTTCAGCAGCGCATCGATATAGCGGGCCCGGCCATAGGCTGCGGCGTAGTTGGCCAAGGTGAAGCCGCCGGTGCGCTCGGCAGTGAAGCTGGTGATCACCAAATAGATGAACGGGCTCACCACCAGGAACAGCAGCACGGCGATGATCGCGGCCCACAGCAGCCACGTCGCGTCGAACGAGACGCGCGGCGGGCGGGCCGCTGCGGCTGGCAGGGCGGCGACGGTCATGTCTTTCCCTCCTCCCCAGCTCTGCTGGGGAGGTGTCGCCGCCCTGCGGCGACGGAGGGGTCATGAGCCTCATCGATCATGGCTCATGACCCCTCCGCCCCGGGTTACCGGGGCACCTCCCCAGCGAAGCTGGGGAGGGTGATGACTCAATTCCCGAACGTGTCGCGCCATTGCTCGATCACTTCAGGGATACCCTTGTCGATCTCGGCGACGCTGGGCCGGATCGTCTTGACCTCGCTGATCGGCTTGGCGCCGGGCGGCGGCGCGACCTCCGGACGCAAGGGGATGGCGAAATGCTTGGCGTTGATCTTCGCCGCCTCGACCGAGCCCAGGTACTCCATGAAAAGCCGGGCCGCGTTGGGATGCTTGGTGCCCTTCATGATGGCCGACGGCGCGATGATCAGGACAGCGCCGTCGCTCGGATAGGAGACCGCCAGCGGATTGCCGCGCGCGGCGCTGAACAGGGTCGACCCGTCGGCGCCAGCGGCGACCTGCCGCTCGCCAGCGTTCAGCGCCGTCACCGTGTCGTTGATCGAGCGGCCGATCTGCGGCCGGTTCTTCTCCAGCTTGTCGAAATAGTCCCAGCCATAAAGCTTCTTCATCATCAGGACCCACGTGCCGACATAGCCCGAGAAGCCCGGATGGCCGGTCGACACCTTGCCCTTCCACTTGATGTCGAGCAGGTCCTCCCACTTCTTGGGTGCGTCTTCGGCCTTCACCTTCGCCGTGTTGTAGGTGAGCGTGACCAGGCCTGCCGAGGTCGTGTGGTAGTAGCCGTCCGGATCGAAATTCTGGAACGCCGGCAGGATCTTGGCGGCCGATTCCGGTGTGTACCTGTCGAACTTGCCCTCGGCCTTGAGCCGGACATAGTGCCCCACGTCGGTCGACGAGAAGACGTCACAAACCGTCTGGTTGTTCTTGAGGTCCTGCAGCAGACGCTGATAGGCAACCTGTGCTGTCGTCCGGACCACGTTGACCTTCACCCCGTAAAGCTTGGTGAACTCCGCTCCGAGCTCCTCGGCGCCCTCGGATGTGTAGTGGGCGACGTACCAGGTCAGCTCCCCTTCCTTCTTGGCGGCCGCCTCGATGGCCTTGATGTCGGCCCGCGCCGCCGGCGCGAAGGCAAGCAGAAAGACGACGCAAAAGCGTGCCAGCATCTTCATCGGTTCCTCCCTGAGCACGATCTTATTATTGTTGGCGAGGATACGACCATACGACTTGGCGCGCGACAAGCTTGCGCGCCGTGCAAGGGAGCGCATGACGGAAGATCGATCGGCCGGATGGGCGGCGTATTACGACAAGCTGCGCGACCGTCCGCCGCGCCGCACCCTGCTCACCGCCCTCGACCGTCTCGGGCCGGCGTCTGGCGACTCCGTCGTCATCGACCTTGGATGCGGCGATGGACGCGACGTGGTCGAGATGCTGCGTCGAGGCTGGCGAGTCATCGCCGTCGATGCCGAGCCCGAGGCGTTGAAGCGCCTTCAGACGCGTACCTTCCCGGCCGGCTGCGACCTCACCCCGATCGTGGCCCGCTTCGAGGACGTGCCGCTGCCGCTCGGCGTCAAGCTGGTCAACTCAAGCTTCGCCATGCCGCTTTGCGAGCCCGATGCCTTTCGCCGGCTCTGGCAGCGCATCCGCGAGGCCCTGCCGGTCGACGGCCGGTTCAGCGGCCAATGGTACGGGCCGCGCGACAGCTGGTCGGGCCGCCCGGGCATGACGTTCGTGAGCCGCGACGAGGCGCTCGCCCTGCTCGACGGCTTCGACCTCGAGATGTTCGAGGAAGAGGAAGCCGATGGCGTCACGCCGCGTGGCAACGCCAAGCACTGGCACATCTTCCATATCGTAGCGCGAAAGCGCGAGGACACGCCGCGGCAGTAGACAATACGCGGGCTCTCGTCGGAAACTTCCCTGACCACCCGGGACAAGATCCCCTGCCAAGGAGTCGCCCATGGCCAACGTTGCCGTCACGTCCGAAATCGCCCGACGCGCCGCGATTCTCGCCTGGAACGACCTGCCCGACGATCTGGTCGAGCGCACCAAGCAGTGCCTGCTCGACTGGTTCGCCGTCACGGTCGCCGGCGCGCAGGAAGAGCTCACCGACATCCTGGTGCGCGAGGCGCTCGAGGACGGTGCCAAGGGGCCGGCGACACTGGTCGGGCGCAGCGAGAGAGTGCTGCCGTCGGCCGCCACGCTGATCAACGGCGCGGCCAGCCATGCGCTCGACTACGACGACGTCAACTTCTCGATGGGCGGGCATCCGACAGTGACGGTGGTTCCCGCCTTGCTGGCGTTGGGCGAGCAGACAGGCGCCTCGGGCCGCCTGTTCATCGAGAGCTTCGTGGCAGGCTACGAGACCTCAGGCCGGGTCGGCCGGCTGGTCTCGCCGAGCCACTACCAGAAAGGCTTTCACGTCACCGGCACGGTCGGCTCGTTTGCCGCCGCGGCCGCCGCCGGTCGCATGCTCGGCCTCAGCGACCGGCAGCTTGCCGTGGCCTTCGGGATCGCCGCCACGCAGGCGGCCGGCCTGAAGTCGAATTTCGGCACGATGTGCAAGCCTTTGCATGCCGGCACCGCCTCCGAGCACGGCCTGCGCGCCGCCCGCCTCGCCGCCAAGGGTTTCACCGCGCGCAGCGACGTGCTCGAATGCGACCAGGGGTTCGCCTCCTCGCAGAGCGACCATCTGAACACCGACCAGGCGCTGGGCGAAGCACCGCAGGGCTGGCACCTGCGCAACAACCTCTTCAAGTATCACGCCGCCTGCTACTTGACGCATGCGCCGATCGAGTGCGCCAAGGAGATCCGGCTCAAGAGCAACTTCCCGCCGGAGCGCGTGAAGAAGATCCTGCTGCGCATCGATGCCGGCGCCGACCGGGTGTGCAACATTCCCCATCCGACCAGTGGGCTGGAGGCCAAGTTCTCGCTGCGCCAGACCGTGGCAATGGCGCTGACCGGCGTCGATACGGCCAATCTCGACTCGTACAACGAGGCGGTCACGCAGGAGCCGCGCATCCAGGCGCTGCGCGAGAAGATGGCAATCGAGTTCAAGCCCAACTGGGAGCACTCGCTGGCCGAGATGGCGATCCAGCTCGACGACGGCACGACGCTCGAGGCGTCGCACGATTCCGGCATCCCGTGGGCGGACCTCGCCAAGCAGCGCAAGGCGATCGAGACCAAGTACGACAGCCTGGTCGTGCCGGTGCTGGGCGCGGGGGGCTCAAGGCGCCTGTACGACGCCATCGAGCGCATCGACACGCTGGCCGACGTCGGCGACCTCGCGCGCGCTTCGGCGAAGGGTTAGCGGCTTTCCTCCCCAGCTTCGCTGGGGAGGTGTCTCGGTAATCCGAGACGGAGGGGTCATGAGCAGCGCGACTGAGGCTCATGACCCCTCCGTCGCCGTGAGACGGCGACACCTCCCCAGCGAAGCTGGGGAGGCAGACTTTAGGAGACAGAATGACGGAAGATTTCAGAACGCGGGCACGGCTGGTGCCGAAGGGCAACCGGTACGAGGATTTCGAGGTCGGGCGGGTGTTCCGCCACCATTGGGGGCGCACCATCACCGAGTCGGAGAGCACTCTCTTCTCCACCCTCACCCTGCATTTCAACCCGCACTACTACAACGCCGCCTATGCCCGCGCGCACGGCCATCCCGGCATCGTCGTCAATCCCATGCTGGTCTTCACCACGGTGTTCGGGCTCACGGTCGAGGATCTGAGCGAAGGCGGCGGGCCGTTCCTCGGCGTCAACGAGCTCAGCTTTCACCAGCCCGTCTATCCCGGCGATTCGCTCAGCGCCGAGTCCGAGGTGCTCGACCGCCGCGTCTCCGATTCCCACAAGGGGTTCGGCATCGTCACCTGGCACAGCAAGGGTCTCAACCAGCGCGACGAGCTCGTCATCGACTTCAAGCGCACCAACCTCGTGCGTCTCAGGAATCAATAAAATGCCGTACATCACCGAAGAGCGCCGCATGATCCAGGAGCAGGCGCGCGAATTCACCCTCAACGAAGTGCTGCCGGTCGCCAACAAGCTCGACCCCGAGAAGGGCGACATCCCGATGTCGCTGCGCGACAAGATGGCCGAGCTGGGCTATTTCGGCATCCTCATCCCGGAGAAGTACGGTGGCCTCGGCCTCGGCTGCTTCGAGTACTGCCTGGTCACCGAGGAGCTGTCGCGCGGCTGGATGAGCGTCGCCTCGCTGATCGCGCGCGGCAACCTGCTGATCGGCGCGCAGATGATGAGCGAGGAACAGCGGGCGCGCTATCTGCCGCGCATGGCCAAGGGCGAGTTCCTGGGCGCCTTCTCGATGTCGGAGCCCAATGCCGGCTCCGACATCGCCAATATCTCCTGCCGCGCCCGCAAGGACGGCACAGGCTACCTGATCAGCGGCAACAAGTACTGGTGCACCTTCGCCGACGGCGCCGACTTCCTGATCATCATCGCTCGGACCTCGGATGCGCCGGCCGGCAAACGTCATATGGGCCTGTCGATGTTCTTCGTCGAGAAGAAGCGCGGCGAGCTGCCCAAGGGCTGCAGCGGCGCACCGATTCCCAAGATCGGCTATTTCGGCTGGAAGACCTACGAGCTGGCATTCGACAATTTCCGCGTCGAAGCCTCCGACATGATCGGCGAGGAAGGCCACGCCTTCTACTACGCCACCTCCGGCCTCGAGACGGCGCGCGCCCATACGGCCGCGCGCGCCATCGGCCTCGCGCAGGGTGCCTTGGACGATTCGATCGCCTACGCCAACGACCGCCGCCAGTTCGGCCACGCGATCTCGGACTTCCAGGCCATCCGCTTCAAGATCGCCGAGATGGCGACCCAGATCGAGGCGGCGCGCCAGCTCAACTACTTCGTCTGCGAGCAGATCGACACCGGCCAGCGCTGCGACAAGGAAGCGTCGATGGTGAAGCTGTTCGCCTCGGAGATGGCCGAGCGGGTGTGCAGCGAGGGCATCCAGATCCACGGCGGCGCCGGCTACACCACCCTTCATGCCGTCGAGCGCCATTGGCGCGATGCCCGCCTGACCAAGATCTTCGAGGGCACCTCGGAGATCCAGAAGCGCATCATCTCCGATCGGCTGCTGGGCCGCGGGAGGAACTGATGAAGGTCTCCGCCCTGACCGGCAGCCACAACTACTTCGAGGACTTCACCGTCGGCGACGTCCTGAAGCATGCCCGCGGCAAGACGGTCGAGCCGCTCGAGCAGGTGTGGATCACCAACGTGACCATGAACACCGCCGAGGGCCACTTCAACGAGCACCTGATGTCATCGAGCCCGTGGGGCAAGCGGCTGGGATTCGGCGGCGTCACCATCTCGATGTGCATCGGGCTTGCCGCCGAGGACACCGCCGAGAACGCCCTGATGGAGCTCGGGCTCGACAAGATCCGCCTGAAGGCCCCGGTGTTCCACGGCGACACGCTCTATTGCTACAGCGAGGTGCTGGAGACCCGGGATGCCAAGCAGCCCGACGCCGGCATCGTGCGCTTTCGGCACTACGGCGTGAACCAGGACGACAAGCATGTCTTCGAAGGCGAACGCACGGTGCTGATCAAGCGCCGCAGCCATTGGGGGGAAAAGTGAGCTCAGGATCTCCTCCCCAGCGAAGCTGGGGAGGTGTCGACGTATTCGCCTCTCATTCTCCTCCCCAGCGAAGCTGGGGAGGTGTCTCGGTAATCCGAGACGGAGGGGTCAAAGGCCCCAGTCCCGCTGCTCATGACCCCTCCGTCGGCGAAGACGCCGACACCTCCCCAGCGAAGCTGGGGAGGTGGGCGAATCCATGACCGCCATCCTCGGCGCGCTCGACGGGGTGCGCATCGTCGACCTGACGCAGATGCTGGCGGGGCCGTTCTGCACCATGCTGCTGGCCGACCAGGGGGCGGAGGTGATCAAGGTCGAGCCGCTCGACGGCGACCACACACGCATCGTCGGCCCCTACCACGCCGACGATTCGCTGAAGGCGTTCGGCGGCTATTTCGCCTCGGTCAACCGCAACAAGAAGTCGGTCGCCGTCGACCTCAAGCGGCCCGAAGGACGCGAGCTGGTGCTGCGGCTGTGCGAAGGCGCCGACGCCATCGTCGAGAACTACCGCGGCGGCGTCATGGATCGGCTGGGGCTGGGCTACGAGGCCCTGCACGAGCGCTTCCCCAGGCTCGTGTACGCCACCATCCGCGGCTTCGGCGACTGGCGCACCGGCCGCAGCCCTTACACCGACTGGCCGGCCTACGACGTGGTGGCGCAGGCCTTCGGCGGCGTCATGGCAATCACCGGTCCCGACAAGGACACGCCGATGAAGGTCGGCCCCGGCATCGGCGACCTGATGCCGGCCACCATGTGCGCCGTCGGCATCGTCAGTGCCATCCTGCGCGCCCATAAGACCGGCAAGGGCCAGCTGGTCGATGTCGGCATGGTCGATGCGATCCTCTCGCTGTGCGAGCGCATCGTGCACCAGCACTCCTACACTGGCGGCGTGCCGGTGCCGGAGGGCAATCATCATCCCCTGCTCTGTCCGTTCGGCATGTTCCCGGCCAAGGACGGTCACGTCACCATCGCCGCCCATGCCGACACGCATTTCCCGATCCTGTGCCGCCTGATCGGCCGCCCCGAGCTTGGGACGGATCCGCGCCTGGCGACGGTCCAGGACCGCCGCGCCAACCAGGAAGAGATCATCGACGCGGTGTCCGCCTTCACCCGCGCCCGCACCAAGCAGCAGCTGCTGGACCATCTTGGCGGGCAGGTGCCGTTCGCCCCGGTCAACGACGTGCGCGACGTCTTCGCCAACCCGCATTTCGCTGCCCGCGACATGGTCGTGTCGGTGCCCCATCCCGGCCTCGACCACGAGACCAAGGTGGCCGGCGTGGCGATCAAGATGAGCGAGACGCCCGGCCGCGTGCGCCATCGCGCCCCGTTGCTGGGGGAGCATACGGACGAGTATCTCACCGGCCTCGGTCTCGGTGGCGCGGAAATTGCGCGGCTGCGGGCCGGGAAAATCATTGCCTGAGGGAGATCCGAGATGACCGACCGTCCGCGCCGCGCGCGCCGCGTCCAGCTTTCCACGCCGGGATCGAGCGAGAAGATGATCCAGAAGGCGGCCGAGTCGAAGGCTGACCACGTCTTCCTCGACCTCGAGGACGCCGTCGCGCCGAGCCAGAAGCGCGAGGCGCGCAAGAAGATCGTCGAGGGCCTGAAGTCGCTCGACTGGGGCAGGAAGACCCGCTGCGTGCGCATCAACGATCTCACCACCGAGTACGCCTTCGAGGACATCATCGAGGTGGTCGAGGGCGCCGGCGAGCATCTCGACACCATCATGATGACCAAGGTGCTGACGCCGGCCGACGTGCTGTTCGCCGACAAGCTGCTGCACCAGCTCGAGAGGAAGCTGAAGCTCAAGCGCCGCATCGGACTCGAGGCCCTGATCGAGGAGGTCGAGGGCATGCAGAACGTCGACGCCATCGCCGCCTGCACGCCGCGCCTCGAATGCCTGGTGTTCGGCATGGGCGACTTCTCCGCCTCGATGGGCGTCACCAACAAGAACGTCGGCGACAGCGACGGCTACCCCGGCGACATCTGGCACTATGCCCGCTTCCGCCTGGTCATGGCCTGCCGCGCCGCCGGCATCGATCCGGTCGACGGGCCGTTCGCCGACTTTCGCAGCCCCGACGCCTATCGCGAGGAATGCCGCCGCTCGATGATCCTGGGCTGCGTCGGCAAGTGGGCGATCCATCCCGCGCAGATCGACATCGCGCTCGACGTGTATTCGCCCAAGAAGGAAGATGTCGAGCGGGCGCGCAGGCTCGAGAAGGCCTACGCCGAGGCCGAGGCAAAGGGCCTGGGCGCCATCAACGTCGACGGCATCATGGTCGACGTCGCCTCGATCCGCATCCTGCGCAACACGGTGCTGAACAAGGCCGATTTGTTCGGGATGTAGCGCATCCATCTCGTGACGCCTTCATGTCATCCTGAGCGCAGCGAAGGATCTCATCGACGATTGCCACCAGTGTACTCTGTGGCTCATGGCGATGAGATCCTTCGCTGCGCTCAGGATGACAGGGGTGGGCGCGGTTGGCGGTAGTGGGCATGCAGCGCGCGATCGTGCCGGTGGCCACCATGCTGGCCATCCAGGTGATGATCTCGATCAGTGTCCTGGCGCTCGGGGTCATGATGCCGGCAGTGGCGCAGGACCTCGCCATCGATCCCAAGCTGGTCGGGCTGTTCACCGCGATCATCTACGGCGTTGCCTGCGTGACCGCCCTCGCCACCGCCGAGCCGATCGTTCGGCTGGGCGCTGTCCGCATCTGCCAGCTCGCGCTGCTGATGGCGGCGATCGGCCTCGCCTGCAACGCCCTCTCCGCGGTCGCCGCGACCGTGGTCGCCGTCCTCTTCATTGGTGCCGCCCAGGGTCCGATCAACCCGGCCTCAGCCCACGTCCTGGCGCAGCGCGTGCCGCGCGAATGGTTCGGCATCGTGTTCTCGATCAAGCAGACCGGCACACCGCTGGGCTTCGCCCTCGCCGGCTTGATCTTTCCGCTGCTCCTGGGCCTCGTGGGATGGCAAGGCGCCAGCCTGATCGCCGCTGCGGCGGCAGTGACGGCAGCCGTGGTTGTCGAGCTGCTGCGGTCTCAGCTCGACACCCATGTCGCCGCCGGCAAACCTTCGGGCGGGATATGGCCGTCCATCCGCTTCGTGTTCATCCATCGCGAGCTGCGCGTGCTGGGCGTGGCGGCCTTCGTCTACGTCGTCGCCCAGCACACCTTCACGTTCTATCTCGTCACCTATCTCTACGAGCATTGCGGTCTCAGCATCGCGCGCGCCGGCTTTCTGTTGTCCATCTCGCAATTCGCCGGCACGGCAGTCAGGCTGGTGAGCGGAGGGCTGGGCGATCGGTTCCCCCGCATGAAGCTTCTCGGCTGGACCGGCGTCGGCATGACGGCGGGCTGCGTGGCGATCGGCCTGCTGGCGGCGGACACGCCTTTCTGGCTCATGACGTTGGTGGTCGTCGGTTACGGTTCCGTCGTCAGCAGCTGGAACGGCACCTCGCAGGCCGAATTCGCCCATCTCTCTCCGCCGGGCGCAACCGCGGCGGTGGCCTCGGTCCAGACGGCACTGGCCTTCTCGGGCGCCGTCGTCGGTCCGCCCATCTTCGCCGCCATCGCCGCGCTGGCGAGCTATCGCGCTGCCTTCTTCACGGTGGCGGCAGTGGTCCTGATCACCGCAATCTGGCAGATCGTGGCGGCGCGGGCGGTGCCTCGGGCTCAATGATCACGCTGGAAGCGCGCGACCCATGACCCCTCCGTCCGCGATGACCCTTCGGCTTCGCTCAGGGCAGGCGCGGACACCTCCCCAGCGAAGCTGGGGAGGAGGGATTTCACGGCTCCTTCATGCCGGCGATGGCGACGATCTCGCCCCACTTCTTGCTCTCGCTCGCCTGGAAGGCGGCGAGCTCCTCAGGCGTGCCGGGGAACGGCACGGCGAAGGTCGTCTTGGTGAGGGTCTTGTAAGCCTCCGTGGTCACCGCCTCGCGCACCAGGGCGTTCAGCTTGTCGATCATCGGCCGGGGCGTGCCGGCCGGTGCGTAGGCGGCGGTCCAGGCCCACATCTCGAAGTTCGGTACGCCGCTCTCGTTGACCGTGGGGAACTGGTCGAGGCCCGGGATGCGCTCCTTGCTGGTGACGGCGATCCCCCGCGCCCGGCCATCGAGCACTGGCGGCAGGCCAGTGGTGAAGTCGGAGAAGATGATGTCGAGGCGGCCGCCCATCAGGTCGGTGATGGCCTGCGGCTGGGTCTTGTAGGGCACGCCCAGCAGATCGATCTTGGCCATGATGCGGAACAGCTCGGCGCCGCCGCGGCTCGAGCCGTTGCCGCTGCCGAAGCTCAGCTTGCCGGGCTGCGCGCGGGCGAGCGCGATGAACTCGCCGATCGTCTTCACCGGCAGCTCGTTCTTCACCATCACGATCTGCGCGCCGAGGGAGAGGCCGGAGATCGGTGCGAAGCTCTTGACCGGATCGTAGGTCAGGCTCTTGTAGACGAAGGGATTGATCGCCTGCGTCGTCTGTGTGGTGATGAAGATCGTGTAGCCGTCGGGCGGCGCGGTCGCGGCGGCCTGGGCGCCGATCTGCCCCTCGGCGCCGGGCTTGTTCTCGATCACCACGGCCTGGCCGGTGCGGTTGCCGATGGCGGCGCCGACCACGCGGGCAACAGTGTCCGTCGCCGTCCCCGGCCCGAACGGGACGATGATCTTGATCGGCTTGCTGGGATAGTCCTGGGCGGCCGCCGGCAGGACCCAGGTCAGGGCCATCGCGGCCAGGAGAATGCGCTTTTTCATCTTGGCAACCTAGCGGCGGTCCGAGTCGGGGGAAACATACTGCCGCTCGCCCGATGTCGCATTGTAGAACGCCTCGACCGTCCTGCCGGTCTCGGGATCGATGAAGCGTTCCTTGGTCGTGGTCCAGCCTGGACCTGGCGGCGACTTGATCGGCCTTTTCGCCAGTTGATGTTTCAGGCGTCGACAGCCTACGCCGGCCGCCGGCCCGATGATAGCGTGTGCCGGGGAGCATGGAGGAAACAGGATGCGATACGGCATTGCCGCCCTGGCGGCGCTTTTCATCGCCGCGGGCAGCGCGCCCGCCCTGGCCCAGAAGGCCGGCGGCACGCTCAAGATCACCCATCGCGACAACCCGCCCAGCGCCTCGATCCACGAGGAGGCGACGATCTCGACCGTCATGCCGTTCATGTCGGTCTACAACAACCTCGTCGTCTTCGATCCCAAGTCGAAGCAGAACGCGCCGGACAAGATCGTTCCCGACCTGGCGACCGAATGGGCGTGGAGCGACGACGGCACGAAGCTCACCTTCAAGCTGCGCGACGGCGTGAAGTGGCACGACGGCAAGCCATTCACCAGCGCCGACGTCAAGTGCACCTGGGACATGCTGATCTCGCCCGAGTCCAAGCTGCGCAAGAACCCGCGCAAATCGTGGTGGACCAACCTCAAGGAGGTGACGGTGAACGGCGAGCGCGAGGTCACCTTCCATCTCGGCCGGCCGCAGCCGTCGGTCCTGACCATGCTGGCCGGCGCCTTCTCGCCCGTCTATCCCTGCCATGTCGCGCCGGCCCAGATGCGCACCAAGCCGATCGGCACCGGGCCTTTCAAGTTCGCCGAACTGAAGCAGAACGAGTCGATGAAGGTCGTGCGTAATCCGGACTACTGGAAACCGGGCCGGCCCTATCTCGATGCCATCGAGTTCTCGATCATCTCCAACCGGGCGACCTCGCTGCTCGCCTTTTCGGCCGGCAAGTTCGACATGACGTTCACGGCCGAGATCGCCGCCCCGCAGCTCAAGGACCTCAAGGGCCAGGCGCCCTGGGCGGTGTGCGAGCTGCTGCCGACCAACACCCAGGCCAACCTTCTGGTCAATCGCGACAGGCCGCCGTTCGACGACGCCCGCATCCGCAAGGCCATGGTGCTGGCGATCGACCGCGATTCGTTCACCCATATCATCGGCCAGGGCAACAACCGCATCGGCGGCACCATGCTGCCGCCGCCCGAAGGCCGCTGGGGCATGCCGCCGGAGTTCCTCGCCACGGTCGCGGGCTATGGCGCCGACCACGAGAAGGCGCGCGCCGAGGGTCGCAAGATCATGGCCGAGCTGGGGTACACCGCCGACAAGCCGCTCAAGATCAAGGTGTCGACCCGCAACATCGCCACCTACCGCGACCAGGCGGTAATCCTGATCGACCATCTGAAGCACGTGAACATCCAGGGCGAGCTCGAGCCCCTCGACACGGCGGTCTGGTACAATCGCATGGGCCGCAAGGACTTCACCGTCGGGCTGAACGTCCAGGGCGTCGGCATCGACGACCCCGACGTGGTGTTCTACGAGACCTTCAGCTGCGGCTCGGAGCGCAACTACACCAACTATTGCAGCCCCGAGGTCGAGAAGCTGTTCGAGCAGCAGTCGCGCATGCCGGACGGCGAGGCGCGCCGCAAGCTGGTCTGGGAGATCGACAAAAAGTTACAGGAAGACGGGGCCCGTCCCGTGATACAGCACGACTGGGGCGCCACCTGCTGGCGGCCCGAGGTCAAAGGCGTGAACCTGGCCATCAACACCATCTACAATCACTGGCGGTTCGAGGACGTCTGGCTCGACCGCTGACTGGAGGGGATCATGAAGCTCCATATGCATCCGGTATCGACCGTCAGCCGTCCGGTGATGCATTTCATTGCCGATGAAAAGATCCCGGTCGACATGGAGGTCGTCGACATCCTGAAGGGTCAGCATTACGAACCAGCCTACAGCAGGCTCAATCCGAACCACCTGGTGCCAATGCTCGAGGACGGCGACTTCCGCCTGACCGAAAGTGCCGCCATCCTGCGCTACCTGGCGGAGAAGACGGGATCGGACGCCTACCCGAAAGATCTCAAGCAACGGGCGCGGGTGAACGAGCTCCTGGACTGGTTCAATTCCAACTTCTATCGCGACTGGGGGTATGGGCTGATCTACCCGCAGCTCTTCCCGCATCTGAAGCGCGAGGATGCGAAGGTGCAGGAGGCGGTCGTTGCCTGGGGCAAGGAGAAGTCCAAGGGCTGGCTGCAAATCCTGAACGACCACTACCTCGGACCGAACCGCCAGTATCTGTGCGGTGATCAGATTACCATCGCCGACTATTTCGGCGCCGCACTCGTCACGGCGGGCGAGCTGGTTCATTGCAATCTGTCGGCCTATCCCAATATCGAGCGCTGGCTCGGCAACATGAAGAAGCGCCCGAGCTACGATAAGGTCTACGAGACCTTCAACGGCTTCTGCGCCTCGACCAAGGGACAGCCCTGGCAGGCGATCTGACCAGGAGAACCCCATGATCAAGGGTCTGCATCACAACGCCTATCGCTGCCGTGATTCAGAGGAGACGCGGCGCTTCTACGAGGATTTCCTCGGCTTGCCGCTGGTCCACACGCTCAAGATCGAGCAGACGATCACCGGCCGCAAGACCGGCACCGGCGTGCTGCACACTTTCTTCCAGCTCGACGACGGATCGTGCCTCGCCTTCTTCGAGGCGCCCGACATGCCGTTCGAGTTCAAGGAGCAGCACGATTTCGACCTGCACATCGCGCTCGAGGTCGAGCCCGATGCGCTGGAGCGGATGTTCGCCAAGGGCAAGGCCGAAGGTCGCGAGGTGCGCGGCATCTCCGATCACCGGTTCATCCGCTCGATCTACTTCCGCGATCCTAACGGCTACGTCATCGAGCTGGCCGCCAAGGTCCCGGGCCGCGAGAGCGCCATGGACCCGAAGGCCAATCACGCGCGCGACATGCTGGACACCTGGCAGGTCGACAAGCGGCGCCAGCCGGCCAGGGTGGCGTGACGAGACACCGCTAAAGGTCCCCCTGGTTGCGCTCGGGATGACAGTATTGTTGTCTCGGGCGAAAACATTGTTGTAGCGGGTGACAGATTGCCGTCGCGGGGGACAGTATTGCTGTCATCCCGAAGCGCAGCGAGGGATCTTTCCTCATGCCTACTTCGGTAGAGCGAGCAGTCACGAGGACCTGACAAGAACAAACGACGGAGGAGACGATGAAGCGTGGTGCGTGGGCGGCGCTGGCCGCCCTGATGAGTGTCGTCGCGTTGTCATCGCCTGCCGTCGCCGCCGACCCGCCGCAGTTCCAGGTCGATCCGTTCTGGCCCAAGCCACTGCCAAAAAACTGGCTGCTCGGACAAGTGGCGAGCGTCGCTGTCGGTCCCGACGATCACGTCTGGCTCCTGCAACGACCACGCTCGCTCAGCGATGATGAAAAGGGCGCCACGTTGAAGCCGCCGCGCAACAAATGCTGCGCCCCGGCCCCATCGGTCATGGAGTTCGATGCCGACGGGAACTTCATCCAGGGATGGGGCCATCCCGATACGACGCCGTGGGTCAGCAACGAGCACGGCATCCATGTCGATCGGTCGGGCTTCGTGTGGATTGCCGGCAATGCGCCGAACGACAGCGCCATCTTCAAGTACACCAAGGATGGCAGGCCGGTGCTGACCATCGGCAGGCTAGGGCCGACCGGCGGCAGCAACGACACGACCCTGGTCGGCCGGCCGGCCGACATCCAGGTCGATAACGACGCCAGGGAGGTCTTCGTCGCCGACGGCTACGGCAATCGCCGGGTCATCGTGTTCGATTCGGAAACCGGCGCCTACAAGCGGCACTGGGGCGCCTACGGCAACAAGCCCAACGACGACAAGCAGGCGCCCTACGATCCCTCGGCGGCGCCGTCGCAGCAATTCGCCAACCCGGTGCATTGCGCCAAGGTCTCGCGCGACGGCCTCGTCTATGTCTGCGACCGCGTGAACAACCGCATCCAGGTGTTCAGGAAGGACGGCAGCTTCGTCACCGAATGGTTCTACGACAAGTCGACCTTGGGCGCCGGCGCGGTGTGGGACCTGAACTTCTGGCCCGACGCCACCCAGACCTGGCTGTTCAACATCGATGGCGAGAACAACCTCCTGCGCATCCTGCGGCGCAGCGACGGCGCCGTGGTCGGCGGCTTCGGCCGATCCGGCCGCTACGCCGGCCAGTTCCACTGGGTGCACAGCATCGCCGTCGATTCGAAGGGCAACATCTACACGGGCGAAGTCGACAATGGAAAGCGCGTGCAGAAGTTCAAGCCGGCGACGGCGCCGCAGTGATCTTTCTTTTCCCCAGCGAAGCTGGGGAGGTGTCGCGTCATACGCGACGGAAAGGTCATGAGCACCACCACTGACGCTCATGACCCCTCCGTCGGCGAAGACGCCGACACCTCCCCAGCGCTGACTCTGGGGAGGACAATGATCAGCCCAACCGCCGCCGATACAGCGCAATCAGGCGCTCCCAGTGGCGCTCGGCGGCGCGCTTGTCGTAGCACCAGCGTTGCGGAAAGGCGAAGCCGTGATGCACGCCGGGCTGGATTTCGAGCTCGCCGCCATTGCCCGACTTGTCGAACAGCGCTTTCAGCTCCTTGACCATGTCGGGCGGCGCGAGCTCGTCGTGCTCGGCGCAGGAGATGTAGAGCTCGCCCTTGGCCTTGGCGAGGGTGAGGTGCGGGCTCTCGACCGCGTCGCTCACCAGCCAGGTGCCGTAGAACGATGCCGCAGCCGCGATGCGGTCCGGGTAGCGTGCCGCTGCCGCCAGTGAATAGGGCCCGCTCATGCAATAGCCATGGGTGCCGACAGGGCCCTTCTTCGACGCCTTCTGCTGATCGGCATAGGCGATCAGGGCGGCGATATCGTCTATCACCGGCGGTATGGTCATCTTGGTGCGGACCGCCCGCATGCGCGCCTGCTCGGCGCTGCCCTTGTCGAGGACGTCGGGCCCGTACCTGGTGTCCCGCCCGGCGCGGTAATAGAGATTGGGCAGCAGCACGTAATAGCCGACCGTCGCGAGGCGCCGCGCCATGTCGTAGAGCTCCTCGCGGATCCCGGGCGCATCCATCAGGAACAGGATGGGCGGATAGGGCCCGCCGCGCTCGGGATGGCAGACGAAGCTCTCCATCGCCCCGTCCTTGGTGGGCACGTCAACGATCTGCTCGAACATGTCTGGCTGCTTCCTCTTCGCTTTGCGCCCATGCCACCACCTTGCTAGGGTCCGCTCAACCAAAAACTCTTGGGAGCGAAACTGTGATGAAGCGTTTGATGTCGGGCGTATCCGCCCTGGCCATGGTCGTCTGGGCGACGGTGGCGCCGGCCCAGCAACTCACCGACAATGTCGTGAAGCTGGGTGTGCTCACAGACATGTCGAGCCTTTACGCCGATATCAACGGCCCCGGCGCCGTCATCGCGGTGCAGATGGCGATCGAGGATTTCGGCGGTGCGATCGACGGCAAGAAGATCGAGATCGTCCAGGCCGACGTGCAGAACAAGGCCGATGTGGCCGCGACCATCGCCGGCCGCTGGTACGACACCGAGAAGGTCGACGCCATCCTCGGCTCCGGCGCCTCGTCCTCGTCGATCGCCACCGCGCGCGTCGCCAACGACAAGAAGAAGATCTATCTCGCCACCGATCCGGCGTCGTCCGACATCACCGGCAAGCTCTGCAACCCCTACACCGTGCACTGGGTCTACGACACGTTCGCGCTGGCCAACGGAACCGGCTCGGCGGTCGTCAAGGCGGGCGGCAAGAGCTGGTTCTTCCTGACCGTCGACTATGCCTTCGGCTACGCTCTGCAGCGCGACGTCGCCGCCGTGGTCGCCAAGGCCGGCGGCAAGGTGATCGGCGAGGTGCGCCATCCCCTCAACACCAACGACTTCTCCTCCTTCCTGCTGCAGGCGCAATCATCCAAGGCGCAGATCATCGGCCTTGCCAATGCCGGCGGCGACACCATCAACTCGATCAAGCAGGCTGCTGAATTCGGTATCGTCAAGGGCGGCCAGAAGCTCGCGGGCCTCCTGGTGTTCATCAGCGACATCCATTCGCTCGGCCTCGAGCGCGCCCAGGGCCTCAACCTCACCGAGGCGTTCTACTGGGATCTCAACGACAAGACTCGCGCCTTCGCCAAGCGCTTCGCCGCCAAGCACAACGGCAAGATGCCGACAAGCATCCAGGCCGGCTTCTATTCGGCGGCGCTGCAGTACCTCAACGCCGTCAAGGCGGCCGGCACCGACAACAGCGATGCGGTCATGGCCAAGCTCAAGGAGATCAAGTGGGACGACCCGGTGTTCGGCCTGAGCTACATCCGCGCCGACGGCCGCAAGATGCACAACATGTATCTGTTCGAGGTCAAGAAGCCCTCGGAGTCGAAGGGTCCCTGGGACTACTACAATCTCATCTCGACGATGTCGGCCGAGGAAGCGTTCCGTCCGATGGACCAGGGTGAGTGCCCACTCGTCGCGAAGAAGCAGTAGCTGGTCGCGAAGAGCAGCAGGTGATGGCCAAGAACTGAACCCGGAGGTGACAATGGCCAAGCAATCGAACGTCTATGTCGGCGTCGCCGGATATTTCGGCAAGCCGGATCACAAGGGCAAGGTCGGCGTGTTCCGGCGCGCCGCCGACGGCGGCGACTGGCAGCATGTGCTGGGCACGGTCGAGGCCTTCACTGTCTTCGTCCATCCTGAGGATCCCGAGACGGTGTTCGCCGGCACCAGCGACGGCGTGTGGCGCAGCACCGATCGCGGCGCCACGTTCCGGCGCACCGGCTTTCCTGACGCCAACAAGCAGGTCTGGTGCTTTCTGGTCGACTCGCGCGATCCGAAGCGGATCTTCGCCGGCGCCTCGCCGATCGACGTCTACCGCAGCGACGACGGCGGCGCGAACTGGCGCAAGCTCGCCACGCCGGTCATCGGCACGCATTGCAAGGGGCCATTCGCCTCGCGCGTCATGCGCTTTGCCCAGCATCCGACGCGGCCGAACGAAATCTACGCCGCGCTCGAGATCAACGGCGTGATGCGCAGCACCGACGGCGGCGAGACCTGGGAGGATTGCAGCGCCGGCCTGATCAAGCTCTCCGACCTGCCTCATCTCAAGAGCAAGATCGTGAGCGACACCACGGCCGAGGGCATGCTGGACGGCCACGCCATCACCATCGACCCGGCCAATCCCGACTCGGCGATCGTCGCGCTGCGCATGGGCCTGTTCCGCACCACCGACGGCGGCAAGAACTGGAGCGACATGGAGGTCGGCAAGTTCTCGCCCACGACCTACGGACGCGACGTCAAGACCTCGGCTGCCGAACCGAACACGCTCTATGCCGCGCTCTCGGTCGCCGCGGCCAGCCACGACGGCGGGCTCTATCGCAGCCAGGACGGCGGCCAGAGCTGGAAGCGCTTCGACAAGGTCCAGGTGCACGGCACCATCATGTCGATCGGCCTGCACCAGACCGACCCCCGCCAAGTCTATATCGGCGCGCGCTACGACGGCGAGGTGTTCGGCACCCGCGACGCCGGCCAGACCTGGGAGGCGATGCCGCTGCCCGGGGAAGTCCAGCACATCTATGCGGTGGCCTGCGGATAGCAGATCATCCTCGCCTCCTGTGGCGCTCTTCTTGTCGATCGGACCTCGCATGAGCGCCATCGGAGGGGGCGCTCCCAGCGATGATGTCAGCGCCGTCTACTCCCTGACCTCAGCAAACGCCGTAGCAAGCGCGCGCAGCCAGATCGCGACGGCCGTGGCGCCGCCATCGGCGACGCCGATGGCGCGATCGCCGAGATAGCTCGAGCGCCCGAGCCGCGGGCGCAGCGCGGCGGTCGCCACGGCGCCGGCTTCGGCTGCCGAGGCCGCGGCGGCGAGCGCACTGGCCGCGTTTTCCGCTCGCATGTCGAAGGCGTCGACGGCCGGCAGCAGCCCGTCGAGCATGGTGCAGTCGCCGGCCTTCGCGCCACCCAGCTCGGCAACCGCCTCGATGCCCGCCCTGAAGGCTCTGGCCCAGTCGCTCATCCCGGGTTCGGCCGGAAGCTCGCGCGCGGCGCGCATCAAGCCGACGGCATAGAACGGTCCCGAGCTGCCGCCGATGGCGCGCCGCAGCGCCTCGCCGATGCTGCGCAGCGCCGTCGGAGCGTCGGCGAAGGCTGCGAGGTCGAGGGCGTAAATGGCTTCAGCGCCGCGCGTCATGCCGAGCCCCAGGTCACCGTCGCCCGCCCTGGTATCGAGATCGGTCAGGAGCGGCTCGGCGCGTTCCAGGGCCGCGGCGACGGTCCGCGCCATCGCCTGCAGCCGTTGGCTTTGCGGCCCCGCCGGCTTGGCCGTCGCCGGCGCGGCCTCGGCGCCCGCCACCACGCGCCGCGCCGCCGCGATCCGGCCCGCGCCGGGCCAGGCTGGCGACGCTGCCGGCGCATCGAGCAGGGCGAGCCGCTCCGGATCGAGCTTCAGGACCGACAGCGAACAGCCGGGCATCTCGAGCGCTGTCAAAAGCGAGCCCTGCCAGGCACGCGCCACCCAGAGGCCATGGCCGCGCAGCGACGCCAACGCCCGACGCGCCACGATCGCCAGTTCCACCGCCGGCGTACCGCCCAGCCCGTTCACCAGCAGCGCCACGGTGCCGCCGGCGCCGGCCGACAGGCCAAGATCCGCCAGGATCGCCGCGAGGAGCCGATCGACGAGGATATCGGCCGGCGCCATGTCAGAGCGCGCGATACCCTGCTCACCATGGATTCCGAGCCCGAGCTCGATTTCGTCCTCGCCGAGCGCGAAACCGGGACGGCCGACCGCCGGCACGGTGCAGGCTCCCAGGGCGACGCCCATGCTGCCGAGGTCGGCCGCCGCCGCGCGGGCCAACCCGGCAACCTCGGCAACGCTGCAGCCGGCCGCGGCTGCCGCGCCGGCGATCTTGTGGACCAGCACCGTCCCCGCGATGCCGCGGCGGCGCTCGCGCGGCACGGTATCGCTGAGGGCCACGTCGTCGGCGACGACCACGACCTCCACCGGAATCCCCTCGCCCCGCGCCAGCTCGGCGGCAAGGCCGAAATTCAACCTGTCTCCGGTGTAGTTCTTGACGATCAGGACGGCGCCCGCCGGCCCCGACGCGGCGCGGATGCCAGCCAGGACCGCATCGACGCTGGGCGAGGTGAAGACGTCGCCGGCGATCGCGGCCGTCAGCAATCCCGGGCCGACATAGCCGGCATGCGCCGGCTCGTGCCCCGAGCCGCCGCCCGAGATCACGGCCGCGGCTCGCCCTTCGGGCGGCGGCAAATCCGCGCGCACGACCACGTCGTGGTCGGCCAGCAGGGCCAATCCGGGAGCGAGGTCGCATACGCCCTCGAGCATCTCGCGCACCACGCGCCGCGGGTCGTTCACCAGCTTCTTCACGTCCCCTCCCCGATCGGCCCTGATGAGCCATCACATGAGACTTAGCGCGCAAACCTGTCCTCTGGACAAAGAAAAGGGCGCGCGGTAACCGCACCGGCTGATCCGACGAGCGGTGGAGGTCTCCAAGTTGACTGGCCGCAACCGGCCTGTCGTGTCCAACGCTGCCGCGGCGGTGCCGTGGAGGAGATGTCGATTTGCGAGTTCGAGCGCAGTAACCGCCGAGTGAATCAATGAAAGTGATCAGAAACGGACTGCTGCTCGTCGCGGTCCTGGCTTTGTGCCTGCTGAGCTTCGAGGCCCTCACGCGCGTCTTCCTCGACGACGGCATGCTTTACGAGCTCGAGATGTGGAAGTACGCCACCGACGTCAAGGTACGCGACGCCCAGCCCGATATCGGCCATCGACACCGTCCCGGGGCCGACGAAAAGCTGATGGGCGTGTCGGTCCGCACCAATTCGCTCGGGCTTCGGTCGCCCGAGATCGACCAGCCCGCCAAGCCGGGGGTGGCGCGCATCGCCTTCGTCGGCGATTCGATCACCCTGGGCTGGGGCGTGGCAGAGCAGGAAACCTTCGCCAACCGCATCCTCGAGGCGCTGACCAAGGCCGGCCGCAAGGTCGATGGCTTCAACCTCGGCGTCGGCAACTACAACCCCACCCAGGAGCTCGCGCTCTATCGCAAGGTCGGCGCCCTGCTCAAGCCCGACATCATCGTGCTGGCCTATTTCATCAACGATGCCGAGCCGATGCCGCAGTATCTCGACACCACCTGGCTGGACCGGAACTCCGCTGCCTGGACGGTCCTGCGCTACCGCCTCGACACGGTTTCCCGTACCTTCGGCGAAACGCCGGATTGGAAGAAATACTATCGAGACCTCTATGAGCCGAACGCCGCCGGATGGCAGCAAACCCAAAAGGCTCTGAGCGGCTTCGCCACCGAGGCGCGGCAAACGGGGGCAAAGCTAGTCGTGTTCAACATTCCCGAGCTGCGCGAGTTCAAGCCCTATCCATTCGGCGACATCACCGACAAGGTCCGTGCCGTGGTCGAGCGCGACAAGGTGCCGTTCATCGATCTTCTGCCCACCGTCGAATCGGTCGATCCGCGCACCCTCTGGGTGACTGTCCCGGATCCGCATCCCAACGGGAAGGCGGATGAGTATTTCGCCAAAGGCATGCTGCCGGAAATCACCTCTTTGCTGGACGGCCTCTGCCGCGATCAGGGCAAAGGCTGCTGATCGCCCGAGCGACACGAGGCCGCCCTGCAAACCCTGAAGAACCTGCTGCTGATCCTGCTGTCGACCGTCGTCAGCTTCGTCTTCGCCGAGGGCGTCGTGCGTTGGCTCGACGGCTACGAGATGCTGTCGATGCCGCTCAGCATGCCGACCGGAACGACGTCGGTCAGCGCGGCGCTGATCGACAACATCCCGGCGGCGCCGGGCGTCGACAAGGCGTGGTTCAACAGCGATCCGCCGCCACTGCCGAACCGCGGCCAGGCGCCCGAGGACTGGCGTAAACTCTATCGCCAGATCGAGGACAACCCGGTGGGCGGCATGGATTTCCGAGCCCCCGACGCCTTCCGGGCTTGGAATGCCAATTTCGCCGGCGATCCCTGCAAGCACCGCCATCTCCACCACGCGCCCGGCCAGCTTTACCTTTACGACCCGCCCGACGGCTCGGCCCGGCCGCCCTATCGTTTCCTGCCCAACGTCACGATGCCGCACGGCCTGGTGACCAACCAGATCGGCTGGCGCGGCGCGCCGATCGAGGAGCCGCGCGGTGACAAGACGATTCGCATCGTCTTCGTCGGCGCCTCGACTACCCTCGACATGCCCCACCTGCCCTTCTCGTGGCCGGAATATGCCGGCTACTGGCTGAATGTCTGGGCCAAGGCCAAGGGACTGCCGGTCCATTTCGAGGTCCTCAATGCCGGCCGCGAGAGTATCGCGTCAACCGACATCGCCGAGATCGTCCGGACCGAGGTCATTCCGCTGCGACCCGACCTCATCGTCTACTTCGAAGGCGGCAACCAGTTTCGCCTCGATTCGGTCACGGCCGATCGGCCGCCGGCGTCGGCGCCGCGCCCGATGGAGTCGGAAGCGCCCAAGACGTGGCTGCAGGTGGCCGCGCGCTACTCGGCGCTGCTCGGCCGCGTCCAGGCGGCGATCGGGGCCGCCCAGGCGAGCGGCGAGGGCAAGGAGTGGCCCAAGCCGGACTACAAGGTCGTCTGGCCGTACGGCCTCGACGAGCATAATCCCGATCCCAACTATCCGGCGCTGCCGGTCAGCCTGAACGTCATCCTGAACGACCTCGACGACATTCGACTCTCCGCCGCCCTGGTCAACAGTGAGTTCGCCATCGCCTCGTTCCCCTGGATGGTCAAGGACGGGCTGGTGCTCGACCCGGTGCGGCACAAGTACATCATCCAGCAGCTCAACGTCGGCAACTACCCGTACCGCTATCGCGACCTCGAGCGGCTGGCCAACTTCCAGAACCGCGTGCTGGCGAACTACGCCGAGGCCCACGGTACGGACTTCATCGACCTCGCGGGCCAGACCCCGCTCAATCCCGACCTGTTCGTCGACGCCGTGCACACCAACTATGCCGGCGGCAAGCTGCGCGGCTGGATCACCTTCAACCTGCTGCTGCCGATCGTCGAGAGGCACCTCGCCGACGGCTCGTGGCCCCGCCCCTGGCCGAAGAACGCACCGCAAAAGCTGCCGACCTTCACGACCCGCAAGATCACCTTCAACTGCGGGCAGTAGTCTTCTTCGCCTCCCACACCTCCGCTGGGCAGGAAAACTTGAGAGGCTCATAGCTGGGCGCGCGCCCAGCTATGACGCCCTACTCCGTCTGCTGCGCCATCGCCTCGCTGCCGCGGCCGAACAGGATCTGGGCGACGTCGGTGATGCGGCGCTGGCGTTCGGTGTCGATCTTGACCGTGGCGGTCATGCCGGCGCGCAGCGGCGGCTCGCCGACATGGGGCAGCAGGCGCAGCTTGACCGGCAGGCGCTGCACCACCTTGACCCAGTTGCCGCTGGCGTTCTGCGGCGGCAGCAGCGCGAACTCCGCGCCGGTCGCCGGGCTCAGGCTCTCGACGATCGCTTCCCAGGTCGCATCGGGATAGGTGTCGAGCACCACCGTCGCCTTCTGGCCGACCCGCACGTGGGTGAGCTCGGTCTCCTTGAAGTTTGCCTCGATCCACGGGCGGCTGGTCACCACCAGGGCGAACAGCGGCGTCGCCGCCTTGACCTGCTCGCCCTGCTGCACGCGAAGGTTCACCACCACGCCGTCAACCGGCGCGCGCACGGTGGTGCGGGCGAGGTCGAGCGCAGCGCGCTCGCGCGCCGCCATCTTGTCGCGCACCATGGCGTGCTGGTCGGCCGGCAGGTTGGGATCGCCGTTGAGCGCCGTCAGCACGCGCTGCAGCTTTTCACGCAGCGTCGTCACCCGGTCGGCCGCGCCGCGTGCCTCGTTCAGCGCCTCGTCGCGCTTGCTCGCCGACGCCACACCCTTGACCGCCAATTCCTCCTGGCGTTGCCACTGCCGCTGGAAATAGGCGGCGCGGGCCTCCGCCTCGGCCAGCTCGCTCACCGCCTCGCGCCAGACGCCGCGCAGGCTTTCGACGTGCGTACGCGCCGCGTCGAGCTCAGCCTCGGCGCTGTCGAGCGCAAGTCGGAAGGGCCTCGATTCGATCGTCATCAGGGTCTCGCCGGCGGCGACCGTCTTGTGGTCCTGCACCGGTACCCGTCTCACCTGCCCGGACACCTCCGGAGCGATCTGCACGATGTGCGCCTTCACGTAGGCATTGTCGGTGCCGACATAGCGTCCGCCCGACAACCACCAGAAACCGCCGCCCACGATGGCGGCGACGGGAACCACCACCAGCAGCGCCAGCCGTGTGAGCTTGACCGGCCGGCGGCTCATGCCGCCGCTCCGGCCAGCGCCTGCAATCGGCTTTTGACCCTGCCCGTCAGGTCGGTGAACTGCGATCGCTCCTCGGGCGACAGCGCCGCCAGGGCATCGTCGACCGTCGCCACGGCGACTTGCCACATGTCGGCATGGGCGCGGCGCGCCTCCGATGTCAGGAACAGGCGATTGATCCGGCGATCGACCTGATCGGCGCGCCGCTCGACCCACCCGGCCCGCTCCATGCGGTCGATCAGGCGGCCAGCGCTGGCGCGATCGATCTCCAGCATGCTGGCGAGCTCGGTCTGGCTGGCGCCGGGACGCCGGTAGAGGCGAGTCAGGACGAGCCACTGGGCGCGTGTCAGGCCGATGTCGCGAACCCGGCGATCGAAGACAGTGCGCATCAGCCTGGCCACATCGGACACCATGTAGCCGATATAGCCGTCGTTCTCTGGCCCAACCGGGCTCTGGTCCAACATTGTTGCATAGGCTACAATAGCCTTGGCTATGAATTCAAGTGCCGCCGCCGAGATTTCGGCCCCCGTCGACCCGGCCGAAGCGTTCTCGCTCGGGCGGCGGGTGCTCATCCTGGTCATGGTGGTGATGGGCTCGACCCTCTACTCCACCACCCTGCTGATCGCCTCGACCCTGCTGCCGCAGATGCAGGGCACGATGTCGGCGACCCAGGACGAGATCGCCTGGGCGATGACCTTCAACATCCTGGCCACGGCGGTGATGACGCCGATGACGGGCTGGCTGGCGGCGCGCTTCGGCCGGCGCGAGACCATGATCTGGGCGGTGTTCGCCTTCACCTCCACGACCCTGATGTGCGGCCTGGCCGATTCCCTCGAAGCGTTGATCCTGTGGCGGGTGCTGCAGGGGGCGCTGGGCGCACCGGTCATTCCGCTGTCGCAGACCATCCTGCTCGACACGTTCCCCAAGCGCCTGCAGGGCCTGGTGACCTCGATCTTCGGCATGGCCGTGGTGATCGGCCCGGTGGTCGGCCCGACCGTGGGCGGCATGCTGTCGGAGCTCTACAGCTGGCGCTGGGCGTTCTACATGGTCGTGCCGGTCGGCTTCCTGTCGTTCATCGGCCTGCGCCTCACCTTGCCGCGTGATCGACCGACCGCCCGGGTGTCGCTCGACTGGACGGGGTTCCTGTCGCTGTCGGTTGCCATCTCCGGCGTCCAGCTGGTGCTGTCGCGCGGCCAGCGTCTCGACTGGTTCGACTCGGGCGAGATCATCGTCGAGACCTTCGTCGCGGCCATCGCCTTCTGGATCTTCGTGACGCACAGCCTCACCGTGGAGCGGCCGTTCCTCAACCTGCGCCTGCTGCTCGATCGCAACTATGCGCTGGGCCTCGTGCTGGTGCTGATCTACGGCATGCTGAACTTCACGCCGATGGTGCTGCTGCCGCCCCTGCTGCAGCAGCATGCCGGCTATCCCGATTCGCTGATCGGCGAGATCATCGCCGCGCGCGGCGTCGGCGCCACCATCGGCTTCTTCCTGGCCATCTTCGTCGGCCGCATGGACCCGCGCATCGGCCTGATCGGCGGCTTCGCCCTGCAGATCGTCTCCGGCCTGTGGCTGATGGCGATCGACCTCAATGTCGATGCCGCCACCCTGATGGCCAACAGCCTGGTCCAGGGCATCGCGATCGGCGTGATCTGGGTGCCGCTGACCCTGGTCACCTTCTCCACTATCAGCTCGGCCAACCTGGCCGAAGGCACGGCGGTCTACCACCTGCTGCGCAACATCGGCTCGAGCTTCTTCATTTCGATCTGCGTCGCCGAGATCGTGCGCGCCACCAGCGCCAACTACAGTCGCCTGATCGAGATGATGAATCCGTTCAACCGCAGCCTGGCCCTGCCCTGGGTCACCGGCGCCTGGGACCCCGAGAGCCTGACCGGCCTCGCCAAGCTCTCGAAGGAGATCGGCCGGCAGGCCTCGATGCTGGGCTACATCAACGCCTTCGGGTTCTACACGCTGGCCTCGGCGCTCGCGATTCCGCTGATCCTGTTCGTCGGACGGCGCGCGCGGATGCGGTGACGCGCCTCAGGCGACCACGCACGTGAGCCGGTGTCGTCATGGATGAAGCGCGATTATCCGCAAAATCATTAGATTGGGTCACGCGTGGAAGTGGCTACTTCATCGCCCGGGCGATCGTGAAGACAAGCCCCGTGAGAGCAATTGAGACGGTGACGAACCATCCTGCCATTGTCCACGTGCTGGGCAGTTGCGAAACCCTGCCGGTCAGGTCGCCAAGCGCCTTTCCCAGGCTCTTGATGTCCACGCCCATCTCGCGGCCATTCGCGATCAAGGTATCCGCTTTGGTCTCGACTACCGTCACTTGCTTCTCAAGAGCGCCGACACGCCGTTCGAGCTCGGACATGCCGCCATCATGCCCGCCGCCAGTCGGGCCGGCAATATCGGCCAGGGCGGCGGCACGACGCTGCCGCGCCTCCTCGAGAGACACAGGGTCAGACATTGTGCCCCTTCCGACGTGCAATGTTTAGAACACCATCGCCACTCTGTGAGGCAAGGCTAAAGGCCTCATCAACCTTGTCGCTGACCGCGCGGAAGCTCTTTAGCCAGTCAGGTGGTGGGGGCCCAGTTTGTGCTCTTCTGGGTTTCGACAATCAGTGTCTGAAGCTCGATCATCGCGGCGGCGACGTGCCGCAACGACGCGGAGAGTTGAAGGACACGAAGCCCAAGCTCGTCGACTTCGTCGACAAACCCTTCACCCGCGAGCCTCTCCTCCGGTGCCAGGACCTGATCGGACATCCACTCCCCTCCGACGTCCGGGATAGTAGCGTCCGGCCAATTTGATAGCAATATGTATATGTTATTCTACTATGTCGTGCAATCGCTTTGCGAGGTTTAGGTGGCGCTCTTGTTGTTGCTTGGCAAGCAACGCTGGGAGGCGAAGTCGCCAGCACTCACGGCGTCGGGCGGCAGGGCGAACCGGCCGGCGCCCTATTGAATGGCCAACCGGGTACTTTAGCATGCGTGCCGCACCGACCACGCTGCGGCTGCTCTGGGGGTATTGATCATGGAGTTTTCCGGCAAGACCGCCATTGTCACCGGCGCCGCCTCCGGCATCGGCCTCGCCATCGCCACGGCACTGGCCGAAGCTGGCGCCAACGTGGTGCTCGCCGACATCGAGAAGGACGCGGTGGAACAGGCGGCGCATCACCTGTCGGGGACCAACAAACAGGTGCTGCCGGTCAGGATCGACGTCACCCAAGAGCAGTCAGTGATCAACGCGCTGGCCGAGGCGGAACGCTGCTTCGGCAAGCTCCACATCGCCTGCAACAATGCCGGCATCCCGATGCACGGCACCCGGCTGGTCGACGTGCCGGTGGCCGACTGGGTCTTCATCATCGGCGTCAACGTCTGGGGCGTCATACACGGCATCCGCCACTTCGTGCCGGCGATCCTGAGCGGCGGGCCGAACATCATCAACACCGCCTCCGTGCCCTTTACCCAGAACCGCCGCGGCACCAACCAGGGTCCGTACTCGATGAGCAGAACCTACGCCGTGCTGGCCGTGGCCGACGGAAGCGCTGGAGCACGAGCTCGAGGGCACCAATGTCGGCGTGACCGCG
>NZ_JBGAKA010000088.1:0-16294 GCF_044224635.1 Reyranella sp. | reverse complement strand
GGCGTCGTCGCCGAGGCCGAGAAGCGCTTCGGCCGGCTCGACATCATGGTCGCCAATGCCGGCATCGGCATCATGGCGCCGATCGAGAGCATGACGCTGGCCGACTGGCAGCGTCAGCAGGCGATCAACCTCGACGGCGTGTTCCTGTCGATCAAGCATGCCATCCCGGCGCTGCGCCGGGCGGGCGGCGGCTCGATCGTGCTGATGTCGTCGATCGCCGGCCTGCGCGGCGCGCCCGGCCTCGCCGCCTACTCGGCGACCAAGGGCGGCGTGCGGCTGCTCGCCAAGTCGGTGGCGCTGGAGCACGCCGCCGACGGGATTCGCTGCAACTCGGTGCATCCAGGCATCATTGCGACGCCGATCTGGGGCAAGATCCCGACCGGCGCCGAGGGCAACCGGCGTAACGCACCGATCGATCCGCGCGAGCGCGCTGCGGCGGTCGTGCCGCTGACGCGCGTCGGCGAGGCGCAGGACATCGCCAACGGCGTGCTCTTCCTGTGCACCGACGCCGCAAACTACATGACCGGCCAGGAGCTGGTGATCGACGGCGGCATGACCGCTGGCGGCCGGCCGCCGCCGCGGACGCAGTAGCGGCATGGGCGCGGCTGCGAAAGGATGGATCGTCATTGCGGCGCTGAGCGGCGCGATCTCCATCGCCGTCGGCGCTTTCGCAGCACACGGTCTCGATGTCTCGAGCGAGGCCGGTCGCAAGGCGCGCGAGTGGCTGCAGACCGGCAGCCAGTACGAGATGATCCATGCGCTGGCGATCGTGGCCGTGGTCGCTCTGGCGCGCAGCGCGGCGGTGAACCTCCCTTGGGCCTTGGCCGCACAGTGCCTGTTCCTGGTCGGCAGCGTGCTCTTTCCCGGAGCCCTGTACGCGCTCGCCTTTGGCGGTCCGCGATGGCTCGGCGCGGTTGCGCCGATCGGCGGCACTGCCTTCATCCTGGGTTGGCTGAGCCTCGGAGTCGCCGGGCTGCTGAAGGCCGAGGCCGACTGACGCGCCGGGCCCAGCCTGCTCGCGAGCGAGCAGGCGATCGACCGGAAGCTCGCGCATCTGGACCGGAAGCGCGCCATGCGCATCCTCGCGCGTCATGCGGCCGATCATGTTCACGTTCACGCGCTGCCGGCTGTGGCCCGGCGGCAGCGGCACGTTGCCGTGTCGTGAGGGAAGCCGGTGTCAAGGCCGCGCCGCCCGGCGCACGATCCGCCGCAGCTCGGGGACAACCTCGGCTTCGAACCAGGGATGCTCGCGCATCCACAGCGTGCTGCGCCAGCTCGGATGCGGCAGCGGCACGAAGCGCGGCCCGTACTGCCGGAACGCTTTGACCGTGTCGGTCATCGTCGCTTGGCCAGTCGAGCCGAGATAGAAGCGCTGGGCATGGTGGCCGACCAGCAGGGTCGCCTCGATCGCGGGAAGATGTTTGAGCAGACGTGCATGCCAGAGCGGTGCACATTCGCGGCGCGGCGGCTTGTCGCCACCGCCCGGCTCGCTGCCGGGATAGCAGAGACCGATGGGCAGGATCGCCACGCGGCCTTCGTCGTGGAAGGCCGCCCTGTCGAGGCCCATCCAGTCGCGCAGGCGGTCGCCGCTGGCGTCGTTCCACGGCAGGCCCGTCGCGTGGGCCTTCCGCCCGGGGGCTTGGCCGATGATCAGCAGCCGGGCAGCGCCCGCGAGCTGCAGGATCGGCCGGGCGCCGAGCGGCAGGGCCGTCTCGCAGATCGCGCATGCCCGGACCCGGCGCAACAGCCGCTTCAGGGACATTCGGAGTCCTTCGACCTCATCAGCGCCCGAGAAGGACGGCGCGGAGCACGACGGCGTCGTTGTGGAGCTTGTCGCGTGCGGCGAAAACCAGGGTCACGGGCTCCCGGCGCGCGCGGGTGCGCAGCGCGGCGAGCTCGTCGGGGTTGCAACGCAGCTCGGCGGCGTAGCGGCGGCGGAACTCGGGCCAGCGCGCCGGATCGTGGTCGAACCATTTGCGCAGCGCCGTGCTCGGCGCAATGTCCTTGGCCCAGAGGTCGATTGCCGCGTCGGACTTCCTGACCCCGCGCGGCCACAGCCGATCCACCAGGATGCGCGTTCCGTCACCGGCGGCGGCGGGCAGGTAGGCCCGCTTGAGCTTGATCCGATGTGCCGGAATTCTCCCGGATGTCGTGGTGCGCTCCGTCATGGCTTCGCCTCCTCATCCACACCGCCCCGCAGCTTGCAGGATCGCTCTCGATGCGCCGACGGTCGACGTCGATCTGCACCAACCTCTCGTGCCAGTCGATCGCGCGCACCCAGCATGGCGCAAGGAGCACCTTTTCGCCGGGCCGCCACCGGCAGGCGTCGATCCTGATATAGGCGATGGTCCAGTCGGCATCGTCGGCCAACAGCTCCTCGACATGCCCAGCCACGCCGTCGAGCAGATGAACGCGATGGCCGACGACGGCCTCGACGCTGCGCAAATGCGGATCGCCGTCTTGCGAGGTGGACGGCCGGAGCGACACGGGGAGGTGCTGCGCTGCCGGGATGCTCTCCTCGATCTGCCGCACGGTGAGATCGATGGCGAGCTCTCGACGCCCGGGATCAGGGCTGCCCAGGAGCAAGGCGGGCACGAGCACTTGACGTTGCGGCAGCCAGTCGCGCGTATCGACCACGACCCAGCGCAAACGCCACGTCATGTCGTCGAACAGCAGGTCGCTGATCGTTCCGATCGCGCCGTCGCTTGCGCGCGCGGCGTAGCCCATCATCATGCAGGCTTCCCACAACATGGTGTTGCCCCGACCGATTCGGCGGAAGGATGGCCCGGCTTGCCGATCGGCGATCGGCCGGACGGCATTGATCGGGCGCAATAAGCCGGATCACGGACAGCAGGGTCGACCCGTGGGCAAATGCGGGCCCAGGCACGGGAGGGTCCAGATGGCATTGGTTCGGACGAGCTCGGGATCACGCGCTCTCGGCGCGCCGGAGGCAAGATCGAGACCCGGCGGTGATGCGATGAAGCCCGACGTCGACCGGTTCTACCGCACCCTGGTGCGCGACACGCCCGATGCGATCGTCTACGCCGACGCCAAGGGCTCGATCGCCCTGTGGAACAGGGGCGCCGAACGGATATTCGGCTTCTCGGCCGAGGAGGCCATGGGAAAGTCGCTCGATATCATCATTCCCGAGGGGCTGCGCAAGCGCCATTGGGTCGGGTTCGAGCAGACGATGCGCAGCGGCGCCTCGCGATACGGTGCGGGCGACGTGCTGGCGGTTCCGGCGCTGCGCAAGGACGGCACGCGCATCTCGGTCGAGTTCACCATCCTGCCGTTCCGCGACAGGTCCGGCCGGATCCTGGGCGTGGCGGCGACCTTGCGCGATGTCACCAGGCGCTTCGAGGAGATGAAGGCGCTGCGCAGTACGGTCGCCGCGAAGGGCTGACGAGGCTTCGCGTCAGAGCAGCAGACCGGCATGAAATCAGCCACGGGCCCGCGCTTGCTTCCGGAGCAAGGCTAGCGCCGTGATCGCCGGACGGGCGATCGTGCCAGATAGGTCGAGTGGAATTCTCCCAGAATCTGCAAGGCGGCGCGATCCAGGATCTGCACCTCGCGCCCGGTCATGGCGATCAGGCCGTCCCGCTTCAACTCGGCGAGCATGCGGTTGACGTGCGGCGCACTCAGCCCGAGCGCGTCGCCGATCCCCTCCTGCGATAGCGGCAGGACGAAGGTATCCTCGGAAGCGTCGCCGATCGCCTGCAGGCGGGTCAGCGTCTCGAGAAGAAAGTGCGCCAACCTCTCGAGCGGCTCGCGACGGCCCGCGTCGATGATGTGCTCGGCATAGATCGCCGCCTCGCGCGCCGCAAACCAGACGAGCGCTGTCGCGACGGTGGCCCTCTCCAGGCATGTGTCGGCAAAGGCGTCGAGCGGCACGTGGCTCAGGCTCATGTCGCTGAGCGCGGTGACGGAGAAAACGGCATGCTCGTAGAAGCATGCCGGAAAACCGATGATGTCCCCCGGCATGATGACATTGACGATCTGCCGCTTGCCGCTGTGCAGAAGCTTGTAGCGGACGGCAAAGCCCTGCCGCACGACATGCAGGACGCCGTAGGCGTAGCCTTCGACGATGATATCCTTTGCCTTCTTGACGACGACCGTGCGCTCGAGCAGCCGGGCCAGCGCCGCCAGGTCGCCGTCATCGAGCGCGATCGAATGGTTGAGCCTGGCGACGAACGGATGGTCCTCGATGTCACTTGCCGTAGATTTGCGCACGATGCCAATTCCCAAGGAGCCGGGCCGGCTGGAACCACGCGCCGCGACAGAGTCGACGCTGCAAGATGCAGGCTCACTCTTAGTGTTTTCCTGTTCGCGACGCAAACGGAGCCGGTGGCTGCGAACCGGAAGGTTTGCACTCGCTAGCGAGGCACGCCGCTTCGTCTGGCTGGACCGCCCGACTCGGTCGGCATGAACGGCCGAGCAGGCCGGATTCACGCAGCGATTGCAGGAGAAGCCCGATCCAGGCTTGAGCCGATCCGAAGCCGAAAGGGAATTCGAGAAAGAATACGGAGCGGAGCTCGTCGGCGTGCGAGTAGAGCTTGGAGGGCCCGGTCGGCTGATCCAGCAGCCAACCTACCCCAGCTGCTCGTCGAGCAGCCTCAACGCTTCGGCGGCGAAGGCGCGCATGTTGGCGACGCGATCGTTCGAGCCGGTGCGCAGCGTGCGGGCGACCTTGCCATTGGGGCCGACGACGGCGACGCAGGTGTGGCCGGCGGGATCGCCGTAGGAGTTGCCGGTCGGGCCGGAGGCGCCGGTCTCGGCCAGGCCCCAGGTCGTGTTCAGCCGTTCGCGCACCAGCTCGGCGGCGAGCGTTGCCCACGGCTCCGACGACGAGCGGATGCCGGCGCGCTTCTCCTTGGTCGCGGTCAGGAAGGCCTCGCCGGCCGGGCGGGTATAGACCACGGCGCCGCCCATGAAGTAGGCCGACGCGCCCGGCACCGCGAGCAGCACGGCGGAGACGAGGCCGCCGGCCGATGATTCCGACACACCGACCGTCTCCTTGCGCGCCTTCAGTTTCTCGCCGACCTTCCTGGCGAGCGGCAGTAGCGAATCCATGTCGATCAATCCTTCCTGCTGAAGATGTCGAGGACCAGGGGCACCTGCTGGCCGAGCCAGATCGCGCGGTCGCGATGATCCTCCAGGTCCTCGCCGGTGTTGGGATGAACGAACACCGTGAGGTCGCCTCGATTGAGCGTCAGCCAGGAAAGCAATGGCGCGAGCTGCTCGTTCTTGAAGTGCACCTGGTAGCTGTAGCGCGGATGCGGTCCGACGGGCTTCTCGTGGAAGCGGCCCATCTGAATGTCGAAGGTCCTCTCGATCTTCTCGCGCAGAGCCCACGCCGGATCGCGCGAGGCGCTGTCGAAATAGACGTGAGCGTGCCAGTCCTTGATGTGTGAAATATCCATGTCTCACCCTACCACATCGCCGAGCCCGCCTGTCGGAACCTAAGACCGTTCCCCGATGCGAGCTTGCTTGCTAGGCTCCCACCATCATGAACTTCGATTTCTCCGACGACCAGAAGCTGCTCAAGGAGCAGGTTCGCAAATTCCTCGCCGACAAGTGCCCGACGAAGACGGTGCGGCGCGTGCTCGACGGCAACGAGACCCACGCCGACGAGGTGTGGAAAGGCCTGATCGAGCTCGGCGTGACGGGCACGGCGATTCCCGAGGAGTATGGCGGGCTCGGCCTGTCGCCGCTCGAGCTCTGCGTCGTCGCCGAGGAGATCGGCCGCGCGGCGGCGCCGGTGCCGTTCGACACCTCGGTCGTGCTGGCAACCGAGGCGCTGAAGCTCGCGGGCTCGGAGGCGCAGAAGAAGAAATGGCTGCCCAAGCTCGCCGCCGGCGAGGCGATCGGCACCCTGGCGACGGCCGAGGGGCCGCAGCCGCCCAAGCCGCGCAGCATCCGCACCACCTTCGGCGGCGGTCGCCTCAACGGCAAGAAGCTGCCGGTGGCCGACGGCGAGGCAGCGACCTTCGCGATCGTGCTGGCCAACACCGGCGGCAGCGGCGATCGCGCAGTCTCGCTGGTGCTGGTCGATCTCGCGCAGGCCTCGGTCAAGCGCGCCCGCGTGGAGACCATCGATCCGTCGCGCAAGCACGCCGAGCTCGCCTTCGACGGAGCCTCGGCCGAGCTGTTGGGCGGCGAGGGCGAAGGCTGGCGTCTGCTCGAGCGGCTCTACGATGCGGCGGCGGTCTATTTCGCCTTCGCCCAGGTCGGCGGCGCCGAGGCGGCGATGTGGATGGCGCGCGACTATGCGCTGCAGCGCCAGGCCTTCGGCCGGCCGATCGGCTCGTACCAGGCCGTCAAGCACAAGCTTGCCGATTGCTATGTCAAGCTCGAGCTGGCGCGGTCCAATGCCTACTACGGCGCCATGATGCTGACCGACGGCGACGCCGACCTGCCGCTGGCCGCCGCGGCGGCGCGAATCGCCGCGACCGACGCCTACGATTTTGCGTCCAAGGAGAACATCCAGACGCACGGCGGCATCGGCTTCACGTGGGAAGCCGACACGCAGTTCCACTATCGGCGGGCGCGCGTGATGGCGCTGTCGCTCGGCGGGCCGATGGCCTGGAAGGACAAGCTGGTGAGCCGGCTCGAGCAGAAGAACGCGGCGTAAGGGGCACTACCTCATCCTGAGGAGCGCCCGCAGGGCGCGTCTCGAAGGATGGGCCTCAGTCTCGACGTTCGCCCACCCTTCGAGACGCATCGCTCAGCGATGCTCCTCACGGTGAGGCGTTGATGTAGGAGGAAACCATGGATTTCAACGACACCGCCGAAGAAGCCGCCTTCCGCAAGGAGGTGCGCGCCTGGCTCGACGCCAACGCCACGCGCAAGAGCGACGACAAGCAGAGCTTTCGCGCCCGCAACGACGATCCGAACCTCCTGAAGAAAGCCAAGGAATGGCAGGCCAAGAAGGCCGCCGCCGGCTACGCCCGCATCACCTGGCCGAAGGAATATGGCGGCCGCGGCGGGTCGCCCATCCTGCAGGTGATCTACCAGCAGGAGGAATCGAGCTACCTGGTGCCGCTGGGCTTCTTCGATATCGGGCTCGGCATGTGCATCCCGACGATGATGGCCTATGCGTCGCCCGACCACCTGCAGCGCTACGTCAAGCCCGCGCTCTACGGCGAGGAAGTGTGGTGCCAGCTGTTCTCCGAGCCGGCGGCAGGTTCGGACGTGGCCGGCATCCGCACGCGCGCCGAGCGTGACGGCGATGGCTGGGTGATCAACGGCCAGAAGGTCTGGACCTCGGGCGCTCACTATTGCGACTACGGCATCATCATCACCCGCACCGACCCCAATGTGCCCAAGCACCAGGGTCTCACCATGTTCTTCCTGTCGATGAAGAGCCCGGGCGTCGAGGTGCGGCCGATCAAGCAGATGTCGGGCGGCGCCAACTTCAACGAGGTGTTCTTCACCGACGTGCGCGTGCCCGACTCGCAGCGCCTCGGCAAGGTCGGGGAGGGCTGGAAGGCCGCCCTCACCACCCTGATGAACGAGCGGCTGGCGGTCGGCCTGCCGTCGGGCGGGCTCGATGTCGACGAGCTGATGGAGCTGGCGCGCGATACCGAGCTCGACGACGGGCCGGCGATCCGCAACCAGCAGGTGCGCGGCAAGATCGCCGACTGGTACGTCCAGCAACAGGGCCTCAGGCTGACGCGCTACCGCACGTTGACCGCGCTTTCCAAGGGCCAGACGCCCGGCCCCGAATCGTCGATCATCAAGATCGTGGCGGCGCCCAAGATGCAGGACATGGGCGCCTTCGCCATGGAGCTGATGGGGCAGGGCGGCATCATGCGCGAGGAGGTGCCGCACGCCGCCGGCTTCCAGGCGCAATGGATCGCCGGCGCCGGCTTCCGCATCGCCGGCGGCACCGACGAGATCCTGCGCAACATCGTCGCCGAGCGCGTGCTCGGCCTGCCGAGCGACGTGCGCGTCGACAAGGACGTGCCGTTCAACAAGCTCAAATAGCCTCCTCCCCAGCTTTGCTGGGGAGGTGCCCCGTCATACGGGACGGAGGGGTCATGAGCATCAGTCCCGCTGCTCATGACCCCTCCGTCCGCGATTACGCGGACACCTCCCCAGCAGAGCTGGGGAGGAGCAAGAGTTACCGCATCTTCAGCGCCCACTCGGTGTACTTGGCCGCCTGCTTGTGCAGGTCGGCGTAGTACTTGGCGTACTCGGCGCCGACCATCGGCTTCAGGGCGAGGCCGACGTCGTTCATCTTCTTGACCTGCTCGGGATCCTCGACTGCCTTGACGAAGGCGGCCTCGATGACCTTGAGGACCTCGGGAGGCGTTCCTTTGGGGGCGCCGACGCCGCGGGTCGAGCTGGAGATCACCGTGCCGAAGCCCAGCTCCTTGGTGGTCGGCACGTCAGGCACGAACTTCGAGCGCTCGTTGTCGGTGACGGCCAGCCCGCGCAGCTCGCCCGACTGGATGCGCTTGGCGACGCCGCCGACATTGTCGAAGGCGACGTCGACATGGCCGCCCATGACGCCGGCGAGCTGCTGCGCGCCGCCGTCGAAATGGACGATGCGGAACTCCACCTTTGCCGCCTCCTGCATCATCAGGATGGCGAGATGATCGTCGCTCAGGATGCCGGTAGTGCAGGCGCTGAGCTTGCCCGGCTGCTTGCGGGCACCCTCGATCAGGTCGGCCAGGGTCTTGTAGGGGCTGTCGGCCTTGACCCAGATCAGGCCCGGGTCGAGCACCTGGTTCACGACCGGGATGAAGCTGTCCATCGTGAAGGCCGCCTTGCGCTCGGGGTCGAGCACGATGGTGTTCACCCCCGGCAGGTTGAGGAAGCCCAGCGTGTAGCCGTCGGGCCGGGCGCGCGCGAACTCGGTGAAGCCGATCTGCCCGCCGGCGCCGGCCTTGTTGACCACGGTGATCGTCTGGCCGAGCGCCTTCTCGGCCGCGGCGGCGAGGATGCGGGCGCCGACGTCGGTGCTGCCGCCGGCCGGGAAGGCGACGATCAGCTGTATGTTGCGGCGCGGATAGTTCTGCGCCAGCGCCGGGCTGGCGAGGCTGGCGGCCGCCGAGGCGGCGAGCAAGGTGCGACGGCGAAGTGACATGGTTTCCTCCCTGAAGATGCTTTGACGGTCCCCTTGGCCTGACTCCACAGGCGCCGCAGTGGTGCCGGTAAATTCAGGCTACTCTGCGTCACTCTCGCGAAGCTTCGAGAACGAGCCGGGTTTCAGAATCAGCGTGGCGACGACGATCACCGGCACCGCGAGCAGGGCGAGCGCCAGCGGCCGGTCGAGGAAGATGGCGAGGCTGCCGCCCGAGATCTCGAGCGTGGTGCGCAGCGAGCGCTCCATCATCGGTCCCAGGATCAGCGCCAGGATGGCGGGCGCGATCGGGAAATCGAGCTTGCGCAGCAGGTAGCCCAGGATGCCGAAGCCCAGCATCACCCAGACGTCGAACAGGTTCTGCTTCAGGCCATAGGCGCCGATGATGCAGAAGATCAGCACGCCGGCGCACATGTAGCTGAACGGGATCTTAAGCAGCTTGGCCCACAGCCCGACCAGCGGCAGGTTGAGGATCAGGAGCAGCACGTTGCCGACGAAGAAGCTTGCGATCACGGTCCACACCAGCTCCGGTCGCTCGGTGAACAGGAACGGGCCGGGCGTGATGCCGTTGACGATGAACGCGCCCATCAGCACGGCGATGGTGGGCGAGCTCGGGATGCCGAGCGCCAGCAGCGGCACCATCGAGGCGTTGGCGTAGGCGTTGTTGGCGGTCTCGGCCGAGGCCACCCCCTCGATCGCGCCCTTGCCGAAGCGCTCGGGCGTCTTGGAGACGCGCTTCTCCAGCACGTAGGCCATGAAGGTCGGCACGATGGCGCCGACCCCGGGGATCAGGCCGAGCACGAAGCCGATCACCGTGCCGCGGCCGATCGCGCCGGCCGACGCCCGGCATTCCTCGCGGGTCGGCATCACGTTGGCGAGCCTGGCCTCGACCATGTGGCTCTGCCGCGCCTCGGCCGCGATCAGCAGCTCGGCGATGCCGAACAGGCCCATGACCACCGGCACGAAGCCGATGCCGTCGAACAGCTCCTCGACGCCGAAGGTGAAACGCGGCGCGCCGCGCACCGGATCGACGCCGATCATCGCCAGCAGCAGGCCGATCGACGCCATCAGCAGCGCCGCCAGCATGTTGCGGCCGGCCAGCCCGACGACCAGGCACAGGCCCGCAACCATCAGGGCGAAGAACTCGGCCGGGCCGAACTTCAACGCCAGGCTGGCGAGCGGCATGGCGACGGCGACCAGCGCCACCGTGGCCAGCGTGCCGCCGACGAAGGAGCCGATGGCGGCGATGCCGAGCGCCGATCCGGCGCGTCCCTGGCGCGCCATCTGATGGCCGTCGATGCAGGTCACGACCGACGCCGCTTCGCCGGGCACGTTGATCAGCACCGACGTGATGGTGCCGCCATACATCGCGCCATAGTAGATCGCGCACAGCATGATGATCGAGCCCGTGGCGTCGAGGCTGAAGGTGAGCGGGATCAGGATGGCGGTACCGGCGGCCGGCCCGAGGCCGGGCAGCAAGCCGATCAGCGTGCCCAGCATGCAGCCCGCAAAGGCGTAGAGCAGGTAGTGCACCGAGAGCGCGGCGGCGAAGCCGGCGAGCAGGTGAGACAGCGCGTCCATCGTCTACAACCCGAGGCGGCCGGTCGGCAGCAGGACGTCGAGCCAGGTGGTGAACACGTAGTACACGCCGAAGCTGCCGCATGCGGCGAACAGGGCAATGACCCACCAGCGCCGCTCGCCCAGTGCCGCCACCAGGACGGCGTTGAACACCAGCATGGCGATGCGGAAGCCGACGACATCCATCGCCGCTGTCGCGAGCGCCATCAGGGCGACGATGGCGAGCCAGCGCTGGCCGCCCGGACCATGCGGCAGGATGCGCACGTCGTCCTCGGCCGGATCGGGCGCCTCCCGCCCGATCGAGACCAACAGCGCGATGGCGAATAGCGAGCCAACCAGCGAAAGCCAGAACGGAAAGAATCCCGGCCCTGGTCCCAGCCGGTCGGTCAACGGCAGCAGGAGCGATTGCCACAACGCGAACAGGCAGAACGCCAGCATGGCTCCCGTCGCGACCAGCCGGCCTCGGCGCATGGTCTGCGTTCCTCCCAGTGTTTCTTTCCTTGTTCTGGTGGGAGCATAGCTGCAAACAGGACAGGCGCAAATCGACACACGATCGACATGGGGTTGAGGAGGAAGCGGATGAACAGGCTCGACGGCAAGGTTGCGTTCCTGAGCGGCGCAGCGCGCGGCATCGGCGGCGCCACGGCGAAGCTGATGGCCCAGGCGGGCGCGAAGGTGGCGATCGGCGACGTGCTCGACGAGCGCGGCCGGCAGACCGCGAAGGAGATCGAGGCGGCGGGCGGGCAGGCGCTCTATGTCCCGCTCGACGTCACCAAGGAGGCGAGCTGGGCGGTCGCCATCGACGCCGCCGTGAAGCGGTTCGGTGCGCTCGACGTGCTGGTGAACAACGCCGGCATCTTCGTCGGCAAAGGAGTCGAGGACGCTTCGCTCGACGATTGGCATCGGCTGGTCGCCGTCAATCTCACCGGCGTCGTGCTGGGCACGCGCGCAGCCCTGCCGCATCTCAAGGTGAGCGGCCCCAAGAGCGCGCACGGTGCCGCCATCGTCAATCTGGCGTCTGTTGCCGGCCTGGTCGGCTCGCAGCTCGACCCGCTCTATTCGCTGACCAAGGGCGGCGTGACGCTGTTCACCAAGTCGACGGCGCTGGAATTCGGCCGCAAGGGCTACAAGATCCGGGTCAACTCGATCCATCCCGGCCTGATCGAGACCGACATGGGCCAGCAGACCTTCGTCATGCGCGCCCAGGCGCAGGGCACCAACGACACCGAAAAGGCCCGCCAGACAACGCTCGGCCTGCATCCGATCGGCCGGCTCGGCGTCGCCGACGACATCGCCAAGGGCATCGTGTTCCTCGCCTCCGACGATGCCGGCTTCATGACCGGGGCCGGCCTCGTCGTCGACGGTGGCTGGACGGCGCATTGAGGGACTTTCTCATGGTCATTGCTGGGAGCGCGCCACTCCGATGGCGCTTCTGTCATTCTCCTCCCCAGCTTCGCTGGGGAGGTGCCCCGTCATACGGGGCGGAGGGGTCATAGGCCCCTCACGTGACTCGTGACCCCTCCGTCCGCGATTACGCGGACACCTCCCCAAGCTACGCTTGGGGAGGAGGATGAGGAGCGCGACTCTTGTTCCTCCCCGGCGAAGCTGGGGAGAAAAATTGAGTTCAAAAAATCCCCGCCGCCAGCCCCGCCGCCATCGCCGCGCCCAGCTCCTCGCATTGCTGCACGAATGCCGGCTGCCACGCGCCGCGGCAGATCAGCGGGTCCTGGACGGCGCGCCAGCGCAGGCCGGTGACGATGGTCTCGACGCCGCGGCGCGTGCCGGTGCCGTCGCTGCCGGCGCGGATATAGAGCGCGTACGGCAGGCCCTGGGTCTTCTCCAGGCAGGGATAGTAGCTGCGGTCGAAGAAATCCTTCAGCGCGCCGGCCATGTAGCCGAGATTCTCGGTCGTGCCGAGGATCACCGCCTGCGCGGCGAGCACGTCGTCGGGCCCGGCCTGCAGGGGCGCGATCAACCGGACGTCGATCTCGGTTTCGCTCAGCGCGCCTCGCTCGACGGCTGCGCGCAGCGCGAGGGTGTTCTCCGACGGAGCGTGCGCCACAATGAGCAGCCTTTTCGCCATGGAGGGGGTTTTACCCCGAGACAGATCGACATGCTGAAGAAACTGCTGATCGCCAACCGCGGCGAGATCGCCATCCGCATCGCCGAGGCCGCCCACGAGCTGGCCATTCCCACCGTCGGCATCCATTCGGAGGACGATGCGAGCTCGCTCCACACGCGGCGCGTCGACCAGTCCGTGGCGCTCACCGGGCGCGGGGCGGCCGCCTATCTCGACATCGCCGGCGTGATCGCGGCGGCCCGGGCCGCTGGCGCAGACTCGGTCCATCCCGGCTATGGCTTCCTGTCGGAGAATGCGGCCTTCGCCACGGCCTGCGCCGAGGCAGGGATTGTCTTCGTCGGCCCGACGCCTGACCAGCTGGCGCTGTTCGGCGACAAGGCGCGGGGCCGCGCTCATGCCGAGGCCTGCAAGGTGCCGGTGCTGCCCGGCACCGGCATCGTCGATCTCGCCGGCGCGACCGCCTTCCTCCGCCAGCACGCCCGGTCGGGCGTGGCAATCAAGGCGATCGCCGGCGGCGGTGGGCGCGGCATGCGCCTGATCACCGCGGAGGCCGAGCTCGCCGACGCCTTCGCCCGCGCCTCTGCCGAGGCGAGATCGGCTTTCGGCAACGGCGATCTCTATCTCGAGCGGCTGATCCGCCAGGCGCGTCACATCGAGATCCAGATCGTCGGCGACGGCAGGGGCGGCATCGCTGCCCTGGGCGAGCGCGAATGCACCCTGCAGCGGCGCAGCCAGAAGATCGTCGAGCTGGCCCCGAGCCCCAACCTGGCGTCGGCGCTGCGCCAGAAGATCGTCGATGCGGCGGTCACCATGGCCAAGGCCGCAGGCTACCGCAGCCTCGGCACGTTCGAGTTCCTGGTCGAAGGCGGGGAGTTCTTCTTCATCGAGGCCAATCCGCGCCTGCAGGTCGAGCACACCGTCACCGAGGAGGTGTGGGGCGTCGATCTGGTGAAAGCCCAGCTGCTGCTGGCCGGCGGCGCGAGCCTTGCCGATACGGGCGTGCTCGACGCCAGGCCGCGCGGCCATGCGATCCAGCTGCGCATCAACATGGAGACGATGACGCCAGACGGCTCCGCCCGGCCCGGCGGCGGCACGCTCACCGCTTTCGAGCCACCGTCGGGTCGCGGCGTGCGGGTCGACACCTACGGCTATGCCGGCTACCGCACCAATCCCAATTTCGACTCGCTGCTCGCCAAGCTGATCGTGCACAGCCCGTCGGCCGCGTTTGCCGACGTGCTGGCGCGCAGCGAGCGGGCGCTGGCCTCATTTCGGCTCGAGGGGGCGCCGAGCAACATCGGTTTCCTGCGCGCCCTGCTGGCCGATGTCGATGTCCGCGCCGACAAGGTCCACACGCGCTTCGTCGACGAGCACGCCGGCGCGCTGATCGAGGCTGCGGCCAAGATGCAGCCCGGCCTCTATTTCCAGCCGGCGGCGCCGGCCGCCGCCGGTGGCCGCCAGGCGGGGGCGCGGGTCGATGCGGTCGATCCCCTGGCCGTGCTTGCCTTCGGCAAGGCGGCGCCGCAGGCCGCCGCGGAGGTGGCGAGCGATGCGCCCGAGGGCACCGTGCCGGTGCCGGCGCCGATGCAGGGCACGATCGTCAGCGTCGGCGTCAAGGAAGGCGACGCGGTCGCGGCGGGCCAGCCCTTGCTGATCATGGACGCCATGAAGATGCAGCACGAGATCCGCAGCCCTGCGCGCGGCTACGTCAGGCGGATCGCCGTCGAGCCCGGCGAGACGATCTACGAGGGCCATGCGCTGCTGTTCGTCGAGGAAGCCGAGGTCGAGATCAAAGGCGCGGCGGTCGAGGAGAAGATCGATCTCGACCACATCCGTCCCGACCTCGCCGAATATATCGAGCGACGTGCGCTCACCTTGGACGACAAGCGGCCCGACGCGGTGGCGCGGCGGCGCAAGACCAACCAGCGCACGGCGCGGCAGAATCTCGACGACCTGGTCGATCCGGGCAGCTTCATCGAATGGGGCGCCTTCGCCATCGCCAGCCAGCGCACGCGGCGTACCAACCAGGACCTGATCGAGAAGACGCCGGCCGACGGGCTGATCACCGGCATCGGCCGGGTCAACGGCTCGCTGTTCGGGCCCGAGCGCAGCCGCGTCGCGGTGGCGCATTACGACTACACGGTGCTCGCCGGGACGCAGGGCACGACCAACCATCGCAAGAAGGATCGCCTGTTCGAGATCGTCGAGGAGCAGCGCATCCCGCTGGTGTTCTTCACCGAAGGCGGCGGCGGCCGGCCGGGCGACGTCGACGTGCAGTCGGTCGCCGGCCTCGACACCATGGCGTTCCACATCTTCGGGCGCCTGAGCGGCGTGTCGCCGCTGGTCGGCATCAACTCGGGCCGCTGCTTCGCAGGCAACGCCGCCCTGCTGGGCTGCTGCGACGTCGTCATCGCCACGAAGAACTCGTCGATCGGCATGGGCGGCCCGGCGATGATCGAGGGTGGCAATCTCGGCGTGTTCGCGCCCGAGGAGGTGGGCCCGATGAGCGTGCAGGTGCCCAACGGCACCGTCGACATCGCCGTCGAGGACGAGGCCGAGGCGGTTGCGGTCGCGAAGAAGTACCTGTCGTATTTCCAGGGCGCCGTGCCCGACTGGCGGGCCGTCGACCAGCGCCTGCTGCGGCGCGCGATCCCGGAGAACCGGCTGCGTGTCTACGACGTGCGCGACGTCATCGACACGCTGTGCGACGACGGCTCGGTGCTCGAGCTGCGCCGCGCCTTCGGGCTCGGCATGGTGACGGCATTCGGCCGCGTCGAGGGCAAGCCGTTCGGCATCGTCGCCAACAATCCGCTGCATCTCGCCGGCGCCATCGATTCGGACGGCTCGGACAAGGCAGCGCGCTTCCTGCAGCTGTGCGACGCCTTCGACCTGCCGGTGCTGTTCCTGTGCGACACGCCGGGCATGATGGTGGGGCCGGAAATCGAGAAGACCGCGCTGGTGCGCCACTGCTCGCGGCTGTTCGTGGTCGGCGCCAACCTCACCGTGCCGTTCGGCACCATCGTGCTGCGCAAGGCCTACGGGCTCGGCGCCCAGGCGATGGCCGGCGGCTCGTTCCATGCCGGCACCTTCGCCATCTCCTGGCCGACCGGCGAGTTCGGCGGCATGGGCCTGGAAGGTGCGGTGAAGCTCGGCTACCGCAAGGAGCTCGAGGCCATCACCGACCCCGCGGAACGGCGCGCCGCCTTCGACACGATGGTCGCCGCCGCCTACGCCCGCGGCAAGGCGTTGAGCACCGCGACCTACTTCGAGGTCGACGAGGTGATCGATCCGGCCGAGTCGCGCCGCTGGATCGCGACCGCCCTCCTCACCGCCAAGCCGCGCCCGCGGCTCGAGCACAAGAAGCGGCCGAACATCGATACGTGGTGAACGCCTCTGTTCCTCCCCAGCGGTGCCTAGTTTCAGCACAGATGTTGCGCCGCACGAAGACGGGGGGAGGTTGGGAGTGTGTGTTGAGGAGCACGCTTCTCCTATAATTTTGGAATCCAATACAACTGTCGAGAGCAACAATAGAATCCTCGAATCGCCTGGCG
>NZ_JBGAKA010000087.1:0-16489 GCF_044224635.1 Reyranella sp. | reverse complement strand
TGAAGGCGATCTCGGTGATCGCATTCGGATCCGGCAACGGCGGCAGATCGGCATCGCAAGGAGCCAGCAACCGATCGAAGGGGAGCGCGCCTGCCGGCGTCGAGTCACCCGCCACGATCAGGTGCCTGATGACCGGAACCTCCTGCTGCAGCTCACGAAACATGGCGGCATGATCGAAGCCCCGGAAGATCTCGGGGCAGACCGCGACAACCGGTGCGGCGAGCCCCAGCATCAGCCGCAGCTCGCGCTGACGATAGATCGGCGGCAATGGCACCATGATGGCGCCGAGCCGTGCCGCCGCATATTCCAGCAGCGGGAAGTGCCGCCAGTTCGGCAGCTGCACGGCGATGCGATCGCCTTGTTGCACGCCCAGCGCCGCAAGATTGCGCGCGATCAATTCGCTTTGCTGAAGAGCCGAGGCATAACTCAGGCTGCCGAATCGATCGACGATCAGGGACTTGCCCGGGGTTCGACCTGCAACGTCCGCGAGGATGCTGAAGATGTCGCGTTGGCACCAAAGGCCGGACGATGCGTAGCCCGCGATCACGTCACGCGGGAACGCGACGCTTGCGTCGATGGCGGCCGGAGCTGCACCGGACGGGCCACGGGGAGGGACCCCCGAGGCCGTGGGCCGAGCGGTCGTCGATGTCATGCCCTCCCTCATCCTTAGTCGTGCACGGGCGCAACCAATTAAATGAATATCAGTTCATTTTATTGGCGACGTCAAGACCAACCAGGGCAACGGCGGGCGCGATCTTGAAAGGACGCATCCGCGCCGCCTACCTTGTCCAGCCAATGTCTACGAGGACCCTCGGCGCGTGAAACGACCGTCCAAGACTTGTCCGGGGCTGGACGCGCCTTCGCGGGGCCGGCCCAGGCGCACGGATGCGATGATCGAGGCGCGGCGCAGCCGGATATGCAAGGCGGCGATCGAGCGGTTCGCCAATGACGGGTACCGCGCCACCACCATGCAGAGCATCGCCGACACCGCGAAGATGAGCGTCGGCCAGATCTACGACTATTTCCACGACAAGGAAGATCTGCTGGTCGCCTCGATGAACGACGTGCTGGATGCCTATGGGCGCGAGGTCCCCGTCGCGGTATCGGGCAAGAGCGATCCGTTCGAGCAGTTCACCGCCGCGGTTCACGCCTTTGCCCGGGTGGTGAACGAAAGACGTCAGGCCTGGCTGATCGGGTATCGCGAGTTCCACGTGCTTTCGTCCAGGCAACGCAAGCAGATCCTCGACAAGGACGTGGCGACGACGAAGCTGATCGAGGACAGGATCGTCGCCTGCATGAAGGCGGGCCTGTTTCACCCCGTCGAAGCGCGGATGCTCACGTATCAGATACTGTTGCTGATACAGGGCTGGGCGCTGTCCGCCTGGCGTCTCCCGCGCATGACATGGCGGGACTACATCGATAGCGGCCTTTCAATTCTGTTGAAGCCCGTTCAGACCGACCGATGCGCTCGGATGCAGACGAAAGCGGAGTGACCTTGGCTGCCTGACAGGCTGCACCGCCGTCCGGCTCGGAGCCCCCTTGGCAAATCGTCGGGCGCCCGGTCAGTTCGCTCTCCGGCGATTCACATGCTATGGCGCGCGCCTCGCATATGCTATGGTCGCATGGCGCGTCTCGAATAGATGCAAGGGTATCGAAAAGGCCCACGGGCCGCGCAGCGTCAAGGGAGGAGTGGGAAGACCCGTATCAGTAGACTTTGGTAAGGCGCGCGCTCGCCCTCGGGCGGGGCAAACAGCGTGGCGCTTGCGTGGTTTGAGTTGTTTTTCCTAACCAAAAAAGGGAGGCAACGATGGGCGTACGCTTTGTCACCAGGTTTCTGGTCTCGATAGTCTCGTTGACGTTCGTCGCGGCCTCGTCGATGGCCGCGGACCCCAAACCGATCAAGATCGGCCTGCTCTACTCGCTGTCGGGCATGGCCGCCGTCTACACCAAGGGCACGGTGATCGGCCATCAGATCGCCGCCGAGGAGATCAACGCCGCCGGCGGGCTGCTGGGCGGCCGCAAGATCGAATACGTGATCCGCGACGACAAGCTGAAACCCGGCATCGCGGTGGAGGAATTCCGCCGCATGGTAACGCGCGACCAGACCGACTTCGTCATGGGCGTGATCAGCTCGGGCGTCGCCTTGGCCGTCTCCGAGGTCGCGAAGGAGATGAAGGTCCTGTTCGTCGACACCATCGCCCAGACCGCGGCGCTGACCGAGGAGCAGGGGCACGACTACGTCGTTCGCCTCAACACGAACACCGGCGTGATGGGCCGCACGGCAGCGCTGGCGGCGGCAAATGGAAAGTGGAAGACCTACTATTTCATCGGCCCGGATTACGAATACGGCCATCGGATGAATGCCGACTTCTGGGACTATCTGAAGGCCAAGAGGTCGGACGTCACCAAGGGTCTGTCCATAAATAATCTGGTCAATTCGTCTTGCGGCGAGCGACTGTTCTTGGTTTAGGCGAGATGGTGTAGTTCCAGTCACCATGGAACGAGTGGCGGGAGAGATTGATGGCGGCGAGCTCGGCGTTGGTCACCTTCAGGCCTTTGGGATACTTGTTCTGATCCAGCTCAGCGCGCACCCGCAGACCCGTGTCGGTCGTCGTCGCAGCGATCAGCTGGACGATGGTTCGGTAACTGCGCAACGGCTTGCCTCGCCAGTTGATGGTGATGAACGAGAACAGGCGGTGCTCGATCTTGTTCCACTTGCTGGTCCCCGGCGGCAAGTGACAAACCGTGATGGGCAGCTTGAGCTGGTCGGCCAGCTTCTGCAGCTCGACCTTCCACAGCCGCACACGATAGCCGTTGCTGCCACCGCCGTCGGCCGAGATCAGCAGCCGCGTGGCTGCGGGGTGGCGCTTCTTGCCCATGGTCCGCCACCATCGGCGGATCGCCTGGACCGCGAATCTCGCGGTGTCGTGATCGGTGCCGACGCTGACCCAACCGACATTGTTGGTGATGTCGTAGACCCCGTAGGGCACGGCGCGGCTCAGCTTGGGATCGATGAAGTCGTGAACGTTGACCAGCTCGGGCGTGCCGGCGGGGCGCCATTCCCGGCCATTGTTCTTGAAATTGCCTACCAATTCCTTCTTCTTCGTGTCGACCGAGATGACAGGCTCGCGTGCTGCCAGGAACGCCTTGGCCTGGGCGTTGATGTAGTGAAATTGTGCGTCACGATCGATGTGGTGGCTGCCTTCCCGGGTCTTGCTGTTGGCCTGCAGACTATAACCCATGTCGCGCAGCAGGCCGCCGACGACAGTCGGGCAAACCCGATGTCCTTTGCTCGCCAGCTCCTTCACGAGGTTACGCAGGCTGCGCGCCGTCCACAACAGGGGCTGCATTGGGTCGCCACGTGTCACCGGCTCGACCAAGCCCTTTAGATCGCCTTCCAGCGTCGCATCCTCGAGCAGCTTCCTCTTGCGCCCGCCGCCGCGTTGGCGGATGCGGCCGGGCGGCGCCGAGACCTTGTGCCGAATGTCGAGCAGGCCGTGATAGATCGTCGAGCGTGACAGCCCGCTGATCCGCGCCATCAGGCTGACCCCGCCGCGCCCCAGCGCTTGCGCCTCCAACGCGACAAAGCGCCGGCGGCTCTGCTCATTCAAAACCGCAGCCATCTCGCGATAGCGTTGCCGGGCGGCTCGCACTGCCGAAGCTTGAAGCATCGCCCAATCTTATGCCAAGCTGACCTTCTGCGGGAGCCTCGCGCCACAAGTTCTTGTTCAACCGTGACAATTTTGTCTTAGTTATTTATGGACAGGCCCCAAGCTTGGCGATCTGTGGCCCAAGCTCGGCGAGCGCGACTTCTCTGCCCACATCACGGCCATCCTGAACGCCAAGCCCGAGGCGGTGTTCTCGTCGCTGTGGGGCGGCGACCTGATCGCCTTCATCAAGCAGGCCAACGCCTACGGCTTCTTCGACAAGGTCCAGTTCATCTCCACCGGCGGCGGCGACCTCGACATCCTCGAGCCGCTGGGCGCCGAGATGCCGAACGGCATCCTGGCGACCTTTGCCTATGCCTTCGACTATCTCCCGGTGAAGAAGGAGCAGAACGAGAAATTCATCGAGGAGTTCAAGAAGCGCGCCGGCTACCTGCCGAAATCGGGCGACATCTTCGGCTACGTCTCGACCTACGTCATGGCGGACGCGATCAAGAAGGCCGGCTCGACCGACAGCGCCAAGCTCGGCGCCGCGCTACGCGGCTCGCAGTACGAGACCTTACTGGGCGATATCACGGTGCGTGAGTTCGATGGCCAGGGGACGTTCTCCTACAATATCGGCTTCACCTACAGCGATCCCAAGTATCCGTTCAAGCGCCTCAAGGACGTGACGCGCGCGAACGGCGCCGATGTCCTCCCGAGCAAGGAGGAGGTCGAGAAGATCCGCACCGACGCGAAGAAGAAGGGCGGCTGAGCTTCTCGTTCGCGATGGGGCGCGGAGCACCGCGCCGCGCCCCGTCGCCCATCATCACCGTAGTCCGTTCGACAGGGGGAGCCCGCGATGGCAAGCCTCACCGCCGACATCTTGCTCGTTCAGTTCATCAACGGCCTGTTCATCGCCGCCGGCATCTATCTGGTGGCGTCGGGCCTGTCGCTGGTGTTCGGCGTGCTGGGCGTCCTGAACTTCGCGCACGGCTCGTTCTACATGTACGGCGCGTTCTTCGTGTTCACCTGGATCGGCTTCAAGCTCGGCGGATTCTGGCCGGCCCTGCTGATCGCGCCGTTTGCCGTGGTGATCGTGGGCGTCGCCACCGAGATCGTCTTCCTCAGGCCGATCTACAAGGCCGATCCGCTCTACCAGTTGCTGCTGACCTACGGCCTCGTGCTGATGTTCGGCGACCTGGTGAAGCTGATCTGGGGGGCCGACAACCAGTCGGTGGCGCGGCCGCCGGGATTTGAGGGCACGATCGCGATCTTCGGCGCCCAGTTCCTAAGCTACCAGATGTTCGTGCTGATCCCGATCGGCATCGCCACCATCCTGGGGCTCTACCTGCTGCTCAATCACACCCAGATCGGCAACGTCGTGCGCGCCGCCACGCAGGATCGCGAGATGGTGGGCGCGCTCGGCATCAACGTACGGCTGCTCTACACCGGCGTGTTCGCCATCGGCGCTTTCCTGGGCGGCCTCGGCGGCGCGGTGCTGGCGCCGATGGGCGCGCTTTATCCGGGCATGGATTTCGACGTCATCATCGAGGTCTTCCTGGTGGTCGTGCTGGGCGGTCTGGGCAGCATGGCCGGCACGGCGCTCGGCGCGCTGATCTATGGCGAGCTGAAATCGCTCGGCATCCTGCTCGTGCCCGACCTCGAGTCGGTCTTCATCTACGTCCTCATGGTGATCGTGCTGCTCACGAGACCCCAGGGCTTGCTCGGCAAGCGCCTGGAGACCAGCCGCTGACGGTTGGTTGCAACGAGTAGGGCGGAACGACAGGGAGAGACGCCGTGGCCAGCGTGCAGGACTCGATCCGGGGAGAAGCCGTTCCGCTGCGTTGGACGACAGTGCGCGATCCGATGCTGTGGGCATTCGTGGCGGCGTTGCTGCTGCTGTTCTGGCTGCCCGAGCTGGTCTTCGCCATGGGCTGGGCCAAATTCTGGATCCAGTTCACGACCCAGGTCTTCATCTGGTCGCTGTTCGCCGTGTCGTTCAACCTTTTGATGGGCTACACCGGCATGGTCTCGTTCGGCCAGGCCGCCTATCTCGGCATCGGCGGCTACACGGCAGGCTTGCTGCTCAAGAACATCGCCGGCTTCCCCTTCTGGCTCGGGCTGGTCATGGCACCGGTCGGCGGCGCGCTGGCGGCGCTGGTCATCGGCTATTTCTGCGTGCGTCGCACCCACATCTACCTCGCCATCCTGACGCTGGCGTTCGGCCACATCGTCTACCTGATCGCCTTCAAATGGTACGACTTCACCGGTGGCGACAACGGCTTGATCGGCATTCCGGTGCCGAAGTGGATCGCCGAGCCGACCTTCGCCAACTACTACAAGTTCGTGCTGGTGATCTGCGTCGTCGCGATCTACTGCCTGTGGCACATCGTCAATTCGCCGTTCGGCAGGGCGCTGACGGCGATTCGCGAGAATCCCGAGCGGGCCGATTTCATCGGCATCCCCGTCGATCGCTACCGGCTCTACGCCTTCGTGCTCGTGGGAGCCTTCTCCGGCCTGGCGGGTGCGCGGATCATGATCAACGACCGCAGCGTCTATCCCGACCTGGCGCACTGGACGCAATCGACCCAGGTGCTGCTGATGGTCCTGCTGGGCGGGGTCTACACGTTCTTCGGTCCGATCGTGGGTGCGCTGCTGTTGCGCACCATGGACGCCGACATCACGCAGAACTACCCCGAGATCTGGCAGCTCTTCCTCGGCGCGGTGCTGGTGCTGATCCTGTTCGGCCTGCCCGGCGGGATCGTGGGCTTCATCCAGCAGCGCGACGTCGGCAGCGGTGACGATCGAGCCACCCGCCGCGCCAAGCTGCTGAGGGAGTTCCGCCGCAAATCGTGGATGTTCTTCCTGGGCTCTCTGCTGTTCACCAGCTTCTTCGCCATCCTGCATCAGCCGGCCGCCTGGCTGATGCCGCGCGCGCGCCTTCGTGGCGTGGTCGCTGCCGACCTGGGGCATCGTGCCGTGCGCCCTGCTGCAGTTCGTGGTCGTCGGCGCGATCCTGTGGCTGCTGTTGCGTCGCGCCGACCGCTTCGCGCGCCTCGACGGGGCGCTGCTGCTGGTCCTGCCGGTGGCCGTGCTCGCCTTGAATGTCTGGCTGGGCACGCCGCTCTCCGGGCTGCTGATCGTGCTCCTGTGGGCGATCTTCACTGTCTACGCGCTGGGTCAGGCGGAGTTCCGCAGCGCCTACGGCATCGGCCGCACCACGGACGACGGAGGCTGAGGTCATGCTGTTGCGCGTCGACGCGGTGTCCAAGTCGTTCGGCGGGTTTGTCGCCGTGCGCGACGTCAGCCTGTCGGTCGATCGCGGCCACACGGCCTGCGTCATCGGCCCCAACGGCGCCGGCAAGTCGACGCTGTTCAATCTCATCACCGGCCATCTGCAGCCGACCCGTGGACAGGTCTTCCTCGGCGATCGCGAGATCACCGGCCGGGCGCCGCATGCGATTTGCCTCCTGGGCATCGGCCGCTCGTTCCAGCGCACCAACATCTTTCCGCGGCTCTCGGTGTTCGACAACGTCCAGGTCGCCGTGTTGTCGCATCTCAATCGGACGCTCAACATGGCGACGCCCGCCGCCACGCTGGCGCGCGATGAGACGATGGCGCTGCTCGAGGCGGTCGGGCTGGCCGGCGAGGCGCGGGCAACCAGCGGCACGCTGTCGTACGGCCTGCAGAAGCAGCTCGAGCTCGGCATTGCGCTGGCCAGCGAGCCGCAGGTGCTGCTGCTCGACGAGCCGACCGCCGGGATGTCGCCGCAGGAGACGGCGGACACCATCGCCCTGATCGGCCGCATCGTCCGCGAGCGCGGCCTCACCCTGCTGTTCACCGAGCACGACATGGATGTCGTGTTCAGCATCGCCGAGCGCATCTTCGTGCTGCACCAAGGTGCGCTCTTGGCCCAGGGCACGCCGCAGGAAGTGCAGGCCAACGAGGACGTGCAGCGCGTCTACCTGGGTGAGGTGGAGGAATGATCCTAGAAGTCGACGACCTCTACACGGCCTATGGCTTGAGCCAGATCCTGTTCGGCGTGTCGCTCGCCGTCGAGAAGGGCGAGTGCGTCGCCTTGCTGGGCCGCAACGGCGTCGGCAAGACGACGACCTTGCGGTCGATCATGGGCCTGACCGCACCGCACCGCGGTCGCGTGCGCTACAACGGCGTCGACATCACGGGCCGGCCCGCTTTCCAGGTGGCCAAGCTCGGAATGGGGTTCGTGCCGGAGGAACGCCGCATCTTTCCCGACCTGACCGTGCGCCAGAACCTCGAGGTGGCGCGCAAGCCGGCGGCGTCGCAGCACGAGCGGCCGTGGACGGTCGAGGCGGTGTTCGAGACCTTTCCCGCCCTCGCTCCCCTCACGGGCCGCAAGGGCGGCTACCTGAGCGGCGGCGAGCAGCAGATGCTGACGATCGGCCGGACCCTGATGGGCAACCCCGACCTGCTGCTGCTCGACGAACCGTCGGAAGGCCTGGCGCCGCTGGTGGTGCGCGATCTCGGCCGCCAGATCAGCCGCCTCAAGGAACACGGGCTCACCATCCTGCTGTGCGAACAGAACGCCAAGTTCGCCATCAAGCTCAGCGACCGCGCCTACATCCTGGAGAAGGGCCATGTCCGCTTCTCCGGCTCGATCGCCGCCCTTCAGGCCGACGACGAGGTGCGCCGGCAGCATCTCGGGTTCTAGACGCGCTCGGCGGCCCGGGACTGTCGATCTTGGTAGCTGCGGGCCTTGCTACCATTTCTGTCATGTCTTGCTTGCATATTTGCTGGTCGGCATGGGCCATGTTGCCGGTAGAAAGTAGGAACCAGCTCGAATCTTTAAATGGGCGTGCCCTCGGCCAACACACTATATTGCCTCTGAGGAGGCTCTGATGGGCAGCATGATCGAGGTGATCATTCCGATTGAATCCGAGGCCGCCAAGGCGCTCGAGACTCCTGCGCGCCGCGAAGCAGTTGGTCGCTATTTGAGTGGCCTGCTGAAGGATGGACGCCTAGCCAGCGTTCTCTCGGAAGCGATCGCAGACGCCAAGCGCGAGGCGCGCGCGAGCGGATTGACGGACGATGACATCGATGCCGAGCTGGAGGCCTGGCGGGCAGAGCGCAAAGCTTGATCGTCGTTTTCGACGCGTCGACGTTCGTCTCCGCGGCCCTCAAAGCGAACAGCCTTCCCGAACGCGCGCTCCTGCGCGCTGTGACCGCGCCCAATCGCCTGCTTCTTTCACAAGCGATCGAGGACGAGTATCGAGAGGTAATCTTCCGAGCAAAGTTCGATCGTTTCGTCGCTGTCGAACGCCGCCAGCGCATCCTCGACGTGGTAGTCTTTGCGGCAGACCGGGTTGAACCGACCGAGACCGTACGTGAATGCAGCGACCCGAAGGATGACAAGTACTTGGCATTGGCTGCCGCTGGCGGCGCAGACGTCATCGTGAGCAGCGACGTTCGTCACCTGCTTTCGATGCACCCGTGGCGTGGGATTGCGATCGTATCTGCGGCGAACTTCCTGGCCCTTCCCTGACGCGGATTACCTTGAGAGCCTTCCCGGCGGCAGCACCTGCCACTTTTCTCGGCCGGGCTGGTAACTGCCGCTGCGCACCGGCGTAGCCGCTTGACGCTTGGCGCCACTGGTGGTGCGGCGTCTGCTGCCCGTCCGCGTGCCTATGCCCCGGAGACTGTGATCGCCGAAAAGTTCCAGGCCATGGTCATGCTGGGGCGCGCGAACAGCCGCATGAAGGATTTCTAGGACGTTTGGGTGTTGTCCCGCTCGTACGACCGGAAAGATAACAGGCTGGCACGCGCGATCGTTGTGACCCTCACCCGACGGAGGAACGCGGAGTTGCCGTTAGAGACCCTCGATGCACTCTCTGAGGCCTTTGCTCTGATCCGGGAAAGGTCCAGCAATGAGAAGCATGCGTGCAAACAGTTGGGATCGACTCTGGCAATCTTGTGATTGTTGTTTCCGACCTGAGGGGCATTTCTGCGGCCGCAAGTGGAATTGGCGCGGAGGTCCGGCAAAGAAACGCACTAGCGGTCGCGGCCGGACCCCTGATCTCGTGGAAGCCGGGACCGCCCTAGTTGCCGCCCCGGTATTCATGTACCATTTTGCGCAACCAGGGACTGTGGGGGGCAGGGTGATCCGGGGTGCACCTGCATGGCGGTGGCGACCATTGTGGAGCGCAGCGGCGTTGGTGTGGGTCGCGCTCGCGGTGCCATGTGCCGCTACCGCTCAAGATGTGCAGGAAGACGTCCGTGCGGCGCAGCGCGCATTGCAGGCAAGAGGCTACGATGTCGGCTTCATCGACGGCATCATGGGGCCACGCACCAAGGCTGCCCTCGAGGAATTTCAGCGCAAGAGCGCCCTCGCCGTAACGGGGATCGTCGACGCGCCCACGTTGCGGGCACTGACGTCGGTCGATGCCAAGTCACCAGCAACCTCGTTGCCGCCTGCCGTTCAGCCACCTGTCGTTCAGCCCTCCGCCCAATCCCCGCCCCCTTATGACTATCCGCCGGCGCGCAGCTCGCAGCCATCGCCGCCGACCGCGTCGCCAGTCCCGGCGCCGCTGCACGCTCCATCAACTTTGCCGGCCACGGGTAATGGCGGCACCATCGGCTGGATCATCGGGCTAGGGTTTTTGATCGGGGGTATCGTGCTTTGGTGCCGACGCGACAAGACCTCCCCGTCTTCGACAAGCTATTCGACATCGACGAGTGCGCCGCCAAGGAGCGACGACCGCATTTCGACACGCTCTCCAACGCGGGCCAGCCCTCTTGCCAGGGGCAGTGAAAGCGTCTCGATACGGGTGAGCCCCCCACTAAGGAACGACAGCGGCGTTTCGCCACCCCCGTCGGCACAAGCCGGCACGGCGTTCGAGATCGAGGACGGCGTTGTCATCGCAACCTCCGCCAGGCCCGCATCGCAACCGCCGCCACCATCGTTCTCAATTCCGACGCCTCCGTCCCCAAAAGAGCAGAGTGACCGATGTTGGGTGGGCGCAGGTCGATCGCTGACCATCGCAGGGTACGAACTTCGGGGCGGCCTGCTCTATGTCGGCAAAGAGCTCAGGCGTCACGACAGTGCAGGAGTCGAGAACTGTCTCATCAACCCGTCGCTTTCGGTGGTAGATCCGACGGGAACAACACCGGAGGTGCCTTACTATCCCTCCTACAGCGCTCTGGAAGCGCGGGCACGTGGCGGCTACCTGCAATGGCTGGCTTCCGGGCGCAGCCATCCCGATGCGGATATCGGCTACGTGTTCTTATACTTCTATGGTCTCGAGCGCCGCCTGATGCTCGATCAGGCCATGGATGAATACGGCGTCCTGGTTGCGGAGGTCGAGCGGCTCCATCGCATTTATCACAAGAATTATTCGGTCAATCGTTATGCTCGCTTGCTTCTTGATGCCGCCAGGCTGATGCGATCGGACCGACGATCCTATGACGATGATGTTCCGATCGGTCAGCAGGACTACGAACTGCCGTTTTCCGTGAGGCTCGCGGTTGGTCAGCTTCTGGCGGAGGGCAAGCCGATCCCCTGGAGTTGGATGTACGCCTGGACCTGGAACGACCCGCAGACGAACCTGCGCACGGTGCATCGACGCGCGGACAAGGAGTTAAAGGAACTTTTTCGGATACGCTTTAGCGAGAAGTATCCCGACGGGTTTCGGCTCAATGCGCCAAAGGCAAGGCTCAGATGGACCTACCGGGCCGCATCAGGCAGCTTCCTTGTGGATCTGGAATCCCGGCTCGGTAACCTGCCTGACGTCGCCAACCTGACGAGTCCAACCAACAAGATGCGGGTGATCCTCGACGCCTGCGCCGAGGAGCTCGAAGGATACAGCCGGTTTCTGGGGCGTCGGCCGGACGGGCGCGGAACCCTGCAGGCCCTCTCGCTCTTGCCGCCTGAGCTGGTCCACACCTCAGAAGGCGCCGAGGTCACGAAGTTTCGCGAATGGCTCGATGCACAACTGGCGAATGGTCCTGCTCTCGTCGATGGGAGCGAGCTGGTGACCCATCTGGCTGCCGGCGCAAGCTACGGCAAGACGAGTATCCGCGTGTGCATCGAGATGCTCAGAAGTTTCAACGTCGCTGTCATGCCGAACCCCCGGGTCTCGCTGCAACTCCCCAAGGTCGGCCAGCCCTTTGTGCTCTATCGATGCGAAGACGAAGAGATCCCGGAGAGCGAGGTGCCAGCATTCAGGCTGGCGAGCTTGGCGCTGACGTTCGGCGCCTTTGTCGCTCACTCCGATTCCGCCCTGTCCCCTGAAGAAGGCAGGCAACTTGCCTCCCTCGCGGACTCGGCTCCGGGATTGAGCGAGCGTGGTCGTCTCGATCTCGGCGCCCACCTCCGGTGGCTGCAGGCGGTTCCCGCCGAGCCTGGCGCCCTGCGCTCGAAGCTCAGTGCCGTATCAGCTGAAGATCGCCATCGGCTGGGGCTGGTGGCCCTGTCTGCGGCATCAGCCGATCTGTCGGTGCACCCGGAGGAGATCAAGGCGCTTCAACGCATCTACAAGGTGCTGGGCCTGAACGAGGACACCGTCCTGTCCGACCTGCATTCGGTGATGGCCACCCCTGCGCCCGAGAGGTTGACTGCCATTCCGATTGCTCCCGTGATGGCGCCTGGCTACTCGTTTCCCGCCAAGCCGGGCCGTGGCCCCGCGGCTGGCGACATTCGGCTCGATCCCGAGCGGCTGAAGCACATCGGCGAGAGCACGCGGCGTGTCAGCGAGGTGCTCTCCAGGGTCTTCACGGAGGAAGACGAGGCGGCGATCGAGGTGCGGCTTCCCAGCGAAGCAGAAGACGTCTCCGCTGTGTCAGTTCCCGACACCGAGCAACTAACCACCTTCGAGGACCTCGATGCCCGCTTCAAGAGCTTTCTCGCGGAGCTGATCACCCGACCCGCATGGTCCCGGTCGGAACTCGACCAGCTTGCGAGGTCGCACGAACTGATGACTGACGGCGCGCTTGAAGCCATAAATGAGTGGGCCTTCGACCACCATGGTGACGCCCTGGTAGAAGATGGAGATCCTGCTACAATTCATCAGTACATTATCGGCCATGCGTCGACGGTAGAGAATGTCCAAAGCCAGCCTCATCAAGCCCCGTGAGCGCGACGTCATCGTGCAGGCACTACGTGCCGGTGTCGTTCCCAAGCTGGGCTTGCGTCACATTCAGGTCGGTCGCGCGCGCGAGGTCGAGGAACTCATCAAGGATGTCGACCGGGTGGCTAGCGATGGCGCGACAATCCGATTTGTCATTGGTGACTATGGCGCGGGCAAGACCTTCTTCTTGAATCTCATCCGGCTGATTGCGCTCGAACGCAAGCTCGTTGTCATGAACGCCGACTTGGCGCCCTCGCGCCGGCTCCATGCCACCGATGGGCAGGCCCGCTCCCTGTTCAACGAACTCGCCCGGAATACCTCCACCAGGACGAAGCCCGAAGGCGGAGCACTGGCCAGCATCGTCGAGCGGTTCGTCGGCGACACTCTTGTGCAGGCCAAGAAGGACGGCAAGGATATCGAGGAAGCCATCCAGCAGAAGCTCGCTCCGCTGCGAGATCTCGTGTCGGGCTTTGACTTTGCGACTGTGCTGGCGCGATACACGAAGGCGTACGACGAAGGTGACGAGGCACAGAAAACAGCATCCCTGCGTTGGTTGAGGGCGGAATACAGCACGCGAACCGAAGCACGGGCGGCGTTGGGGGTCCGGGACATCATCGATGACGAGCGCGTCTACGACTACTTGAAGCTCTATGGAGCGTTCGTGCGCCTCGCCGGCTATGGTGGCTTGCTCGTGCTGCTGGATGAGATGGTCAATCTCTACAAGCTGACCCATGCCCAGGCCCGAAACGCGAACTACGAGCAGATTCTCCGGATCCTGAATGACGTGTTGCAGGGTGGCGCGTCGGGAATAGGCTTTCTGATGGGCGGCACACCTGAATTCCTGATGGACACCCGGCGCGGTCTCTACAGCTATTCGGCGCTTCAGTCGCGTCTTGCGGAGAACCGCTTCGCGCAAGGCGGGCTTGTCGATCTGTCAGGGCCGATCCTGCGGCTCCAGAATCTGACGCCGGAGGATCTCTACATCCTGCTGACCAACATCCGCACCGTCTTCGCGGGCGGCGATCAGGCACGACATCTGGTGCCAGACGATGCCTTGATGGCCTTCATGAAGCATTGCTCTCTCAAGATCGGTGATGCGTACTTTCGTACGCCCCGAAACACGGTGACGGCTTTCGTCAATCTGCTCTCGGTGCTCGAGCAGAACCCCGGCAGCCAGTGGCAATCGTTGCTCGATGGGATCGAGGTGACAACGGCGATACCGGAAGAGGCGGACGGGGCGCCGACCGGCGCGTCGGATGCCGTGCAAGACGCAAGCAATGGCGACCAGCTCACCGCCTTCAAGCTCTGAGCGAGCATCGACCGGCTTCGATCGCCTGAGCGAGCCGGTGAGGCGCTGGATATGGCAGAAGGACTGGCGGGAGCTGCGCGACGTCCAGGAACAAGCGATACCCGCCATTCTCGACACCGAGGCGGACGTCATCATCGCCGCGGCAACGGCGGGCGGTAAGACGGAGGCCGCCTTTTTGCCTATCATCTCGCGCATCGCCGATGCGCCCGGTCGAGGCTTCAAGGCGATCTACATCAGCCCGCTGAAGGCTCTGATCAACGACCAGTTCGGACGGCTCGACGAGCTTTGCGAGATGGCCGAGCTGCCGGTCTACAAATGGCACGGCGACGTCTCGGCGTCGGTCAAGGCCCGGGCACGCAGGCAGCCCTCGGGAGTGGTGCTCATCACGCCCGAATCGCTCGAGGCGCTGTTTGTCCGTCGCGGCGTCGAGGTGCCGGCGCTATTCACGACGCTCGAGTTCGTCGTTATCGACGAGCTGCATGCCTTCATCGGACAGGAGCGTGGCAAGCAGCTCCAGTCGCTGCTTCACCGGCTCGATATCGCAACGGGCCGGATGGTCCGTCGTGTCGGCCTGTCGGCCACTTTGGGCGACATGGCTCTGGCAGCGGAGTTCTTGCGTCCGGGCAAGGGTGAGGATGTCGTCATTCTGGAGAGCGCGTCCGGAGGCGCCACCGTTCATCTGCAGGTGCGGGGTTATCAGAGAAGCAGCGGCACCGCGGCGGCTGGCGACGGCGACAATCACAATGATGACGATCTGTTCTTCATGCGCCAGATCGCCGATCATGTGTTCGAAACACTCAGAGGCAAGAACGGGCTGGTCTTTGCCGGCTCACGGGCAAGTGTCGAAGCCTACGCCGACCTATTGCGCTTGGCTTCCGAGAAGATCGGTGTTCCCGAAGAATTCTTTGCCCATCATGCCAACCTCAGTCGAACACACCGGGAGTTTGTCGAAGGGCGATTGAAGGAGGGCAAGCTGCCGACCAGCGCGGTATGCACCTCGACACTCGAACTCGGCATCGATATCGGCGCCGTAGAGAGTGTCGCCCAGATCGGCGCTCCCTGGTCGGTCGCCTCGCTTCGCCAGCGCCTCGGACGATCGGGGCGCCGGAACAAGCCGGCCGTCATCAGGCTCTATGTGGCCGAGCGGCAACTGTCCGGCGACCTGCACCCGGCCGACAGGCTGCGCTGCCAGTTGGTGCAAGCGATCGCGATGGTGCGGCTTCTGGCGAAGCGATGGTGCGAGCCGCCACGGATCGGGGCCCTTCATCTTTCGACATTGGCCCAGCAGGTGTTGGCCGTCGTGTCGCAGCACGGCGGCGTCACGGCAGCCCGGGTATTCGAACTTCTCGGCACGCGTGGCGCGTTTCCGGCTGTGTCGCCCGACCTGTTCGTGGGCGTGCTGCGTGCGCTTGGCGACAAGGAAAACCGACTGATCGAGCAAGCGCCGGATGGCACCCTGCTGCTCGGCGAGGTCGGTGAGCGAATCGTTGACCACTACGACTTCTATGCCGTGTTTCAGAGTCCCGATGAGTTTCGGGTTGTCTGCGAGGGAAAGGAACTGGGGACGTTACCCATACTGACGGTTCTGGTCCCCGGCATGACCATCATTCTCTCGGGGCGTCGCTGGCAGGTGATCGAGGTCAGGGATCGCGAGAAGGTCGTGGTGGTGAGCCCGTCGCACTCAGGGGTGCCGCCCATGTTCGGCGGCGAAGGCGGCGATCTGCATGATGTCGTCGCGGCGGAGATGAAGCAGGTCTATCTCGAGAGCGCGGTGCCGCCGTTTCTCGACAATGCGTCGGCGCATTTGCTCACGGAGGCGAGAAGCGAATTCCAGCGCCTCGGCCTCCACAAGACGAGCATTATCGAGATTGATGGCGATACCTTCCTGTTCCCTTGGGCAGGATCCGTGGCACTCGGCACGCTGGCCCTTGCGTTGAAGGGCAGCGGCCTCGATGTTTCTACGCGGGGGGTCATTCTGGAGGCAAGCCGGACTGCAGCTGACGGAATCGTGGCTGCACTGCGAAGCTTCGGCGATGCGCCGGCCCCGGATGCGGTGTACTTGGCCATGACCGTCGGCAATCTCATTCGCGAAAAGTACGATCCCTATCTTCCGCGCGAACTCCTGGCGGTCGGCTATGCGTTCGATCGGATGGAGCCTGACGCCGTACCCGCACTGGCGAGGCGGCTGCTCCAGAAAGCAGAGACCGAACTGTAGGGCAAACTACGCGACATGCGAATTGGCAGTGCTTGATCTCTTCCAGCCGCAGCTAGCTCTTGTCGAGGCCGTCGCGGATCAGGCCCCAGCGCATCGTCGTGCGCAGCTCGATGGGCCGCAGCAGGAAGCGGTCCATGATCAGCCAGACGATGCCGATCGCCAGCATGCCGACGACGATGCGCGCCGACTGGAAGTATTGCTGGGCATTGAAGATCGC
>NZ_JBGAKA010000033.1:0-88872 GCF_044224635.1 Reyranella sp. | reverse complement strand
TTGGGGCTCATAACCCCTCCGTCTCGGATTACCGAGACACCTCCCCAGCGGAGCTGGGGAGGAGAATGAAGAGCGCAGCGATATGCGAGTTCCGCGGCCTACGGCGAGCTGATCGGAATGCCGGCCGCCTTCACCAGCGCGGCATTGGCCGCGATCTCCTTGCCGATCTCCGAATCGAAGGCGCGCGGCTCCAGCACGTTCTGCTCGGCGCCGAGCTTGGCCAGGCTCTGCTTCACCGCGGGATTGGCCAGCGCCTTCACCGTCTCGCGATGGAGCCTGTCGACGATGTCGCGCGGCGTGGCCGCCGGGACGAACATGCCGACCCAGAAATCGTAGTTGGAGTCGGGCACGCCCAGCTCGACGGTGGTCGGCAGGTCGGGCAGCACCGCCGAGCGCCTGCTGCTGCCCATGGCGAGCGCCACCAGGCGGCCGTCGTTAATCAGCGGCAGGCAGATGTTGACCGGGCAGAAGAAGTAATCGAGGCGGCCGGCCAGCAGCTCGGTCAGGACCTCGGGCGTGCCCTTGAACGGCACGTGCACGGCGTCGATCCCGGCGCCGATCCGGAAACGCTCGGCATTGAGCTGGTTGGCCGTGCCGACGCCCGCCGAGCCGTAGTTCAAGGTGCCGGGCCTCGCCTTGGCCCGCGCAATCAGGTCCTTCACCGACTTGAGGCCGCTGTCGGGCGACACGACCAGCGCCTGCGGCAGCACGGCGAGCGGCGTGATGCCCACGAGGTCGCGCAGCGTGTCGTAGGGCGTGTTGGGATAGGTGATCGGCGTGATCGTGTAGGACGACGACTGGACCAGGATGGTGTTGCCGTCGGGCCTGGCGCGGGCGACGGCGCCGACGCCGATCGTGCCGGCGGCCCCCGGCTTGTTGTCGACGATGAAGGGCTGGCCGAGCTGCTCGGCAAGCCGCTGGCCCACGGTGCGGGCCATCACATCGGTGGCGCTGCCGGCGGTCAGGGGCACCACGATATGCACCGGCCGGTCCGGCCAGCCCTGCGCCGTCGCACCCGACGCAAACAGGCCGAGCGCCAGGGCGCGTCCCGCAAGACGGGCCAGCGCCCGCCACCCAATCTGCCGAAGCTTCATGTTCCCCCCTGCCTCGCAGACTATACGGGCCAGGTTTGCGCGCCTACGATCTTGGCCCGGCCTGCGCCTGCCGTGCGGGCGCAGCACAGCGCTCTGGCACACGATCCCCCCGGCTTCCGCAAGCCGGCCATCGCGGCAGTCGTCCCCGTCGCGAAGAGCGGCGCAGGCCAACTGCTCCCCGCCGCTTGGCTTTCGGGCGTCCCCGCACGTCCACGACGGGCGCCGCCGGCAAAAAAAGGCCCATCGCGTCGCGACGGGCCTGAGTTCAGGGAGGAAAAAGTCGCGCAAGGCGCGACCCGACAGCAACGCCTGTCGCCGGCGTCGGTTGCACGGGCTCGTCACAGGATCCCGGGCGGGAGGATGAGGCCAGTCTGCGAGGGCCGGCGTGCCGGCCTGCCATGCGGTGCGACCGCCCTCAGGGCGCCACCGGCACCTTCTCCCCCGTCGCCGCGGCGACCGTGCCGTGCAGATGGGCGACCAGCGCGTCGTCGAGCCCGAGCCGCGCGGCCAGCATGGCGAGGTAGCCGCGCTCGGCGGCGGAATCGACGGTGACGGCGAGCAGCGAGGCGGCATAGATCTCGGCCGCCTGCTCCGGCGTCGTCGCGCCGCGGGCCACGGCATCGACGTCGAGATTGGCGCGCAGCTCGTCCATGACGAAAGCCTTGTCCTCCGACGACAGCGCCATCCTGTCCATCTCGGCGAAGATGCGCGCCTGCTCCTGGGCGTCGACATGGCCGTCGGCCTTGGTCGCCGCGATCATGGCGCGCAGCAGGCTGCGGGCGAGCGACTGCCGGGCGCTCTCCGTCGAGGGATTGAACGGCGTCCCGCTGGGCGCCGGCAGCATCCGCGTCGCCGCCTGGCGCGCCGCCTCCTGCGGCGCCGGCGGGGGATTGCCGGCCTGCCAATCGCGCCAGGCCTTGTAGGCGAGCGCGCCGACCGCCGCCATGCCGCCGAGCTTCAGCGCCTCGCCGCCGATCTCGCGACCCGCCTTCGAGCCGAGCAGAAGGGCCGCGAGGCTGCCGGCGACCGCGCCGCCGCCGGCGCCGCGCAGGAAGTCGCCGATGCCCTGATTGCCCTGGTTGCCCCGACCGGACTGATTGCCCCGAGGGCCTCCCTGACCGCCGAGAAACTGATCGAGCAGACTCTTCGGATCGAACATTTTCGCCTTTCCCAGCATTCCCTGTTCAACAGCGGATTCATATGGTGAGAAATTGTGACAGAACCGTGCACAGGGGCTCAGCCCTTGCCTTCCATCCGGTGCCGGCGAGCCCGTCGCGGAGGCAGGCTGGAGGTCGCGGGATGACAGCATCCGTGTCGGAGCGACGACAATCCGTGTTCGTCCATAGCTGAAAGCTGACAATCCGTGTTCATCCGTAGCTGAAAGCTCATGCGCGACTCCGCCCGTCGCCGCGCCGTGCTAGCGTCCCTCTCAACGAATGCCGGGAGGAAGACATGACACGGAGCACGACGCGCCGCCAAGCCATCGCGCTGGGCCTGGCCGCGCCCTTCATCGCCGCGCCGGGCATCGCCCCGCACACTCACGCACAGACGCCATGGCCGACCAAGCCGGTGCGCATCATCGTGCCGTTTCCGCCCGGCCAGGCAGCCGACATCTTCGCGCGGCTGATGGCGGAGAAGCTGACCGAGCTCTGGAAGCAGCAGGTCGTGGTGGAGAACAAGGGCGGCGGCGGCGGCATCCCGGGCGTCGAGGCCGGCAAGGCGGCGACGCCCGACGGCTACACCTTGCTGATCGCCACCAGCGGCACGTTCGGCGTCAATCCCAGCCTCTACCCCGACCTGCCGTACCGGCCGCTGGTCGACTTCAAGCCGATCACCAACATCATCCGCGGGCCGCTGGTGATCGTGGCCCATCCCGGCTTCCCCGCCAGCACGGTGGCGGAGCTGATCGAGCTCGCGCGCAAGGAGCCGGGCAAGCATTCCTATGCCTCGGCCGGCCCCGGCACGGCGCAGCATCTCAGCATGGAGCTGTTCAAGCTGCAGGCGAAGCTCGACATCGTGCACATCCCCTACAAGGGTTCCGGGCCGGCGATGGCCGACCTGCTGGGCGGCCACGTCAAGCTGATGATGGACAGCACGGCGTCGGCGCTGGGCGCGATTCGCGATGGCCGCATCAAGGCGCTGGGCGTCACGACCGCCACGCGCGTGCCGCCGCCGCTCGACAACGTTCCTTCCATAGGCGAGACAGTGGCGGGCTACGATTCTGCCGGCTGGTCCGGGATCGTGGCGCCAGCCAACACGCCCGATGCCGTCGTCAACAAGGTGAACGCCGACCTGGTGGCGCTGATGCGCGATCCCGCCGTGCTGCGCCAGTTCGCCGAGCGCGCCACCCTGGCGGCACCGATGACGCCGGCCGAGTTCGCCGCCTTCATGGAGAAGGACATGGCGACCTGGGCCGAGGTGGTGAAGGCCACCGGCACGAAGCCCGGGACCTGATCCAACCGCCGATCTTCGTTACCACTGCGCCATGAACTGGCGGATCGGCTCGGCACCGGGATTGGTGTAGCGGCGGTCGAGCACGATCGACTTGGCGGTCGCGCCCTGGCCGTAATACAGCGCGTTCCAGTCGCTGTCGGCGTCGAGGTAGGAGCCTTCGATCGAGGCGCCGGCGAACAGGCCGGCCGAGTTCGAGAAGGCGACGATGTCGGCGCCGACCGCCGCCGTCGAGGCGCCTTCCAGGCCGATCCCGACCGCCACCATGGTGACGCCGGCCTCGGCGCCGAACTTGAACTTATGGTCGATCAGCGCCGTCAGACCCTTCTCGGTGCGCACGATGAAGACGATCTCGGAGACCTTGGCGCCGATCTGCAGGCCGAGGCTGCCCGAGCCCATGTTGTAGAAGGCGGGCGGGCTCCAGTCCCGAGGGTTGGTGCGCGCCATCAGCACGCCGCGGCCGCCGGCGGCGCCGACGATGAAGCCGCCCTGCACCAGCTCGGGAATGATCAGCACGCCGCGGGCATTGGTCATGTTGCGGGCGGCGTCGGGGAAGTCCTTGCCGGTCAGGACCTTGCGCGCCGATTCGAGGCAGGAATCGACCAGCGACTGGCGGCGGGCGTCGGCGCGCGCCGGGACGGTGGCAGCGAGCGGGAGGGCAAAGGCGGCCGCAGCCCCCGCCAGGGCGGTTCGGCGATCGAGCTTCATGGCGTGCTCCTTGTTGGGCTCGTGACCGGCGCCGGGGAGCGCCGTGATGGCCACTGCAGACTTCATGATAGCACGGTTCGGGGCGGTTTTGCGGCCCGGTCGCGACCCGCGCCGAGGGTCACCGGCCGGTCACAGACCTTCTCCTCCTCCCCAGCTGCGCTGGGGAGGTGTCGGCGTAATCGCCGACGGAGGGGTCAGAGGCCTCCTCACGTGACTCATGACCCCTCCGTCGCCGTATGACGGCGACACCTCCCCAGCGAAGCTGGGGAGGCCATCATCGAGGGCGCAACCCGCGGAAAACGGTGTCGCCGTATGACGGCGACACCTCCCCAGCGAAGCCTAGCTTGAGCACAGATGTTGCGCTGCGAGATGGTAACCATCAGCGATAGCGTAGAAGCGCTCGAGTCCGTCGCGCATAGTGATGGGGCCATTTGATTTGTCACTTTGGTATCCGGTCCATCCGCCGAGTCGAGCGATGATCCAGGCAGCGGCAGCGAGACTGTTGGGAGGAAAGGGATTTCGCTGTTTTGCGGTGCGCCCTTGTCTGGTGCTGAGCAAGGCGGCGATGACGATGAGCTGCTGAGATGAGAAGACGCGGCTTGCCGGGGCGGCTTGTTGGGCGGCGGAGCGAGCGGCGACGAGCTGCATGGTGATGGCAGCGGTGATGAGAGCGATGGCGGCGAGCTTTTCGAGAGCGTTGCCGTCCTCGAGGACGCTCTGTTCGAGGCGCAGGCCCTGTTGCTTGAGGGTTCGAAAGAGCTGCTCGATGTCCCACCGCCTGCGGTACCAGCCGATCACGGTGACGGCCTTTTCGAGGCTGTCGAGGCGATGGGTGGTCAAGAGGCGCCAGATGATGGGTGTCTGGCCGGGCGGCGGGTCGATCTCGCGGGCTTCGATGGCGAACAGGTCGATCTCGGGCGAGGCTTGGCGATCGGAGCACGATTTAGGGCGTCGAATGGTGAGCGGTCCGAAGCGGACGGCGATCGTGGCCTTTCGGGCGATGCGCTTTTTGCCCGGTCGGGCGGTCAGATCGAGCTCGAAGCGGTGGACCTCGTCGAAGCTGGCCAAGGTTTCGAACAATTTGCCGCCGTCGCCCAGGCTACGATTGCGACAGGCGCGGGTCAGCAGGTGGGTGTGTTGGTCGGGCAGGCGATCCCATTTCTCGTAGATGTCGGCCTCACGGTCATCGACGACCGAGATCAGGGCGGCGTTGGCCAGGACGGCCTTGGCGCGGTCGGCCCCCGTGAGCCATCGATTGGACTCCTTGGCCTCGATCGGCAGTTCTTTGTAGTTGGCGGCCTTGCCGGTGGTGCGGCGCCAGATCTGTGCGTCGACCAGGCCCAGGCATTCGCTGTTGTCGGCGTCGACGGCGAGCACCGGATGGATGAACAGCCCGACGTCGGTGCCATTGCCGACCGTGCCGAGCGAGTGCTTGCGCCGGCGTTGTGCCTGGTAGTTGATCTCGCTGGTGTCCTGGATTGCCAGGACGTGGCGGCCGACCGCCGCGGCGCCGGCCAGGAGCGCGCGATGCGAGACCATTTCCTCCACCGTGACCTCCTTGTTCGACAGAAAGCGCAGGACCCTGACCTGTTCGGCCCGGTCCTCGGTGAGCTTGCGTATACAGACAGTCTGTCGTTGGTGCATGCGCTCGAGCAGCAGGGCGCCATTGCGGGCCAGCCGGGCGTCGCCGAAATAACCGATCTCGCCGATCATGGTGATCCTCTTTGGGTTGAAGAGGATCGTCAGAGATCACATTGAAACTGGTCGCTGCAACAGGGGGCTTCGAAGTGATTCGCCAGGCGATTCGAGGAGTCTATTCTTGCTCTCAACCGTTGTATTGGATTCCAAAATTACAGGGAAATCGTGCGCCTCGACACGCACGCCGAACCTCTCCAGTCTTCGTGCAGCGCAACATCTGTGCTGAAACTAGCCAGCGAAGCTGGGGAGGAGAACGAGGGGATTATGGGGGAAGAGAGCGAGAGGGCCTGTCCTTCATCACCAGCGGCAGGCCGGCGGCCATCAGGATGACGCGGTCGGCGCGGCCGGCGATGCGCATGTTGAGGCGGCCCTGGGCGTCGCGGAAGGTGCGGCCGAGGGTGGTGTCGGGGACGATGCCGAGGCCAACCTCGTTGCTGACGAAGATCACCGGCGCCGTGCAGTCGTCGATCACCTGCAGCAGCGTGTCGGTCTCCTCGTCGAGGTCGGCGCCGGCCAGCATCAGGTTGGAGAGCCACAGGGTCAGGCAGTCGACCAGCACGGGCTGGCCGTGCGCCTGCGCCCGGTGCAGCGCCTCGTCGAGCCTGAGCGGCTCCTCGATCGTCGTCCAGTGGCCGCCGCGGCGCAGGCGATGGGCGAGGATACGGGCCGCCATCTCGGTGTCGCCGGCCTCGGCGGTGGCGACGTAGACCGCCGGGCGCGGCGCAGCGCCGTGCAGGGTGCCGGTGGCGAGGCGCTCGGCATGGGTGCTCTTGCCCGAGCGGGCGCCGCCCAGGACGAGGCTCACCGGTGGCAGCGGAAAGGTCGCGATGTGCTCCATGGGCGTTGTGACGGATGTCGGGACCGCGCGTTGCAAGACATGTTCCGCACCGCCTCCCGAGCCGGCGCGGGATGCACGATGGTGACGATGGGCTAGGCCGGAGGCTGCGCTGCGGCGCGGACCAGCCAGCAGGCGCCGGGCAGCCGCACGCCGTCCGCGCCGGCCTGCGGCGCGAGCGCCGCGGCGATGGCGGCCCTGGCCTGCTCGCGCGCCGCCGGCGTGGCCTCGGCGAAGGCGCGGGCGAGCGGGCCGAAGCGGTCGCTGCCCTCGACCACCTCGGCGACGCTGGCGCCCATCCAGACCGGCCGGTCGACCGGCTCGAAGGCCGGCGCGCCGAAACCGGCCTCGCCCAGGATGCGCGCGACGCGGGTGTGATCGCCGAACGAGTACTGGCCGGGCTCCTCCGGGCCGGGGCGCGGGACCGGCGGCAGGAAGGGCTGGGCGGCGCGCAACGGCACGAGGCCCCAGGGATTCTCCTGCGGCGTGCGCCAGCACAGGAAGACCAGGCGGCCGCCCGGCCGGAGCGCGCTCCGGAGATTGCGGAACGCCGCAACGGGATCGGCGAAGAACATGACGCCGAAGCGCGAGAACACCAGATCGACCGACAGCGCGTCGAACGGCTGCACCGCCGCGTCGCCCAGCACGAAGGTCGCGTTGGCGAGCTGCTGGGCGCGCGCCGCCTCGATCAGCGGCTGCGAGATGTCGACGCCCAGCACGTGCCCGCCGGTGGAACCGCCCGGCCCGACCGCGCGCGCCAGCGCCGCGGTGGTGCCGCCGGTGCCGCAGCCGACATCGATGACGCGCTCGCCGGGCGCAGCCGCCGCGGCGGCCAGCACGATCTCGGAGAACGGCGCGATGCTGCGCTCGATGCGCCCATAGGCAGCGAGCCAGCCCTGCCCGCCCGGCCCGTTCCAGAACGCCGCCTGGTCGGCCGCGAGCTCCTCGCGCGTCTTCGTGCCCTTTGCGTCGCTCATGCCTCTCTCGTCCTCATGCCCCTCTCGTCATGCAAGCGCCGCCGCCTTGGCCACGACCAGGTCGCGCGGCATGTAGTTCACGAAGGCGACGCGCCAGGCGTGCTGCGGGTCGGCCTGCTCGAAATGCTCGATCAGGGTGAGCGAGACGTTATCGATCTCGAAGCGCACTGCCGCCTCGGGATGCAGACCGAAGGCGTGCGCCAGCGCGGCGCGGATGGTGCCGCCATGCGCCGTCGCCACGATGTCGCGGCCGCGATGCTCGGCGGTCAGGCGATCGATGCTGCGCACCGTGCGATCACGCAGGTCGACGAAGCTCTCGCCGCCGGGCGGCCGGTGCTCGGGCGGGCCGAGCCAGAACAGATGGTTGTTGCCGTGCTTCTCGGCGATCTCGACATAGGTGAGGCCCTGCCAGTCGCCGAAATGCTGCTCGGCGAGATCGGGCTCGATCGCGAGCCGGGCCATGTCGGCGCCGGCCTCGGCGAGATGCTCGGCGGTCTTGCGCGCGCGCAGCAGGTGCGAGGAGCACCAGAGGGCGCCGCGCGGCAGCAGCTTCGCCTGGTGCTCGAACAGCGCGCGGTTGCTGACGTCGCAGTCCTTGTCGCTCTGGCCATAGCAGCGCGCTTCCGGATTGGGCACCGGCGCATGCCGCACCCACCACCATCGCGTCACCAGCCCCGTGATCCTGGCGCCTGTCGCCATGCCGTAATATCTCCTCGTGTTGTACGGCTCTTCCCTAGCACATTCCTCCTCCCCAAGCGCATGCTTGGGGAGGTGTCGCCGTCTTCGGCGACGGAGGGGTCATGAGTCATGGGTGAGGGTTGAGCCTGGGGCTCATGACCCCTCCGTCGCGTATGACGCGACACCTCCCCAGCGAAGCCGGGGAGGAGGAGAAGAGTCATCTCGCGATCAGCAGCGCCGCGATGACCAGGAAGACGATCTCGGCGATCTGCTGCACGGCGCCCAGCGTGTCGCCGGTGTAGCCGCCGATGCGCTCGGCGATCCACAGCGCGGCGACCCAGGCGGCGGCGACGGCGAGCAGCGGCGCGAACAGGGCGACCAGGATGCCCTTGCCGAGCAGCAGCAGGAAGGCCAGCACCACGCCGATACCGACCGCCAGCCAGACGTCGTTGTCGGCGGGCTTGCCGGCGCGCACGCCGAGCCCATCGCTGCGCACCGGGGAGAAGGCGAGCAGCGGGATGGCGATGGCGGCGCGCGACACCGCATGGGCGGCGACCAGCACCACCAGGCCGGTCGAGCTGCCGAACTTGGCGAGGCAGGCGACCTTGAGCAGCACGGTGAGCGCCAGCGCCAGCACGCCGAACGTGCCGTTGCGGCTGTCGCGCATGATCTCGAGCCGCCGCGCGGTGTCGAGCCCGTGCGGCCCCAACCCGTCGGCGGTGTCGGCGAGGCCGTCCTCGTGCAGCGCCCGCGTGATCAGCACCGCCGCGCCGACCGCCAGCACGGCGGCCAGCCAGCCCGGGCCCGAGAGGCCGCGCACGATGGCGAACAGCAGGCCGACCGCGACGCCGATGCAGGCGCCGACCACGGGAAGCACCGGCAGCACGTCGGCGAGCCGCCAGCGCGGCAGGCCGACCGCGAGCCTGACGCCGGTGAAGAACGAGACCTGCTCCTTGAAGGCCTCCAGCCAGTCGTCGAAGCCGGCCGGCCGGCTCGCGGCCTGCTCGTAAGGCGCCCCGTCGGGGGGAGGCTGATCGGGACTGGTCATGGTCATCCGAATATAGGATGGTCCGCGCCCGCAATGAACGCCCGGATGCCGATTTGATGGCCGCCTCCTTCGACGAAATGCGCCGCATCCTGCGCGACCTGCCGGGCCCCGACCTCGACGCCGCCACCGGGGTGGTGCGCCGCCAGGCCGAGCTCACCAAGCCGCCCGGCTCGCTCGGCCGCCTCGAGGAGATCGCCGAATGGCTGGCGACATGGCAGGGCCGCAGCCGTCCGCGGGTCGAGCGGCCGCGCATCGCGGTGTTCGCCGGCAGCCACGGCGTGGCGGCACGCGGCATCTCGGCCTACCCGGCCGAGGTCACGGCGCAGATGGTGAAGAACTTCGTCGCCGGCGGCGCGGCGATCAACCAGCTCGCCAGGAGCATCGACGCCGACCTGCGCATCTACGAGCTCGATCTTTCGCACCCGACGGATGATCTCTCCCGCGGGCCGGCGATGGACGAAGCCCGCGCCGCCAATGCCATGGCCTACGGCATGATGGCAGCCGAGCCCGGCATCGACGTGCTGTGCCTGGGCGAGATGGGCATCGGCAACACCACCGCGGCGGCGACCCTCGCCGCGGCGCTGTTCGGCGGCAGCGGCGCCGACTGGGCGGGACCGGGCAGCGGCGTCGCCGGTGCCGCGCTGGCGCACAAGGTCGCGGTGATCGACGAGGCGCTGGCCTGCCACGCCGCGGCGATCGCCGCGCGCGATCCCCTGGCCTTGCTGGCCGCGGTCGGCGGCGAGGAGCTGGCCGCCATCACCGGTGCCGTGCTGGCCGCCCGCATGGGCCGCATCCCGGTGCTGCTCGACGGCTATGCCTGCACCGCCGCCGCCGCCGTGCTGCACGCCGTCGACCGCCGCGCCTTGGACCATTGCCTGGTGGCGCACCGCTCGGCCGAACCCGGCCATACCCGGCTGCTGACGGTGCTGGGCAAGCGCCCGCTGCTCGACCTCGACATGCGCCTGGGCGAAGCCTCGGGTGCGGCACTCGCCGTGCCGCTCCTCAAGGCCGCCGCCGCCTGCCACGACGGCATGGCGACATTCGCGGAGGCGGGCGTGAGCGGAAAGGCAAGCTGATCGCGCGCAGCGCAATCAGCGTCGAGCGCGCGCCGCTCCAGGCGGCGTAGCCTCCGCCGGCAGTGGCGCCCGCTCTCCTCCCCGGCTGCGTCAGGTGGAAGCCTCGGCGTATTGCCGTGCAAGCACCCCTACGATTTGAGCGTGATCTCGGCCACCGCCACCCGGCTGTTGATCTCCGTCAGGTTGTCGCCGCGCTTCACCCGCGGCAGCTGCTGACGGCCGATATCCGTCGTCACGCTATAGGTCCGTATCTCGCCGCCGCCGGGATTTACCAGCGCGATGGTGTTGGCGGCGGGATCGACGCCGACGACGACCCAGTTGGCCACCGACTGGGAAGCCCTGGCGCCGGCCACGGTCTGGCCGGCCTGCACGGCGACCCCCGCGCTCGTACTGCCGGCGGCCGGCGTCTGCACGCCGGGGCTCGAGAGCACGAAGGTGCGGGTATCCTCGACGTCCAGCGCTACGGTGTCGCCAACCTTCGTGCTGGTGAACCTGGCCGCCGTCGGGCTCACATTCAGCCTGCGCTGGGTGCCGTCGGCAGAAGCGATGGTGACGGTACGCGCGGCGGTATCAACGGCCGCGATTTTGCCCTCGAGCGAGTAGCGCGTCGTTGTCTGTATGCCGACGGTCGCCTGATCCGGCTGCGCGAAAGACCGGCTGCCCGCCATCGCCGAACCCGCGAGAGCAACGGCAATCAGAGATCTTCTGTTGAACATGATCGCTTCCTTCCTCTCGGCTGCAAGACGATCGAAGCACCGTTCCAAACGTCTCCCTGTAACGCGCTCCGTATCAGCTTCAGCGAGGAGCTTCAAGCCTCGGTTGCAGCCGCATCCGGTCGGGGCGACACACCTCTGTCATCCGCGCCGCCGCGTGCGAAGCGAATGTCGCCGGCGCTACGGGATTGCCATCAAGGGGCGTGATCGTCGGCCGTCTTCCGACTAGCATGGCCGGCTACGGGAGAAGGAGCGCGACCATGGACCAGGCCTTGAAAGGCGTCCGCATCATCGACATGACGCACAACCAGGCGGGGCCCGCCTGCACGCAGATTCTCGGCTTCCTCGGTGCCGACGTGATCAAGCTCGAGGAGCCCAAGGGCGGCGACATTGCGCGGGTGAACATGCGCGACCACAAGAACAGTGACAGCCTGTTCTTCCTGATCCTGAACGCCAACAAGCGCAGCCTGACGCTCAATCTCAAGACCGACGCCGGCAAGGATCTGTTCCGGAAGGTGATCGCCCAGTCGGACGTGCTGGTGGAGAATTTCGGGCCGGGCGCGCTCGATCGCCTGGGCCTCGGCTACGAAGCCCTGAGCAAGATCAACCCGCGACTTGTCTACGCCACCATCAAGGGCTTCGGTACCTACGGGCCCTACGCCGGCTTCAAGAGCTTCGAGCCGGTCGCCCAGGCCATGGGCGGGGCGATGAGCGTGACCGGCTTCCCCGAGAATCCGCCGACCTACGTCTATCCGGCGATCGGCGATTCCGGCACCGGCATGCACATGGCGATCGGCATCCTGGCGGCGCTGCAGCAGCGCCATGCGACCGGCCGCGGCCAGCATGTCGAGGTGTCCATGCAGGACGCGGTCGTCAACCTGGTGCGGGTGAGCCTGCGCGACCACCAGCGCTTCGGCCATCCGATGCCGCGCACCGGCAATCAGCTCGGGCGCAACGTGCCCGGCACGACCTACGCCTGCGCGCCGGGCGGCCCGAACGACTACGTCTACCTTTACGCACAGCCGCAGATGTGGCCGGCGGTGGCGAAGGTGATGGGGCAGCCGGAGCTGACCGAGGATGCCCGCTTCAAGACGCTGGAAGCGCGCTGGGACAATCGGACGGAGCTCGACGCCATTGTGGAAGCGTGGACGCGCCAGCGCAGCAAGCACGAGGTCATGCGCCTGATGGGCGATGCGGGCGTTCCCTGCGGCGCCTGCCAGGACACCGGCGAGGTGCTGGCCGATCCGCATCTCAAGGCGCGCGAGATGATCGTCGACGTCGATTACCCGACCCGCGGCACCTTTCAGACGGTCGGTTGCCCGATCAAACTGTCGGATTCACCCGTCGCGGTCAGCCGTCCGCCCCTGCTGGGCGAGCATACCGACGCACTGCTTCAATCCCTGTGCGGGGTCGAGCCCGAGGAGGCAAAACGCCTGCGCCAGGAGGGAGTCGTCTAGCCCGAGCCTAGTGCGTCGGCAACTTGATGTCGGCTCTTCGGATGACCTCGCTCCAGCGAGCCACTTCCGACTTGATCATGGCATCGACGATGTCGGGCGACCCTCCGGCCGGCCGGATGGCGAGCTCGTCGTAGCGTTTCGCCAGGTCGGGCATGGCCAGGGCCTTCACCACCTCGGCGTTCAGCCGGCGCACGACGTCGCGCGGCGTGGCCTTGGGCGCGGTGAGCGCGAACCAGGTCTCGACCTCGATGTCGGGCACGCCCGCCTCGGCCATCGTCGGCACGTCGGGCAGCACCTCGAGCCGCTTCGGCGAGGTCACGGCAAGCGCGCGCAAGGCGCCCGACTTCACGTGGCCGGCCACGACCGCGACGTTGTTGAACGTGAGCGCGATCTGCCCCGCCAGCACGTCCGCCACCGCGGGCGCCTCGCCGCGATAGGGCACGTGCACGAGCTTGATGCCGGCATTGAGCTGCAGCAGCTCGACGACCATGTGCGGCGCGCTGCCGACACCGCCCGAGCCGTAGTTGAGGGTTGACGGCCTGGCGCGGGCGAGGTCGATCAGCTCCCGGAGCGTCCTCGCCTCGAACGAGGGATGGACGACGAGGACGAACGGGTTGAAGCCCAGCATGGCCACGCCCGTCACGTCGCGTTGCGCGTCGAAGTCGATGTTCTTGTAGAGCTGCGGGGCGACCGTATAGGCGGTCTGCGTGGCCGACATCAGGGTCGTTCCATCCGCCGGCGCCTTGGCCAGCAGGTCGGCCGCGATCATGCCGCTGGCGCCGGGCTTGTTCTCGACCAGGACAGCGCCGATCGGACCGCCGTTCAGCTTCTCCGCGATCATGCGGGCGACCATGTCCTGGCCGCCGCCGGGCGAGGAGCCGACCAGGATGCGGGTCTGGCCCGCCTGGGCCCGTGCTGAGAATGGCAGAGCGGCAAGCGCAGCAGCGCCGCCGAGAAACGCTCGACGCCTGGGACTATTCATCCGGCTACTCATAGCGGACGAACTCGCGCGTGACGAATGACTTCCCCCTGTCCTCCAAGGCGGGCCTCGGGGCACCATCAGCTCGAGGGGAGTTGCTTTGCCCCAAGTCTGAACGTGCGCTACCAGTAGCCGAACGATTAGTGTGTGATGATGGCCATCATGCAAGCGAAGACCCTGATCCTTTTGGCACTGGCCACCATAGCGGTCGCGCCGACCGCCTGGACGCAACAGAACGAGCGTGTCTACAAGATTGGCTGGCTGTGGGTTGGCGAGCCGAATGCTCCGTCCATCCCGATGGAAAAGTGGGCCGGACCTTGGGTGCCGTTTCGCGAGACCCTGAAAGAGAAGGGGTATATCCTTGGTAAGAACCTCGTCGTGGACACTCGTGACGCTCGGGGTGATATCGGACGACTCCCAGCCGAGGCGGCGGCGCTCGTCGCCGCCAAGGTCGATGTAATCGTGGCACCGGGAACACCCGCAGCAGTTGCAGCAGTGCAGGCAACCCAGAGCATACCGATTGTCTTTCCCGGAGTTGGCGATCCAGTAGGCAAAAGAATCGTGGCAAGCCTCGCCAAGCCCGGCGGCAACGCAACGGGTGTCGCTGTAAATGTCGAAACACCGAAAGTATGGCAGTGGATTCGCGACGTTGCCCCAGGAACCCATCTTATAGGGATTCTATCCAACGCCCGAAATTATGAAGGTATTAACGGGGCTGATGACATAAAGGCCTACCGAGACAGGAAGACTGCTGAATACACGGAAATCGCGAAGGCGCTGGGCGTCGACTTTGTGACCCTGCGGGTGAGCGAGGAGAAGGATATAGAGCCGATGCTTGCCGACTTCGCGAACAGGGGTGGAACAGGCATAGTCATCTACACGGATAGCCATTTGATATCTTGGAGATCCTCGATCATGGAGGCGGTTCGCCGCCACAAGCTGGTCACCGCCTGTGTCCAATGGTTTGGATGGGCGAAGGAAGGGTGTGTGATCACGTATGGCGAAGACCAAGGTTTTCTTCGACGTACTGCGGCTCTCCAGGTCGACAAGATTCTCCGCGGGACAAGGCCCGCTGACATTCCTGTGGAGCAGCCGACCAATTTCAAGCTTATCGTGAATGCGAAGGCGGCAAAGGCGTTGGGCCTCGCGGTGCCGCAGTCGCTGCTCGCCAGTGCGGACGATGTAGTCGAGTAATCTCCTTCACAGTGGCAGTCACCGCCCCATCTCGAGAAGCCGATCAACTCCAAGCAAATTTCAAGCTCGCGCCAACGCCAGTTCCCCAAGAGGCCCCGGGAGCTGGATCAACTAGTCGCCGGTGCGCCAGGAGCAACTCGTTGACCTGCAGGGCCCGCCCTAAAGCTTGGCTCCGGGCAGAAAGTCGTCGAGCGGCACGCCGAAGCTGTTGAGCGCCCACGACACCATGTTGTACTGGCCGATCGTGAACACGACATCCATCAGCTGCTCGGTCGAGCAGGTCTTCGCCAGGGTCGCCCAGGTCGCATCGGAGATCACCGAGCTCTCGTAGAGATCGTCGGCCGCCTGGATCAGCGCGCGCTCGTGCCCGCTCCAGCCGATGGCCTTGGGACCCTCCTTGATGCGCGCGATGTCGGCGTCGCTGAGCGCGCGCGCCGCGTCGCCGCCACCGACGCCGCCGCGCTTGGCGATCAGCTCGTGCTGGGCGAACTCGTACTCGGCCTGGTTCAGCCAGCCGATGCGCAGGATCAGGAGCTCGCGGTCGCGGAACGACAGTGTCTGCTTGCCCAGCACATGGCCGGCGAACGGCGTCCAGCGCTTCACCAGCTGCGGATGGTGGGCCATCACCTTGAAGATGTTGAAGATCTGGCCGTTCATCGCATTCTTCTCGACGTTCTGGCGCTCCTCGGCCGGCATGGTCGAAAGATCGCGCATGGGAATGCGCTGCTTGCGCTTGATCACCGTGGTTCCTCCGTGGGGCGAGTGCGGCAGGCATCTTAGACGCCGTCCGCACCGCCGCGGCAGAAGAAACAGGCTGCGCCTGTCGCTGTGCGGTCAGGCCACTTCCGCGATCATGTGGATCTCGACCGCCATCCCGTAGGTCATCGCCGCCCTGCGGACGGCGGCACGCGCACCGCGGCCCGTCTCGCCAAACACCTCGACCACGAGGCGGAGAAGCCGTCGATCACCTTGGGCTGCTCCTCGATCCTTTGCTCGGCGCCCATGACTTGCTTGCTCCTTGCTCTCTGGTGATGAGGACATCGCCGAAGACGGCGGCGAGCACGATGGCGCCGCCGAGGCAGGTGGCGAGCGCGGGCACCTCGCCGAAGGCGAGCCAGACCAGCACCGGCGCCAGCGGCGTCTCGAGGGCGCCGATCAGGGCCGAGCGCGTCGCCGAGATCAGCCGCGTGCCGACCGTCAGGAGCAGCAGGCCAAGCCCGAACTGGCAGATGCCGAACAGGGCGAGATTGACGAAGGTCCAGCCGGTCGCGGTGACGGCGGCGGCGGGATCGGCCCACGGCAACACCACGACGGCGCAGAGGAGCGCCGACAGGGCGGAGGCGGGCAGCATGTCGACGGCGCGCTGGCGGCGGATCAGCACCATCATGGCCGAGATCAGCACGGTCATGAGCAGCGCCAGGAAATTGCCCCACAGGCGGCCGGCGCCGATCGCCGGGATGACCGTGACGGCGACGCCGATCAGCGCCCCGCCGCTCGCGATCAAGGTCGACCAGCGTTCGCGCACGCCGGTCCATGCCCAGGCGAGCCCGGCGGTGATGAACGGCGCGGTGGCGTTGATCACCAGGACGTCGGCCACCGTGGTCTCACGCAGGGCGTGGATGAAGCAGATGGTGGCCGCGGTCGAGCAGCCGGCCGCGACCAGCCCGAGCCAGCCGACGCGCCGCAGGGCGGCGAGCGACCCGGCGCCGTGCTGCCAGATCACCCAGCCGGCGATGAACGCGGCGCCGAACAGGCCGCGCCAGAACAGCATGATCCAGACGTCGACCTCGATCAGGCGCGTGAAGAAGCCCGCCGTGCTGAAGGCGAAGGCCGACAGGATGACGAGGATGATGCCGTGCCAGGAGCGGTCGTCGGTGTGGGTCAGGGCGAGGGTCGTCATGGCGATTTCCGATTCGGCGGCGGTTCACAGTCCACCTCACCCTGAGGAGGGAGCGAAGCGCCCGTCTCGAAGGGTGGGCAACAAGCGAGGTGTCTGTTGCCCATCAAAGGGCGAAGATTAATTCGCCCGATTCGAGACGCGCCCTGTGGGCGCTCCTCAGGATGAGATTGGAGTTGACTCGTCTGTCGGTGGTGACTCTAGTTTTTCCCTCCTGACAGGGTTATGTCAGGAGCCGTTGCGCGCTTCCCCGATAATCCGGGCAGGGCATTCGCATATGGAAAAAATTCCGTCATCCCGACCGGAGCCGCACGCAGCGCGGCGTGGTGGAGGGACCTTTCTTGTTCTTGTTGCAGCGTAGAGAAGAAAGGTCCCTCCACTGCGCCGCCAATGGCGCTGTAAACAGCGCCTAATCGGGCAGCCTCGCTCGGGATGACGGGGGAAAAACGGCAAACGCGAATGCCCTGCGTAGCGCGGGAGGAAAATGAAGGGAGCCCACGCCATGCGGCGCGCCGATCGGTTGTTCGATGTCATCCAGATCCTGCGGGCGGCGCGCAAGCCGATGACGGCGGCGGCGATTGCCGAGGAGCTCGAGGTCACGGTGCGCACGGTCTATCGCGACGTGGCGACCCTGCAGGCGCGGCGCGTGCCGATCGAGGGGGCGGCGGGCGTGGGCTACGTGCTGCGCAAGGGCTTCGACCTGCCGCCGCTGATGTTCACCATCGACGAGATCGAGGCGATCGCGGTCGGCGCCCGGCTGGTCAAGCGGCTGCGCGACCGCGCCCTGACGCACGCCTCCGCTCGCGTGCTCGAGAAGGTGACGACGATCCTGCCGCAAAGCCTGCGCGGCCATGTCGATGCGCCGTTCTACGTCTCGCGCGGCGACACCGCCACGCCGAGGGGGGTCGATGCAGCCGCGCTGCGCGCGGCGATCCGCGACCGGCGCAAGATGCGCATCACTTATCGCGACGAGCAGGCGCGCCGCACGCGGCGCACCATCTGGCCGCTCGCCATGGCCTATTATGTCGATGTCACGCTGGTCGGCGCGTGGTGTGAATTGCGCCGGGACCTGCGCAATTTCCGCATCGAGCGCATCGCCGAGTCAACGGTGCTGGCCGACCAGTTCGAGGATCCCAAGGGCAGGCTGCTGGCTCAGTGGCGCGCCTTGCCGAAGGAGGCACCGGGGGTCGCCCCATGATCGTCGTTGCCCAGTCGGGCGGCGGCCAGGCGGGCGTGGCCGGGCGTGTTGTATTCCGTGCCATCGATCTCGAAGAATGGATGAGCGACCGCATGGAAGCGGAAGGAGTCGCCTTCCTTGATGACGATGCCGGCGGGCCTGCCCCACACTTCGACGACGAATGGTTCGAGCATGTCAGCTCCTCCTTGGGCTACACGGGAGGTAGTGTCGATCCGCGTCAGCGACAACAGTCAGCGTTGTCGTTTCTCACTCGCACGGGAGCAGATACCGCGCGTACGGCATCAATATGGCGGAGAACTTTCTGCCGCACTTTTTTTCGCCCCAGGCTGACGAGAGAATGCTGACGAGAGAATGACATGCGATGACCCGATCCCTGCTCACCTCATCAAAGCTGCTCACGCGATCACACCTGCTGCGCGCTGCACTCGCTGCGAGCCTCGGCGTGCCGGGCGGCGCTGCGCGTGCGCGTGACGACGAGCAGGTCGCGATCGCCGCTGCAGAGACGGCGACGATCGATGGCCGGCCGCTTGATGGCCGAACATGGGACACGCCGATCGTCGGCGGCCGCACGATCGACGCGGTGCATCGCTCCGTCCTGCTGCGCTTTCCCGGCGCGGCCGACCAGATCGCCCTTGTGCTGCGCGAAGGCCGCGTCCTCACCAAGGCGGAGCTCTCGCTAGCATACGAAGGTTACGAAATCGTGCCGCAGGGCTACCTCTGCCGGCCCGATCTCGGCCGCAAGCTGTGGACCGACGACCCGCCGACCTGGCACGTCCAGGCGTGGCCGCTGCGCCGTCCCTGGGTCGCCGATGCAACGCATGGACCGACCTTCAATGCCAGCGTCGCCGGCCGCTGCTACTGGACGCGCTTCGGCGCCGCCGACCCGGTGCAGGATCGCCATGCCGACCTCATGCAACCCGTCGAGCTGTCGCACCGGGCGCGCGAGGCGCGGGTCGACATCACGCGCCTGCTGGCGACCGACGTGCTGGCGAAAGAGGCCGGGGTGCGCCTGCTGGCGCTGGAACGGAACGGCTTCCTGCTGCGCAAGCTCGAGACCTACGATTCGCGCTATCGTCAGCCCGGCAACGCCTATGAATGGGCGATGCCGACCGGCGGGCACGGGCTCACGTTCGCCAATCCGCGCCTGATCCTGACCTGCCGGCCGCTCAGCGGACGCGGCATCGTCGCCATCCAGCTGCCGGCCCGGCTCGATCCCAAGTGGCTGATGGCGATGGCCGACGGCTCGCGCCCCACCGCGACGCTGCCGACGGCACAAGAGGTCGAGTCGCGGGCGAGAAAAATCCTGTCGATGGGACTGCAGGGGCGCAGCGATTGGCAGGCCGCACGCATCCAGGAGCTGCTGCGTGTCGGCGGCGATCGGGCGAGCCCGTGGCTCGATGCCAAGACCTATGCGGCGCAAATCAAGGAAGCGCTGGCGACGCCGCCGCGCTTCTGGCAGGGCTGGAGCGTCGCCGACGACCTTCTGGGCTGGTTCATGTTCCGCGAGCTGCTGCCCGCGCCGGTCCAGGATCACCTCAAGGACTACTGGCGCGCCTGGCTGCAGCCCGACCTGCCGACCAGGGATTTCTTCCATCCGTCGGGCAAGGAGGCCATGGAGGATTACGCGCGCCGCCACGACTGGCGCGGCCGTGCGTCGTTCTTCCGCGACGGCTTCAATTTTTACGTCAGCACCCAGAACTTCAATCACACCGCGGCGATGGGCGCGCTGCTCGGCGGCCACATGATCGGGGCGGACCTGGCGATCGCCGACGGTCGGCACGGACTCGAGGCATTCCCTCTGCGCTACTGGGGATTCGTCGACGGCAGCACGCAGGAGATGCTCGACCACTACTACCTGTCGATCTCGCTCAGCGGCCAGAAGATGATCGCCGACTACGCGCCGCTGCCGATCGACCGGCTGATGGGCCGCATCCTGGTCGATCGCACCATGGAGCTGCTGGTCAGCACGTACCATCCGCGGCTGCGGCGCTGCGTCTCCTCGTCGGGCCGCGCGCGCCTGGCCGGCGTGCTGGTCGAGCAGGACGGATTCTACGGCGCCCTGCATACGCTGTCGAAGGCGGGCGTGGTCAACTATCTCGACCAGCCGTCGAGCGCGACGGCGGCCGGCATGCCGGTCTGGGGTTACGATTTCCCGGCCGGGCGCGTGGCCCTGCAAAGCCTGCCCTCGCGCTGGCTGCCCGACTGGACCACCGCGCTGGTCGACGACAAGCCGGTGCCGTTCGAGGAGACCGCGGCCGAGACGGTGCGCAAGACCTTCAATCCGCCGCTGTGGCGGCGCGCCTGGCTCGGCCGCTGGCACGGGCTCGCCAGCACCGACATCCGCGTCGGCGCCGCGCCGCTCCTCGGCCAATGGGTGCGCGAGGCCAGGACGGCGACACGGATGGAGGATCTCGGCACCTTGACGGTGCGCTACCTTGCCGACGGGCCCGACCTCACGGCGACGCAGGGCGGCACCGCCGCGACGGCCGGGCTGACCCTGGTCTACCAGAGCCGCAACCGCGCCATCGTGTTCGCCAAGCCGCATAGCTGGCGGCCGCGCTTCCTCAAGGGACTGGCCGGCGAGTCGGTCTCCCGGCTCGCCACCGTCATCGGGCTGTGGAACTTCGCCGAGCGCCGCTCGTGGGAACTCTACGCCGGCACGCAACGGCTCGACTCGTTCCCGCAGCGCCTGCCGGCCAATCAACGGATCTTCGTGCGCGACGGCGTCAGCTGGCTCGCCGTGCTGCCGCTGCCGGGAAGCGATCTCGGCCGCGACGCCGAGATCGAGATTGCCCCCGGTGTCCCCGGCAAGGCCGAGCCGAACGACGCCAGGGTGGCGCCGGCGCTGACGGTCTCGCTGTTCAACCTGCGGCGCGCCCAGCCGGTCGCCGTGCGCAGCCTCGACCTCGACGCCGTCACGCGACGCACCTGGGGCGGCTTCGTGCTCGAGATGGGCGACGCGGACCAGCACGGGAGCTTCGAGGCATTCGTGCAGCACATGAGCGCGGCGACGCTCGAGACGCAATGGGACGACAGCAAGCGCCTGCTCGAGGTCGCCTACACGAGCGGCGGCGACCTGATGGAAGCGGGTTTCACAACCGACTTCCCCGAGCCGGAGGACGATCATTTCCCGATCAGGCCGGGCCTGCAGGAGAAGGCCATTTCCCATCGCCGCCTCAACGGCGCGTGGCCCTACCTGCCGGCCGGCCTGGAGCGCGACACCACCTGGTCCCAGCAGGGAACGACCGGACGGCTGGAGAAGAACGGCGCCGTGCTGACGGGCGATGCCGGCGGCAAATCCTATCTGCTGGCCGACCCGCTGAGCGGCGCGGTGATCGCCTACAATCCCCTGCCCGACCCGCAATCCTTCGCCCTGTCGACACGAGACGGCGCGCGCTTCACGGCGGACGGCAAGGTCGGCCTGCTGCGGCTCGAATATCGGCCGCAGGAAAAGGCGTGCGACATCACTTATGCCTCGAAGGCGGGACAGGACCCGGCCGCGCTCGCGAAAACGATCACAGTCGCGGGACTTGCCGAGGCGCCGCGCGTGACCCTGAATGGCAGGGTCGTCGAGGCCCAGCCCGGAATTCAACCCGACTCTCGGGCCGAGCCTCGATCCTCTGGACGTACTTTCCGCATACTGCTCGCAGGGTCATGACAACACGTCGCTCCGCCCTTCTCGGCCTCGCCGGAGTCCCGCTGCTCGGCGCGCGAGGCTTTGCCCAGCAACCACAGGCCAGAAGCATGAATCTGCGCAAGATCCCCTCTTCCGGCGGGGTGCTGCCCGTGGTCGGTGTCGGCACCTGGCGGACGTTCGATGTCGGAGCCAAGCCCGACGAACGTGCGCCGCTCGCCGAGGTTCTGCACATCCTCTTCAAGGCCGGCGGCTCGGTGATCGACACCTCACCGATGTACGGCAAGGCCGAAGGCGTGGTCGGCGACCTGCTGGCGGCAGCGCGCACGCGCAGCAAGGCCTTCCTCGCGACCAAGGTCTGGATCTCGGGAGCCGACAACGGCATTGCCCAGATGCAGAAATCGATGGCGCTGCTCCAGACGCAGCGCATCGACCTGATGCAGGTCCACAATCTGCTCGACTGGCGCGTCCATCTGCCGACCTTGCGCGCCTGGAAGCAGGAGGGCCGGGTGCGCTATCTCGGCGTCACGCACTACACCGAGTCAGCGCATGGCGAGCTCGAGAAGGTGCTGCAGGCCGAGCCATGGGATTTCGTGCAGCTGAACTACGCGCTCGACGACCGCGCCGTCGAGCGCCGCCTGCTGCCGCTCGCCGCCGAGCGCGGCATCGCTGTGCTCGTCAACCAGCCGTTCGGCGGCGGCGGCCTGCTGCGCAAGCTTTCGGACCGCCCGCTGCCCGCCTGGGCGGGCGAGATCGGCTGCACGAGCTGGGCCCAGCTGCTGCTGAAGTTCGTGCTGGCCAACCCGGCCGTGACCTGCGTCATCCCCGGCACCGGCAAGCCCGAGCACATGCGCGACAACGTCCAGGCCGGTGTCGGCAACTATCCCGACGCTGCCCTGCTGAAGCGCATGGTGAGTGAAATAGAGGTGTGACCGCCGCGAGTGCGCCACTCCAGGCGGAGTAACCTCCGCCGGCTGTGGCGCTCATGCTCTTCCTGGACCGCGGGCGTCTCGCCCGCGGTCCAAATGATGACCATGAGCGCCACGGGAATGGCGCGCTCCCAGCGGTGCCCGATGACGGGGAACGCAACCGACAGCACCTGCGATATACTGCCAACATCGCTCAGAACAACACCAACCAGGGTGGCCGCCGGGTTCCGCGTCATTGAGGCGGGCCCGGGAGTCTCACGACGGAAGCTCAGAGCCTCCTCGACCGCGGGCGTCCTGCCCGCTCATGATTCATGACCATGAGCGGGCGGGACGCCCGCGGTCCGGAAGACCAGAAGAGATGACGAGCGCGCAGCCGCTTCACCGCCCCCTGAAAACCGGCCGACGCTTCTCGGCGAAGGCGCGTCGTGCCTCCTTGGCATCCTCGGAGCCCTGCAGGATGCCGCCGGCATTCGAGGTCAGGGTCATGGTGGTCTCCAGCGAGTTGTCGAGGGCTGCGCGCATGATGCGCTTGCCGACCCATTGCACCAGCGGCGGCACGCCGATGATGCGCTGGCACAGGGCCCGGGTGGCTTCCTCGAGCTTTTCCGACGGCACCAGGTGGTTGAGCAGGCCCCACGCATGCGCCCGCTCGGCGTCGAGCTCGCCGGTGTAGGCGAACTCCAACGCGCGTCCCAGGCCGACCATCTTGGGCAGGTAGTACGAGCCGCCGTTCTCGATGATCTGCCCGGCGTGGTGGTAGGCGATGAAGCGGGTCTTCTCGCAGCCCATGCGGATGTCGCAGTGCAGCGCCATGTCCATGCCGGCGCCGACCGCCGGTCCGTTGATCATGGCGATGGTGGGCTTGCGGATGAGCGAGATGTCGCGGTGGAGCTTGGTCAGGCCATGAAAGAAATGCTGCCGCGCCGCATCCGGACCGTCGTGGTCGCCGCGATTGCCGGGAAAGTTGGGGCCGGTCACGTCTTCCGGCGCCCGCGACCTCAAGTCCGCACCGGCGCAGAAGGCGCGCCCCGCCCCCGTCAACACGATGACGCGGATGGCAGGATCGTCGTCGCCGGCCCGCATGTACTCGCCCACCTTGGCCACCGTGCCGTTCTCCTCGGCGGTACCGATCAGCGCGTTCAGGCGGTCCGGACGGTTGAACCTGATCCAGAGAATGCCACTGTCGTCGGGCTCGTAGGTGAGATAGTCGACCAGCCTCGGTGCCATGGGGTTTCTCCTCGCCGCAAAAACGATGCTTCAATCTCCGATACTGACACATGGCGCGCGCGCGACAGAGACCCTGTCATCCCGAGCGCGGGCAGATCCTTCGGCAAGCTCAGGGCAGGCGCCCGCAGTCCACAAGACCATGACTACAGATCCAGAGTCATCTGCGGCGACGCCGGCGCGTCCACGGGGCGATCGAAATTGTGCAGCGACACGCCGAGCAGGCGCACGCGCTTGGCCAGCGGGAAGACGGTGCGCACCAGCTCGAGGCTGGTCTGCTCGAGCACGGCGCGGCTCGCCACCGGCTCGGACAAGGTGCGGCTGCGCGTGACGATCTGGAAATCGGCGTACTTGATCTTCACGGTGACGGTGCGGCCGGCCATGCCGGTGCGCTCGCACCACGACCACACGTCGCCCAGCACCGAGGCGACGCCCTGCTCGATCTCCTCGGGCCGGGCGAGATCTTCCATGAAGGTGGTCTCCGACCCGACCGACTTGCGCGGCCGGTTGGGCACGACCTTGCGGTCGTCGCGGCCGCGCGCGATGGCGTAGTAGTAGGTGCCGGCCTTGCCGAACGTCTGCTCGAGGAAGTCCAGCGACTGCGCCTTCAGGTCGGCGCCGCTGATGATGCCGAGTCGATTCATCTTCTCCGCCGTCTTCGGCCCGACGCCGTGGAACCTCGCGACCGGCAATTCCTCGACGAAGGCCGGCCCCTTCTCCGGCGGGATCACGGTCTGGCCATTGGGCTTGCGGTAGTCCGAGGCGAGCTTGGCCAGGAACTTGTTGTAGGAGATGCCGGCCGAGGCGGTGAGGCCGGTCTGCTCGAGGATGCGGGCGCGGATCTCGCGGGCGATGTCGCTCGCCAGCGGCATACCCTTGAGGTTGGTGGTGACGTCGAGATAGGCCTCGTCGAGCGACAGCGGCTCCACGAGTGGCGTGTACTCGAGGAAGATCTCGCGGATCTGGCGCGACACCTCCTTGTAGACGTCGAAGCGCGGCTTGACGAACACCAGCTCGGCGCACAGCCGATGCGCCGTGGTCGACGGCATGGCCGAGCGCACGCCGAACTTGCGCGCCTCGTAGCTTGCCGCCATCACCACGCCGCGCTGGCGGCCGCCCACCGCCACCGGCTTGCCGCGCAATCCGGGATCGTCGCGCTGCTCGACCGATGCGTAGAACGCATCCATGTCGATATGGATGATCTTGCGGACCTCCGGGTCGGCCATCCAGGCAGCCTACGCCGCGGCAGCCCTGCAGGCACCCACCTTCCGGCCATCGGCTGGCGATGCTAAGGCATCAGACCATCAACCGAGACGGGCCCATGACGATGGCGAGCAACGACGAGATCCGCATCCTGACGCCGTCGGGCATGCTGGGCTACGGCTTCCCGGTCGATCATTTCAAGCTCGGCCTGGCGCAGAAACCGCACGCCATCACCATCGATTCCGGCTCGACCGATTCGGGTCCACAGAAGCTCGGCCTGGGCGAGATGACGTGCAGCCGCGAGGCCTACGTGAAGGACCTCGAGGTGCTGCTCGAGGCCCAGCACGAAACGCGCATCCCGGTGCTGATCTCGTCGGCCGGCGGCGACGGCACCAACCTGCATGTCGACGTCTTCCGCGACCTCGTTGCCGGGATCGCCCGGCGCCGCGGCTGGCGCTTCAAGGTCGCCTCGATCTATTCCGACATCGACAAGGGCCACATCGCCCGCGAGCTCAAGGCGGGCCGCATCGAGCCGCTGGGGCCGGTGCCGCCGCTCGATCCGCGCGAGGTCGAGGCCGCCACCGTCGTGGTGGCGCAGATGGGCGCCGAGCCGTTCCTGAAGGCGATCGACGAGGCTGAAGGCGTCGACATCGTCATCGCCGGCCGCTCCTACGATCCCTCGCCGACCGCGGCGATGGCGATCCGCGCCGGCTTCGACCCGGCGCTCGCCTGGCACATGGGCAAGATCATGGAATGCGGCGCGCTGTGCGCCGAGCCGGTCGGCCGCAACGTCATGGGCACGCTGAGGCGCGACCATTTCGAGATCGAGCCGCTCAATCCGGCCGAGCGCTGCACCACCGCCTCGGTGGCCGCCCATACGCTCTACGAAAAGACCCATCCGTTCCTGCTGGCCGGGCCGGGCGGCACGCTCGATCTCTCGCAGTGCCGCTACGAGCAGGTGACCGACCGGCGGGTGCGCGTCTCGGGCAGCCGCTTCGAGCCGGCGAAGCACTACACGGTCAAGCTCGAGGGGGCGAAGACCTCGGGCTGGCGCAGCATCTTTATCGCCGGCGCGCGCGATCCGATCTTCATCAGCCAGGTAGACACGATCCTCGCGGGCGTGCTGGCCGGCACGCGCGCCTACTTCGCCGAGGTGCCGCCGGAGTCCTATCGCATCATCCCGCACCTCTACGGCAAGAACGGCGTGATGGGCGAGCTCGAGCCGGTCAAGATTCCGGCCCACGAGCTCTGCATCATCATCGAGGTCGCGGCGGCGACGCAGGCGCTGGCAACCGCGATCTGCGGCAAGGCGCGCACCAGCCTGATGCATGCGCCCTATCCCGGCCGCATCGCCACCGCCGGCAATCTCGCCTCGCCGTTCACGCCGCTCGAGATCCCGCTCGGGCAGGCCTGCGAGTTCAACGTCTATCACCTGATGAAGATCGACAGCCCGACCGCCCTGTTCCCCATCCGCTACGAGGAGGTCGCCTGACATGGCCGCCGTCCCGACGCCCTTGCGCGACATCGCCAAGGTGATCCGCAGCAAGAATGCCGGCCCGTTCGAGATCACCCTCGATATCGTGTTCAAGACCCGGGAAGACTACGAGGCGGTGAAGCAGAGCGGCGTGATCACCAAAGAGCTCGTCTCCGAGCTCTACAACGTGCCGACCCAGGCCATCATCACCTTCGGCTTCTTCGACCTGGTGAACGCGGTGAAGATCACCCTGCCGCGGCCGCGCGCCCAGGGCGGCGTCGGCGAGACCGACATGCACGCCGCCCAGCAGCACGTGCCCCTGCAGGAGATCCGCGTGCCGTGGGAGGTTTCATGATGCGACGCCGTACCTTGCTGGCCACCGCCGCTGCCGCCGCGGCGGCGCAGATCGCGTCTCCCCTGCGCGCCCAGAGCTGGCCCAACCGGCCGATCAAGCTCATTGTGCCGTTCGCGCCGGGCGGCGGGACCGACTTCACCGCCCGCCTAGTGGCCGAGAAGCTGACGGCGCGGCTCGGCCAGACCATGCTGGTCGAAAACAAGCCCGGTGCCGGCGGCAATCTCGGTGCCGAGGTGGCGATCAAGTCGCCGCCCGACGGCTACACCTACCTCTCCATCTCGGGCAGCTACGCAGTCAACTCGATCCTGCACAAGCCATCGTTCGATTCGCTCGAGGACATCGCGGCGATCGGCCAGTACACCGACGAACCGTTCCTCCTCGTCGCTCATCCTGCCCTGCCGGCCAGGACGCTGGCCGAGCTGGTGGCGCTCTGCAAGCGCGAGCCCGGCAAGCTGAGCTACGGCTCGAGCGGCATGGGCGGCCTCACGCATCTCACGACCGAGTTCTTCCTCGACGCCGCCGGCATCAAGATCGCGCATGTCCCTTATCGCGGGACCGGTCCCGCCTTGACCGATCTGCTCGCCGGCAACGTCCAGCTCCTGGGCGGCGGCTCGACGACCTTCCTGCCCTTCGTCAAGAGCGGCAAGCTCAGGGCGCTCGCCACCAGCTCGAGCAAGCGGCTCGCCGCCGCGCCCGACATCCCGAGCTATGCCGAGCAAGGCTACCCGACGCTCGACTTCAACCTGTGGCACGGCATGATCGGTCCCAAGGGCATTCCCGACGAGATCGTCAACCGAATGAACCGCGAGCTCGACAGCGTGCTGAAGAGTCCCGACGTCTCCAACCGCCTGGCCGACGACGGCGTGATCGCGGTCGGCGGCCCACCCGACACCTTCATGGCTACCCTCCGCAGCGAGGTCGAGCGCTGGCAAACCTTCATCAAGCGCACCGGCATCAAGCTGGAATAGGAGATCGTGTCGTGCCGCCTGAGGGGCTCTTGCGTACGAGGACAGGCCCGGCCGGCGCCGCCGCCACAAAAGCGCGTCACTGCACCCATCATTTGGCCTCGAAGACGTGAGACTCAGGTGAAAATGTTCTGGTCGTGACACCTTTTTCGGCCGGATAATTGATCATTCTGAAGCGATCGCGGGGACCGAGACGTCCCTGGGTCGGGATGTCGCCGACGGAGGTCCGGTTGATCGACGAAGATCAGCGTGAAACATGGCGTTCGGGATGTCGAGGACCGCTTTCTCCCATGTCGTTGCATGGCCGCGTCGGGTCGACACCCAGACGGCGCTATTGCCGGAACTGAGAAGGAAGCGGACACGATGATGCGCCCGATGCTGTACTTGTCGCTGTTGCTTGCAGCCCTTGGGATTGCCCGACTGCCGGCGACGGCGCAACAAGCGATCGGCCGGCAACCAGGTTGCATACTCTCCGCACCGGCAACACCCCCTGGCTCGAATGGACCAAATCCCTTTGTCGATCCGTGCAAGGTCGGTCCCGCGCTCGGACCGCCGCAGGCCGGGGGCGGCTCCGCCCAAGCCAATCCGGCGCCGACCCCACCTTGGCTGGCGGGCTGGCCGGCGAATGTTCACATCAATGATCTCGTCACCGCCCACAATCGTGCCGCGCGGCAGGGCAAGCTGCTGTTTGTCGTCTTCGGCGCCGACTGGTGCAACTACTGCAAGGCCATGAAGCGCGAGAGCTTTGCGGACGCGCGCATTCTCACACTTCTCGCCGAGGACGCCGTGGTCGTGCTCGATGTCGAGAAGGACGATCAACACAACAACATCAAGCAATTGATGAACCGGCTGTCCATCAGGGATTTTCCGGCGTTTGCCCTGGTGCAGATTGCAGGCTCCAACCCCGGCCTCATCGGACGCATCATCGGCTATCACGACAGGGAGCAATTCTACAACGCCTTGTATCAGCTCCATCCCATGGAGCTGATACAAGGCAAGGAAAGGCCGAATCCTCCCGCAAGCAGGGGTTCTCCGCTGCCGCCGGAAGGCACGCCTGCCAAGTGACTCGCGCGCAGCAGGCAGCCAGCCGACCACCACTCACCAGTCAGGCGTGATCGCCAGAAGGAGCGCGTCGTGAGTGACGACAAGGCAAGACAGGGCATCCAAACCCTTTCTCTCTTCAAGAGATGGTTCCCTAACCCCTGGCTGCGCATCCCGGTTCAGGCGATCCTCGCGATCATCGTCGTGTGGCTGGCAATAGTGATAAGCTCCTTCGCAGCCAATCTCGTCGTCGGCGTGCGATGCTGGATGGAGCCGGAAAGGCTCGGTTGTCCGGGCTGGTCTCCAAAGAAATCCGAACGGCCGGCCGCACCTGACCTTCATGAAAGGGTTCAAGCGACCGCGTCGGTGGCCGGTTCCAGCTCAGCGGTCACTCCGGCTTGATGTTGCCTTCGCGGCGACCGCAGCATCCCCAAGCGGGTCGTGGGCGACCACGTTCGCCTGCTGCGCCGGTCGTTGCGCAGGCTGTAGCGTGAAGGATCGCGGCGGGAAGTACATTCTACCCAAGTTTCGTCTTTGACGCTTGAATCACAAGCTGCAAGGCTCACGCGCGTTGCCCGGGCCGGTATCGCCGCATCACCTCCTGCAGGCGGTCGAGCGGCAGGGCGTGGATGGTGCGGCCGTCGCGGCCGGACATGGTCTCGGCCATGCACAGGGCGTTGAGGATCGCCTCTTCGGTCGCCTCGGCTGCGGCCCGGAAGAGGCTCGTCATCGCATCAGGCGCGAGCATCCTCACGGTGCTGATCCGGTCATTCTGGCCGACATGATTGCCGGTCGAGAACGCGATGAAGATATCGCCGCTGCCATTGGCCCCGATGCCGCCGACCCACGAGAGGCCCGTGGTGGCCCGGCGGGCGAGCCGCTGGCATTGCAGCGCAAGGAGGGGCGCGTCGGTCGCCAGAACGACGATGATGGACCCCTCGGTCGCCTGGGGCGGCGCTGCGCTTATGCCCGAGCGATGGGCCGGCACCACGTCCGGTCCGATCTCACGGCCGACCGGCACGCCGTCCACGCGCAGCAGATCTCGGGCGCCGTAATTGGCCTGCACCAGCGCGCCGACCGTATAGCGCTCGCCATTCTCGACGACGACGCGCGATGCCGTGCCCGTCCCGCCCTTGAACTCGTGACAGATCATGCCGGTGCCGCCGCCGACATTGCCTTCGGCAAGGGCGCAGCCGCCGACCGCACTGTCGAAGGCGGCAAACGCGTGTTCCTGCGTCAGGGTGAAAGCCTGGATATCGCTCAGCCAGCCATCGTAGGTCTCGGCGACGACCGGCAGATGAAAGGCTTGTGAGGCGCCATCGCGAACCGCAAGGGCCGTGATGGCGTCGCGGACGATCCCGACCTGATAGGTGTTGGTGATGCCGATCGGCGCGCCCAGCAGTCCCTGTTCGGCGAGCCACGGAAGACCGGTCATCTCGCCGTTGCCATTGAACGAGAAAGTCCCGGCGAAGACATAGTCCGTCCAGATTTCCCGTCCGCGCGGCCAGATGGCCGTGACCCCCGTCCGGGCAATCCGTGGCGTGTCCTGGATGACGGTCGAATAGCCCACCTTGACACCCGCCACGTCGGTGATGGCGTTGAAGGGGCCGGGCGGTAAGGTCCCGACCTCGAGGCCGAGATCGCGCAGGCGGGCACGGGGCATTTGCTTCGCTCTTCCTTGGATTGCGATGGATGAGAACGTCTGATTGCACTCTACTTCAGAGCGGCCCGCAGCTGGGCCTTGCGGCGCGGGACGACGGCCGACGGTCTATGGCCCTCGTTGTCCTTCACGCTCTTGTCGGCGCCGAGCTGGAGCATCAACGCCACATCGTCGTCGCCACCATACTCGGCTCTCGCGATCAGGTGCAGGACCGTCTGGCCCGCGCCATCGCCGGCGTTGATGTCCAATCCGTGGTCGACGACATGGCCGATCAGGGCGACGGTCCGCTCGTCGCGCGCCACCGCACCCGGACCGGTTGCGCCGCGTCGGACCTCACGTCGATCGTGAGCATGTCGCCGTTGGCGAGATCCGCGAACGGAAACTGGTGCTCCCACATGTTCGGGCTGTTGGGCTCTTCCGAGGGACCTGAATTCTCCCCGCGGTGCCGCCGCCAGCCCCGGAAATTCGCAATGGCGTACTTGTCGATGTGCGCGAGATCCCAGATCGCGTCGCGCAGGCCGCCGCTGGTTAGGGACGAGAACTCACCGACCGGCTGCAGATGCGAGGGGATGCGCCAGCCGAACCGGATCGCGCTGGAATAGCCTGTCAGGAGATCGCGGAGCTGCTTCGGCACCGTGACGCCGTGCGCCGCCTCGACGGCCGCGACCTGCTGTTCGGAGGCGGGCAGCGCGATCTCGAGCGGCGTAACCTTCCAGCCGCGTCGCCGCGCGTGGGCTTCCATGCCGCGCCATGCCTCGATCCAGCCCTGCCAAAGCTCTCGCATTGCCGTCCTCGCCGACGATCTCGGCGGCAGCGGCGACAATGGCGGCGCGAGTCTTCTACCGGTCACTCCGGCTTGATGTTGCCTTCGCGGATCACCTTGCCCCAGCGCTCGCGATCGCCGGCGACGAGCGTCGCGACGTCCTGCGGCGGGCCGATCAGGGGCTCGGCACCGAGCGTTGCAAGCTTCTCCGCCGTGGCGGGTGCCGCCAGCACCTTGTTGATCGCGCCGTTCAACCGCTGCACGACGGCATCGGGCACGCCCGCGGGACCGAGCACGATGAACCAGCCTTCGATCTCGGCGGCGGCGAGGTCGAGCTCGCGCAAGGTGGGAAGGTCGGGCACCAGGGCGCTGCGCTTGGGGCTGGTGACGGCAAGCCCGCGCAGCTCGCCACGCTGCACGTAGGGCAGCATGACGGCGACGTTGTCGAACATCATCTGGATGCGGCCGGCCAGCAGGTCAGCGCGCACCGCGCCGCTGCCCTTGTAGGGAACGTGAAGGATGTCGGTGTTGGAGGTGCGTCGCAGCACCTCTCCCGCCAGGTGCTGCGCGGTGCCCATGCCGGTCGAGGCATAGGCCACGGAGCCGGCCTTGGCGCGCGCCATGGCCAGCAAGTCCGCCACGGTCTTCACTGCGAGGCCGGGATGCACCACCAGGATGTAGGGCGTGCGCGCCACCGTGGCGACCGGCGTGAAGTCGCGCAACGGGTCGAACGGCATGGCAGGATAGAGCTCCTTCAGCGTGGCGTGCGAGCTCGGCGCGAACAGGAGCGTATAGCCGTCGGGCGGCGACTTCACGACCATCTCCGAGCCGATCATGCCGCTCGCGCCGCCCTTGTTCTCGACCAGCACGGTCTGACCGAGCTCGCTCGTCAGGCCCTGCGCCAGCACGCGCGCGATGACGTCGGTCGCGCCGCCTGGCGGGAAGGCCACGACGAGACGGATCGACCGGTCGGGGAACGAGGGCGTCTGCGCCATGCCAGGCACGGCCAGGGCCACGAGGCTGCAGGCAAGCAGCCACGCGAATTTCAGCACATTCATCTCGTCTCTTCCCTGCACTGATTGTTCTTGAGTTCGAGCGCGTCCGCTCAGGAAACCGCGGCGACGGCCTGCAGCATGGACTGGCGGTCGCTGCCGGCGGTATCCACGGCCAGGTGCCCGGTCTCGACCTCGCCTTCCAGGGAGCAGCGGAACATCACGCGCGGCCTGGTCTGGTCGAAGTCGCCCAGCGCCACGTGGCAGCTGCAACGATTGTCCCACATGACGACGTCGCCCAGGCTCCAGCGATGCCGGTACACGAACTCCGGCGAGGTCGCGTGCGTGTTCAGCATCGCAAGCAGGCTCTGGCTCTCCTCGTCGGACATGCCGATGAAGCGGCGGATGCGCTCGTTGACGAACAGCGACTTGCGGCCGGTCTCGGGATGCGTGCGCACCACCGGATGGATGACCGGCGGATTGCGCGTCTTCATCTCGGCGATGACGGTGGCGTCGCGCTGCTCGATGCCGCGGATCAGCGTGACGTCATGCAGTGCCTCCAGGTCGTCGATCAGCCGGCGGATGCCGGGCGAGAGGGTCTCGAGCGCGAGGTAGAGATTGGCCCACATCGTGTCGCCACCGACCGGCGGCTTCTCCTTGCAATGCAGGATGGCGCCCTTGGCCGGCCGCGACGTGTAGCTGAGGTCGGTGTGCCAGTTGCGGCCCGAATTGTGGGTGCCGGACTTCTTGCCGCCGATCACCTTGTTGGAGAGCACGAGGATCTCGCGATGGTCGGGATGCAAGGTCGAGGGTGCTTGCGACCCGTGCTGGTCGAGGACGCCGAAGCGGCGGGAGAAGGCGATCTGCTGCTCGGGCGTCAAGTCCTGGCCGGGGAAGACGAGCACGATGTGCTTCAGCCACGCATCGTAGATCTGCTGGTGCTGGGCGTTGCTGAGCGGCTCACGCAGGTCGATCCCCGCGATCTGGGCGCCGGCGGCGAAACCCAGGGGCGTGACGGTGATGGTGTTCATGTCTTTGGTTTTCCAACAAACGGGTTTGCCTGTCTGACATGCCCAATAATATATTGTCTTTTGTCAGACAAGATAGAGTGCCTCATGGACGCCGCTTCGTCGACGGAAACTCCCCTCGGCAGGCTCGTGAAGCCGCTTTCCGAGCGCTTGGCGGAGCGGATCCTGGAAGACGTCATGTCGGGTCGCCTGATGCCGGGGGAGCGCCTGAAGGAGGAGCTGCTCGCCCGGACCCACGCTGTCAGTCGCGCGACGGTCCGCGAGGCCCTGATCGCGCTGGCGCGGCAGGGCTACGTCGTGCGGATCCCGCGCTTCGGCGCGCGCATCGCCGAGCTGTCGCGGCACGACCTCGACGATCTGTTCGAGCTGCGGGCGGCGCTGCTCGCGGTGGCCGCCGGCCGGTTCGCCAGGGTCTCCGGCGACGCAGACCGCCGGATGCTCGAAGCCCTGGTCGCCGAGCTGGAGGAAGCGGCCGCCGACGAGGCGGTGTCACCGCCGGCGTTCGCCACGCTGTCGATCCGCCTCCAGACGCTGCTGACCGAGCGCTGCGGCAACGATCATCTCCCCGACATCTACAAGCGCCTGGCCAGCATGGGAACGTGGCAGCTGATCCGCGGCCAGGCGAGCAGCTTCCTCACCCTGCGCGGTCGCCAGGAGTCGGCAGCCGACTGGCGGCACGTCGCCCGTTGCATTGCGGCGCAGGATATCGAGGGCGCGGAGCGCGCTGGCCGTCGCCTGCTCGAGCATTCGGCCGCGCGCGTGCGGCAGCACTATGATGACGCGGGGGCTGAGCCGGCCTGATACAGCGGGGCCGTGCCCTGCCTCCCCTAGGCCTAGGGGACGGGTCGCGCAGCAGAGAGGCCGCAACTAGAGCATGATCGGTTGGCTTGGAACCAATCGGACGTCTCTTCTGTCATCCTGAGCGAAGCGAAGGATCTCATCGCCAGAAGTCTCAAAGTGCGCTCGTGGCAGGCGGCGATTAGGTCCTTCGCTGCGCTCAGGACGACTGGAAAGCTCGCCGACCTGATCGCCTTCTTTGGTGCTTTAACAGCTCTAGCAGAATCGATTTCTTGCGGGGACGCGACGAAGGCGGGCGCCTGGGTGTGATCTACCGCTGAACCATTGGCGCCCTCGGCTACGGCTTCAGGTTCGCGCGTCGCTCACGGCTTGAGCAACACGCGTGGCCTGGGAAATGCTGCCGATGCGGGCTCGCGAGATGACGGTGCGCTTGCGCAGGCTTGGCAGGGGCCGTGCCCCTTCGTAGGCAGTGTAGCCCGCGTCGGGTCGCGGCGGGAACTGGGCCGCTCGGCGCATCTCCAGGGCGCGCGTCGCAGCGTCCATATGAGCTGCGCGCCTTTCCAGATGCATACGACGCGTCACTTCCTTGTTCACGCGCTTTACCGCCGCGCCGAAAATCTGCTTCCGCTGAAACGAACGCTCGGCGGTGCCAGGAAAGCTTGCGCCGCGTGGCTCTCCTTTCCCGCGCTGCTCGCGCCGCTTGGTCCTCGCCAGAGTGCTCTCTTTGCCTTGCAGATCGCGCAATCGTTGACGAAGCGCCTTCAGGTCGTCGAATGACACATCGTAGATTGCCGGGTGGTGACTGGCGAATACGGGCTGCTGCTCATCGTACGTGAGAAGACTTTTCTCGAACTTGCAGGGCACGGACATGGATATCCCCTCACTTCATCTGGCCGATTCGCATCGCGTGGCCGCAGGAATTGTAGGCCTGTCCGCGGATCGGTCAATTTCCAACCGTCTCATCAGAAACCGGCCTTGGTCGCAGCGACAAACTGGGGACGAAAGCCCTCCCCTTCCGGCTCGACCGACGCCACGTGCGGCGCGGCGAAGTGCGTGGGGAACAGCAGGGCATGGGTCTCGCAACAGTGCTCGAGCACCTTGCGCCGCGTCGCCCGGGCCTGATCGGGCAGTTCGCAGAACCGGGTATTCCAGCCCGGTTCCCAGACCTGCACCGGATGATGCAGGACGTCGCCGCAGAAGAGGCCGCGCTCACCGCCATCATCCAGCTTGAGAATGACATGACCGGGCGTGTGTCCTGGAGAGGGTTCGACCAGTAGCCGGTCATCGATGGCGTGCCGGTCGTCCAGCAGCACGGCTTGGCCCGACTGGATCACCGGCAGGACGCTGTCGTCGTAGACGCCGGCGCGGGCGGGTGCCTTGGCCCGGCGGTCGCCGACATTGGGATCCCAGTAATCGTGCTCGACGCGCGAAAACAGATAACGGGCCCTGGGAAAGGTGGGCACCCATCGGCCATTGTCGAGGCGGGTGTTCCAGCCGACGTGATCGGCGTGCAGATGGGTGCACAGCACGATGTCGATTTCCTCCGGCGCGACCCCCGCGGCCCGCAATCGGTCGAGGAACGGCACGTTCAACTGGTGAAAGCGCGGCAGCCAGGGTCGCTCCTTGTGATTGCCTGCGCAGCTGTCGAGAAGGATCGTGTGACGATCGGTCCGGATCAGCCATGAATGATTGCTGGTGATCAGCTTGTCGGCGGCCGCATCGAAATGGACGGGCACCATCCAGGGCAGATGGCGGTCGAAGCGCTCACGAACCACATCGGCGAGGAACGTCTCGACCGTCGAATCGTTGGGACCGACCTGCTCCTCGATGCGGGTGACCGTCGTGCTGCCGATTGTCCAGGTCTGCACTCGCCTCCTCCTTCCGGCATCCAGCCACGGCCTCCCTGGCCCGGCTCAGGCACGGTGGCGAAGCACCGTGCCTGCGCGGGCGCCGGTCAGCTCGCCGTCGAGGACATTGACCACGCCATTGACCAACGTCGCCTTGTAGCCAAGGGAGCGCTGGATGAAGCGCGCCGCGCCGCCCGGGAAATCATTGACCAGCTCGGGGTGCAGCTCGGCCACCCGCTCGACGTCGAGCACGTTGACGTCGGCACGCTTGCCGACGGCGAGCGTGCCGCGGTCCTCCAGCCCCATGATGCGCGCCGGCACGGCGGCGATGCGGCGCACCGCCTCCTCGAGGGTGAAGAAGCTCGTCTGGCGTACCCAATGGGACAGCACGAAGGTCGCCCAGCCCGCGTCCATGACCTGCGTGACATGCGCGCCGGCGTCGCCCAGGCTGGGATAGCAACAGTCGCTCTTGAACATGTGGGCGAGCGCGTCGAGGTCGGCGTTGAACATGCGCAGCGTGAACAGCGCCTTGCCCCCGGTCTCGCGGCCGAGCCGCAGGAACGTCTCGGCCCAGTGCTCGCCGCTTCTCTGCGCGATGGCCACGAGGTTCATCTCCTCGCCGGCCGTATAGGCCGGGGTCGGACCATCGCCGAGATAGAAGACCTTCTCGACCGGCGTGCCGAGATTCTGCTTGAACCCGTTGGCCCTCGCCTCGGCCATCAGCTGGCCATGGAACTCGACGTCCCCCAGGGCCGCAACCCGCTCGGCCAGAGTGGGCAGGCGGCGCAGCCGTGACCACGCCGCACCGCGCACGGGCAGGCCGGCCTGCAGGCCGTAGATCATGCCTGACGCCCTCACCTGGGTGATCGCCGTCATGTCGCGGCCGGCGCACAGCGCCTCGAGCGACGCGCGACGCTGCCGCGCCAAGGCGAGATCGCCGCCGCCCGAGCCGTAGCTGAACAGGACACGTCCGTTGGCGGCGTCGGCAATGGTCCGCAAGACCTCGTTGTCGGCGCCGACCGCCTGCATCAGCGCGCCGCGCGACGCCACCACCTTGGCGATGTCCGTGAGCTCGACGGGATCGGCAAAGGTGCCGGGGATCGAGCGGCCGTCGGGCAGCTTGTGCGGCGCGAAACGGTTGGTCGAGAAGCCGGCGGCGCCGCGCTCGATCGAACGCGCGACGACATCGGCCATCTGCCGCCGCTCGGCGGCGGTCGCCTGCTCCTCCACCGCACGCTCGCCCATGACGTAGAAGCGAACGGCACTGTGGCCGACGAGCCCGGCAATATTGATGCCGGGCTGCAGCCGCTCGAGGGCGTCGAGGTAGCCGCCATAGTCCTCCCATGACCACGGCAGGCCGCTCAAGATGGCCTGACGCGGAATGTCCTCGACCGTCTCCATCATGCCGGCGAGCAGCTCCTTGTCCTGCGGGCGGCACGGCGCGAAGGTCACGCCGCAATTGCCCAGCAGCGCGGTGGTGACGCCATGCCAGCTCACGGGCGTGCAATCGGGATCCCAGCCGATCTGGGCATCGAGATGCGTGTGGATGTCGACGAAGCCGGGGGTCACGGCGAGACCGTCGGCGTCGATCTCACGCGCGCCACGCTCGGCGATCTTGCCGATAGCGGCAATCGCACCGTCCTTGATCGCAAGGTCGCCGGAATAGGCGGCAACGCCGGTGCCGTCGACGATGCGGCCACCGCGGATCACGACCTCGTAGCCCATGCGCTTCTCTCCCACCTCGATGCTCCGATCATAAGGGACGATGCGCGCGTTTCGAGCCTCTCCGGCTCACGTTGTTTCGGTCATCGATATCAGCTCGACGCCGAGTGCCGCGTGCCGACATCGCTGCAGTCCTCGCGAGCCACGGCGGGGCCTTGGAGCCCGTCACGAAGTGAGTGCTCCAGAGCTGCTGTCATCCCGAGCGCAACGAGGGGACCTTTGAGGCCGCAAACAAAGTCCCTCGCTGCGCTCGGGATGACAGCAGTATCGTCACAACTGAAGCCACTTATCTCGCTGCAGGCGCTCTAGGGATACTGAGCCGAGTATTGAGCCCAATTGCACGAGGTTGGCCGATGGAGGATATTTCGGGGAGCGCCGGGAACAGCACGGGCGACGATACTGGTGGTAGGGGTGGTGACATGCTGACAGACCGCTACGGCTTGGCCGTATCCACCACCGTCGCCACCGCGTGCGATGCCTACGTCGACGGCGTCGATCTCCTGCTGACCGTCTACCCCGGTGCCGGCTCGTCTTTCGACCGCTCCATCGCCGCCGATCCAGGCTTCGCCTTGGCCCATGTCGGCAAGGCCCGTGCCTTTCAGCTGGCGGGCAATCCTGCGGCCATGCGCGAGTCCCTCGCCACCGCATTGTCCCTCGGTGACGCAGCCTCGGCGCGCGAGCGCAGCCACATCGACGTCTTTCGTCACCTGTTTGCCGGCCAGGCTGTCGCAGCGCTGGCCGCGATCCGCGTCCATGTAAATACGTGGCCGCGCGACGCCTTCGTGCTGAGCCTCGCCGCCAATCAGGGTGGCTTGATCGGGATGTCTGGCCTGCCTGGTCGCGAACAGGGCCTTGTCGATTTTCTCGACCAGCTCGCCCCGCACTACGGCGAGGATTGGTGGTTCGAGGCCCATCACGGCATGGCCCTATCGGAAATCGGTCTGCACGGCGCGGCGCGCCCCAAGATAGAGCGGTCCCTGGCCCGGATGCGGCGCAACGCCTATGGCGCGCACGCCTTCGCCCATCTCTGTTATGAATCCGGAGAGCGGGACAGCGGCATCGCTTTCATGCGCGACTGGCTGCCGTCCTACGATCGCAATGGCGGGCTGTTCGGCCACCTGAACTGGCACCTCGGCTTGTTCGAATTGCACGCCGGCAATCTGGAAGCGGGGCTTCGGCTCTATAGCGACGCCTTCTCGGCGGACGATCATCGCGGCGCCGTGCATCAGAAGCTCTCGGATTCGTCCTCGTTTCTGTGGCGCGCGGAACTGGCGGGCCATCCCCGCGATCACGCGCGCTGGGCGAAGCTGCGGGAGTACGCACGAGAGAAGATTCCACGGCCGGGTTTTTCCCTCGCCGATTGGCATGCCGCGCTCGCCTATGCCGTCGACAGTGATGGCGCGGCGCTGGAAGCCTGGATCCAGGCCATCGAGGAGCTGGTGAAAGCCGGCCGGTATCCTTCTGGTTCGACCATTCCCGCCGTGGCTCGGGCCTTCGCGGCCTTCCAGCGCGGTGATCATGCAGCGGCCATCGACCTGATCGTGCCCATGCTGCCCGAACGGGAACGCATGGGCGGCAGCCGGGCGCAGGTCGATCTGGTGGAAGCAACGTTGTTGCGGGCCTATCTGAATTCCGGACGCGACGCGGAGGCCAGGCGTCTGGTCGCGGCGCGGCGACCGGGCCCGGCGAGGCTTCCGGTCGCGGGACCAGAACAGGCTATGGGTGGCATCACAGCCACTCCCTCGGTCAGGCATGAGGCGCAAGAGGCAAATGCAGTTCGATGACGTCATTCTCGGTCGCCGGAGCATCCGCGGCTACAAGCCCGATCCAGTCCCCAGGGCGCTGATCGAGGAGATCATCGGGCTGGCGATGCGCTCTCCGTCGTCCATGAACACCCAGCCGTGGAATTTCTACGTCATCACCGGCGAACCGCTGGATCGGATCCGGGCCGGCAACACGGAGCGGATGGTGGCGGGCATCGCGCAGTCGCGCGAGTTCCGCACCGGCCAGCCCTTTGCAGGCCAGCATCGAGACAGGCAGGTTGGTGTCGCCAAGCAATTGTTCTCCGCCATGGGGATTGCGCGCGATGACAAGGATGGACGCCAGGACTGGGTCTTGCGCGGCTTCCGCCAATTCGACGCGCCCGTGTGCGTGATCGTGACCTACGACCGCGTGCTGGACGGCAGCGACGATACGCCGTTCGATTGCGGCGCCGTGACCACGGCCCTGGTCAATGCCGCCTGGTCGCGCGGGCTGGGCGCCGTGATCAACAGCCAGGGCATCATGCAATCGCCCGTGGTGCGCGAGCACGCCGGGATAGCAGACGACCAGGTCATCATGAAAAGCATTGCGCTGGGCTGGCCGGACGACAGCTTTCCGGCAAATGCGGTCGTGTCCCAACGGAAGTCCGTCGCCGAAGCCACGGTGTTCGTCGGTTTCGACGGTTAGGGATTGCGATGACGGCTGGCCTCGGACATCCCGGGATCATCCTCCTCCCCAGCTTCGCTGGGGAGGTGTCCGCGTCTTCGCGGACGGAGGAGTCAAGAGTCACGGGAGACGGCGGGGCCCATGACTCATGACCCCTCCGTCGCCGTAAGACGGCGACACCTCCCCAGCGAAGCTGGGGAGGAGAATGAAGAACCCTCGGAGGACAGGGTCCTCGGGGCCGTGGTCGTCGGCGCCGGGTTCGGCGGACTCTATGCCCTGCACCGGCTGCGTGCGCTCGGCCTGTCGGTGGTTGGCATCGAAGCGGCGCCCGATGTCGGCGGGACCTGGTACTGGAACCGCTATCCGGGCGTGCGGTGCGACGTGCCGAGCCTGCTCTACTCCTACACCTGGTCACCCGAGCTGCGCGCCGAGTGGCGCTGGTCGGAACGCTATGCCGCCCAGGCCGAGATCCTGCGCTACATCGGCCATGCCGCCGACCGCTTCGGCTTGCGGCAGCTCATCCGCTTCGAGACGCGCGTCATCAGCGCCCTCTACGACGACGACGCCGGCGTCTGGACGGTGCGCACGAACCGCGGCGATTGCTTCCGCGCCCGCTTCTGCATCATGGCGACCGGCTGCCTGTCGGTGCCCAACACGCCCGACATTCCCGGCCTCGCCGACTTCGCCGGCGCCATCCATCACACCGCCCAGTGGCCGCACGAGCCTGTCGACTTCAGCGGCAAGCGGGTCGGAGTGGTGGGGACCGGCTCCTCCGGCATCCAGGCCATTCCGGTGATCGCCGAGACCGCCCGGCACCTCACCGTGTTCCAGCGCACGCCGAACTTCTCCCTTCCGTCGCGCAATCGCCCGCTGACCGAGCAGGATCATGAACAGTTCGAGGCCGGGTTCGAGGCCTATCTGGAAAGCCTGCAGCACTCCGACTTCGGCCGCGTGCCGCCCACCGCCGCGACCGCCCCCATCCCCGCGCGCGATGTCCAATGGACGCGCTACGAGGCGCTCTGGCAGGAGGGCGGCGGCGCCATCCTCTATGCGTTCCCCAACATCCTGACGCACCACGGCGTGAACGACGTCGCCTGCGACTTCGTGCGCGCCAAGATCCGCGAGGCCGTGCACGATCCGCAGACCGCCGATGATCTCTGCCCGACCAACCATCCGCTGGGCGTGAAGCGCATCTGCGTCGACAGCGGCTACTTCGAGACCTTCAACCGACCCAACGTCACGCTGGTCAACCTGCGCCGCGAACCAATCGAGCGCTTCACGCCGGCCGGCGTGCAGACGTCCGAACGCACGTTCGAGCTCGACATGCTGGTGCTCGCCACCGGCTTCGACGCCATCACCGGCGCGCTGCTGGCGATGGACATCCGAGGCCGCGACGGCAGGACACTGAAGGAGGCGTGGGCAGACGGGCCGCGGACCTATCTCGGCCTCGGCGTGGCGGGCTTCCCGAACCTGTTCACCATCACCGGTCCGGGCAGCCCCTCGGTCATCGGCAACGTGATCGCCAATTGCGAGCATCATGTCGACTGGCTGGTCGACTGCATCGAGCACATGCGCCGAGGCAAGCTGCAGACGGTCGAGCCCGAGGAGACGGCGCAGCACCAATGGATGGACCACGTGGCGGACGTGGCGTCGCGCACGCTCTATCCGGAAGCCAACTCCTGGTATCTCGGCGTGAACATCCCGGGCAAGCCGAAAGTCTTCATGCCTTATGTCGGCGCCGGCTACCGTCATACCTGCAGCCAGATCGCGGCGGACAGCTACAGAGGGTTCCGGTTCGAAGGCGGGACTGCGGAGCGTCATCGGCCTGGCCTGCACCGCGACGGGAGCCAGACGTGCGAGCCCGACCTCGAGGGAAACTGAGATGGCCAGTCGCGTCGAAGGAAAGATCGCCGTCGTCGTCGGCGCCGGACAGACCGAAGGAGAGACCATCGGCAACGGCCGGGCCACCGCGCTGCTGCTGGCACGTGAAGGCGCGACCGTGCTCTGCGTCGACCGGATCGGCGAGCGGGCACGCGAGACGGCCGACATGATTGCCGGCGAGCGGGGCGCTGCGGCCGCCGCCTCCTCGATGGCCAGCGACGTCACGGTCGCGGCCGACTGCGCCCGCATCATCGCCGAGGCGCAACGGCGTTACGGCCGGCTCGACATCCTGGTCAACAATGTCGGCATCGGCGGCGGCGGCGATGCGCCGGCGCACCGGCTGGAGGAGCATGTCTTCGACCGCATCATGGCGGTCAACCTGAAGGGCATGTGGCTGACGATCAAGGCGGCCATCCCGGCGATGCGCGAGCAGAAGGGCGGTGCGATCGTCAACATCTCCTCGCTTGCGGCGCTGACCGGGGCGACGCAGATGGCGTACGAGGTGTCCAAGGCAGCCGTCAATCGCCTGACGACGAGCGTCGCCCAGTCGAACGCGCGGTACGGCATCCGCGCCAATGCCATCATGATGGGCTTCATGGACACGCCCATGGCGGTCGCGGGCATCGCCCGCGCGACCGGCCGTCCGGCCGCCGACGTTCGTGCCGAGCGAGATGCCCAGGTCCCCCTGCGGAGCAAGATGGGCACGGGTTGGGACACCGCCTACGCGGCCCTGTTCCTGGCCTCCGACGAGGCCCGTTTCATCACCGGCGAGACTCTGCGCGTCGATGGCGGCATGGGCAACGGCCTGCGGTGACGCGGAGGGTCGGATCGCTCGCGGGGAAACGAATTCGAACTGTCGCTGAGGCTATGCGGCCCTCTCCGCGAGCAACCTCCGCATGACCTCTGGATCGCGCTCGATAGCCAACAGCAAGGCGCGAGCCGGCGCGTCTGGCGAGCTCCGATGCTGTTCCCAATCACGCAAGGTCGTGATGGGCAAGTGGAACGCCTCGGCGAACTCCGCTTGCGTCATCTCGAGACGCTGCCGCAGCACTTTGACCCGCGACACCCGGCGCATCTTCGCCAGCTGCTCAGGCGTGAGGGGCCGCGCATCGGGATCCGACAACGCCGCTGCCATGACTTCCTCGTCGGTCATGACATTGATGCGAGCCCAGTTGGACCTGTCAGGGGGAAGCTTGTCAAAGGGAAGCCTATTGCCAGACCTGCCACCACTGCTTCGGCGGTTTCGCCGGACCAGGCGGCGGGATCGCCGGCTGCGGCGTCTGGTCGATGCCGCCGATCGGTGTCGGCGCCGGCAAGTCGGAGTCGCGCCAGCCGCCGCCCAGCGCCTTCACCAGGTTGGCGCTGGCGGTCAGCCGGTTGAGGCGCACGGTGAGCAGCGTCTGCTCGGCGGCGAGCGCGGCGGTCTGGGTCTGCACCACCGTCGTGTAGGGCACGGTGCCGATGCGGTACTGGTTGAGCGACAGCCGCTCGGCCTCGCGCGCGGCGGCGACGGCGGCGCGCTGGACCTGCTCCTGCTGCACCAGGATGCGCTGCTGGACCAGCGCGTCCTCGACCTGCTGGAAGGCGACCAGGATGGTCTGGCGATAGGCCGCGACCTGGCCGTCGTAGGCGGCGCGGGCGCCTTCGACCTGGGCCTTCAGCGCGCCGCCGTCGAGCAGGGTGCCGGCGAGCTGCGGGCCGACCGACCACACCGCGCTGCCGATCTGCAGCAGGTTGGCGAGGCCGGCATTGAGGAAGCTGACGGCGGCGTTGAGCGAGATCGTCGGATAGAAGGCGGCCCGGGCGACGCCGATCTGGGCGTTGGCCGACGCCATGCGGCGCTCGGCGCCGGCGATGTCGGGCCGCCGCTCGAGCAGCGCCGACGGCACGCCGGCATCGACGGTCGGCACCTGCTGGGGCAACGGCGCCGGCGCCAGGCTGAGCTCGGCCGGGGCGCGCCCCATCAGCACGGCGATGGCGTGCTCGAACTGGGCGCGCGTGATGCCCTCGGCGACCAGCTGCGAGCGCGTCTGCTCGAGCTGGGTCTGCGCCTGCACCAGATCGACCTTGCTGACGATGCCGGCATCGACCTGGTTCTGCACGATCTCGACGGCGCGCGTGTAGGCCGCCACCGTCGCCTGGAAGATCCTGATGCGCTCGTCGGAGATGCGCAGCGAATAGTAATTGATCACCAGGTCGGCCTGGGCCGACAGCCGCGCCGAGGCGAGGTCGGAGTAGCTCGCCTGGGCGGCCGCCGAATCGCTCTCGATCTGGCGGCGGATGCGGCCCCACACGTCGATCTCCCAGCTCAGCGAGGCACCGGTCGAGAACTGGCCGACGCTCGAGGTGAACTGGCCGGTGTTGGTGTTGACCAGCACGGTGCCGCCGCCGCTGCGCTGGTTGCCGGTGCCGGTCTGCTGGGCGCTGCCCGTGCCGGTGAGCGTGGGATAGAGTCCGGAGATGTCCTGCCGCACCAGGGCGCGCGCCTGGCGATAGGCCGCCTCCGACTGCTTCAGCGTCTGGTTGGAGATGTCGATCTGCGCGGTCAGGCGATCGAGCTCGCGATCGCCGTACATCGTCCACCACGCGCCGCGGTCGACGTCGTCGCGCGGCATGGCCGGGCGGAACGGGATGTCGGTGCCGGGCGCCATCTCGGCGACGGCCTCCTTGAACTGCGCCGGCGGCGGGCTGGCCGGCGGCGGCCGCTGGTAGTCCGGCCCGACCACCGTGCATCCCGACACCAGCGCGAGGCAGAGAACCGGCGCCAGCTGCCTCATGCCGGCAACCCGGCGCTGCCCATGGCGCGCGCCACGCGGCTTGGCCGGTCGCGATCACGCCGGCGGAAGCGGTCGAGATAGAGGTAGATCACCGGGGTCGTGTAGAGCGTCAGGATCTGGCTGACGGCGAGCCCGCCGATGATCGAGATGCCGAGCGGCCGGCGCATCTCGGCGCCGTCGCCAAAGCCCAGCGCCAGCGGCAGAGCGCCCAGGATGGCCGCCATGGTGGTCATCAGGATCGGCCGGAAGCGCAGCACCGCCGCCTGGTGGATCGCCTCGCGCGGGTCGAGCCCCTCGTTGCGCTCGCGCTCGAGCGCCACGTCGATCATCATGATGGCGTTCTTCTTGACGATGCCGATCAGCAGCAGCACGCCGATCATGGCGATCAGGCTGAACTCGACATTGGAATATTTCAGCGCCAGCAGCGCGCCGACGCCGGCCGACGGCAGGGTCGACAGGATGGTGATCGGATGGATGTAGCTCTCGTACAGCACGCCCAGCACGATATACACCGCGGCCAGCGCCGCCAGCACCAGCAGAAGCTGGTTGCCGAGGCTCTGCTGGAAAGCCCGCGCGGTGCCCTGGAAGGAGCCATGGATGGTCGACGGCAGGCCGATCTCGCGCATCGTGTCGTTCACGTAGGTGACGGCATCGCTCAAGGTCTTGCCGGGCACCAGGTTGAACGAGACGGTGCTGGCGACGAACAGGCTCTGGTGGTTGACGGAGAGCGGCGTGGTGCCGAACTCGTAGCGCGTCAGCTGCGAGAGCGGGATCATGGTCTCGGCCGTCGTGCTGACAGCCGCGCCGGTCGATGCCGAGCCGCGGCCGCTGACGGCGATCTGGTTGGTGCGTTGGTTGCGCACCGCCGCCGCGGGATCGACGGCGCCGGCCTTCACCGGCGCGGTCGAGACGATCGCCCCGGTCGCCTGGGCGCCGCTGATCGCGCCGCCCGAGGTGCTGACATAGATGTCCTTCAGCGCCTCGGGATTCTGCCAGTGCTCGGGCGCCACCTCCATGACGACGCGGTACTGGTTCAACGCGTTGTAGATGGTCGAGACCTGGCGCTGGCCGAACGCATCGTAGAGCGTCGCCGAGATGCTGCGCGTCGACACGCCCAGCCTGGCCGCCGCATCGCGGTCGATCGTCAGGTTGACCTGCAGGCCGCGCTGCTGCTGGTCGGAATCGACATCGGTGATCACCGACTGGTCGGCGCGCAGCGCCTCGACCAGCTTGGGTCCCCAGACATAGAGGTCGGGCAGCGAATCGGCCTGAAGCGTGAACTGGTATTGCGCGTTGCCCTGGCGGCCGCCGACCCGGATGTCCTGCACCGCCGCCAGGAACAGGTTGGCGCCCGGCACCTGGGCAAGCTTGGGACGCAGGCGGGCGATCACCTGGTCGGCCGAGATCTTGCGCTCGCCGAGCGGCTTCAGGGTGGCGAACATGAAGCCTGAGTTGGTCGAATAGCCGCCGGTGAAGCCGGCGACGCTCTCGATGTCGGGATCGGCGCGCACGATCTCCATGAACTGGCGGAACTTCCGCCGCATCGCCTGGAAGGAGATGCTCTGGTCGGCGCGGATGCCGCCGACCAGGCGGCCGGTGTCCTGCTGCGGGAAGAAGCCCTTGGGGATGGTGACATAGAGGTCGATGTTGAGGATCACCGTCGCCAGGAAGATCATCATGGTGATCAGCGGATGGCGCAGCACCAGGCCGAGGCTGCGGCCATAGAGCCACTGCAGGCAGCCGAAGCCGCGCTCGCTCAGGCGGAAGAACAAGCCCGGCCGCCGCGCCTCGCCCTGCTGCGCGGCGCCCTGATGCGCGCGCAGCACGTAGGCGCACATCATCGGCGTCGTGGTGAGCGACACCACCATCGAGATCAGGATGGCGATGGTCAGCGTGACAGCGAACTCGCGGAACAGGCGGCCGACGATGCCGGGCATGAACAGGATGGGAATGAACACCGCGATCAGCGACAGGCTCATCGAGACCACGGTGAAGCCGACCTCGCGCGCGCCGAGCAGCGCCGCGGAGAGGCGCGACATGCCCTCCTCGATGTGGCGCGAGACGTTCTCCAGCACGATGATGGCGTCGTCGACCACGAAGCCGGCGGCGATCGCCATCGCCATCAGCGACAGGTTGTTGAGGCTGTAGCCCAGCAGGTACATGCCGCCGAACGTGCCGATCAGCGACACCGGCACGGCGACCGCGGCGACGAAGCCGGCGCGCGCCGAGCGCAGGAAGGCAAAGGTCACCAGCACGACCAGGATGATGCTGGCGATCAGCGCGGTCTCGACCTCCTTGAGCGAGGCGCGGATGGTGGTGGTGCGGTCGCTGACGACCTGCAGGTCGACGTCGTTGGGCAGCGACGCCTGCAGCTCGGGCAGCAACGAGCGCACCTCGTCGACCGTCTCGATGACGTTGGCGTTGGGCTGCAGGTAGACGATCACCAGCACCGAGCGCTTGCCGTTGGCCTGGCCCTCGTTGCGGATGTTCTCGGTCGAGTCGATCACCTCGGCGACGTCGCTCAGGCGGACCGGCGAGCCGTTGCGCCAGGCGATGATCAGGGGCCGGTACTCCTCGGCCGTGCGCGCCTGGTCGTTGGAGTAGATCTGGTAGCGCTGCTCGCCGACCTCGAGCGCGCCCTTGGGCGCGTTGGCGTTGGCCGCCGCCAGCGCCGCCCGCACGCTTTCGAGGCCGATGCGGTATTTCGACAGGCTGGTCGGGTTGATCTCGGCCCGCACCGCCGGCAGCGAGGCACCGCCCAGCACGACCTGGCCGACTCCGTTCACCTGGCTCAGCCGCTGCTGCAGGATGTTGGAGGCGGCGTCGAACAGGCGCCCCTGGCCGATGATGTCCGAGGTCAGGGCCAGCACCACGACCGGCGCGTCGGCCGGGTTGACCTTGCGGTATTGCGGATTGGAGGGCAGGTCGCCCGGCATCTCCATGCGGGCGGCATTGATCGCCGCCTGCACGTCGCGCGCCGCGCCGTCGATGCTGCGCGACAGGTCGAACTGCAGGACGATGCGGGCATTGCCGACCGTGCTCACCGACGTGATCTCGGTGACGCCGGCGATGGCGCCGAGCGCCCGCTCGAGCGGCGTGGTCAGGCTGGTGGCGACGGTCTCGGGCGAGGCGCCGGGCAGGCTCGCCGTCACCTGGATGGTCGGATAGTCGACCCTGGGCAAGGGCGCGACCGGCAGCTTGAAGAATGCCACCAGGCCGGCCAGCGCCAGCCCGATCGTCAGCAGGGTCGTGGCGACCGGCCGGGCGATGAAGGGCGCCGAGATGTTCACGGCGCCGGCCTCATGGCCTCGACCTCACCCTGAGGAGCGGCCCAGAGGGCCGCGTCTCGAAGGGTGGGCAACGCAAAGAACGATGCAAACCGGCTTGCTCCGCGATCTTCTGTGCGGCCCATCCTTCGAGACGGCCGCTACGCGGCCTCCTCAGGATGAGGACTTTGTTGGTCCGGCCCAAGTCAACGCCCATGGTCGGGAGCCCCCGCGACATCCGTACGCCCCTCCACCTGTAGCGGATGGCGCGGCGTATCGAGCGGCACGCCGCGCAGGCGGCGGCCGAGCCGGTCGAAGGCGAGGTAGATCACCGGCGTGGTGAACAGGGTCAGCACCTGGCTGACGATCAGGCCGCCGACGATGGTGAGGCCGAGCGGATGGCGCAGCTCCGAGCCGGTGCCGCTGCCCAGCATCAGCGGCAGCGCGCCGACCAGGGCGGCGACGGTGGTCATCAGGATCGGCCGGAAGCGCAGCAGGCAGGCCTGGTGGATTGCCTCCCGCGGCGTCTTGCCGTCGTTGCGCTCGGCGTCGAGGGCGAAGTCGATCATCATGATCGCGTTCTTCTTGACGATGCCGATCAGCAGCACGATGCCGATGATGGCGACGACGCTGAGATCGTCACCCGACAGCATCAGCGCCAGCAGCGCGCCGATGCCGGCCGACGGCAGGGTCGACAGGATGGTGATTGGATGGATGTAGCTCTCGTAGAGCACGCCCAGCACGATGTAGACAGTGACGATGGCGGCCAGGATCAGCAGCAGCTGGCTGTCGAGCGACTTCTGGAAGGCAAGCGCGGCGCCCTGGAAATGCGTCGTGAGCGACGCCGGCATGCCGATCTCGCGCTGGGCGGCGACGATGGCTTCGACCGCCTGGCCGAGCGAGGCGCCGGGCGCCAGGTTGAACGAGATGGCGGTGGCCGGGAACTGGCCGAGCCGGTCGAGGCGCAAGGGAGCCGAGCGCTCCTCGATGGTGGCGATGGCCGACAGCGGCACCTGCTTGCCGCCCGAGCCGGGCAGATAGAGGTCCGACAGGGACGCCAGCGAGCGGCCGAACGCCGGGTCGACCTCGTAGATCACGCGATACTGGTTCGACTGGGTGTAGACGGTCGACACGATGCGCTGGCCGAAGGCGTCGTACAGCACGTTGTCAACCGAGGCGGCGGTGATGCCGAAGCGGGCGGCAGCATCGCGGTCGATCCTGATGAACAACGACAGACCCTTGGCCTGCAGGTCGCTGGTGACGTCGACGATCTCGGGCACGCGCTGCAGGCGGTCGAGCAGGCGCGGCACCCAGGTGTCGAAATCCCCCGGCTTCACGCTCTGCAGCACGAATTGGTACTGGGTGCGGCTCACCGTCGAATCGACGGTCAGATCCTGGGACGGCTGCATGTAGAGCGAGATGCCCGGCACGCTTGCGGCCTCGTGCTGGATGCGGCGGATGATCTGGCTCGCCGTGGCGGTGCGCCCCTCGCGCGGCTTGAGGTTGATCAGCATGCGGCCGGAATTGAGCGTCGGATTGCTGCCGTCGACGCCGATGAAGGACGTCAGGCTCTCGACATCGGGATCATTGAGGATGGCCTCGGCCATGGCACGCTGGCGTTCGGCCATGGCCGGGAAGGAGATGCTCTGCGGCGCCTCGGTGACCGCCTGGATCAGGCCGGTATCCTGGACCGGGAAGAAGCCCTTGGGGATCACGACGTACATCCAGACCGTCAGCACGACGGTGGCGACCGCGATCAGCAGGGTGAACGGCTGATGGCGGAACACCACGACCAGGCAGCGCTCGTAGGCATCGATCAGCCAGCCGAACCAGCCGGCGCCCAGGGCCTCCGCCTCGGCATGCCGCCGCACCGTCTCGCCGTGCCCGCCGGCGACGTGACTGGCGCGCTGGCGCAGCAGCAGGGCGCACATCATCGGCACCAGGGTGAGCGACACCACCGCCGAGATCAGGATGGTGACGGCAAGCGTGACGGCGAACTCGCTGAACAGCCGGCCGACGACGTCGCTCATGAACAGCAGCGGGATCAGCACGGCGATCAGCGACACCGTGAGCGACACCACCGTGAAGGCGATCTGCTGCGAGCCTTCGAGCGCCGCCTGCCTGGGCGGATCGCCGCGCTCGATGTAGCGGGCGATGTTCTCGATCATGACGATGGCGTCGTCGACCACGAAGCCCGTGGCGATGGTGAGCGCCATGATCGACAGGTTGTTGAGGCTGTAGCCCGCCAGGTACATGACCGCGAGCGTGCCGACGAGCGACAGCGGCACCGACAGGCTGGGGATCAGGGTCGCCCGGGCATCGCCCAGGAACAGGAAGATCACGACGACCACCAGGACGACCGCGAAGGCCAGCTCGATCTGCACGTCACGCACCGAGGCGCGGATGGTGATGGTGCGATCGGTCAGGATCTGCAGGTCGACCGAGCCCGGCAGGGTCTCGCGCAGCTGCGGCAGCTGCGCCTTGATGCTGTCGACGACGGCGATGACGTTGGCGCCGGGCTGGCGGCGGACATTGATGATCACCGCCTGCGTCGAGTTCATCCACGCCGCGAGGCGGTCGTTCTCCTGGCCCTCGAGCACGGTCGCCACGTCGGAGATGCGCACCGGCGCGCCGTTGCGATAGGCCACGACGATGTCGCGGAAGACCTTCGGATCGGTCACCTGGTCGTTGGCGTTGATCGTGTAGGCGCGCGACGGACCGTCGAAATTGCCCTTGGGCGTATTGACGTTGGCGTTGGTGATGGTGGTGCGCAGATCGTCGATGTTGAGGCCGTAGGCGGCGAGCGCGGTCGGGTTGGCGCGGATGCGCACGCCGGGCTTCTGGCCGCCTTCCAGGCTGACCAGGCCGACGCCGGGCAGCTGGGCGATCTTCTGCGCCACCCGCGTGTCGACCAGGTCGTAGACCTTGGTCAGAGGCTCCGACTTGGAGGTGACGCCGAGCGTCAGCACCGGCGCGTCGGCCGGGTTGATCTTGGCGTAGACCGGCGGCGAGGGCAGATCGGACGGCAAGAGGTTGCCGGCGGCGTTGATAGCCGCCTGAACCTGCTGCTCGGCGACGTCGAGGCCGAGCTTCAGATCGAACTGCAGCACGATCGACGAGGCGCCGGCCGAGCTGGTCGACGTCATCTGATTGAGGCCCGGCATCTGGCCGAACTGGCGTTCCAGCGGCGCCGTGATGGCCGAGGTCATGACCTCGGGGCTGGCGCCCGGGTACAGCGTCTGCACGCGGATGGTCGGGTAGTCGACCTGCGGCAGCGCCGACAGCGGCAGGAACCGATAGGCGATCATGCCGACCAGCATGACCGCGACCATCAGCAGCGAGGTTCCGACCGGGCGCTCGATGAAGATCCGCGACGGGTTCATGTCGCGGCCCTCATCGCCGACGCAATCATCACTGGCTCGGCCGGACGGGCTGCTCGGCGCGCGCGCCGCCTCCGCCGCCCTCGCCGTTGGCCGCCCGCCGTCTCGGCCGCTCGCCACCCGGCTGTTGCGACGCAGGCGCCGGGCCGGCCGGCGCGGCCTGGCCATCGGCCGGCGCGGCGGCGACCGGCGGACCGGAGGTCGCGCGCGGCGCGCTGCCCGGCCGGCGGATCTTGGCACCGTCGCGCAGGCGGTCGGTGCCGTCGATCACCACCTGGTCGCCGAGCTGCAGGCCGCTGGTGATCTGCACCTTCTCGCCGTCGGTCGCACCGAGCTCGACGACGCGGATCTCGACCGTGTCGTCGGCCTTGGCGAGATAGACGAAGATGCCGGCCGGGCCGCGCTGGATGGCGGCGACCGGCACGACGACGGCGTCCTTCACCGTGTCGACCAGCATGCGCACGTTCACGAACTGGTTGGGGAACAGGGCCTCGTCCTTGTTGTCGAAGATCGCGCGCAGCTTGACCATGCCGGTCGTGATGTCGATCAGGTTGTCGTGGCTGTCGAGCGTGCCGACGCCCAGCTCGTTCTTCTGCGCCCGGTCGAGCACCCGCACCTCGAGCTTGGCACCGTCCTTCACGCGCTTGCGCACCTGCGGCAGCGAATCTTCCGGGATGGTGAAGATCACCGTGATCGGCTGGATCTGGATGATGACGCAGATGCTGGTGGCGTCGCCCATGGTCACGTAGTTGCCCTGGTCGACGTTGCGCAAGCCGATGCGGCCGGTCAGCGGCGCCACGATCTTGGTGTAGGTGACGTTGAGCTTGGCGGCGTCGACCTGCGCCTGGTCGATCACCAGGGCCGCCTCGTACTGCCGCACCAGCGCGACCTGGGTGTCGTATTGCTGGCGGGCGATCGAATCCTGGGCGACCAGCTTCTTGTAGCGCTCGAGGTCGGTCTGGGCGTTCTTGAGCAGCGCCTCGTCCTTCTGCATCTGGCCGATCGCCTGCTGCAGCGCAACATCGTACGGCCTGGGATCGACCACCGCGAGAAGGTCGCCCGCCCTGACCATCTGGCCTTCCTTGAACTCGACCTTGACGAGCTGGCCTGTGATCTGGGTCTTCACGTTGACGGTATTGAGCGGCGTGACGGTGCCGAGCCCGCGGATGACGATCGGGATGTCGCCCCTGGCCGCCGTGGCGAGACCGACGGGCGCAGCCAGGTTCGCCCCGAAACGGCCGCCCTGGCGCGTCGGGGCCTGGGTGGTTTGATACTTGGTGATGTACCAGCCGGCGCCGGCCACAATGGCCAACCCGACGGCGATCCCAAATAGGGTTCGCAGCCTTTTCATAACGCGTCCTGCCCCCGCATCCCCGGTTCAGGTACCAGTACGGACCAATTCGCCGAAATCTCCCCTGCTGACACCGGCTCTGCAAGGATCGCAAGGCAGATTTCAGGCACAATACCAGAAAGGGCCCGATGGTTCCGGAGCGAGCCCGTGGCAGTGATGTAGTCACGTCGGACCCGAATGACACCAAGAGGAAGGGCCAGGGCGGATGGCATGGGCAAAATCTCCACGCTAAAGAGCGCAATATTGCGGCGCCTCCCGCCGGTAGCGGCAGCCGCGGCCCTCTACGCCATGTCCCAGCCTGCCGCCGCCCAGGCCCCTGCCTCGTCGGCCGGGCCTGTCGCGCCTGTCGCGCAAGAACCGGACGGCACGTCGCCGGAATACGGCTTGCGCCGCGAATTGAAACGCTTCCTCTACGACGAGACCCGGGCAACGGTGCGTTTCCGCAGCTACTTCTTCGACCGGATCGGGCCGCGCCCGCCATTCAGCGTGGCGCTCGCCGGCGGCGGTTGGGTGGGGCTGGAGAGCGGCTGGCTCTACGACACGTTTCAGATCGGCGCCGTGGGTTACACCACGCAGCCGATCTGGGCACCCAACAATGCCTATGAGACCTCGAACGGGACCCGGCTGCTGAAGCCCAACGGCTACGGGTTCTTCACCCTTGGCCAGGCTTTCGCGTCGGTCCGCTGGATGGGCCAGACCTTCACCGGCTTCCGCCAGATCGTCGACGAGCTCGAAGTCAATCCACGCGACAACCGAATGATCCCGCAGACCTTCGAAGCCTATGCGCTGCGCGGGTGGCTGGGGGCCGTCAACTACTTCGCGGGCTATGTCGCGGCCATCAAGACGCGCGACGATTCGGAGTTCATCAACATGGCGGAGCGCGCCGGCGCGCCCAACGTCAACGCCGGCATGGGGCTGGTCAGCCTGCGATACGGCGACCCCGGCGATTTTGCCTTCCGCACCTCCAGCTACTACGTGCCCGACATCCTGTGGTCGAGCTATACCGACGCCATCAAGGTGATCCCTCTCACCGATGACCTGACGGTGCGGCTGTTCGGCCAGTTCATGGTCCAAGGCAGCAATGGCCGCGATCTTCTGACCGGCAAGCCGTTCGGGACGTTCGTTGCCGGCGGCAGGGTCGATACCACCTGGGGGCCGTTCGGCCTCTACGGCACCTTCATGCAGGTCGGCAGCGCCGCCGAGTACCGCACCCCCTACGGCGTCTTCATCGGCGTCAACAAGCAGCAGGTGCGCGATTTCGACCGGGCCGGAGAGAGGTCCTATCAGCTCGGCGCGCGCTACGATTTCGGCACGATCGGCCTGCCCGGCACGTTCTTCCTGGCCAACGTCACCTATGGCGGCAATGCCATCAATGCAAACACCGGCGCCTCTCTGCCCGACGTCTACGAATACGATCTCGAGCTCAATTTTCGCGCCGAGAGGCTCGAGGTCCCCGAGTGGCTGAAACCGCTCCAGCTCCGCGCCCGCCTCGCCTTCATCGACCAGTACGCGCCCAGCACCCTTGTCCAGTCGACCACGGAATACCGCGTCATCCTGAATTACGAGGTGAGCTGGCAGGGCCCGCGGCGGCGCTAACCATTGTCGTCCTGAGCAAGGCGCTTGGCGTCGCAAGCGCCGTAAGCGAACGACCTCATCGCCGCTTGCCAAGAGTGTGCCCTGACACCCCTGGCGATGAGAGTTGCCTCGCGGCGTGGGCCCGTCGAAGGGGAGGCGCGCCACTCCAGTGGCGCTCATGGGGTGTGCGATCAGCAGGAAGAGCGCCGCTGGAGCGGCGCGGTCCCAGCGAAGAACGGGCGTCTCGCCGGCTCCTGCTCATGCTCATGGTGATGAGCAGACGGGACGCCCGCGGTCCAAGAAGATCTCCCGGCCCGACGATGGACTACTTGGCCGGTTCCGACCCCGGCACGTAGAGGGCATTGCCGCCGGCTTTGAACCGGGCGCTCATCTCGTCCATGCCCTTGCGGGCATAGTCGCGGATGTCCTGGGTGATGCGCATGGAGCAGAATTTCGGGCCGCACATCGAGCAGAAATGCGCCGTCTTGTGCGCCTCCTTGGGCATCGTCTCGTCGTGGAACTTCTCGGCCGTCGCCGGATCGAGCGACAGGTTGAACTGGTCGCGCCAGCGGAACTCGAAGCGGGCGCGCGACAGCGCATCGTCGCGCAACCGGGCCGCCGGATGGCCCTTGGCGAGATCGGCGGCATGGGCGGCGATCTTGTAGGTGATGACGCCCACCTTGACGTCGTCGCGGTCGGGCAGGCCGAGATGCTCCTTGGGCGTCACGTAGCAGAGCATCGCCGTGCCGAACCAGCCGATCAGGGCGGCACCGATGCCCGAGGTGATGTGGTCGTAGCCCGGCGCGATGTCGGTGACGAGCGGCCCCAGCGTGTAGAACGGCGCCTCGCCGCATTCGCGCAGCTGCTTGTCCATGTTGGCCTTGATCTTGTGCATGGGCACGTGGCCCGGCCCTTCGATCATGACCTGGCAGCCCTTGTCCCAGGCGACCTTGGTGAGCTCGCCAAGGGTCTCGAGCTCGGCGAACTGGGCGGCGTCGTTGGCGTCGGCGTTGCAGCCTGGCCGCAGCCCGTCGCCCAGCGAGAACGACACGTCGTACTTGCGCATGATGTCGCAGATGTCGCCGAAATGCTCGTACAGGAAGCTCTCGCGATGCTCGGTCAGGCACCATTGCGCCATCATCGAGCCGCCGCGGCTGACGATGCCGGTGATCCGGCTCGCGGTCAGCGGCACGTGCGCCAGCCGCACGCCGGCATGGATGGTGAAGTAGTCGACGCCCTGCTCGCACTGCTCGATCAGCGTGTCGCGATAGACTTCCCAACCGAGCTTCGTCGGGTCGCCGCCGACCTTCTCCAGCGCCTGGTAGATCGGCACCGTGCCGATCGGCACCGGTGCGTTGCGCACGATCCATTCGCGCGTGTCGTGGATGTTGCGGCCGGTCGACAGGTCCATGACGGTGTCGGCGCCCCAGCGGATCGCCCATACCATCTTGTCGACCTCCTCCTCCATCGACGACGACACCGCCGAGTTGCCGATGTTGGCGTTGATCTTCACCAGGAAGCTCCGGCCGATGATCATCGGCTCGACCTCGCCATGGTTGACGTTGGCCGGGATGATGGCGCGGCCGGCCGCCACCTCGCTACGCACGAACTCGGGCGTGATGAACTCGGGCAGCGCGGCGCCGAAGCTCTCGCCGTCGGCCAGCCGTTCGCGTGCGACGTCGAGCACCCGCTTGCGGCCGAGATTCTCGCGTGCCGCGACGTAGACCATCTCCTTGGTGATGATGCCGGCGCGCGCCCATTCGAATTGGGTGATCGGCTTGCCGGCGAGCCCGCGCAGCGGACGGGGCGTGTTCGGGAACGGCCGCAGGGCCGAGGCCTTGGCGTTGCCGTTGTCGATCGCCTGGATCGGCCGGCCGTCATATTCCTCGACGCCGCCGCGCTGCAGCACCCAGGCGCGCCGTGCGCGGGCGAGGCCCTGGCGAACGTCGATCCTCGCATCAGGGTCTGAATAGGGTCCGGTCGTGTCGTAAACCCGCACCGGCGGTTCGGTCGGTGCTGACAGCGCGATCTCGCGCAGGGGCACGCTGAGATCGGGCGCCCCATCGGGAGTGACGTAGATCTTGCGCGACGCCGGCAAGGGGCCGGTCGTCACCTGCGGTGTCGAAGTGGAGACGATGGTGTCCATGACGAGGATCTTCCGAAGCAAGAGGCAGACGGAGATCCGGTTTTGTCGTGCAAAGGAGGCATCCAGTCCCTTCGCCGGCATGACCCGGATCAGGTTCAAAGGGTCACCGCGCTGCCTCCGGTCTATGAACCAGACTGGCCGTCGGTATCTCAGCCCCCTGCGGGACCCCCCTTGGACGAGGCGGACTCTAGACCGTCCGCCCTCTTGCGCAAGCAGGAACGGTTTCACTGCCTGTGCGAAGCTTCGCGAAGGATCATGTTCAAACTCTTCCGGACCGCGAGAGTCCCTCTCGCTCAGAGTCATGAGCGAGCGGGACGCTCGCGGTCTGGAAGAGCCTGATCGAGACGAGGAAGTACCACTCTAGCGTGAGCACACCGGGGTCGGCTGATGCATGAGGCACAATGCCTCAGATCAAGGCCTGGCGATCTCGACGTTCCAGAACGCCGTCGTCGACGGCGGCCGGATCCAACCCTTGGTGCGATTGCTGACAGCCGATGCGGCGTACCATTCGCCGAGCGGATAGTGGGTGCCGAGTTCCATGGCGCGCGCCTGGATCTGCTCGGCGATCGCCTTGCGCTTGGCGGCGTCAGGCTCGAGGGCAAAGGCGTCGCGCAGCTTCTCGACCTCGGCATCGCAAGGCCAGCCGGCCGTCGCCTTGTCGCAGGCCGAGTTGAGGAACAGCGACGTCACCGGATTGACCACGTCGAGCACACCAGTGCTGGAGAGGGTGACATTCCAGCCACGATCCTCCGGCGGCTCCTTGCGCAGCACGCGCGCCAGATGCGTCTGCCAATCGGCCGGCCGCATGTCGACCTTGAAGCCGACGCGCTCCAGCTGAGCCTTGGCGACCGGCGCCAGGTTGGCCAGCGATGCGATGTCGCTCACCTGCAGCAGCACGATCGGCCGGCCGTCATAGCCTGCCTCCTTGAGCAGGACGCGCGCCTTGTCGGCATCGCCCTCGAGCAGGCCCGCAGTGCCCGAGTCGCCGGCGAGCGGCGTGCCGCAGCCGTAGTAGGTCTTGCACAGGCGCCAGAACTTCGGATCGCCGACGGTCGCCTCGAGATAGGCCTTCTGGTCGATGGCGTAGCCCAGGGCGCGGCGCATCCGCGGATCGTTGAACGGCGGATGCAGCCAGTTTGGCCGCAGCGTGTACTGGTTGGCGTAGCTGCCGCGCTCGACGGTGATGCCGCGGCGCTTCTCGATCAGCGGCAGCAGGTCGTGCGCCACCGTCTCGAGCGCATCGACCTCGCCGTTCTCGAGGGCATTCACCGCCGTCTGCGGATCGGCAATGGTGATCCATTCGACCCTGCCGACCTTCACCCCCTTGGCCCCGGCGAAGTTGGCAGGCGGCTCGCGGCGCGCCACGTAGTTTGGGTTCCTGACATAGACGATCTTCTCGCCGGCCCGCCATTCGTCGGCCTTGAAGATGAAGGGGCCGGAACCCACCGGATCCTTGATCTGCTGCGTGGCCGGAGTCTCGGCGATGCGCTTGGGCATCATGAACGGAACGATGCCGGCCGGCTTGGCAAGCGATTCCAGCACCAGCCCGTAGGGCTTGGAAAGCTCCAGGCGGATGGTCCTGGCATCGGGCGCCGTCAGCTCCTTCACATACGCCATCAGCTTGATGCCCATGACGTCGCGGCTGCCCCAGCGCTTCAGCGAAGCCACGCAGTCCTCGCCGGTGACCGGCGCACCATCGTGCCAGGCCAGCCCGTCGCGCAGCACGAAGGTGTAGACCAGGCCGGCGGGATCGACGGTCCACGTCTCCACCATCTGCGGCTGCGGCTTCAGCTCGCCATCGAGGCCGAACAGCGTGTCATAAACCAGATAGCCATGCGTGCGGCTGATCTGTGCCGACGCCCAGATCGGATCGAGGATCTTAAGATCCGAGTGCATGACGATCCGCAGCGTGCCCTGGGCGACGCAGGGCGTCGCCAGCACGAGGCTGCCGAGAACGGCGAGGAGGGTGCGAAGGTTCATCGGGCTTCTCCGGAGTCGAGAGCTCCTCCCCAGCTTCGCTGGGGAGGGAAAAGGAAGGCGTCGTCGCATCACACGCACTCGCCCGCCAACCCCTTGATCGTCTGCAACGCGAAGGCGCGGAACTGGCCCAGCACCATGCCCTTCCAGTCGTCGGCATCGACGTAGAAGGCGTCACGCACCGCGCGACGGATTTCGGCGGCGAGTTCCGGCAGCGCGTCGGGATGACCGGCCAGCCAAGCCTCGCCGCGCAGCGCGCGGCGCACCTCGGATGAGGGCAGCGTGCCGTACTCGAGCGTGCTCGGCGTGATCGCCGCCTCAGGACATTCCTGCGGTGCCAGGCTTGTGATGTGGCCGGTGGTGCGCGGCGAGATCGTGTCGGCTGCCGTGCTGGCAATCAGGTCGCGGCCCCACCACGACAGGGCCCGCCGCAATGTCGCCTCGGGATGACGGCCGAAGATCTTCTCGCCGTGGCCATAGGGGCCGAGCCCGGTATGGATGTCGATCCAGGCGATGTGGCGGCGTCCGGCGCCATGATGGCGGACGATCTCGCGCACCGTGCGGTTGCTCCAGGCCGGCGCCGCACCACTGTAGAACAGTCCGTCGGGATGACGCGCCTGCCCGCTCGACACGCCGGGCGCGCGCTGGCCGGCGAGGCGGACCATGGCGGCCGCGAGCCTCTCCTCGTTGGCCGCAGAGGGCGGCCACGCGGCCGGCACGAGCAGAGCATGGACCTCCTCGTAGACCGGATTGTCCGGGTAAGACGCCGCGAAATCGTTGAAGTTGCGGTTGAGGTCGACGTTGTCCTCGTTGGTCCGCCGGAGGTGGGAGAACCCGAACGGATTGACGGCATGGATCAGCAGCAGCGCGATGCCGCGGTCGGCCGCACGGCGTGCAAGCGCGTCTCCCAGCAGCCCCAGCTGACAGGCCGATCCGGCGAACCCTTCGGGGCCGTGCGTGCCGGAGCTCACGATGAAGAGCTTCGCCGCATCCGCCGCGCCGAGCAGCGCCACATCGGTGGCGATCTCCTCGTCCGCCATCCCTTCGAGCGAATGAACATGGGACGAGACGCCGGCACCGATCGCCGCGGCCGCTTGGAGGAAGCGGGCGCGGGCCTCGTCATAGGTCACGCTGAACAGGCGCGCGCTCATCTGATCCTCTCGTCGATGAAATCGAGCGTGCGGAAGGCGCCACCGATCAACGGCAGAAACCAGGGCTTGCCCGAATAGAACGGAATGGCCGGCAGCGCCGCATCGGCAAACGGCAGCCGGCCGTGCAGGCGGCCGGCGATCGAACGGCCCAACGCGTCGCCGAGATGGGGCATCATCGACACGCCCGATCCGTTGCAACCCAGAACGAAATGCAGGCCGTCGATCTCGCCGGCATGCGGCAGGGCATCCTGCGTGAAGGCGACATTGCCCTGCCAGGCGTGCGTGACCTTCACACCCGCGAGCTGCGGGAAACGCTGGACCAGGGCGCGATGCAGGAGCTCGGCGCGCCGCTGCGCGGCAATCTCGGTGAAGCGGGCCCGCCCACCGAAGATCACGCGCCGTCCATCGGGCGAGATCCGGTAGTAGTGCAGCACGCGCCGCGTCTCCGAGAAGGTGCGGCCTTTCGGGCACAGCTCGCGCACCAGCGAATCGGGCAGCTCCTCGGTGGCGATGATGTGACTGGCAATCGGCACCAGGCGACGCTGCAGGCTTGGCGTGAGGTCGCCGGTGTAGCCGTTTGTGGCGACGACGACATGGCGAGCGACGATCTCGCCCATGCTGGTCGTCACGCGCCAGCCATCGCCATTGCGCGCGAGCTGTCGCGCCCGGCACTGGCCCGCGAGCACGATCGAATTGCGCCGCCGCGCCGCCGCCAGCAGGCCAGCGTAGAACAGCGCCGGATGCAGCTTGCCCGCGGTCTCGAACACCATGCCGCCGTGATAGAAGTCGCTGCCGATCTCCTCGCGTTGCTCGGCCCGGCTGATCAGCCGGCAATCGGTTGCCCCGCCATCGCGCAACTTGTCGAAGCGGTCGCGCAAGCCGTCGAAGTGCGAGGCTGCACAGGCGCCGAGAAACCGGCCGCGCTGTTCGAGATGACAGTCGATGCTCTCCTGCCCGACCAGATCCGCCAGGGCACGGTAGGCATCGATGGCGCGACCGACGGCCTCGCGCACCAGCGCCGGCGAATAGTCGAGCGTGCGTCCCGTAAAGCTCTTGCCGATCGACAGGCCGGCACTCAGCGCGCCGCCGCTGCGCGTCGAGGCGCCGCAGCCGAACGCGCCGGCCTCCAGCACGACGCTCGCCACGCCGCCGTCGGCCAGCGCACGCGCGGTCGCCAGGCCGGCATAGCCGCCGCCGATGACGACGACGTCGGTCCGCCGCGGCAGGGACGGCGCAATCAGCTGAAGCGGCCGAAACGCTTCCCACCAGTACGGCTCGTCCTTGAAGTTGCTGGCGAGGATCGAATGGCTATCTGCGGGCATGATCTGAAAACAAGCGAAACATCGGCCGGCCGCAGTCTTGGCTTGAGCCCCGGTGCGGTCAAAGTCATTGTCCGCACCAGATCATTCCCTGGAGTTATGATGATCACGTCGCGCCAGCTCGAAGCGTTCCGCGCGGTCATGGAGCACGGCACGGTCACGGCAGCGGCCGACCGGCTGGGGGTCTCGCAGCCTGCGGTCTCCAAGATTCTGGCCGGCCTCGAGCACGATATCGGCTACCCGCTCTTCACCCGCCTCAAGCGCCGGCTGGCGCCCACCAGCGAGGCCCGCCTGCTGGCGGCGGAAGTGGCGCGGCTCTATCACAGCCTCGACCAGGTAAGCGCCGTGGCGCGCGAGATCGGCGAGCGCCAGATCGGCGATCTTCATGTCTATGCCACGCCGGCGCTTGGTCGCAGCGTGCTGCCCGACGTGCTGGCAGCGTTCGTCGAGCGCCACGCCAAGGCGCACATCGTCTTTCACGCGCGCAGCTCGGCCTTCATCAACCGCAAGATGGTCGACCAGCAGATCGACCTCGGATTCTCGATGGTGCCGTTCGAGCATCCGTCGGTCGTGGTCGAGGAGGTGAGCCGCGCCGCGGCGGTCTGCGTGCTGCCGGAAGGTCATCGGCTGACGCGACGCAAGGTGGTCCGGCCCGCCGATCTTGCCGGGGAGCGCTTCCTGTCGTTCCAGCCTGACGGCCGGATGCGCCATCTGATCGACGCCGCGTTCGAGCACGAGCGCATCGAGCGACGCCTGCAGTTCGAAATCTACTCCTCAGCCGAGGCTTGCGCCCTGGTGGCGCGCGGCCTCGGCGTTTCCATCGTCGAGCCCTTCACGGCGCGCGACTACGTCGGCGCCGGCGTCGTCATGGTGCCGTTCGAGCCGCGCATCCGCTACCTGTTCCGCGCACTGCGGCCACGCTACCGCAAGCCGTCACTGCTGGCCGACGCCTTCCTCGACGCGGTCAAGGTCCACTTGCGCGGTATTGCGCACGAGCTCCCGGGGCCGGCGGAACGGCCGATGGGTTGAGAGACTCTCTTTCCTCCTATGAAAATCGGGCCTCCTATGAAAATCGGGGCGGGCACCGCCCCGATTTTCTCAGCATCGTGGTGCGCGCCGGCGTGCTGGGGGTCTCCCCAGCAAAGCTGGGGAGGAAAACAATCGCTAGCCTCGGCTCTTCCCGCCGGTGCTAAGCGGGATCGCCGCCTGCTCGGTCAGGACCAGGAAGGTGAAGCTCTCCTCGATGTAGAGCTGCACGCTTTCGCGGTCGTGATCGAGATAGCCGATCGAGAAATCCTGGCCGACCGTCAGCTCGAAATCGCCGCCGCGCTGGGAGATCACCAGCCCGCCGTCGAGGCCTGGCGCCCACACGATCTCGCCGTCGATCAGGCGCTGAACATGGCTCAAGATCGGATAGCCGCCGTCGGTGCGCGAGGCGAGGTCCTTGTAGAGCTGCTCGTTCAGCACGACCGCAAACTTGCCGTCGATGCCGTCGTCGCGCAGCTTGGTCAAGGCGGCCGAGACGGCACCCGGATAATCGGCATGGCTCGTGCCGAGCGGCACTGCCGCGCCGGCGCGCGCCTGGCAAATGCCGGTGATCTGGGCTTCCTTGTAACCGTGGAAGACCGCCCGGTCCTCGGCGATGGCGATATCCCGTGCCGCCGCCGTGACCGCATCGAGATCAGGATCGCGCGCGCCGCGATCGATGGCGTCGAGCTCGGCGCGGCTCATCGTGAAGGGAATACGCAGCTCGACGAGCGGCTGGATGCGGCGCAACCGCGCCTGCACTTTGCTGCCCTGCGGCGGCGAGGCGATCGGATCGGCGCGACCGAGCTCGACGTCGGAAGCGCCCCAGCCCAACGGCCCCTGGAAGTCGACGACGCGGCGCGCCGCCAGCAGCGCCCGCAAGGTGCGCTTGGCCTCCTTCTCGATTTCTTCCCAGCCGGCCTCGGTGATCGGCGCCCGCTCGCGGAACAGATGGTTCTTCATCATCGGCCGGCTCCCTGCAGGGGACGCAGGCTGCCAATCCCGAGGCTGCCATCGTCGCTCACGCTTTCGGATCCGCCTGCCTCGCCCTTGCCGGCGACCATCCCTGCTTCGATCTCGGTGACCGGCCCGTCCTTGAACAGGAAGGTCTTGAGATGCTGCGACAGGGTCGTGTCGTTGCGTCGCAGCCATTCGAGCGCCATCGCCGCGTGCTCCTTCTCCTCGTCGCGATTGTGCTCGAGGATGGCACGCAGCTCCGGATTGCTCGTCGCCTTGGCGCGCTGGTTGTACCAGTCGACCGCCTCCAGCTCCTCCATCAGCGATACGATTGCGCGATGCTGATCGATCACATCAGGTCCAAGCTTGCTCGCGTCTTCGTGCAGGGACTCGCTCGACATTGGTACGAACCTCCAGTGTTCGGACGAACACTAGTCCGACCGCTCGCACGGGTAAACGCCTGTGCCCGATGGCGGTTCCGCCCTGACCGCTAGCCGGGCCCGAACCCGGGGGGAAAATCCAGCGACGCGGCGGTCTCGGCATCGAAGGCTTCGGCCAGGCGGATCAACTGCGCCTCTTCGTACCAAGGCGCCACGAAATGCAGCCCGATCGGCAGGCCGGCGCGCGAGCGGCCGAACGGGATCGATATCGCCGGGTGTCCGGTCATGTTGAATGGAATGGTGTAGGCGTACCAGGCGGCGCGCAGGTCGCCGATCGGCTTGCCGTCGACCACCAGCGGCGCGAACTGATCCTGGGTCGCAAGGGGCGCCGGCGTGGCGACGGTCGGCGTCAGCAGCAAATCGGCCTCGACGAACAGCTTCTGCACCGACTTGTAGGCGCTGGTGCGATCGGCCAGGGCACGACGCAGGGTGACAGCGTCGACGGCATCGCCCTCCTCCAGCGTTCGCACGAACGACGGATCGAGCTCTTCGCGGCGGTTCCTCAGCAGGTCGCCGAAGCGCTCGATCTGGTTGGCACGCAGGATGATGCGCGCAACATCGAGCTTCCAGTCGATCGTTCGGCCGTCGAGCTCGCTGATGCGCGCACCGTGCCGATCGAGCCAGGCGATCGCCGCGTCGAGGCGCGCCTCGGTGTCGGGATCGAGATAGCCGCCCGTCATGCGGCGGATCACGGTAATGCGCCGTCCGGCGACGGGTGCCGCCGCCTCCGGCGCAGGCCAGGCGAAAGGCGTGCGTCCGATCGCCGCCGTCCACGGATCGTCGCGATGGCCGCGCGACATCGCCGCCAGGCCGGCGCCGAGATCGGCCGGATGACGCGCCATCACCCCGAGATAGGTGAGCTGGCCGAACTGGTCGATCGGAACCTCGTGCGGCACCCGGCCGAGCGTCGCCTTGAGGCCGTAGACGCCGCAGCAGGCGGCCGGGATGCGGCCCGAGCCGGCGCCGTCGGTCGACATGGCGATCGGCCCGAGGCCGAGGGCGATCGCCACCGCCGCGCCGCCGCTCGAGCCGCCCGACGTGTGCGCGCGGTTCCACGGGTTGCGGGTGACGCCGTGCAAGGGGCTGTCGGTCAGGACCTTGTGGCCGAACTCCGGCGTGGTCGTCTTGGCGAACAGGATGGCGTCGGCGGCGCGCCACTGGGCGATGGCGTCGGCATCGACCGACGGGACGTTGTCTTTCATCACGCGCGAGGCGAAAGCCGTCTGCAGGCCCTTGGTGAGGATCAGGTCCTTGGCCGATACTGGCACGCCGGCCAGCCTGCCGAACGCCGTCCCCTGGCGTCGCCGGGCATCGAGCGCATCGGCCGCGGCCCGCGCACCTTCGGCATCGAGGGTCGCGATCGGATTGAAGGGGGCGGCGCGCGCGACGCGGTCCAGCACCCCCTCGACGATATCGCGGGCGGCGACCTCCGCGTTCGTGAAAGCGCGCACGTGCGCGTCGACGGTTCGACCGGCAAAATCCCTGGCAGGCATGATCGTCCCTTGCGCGTGAATTCCCGCTTCGACCTTAAGCGAGCGCCATCCCGACCAGGAAATTCATTTCGCCCCGGAGGCCATTCCACGGAGTTATGGGCCGCCTGGCTTCACAGCTTGCGGGACTGCTCCTCGGCGCGCCGATCGTTGCTGCGCGCGAACAGGTAGAGCAACGGCGAGATGCCGAGCAGGATACCCATTGCCGTGCCCATCACCTGGCCGATGATGCGCGGCGCATCGGGATTGCTGCTGCCACCGCTCGTCGCGGCGCTGCTCAGCCAGATCCAGCCGAGGCCGAGCAGCACCTCAAGCACGATGACCGCGATGATGACCCGCTTGCGCCTCGACATCCCGTCCTCACGTGTCCGCTTGTATTTCCCGGCTTCACGCGTCTTGGCGGATGCAGGGATCATGCTTTTCTGGACCGCGGGCGTCCCGCCCGCTCATGCTCATGAACCATGAGCGGGTGGGACGCCCGCGGTCCAGAAGAGATGAGAGCCTATACCACCTTGTCGGCGCGCAGCGCGGCGATCTCTGCCGGCGTGTAACCCGCCTCGCCCAGGATCTCGTCGGTGTGCTGGCCGAGCGTCGCCGGCGGACGGTCGACCGAGCCGCCGCCATGCTCGAGGCGGAAGCCCGAGCCGACGACGCGGATCGGTCCGTGCGGCGTGTCGACCGTCTGCAAAATCGTGCGGCGCTCGAAATGGTCGAGCTGGACGGTCTCGGGGATGCTGAGCACGCGGCCAGCCGGCACGTCGGCCCTGGCGAACCGCGCCGCCCAGGTGGCCGAGGTCTCCTTCACCAGCTCGGCCTCGATGATCTCGTGCAGCGCCTTGTTGTTCTCGATGCGCGTCGGCCAGTCGGGGAAGCGCGGGTCGGCGAGCGCGTCGGCGCGGCCGATATCCTTCATCAGGCGCTGGAACTGCGGCTCGGTCATGACGGCGAGCACCATCCAGCCGTCCTTGGTCTTGTAGAGATCGCCGGTCGGCTTGCGGGTGACCGACAGGTTGGCAGCCTGCTCGTGAACGCGACCGGTCATCATGTGCTCGGTGAATTGCTGGGCGAGATAGCCCATGACCGCGTCGATCATGGCAACGTCGACCAGCTGGCCCTTGCCGGTATGGGTGCGCTGGAAGAGCGCCGAGGCGACGCCCAGCGCCGCCGTCGCGCCCGACATCACGTCGGCGCCAGCGAAGCCGACCCGGGTCGGCCCGTTGACCGGAAAGCCGGTGATCGACATCAGGCCCGACATCGCCTGGATCATGCCGTCGAACGCCGCGGTCTCGCGATCCGGCCCGACCTGGCCGAAGCCCGAGACGGCGCAGTAGATCAGCCGCGGGTTGAGGATCTTCAGGACGTCGTAGCCGATGCCCAGCTTGTCCATCACGCCGGGGCGGAAATTCTCCATCACCACGTCGACCCGGGTGACCAGGCGCTTGACCGCCTCGATCGCCGCCGGCTTCTTGAGGTCGAGGGTGATCGAGCGCTTGCCGGCATTGACCGAGACCCAGGGCGCGGCGAGCCCGCGCTTCTCCCAGTCGTTGGCGCGGTTGCCGAAGCGCATGTCGTCGCCTTCGCGCGATTCGACCTTGATGACGTCGGCCCCCAGCAGGGCGAGCTGATAGGAGCCGTAAGGCCCCGCCAGCACGCGCGTGAAGTCGAGGACCTTTACTCCGGTAAACGGCTTGCTCATGTCGCTCCTACGCCACGCCCGTCCAGGCGGCGCTCCTCTCCCTGCCCCGCCGGCCCAGGCTGCGCCGGCTTATGCCACACCGGCCTTTTGACGCTGACCGAGCGCCACCTGCTTCACCTTGTCGAATTCGGCGCGCCGCTTGGCGACCTCTTCCGGGCTCATGCGCTCGAGGTTGTTGTAGTCGAGCTTCCAGTCGCCGTCGTCGTTCCAGCGCAGCGGCGACTGCACCGTGGTGCGCGGACCGACCGCGCTCTCCAGCACCTTGAGCGCGAGATCGAGCGTGAAGGCCTGCGTATCCGGCTCGTGCGGCTTGCCGCACGAATTGCCGAGCGGGAAATCGCTGAACAGGAAGCGCGGCACGCCGGCATGCTCGACGATGTCCTTGGCGGCTCCCATGACTACCGTGGGAATGCCGTTCCTCTCCAGATAGCGGGCGACCAGACTCACGGTCTGGTGACAGACGGGTCAAGTCGGGACAAGCAGGGCGGCATCGACCTGGTCCTGCCGGCAGCGCGCCAGGATCTCCGGCGCATCGGTCTCCAGGGTCACGCGCTGGCTGCGGTTGGTCGGCGCGCCGTGGAAGCGCCCGGCGAGCTTGAAGCGGCCCTGGGCTGCGAACTGGCGCATCAGCGGCAGCGGGAACCAGGTGTTGCTGTCGGCGGCGGTTGTGTGCTTGCGGTCGTAGCCGATGTGGGAGATGCGGGTGTCGTGGTCGACCGCCGCGTCGCCCGAATAGACGGTGTAGAACTTGGCCGCGGCGTTGTAGGCCGCGCCCGGACCCTGGTCGCCCTTGTCCGGCTGATAAGGCGCCGCCGTGCTGATCAGCGCCAGCGTGCTGTCGCTGAGCTTCTTGGTCAGCGGCTGGAACGGCGCGTCGACGTAGTGCGCCCAACGGTACGGATTGTCGTAACCCAGCGCGAGATAGTACTCGCGCGTGCGCCGCATGTACTCGAGCGGCGCATCGTAGTCGGGAGCGAAGTTGATGGTATCGGCCATGCGCCAACCTTATGCCGACGCAGCTTCGAGTCAAATTTGGCAGTGCGAAATCTTCTCGGGGACCCATGAAGACGCCATGCATTGGCCATCTGCATCTGCTATCGCCTGATGAAAGGCTCATCAGTGTGAGCAGAGTCCGCAGGGAGGACCGATCTTGAGACGACTGACCCGCCGCGCCACGCTGGGCGCGGGCTTGTTCCTTGCCGCGGCGCCGCAAGCTTCGGCGCAAACCTATCCGGCCAAGCCCATCCGCTTCCTGGTGCCCTACCCGGTAGGCGGCATCGTCGATATCGTGACCCGGGCGCTGGCCGATCCGATGCAGGCCGATCTCGGTCAGCCGGTCGTCGTCGAGCCCAAGCCGGGGGGCAATTCGACGCTCGCCACCGCGATGATCCCGCAGGCGCCGGCCGACGGCTACAGCTGGATCATGGCGACCATCTCGCACGTCGTGGCGCCGCACTTGCAGGCGGTCTCGTACGATCCCCTCGGCGACTTCCAGCCGGTCGCGCTGGTCGCCGTGGCGACCTCGGTCGCGACCGTCAACCCCGCGGTTCCCGTGAAGACGCTGACGGAGCTGGTCGAGTACGGCCGGGCCAATCCGGGCAAGCTCAATTATCTCAACCCCGGCAACGGCTCGTCGATCCATCTGTCGGCTGAGCTGCTCAAGAACCAGTACAAGTTCGACATGACCTCGGTGCCCTATCGCGGCATCCCGCCGGGAATGACCGACCTCCTGGAGGGCCGCCTGCAGGTTGGCTTGCTGCCCGGCCCGCTCGCCATCCAGCACGTCCAGGCCGGCAAGTTGCGGGCGCTCGCCGTCCTGGCCGACAAGCGCCTCGCCACCCTGCCCGACGTCCCGACCTTTGCCGAAGCAGGGTTCGCCGACGCGCAGGTCATGAGCTGGTACACGATCGCCGTGCGCGCCGGCACGCCGGCGCCGATCGTCGAGCGCCTGCACGCCTCGGCGACGAAGGCCCTCCAGAGCCGCGAAACCCGCGACCGCCTGGCCAAGGCCGGCTGCGATGTGCCGCCGCCGCGCACGCCTACCGCCGTGATGACGATGTGGCAGGCCGACTTCGCGCGCTACGGCAGGCTGGTGAAGGAAGCGGGGATCAAGGCGGAGAGCTGAGGACGCCCATGGCTGGGACCGCGCCACTCCCGTGGCGCATTCTTTGCTCGCAACTGGGCCAAGAGGCGCCACGGGAGTGGCGCGGTCCCAGCCAAGAGTTCACTCCACCATGATCAGCCGCCGCGCGTGGGCGACGGGCACGACCAAAGCCGACAGCGAAGTAACCCCTCGGCCATAGTGCCGCCCCAGTCGGGCACGTTATATAGGGCGGTCGCGTTATACGGACTGCAACGGCCGATCGGGGAGCGTATCTCATGGCCATCAAACGGCGTAACGTACTGGCGGGCGGCGCAGCTTTGTGGCTCGCCGCTCCGACGATCCTGCGGGCCCAGACCTCGGCGGGGACGACCACGTCGGCGGGTACCGTCGTCAGTCACGGCTTTGCCACGCACGGCGACCTGAAATATCCGGCCGACGCCAAGGCTCTCGAGTACGCCAATCCCGCCGCGCTGAAGGGCGGCGAGATCCGCTTGGCCGGCCGCGGCACGTTCGATTCGCTCAATCCCTTCATCCTGAAGGGCACGCCGGCGGCCGCCGTGGGCCAGATCTACGAAAGCCTGATGAGCTCGCCTTACGACGAGGCGGCGACCTCCTACGGCCTGATCGCCGAGACCATCGAGTATCCCAAGGACCGCGCATGGGCGGTCTTCACCCTGCGGCCGCAGGCGCGCTGGCACGACGGCAAGCCGATCACCGCCGACGACGTGGTGTTCTCGTTCGACATGCTGAAGTCGAAGGGCGCACCGCAATATGCCGCCTATTGGCAGAACGTCGCCAAGGCCGAGCGGATCGACGAGCGGGTGGTCAAATTCACCTTCAGCGGCGGGGAGAATGTCGAGCTGCCGCAGATCATCGGTCAGCTCACGGTGCTGCCCAAGCATTGGTGGGCAACCCGCGATTTCGAGAAGACGTCGCTCGAGATCCCGCTGGGCAGTGGCCCCTACCGCGTCGATTCGTTCGAAGCCGGCCGCTACATCACCATCAAGCGCGTGCCCGATGCCTGGGCGAAGGATGTATGGCTGAACCAGGGTCGCCACAATTTCGATACCATGCGTTACGACTATTATCGAGACGAGACGGTGGCGTTCGAGGCGTTCAAGGCCGGCGAGGTCGACTATCGCGAGGAGTACACGTCGCGCAACTGGGCCGTCGCCTACGACATTCCCGCCGTCAAGTCGGGCCTGATCCAGCGCGCCACCCTGAAGCACGAGAGCACGCTGCCGATGCAGTGCCTGGGCTTCAACCTGCGGCGCGAGCTGTTCAAGGACCGCCGCGTGCGCGAGGCGTTCGTCAATCTCGTCGACTTCGAATGGTTCAACAAGACCCTGTCCTATGGCCTGCTGACCCGCGTCAACAGCTACTTCTTCAACTCCGAACTCGCCGCCACCGGCCTGCCGTCGAAGGAGGAGCTGGAAGTGCTCGAGCCGCTGCGCGGCCAGGTCCCCGACGAGGTCTTCGCCAAGGAATTCAAGCTGCCGGTGACCGACGGCAGCGGCAACAACCGTGACGGCGCGCGGCGCGCCATCGCCCTGTTCAAGGAGGCCGGCTGGGAGATCCGCAACGGCAAGATGACCAACAAGGCCGGCCAGCCGTTCAGCTTCGAGATGCTGCTGGGCGAGCCGCGCATGGAGCGCTTCGCCCTGCCGTTCAAGCAGTGGGCGGAGAAGGTCGGCGTCGACGTGCGCGTGCGCACCGTCGACCCGGCGCAGTACCAGAAGCGCATGGACGATTTCGACTACGACATGACGATCGAGCTGTTCATGCAGTCGCTGTCGCCGGGCAACGAGCAGCGCGAGTTCTGGGGCTCGCAGGCGGCCGGCATCAAGGGCAGCCGCAACACCATCGGCATCGCCGATCCGGCGGTCGACAAGCTGATCGAGCTGGTGATCTCCGCCCCCGACCGCAAGAGCCTGATCATGCGCACGCGCGCCCTCGACCGCGTGCTGCTGTGGCACCACTACGTCGTGCCGCAGTACTACTCGACCGAGTTCTGGATCGCCTACTGGAACAAGTTCGGCCGTCCCGAGAAGCTCGCCAAGTACCAGCCGCGCGGGCTGGCGACGTGGTGGATCGACCCAGACAAGGAGAAGGCGCTGCGCAGCGCGACCGGCAAGTCGTGACGTGACGGCGACGATGCGGCAGGCCGCCATCGCAGGCTGACCATGCGCGCCTATATCCTGCGCCGCCTGCTGTTCATGATCCCGACCCTGCTCGGCATCATGGTGATCAACTTCTTCGTCATCCAGGCCGCTCCTGGCGGCCCGGTCGAGCAGGCGATCTCGCAGCTGCAGGGCCGCGGCGACGTCACCAGCCGCTTCACCGGCAGCGGCGGCGAGGCCGGCGCGCCCACCCCGCAAGCCACGCCCGGCACCGACCAGTCCAACATGTCGCGCGGCGGCCGCGGCCTGCCGCCCGAGCTGATCGAGCGCATCCGCAAGCAGTACGGCTTCGACAAGCCGATCGGCGAGCGCTTCCTGCAGATGATGCGCGGCTACCTGATGTTCGATCTCGGCGAGAGCTTCTTCCGCAACGCCCGCGTCACCGACCTGATCCTCTCCAAGATGCCGGTGTCGATCTCACTCGGCTTGTGGACCACCTTGCTGGTCTACCTGATCTCGATCCCGCTGGGCATCGCCAAGGCGGTGCGCGACGGCTCGCGTTTCGATGTCGCCTCCTCGTCGATCGTCATCATCGGCAACGCCATCCCGGGCTTCCTGTTCGCGCTCCTGCTGGTGGTGCTGTTCGCCGGCGGCAGCTTCTGGAAGATCTTCCCGCTACGCGGCATCGTCTCCGACGACTGGCGCACGCTGTCGTGGGGTGCCCTGATCGCCGATTACGCCTGGCACATGGTGCTGCCGATCACCGCCATGGTGATCGGCGGCTTCGCCACCCTGACCATGCTGACCAAGAATTCCTTCCTCGAGGAGATCGGCAAGCAGTACGTGCTGACGGCGCGGGCCAAGGGGCTGGTCGAATGGCGGGTGCTGTACGGCCACGTCTTCCGCAACGCCATGCTGATCGTCATCGCCGGTTTCCCCGCAGCCTTCATCGGCGTGCTGTTCAGCGGCTCGCTGCTGATCGAGGTGATCTTCTCGCTCGACGGCATGGGCCTGCTGGGCTTCGAGGCGGCGCTGGGCCGAGACTACCCGGTGATGTTCGGCACCTTGTGGACGCTCGGCCTGCTCGGCCTGCTGGTCGGGCTGATCGGCGACCTGATGTACACGCTGGTCGACCCGCGGATCGACTTCGAGGCGCGAGGCGGCTGATGCGCCTGTCGCCCCTCACGCGTCGCCGCTTCCAGAAGTTCTTCGCCAACCAGCGCGGGACCTGGTCGCTGGTGATCTTCACCGCCCTATTCGTCGTCAGCCTGTTCGCCGAGCTGATCGCCAACGACAAGCCGATCCTGGTGCGCTACGACGGCGCCTTCTATTACCCGGTCTTCGCGTCCTATCCCGAGACGACATTCGGCGGTGAATTCGCCACCGAGGCCGATTACAAGGACCCCGAGGTGACGAAGCTGATCGACGCCAAGGGCTGGATGCTGTGGCCCGCGGTGCCCTACAGCTACGATACCGCGGTCAAGGATCTCGGGCAGCCGGCCCCCTCGCCGCCGACCTGGCGCAACCCGCTCGGCACCGACGACCAGGCGCGCGACGTACTGGCCCGCCTGATCTACAGTTTCCGCATCTCGGTGCTGTTCGGCTTCCTGCTCACCGTGCTGGGCTCCCTAGTCGGCATCATCGCCGGCGCCGTCCAGGGCTATTTCGGCGGCCTGACCGACCTCCTGTTCCAGCGTTTCCTCGAGATCTGGTCGAGCATGCCGGTGCTTTACCTGCTGATCATCATGGCGAGCTTCATCGAGCCCGGATTCTGGTCGCTGCTGGGGATCATGCTGCTGTTCGGCTGGATGACCCTGGTCGGCTTGGTGCGCGCCGAGTTCCTGCGCGGGCGCAATTTCGACTATGTGCGGGCAGCCCGCGCCATGGGCGTGCTGGACGTCCGCATCATGTTCCGGCACATCCTCCCCAACGCCATGACCGCGAGCCTCACCTACCTGCCCTTCATCCTGGCCGGTTCGGTCACCACCTTGACGGCCCTCGACTTCCTGGGCTTCGGCCTGCCGCCGGGCTCGCCGTCGCTCGGCGAATTGCTGCTGCAGGGCAAGAACAACCTGACCGCGCCGTGGCTCGCCTTCACCGGCTTTGCCGTGCTGGCGCTCATGATGACCCTGCTGGTGTTCGTCGGCGAGGCGGTGCGCGACGCCTTCGATCCGCGCAAGGTGGTGGCATGAGCGAATCGGCCCTGCTCGAGGTGCGCGACCTGTCGGTGAATTTCGGCCGTGGCGACAAGGCCGTGCACGCGGTGCGCAACGTCTCGTTCGAGATCGCCCGCGGCGAGACGTTGGCGCTGGTCGGCGAATCCGGCTCGGGCAAGTCGGTGACGGCGCTGTCGGTGCTGCAGCTGCTGCCCTACCCGATGGCCAGCCATCCGACCGGCAGCATCCGCTTCCAGGGCCGCGAGCTGGTCGGCGCGCCGGCGCGCGAGCTCCTGGACGTGCGCGGCAATCGCGTATCGATGATCTTCCAGGAGCCGATGACCTCGCTCAACCCGCTGCACACGATCGAGCGGCAGGTCAACGAGGTGCTGATCCTGCACAAGGGCCTCAACCGCCAGGCGGCGCGCCAGCGCACCCTCGAGCTCCTCGAGCAGGTCGGCATTCCGGACGCCGCCAACCGGCTCGACGCCTATCCGCACCAGCTCTCTGGTGGCCAGCGCCAGCGCGTGATGATCGCCATGGCGCTCGCCAACGAGCCCGACCTGCTGATCGCCGACGAGCCGACGACGGCGCTCGACGTCACCATCCAGGCGCAGATCCTGAAGCTGCTGAAGAGCCTGCAGGCGCGCTACGGCATGGCGCTGCTGTTCATCACCCACGACCTGGGAATCGTGCGCAAGATGGCCGACCGGGTGTGCGTGATGACCCAGGGCCGCATCGTCGAGCAGGGTCTGGTCGCCCAGGTGTTCGACGCCCCGCAGCATTCCTACACCCAGCACCTCCTGTCGGCAGAACCCAAGGGGCGGCCGGTGGTGGGCGATCCGGCGGCGCCCGAGCTGCTGCGCCTCGACGACCTGAAGGTCCACTTCCCGATCAAGCGCGGCGTGCTGCGCCGCACGGTCGGCCACGTGAAGGCCGTCGACGGCGTCAGCCTGTCGCTGAAGGAAGGTCACACGATCGGCCTGGTGGGCGAATCGGGCTCGGGCAAGACCACGCTCGGGCTGGCGGCGCTCAGGCTCGAGGGCAGCCAGGGCGGCATCGTGTTCGATGGCAAGAACCTGCAGAGCCTCGCCCAGCGCGAGCTGCGGCCGATGCGCAAGCAGATGCAGATCGTGTTCCAGGACCCGTTCAGCTCGCTCAGCCCGCGCATGTCGGTGGGCGAGATCGTCGGCGAGGGGCTGCAGGTCCATCGCATCGGCAGCGAGGCCGAGCGCACGCGCATGATCGACCAGGCGCTCGACGAGGTCGGCCTCGACCCGGCGACGCGCGAGCGTTATCCGCACGAATTCTCCGGCGGCCAGCGGCAGCGCATCTCGATCGCCCGCGCCCTGGTGCTGAAGCCGCGCTTCATCGTGCTCGACGAGCCGACCTCGGCGCTCGACATGAGCGTGCAGGCGCAGATCGTCGACCTGCTGCGCGATCTGCAGACCCGCCACAAGCTCGCCTACCTGTTCATCAGCCACGATCTCAAGGTGGTGCGCGCGCTCGCCGACGAGGTGATCGTGCTGCGCCACGGCAAGGTGGTGGAGCGCGGCCCGGCGCGGCAGATCTTCGAGACGCCGCAGACGCCCTACACCCAGGCCCTGATTGCCGCCGCCTTCAACCTCGAAGCGATCGGCGCCGACAGGAACGTCGTCGCGACGTGAGGGCTGCGACGACTCTCTGTCGTCCTGAACGAAGTGAAGGACCTCATGCCGTCTGCCACGGCGGGGCCGCAACTTCTGGCGATGAGATCCTTCGCTACGCTCAGGACGACAAGAAGGGGGATGCTCGCAGTAATGTTGCCATCCCGAGCTTCGCGAGGGATCTTCTCCCCCCTTCCCGTACAACCTCACGAATTCCGAGCGGAGTCCCCTTCATGGCCAATGCGATCGCCTATATCAGCCGCGACACCGATGGGCTGCATTGGAAACGGATCCTGTCGGATGCCTTTGGCCCGATCGATTTCCGCACCCTCGACTCCCTGGGCGATACGGCCGCCATCGAGATCGCGCTGGCCTGGAAGCCGCCGCGCGGCCTGCTCGCCTCGTTCAGGAACCTGAAGCTGATCGTATCGCTCGGCATGGGCGTCGACCACCTGCTGGCCGACGACCAGCTGCCCGAGGGCGTGCCGATCGTGCGCATCATGGACGACGGCCTGGTCGGCCAGATGAGCGAGTACGCGATCTACTGGGCGCTGCGCCATCACCGCGACATCGACAAGTACGCCGAGAGTCAGCGCAAGAAGGAATGGAAGCCGCTCGATTTCGTCGACACCCTCCATCGCCGCGTCGGCGTCATGGGCCTGGGCACGATCGGCCAGGACACGGCAAAGAAGTTCGCGATGCTGGGATTCCCGACGGCCGGCTGGAGCCGCACGGCCAGGACGCTCGACGGCATCGAGACCTTCCACGGCGCCGACGGACTGCAGAAGTTCCTGGCCCGCAGCGACATCCTGGTCGCCGTGCTGCCGCTCACTCGCAACACCAGGGGTCTGCTCGACGCCAAGGCCTTCGCCGCGCTGCCCAGGGGCGCCTACTTCATCAACATGGCGCGCGGCCCGCTCGTCGAGGACGATGCCCTGCTCGCGGCCCTCGCCTCGGGCCAGCTAAGCGGCGCCGCGCTCGACGTGTTCAACCAGGAGCCCCTGCCGGCCGACCATCCCTACTGGACGCATCCCAAGGTCCACGTCACCCCGCACATCGCCGGCGCGACCAACCCGCGAACGGCGTCACCCGGCATCATCGAGAACATCAAGCGCCTGCGCAGCGGGCGGGAGCTCATCAATCGGGTGGATCCGAGGACGGGGTACTGAGCCCTTGAAGTGAAAGCTGCACCGTTCCGCGCTGTTCATCAACAACAGGAAAGGTCCCTCGCTGCGCTGGGGATGACATCATGCTTGCCGCGACACCCGCGATGTTATCCCGAGCGCAGCGAGGAACCTTTCCTGTTGTCGTCCTGAGCGCAGCGAAGGACCTCATCGTCGTTTGCCATAGGTGTGCCTTGAGACTCCTGGCGATGAGATCCTTCGCTGCGCTCAGGATGACATGAAAGGGGCCCGGCTCACGCCACCCCAGCCTTGATCTTCCGCAAGGCGTCTTCCCGGCAGAGTCGTTATCCTGCAGGTCTGTCTTCACCGAGGAACCTGTCATGCGCGCGCGAGACGTGATGACAAAGGGGGCGCTGACGATCGCCGCCGACAAGACCATCTTCGAGGCAGCGGAACGGCTGATCGCAGCGCGCGTCAGCGCGCTTCTCGTCGTCGACCAGAACGGTAACCTGGAAGGGATCGTGAGCGAAGCCGATTTGATTGGTCGGATCGACATCGGAGATTCTACGATACCCTTGTTGCGCCGCGCCGCCGAGAACGCCGCCGAGGCGGCCGCCTTCGTCCGCTCGCGATCGCAGCACGTCGCCGACATCATGACGCGCAAGGTCGTCACCGCCGATGTCGATGCCACGCTGGGCGAGGTTGCCGAGCTGATGGTGCACCATCGAATCAAGCGCCTTCCCATCGTCGAGCGGGGAGCGGTCGTGGGAATCGTCAGCCGCATCGACCTGCTTCAGGGACTGCTGTCGCATCCTCAGTCGCCCGCTTCGAATCCCGCCAGCGCTCCTCCCGACGAGGCGCTCGGCCAGCGCGTCGAGGATACATTCCGCCAGCACGGCTGGGCCGCCGCCTGGCAGATCGACGTCGTGGTCCAGCATGGCGTCGCGCATCTCTGGGGCGTGGTGTCCGACGAGCAGCTGCGCCGCGCCTTCCAGGTCGCCGCCGAGCAGGTGGCGGGCATCCGGGCCGTCGACAACCACATTCACGTCGTGCCGCGCGTCGTCCCGGGCCGCACGGCACGGTAGCCTGCAGAGAGGCTACCCGACGATCCGCTTCTCGATCGCCGCGAAGATCGCCCGCGCCACCTGTGCCTCGCCGCCTTCCGGGCGGCCGGGCTTGGCGGTGTTGTTCCACGCCATCATGTCGAAATGCGCCCACGGCACGTCGTCGGGGACGAACTCCTGCAGGTAGAGCGCGGCAGTGATGGCGCCACCGAAGGCGACGCCGGGGGCGTTGTTGATGTCGGCCACCTTGCTGTCGAGCAGGCGGCGATAGCCCTTGAACAGCGGCATGCGCCACATCGGGTCGGCCGCCGCGCGGCCGGCGGCGATCAGATCGTCGGCCAGGGTGTCGTCGTTGCAGAACAGCGCCGGCAGATCGGTGCCCAGCGCCACGCGTGCCGCGCCGGTCAAGGTGGCGCAGTCGACCATCATCACAGGATCAGGCGGCCCTCGGCGTCGGTGTTGCCGATCTCGACCGTGATGCCCTTGCGCGTCGGCACGACGTCGAGCGGCCGGAAGGCGTTGCCCGAGACGCTGTTCTCGACCGCCGGCACCAGCACGCGCAGGCGCACCGGCAGGCCGGTTGCCATCACCATCGCGGCGACGGCCAGCACGGTCGCCGCACCGCCCATGTCCTTCTTCATGTTCAGCATGCCCGACGCCGGCTTGAGGTCGAGGCCGCCGGTGTCGAAGCACACGCCCTTGCCGACCAGGGTCACCTTGGGATCGTCCTCGTTGCCCCAGGTCAGATCGATCAGGCGCGGCGCGCGGCTGCTGGCGCGGCCGACCGCATGCACCATCGGGTAGTTCTGCTTCACGAGATCGTCGCCGACGATCACCTTGAGCGCGGCCTTGTGCGCCTTGGCGAGCTCCTCTGCGGCGCCGGCCAGCTCGGCCGGCCCCATGTCGGAGGACGGTGTGGTGATCAGGTCGCGCGCCATCGTGATCGCCTCGATGATCGCCTTGGCGCGCGCCTTGTCGGCGCCTTCGGGCCATAGGAGCCTGGCGCCGGCCTTGGCCTTCTTCGCGCGGTAGCGCTCGAACCGCCAGGTGCCGAGGCCGATGGCGATGGCGGCGTCGGTCGGCGACACCGGTGCGGTATCGGACGCCAGCCGCCAGGTACCGGGCGGCAATTTCGTTGCCAGCGCGCCGAAATCCCACAGGGTCGGCTGGGCTGGTAGCACAAGGACTGCACCGGCCGCCTTGCCGTCGCGGCCGGGCAGCAGCGCGAGATCACCGGCATTTCCCGCAACGCCGGACGATTCGACCCAACCGCGGCGCGCCGCACTCTGTTCCTTGAGCCAGGTGCGCCAGCGCGGCTGGGCGACAAGCTGCACGGGCAGCGACGAAGAAGAGCGGTCGACGAACGGCAACGACATGGACATGCTCACGAAACTGTAGTGCAACGGGCAACATTGCCGGCCAAAGTATGGCGCTGGCAAGGAGGGCATATGGCCGACTTCACCCTGGTGATCGGCAACAAGAACTATTCTTCGTGGTCGCTGCGCGGCTGGCTGATGGCCAAGATCGCCGGCATCGAGTTCGAGGAAGTGGTGATCCCGCTCGACCTGCCGACCACGCAGGCGGCGATCCGAAAATATTCGCCCTCGGGGCGCGTGCCGGTGCTGATCCATCGTGGCCTCGCCGTCTGGGAGTCGTTGGCGATCGCCGAGTACCTGAACGACCTCAAGCCCGAGTCGCACCTGTGGCCGTCATCGGCCGCGGCACGCGCGCATGCCCGCTCGCTGTCGACCGAGATGCACGCCGGCTTCACCGACCTGCGGGCCAACATGCCGATGAACATCCGCTCGTCCTATCCCGGGCGCGGCATGACGCCCGGCGTGCGCAGCGACATCCAGCGCATCACCTCGGCCTGGCGCGACTGCCGCAAGCGCTTCTCCGGCGGAACCAAGGACGACGGCTTCCTGCTGGGCAGCTTCTCGGCGGTCGACGCCATGTTCGCGCCGGTCGTGACCCGGCTGCGCACCTACGCCGTGCCAGTCGATTCCGACACCGATGCCTACTGCAACGCGGTGCTCGGCCATCCGGCGATGAAGGAGTGGATCGCCGCCGCCAAGAACGAGCCGTGGCTGATCGCAGAGTACGAGTTCCAGTAGGGCCGCGCGGTCTTTCTCCTCCCAGCTTCGCTGGGGAGGTGTCCGCGTAGTCGCGGCCGGAGGGGTCGTAGGCCCCTCACGTGAGTCCTGACCCCTCCGTCGGCGCAAGACGACGACACCTCCCCAGCGAAGCTGGGGAAGTGCATGACTCACTCCTCCGCCTCGCCGCGCAGCCGCGCCTCGAAGCCGGTGGCGGTCTCGAAGGTGAGGTCGACCGTGCGCTCGGTGAAGACGTGGGTCGCCCGGACGACGTCGTCGTTGCCCAGAGTCTGGGTCTCGATGACCAGCGTCTTGCCGTCGTCCTGCCAGGCGCCGCGGCTGGCGCTGGGGCCATGGAGCATGCGCCCGCCGACGCGGTAGTGGCCATCGAAGCCGATCGGGCCGCCGAAACGCGTCGCCGTGACGCCGGGCGGCGGGCGCCGCAGATCGTAGCTGTAGGACGGATCCGGGCCGTCGAGGGTGTAGGTGACCGACTTGATGTTCATCGGGTTGTCGGGAAAGCGCCAGACCTTGCCGGAGATTGTCCTGGCCAGGGCCGGCGGCGGGCTGCCGACTGGCGCCGGCGTCTCGCGCGTAGCGTCGGCGAGGCTCTTGGCCAACGCGGCCATTCCCGCCGGATCGGCCGCGACGGGGCCTTCCGCCTTCACGGCCGCCGCGACGTGGCCGACCAGCGTCTCCAGGCCGTAGCGCGGTCGCGATGGTGTCCCGCCGAGCGGCAGGAAACGCGCCGAGCCGGTCGTCGCCACGACGATGTCGAGCTTGGGCATCACGACGACGAGCTGGCGGTCGTAGCCGACCGACATGAAGGTATCGCGGCCCGGGATGACCCAGAACTGGCTGCCGTAGCGCAGATTCTTCGACCAGCTCTCGCGCATGTCGACCGACGCGCCGCGCACGCCGTCGATCCACGCGGTCGGCACGATCTGCCTGCCCTCCCAGGCGCCATTGCGCAGATAGAGATAGCCGAACTTCGCCATGTCGCGCGGCAGCATGTAGAGGCCGGCGCCGCCAGCCGAGACGCCCTGCGGGTCGTGCCGCCATGAGACGTCGTCGATGCCGAGCGGACCGAACAGCTTCTCCTTGGCGTAGTCGAACGCGCTCTTGCCGGTCAGTTTGGTCAGGATCGCCGACAGGAGTTGGCTGTTGCCGCTGTTGTAGTAGAAGACCGATCCGGGATCCGTCGCCATCGGACGATCGAGGATGTACTGCACCCAGTCCGGGCTGCGCTCCATGGCGAGGAACGAGGCCACTCCGCCGTTCACGCCTTCGTCCCAGCCGAGCCCCGACGTCATGTCGAGCAGATGGCGGATCGTGATCGCTTTTTTGCGGTCGTCGAGATTGGCGATCGTGCGGTCGGGAAAGAACTCGATAACCCGCCGGTCGACGCTGTCGAGCACGCCCTCCTTCAACGCAATCGCGATCAGCGTGCTCGTGACCGCCTTGGTCGACGAGTTGATGCGATGTTTCAGCCCGTCGCGGAACGGCGCGTAGGTCGCCTCCACCACGATCTTGCCGCGGCGGGCGATCAGCAGCGAATCCATGTTGTTGAAGCCGCCGAACTCGACCAGGCGCGTCAGCGTCTCCGAGCCCATGCCCTGCTCCTCGGGCGAGGAGACCTGCCACTCCCTTGTGGGGAACGGCTGCGCCGTCGCCGGCATTGGTCGCAACCAGGCGACCGCCATCAACGACACGATCACGAAAAGGGTCTTCGAGAATCGAGACATGACGCATCCTCCGGGTCTGAGCGGAGCCTATGGGCGCGTGCTGGCCTCTTCAACCCGAGCTTGCTTCACCTCATGTGCTGTCGAAACCCATTGCGGAGGGCCCGCAACCTGCCGCAGCCGCTTCAAGCCGGATCGAGGCCTTTTGCGCGAAAGACCTCCGCGGCTGGGGGCGTACAAAGAAAGTCAATCAATGCCCTCGCCATCGCGGCCTTCGCGCTCGCGGTCTCGACGCCGGCAACGAACGTCGTCACCATGTGCAGCTCGCCGGGGAGCGGCCCCAGGATCTCGATGCCGGGCACCTGCAGCAGCTCGGGCTTCTGCTGGACGGCGAGCTCGGCCTCGCCGCTCACGAGGAATTGGCCCGAAAGTCCGGCGGGCGGCGGAAATTTCGTCTTGGCATTGATCTCGGCGGCGATGCCCAGCCGGTCGAGCAGCTTGGCGAAATAGATCCCGCTGGCGCCGCCGGCAGCCGGATCGGTGTAGGAGATGGCGCGCGCCGCGCGCAGTGTCCGCACGAGGGCGTCAGGCGTCGAAATGTCGGGACGCGGCGCCCCTGCCCTGATGGCGATGGCCGTGGCCGAGCTCGCCAGGGTCACGTCGGTGCCGGGCGCAACGCGGCCGTCGCTGATCATCGTGTCCATGCCGGCGCGATTGAGGATGAGCAGGTCGGCCATCTCGCCGGCCTGCAGGCGCTTCACCAGCGCGGGCGCGGTGTTCCAGGTGACGACGAGACGGCAATCGTGCGCCGTCTCGAACGACGGCGCCAGGGATTCGACGGCAGGCTGAACGGCGATGGTGCTGAAGACGTTGAGCTCGGTGGTCACGGAACCTCGCGGTCGGATGCGGTGCAGGAGAATCGATTGAAGAACCGCACCAGTGTGCCCAAGCCCGGCCCTCGCTGACAAACGCCGAAGCGAAGCGCGCCAGGGCCTAGTCGACACGCCACGGCCGCCGCCGTTTCATCGCCGCATCCGACACCGGCGCCAGAGGCGTAACCGGTGTCGGCGCCTTTCACGGTCAGCGCTTCTTGGCCGCCTGCTGGGCGAACACGAAATTGTCGAAGGTGTTCTCGGCGACCCGGAACCACAGATACTGCTCGTCGCGGAACGGCTTCCACGACTCGTAAATCTTCTTGAACTTGGGATTCTTGGCCGCCATCTCCTCGTAGAGATCGAAGGCGATATCGTAGGCAGCGATCATGATGTCGCGCGGGAAGGGCCGCAGCTCGGCGCCAGCGGCGACCAGGCGGCGCAGCGCCCCCGGGCTGCCCGAATCGTACTTGGCGAGCGACCAGTCCATGGTCTCGCTGGCCACCGCCTTGACGGCGGTACGGTAGGCGGGCGGCAGCTTCTCCCATTCCTTCAGGCTCAGGAAGAAGCCGCTCTGCGTGCAGCCCTCCCACCAGCCCGGATAGTAGTAGTACTTGGCAACCTTGACGAAGCCCAGCTTCTCATCGTCGTAGGGACCAACCCATTCGGCGGCGTCGATGGTGCCTTTCTCCAGCGCCGGATAGATGTCGCCGCCGGCGATCTGCTGAGGCACCACGCCCAGCTTGGCCAGCACCTGGCCGGCAAAGCCGGCGATGCGGAACTTCAGGCCCTTGATGTCGTCGAGCGACTTGATCTCCTTGCGGAACCAGCCACCCATCTGCGCCCCGGTGTGCAGGCCCGGCACATAGATCGTGTTGTAGTCGCGCAGGAAGTCGTTCACCAGCTCGAGCCCGCCGCCGCAGATCATCCAGGCATTGTGCTGGCGCGTGTTCATGCCGAACGGCAGCGTCGTCGCAAACGAGAAGGTCGGATCCTTGCCGACGTAATAGTAGGCGGCGCTGATGCCGGCCTCGACCGTGCCGTTCTGCACCGCGTCGATCACCTGCAGCGCCGGCACGATCTCGCCCGGCGCAAACCACTTGATCTGGAACTTGTTGTTGGTGAGCTCGCCGACGCGCTTCACGAAATCGTCGCTCACCGTCGTGGCGATATCCAGATTCTTGGGAAAGCTGGACGTCATGCGCCAGCGCACCTCCGGCATATCCTGCGCAATGGCCGGCGCTGCGACGGTCTGCGCCGCGACCGCCACCGTGCCGAGGCCGGCGGCCTTCATCAATCCTCGTCTTCTCATCGTCTTCCTACCCTTTGCACGCTCTCGATTGGCGTGGCTGGAGGAAGCCTATCCGGCATTGCACCCGCTGTGATCTTGCGACCGATGCACCAGCGCACGGCTGCCGTGCGACGAACGCGGGCCGTGTTGCACGATGCGCCGTCTCAGGGTTTCGGCTTTCGCTTGGTGGCCACCTTCGACCCTTTGGCGGCTCTCGCTCGCGCAGGCTCCGCAGCAAGCGAGCGCCGCGCATCATCGACCAGCGCTGCGGCAACGCGGCCGAGGTCGATGGTCCTGGGTTCGAACAGCCACTGCGCAATGGCGCCGCGAATCGCACCGAACAGCACCGTAGCCTCGACGACGGGATCGACATCGCGCCGAATTTCGCCACGCGCCTGTCCCTGCCGGATGAGGCTTTCCAGGGCGGAGCGATAAGCGTGTCCGACCGCGGCGACCCGCGGGCGCAGCTCGGGGACCACGGTGAGCGATTCGAAGTAGAGCAGGAACAGCGCACTGGTGGCATCCCAGCTCGCCATCGCGGAGCCGAGATGGGCCTCGATCCGGGCCGTCAGCCCTTCCAGCCCTTCCTTGCCCTGGAGGTCGGCGAAAGCCCATTGGTTGAACCACTGCTCCGTGCGATCGACCAGCGCCACCAGGAACTGCAGCTTGGACCCGAAGCGCTCGAGCGGCAGGCTGCGGCTGAAGCCGGCAGCGACGCCGATGTCGGCCAGCGTCGCCCCGACCGCGCCCTTCTGCGCCACCAGGCGAAGTCCCGCATCGAGCAGGCGCTTGTCGGAGTCTCGCCGGCGATCTTCGTTCTTTCTGCGCTGTTTGCGCGGCGCCTCGCGCGCGGTGGCGATCTTCTTCTGCGCCATGATTCCATTGGGCGGCGATTGGAGCCCTGCTCTAGCCGAAGGTCCCAGGGGCTGCAACCGCGTGCGCGGCTCACCCGTCCATCGCCGGCGACGAGGAATTGGCAGTCATTTCGAGCACCACCTTGCCGATCCCGCGCCGCGCCACGACGCTCGCCATGGCCTCGCGATACTGCTCGAGGGGGAAGCGCAAAGAGGCCGTCGGCTTCAACAGCCCCGCTTCGTACCATTGAAAGAGCTGCGTGAAGGTCGCGGCCACCCGATCGTCCCACGGCAGGCGCGGCACGATTCCGTCCCAGATATAGCGCCCGAAATAGAAGCCGATCACGTCGATATTCTTCACCAGCAGGATGTTGGCCGGCACCATGGGGCGCGTCCCCGACGCGAAGCCGATGACAACGAGGCGAGCGTGCGCGGCCGCCACCCGCATGCCGACCTCGAAGGCGGCGCCGCCAACCGGGTCGAACACCACATCGACGCCGCGTGTCCCGGCGATCTGGCGGATTTCGTCGCGCAACGTCTCGGGAGGCCCGACGAGCGCCTGGTCGGCACCATGCGCACGCGCGACCGCGGCCTTCTCGGCCGATCCGACGCAGGCGATCACCCGCGCACCGAGCGCCTTGCCGACCTCGACTGCCGCCAGGCCCACCGCACCGCCGGCGCCGAAAACGAGCAGGGTCTCTCCGGCCGCGAGATCGGCGCGCCAGGCCAGGGCGCCGTAGGCCGTGCCGTAGGACAGCGGAAACTGGACCGCGCCGGCGAACGGCAGCTCGATTGGGATGGGGAACACGTTGTGCTCGAGGGCGACGACCTCCTCGGCATGGCCGCCCCATTCCGGCGCGGCGCACACCCGGTCGCCCGGCCTCACGCGCGTCACGCCGGGCGCGCATTCCGTCACCACACCCGCGACCTCGGTGCCGGGCGTGAAGGGCAGCGGCGGCTTGGTCTGATGCTGACCTGACGTGATCAGCGTGGTGGCGAAGCTGACGCCGGCGGCGCGGATCGCGATGCGCACGCCGCGCGGCCGCATCGCCGGGCGCGGTACCGCCTCGAGCGGCAGCGACGCGTAGTCGGCCCACGCGCGGCACACGATCGCCCGCATGAGCTGCTTTCCAGGTGGCGTCATGCCGGACCTTCCATGCGCGGGGTCCCGTCTAGATCGGTGCGATGGAGCGGAACTTCGGCGGCAGGTCGAGACGGCGCCGCGGCGGCGTCACCCGCAGGGTCTCGATGATCAGGCGCCGCGTATCGCGCGGATCGATGATGTCGTCGATGCCGAAATGCTCGGCGGCCCGCAATGCGCCCAGCCGATCCTTGAAATCCTCGATCAGCTCGGCCCGCCGCGCTGCGGGATCGGCGGCAGCCTGGATCTCCTTGCGGTAGGCGATGTCGACCGCGCCTTCGACCGACATGGCGCAGATCTGCGCCGTCGGCCAGGCAAAGCAGGCATCGGCGCCGAAACCGCGGCCGCCGCACATCGCGACGTAGGCCAAGCCATAGCCTTTGCGCAGCACCACCGAGAGGCGTGGCACCGATGCGTTTCCGAGCTCGTGGATCAGCTTGGCGCTGCGTCGCGGCATGCGGCTGCGCTCCGCACCGGAGCCGATGGCAAATCCCGGCACGTCGATGAGATAGATCAGCGGGAGGCCGAAGGCGTCGCACACCGCGATAAAGTGCGCAGCCTTGTCGCAGGCATTGCCGTCCATCATGCCGGCGGCGAACAGCGGGTTGTTGGCGATGAACCCGACCGGCCGTCCATCCATCCGCGCGATTGCCGTGACAATGTTGCGTGCATGAGCAGGCTTGATCTCCAGGACCCTGCCGGCGTCGGCCAGCACGCCCACCACCTTGCGCACGTCGTAGGGCTTGCGCAGGTTGGCCGGCACGAGATCGAGCAGCGCTTCGTCGCGCCGGTCGATCGGATCGCCGCACGTCACGACCGGCGGTGCCTGCTGCGCGTTCGACGGCAGGTAGGAGAGATAGCGGCGAAGCGCGGCAAAGCACTCGGCCTCGCTGTCGACCGCGAGGTCGGCGGCGCCGGTCTCGTCGACCTGCAGCGTCGCACCGCCCAGCGCCTCCTTGTCGATCTCCTCGCCGGTGCCGGCCTTCACCAGGGCGGGCCCGGCCATGCCCATAGTGGCGATGCCGCGCACCATCACGACATAGTCGGCGAGAGCTGCGTGATTGGTCGGGCCGGCAAAGCATGGCCCCAGCATCGCGGCCACAATGGGCACCCAGCCCGACGCCCGCGTGAAGGCGTTGAAGATGCCTTTGGCCGAGGCGAAGTGACGGGCGTCGAGGCCTTCCTGGATGCGATGCCCGCCGCCTTCGAGCAGGCGGATCAGGGGCAGGCCGGCATCGATCGCCTTGTCGACGGCGCGCGCCAGCTTGAGGCTTCCGATGACGCTGCTGCTGCCGCCATAGACGGTGAAATCCTGCGAGGTGATCACCACCGGGCGCCCGTCGATGGTCGCGAGCCCGGTGACGATGCCGTCGGCCGGCGCCTCGAGATCGCGCGTCACGTCGGTGTCGGCTGCGGCCGTGACCAAGGCGCCGAACTCGCGCCACGACCCCGGATCGGCGAGCGTCGCGATGCGCTCGCGCGCCGTCATCTTGCCGTCCGCCCGCTGGCGGGCGACGGCACGCGGCCGGGCGTCGTCCATCACCGACGCGCGCCGCGCTTCGACCTCCGCCAGCAGCTGGCGCGTATCGGCAACCTCGTCGGCCCTGTCGGCGCTTGGCCTGTCGGTGCTTGGCCTGTCGGTGCTTGGCCTGTCGGTGCTTGGCCTGTCGGTGCTTGGCTGGTTCGGGGACGGGCTTTTCATCCGGTCGCCTAGCTGAGCTTGATGCCGGCCCGCCGGACCACATCGCCCCAGCGCTGGTACTCGGCGGCGATGAACTCCTGGAACTGCTTCGGCGACGAGCCGATGGGCTCGACGCCTTTGGCATAGAGGTCGTCGCGCAGGGCCTTGTCCTGCAGAGCCCCGGCAACGACCGCATTCACCTTGTCTATGATGGCGGTCGGCGTGCGCGCCGGCGCCAGGAGGCCGTACCAGGCCGTCACGTCGTAGTCGGCGAAGACGCCGCCGAGCTCGGATACCCGCGGGACGTCGGGAACGCTCGGCCAGCGACTCTCGCCGGTGATGGCCAGCGCGCGGATCGACTTGTTGGTGACGTGCTGCAGGGACGTGATGAGATCGTCGAACGCCACTTTCAGATGCCCCCCGATCAGATCGGCCATCATCGGCGCGCTGCCCTTGTAGGCGACGGGGACGATGTCGATGCCCGCCTTCAGCCGAAGCAACTCGCCAGCGAGATGCTTGGTGCCTCCGTTGCTGGTGTGGCCGTAGGTCAGCCCGGGATTCTTGCGCGCGTAGTCGATGAACTCGACCAGCGTGCCAGCCGGGAAGCTCGCATGGACCACCAGAAGGTTGGGCGCCTTGACGATCAGCGAGATGGGGGCGAAGTCCTTGATGCCGTCGTAGCCGGGCTTGTCGTAGAGGTGGGCATTGACCGCGTGCGTGCCCGGCGAACCCATGAACAAGGTGTAGCCGTCCGGCGCCGACTGGGCGGCCAGCGCGGCACCGATATTGCCGCCGGCCCCCGGCTTGTTCTCGACGATGAACTGCTGGCCGAGCGCCTCGGTGAGCTTCTGCCCGACCAGGCGGCCCAGGATGTCGGTCGCGCCGCCGGCCGGAAACGGAACGATGATGCGAACCGGCCGCACCGGGTAGTCGGCCTGGGCGCGGGACGCGCCCATTGGCGCAAGAGCTGTCATTGCGCCACCGCCGGCCGTTGCCAGCAGTCGACGGCGCCTGAGGTTGATCCCGACCATGCACTTCCTCCCTGCGTGCCCGCGCTTTCAGTCGGGCATTGCTGCCGTACCAGCAGGCGAAGGATATTAACTGGCTGGTCGACTAGCTAGTTTCTTGTGAAAGCGGGTTTGCATCGCGGCTATAATCAATCCTGGCTTGGAGAGGCGTCGCCGTCTTATGGCGAAGGGATCATTGCCTTCCGGACCGCGGGCGTCGCGCCCGCTCATGGTCAAGAATCACGAGCGGGCGGGACGCCTGCGGTCCAGGAGAGCTCGAGCGCACTCCAGGCAAAATCTGCTGCGCTTGAAGTGGCGCGGTCCCGGCGATGAGAGTCGACGTTCCTAAGAGTCGATCTTCACGCCGGCGGCGTTGATCACCTTCTCCCACTTCTCGACCTCGGACTGGAGGAACTTCATCGTCTCGGCCGGCGTGGCGCCGACCGGGATCACGGCCTGCTCCGCCAAGCGCTTGCGCAGGGCCTCGTCCTTCATCGCCTTGCCGACCTCGCCGCCCAGGCGGTCGACGATTTCCTTCGGTGTTCCTGCCGGAGCCATGAACATCACCCAGCTCGAGGATTCGATCAGCGGGCCGCCCGATTCGACGATGGTCGGGATGTCCTCGGCACCCGGCACGCGCTCCTTCGACATCATGGCCAGCGCTCGCACCTTGCCGGCCTTGACCTGACTCATGGTGCCGATCGGCACGTCCAGCAGCATCTGGATGTTGCCCGACATGAGGTCGGCCAGCGCCGGCGCCGTGCCCTTGTAGGGGACGTGCACCATCTTCGTGCCGGTCACCTGCATGATCAGCTCGCTGGTGAGATGGGCGGCCGCGCCGACGCCGGACGAGCCGAACGAGATCTTGCCCGGATTCTGCTTGGCGTAGGCGATCAGCTCGCCGACGGTCTTCACCGGCAGGTCGTTGCTCACCAGGATCATGATCGGCGCGATGCCGACCAGGGATACCGGCGCGAAGCTCGTCACCGGATCGAACTTGAGCTTGCCGGCATAGAGCGTCTTGTTGGCGGCGTGGGCCGCGATCACCGTCAGGAAAGTGTAGCCATCGGGCGCGGCGTTGGCGACGATCTCCGCCCCGATCAGCGAATTTGCGCCGGGTTTGTTGTCGACCACGAAGGTCTGCCCGACATTCACCTTTTCCAGCGTGAGCCGGGTCACCGAATCGGTGAGGCCGCCGGCAGTGTAAGGCACCACCCAGCGGATCGGCTTGGCCGGCCACGCCTGGGCGCGCAGCGCCTGCGGCGCCAGCGCGGCGGCGGCGCTCGTCGCCAAGACCGTACGGCGGTTCATCTTGCTCATGGTGGTCTTCCCTTCAATTGACGCGACCCCGAGGATCGCCCTGGTCGTTTGGCCGGACCATAGCGTGTGAATCGGCCCTGTCAGGTGCCCGAGGCGCGACCATTCCGCGCCGCGCGGCGAGCGCCTGGCAGTTCATGCGCTGGGACCGCGCCACCAGCAAGAAACATGAGCAAAGATCCCGCGCTGCGCTCGGGATGACATCAATTCTGTCATCCCGAGC
>NZ_JBGAKA010000086.1:0-17446 GCF_044224635.1 Reyranella sp. | reverse complement strand
GCCCGCCAGTAGCCGTCGGCGGGATACAGCACCAGGACCTCCTCGGCGCGCTCCTGGAAGCGGGTCCAGAGCTGCAGGAGATGGAAGCCTGACTCGGTTCGTTGTCCGACGCGCACCGGGACGCTGTTCGGACGCCAGAAGTTCGGGAATGTCAGGCCGACGAGTTGCCAGTCTTCGGTCTCGTACAGCGTCTGGCGGCGGCGCTCGAACTTGTAGTCAGCACCGCCCGCCATCGTGCAGTTGGTGAAATCGGGCGCCCAGCGATCGGCGACGATGGTGCCGACATAGGCGGGATGCCGCGCCTCGATGCGAAAGCGGCGCACCTGCTCGGCCTGAAGCTTGAGGTAGACGTTGTCTTCCTCGGCGCAGCGCGTCGGCGTGCTGTCGTTGATGATCTCGACGGGCTGCTCGGTCTGGGCGGACGCGCGAGCGACCATGGCCAACGCCAAGCTCGCCGCCAACAGAGCGGTGATGGTCGCCCTACTCGCTCCGCGCATAGATGTCCCCGGAATTTGCCGCATGCGGCAGAATCGTGAGCCAGTCCGCGATCTCGGCGGCGCTGCGCCACGCATCGAGCTCCTGGCTTTCGCCGAGAGCCGCCGCGAAGCGCGCGTAGCCGAGAGCCGTGCAGCGCTCGACGGCGGCCAATCCGACGGCGCGCTGGATGGTCGTGAACTCGAACGACAGCGCCGCGACGCGGTGCGACAGGCCGGCGAGCGCTTCGGCCTCGAACCCCTCGATATCGAGCTTGATGAAGGACGGCACGCCATGCTCGCCGATCAGGGTATCGAGCGTGGTGACTGGAACCTTGAGCGATTGCGGCCAGGCTTGGCCTTCCCAGCCCGCGGCGCCACGGCTGGCGGCGATGAAGTCCGTCGACAGCGTGGAGATCGTGGGATTGTCGACGTTGATCATCATCGTCGCCGTGCCCGCCGTCCGGCCGACCGCGGACGGAACCAGCGTGATGGCCTCGTCGCGGCCGAACAGCGTCCGCAGCGTGCGATGCAACACCGGCTGCGGCTCGACGGCAACGACGCGGGCGCCGAGGCGGCGAAAGGTGCGGATACGGTCGCCGACATGGGCGCCGATATCGAACACCAGGTCGCCCGACCTGATGAACTGCCCGTACAGCGCCGCCATGGCGCGATGCCGGGCCGGATCGCCATGATAGATCCGCAAGGATCGCAGCACGCCGCGCGCGGCTCGGAGGTTCGGCAGCATGGCTCAGTCGTTTGCGGTCGACTGGACCGCCTTCAAGGCCGGCAGCTGCAAATGCGTCAGCCCTGCCGGCGGGCCCGTTTCCTCGGGCAGGCGGCCGATGCCGAGGCGCGCCAGCGCAAGCCCCAGCGAGGGACGCGCGGTGACGACGCAGATCGGGACCGACAGCACCAGCCCGCCCGCCAGCAGGATGATGACATAGGGCAGAGCGGCCGGCTGGGTCACCGCCAGCACGGCAAGGCAGGCCGCGCCGAGCAGGGTCTGCGGCCAGAGCTGCCGCAGGGCCGTCGACCAAGCGATCGAGTGGCCGTCGCGCATCTGGCCGATCCAGCCGATGGCACGGCCGAACGGCAGACCGGCGAGCAGCAACGTGTGCCCGACCCACATGATGGGCGAGAGCAACAGGAAGAATGTCGTCTCCACCGTGACGCTGGCCAGGAATCGGAACGTGCCGCCGAACCGGCGGCGCAGGCCCGACCGGCTCAGCACGTCGACGACCGTCGCGATCTTCGGTGCGAACCACATCACGAGGATCACGGCCAGCAGCGCCGCGCCATAATCGGGGTCGATGAAGGCAGCCGGCGACGGCGCCGCCGCCAGCGCCGCGGTCGACACCAGCAGGAGGCCGATCCAGGCCGGCGAGCCCGTGAACATCAGCATGGCGAAGAGGAGCTGGAAGCGGCTCGCGATCGGCAGGCCCGGCGTGCCGACAAAGAAGACGTACTGCAGCGTTCCCTGGCACCAGCGCTGATCGCGGCGGATGAACTCGATCAGGGTCGGCGGGTTTTCCTCCCAACCCAGATCCTCCTCGGCCAGCACGCGCACGTCGTAGCCGGCGCGCCGCATCAGGGCGGCCTCGATCTGGTCGTGGCTGAGGACATGGCCGCGCAGGATGCCCGTTCCGGGCAGCACCGGGATGGCGCAGTGCTGCCAGAACGGCGCAATGCGGATCACCGCGTTGTGCCCCCAGTACGGGCCACAGTCGGCCTGCCACCACGCGCTGCCGATCGTCCAGGAGCGCATGCCGAGACGCATCCCGAACTGGAAGATGCGGGCAAAGGCGCTGGTCGACGGCAGGCCGACAACCAGCCCCTGCAGGATGCCGAGCGTCGGATTGGCCTGGACGATTCCCACCATGCGCAGGATGGCCGCCGCGGTCATGTAGCTGTCGGCGTCGAGCGTCACCATGAGGTCGTGGTCGTCGCCCCATCGCTCGAGAAAGTCGCGGATGTTGCCGGCCTTGTAACCCGTGTTGGCTTCGCGCCGCCGATAGGTGAGCGGAAGGCGGCCGGCCCATTGGCGCGCCAGATCGCCGAACGCCGCCGCCTCGGCGGATGCGATGTCCGGCATGCTGGTGTCGCTCAGGACATAGACATGGAAGCGCTCGGCGCATCCGGCGGCCTCGATGTCGGCCATCATGGCGCCGAGGTTGCGCACCGTGCGGTCGGGCGGCTCGTTGCGCACGCACATCAGGATCGCGGTTGACGCGACGATCGCCGTTGGGGGAATCGCGCGGCCGGCCTGCGGCACGACATAGGTGCTGGGATCGCGGGCGAACCGCATGATGACGAAGCCGATTGCGGCGTTCCAGAAGCCGATGACGAGCCACGGCGTGGTCATGGCGAACAGCAGCAGCAGGACGAGATCGACCAGACCAAAACCTCCGGCCGACAAGGCGAAGCCGGCCAGGACGAGAAGCGCGCCAATGGATGCCGTCGCCAGGGCCGCGAAGACGAGCCGGCGCACGAGCACGGTCTGGTCGACAGGGGATTGCGCGCTCGCCAGGTCGGCCTGCTCGTCGAGCGTATGCGTCAAGCTGATGATCTCCCGAGAAGACCTATGATAGCTTGAAGCATGGCGTTTGGTATCACATCGCCTTGAGCCACAGGAGGGACGCCACGGGCGAGGAAGAACCAGGCCGAGCGCTCTGGTACGTCGAAGCCGGCCGGGCCGAGCTCCGCGACGAGCCGCTGGGCCAACGGAAGCCCGGCACGGTGCGGGTCCGCGCTCTGCATGGCGCAATCAGTCGCGGCACCGAATCCCTCGTCGCCAGCGGGCGCGTTCCGCCCTCCGAGTTCCAGCGCATGCGCGCGCCCTTCATGGCCGGGAGTTTTCCTTTCCCGGTGAAGTACGGCTATTCGACCGTCGGCGTGGTCGAGCACGGGCCGGCCGAGCTGCGCGGGCGGACGGTCTTCACGCTGCATCCGCACCAGACCCTGTTCGACGTGCCCGAGGCCGCGGCCGTTCCCGTGCCGGCGAACGTCCCGGCGAGCCGGGCCGTCCTGGGTGCCAACATGGAGACGACACTGAACGCCGTCTGGGATGCCGGCCCAGGCCCGTTTGAAAGCGTGGCCGTGGTCGGCGCCGGCGTGGTCGGCGCGCTGACGGGTTTCCTGCTGCGACAGTTCTCGGCTGCGAGCGTGACCCTCGTCGATATCGATCCCGGGCGGGGGCGCGTTGCTTCTGCCCTCGGCCTCGCGTTCGCGCCGCCGGCACAGGCGCCGTTGGACTGCGCGCTGGTCGTTCATGCCAGCGCAACGGGCGCGGGCCTTGCGACGGCGCTCGGCCTGGCGGCGGACGAGGCAACCATTCTCGAGCTCAGCTGGTACGGCAACACCCTCGTCCCGGTGCCGCTCGGCGGCGCCTTCCACAGCCGCCGGCTGCGGCTGGTGGCGAGCCAGGTCGGCATGGTGGCGCCATCGCATCGCCAGGAGTGGACCTACCGCCGCCGTCTGGAGAAGGCGCTCGGCCTGCTCGCCGACGATCGGCTCGACGTCCTGCTCGAGGCGCCGGTGGCGTTCGAGGACCTGCCGGCCCGACTGCCGGGCATCTTTGCTCCGGCGAGCGGCATCCTGTGCCAGCGGATCGACTATTCGTGAGAGTCTGTGGTTCTTGCGCCTCTACGCGAAGAATGTCTCAGCCTTCCTCCCCAGCTCCGCTGGGGAGGTGTCGCGTCATACGCGACGGAGGGGTCAAGAACCCCAGTCCCATTGCCTCATGACCCCTCCGCCCCGTAAGACGGGGCACCTCCCCAGCGACGCTGGGGAGGACTCATGATTGGAGAAGCGCCCCGTGCACTGCGTCGAAGTCCGCGACCACATCATGATCGCCCATTCCTTCAAGGGAGCGGTGTTCGGGCCGGCTCAGGCCCTGCATGGCGCGACCTTCGTGGTCGATGCCGCCTTCCTTGCCGAGACGCTCGATGAGAATGGCATCGTGATCGACATCGGTCGCGCCCACGAGGTCCTGAAATCGGTGCTGGGCCCCCTGACCTACAAGAACCTGGACGCAATTCCCGAGTTCGCCGGGAAGAACACCACGACCGAGTTCCTGACCAGGCACATCCACGACCGGCTCGCCGAGGCGGCCCGCGACGGCAGGCTCGGACGCGACGGCCGCCAGCTGAAGGCGATCCGCGTCACCATCTCCGAATCGCACGTGGCGCGGGCCTGGTACGAGGCGCCGTTGTGGCCAAGCGCGTAGCCTTCGCGATACCCGGCGACCTCGAGACGCGGACAGGGGGCTACGGCTACGACCGCCGCATCCTCTTCGAGTTGCGGCATGGGGGATGGCACGTCGACGTCGTAGGGCTGGGCGACGGCTTTCCCCTGCCGACTGACGAACAGGTGGCTGCAGCGTCCCGCCAGCTCATGCTCACGCCTGAGGGCCGGCCCATCATGATCGACGGATTGGCGTTCGGCGTGCTGCCCAAGGCTGCGGCGGCGCTGCGGGCGACTCGGCCGGTGGTGGCCCTGGTACATCATCCGCTGGCCTGCGAGACCGGCCTGACGCCGGACGTGGCCGCGCGGCTGCGCGAAAGCGAGCGTACCGCGCTCGCCGCCGCGCACAGGGTCATCGCCACCAGCGAGGCGACCGCGGAGTTGCTGGTCGATCAGTTCGACGTGCCTCGCGAAAGGCTCGAGGTGATTCCCCCCGGCACCGACCCGGTGCCGCAGGCGACGGGCAGCGACGGCGGCCGGCTTCGCCTGCTCTCGGTCGGCGCCATCGTTCCGCGCAAGGGCTTCGACATTCTGGTCGAAGCCCTGTCGACCATGACCGATCTCGACTGGCACCTCACCGTCGCAGGCGATCGCGGACGTGATCCAGCCACGGTCGAGTGTCTCGATGCCCTGATCACGCGGCATGGACTGGAAGAGAGGATCGCGAGCCTGGGCACGGTATCGCCGGAACATCTTGCCGGGCTCTACACCGGTGCGGACCTGTTCGTGCTGGCCTCCCACTTCGAGGGCTACGGCATGGCCTATGCCGAGGCGATCGCCCATGGGCTGCCGATCATCGGCACCACGGGCGGCGCGATCCCGCGAACGGTACCGATAACCGCAAGCAGGCTCGTGCCCCCCGGCGACGTCGCGGCCCTCGCGCAGGCGCTGCGGGATGTCCTGACGAACGCGCCGAGCCGGCGCGCGCTGGCGGCGGGCGCCCGTGCGGCGGCAGAGGCGCTGCCCACCTGGGCGCAGTCCGGCGAGGCCTTCGCGCGCCTGCTCGACGGCCTCACATGAGCTTTTCCGCCGAATGGCTGGCGCTGCGCGAGCCGTTCGACCGGCAGGCCCGGCACGCTGGCGCGATCCGGCGCACCGTCGCCACGCTGTCCGGCCGGCCGGCGGTCATGATCGTGGACTTGGCGTCTGGCACCGGCTCGACGCTTCGCGCCCTCGGCTCCCACCTGCCGATGCACCAGGCGTGGCGCCTGTTCGACAACGACCTCAGCCTGCTGGCGCGGGTACCGCCAGCTGCCAACGTGCACGTCCAGCCGCTCGATCTCGTGACCGATCTCGAAGCGGCGCTCGACGGGCCGGTCGATCTTGTCACGACCTCGGCCCTGCTCGACCTGGTCTCCGCCGACTGGCTGGAGCGGCTGGTGACGGAAGTCGCGGCGCGCCGACTGCCACTCTATGCCTCCCTGAGCTACGACGGTCGCGTCGAGTTCGCGCCGGTCGATCCGCGCGACGCGGCCGTCATCGCCGCTGTCAATTTACACCAGCGCCGCGACAAGGGATTCGGTCCGGCGCTCGGGCCGATAGCTGCCCGAACAGCGGCCGCGCACCTCGAGAAGGTCGGCTACGCCGTCGAGATGGGGGATGCCGACTGGGTGATTCGCGAGGCCGATCTGGTCATGCAGGAGGCCCTGCTGGCCGGCTGGGCCGTCGCCGCCAGCGAAACCGGCGAGATGCCGGCGGAGGCCGTTGCCGAGTGGCTGCTGAGCCGACGCGCCGCCCTGATGGCCAATCGCTCGCGCATCAGGGTCGGTCACGTCGACCTGCTCGCCGCGCCGAGCGATGCCCGTCGCGCCGACAGGTCGCAATCGAACAGCACCTCGTCGCCCAGCAGGTGAGCGTGGACCGGCAGGCGCAGCGCGTCGGTCATGCGGACGACAGGCGGCAGGTCGAGGCCCGGCAGTCCGGAGCCCAGGATGACCGGCGCGACCACGACATGCAGCCGGTCGAGACACCCGGCACCCAGGAAGCGCGACACGGTCCGGGCGCCGCCCTCGATCAGCACGCGCCGCAAGCCGCGCTGCGACAAGGCATCGAGGATCGCCTCCGGATCGAGATGAGTCGTCGATCCGGCCAGGGCGATCGCCTCGACATCGTTCGATGATTGCGACGACGCCCCTTCGAGGGTGATGACGATGCGACGCGAGCCATCCGCGGCAAAGACGCGCGCGCTCCCGCTCAGGGTCGCCCTGGGATCGAGCACCACCCGAGCCGGATTGGGACCGGCGACGCGGCGCACGGTGAGCTGCGGATCATCGGCGCGCACCGTGCCGGCGCCGACGACGACGGCATCGACGACGGCGCGCAGACGATGCAGATGATCGAGCCCCGCCGATCCGTTGATGTAGTGGGAATGGCCGGACAGCGTGGCAACGCGGCCGTCGAGCGTCTGACCGATCTGCCCGACCGCCACGGTTCCGGAGGGTGCGATTCCCCGCAACGGGCCGAACAGCGTCTCCCAGGGTTCCGGCAACACCTCGCCGGCCCGTATCCGCTGCGGCACATCGATCCACGACGCCACGGAGTCGGCGGCTCGACGTTCCATCATCCATGACCCTGCATCGCGTAATGATACCCGAAGCAGTGAGCTGCCACGCGGACCAGTAAAGTAAACGTGTACGGTGAGGTGTCGGACAGGTCTTAAGCTTGGCGGTCGAGCGTTCCAGCAAAGCCCGGACGGCGGTGAGTATGCATGACGGTAATGGTGGCAGGAACTCCTCGCCGACCGAGAGTCTCTTCGGAACCGGCGAGACGGTTGCGATCGGTCGGGGCCTGACGGAGTTGCGCGCCGGCCGACCCGTGATGATCGTCGGCGCCGATGGGGGCCGCGAGGCGACGTTGCTGATTTTGCCGGCGGAGAGGCTGCAGGCCGCGAGCCTCGGCGCCTTCGCCAAGGTCGTCGCCCCCAGCCGGCTGCGGCTGGTTCTCTCGGCAAGCCGGGCGCGCGCAATCGGCCGCGACATCGGCGAACCGCTGCGGCTCGAGCTGCCCGAGGCGATCGAGATGACCGCGATCCGTGACCTCGTCGAGGCCCCGGTCGTGATGGGCAGGCTTTGCGGGATGCCGGCGAGCGCTCTCGAGAAGGCCGGTGTGCGGTTGATGAAACTTGCCCAGTTGCTCCCGGCCCTGCTGGTGGCCGAGGTGCCCGCGGAACGGCTGCCTGGACTGTCGCGCCTGGCGGTCCAGATCCAGGCAAGCGCTGTCGACGGCTTCCGGGCAGACTCGATATCGTCCGTTGCCATCGCGAGCGAGGCGATCATCCCGCTCGAGTCCGGCGGCCGCGCCCGCTTCGTCGTGTTCCGCGACGGTCTCGGCGAGACCGCCACGGCCGTGATCGTTGGCAAGCCTGATCGATCACGTCCCGTGCCGGTGAGGATCCATTCCGCCTGCCTGACCGGCGACGTCTTCGGCTCACGGCGTTGCGATTGCGGCGAGCAGCTTCGCCTCGCGCTGGCGCGGTTGACGGAGATCGGTGGCGGCATCGTGCTCTACCTGTCGCAGGAAGGGCGTGGGCTCGGCCTTGCCAACAAGATGCGCGCCTACGCGCTGCAGGACACCGGGCTGGACACGATCGATGCCAACATGATGCTGGGCTTCGACGACGACGAGCGCGACTATGGGATCGCCGCCCGCATGCTGGACCTCCTGGGCTGCAGACAGGTCCTCCTGCTGACCAACAACCCGGCCAAGCTCGACGGGCTGGCACGCACCGGCATCGACCTCGCCGGCCGCGTGCCTCTCGAGGCGGCCATCAACGCCGACAACCGCCGCTACATGATGGCCAAGGCCGAACGTGCGGGACACCAGCTCGAGGCCTTGGCGGCAGATGGGGAGGACTAGGGCGCGCACCGCTGCGCCGTCAAGATATCGGCGTTCCCCGGAAGAACTCATCGCTGGGAGCGCGCCACTCCGATGGCGCTCATGGGACCTGTGATCGAGGTGGATGAACGCCATCGGAGTGGCGCGCTCCCAGCGAAAGAGTCTGCTTCTTGTTAGTGATGCGCTCCCAGCGCTTTGCCGTAGGAGGACCCCATGTCCGATCATGCCGAGGAATACACGGCGATCGCCCGACTGTTCCATTGGTCGACGGCAGCGCTGGTTCTCGTGATGATTCCCATCGGGATTGTCATGGCCAACGCCAACGTCGGGCCGGCGCAGGACACGCTCTATCACGTGCATCGATCGATCGGCGCCGTCCTGCTGCCGCTCGTGCTGGCGCGGCTCCTCTATCGGATGAATCATCCGCCGCCGCCGCTGCCGCCCAGCGTGCCGGCAGGCCAGCGCCGGATCGCGCACGTGGCCCACTGGACGCTCTACGGGCTGCTGTTGCTGCAGGCGATGGTCGGTTGGATCGCGACCTCGGCCTATCGCGCGCCCATCCTGGTGTTCTGGCTGTTCGAGCTGCCGCCGATCTGGCCTGTCGATCGCCCCTTCTCCGAGACCCTGTTTGCGGTTCACCGGGTGATCGGTTTCGCGTTGCTGATCCTGATCGTCCTCCATATCGGGGCAGCGCTGTTCCATCATGTCGTGCTGAAGGACGTCGTCCTTCGCCGCATGGTCAGGGGCTGAGTCGATGAAGAATCGCGTGCTCGGCAGCCTCACCTTCGAGGAGATCTCGCGCCTCGGCGAGCGTTCGGTTCTGGTGCTGCCGCTCGGCTCGATGGAGCAGCACGGGCCGCATCTGCCGCTCGATACCGATGCCATCCTGGCCGAGCGCCTGGCCGAGGCGATCACCACGCGCTTCGGCGATACGTTCGACCTGTGGCGGCTGCCGACACTGCCAATCGGCCTGTCGCGCGAGCACGCGTGGGCGGCCGGCACGCTGTCGCTGTCGATCACCGGGATGACGGCGTTCCTGCGCGAGCTGGCGCGCGAGATCGCGCGCGCTTTGCCGGCGCGCAACCTCATGATCGTCAACGGCCACGGCGGCAACCGCGGCATCCTCGAGGTGCTCGGCTACGAGCTCAAGGACGATTTTGGCCTGAACCTGTGCGCGCTGCATACCGGCGCCCTGATGAGCCCGGTGCCGGCGGCCGGCCTGCCGGAGATCCACGCCGGCAAGGACGAGACGTCACTCATGCTGGCCCTGGCGCCCGATCGGGTGCGCCGCGAGCACATCGCCAGTGCGACCAGGGCCGTGAGCGATGCCGACGTGCGCACCACCATCCTCGACTCGGGCGTGAGTTGGCCGTGGAGCAGCGGCGACCCGCGGATCGCCGATCGCGGCGTCATCGGCGACGTCTCCGGCGCCTCCGCCGAGCACGGCCGCATCATCCTGGACCGGATCCTCGACGCTGCGGGCGCAGCGCTGCAGCGGCTGCGCTCGAACCAGGAGCTGGCCCGGACGTCGTGATTCTGCGGCCGGCGCCGCCCGCCTATGAGGATGCGCTGGGGGCGCCACTTCAGTGGCGCAATCATCATTGATCACAGGAAGGACGCGCCCCTGGAGTGGCGCGCCCCCGGCGGTCATCTGCGAGCGCAGCGCCCCGGACCGCAAGATCATCCAGCCCGGACCGTAACGGGACGCACGGGACGCAGATTTCCGCCGATCGGGAACGGGCTACAGGCCGCTTCTGGAAACGCGCTACGCGCGGTACAGGCCCTTCGCTTCGGCCAGGGTGACGCACAGCGCTTCGATCGCGTCGAGGGTCGGCGTGTCGAGGCCGGCGCTGCGGGCGAAGGCGAGCGGCGCGCGCACGATCGCCTCGACCTCCATCGGCCGCCCGAGCTCGTAGTCCTGCAGGATCGACGGGCGGTGATCTGGATAGACGCGCCCGGGCCCGAAGCGCACCTCGGGATCGTCGTCGACCATGACGCCGTGCGCCGCAGCGATCGCCATCGCCTCGGCGTGGGCACGGCGCACCAGGCGGTTGACCGGCGGCGACGCCTGGATGGTGCTGGGCTGGGCCACGATCAGGCACACGGTCGAGCCGGTGAGGTTGGCCATCAGCTTGTGCCAGACGTCGTGGCGGATGTCGGTGGTCGGCGGCGAGGCAATACCGGCGGCCTTCAAGGTCTCGCGCAGCGCCAGGATGCGCGGGCTTTGTCGATCGTCGGTCTCGGCAACCCACAGCGTGTTGCGCTCGGGCGAGATGTTGCGCACCACGCCGGGCGCCATGACGTGGTTGGACGAGGTCACCACCGCGCCGACGGTCCGCTGCAGCCCGATCGCCTTGGCAAGCGCACCGCCCGGGTCGAGGCGCGACAGGTCGGGCGCCGGCGGGCGCGACGGCGCGAGGCCGTGCCCGTACCACCAGGGAATGCCGTTCTGCACGAAGGCGACCGGCGTGTCGGGGCCGAGCAGCGGCCCGATCGACTGGGCGAGCGCGTGCTGGCCTGACGCCTTCATGGTGACCAGCACGGCATCCTGTGGCCCGAGATCGGCCGGCCGGTCGGATGCCCGCACCCCGGCGACGATCGTCCTGTCGCCGGCATGGAGGACGAGACCGTTGGCGCGGATGGCTTCGAGATGCGTGCCGCGCACGACGACCGAGACGTCATTGCCGGCAGCGGCGAGCCGCGCCGCGAAGTTGCCGCCGATCGCGCCGGCCCCGTATACGCAAATCCGCATGGCTCCACTCTCCGCTCCTGCCGTACGCTCCTCTCCCCGAAGAACAGAGGAAACGACCATGGCCCAAGGGGAATATCGCGGACTGATCCACCGCAACAATGCCGATCTCGCACACTGGCTGGCGCGGCGCCCGAGCGAGGCTGCACTCGAGCCCGAGCTGCCGATCATCGATCCGCATCACCATCTCTGGCACACCGACGTGCGCGGGCTCTACTTCCTGCCCGAGCTGCTGGCCGATACCGGCGGCGGCCACAACATCGTCTCCACGGTGTTCCTCGAATGCCAGGCGATGTTCCGCGCCGACGGCCCGGAAGAGATGCGCCCCGTGGGCGAGGTCGAGTTCGTGAACGGCATCGCCGCGCAAAGCGCCTCGGGCCAATACGGCAAGACGCGCGTCGGCGAGGCGATCATCGGCTGGGCCGACCTGATGCTGGGCAGCCGCGTGCGCGCGGTGCTGGAAGCCGAGATCGCCGCCGGCGGCGGCCGCTTCCGTGGCGTGCGCTACGGCACCTCGTGGGATGCCAGCATCGTCGGCAAGCACGTGTCGCGGCCGATCCCGCAGCATCGCCTGCTCGATCCGAAGTTCCGCGAAGGCTTCGCCGAGCTGGGCAAGCTCGGTCTCACCTTCGATTCCTGGCACTTCCATCCGCAGCTGCCCGATCTGGTCGACCTGGCGCGCGCCTTCCCCGAGACGACGATCATCGTCGACCATGTCGGCGGCGTGCTGGGCGTCGGCCCCTATGCCGGCAAGTCGGCCGAGATCATGCCGGCCTGGCGCAAGAGCATCGGCCAGCTCGCAAGCTGTCCCAACGTCAACATCAAGCTCGGCGGCCTCGGCATGACCTCGTTCGGCTTCGGCTTCCACGAGCGCGACACGCCGCCCGGCTCGCAGGAGCTAGCCGACACCTGGCGGCCCTATGTCGAGCCGTGCATCGAGGCATTCGGCCCCGCGCGCTGCATGTTCGAAAGCAACTTCCCGCCCGACAAGCAGTCGTGCGGCTACACCGAGCTGTGGAACGCCTTCAAGCGCCTGACGTCGGCTGCCTCCGCCGACGAGAAGCGCGCCCTCTACAGCGGCACCGCCGCGCGCGTGTACCGGATGATCGCGCCGTGACCTTTTTCTCCTCCTCAGCTGTGCTGGGGAGGTGTCGCCGTCTTTCGGCGATGGAGGGGTCATGAGCCTCAGGGGGGCTTTCGACCCCTCCGTCCGCGATGACGCGGACACCTCCCCAGTAGAGCTGGGGAGGATAAGGCGAACGACTATTGCCTCGTCTGCGCCAGCCTCAGCGAATCGAGAAACCGCATCGCGGCGGCCTTGTTGGCGTCGTCGTTCTTGGCGGTGACGAGCAGGCGGTAGAGGCGGTCCTTGACGATGTAGGTGCGCATCATCACCACGGCGCCGCCCTGGTCCTCGATGTCGAGGGCGTAGCCGTCCCAGCCCTGCAGGGTGATCGGCTCGTCGCGCACGTACTTGAAGGTGGCGCGCGGGAACGCCTTCTCGGCCTCGCCGCGGCCGAGCTCGCGCGCCATCACCTTGGTGTCGCGCTCGGAGTACCAGCCGGCCTGGTAGTCGACATAGTCGAAGTCGAACATCTCGCCGTTGAGCTTGGAGGCCCAGCCGACACGCTCGCTGTCGTGGCCCTTCTCCTTCTCCGCGGCCTTCGATTCGGTGGCCGGCGCCGGCATCTCGACGCGAAAGCGCAGGTCGCGGCCGACGATGGTCTGCCAGTCTGCGGGTTGCGCCCGGCCGGCGCCGGAGACGACAGACACCATGGCGATCGTGCCCACGAACAGTCGACGCTTCATGGCTTCGGCACCAGATCCTCGCGGCCCGACCATTCCCAGGCGAGCCCGGTGCGCGAGATGCCGAGCAGCAGGCCGTGCAGTTCCTTGGGATGCACCCAGCCGCCGTCGGGATCGCTGGCCGGATCCGACCCGCGCGGCGTGTAGCGCGCGTTGGCCTCGAGCAGGCGGCCGCGCACCGCCGGCCAGTCGTGCACCTCGACGTAGCACATGTAGAGCGAGTCGCCGTGCTTCTTCACGAAGCGGCCCATCGCGTGCACCTCGTCGGTGGCCTGGCTGAGCTCGATGCGGTCGAGCCGGTTGGGCGGATCGAACAGGGTGAGCGTGCCGACGTAGCCGAAGCGCGGGCTGCCGATGGCGCTGAAGCGCGCCGGGTCGAGGCCGAACAGGCCGGCATAGACCGCGGCGACGCGGCGCCAGTCGCTCGCCAGCGTGTTGGTCGTCTCGTAGAGGAACGACACCGGCCCGACGCGTGGCCGGTAGGTGCTCTCGGAGATCACCAAGGGCAGGCCGAAGGTCGCGCCGGCGGCGAGGTAGAGCTGGCCGGCATCGCGATCGTAGGCGACGTCGAGCCCCTCCCAGCGCTTCACCATGCCGTCGAGGTCGGCGGTGCAGTAGCCGGCCGTCATCAGCCCTTCGCCTCGATGGCTGAGAAAATCCTGGGTCAGCCCGGCGCCATCGGGCTCGCACAGCTCGAACTCGCTTTCGCCGACCGCCAGGACGGTGCGACGGGCGGCGAGATGGCGGCTGTGGTCGCGCCGCGCCACCTCGGCGCCGAGCAGCAGGCCGAAGCGCTGCGCCGCCTTGGCGGCGTCGTGGACGGCGAGCTGCACGCGATCGCAGCGATCGAGCATAACAGACGATACCTCAGTAGGCGTGGTCGCGGAACAGCGGCGCGAAGGAACGCCCCCACTCGCCCTCCCACTTGGCCAGCAGCTCGTCGGCCGGCGCCAGGCCCGACGCCACCGCGCGGTCGAGCGGCGCCAGGTAGACCGTCTCGTCGTTGCCGTGGGCATCGAGCCGCTTGCGGGCGCGCAGACCGGCGTGGGCGATCTCGACCACCTCGCGCGCCCATTCGGCGAGGCTGCGATCGCGGAAGCGTGTCGCCAGGCCGCTGCGCGGCGTCTCACGGCGCAGGAAGTCGTGATCGGCGGTTGTCCAGTCCTTCACCAGGTCCCACGCGGCGTCGAGCGCCGTCGCGTCGTAGAGCAGGCCGACCCACAGGGCCGGCAAGGCGTTCAGCGCCGGCAATGGCCCTGAATCGGCGCCGCGCATCTCGAGGTAGCGCTTCAGCCGCACCTCGGGAAACGCCGTGGTCACGTGATCGGCCCAGTCGTTGATGGTGGGCAGCTCGCCCGGACGCGCCGGCAGCCTGCCCTTGAGGAAATCGCGGAAGCTCTGGCCGGAGGCGTCGATGTACTTGCCGTCGCGGTAGACGAAGTACATCGGCACGTCGAGCATGTAGTCGGCATAGCGCTCGAAGCCGAAACCGTCCTCGAACACGAAGGGCAGCATGCCGCAGCGGTCGGGATCGGTGTCGGTCCAGATGTGGCTGCGGTAGCTCTTGAAGCCGGAGGGCTTGCCCTCCTTGAAGGGCGAGATGGCGAACAGCGCCGTGGCGATCGGCTGCAGCGCCAGCGAGACGCGGAACTTCTTCACCATGTCGGCTTCGGAGTCGAAGTCGAGATTGGTCTGCACCGTACAGGTGCGCAGCATCATGTCGAGACCGAGCTTGCCCTTCTTGGGCATGTAGTCGCGCATGATGCGATAGCGCCCCTTGGGCATCCAGTGCATGTCCTCGCGCGTCCATTCCGGCGCGAAGCCCAGGCCAATGAAGGCGGCGCCGATCTCGCCCGCAACCGCCTTGACCTCGTCGATGTGCTGGCTGTTCTCGTCGGCCGTCTCGTGCAGGGTCTCGAGCGGCGCGCCGGAGAGCTCGAACTGGCCGCCCGGCTCGAGCGTGATGTTGGCCTTGCCGCGCTTCAGCGCGATCGGGTTGTTGCCTTCGACCATCGGCTCCCAGCCGAAACGGGTCAGGCCTTCGAGCATGGCGCGGATGCCATCCGGCCCGTCATAGGCGAGCGGCTTCAGGGTGGCGGCGTGGAAGCCGAACTTCTCGTGCTCGGTGCCCATGCGCCAATCGGCGGGCGGCTTGTTGCCGGCCGCGAAGTATTCGATCAGCTGGCGCCGATTTTCGATCGGCGTGCCGCCGCCGGACGGAGGTGCGGACATGCGCTCAGGACTCCCTCGTCACTCCACGACCAATTGCCAATCGGGAGCGGCGCGGCCGCATGAGCATTTCTCACGCGAGCACGCGACTGGTTCATGATGTTCAACAACCGGTCTCCCACGCCGGCAGGCCCAAACGCAAGCGGGTCATGGCTGGGAGCGCGCCACTCCGATGGCGCTCATATTCTTCGCCTCCCCAGCTTCGCTGGGGAGGTGCCCCGTCATACGGGGCGGAGGGGTCATGGGCCACAGTCCCGTTGCTCATGACCCCTCCGTCCGCGAAGACGCGGACACCTCCCCACGCAGAGCGTGGGGAGGAGAGTGAGTCTCACCCGCGCGTCTTGGCGGTGCGGTAGTCGACGGCGAGGCGCGGCGTCGGATGGCGCCAGTCGCCGACCAGCGCCTGCCAGCAGGTGAGGGCGGCGAGCGCCGCCGTATCGGCGCGCAGGATGCGCGTGCCCAGGCCGACTGCCATCACAGCCGGTGTGCGACGAAGCAGGGCGAGCTCTTGCTCGGCGAAGCCGCCCTCCGGCCCGACCAGGATGGCCCACGGCGCGGCGCGGCCCTCGTGATCGAGGCCGGCCAGCGCCTCGGCGATCGGCGGGCCGCCGCCGGTCTCGTCGCACATCAGCAGGCGCCGCCCGGCCGGCCACTGTGTCAGCAGTGTCGCGAGCTCGACCGGGGCGCGCACCTCGGGCACGGTGAGCCGCTCGGTCTGCTCGGCTGCCTCGATGGCGTTGTCGCGCAGGCGCTCGAGGTTGACCCGCTCGACGATGGTGTGTCGGGTCAGCACCGGCTGCAGGGCCGCGGCGCCGAGCTCGGTCGCCTTCTCGGCGATGTAGTCGATGCGGGCGCGCTTGACCGGCGCGAAGCAGAGCCAGACGTCGGGTTCGGGCTGCTGCTCGCGCAGCCGCTCGCCGATCAAAGCCACCGCCGCCTTCTTGCCACGCGCCTCGAAGGTGCCGCGCCATTCGCCGTCGCGGCCGTTGAACAGCCGCAGCGGCGCGCCGTCGGGCCGTCGCATGACGTGGCGCAGATAATGCAGCTGCGCCTCGCCGAGCGGCGCCTCGCCGCCCGTTACCAAGTCGGCCTCGACGTACAGCCGCGACACGCTCATGGAGTTCGCTTGCCCATGACGGCATGATGCCGCGATGAGCGCCGACCGGACAACCGGCTACACCGACATCAATCGCCAGCACTGGACGCTGCGCTACCTGCCGCCCTGGATGCGACCGTACGGGCGGCTGGCGCGCTGGGACCGGCCGATCGGCATCTGGCTGCTGCTGATGCCGTGCTGGTGGTCGGTGACCCTGGGCGCCGCGCCCGACTGGCTGCGGATCGCGGGCTGGATGGCGATCTTCGCCCTGGGCGCGCTAGCGGCGCGCGGCGCCGGCTGCACCTGGAACGACATCGTCGACCGCAAGGTCGATGCTCGGGTCGAGCGGACGCGCGGCCGGCCGCTGCCCTCCGGCGAGCTCAAGCTGCGCCAGGCGGTGGTCTGGATGGCCCTGCAGTCGCTGGTCGGCGCGGCGATCCTGTTCAAGTTCAACAAGTTCGCCGGCGCCGTGACGCTCGCTTCGATCGGGCTGGTGCTGATCTATCCGACCATGAAGCGCATCACCTCGTGGCCCCAGGTGGTGCTCGGGCTCGCCTTCAACTGGGGCGCGCTCGTGGGCTACGCCGCGGTCACCGGCACGCTGTCGTGGGCCACCGTGGCGCTCTACGTCGGCGGTGTCGCGTGGACGATGGTCTACGACACGATCTACGCCATGCAGGACCAGCGTGACGATGCCGTCGTCGGCGTGCTCTCGACGGCCCGGCGCTTTGCGGCGGCGCCCCGCAGCTGGCTCACCCTGTTCGCGGTGCTGGCGGTGGCGGCGTGGGCGGCGGCCGGCCTGCTGGCCAGGCTCGGCCCCGGCTACTTCATCGTGCTGGCCGCGATCGCCGCGCACTTCGCCTGGCAGGTCGTCTTCCTGAAACCGCACGACCCGGCCGACTGCCTTGCCAAGTTCAAGGCCAATGGCTGGCTGGGCCTCCTGCTGGTCGTGGCGATCGTGGCGGGTCACCTGGCATGAGGACGCACGTCGCCGCCCACGACAGAGTTGTCATC
>NZ_JBGAKA010000002.1:0-360942 GCF_044224635.1 Reyranella sp. | reverse complement strand
GGCGATGCGCGTCTCCTTGGTCGCCCGCGCGACGAACGCCCGCCGCCCGCCCTGTCCGGGGGTGACGAGGATCTCGGTCGTGGCCTGGGGAGCTGCCTTTTTCCTGGCCGGGCGGGCCATTCCTGCACGTCCTTTCGCCCAAAATCCTGAGTGGGCCAGCATCGTTCATACAGGAAGCTGCGCTGCCCGGTCGAGCGCGAGACGCGTCAGAATGACGCCCAGCCGCACCACCAGGCCACCTGGCATGCGGGCGGGTGTCAGCGGATCGCCGAAAAAGGCGCCGACAGGCCGACGCCGGCGATCGGGATCAGGTACATGTCGACCATGACCCGCCTGACCCCGAGCCGCTCGAGGCCGATGGTCAGGCCGAGGAAGGCGACGCTCACGGGAAGATTGCAGCGCATGAAGGCAACTGGGCATTGAGCTCGTGTGAGATCTTGGTGCCGCCGCACTTGTCGGACCACGGGCAGCCGCCTCGTCAACAAGATAATTCGCCCTTCGCGATCTCCAGCCGCGTCGAAGCGCACACAGGCTTCGCGAAGCCCGCGCCAATATGATCACCCCTCGCGCGGCGCTGTCGATGCCTTCTGCGCGCCCCAGAAGCCGAATAGCGCGCCGGCGACGCGGCGGATCTGGATTTCCTCGGAGCCCTCGGTGATGCGGTAGCGCCGGTGGTGGCGGTAGATGTGCTCGAACGGCGTATGGCGGGAGTAGCCGATGCCGCCATGGACCTGGATGGCGCGGTCGGCGGCGTCGCAGACCAGGCGGTTGGCGCGGTAGTTCGACATCGCCACCCATTCGCTGACCTGCATGTGGTGCTGGCGGTCGAGATGCCAGGCCGTCTTGCGCACCAGCCCGCGCGTCATCTCGGCCTCGGTGTGCAACTCGGCGAGCGGGAACTGGATCGCCTGGTTGCTGGCCAGCGCCTTGCCGAACACCTTGCGGTTCTTGGCGTAGGCCACCGACAGGTCGATGCAGTACTGCGCCGCCCCGAGGCTGGACGCGGCCTGGCGGATGCGATTCTCGTGCACGAAGGTCTGCGCCACGTCGAGGCCGCGGCCCTCCTCGCCCAGCATCGACGAGGCCGGCACCTTGACGTTGGTGAGCGACACCTCGGCGTGGTCGGACGGCATGTTGAAGGTCCACCACATGTGCTCGACCTTGAAGCCGGTCGACGTGACCGGCGTCAGGAAGGCCGAGATGCCGCGTGCGTCGCCGGGCTTGCCCGAGGTGCGGGCGAACACCAGATCGACGGTCGCCGTGTGCATGCCGGTGTTGAACCGCTTCATGCCGTTGATCACCCAGTCGCCGCCCTGCCTGACGGCGGTTGTTTCCATGAAGGTGGCGTCGGAACCGTGGTCGGGTTCCGTCAGGCCGAAGGCGATGCGCTCCCTGCCGGTGAGCATGCCTTCGAGATAGCGCTCCTTCTGCTCCTTCGTGCCGAAGCGATGCAGCAGCAGCGCCACCGGAAAGTTGCCGACGATCGAGCTCTCGTTCTGCAGGTCGTTGTGCAGGCCGAGACCCTTGTGGGCGAGATGCTCGCGGATGATCGCCATGGCGAGGTTGGAGCCTTCCTTGCCGCCCAGCTCCTTGGGCAGGGCGAAGCGCAGATGGCCCGCCTTGTCGGCGCGGCGACGCATCTCGGCCAGCAAGGCCTCCCATTCGTGGCGCGGCTGGCCGTCGTTGTCCCAGTCGGTGCGGGCGTGCTCGCGGCGATGGTCGAAAAACCGGATGTTGTCGTTCTCGCGCTCGAGCGGTCGGATCTCGCGCTCGATGAATTCGTCGAGCTCGCGCAGGTAGGCCGCGATGTCGGCGGGAATGTCGAAATCCATGGGCTGCTTCCTCCGGTGAACGAGCGTTCACCGGCATCTTAGGCGGCCGGCAGGTCGACGCGGAAGCGGCTGCCGCCGCCGTCTGCCGCCAAGCAAACGACGTCGCCGCCATGCCGGCGGGCGATGTCGAGAACCAGCGCCAGACCGAGCCCGCTGCCGCGGCCGTTCTCCCGGCTGCCGGCGGTACGATAGAACGGCTCGAAGATGCGCTGCCTCTCGGCTTCGGGCACGCCCGGCCCACGGTCGGCGACCTGGAGGACGGCATGGTCACCCTCGCGTTCCACCGATATGTCGATCGGTCCGTCCCCGCCGTGCCGTCGCGCATTCTCGATGAGGTTGCGGATCAGCCGGCGCAGCAGCAGGCGCTCGCCGGACACCGTGATCGGCGTGCCGGCCGCCTCGAGGTCGTACCGGGCGGCCTCCTCGGCCGCGAGGGCCAGGAGGTCGACCGGCTCACGCTGCTCCAGGACGGGCAGGGCCTCCAACCGGCTGGCCAGTAGGATCTGCTCGATCAGCTGATCGAGCTCGTCGATGTCCTGCTTGAGGGATCGGCGGGTCTTCGGGTCGGCGCCGTCACCCAGCAGCGAGGCGGCGACGGCGATGCGGGCGAGCGGCGTGCGCAGCTCGTGGCTGCAGTTGGCGAGCAGCAGGCGGTGCGCCGCCACCAGCTCCTCGATGCGCTGCGCCGAGCGGTTGAAGCTCGCCGCCAGCGCCGCCACCTCGTCGCGGCCCTCGACCTTGACCCGCGCGCCGAGATCGCTGCCGAAGCGGTCGACGCCGTCCTTCAGCCGCTCGAGGCGCCGGCCGAGGCCGCGCACGATCGGGTAGGCGCCGACGGCGACGGCGAGCGCGACCAGGGCGAGGAACGCGGTGATCCAGAAGGTCGGGTTGGGGCGCTCGCGGACCTGGCGCGCGACCAGCCAGCGGCCATCCGGCAGGTGCAGGGTGAAGTTCGGGCCGCCCGGCCCGCGCCGCCAGCCGGTGCGGGCGCGCGCGGCGTCGAAGCGCGGCGGCGGCCGGCCGGCCATGGCGATCATGTCGCCATTCTTGCGGTAGAGGGCGAGATCGAAGCGCAGCTTGCGCTGCAACGCTTCGAGCGCCGTCCGCTGCTCGGCGAGTGGCGCATCCGCGTCGGGCAGCAGCGCGCCGGTCAACTCGGCGGCGACGTCGAGATACTGCGGCGTGCGCGCATCGTCCTCGGCAACCCACCACAGCACCGCCGCGGCGCCGACGAACACCGCCAGCACCACCAGGATGGTCATGTAGAACTGCAGGTAGAGGCGCTGCATTGGGGCAGCTACGCGGCCATCGGATTCCTCCCCAGCTTCGCTGGGGAGGTGTCGGCGTAGTCGCCGACGGAGGGGTCATAGGCCCCAGTCCCGCTGCTCATGACCCCTCCGTCTCGGACTACCGAGAGACCTCCCCAGCGAAGCTGGGGAGGAGAAAGAAGAGTGGTGGAACTCCTCACCGGTCCTGGTCCCGGGCGAAGACGTAGCCGGCGCCGCGCACCGTGAGGATGCGGCGCGGCTTCTTGGCGTCATCCTCGATCGCCGCGCGGATGCGCGAGACGTGGACGTCGACGGAGCGGTCGAAGGCCTCGAGCTTCTCGCCCTTCAGAAGGTCCATCAGGGCATCGCGCGACAGCACGCGGCCGGCGCGTTCGGCCAGCGCCAGCAGGAGGGCGAACTGGTAGGAGGTGATGGTGCGCTCCTCGCCGTCGACGCGCACCAACCGGGCGCCCTTGTCGATCTCGAGGCGGCCGAAGCGCAGCGTGTCGGACTTCACCACGGTGCCCTTGCGGCGCAGGATGGCGCGCAGGCGGGCCTGCAATTCGCGCGGCTCGAACGGCTTGGCGAGATAGTCGTCGGCGCCGACCTCGAGGCCGACGACGCGGTCCATCGGCTCGCCGCGCGCCGTCAGCATCAGGATCGGCACGTCGGTCGCGCCGCGCAGCCGGCGGCAGAGATCGAGGCCGTCGGCATCGGGCAGCATGAGATCGAGGATCACGGCATCGAAGGCCTCGCGCTTCAGCAGCGCCTCGCCCGACTGGGCGGTGCCGGCGACGGTGACGCGAAAGCCCGCCCCGCCGAGATAGTCGGAGACCATCCCGGCGAGGCGGCTGTCGTCATCGATCATCAGGATGCGCTCGGCCATGATCGCAGTATCGGGCCGAGGCTGCCCTGATGTCATCCGCGCTTGCCGAAGCGCTCGTCCCAGCTCTTGAAGAAGGCCTGGCGCTGCGAGGCGCTGAGCACGTTGCCGGCGTCGACCATCGCCTTGGTGAAGCGCTTCGACGTGTCATCGGCGATCTTCATCTGGGCGGTGCGGATCTGCTCGATCTTCGCCGGGTCGATGGTCGGCGCCTGCATCGCGGCTTCCATCGCCTTGCGATTCTCGACCCGCTGGTCGCGGAACGCCTTCATGTCCTTGAAGGCGGCCTGCACGATCTCGCGCACCTTGGCCTTCTGCTCGGCCGTCGCATCGGTGCCCGACAGGGCCTTGTCGACGCGCTTCTCGAGGTGCTGCTGGAACTTCGCCGGATCGTAGCCGGCGGTGTCGCCGCCGCGGGCGAAGGCGGTGCCGCCGGCGCCCACGGCGAGGCTGCCCGCGAGCAGCGCCGCAATCATCGTCTTCATGTCGAGCTTTGCCATCTACTCCTCCTTGGGGTGTTCGAAGCATTTCCCCGTGGCTCCGATATGGAGGAGGCCGGTTTCGCAATCCTCTCGGGCATGTAAAGTTTGGTAAAGATGACCTTGCTGCAGACCGAGCGCCTGACGCTGCGGCCGCTGGTGCCGGCCGACGCCGATTCCTACGCCGCCATGCGATACCATCCGGAGGTCGCCCGATGGCTGCCCCCCGCGTCGGGTGATCCCACCGACCCGGCTCGGGCGACCATCGAGCGCTTCGCCGCCGCCTGGCGTGACCGGCATCACGCCCCGTGGGGCGTCTTCCGCGACGGCCGGCTGATCGGCCACGCGGGCCTCAACTACGTGCCCGAGTTCGAGCGGACCGAGGTGCTGTGGGCGCTCCATCCCGACGCCTGGGGAAAGGGCTACGCCACGGAGGTGGCGCGCGCCGCGCTCGCCTATGGGTTCGAGACCCTGGAACTCGACCTGATCTTCGCCATCACGCTGCCCGACAATCTAGCCTCGCAGGCGGTGATGAAGCGCATCGGCCTCACCTACCGACGGCGGGTCGAATACAAGGGCTTCAAGGACGTGGTGTGGTTCGACATCGATCGCGCGAGCTGGCTGGCGCGCTAGTCCTCTGTTTTACCCGACGCTCGAACTTGGAGGTTGGCGATGGGTCCCGAAGCAACCAGGAAAGACGTCCTATTTGGGTCGCAGGGCTGCTACGCCTGTCGACGCTTCCCAATGACTTGGGGGCCCAACTGTGGCAAACGATCGTAGGTGAGATAGCGTGAAGGAGAGACACAGTGGCCGAAAGCTACGTCTTCTCGGTTGTCCTCGAGCCTCAGGAAGAGGGCGGCTTCACGGTGCTTGTGCCGGCGTTACCAGAGGTGGTGACGGAAGGCGATTCCGAAGAAGAGGCGCTGACAAATGCCGAGGAGGCCATTCGGGCCATACTCGCCTATCGCCGCGATCACGGCATTGCCATTCCCGCCGACGCACGACCCGAGATTCGCCGCATCACCGTGGCGGCATGAGCGACGGCAGGCTGCCGATTGCCAGCGGCAGAGACATCGTTCGAGCATTGGAGAGAGCCGGCTTTCTCGTCGATAGGGTCGTGGGCAGTCACCACGTAATGGTCCATCCGAAAGATTCGCGTCGGACTGTCTCGGTTCCCGTCCACGGCAATCGCGAACTCAAGCGCGGTACCTTGCGCTCAATCATTCGCCAGGCCGGGTTCAGCGTCGAGGAGTTCCGCAGCCTCCTTTGATGGTTTCCACGTTCGATGTCATGAGCGCTTGTATTCGATACGACGTCGACAAGTTGATCTTTGCCATCGCTCTACTCGACCAGCACTCCGCTGGCCATGATTAGGCGCGCCTGCTCCTCGGGCGTCGTCGGCCCGCAGCCTAGGGTTGGCGAAGGCTTCGCTACCATAGCGCATCTCTAGTCGTTGTGCGTCGGATCCGCTTCCGAACGCCCAAGCATGACCCGGTATGTGGCAAACACGCGCGCGTCAGTGGTCGAGATCGCTTCTCGTTCCTCAAGATCCGCAAGGTATGCCTCCAGTCGAAGAAGTACATCACCGGATTCAACAGCACTCAGTGTTGGGGCGAAGAACTCTACAGCATCCATTCGGTGACATCTCATCAGGAGCAGCCTGCGCCAGACATTGGCCATGAGCCCTGGACAAATCGCGCCCTCGATCAGGAACCAGGCGAGCTTTGGCCCACCTGTCTTCAATGCCCGGCGGCCAATGATTACCTCTGCGCAAGTCACGAGCCAGAGCACGACAAGCACCGATCCCACATACACGATGGCCGTGCCAATGCCCCTTGCCTCGGTAATTGCCGGGCCAAGCAGGAACAAACGTAAGCGATGTTGTCAGGCCGCGGCGCGATCGAGCGGTTTCGGCTTGACGTAGGCGAAGGGCAAGAGGTCGTCGATGCGGCTCATGGGATGTCTTGCGACGATCCTGGTGAGCACGTCGGACAAGTATGCGTAGGGATCGACGTCGATGAGCTTGCAGGTTGCAACGAGCGAGGCGATTACGGCCCAGTGCTGGCCGCCGCCATCGGACCCGGCGAACAGGTGGTTCTTTCTTCCGAGAGTGATCGGCCGGATGGTGCGCTCGACGACGTTGTTGTCGAGCTCGATGCGGCCATCGTCGAGGAAGCGGCAGAGGCCTTGCCAGCGCGACAGCGCGTAGCGGATCGCCTCGGCCAGCTTGGACTTGCCCGACACCAGGCCGAGCTGGCGCTCGAGCCAGGGCTTGAGCGCCTCGAGGATCGGCTTGCTGCGCAGTTGGCGCATGCGGCGGCGCTGCTCGGCCGACTGCCCGCGGCACGCGGTCTCGACGGCATAGAGCGGGGCGATACGGGCGAGCGCCTCGCTGGCGATCGGCGCGGGCGTGTCGGAGGCCTGCAGGTCGTAGAAATGCCGTCGCACGTGCGCCCAGCAGAAAGCGAGCTCCACCGTACCGGCCGATGCCAGCTCGCGATAGGCGCCGTAGCCATCGACCTGCAGCGTGCCCCTGAACCCGGCGAGATGCTGGCCCGGGCGTGCATGCTTGCGATCCGGCGCATAGACGTAGACGACCGCCGGCGGATCGCTGCCGCACCACGGTCGATCGTCGCGCGCATAGGTCCACAGTTGGCCCGTCTTGGTGCGACCGCGCCCGGGGTCGAGCACCGGCACCGTCGTCTCGTCGGCGAACAGCTTGGTCGAGCTGCGAAGCTTCTCGAGCAGCCGGTCGTACACCGCCGTCAGCACGAAGGCGCTGCGTCCAACCCAATCCGCCAGGGTCGAGCGGTCTATCAGCACGCCCTGGCGGGCCCACATCTGCGCCTGGCGATAAAGCGGCAGGTGGTCGGCGTACTTGGCGACCAGCACCTGCGCCACCAGCGTCTCGGTCGGCAGGCCGTTCTCGATCAGCCGCTCCGGCGCCGGCGCCTGGGCGACCTCGCCCTGGCAGCTCCGGCAGGCGTACTTGGGCCGACGCGTCACGATCACCTTGAACTGCGCGGGCACCCGGTCCAGCCGTTGCGATACGTCCTCGCCGATGCAGACCTTCAACCCGCCACAGCAGGCGCACTGCTTGTCGGCGACGTCGACCACCACCTCCTCGCGCGGCAGGTGCTCGGGCAGGCTGCCGCGGTTGATCTTGCGGCGCTGCCCCGACCTCGGCGACGCCGCAGGCTGGCTCTTGTCCTGGACCGCCTCGGCGGCCGACGCGGCCTGCTCGACCTCCTCCAGCGCCAGCTGCAGCTGGTCGGGATCGAGCTGCTCGGAGCGCTGCCCGAAGCGATGCCGCTGCAGCGCCTTGATGATCGCCGTCAGCCGCTCGATCTCCTGGTCGCGTGCCTCGACCATTGCCGCGAGTCGTTGCCGCTCCGCCTGCAGCTCCTCGATGTCGGGGGGAAGTGGCTCGTTCACGGCCCGAGTACACCACATCTTGGGGTTGTTGTCGCTCGGCGAACACAAGGTGAGTCAACTTGTCGCTGCCCTGCCTCCACCGAAGCGACGCCACTTCGGCTTCGCACAGGCAGGTCACGACACCGCGCTCGGCGTGCGCACGCGCACCGGTCTCACCCGAGTCCAATCGAGACCCTCGAGCAATGCCGACAACTGCGACGCCGAGAGCCGCATCACCCCGTCACCGATCGACGGCCAGCGGAACGAGCCCTGCTCGAGCCGCTTACTCAGCAGCACCACGCCGCTGCCGTCCCATAGCAGCAGCTTCAGCCGATCGGCCCGCTTGCTGCGGAACACATGGATCACCCCGCTGAACGGATCGCTCGAGAGGCGATCGCGAACCAGCGCCGCCAGGCCATCCATGCCCTTGCGAAAATCGATCGGCTGCGTCGCCACCAGCACCCGCACCGCTCCCGACGGGACGATCACGACACCGCCTTCGCCGCTTGCAGCACCTCCCGCAGCGTCGCCCCGTCGATGCCGGGCGCCACACGGATCGTCATCCCGCTAAGCTCGATCTCGATCGCCGACCGTGCCACCAGCACCGCCGCGAAGCCCAGCTCCTCGTGCCCTGCTGGCCGCTCGATTCCCGACCGCCGACGCCACCCGTACAGCTGCTGCGCCGTCAACCCGTGACGCTGCGCTACCGCGCTTACAGACGCCTCGCCAGACATGGTCTCCCCGACGATCCGCGCCTTCTCCGCAGCGCTCCACGACCGGCGACGTCTGCCGCCCTGGACCAACTCCAACCGGGCCTCCGGCTCCGACTTCGACGCAAGCTCTGTGTCCGACATTTTTCCACTCCGCTCGTTGCCTCGGAGCCGACGATGAACAATCACAAGCCGTCTATGAAGATGCGGTCAGAACACCGCTTACGAACAAACAGGCAAAAGACAGGGTGCCCGCCATCCGGACCAGCAAAAAGCGTACAGCGAGCAGCTGCATCTGGCGGCGCGCCATCCCCAGCCGACGGTGCGAAAGCGGGGCGTTGAGCCAGTTCGCTCGCAGCACGGTTTGCCAAGGCGCCAGCGGATTCAGAAAAGCATATGCCCGCTTCCGGATCAGGAATCGGTACATCGGCAGTTGAGGCGACCACTTCGCCTTGCGTCGCCTGACGAGAACCAGCTCGTGCGGACGACAGTAGACAAGGTGGTCAGCAAGATAGAATACGCCGCATACGAGCCAGATGAGGTGCTCGGTGGAGAGCGGAAGCGCCATTGGCGCAGCTTATTGACTCTTCTGCCTTCCAAACAGCCGCCGGAAGAAGGCGCCGGCGACAGCAAGCAGTCCGATACCACCGAACAAGATGAGCTTCCCGAACCCCTTGAGCGCACCAGACTTTGCGGCGGCGGCCGCGGCGCCGCCAACAATGAGGGCTGCGAGGCCGTACTCGGCCGTCTTGTCGCCTTGGCGATACTCGCTGTAGCGCTCCCCGGTCACGAAATCGAAGCCCGTCAAAGCAGCGCGTAGGGCCTGAATATCGGTCTTCAAGTTTGCAGGATCTGCTACCAGTACGGCGCTCATCACGCCGGATCGGCCAAGAATTCTGATGGTGTAGTTGACCGTCTCTTCGCCGGTCGCATCAACGACGAAGCGTGTGCCCCATTCCAGGCGCTTGGTTTGAAGATCGTAGTGAGGCTCGATTGCCCAACCTGTCAATCGCATCACCGGCAAGTTGAGCCGGCGGCGCTCCTCGGCTCCCTTTTCATTCTGCTGCTTCAGGACGCTCAGCAGGCTGTCGGCCTCCAGCTTTTCGTCGTCGCGCACGTAGCCAGACGGGTCGAAGACAAAGACTGAGAACCAGGCGAGTGGCCAAGGCGCCAGGACATAGGTGTTCTGTCTGGGCGGATTACCGTTCAGCTCAACGAACTTGCTTGAACTGGCCGAGTCCAGGCAGCGTAGATTGCCCGTAAGCGAGATTCTGGCCACCGTACCGATATTGCAGGTGGCAGGCGCTTTCTGCCATGGCAAGGCAGAGATATCCCGCATGAGCGCTGACTCCTGCGCGAGCGAGACATTGGCGAACAGAATCGTGGCAAGGGTGACGAACGGCAGGCGCACAGCGTTGAGCACTTGTCTTCCTCCGATCCGGCCCTTGTACAGTAACAACAATACTGATGCCAGTACAATTGTTCGGAACTGATAATTTGCGATCGATGCGTGTAGGGAGCGGCCTGCCAGGAAGCGCGCCCATCGGTGTGACGGATGCCCTCTCTTCTCGGCCGTGATTGCGTTGAGACCCGCTCGCCTTCTCGTCTTCGTGAGCGGAGCGAAGATCCCATTGCAAACGGCGATGAGGTCCATCGCTACGCTCAGGACGACCGAGAATCGCCCCTAGGGGCGATTCTCGGGATGTCAGCCGACTCTGGTAAAGGGTTCCCCCAGGCCTCAGCCGACGCCGCGTCGTGCCTCGGGCGCCGCAGGTGCCGGGTCGCCGGTCAGGATCTCGATGGCGGCGCGATGGATCGCGGGGTCGCCGGCGGCAATCACCGAGCCGTCGGAATTGACGTCGAGTGCCTTGCTGCGCCAGTCGGTGATCAGACCGCCGGCGCCCAGGATCACCGGCACCAGGGCGGCGAAATCGTAGAGCTTCAGTGAATTCTCGACCACCAGGTCGACATGTCCTGAGGCCAGCAGGCCGTAGGCATAGCAGTCGCCACCCCAGCGGAACAGCTTGACGCGCTGCGTCAGCGCCTCGTGGCGCTTCTCGAAGGCGCCAGGAAACATGATCGGCGCCGTCGAGTACATGTATGCCTGGTCGAGCGCTGCGCAGGCGCGCACCCGGATCGGCCGTCCGTTGAAGGTCGATTGCTCGCCCGTCACGCCGAGCCAGCGCTCGCCGAGGATCGGTTGATCGATGATGCCCAGCACCGGCACGCCGCGATGGAGCAGCGCGATCAGCGTGCCGAAGATCGGCAGGCCGGTGATGAACGCCTTGGTGCCGTCGATCGGATCGAGCACCCAGACGTAGTCGGAGTCGGTGCGCACCGCACCGTGCTCCTCACCGAACACGCCGTGCGTCGGGACATGCGCGTCGAGCAACGCGCGCATCGCCGTCTCCGCTTCTCGATCGGCGATCGTGACAGGGCTCGCATCGGTCTTGTCGTCGACGATGACGCCGCTGCGGAAATAGCGCGCTACGATCGGCCGCGCCGCGTCGGCAAGTCGATTGGCGAGAACGACCAGCTCGGCAGGAACCGGCCCGGCCAAAGGTGATTTCCTACGGCAGCGGTGCCGGCGTATCGGCCATCGTACGCAGGTAGGCGATCACGTCAGCGCGCTCCTGCACCTTGGGCAGGCCGGCGAAGGCCATCTTGGTGCCCTTTACGTAGGCGGTCGGCTTGAAGATCATGTGGTTGATGTCTTCGTAGGTCCACTCGCCGCCCTTGGCCTGCAGCGCCGACGAGTAGCTGAAGCCCTCATGGCTCGCCTTCTTGCGTCCGACGATGCCCCACAGGTTGGGGCCGACCTTGTTAGCGCCGCCCTTGTCGGCGGTATGGCAGGTGAAGCATTGCTTCTGGAAGATCACCTTGCCGGCCTCGACATTCGCCTTGGCGAGTTCCGGCCCGATCGGCGGCAGGTCCGCCGCGGGCGCTGCCGCCGTCGTGGCTGCCGGCGCCTCCTCGCTGACGGCGATCGCCGGCTTGTCCAGCTTGTGGGGATGCACGACGGCGTTGGAGACCTTGCCCACCACCATTGCAAAGAGGGCCGAGGCAAGTACGCAGCCTGCAACCGTGTTGAAACTGGCCATATCCGATCCCGAGCGCCAAAATGTCCGGACGCTGCTGTAGCACGCCCGCTGCGTCGCCAGTAGTATCCGATCATGTCGGCTGGCTCGCGCGGCGGAACGTCGCAAGCCCCGGATTTTGCGAGGTTTTTCGCCTCTCGGCTGGTTGGCTTTTCGTCCGACCATCAGCTGCTGCTGGTTCGGCGGCCAGTCATTGCGGGCCTCAACGACCTGTCGTTGCTGACCTCAATGACCGATGGTTGACGGGGGATGTTTGGCGGGCGAAACAGCCGCCCGTCAGGGTTTCGATCACGGGTCGGCGAAGGCGGGGACGATGGCGAAGAGGCGAGGCAACGCCGGTGGGCGGCGCGGCGATGCGGCAAACACGATCGCCTTCCAGGGCGAAGCCGGGGCCAATTCCGACATGGCCTGCCGGGCGGCCTATCCCTACATGGCGACGCTGCCGTGCCCAACCTTCGAGGCGGCGATGGGCGCGGTCCAGGCGGGCAAGGCAGAGCTCGCCATGATCCCGGTCGAGAACTCGATCGCCGGCCGGGTCGCCGACCTGCACAGCCTGCTGCCCCATACGAAGCTCAAGATCGTCGCCGAACACTTTCAGCGCGTCGAGCATTGCCTGGTCGCCCTGCCCGGCGCCACGCTGAAGACGATCAAGACCGTGAAAAGCCACGTCCAGGCGCTGGCACAGTGCCGCAACTTCCTGAAGAAGCACCGCCTCCAGCCGCTGGTCCATGCCGATACGGCGGGCGCGGCACGCGAGATTGCCGAGGACGGCGATCCGCAGATCGGCGCCATCGCCTCCTCGCTCGCCGCCCGCATCTACGAGCTCAAGGTGCTGGCGCGCAACATCGAGGACGCCGACCACAACACCACGCGCATGCTGGTGTTCTCGCGCGACGAGGCGACGCCCGACTGGCGGACCGTCCAGTGCATGTCCGCCTTCCTGTTCCGGGTGAAGAGCGTGCCGGCCGCGCTCTACAAGGCGCTGGGCGGCTTCGCGACCAACGGCGTCAACATCGTCAAGCTGGAGAGCTACCTGTCCGGCGCGCATTTCGAGCAGGCGCAGTTCTATGCCGAGGTCGAAGGCCATCCCGAGCAGCGCGCCCTGCAGCTCGCGCTCGAGGAGCTCGCCTTCTTCTCCGAGGAGTTCAAGCCGCTCGGCACCTTCCCCGCCCATCCGTTCCGGCGCCGCGGCTGGCAGGCGCCGACCCGCCCGGGGACCTGAGAACCGGACCTGAGCAACCGTCGAGGACGCGCCATGGCACGACAGCCGGTCCGCATCGCCCCGTCCATCCTGTCGGCCGATTTCGCCGCCCTGGGCCGAGAGATCGAGGCCGTGACGGCAGCGGGCGCGGACTGGATCCATGTCGATGTCATGGATGGCCATTTCGTGCCCAACCTCACGATCGGCCCGATGGTGGTGAAGGCGTTGCGCCCGCACAGCAACCGGCCGTTCGACGTCCATCTCATGATCACGCCGGTCGATCCGTTCGTGCCCGCTTATGCCGAGGCCGGTGCCGACACCATCTCCTTCCATCCCGAGGCGGGACCGCACGTCCATCGCACCATCCAGCTGATCAGGAGCCTGGGCAAGCGCGCCGGGCTGGTCCTCAATCCGGCCACGCCGATCGCCGCGGTCGAGCCGGTGCTGGCCGATCTCGACCTGGTGCTGGTGATGAGCGTCAATCCAGGCTTCGGCGGCCAAGCGTTCATCGCAAGCCAGCTTGCCAAGATCGCAGCCCTGCGCCGGATGATCGATGCGCTCGGCAAGCCGATCGATCTCGAGGTCGATGGCGGCGTCAATCCGGAGACGGCGCGGCGCTGCATCGAGGCCGGCGCGGACGCCCTGGTGGCGGGCACGGCGGTGTTCAGCGGCGGGCCGGCGCGCTACGCCGCCAACATCGAGGCCCTGCGCGGATGAAGGTCGACCGGCACGCTCTCGCCATCGCCCGCCTCGAAGGCGACAAGGGGACGCCCGAGGAGAAGGCGCGCATCAAGGCCTGGGATCGCCTCGACCGTCTGCTGTCGACGCTCGATTCGAAGACCTCGGTTCTGCTGCGTTTCAATTCGATCGTCGTGGCCGCGCTCGCCTACCTGGTGATCGTGAGCGCCACCGAACCGTTCGCCCAGGCGAACGCGATCGTGAAGATGGTGGGCGTGGTGATCGGCCATCTCAGCCTGCTGGCCAGCGTGCTGAGCTGTGGCTTCGCCTTTCCGGTGATCAACGTCGAATGGAATTTCTTCGGCGGCCGCCTCGATCACAAGGACGGCAACGAGCCGACGTTCGGTGACGCGGCCCTCGAACGAATCGGCGAGCTGGTGACCCTGCGCACCCGCCTCTATGCGCGAGCCTGGCAGCTCGCCGTGGCTGGCGGGGCGGGCTTCGCCATCATGGTCGCGCTAGCGACGATCCATATTCCTTGACGGGCGTTCATCCTCTTCCGGACCGCGTATGTGGACGGCCCCTTGATTACAAGAGTTTTTTGACGCCAGCGGCGTCAAAAGAGAGTTGGGGAGTGGTCTGCGGCGAGCAGCCAGTCAAAGTTGAAGACTGCCCGCCTCGCGACGGGCGTAGCGCTTCATCCTCGGGGGCCCACAGGGAGGCGCGCGCCGCGCAGCGCCCGTTAAGTGGCTGGCGGAGCGGCGCGCGGGTCCCTGTGGGCCCCCGAGGATGAAGCGCGGTGGGCGCCCGACGAGACTGGTCATCGAGCGCATCATCGCGTCAGGTGTGGTGCCGTGGACGATGGCTGGCCGGCTAGCGGCACGAACTGCTTGGATAGAGGAACGGTCGAGGCGATTGCGGTCGTATGTCCGGTCTGTTGTCGCGATGAAGATCGCTGCCAAGATGGTTTCCGCGTCCCTGAGTTCCTAACGAGCGAGCGGCATCGAATGCCGCGCGGTCCGACGGAGTGTCCCAGGGAACTCTTATCACCTGATCAGTCCATCTCCTCGTTGTTCGAGCAAGCCTCGGCCGTCAGCGTGATGTGATGTCCACAGTCACGATTTCTATGCGGCGATTGCGATGGGCTCACCTCTGGTTAGGGTGGCGGGGCGCTTGGCCGGGACGTGGTTTGGGTCATAGCGTTGGCCGCTGACCATGAGCCTCCAGGCGATGCGCGCGGTCTTGTTGGCCAGCGCCACGGCGACCAGCTTGCGCGGCTTGCGCCGCAACAGGTCTGCCAACCACGGCGAGGGCTGGATGCGGCCTTCATGACATGTTCGATGTAAGAGGTGCCTGCGACAAGGATGGCGCGCAGGCTTTCGTCGCCGGCGCGGGTGATGCCCCCCAGCTTCTGCTTTCCGGCGGTCGAGTGGTCCTTGGGCGTCAGGCCGATCCAGGCGGCGAACATTCGGCCACTGGCGAAGGCCTTGGGGTCGGTGGTCCTGATCGCCAGCCGGCACGCCCCGATCGGCCTGGATCGTCGGCACCTCGACCAGGCGCCGGCCGAGTTCGGTCGGCACGATGCCATGCCTTGAGCCGACGCTCGATCGTCGCCAGCCTGGGCGCGAGCTCGGCGAACTCCTGGCCGAGAACGTCGAACATCTCCTTGGCAAGGTCCGGAACACTGCGGTCCTCGGCAAGCTGGCCCAGCAGCCCCTCGATCTTGTCGAGCCCTTGGGCACGACAAGGCCGAACTCCGCCGCGTGGCTGCGGATCGTATTGCTCAGCTGGGTGCGCCGCTTCATCACACTCTCGCGTATGCCGAGCAACATCTGGGCGGCCGACTGCTCCTCGCTCTTGACCGCCACGAAGCGCTTCTGCGCACCCGCGGCCGGCTCATCGCCTCGCAGATCGCCTCGGCATCCTTCGCATCATTCTTGCCGCGCGCAACATAGGCTTTCACGTATTGCGGCGGGATCAACACAACCTCATGGCCGAGCTTGCGCAGTTCACGCGCCCAATGGTAGCTCGCCCCGCACGCCTCCAGGCCAACCACCGTCGGCTCGAGCGTGGCGAAAAACGCCAGAAATTGCGCCCGCCGCACCTTGCGCCGCAACACCACCCGCTCGGCCTCGTCGACACCGTGCACCTGGAAAACGCTCTTCGATGTATCGACCCCTATCCGTGCTATCTTCGCCATGGACGGCTCCCCTGGTGTGAGATTTCAACGACCTCACCTTGGCACATCGATGCCGTCGGGGGGCCGTCCACACCAACGAGCGTCTCGCTCGTGGTCCGGAAGAACATGACAGCGGTCGCTACAGCGCAATCTCGCCCTGCTGAACCGCCACGCAGCCACCACCCACGGAGGCGCGGATGCCGTCGGCGGCGCGATGAGCGGCGCACAGCAGCAGGCTGGGGCGGCCCATCTCGACGCCCTGGGTGATGTCGTAGCGCCGCTCGCGATCCCGGGTGAGGGACAGCAGCAGCGCCGCCAGCGGCGTTGCGGCGCTGCCGGTCGCGGCATCCTCGAGCGTGCCGGAAAGCGGCGAGAACATGCGCGCCCGTAGGCGCGTGGCGCCGCCGGCCTCGCCGTCGTGGGCATAGAGATAGAGTGGCAGCCGGCGCTGGCCGAGCACCGGAAAGGCGTCGTGCGCGGCCTTGAAGCGGGCGATGTCGGGCGCGGCTCGTGACAGCGCGGGTCCGGTCACCTGGGCAACAACAAAAGAATTGCCGACCGACGCCACGACCGGCCGGTGCGCCGCCACGACGACGTCCTCGACCGCCAAGCCGACACAGCCGGCCAGCAGGTCGACCGGCATCTCCGGGCCGAGCGACAGCGGCTGCGGAGCGGCGATGGTGACGGCGCGCGGCGTCGGCTCGGCGCCGTCGCGTTGCACCTGCACCTCGACCAGGCCGGCGATCTCCTCGAAGCGCAGCACGCCGTCGCGGTCGCGGCCCAGCCCGGCCAGCACCCATCCGGTGCCGACATTGGGATGGCCGGCGAAGGGCATCTCGGCCGTGCGGTTGAAGATGCGCACGCGCGCCGTGTTGGCCGGATCGTCGGGCGGCAACACGAAGGTCGTCTCGCTGAGATTGAACTCGGCCGCCAGCGACTGCATTTCGGCGTCGCTGAGACCGGTCGCGTCGGGCAGCACGGCCAGCGGATTGCCGCCGAACCGGCGGTCGGTGAAGACGTCGACCGTGACGAAAGAAAAGCTGCGCATGAAGCGGCCTTACACGATCTCGATGCCGACTTCCTTGGCGATCCGGCGCAGACCGTCGATCGATCGCGCCGTCGCCTCGCGACCATTCTGCGGGCAATGGGTCTCGATGCTGGCCAGCACCTCGGGAGCCCTGACGCCGCTCAGCAGGCGCTCGAGCTCGGCCGGCCACGGCACGTCGCCGTCGCCCAGGGGAACTGTGCGGCGTGCCTCGAGGTTGCGATCCTTGAGATGGATCGCCGTGGTCAGCGGCGCCAGCGTGGCGATCTCTGAATCTTTCGGCGGCTCGCCGAGCGACCAGGCGTTGGCGATATCGACCAATGGCCGGACGTAGCGCTGCGGCGGCTCGCGGATGTCCTCGGCCTCGATCTCCTCGATTTCCTCGTCGCCACCCATCGGCAGCCACGGCACCGTGGCGAAGAAGTTGGCCAGCTCGGCGATACTGCCGATGTTGCAGACAGACTCGTTCTCGATCTGAAGGGTGATGTCGAAGTGATGGGCGAGGGAATGCAGCTTGCCGACATCCTTGCTCAGCCGGCCGAGATCCTTCGGTTGAAAGCCGGGATAGCGCAGGTAGCTGAAAATCCGCATGTGGGGTGCGCCCAGGATGACGGCGACCTCCATGGCATGGTCGGCGATATTCTCGGCCGGACAGGACTTGGGATCGAACGCGAAGTCGACCTTGCCGCCTGCAGTCGACTTGCCGGGCGCCTGCCATTTGAACATGGGCGATACGAAGGCAGGCACGGTCAGGCCAGCCTTCTCGAGCTTGCGGCTGATGGCGATCACCTCTTCTTTCTTCATGCCGAGGAGGTTGCGGCCCTCGACGGTGCGCATGTCGAGACGTTTCAGCCCGTGCTCGTGGGCGAACGAGATCATCTCGTCGAGCGACGGACCAATTTCGTCGCCGATGACGGAAAGAGCGAGGCGGGGAAGCGGCGGCATGGCGCGACCCTACTATGCTTCCCGATCTTTGGCTAAAGTCGATTGGATGACCCGAGAGGGTCATGAGGAGCTTGGCCTCCCAGGAGATTGGCATGAGCGACGACACGGCGATCTTCGTGGGGGCAAGCGATGCTGACCAGTTCCTCCTCCTGAAATATGCCAATCGCCACGGCCTGATCGCCGGCGCGACGGGCACCGGCAAGACTGTGACGTTGCAGACCATTGCCGAAGGCTTCTCGGCCTATGGCGTGCCGGTCTTCATGGCCGACGTGAAGGGAGACCTGTCGGGCATCGCCCGGCCGGGCGGCGACAATCCGCGCGCCGTCGAGCGGGCCGGGCAACTCGGCATCGAGAATTATTCGGGCCGCGCTTTTCCGACGATCTTCTGGGATCTGTTCGGCGAACGCGGCCATCCCGTCCGCACTACCGTGACCGAGATCGGGCCGGTGCTGATGGCGCGGCTGCTGCAGCTCAACGCCACCCAGGAAGGCGTGCTGAACATCGTCTTCAAGGTGGCTGACGAGCAGGGGCTGTTGCTGCTCGACTTCAAGGATCTGCAGAGCGTGCTGCAGTGGACGGCGGAGAATGCCGGCTCGCTCACCACGCGCTACGGCAATGTCAGCAAGCAGACGGTCGGCACCATCCAGCGCGCACTGCTGACGCTCGAGCAGCAGGGCGGCGAGCGCTTCTTCGGCGAGCCGGCGCTCGACCTCAAGGACATGATCGGCCGCGATCCGACCGGCGCCGGCTATGTCAACATCCTGGCTGCCGACCGGCTGATGCAGAGCCCGCGACTCTACGCCACGTTCCTGCTGTGGCTGCTGTCCGAGCTGTTCGAGATCATGCCTGAGGTCGGCGACGTCGACCGTCCGAAATTCGTGTTCTTCTTCGACGAAGCGCATCTCCTGTTCGACGACGCGCCCAAGGCGCTGGTTGACAAGATCGAGCAGGTGGTGCGGCTCATCCGATCGAAGGGCGTGGGCGTGTACTTCATCACCCAGAATCCGCTCGACGTGCCCGAGTCGGTGCTGGGTCAGCTCGGCAACCGCGTCCAGCATGCCTTGCGTGCCTTCACGCCCAGGGATCAGAAGGCGGTCAAGACCGCCGCCGAGACGTTCCGCCCGAACAAGAAGTTCAATGCTGCGGAAGTCATTCAGGAGTTGGGCGTCGGCGAGGCGCTGATCTCCTTCCTCGATACCAAGGGCGTGCCCGAGCCGGTCGAGCGCTGCCTGGTCGCGCCGCCGCGTGCGCGCATCGGGCCGGCGAGCGCGGCCGAGCGCGCGGCGGTCGTCAAGGCGAGTCCCCTTGCCGGCAAGTACGAGCGCGTGGTCGACCGCGAATCGGCCTACGAGGTGTTGACCGGCCGGGCGACCGCTGGCCAGGTCGAGCATGAGGACGTCGAGCATGAGGACCCGGCGTCGGCAGCCCGGCCCGGCCGGCGCGGCCAGTACGATGCGCCGCCGCCGTCGACCCCCCTGCCACCGGCGTCGGAGCCACCATCCTCCTCGGGACCATGGGGCACGCGCATCCCGCAGTCCCAGCCGACTGAGCCGGCCGAACCGCCGCGGCCGCGTCCGCGGCCCCGGCTGCGCGACACCGATCGCGATCCCGAGGTGCCGCCACCCGCGCCCTCGAGGACGCCGGCACGGCGCACCGATTCGATCGGCACGACGATCGCCAAGACGGCGACGCGCACGGTGACCAATGTCCTCGTGCGCGAGGCGACCAGGGCGGTGCTGAAGAACGGCGGCTCGATCCTGCGTGGTGTGCTGGGGTCGCTGGTGAAATAGCGGGAGATTTCTCTTGTCGTTCTGAGCATCCTCATTTTCTGTCATCCTGAGCGAAGCGAAGGATCTCATCGCCAGAAGCGTCAGACTACACTTGCGGCGAGTGGCGATGAGATCCTTCGCTTCGCTCAGGATGACAAGAGAGAGAGAGAAGCGCGTGAGGTCAAGCTTCGACCACGAGGACCCCTTCCATGTCCTCGTGGCCGTCGCCGCAGAAGACATCGCACAGGAAGGCGAAGCGTCCGATCTTGTCGGGTGTCAGCGGCACCCGCGCTTGCTGTCCGGGCACGATGTCGGCGCGGATGCCGAGATCGGGTATCTTGAATCCATGCAGGCGATCCTCCGTGGTCAATACCAGGACGATCGGCTGGCCGAGCCTGGCGGCGACCTTGTTGGGATGAAACTCGAATCTTTTCGCGCCGATGTGGATCTCGACCGGACCATCGGCGGCGAGGCGCGCAGCGCCTCCCGCCGTGCTGCCGAGCAGCAGCGCGACCACAAGTCTGCGATGCATGGCGTCAACCCTTGCTGACCGGCAGCTCGACCAGGGAGACCTTGTCGCTTACCGACACATCGCGCGTGCCGAGCCCCTTGCCGGGCGCGGCGGCATCGTAGGCAAGCGGCGCCCGCTTGGGCTGCGAGCCCGGCGCCGGGAGGGCGAAGATCAGCGAATTGGCCGCATGATGGGCGATGTGGCCCGTCATGTGGTGATGCTCCTGGTGGATATGGCCGTAGAATACCACGACGTTCCTGAACGGCATCAGGAGCTCCATCGCCTTGGCGCCGTCGGCAGTCGTCCAGTCCCATTGCGGCTGCAGGTCGAACAGTGGCCGGTGCGTCAACACGACGATGCGGTCGTCCGGCTTACGCTGCTTGAGGTCGGCGGCGAGCCAGGCGAGCTGCTCGTCGCCGAGCCTGGCCGCCGGATCGGAGACGTTGTCGAGCGCGATGAAGTGCACGCCCTTGTGGTCGAAGGTGTAATGCGTGGCGCCGAAGAACTCCTTGTAGGCCTCGCCCTTGTCGAGCGAGGCGTCGTGCTCGCCCGGCATGAAGCGCAGATCCTTGGTGGCAAGCGCCGAGACGATCTCGCGGAAGCGCTTCATGCGTGCCCGGCGCTCGGCGGGATCGTCGGTCGTGTGGGTGAGATCGCCGGTGAAGACGACGAAGTCCGGCTGACGGCCGAGACCGTTCACCGTGGCCACGGCCTTGGCGAGCGTATTCTCGGCGTCGGGATTGGCCGCACCCTTGTAACCCCAGTGCGTGTCGGAGAACTGCACGAAATGAAAATCCAAGCCAGCCTGGGCTGCGGCCTGCTCGGGGAACAGTCCCGCGGTGAAGGCGACGCCGGCGAGGCCGGCCAGCTTCAGGAACTCGCGACGATCGGTGTTCTGCATGGAAGTCCTCCTCGATACGTCGGTCAGTACCTGTGGTCTGCGACGAATATTCCAAGCGGAATAAAATCGACCCGCCGCCGGTAATCCTGTCCTAATGGGCAGCATGTCGAAGGCGCCGGAACCGGACGGCGGTACGGCGGCGCGATTCCGCGTCGTTGTTCTGCCACATCTGGATGCGGCCTACGGTTTCGCGCGCTGGCTGAGCCGCGATCCGGTGCTGGCGCAGGACGTGGCCCAGGAGGCCATGCTGCGGGCGTTGCGCTACTTCCATGCCTTTCGCGGCGAGGAGGCGAGGCCGTGGCTGCTTCGCATCGTGCGCAATACCTGGAGCGACCTCTCGGCGCGCCGAGGCTCGGCCGACCAGCCGCTCGAGGAGATCGAGGACCGGCCGGCCGACGGGCCCGATCCCGAACAGAGCGCCCTGGCGGTCGATCGTCGCCGACAGGTTGCGGCGGCGCTCGCGACCCTGCCGGCCGAAGCCCGCGAGATCCTGGTCCTGCGCGAGATCGAGGATCTCTCTTACAAGCAAATCGCGGCGGTGATCGACGTGCCGATCGGCACCGTCATGTCGCGCCTGGCGCGGGCGCGCGAAAGGCTGGCTGCCGAGCTCGGCGACCGGCTGGGAAGGAGGGACCATGGATTGCCCGACCTGTGAGGGGATGGTCGACGCTTACCTCGACGGCGAACTGTCGATCACCGAGGTCGCCGCTTTCGAGCAGGCGCTCGTCGGCTGCCCGGAGTGCCGGCGGCGACTGGAGTCGGCGCAGACGATGCGGAGCCTGCTGCGTGAGCTGCAGCCCGAACGGGCGCCTGAGCTTCTGCGCCGGCGCCTCGAGCGCGCGATGTCCGCCAATGTTGGTGTCGGTAGCGGTGTCTACGGCAATGCTCATGGCGGTACCCGTGTCGGCGAGCGGCGCGAGGGATTGCGCTGGCTGGCGATCGCGGCGAGCCTGCTGGTGGCGGTCGGGCTCGGCTGGCTGGGCGGCATCCTGGTCGGGCAGGGCAACCGCCAGGTCGATGAGCTGGTAGCAGGTTACGTGCGCATGGCGATGAGCGAGCATGCGGTCGATGTCGCCTCGTCGGATCGCCACACCGTGAAGCCGTGGTTTGCCGGCCGTATCGATTATTCGCCGCCGGTCCATGATCTCACCGCCGCAGGTTTTCCCCTGGTCGGCGGCCGCATCGACGTGATCGATGGCCGCAAGGTCGCGGTGCTGGTCTATCGCCGCAACCAGCACCGCATCGCGCTCACCGCGTGGCCTGCCGCCGGCGCCAACAAGGCGCCGGATGTCAGCCAGCGCGATGGCTTCGCCCTCGCGCGCTGGCGCCATGCCGGCTTCGATCTGCGCGCGGTGGCCGACATCACACCAAGCGACATGGCGAAATTCGCCGCCGCTGTCGATGGGGCGATCGATGCCGAGAGGTGAGGTTCATTTTCCTCCCCAGCTTCGCTGGCTAGCTTGAGCACAGATGTTGCGCTGCGAGATGGTAACCATCAGCGATAGCGTAGAAGCGTTCGAGTCCGTCGCGCATTGTGATGGGGCCATTTGATTTGTCACTTTGGTATCCGGTCCATCCGCCGAGTCGAGCGATGATCCAGGCAGCGGCAGCGAGACTGTTGGGAGGAAAGGGATTTCGCTGTTTTGCGGTGCGCCCTTGTCTGGTGCTGAGCAAGGCGGCGATGACGATGAGCTGCTGAGATGAGAAGACGCGGCTTGCCGGGGCGGCTTGTTGGGGGGCGGAGCGAGCGGCGACGAGCTGCATGGTGATGGCAGCGGTGATGAGAGCGATGGCGGCGAGCTTTTCGAGAGCGTTGCCGTCCTCGAGGACGCTCTGTTCGAGGCGCAGGCCCTGTTGCTTGAGGGTTCGAAAGAGCTGCTCGATGTCCCACCGCCTGCGGTACCAGCCGATCACGGTGACGGCCTTTTCGAGGCTGTCGAGGCGATGGGTGGTCAAGAGGCGCCAGATGATGGGTGTCTGGCCGGGCGGCGGGTCGATCTCGCGGGCTTCGATGGCGAACAGGTCGATCTCGGGCGAGGCTTGGCGATCGGAGCACGATTTAGGGCGTCGAATGGTGAGCGGTCCGAAGCGGACGGCGATCGTGGCCTTTCGGGCGATGCGCTTTTTGCCCGGTCGGGCGGTCAGATCGAGCTCGAAGCGGTGGACCTCGTCGAAGCTGGCCAAGGTTTCGAACAATTTGCCGCCGTCGCCCAGGCTACGATTGCGACAGGCGCGGGTCAGCAGGTGGGTGTGTTGGTCGGGCAGGCGATCCCATTTCTCGTAGATGTCGGCCTCACGGTCATCGACGACCGAGATCAGGGCGGCGTTGGCCAGGACGGCCTTGGCGCGGTCGGCCCCCGTGAGCCATCGATTGGACTCCTTGGCCTCGATCGGCAGTTCTTTGTAGTTGGCGGCCTTGCCGGTGGTGCGGCGCCAGATCTGTGCGTCGACCAGGCCCAGGCATTCGCTGTTGTCGGCGTCGACGGCGAGCACCGGATGGATGAACAGCCCGACGTCGGTGCCATTGCCGACCGTGCCGAGCGAGTGCTTGCGCCGGCGTTGTGCCTGGTAGTTGATCTCGCTGGTGTCCTGGATTGCCAGGACGTGGCGGCCGACCGCCGCGGCGCCGGCCAGGAGCGCGCGATGCGAGACCATTTCCTCCACCGTGACCTCCTTGTTCGACAGAAAGCGCAGGACCCTGACCTGTTCGGCCCGGTCCTCGGTGAGCTTGCGTATACAGACAGTCTGTCGTTGGTGCATGCGCTCGACCAGCAAGGCGCCATTGCGGGCCAGTCGCGGGTCGCCGAAATAACCGATGTCGCCGAACATGGTGATCCTCTTTGGGTTGAAGAGGATCGTCAGAGATCACATTGAAACTGGTCGCTGCAACAGAGGGCTTTGAAGTGATTCGCCAGGCGATTCGAGGAGTCTATTCTTGCTCTCAACCGTTGTATTGGATTCCAAAATTACAGGGAAATCGTGCGCCTCGACACGCACGCCGAACCTCTCCAGTCTTCGTGCAGCGCAACATCTGTGCTGAAACTAGCCAGCTCCGCTGGGGAGGTGTCTCGGTAATCCGAGACGGAGGGGTCATGGGCTAGGGACGCGCCACTCATAGGTGCGCACTTACAAAGGAGCCTCACCCTGAGGAGCGGCCCGCAGGGCCGCGTCTCGAAGGGTCAGCAGCGCGGCAAGTGCTGCGACACCTCTTTTCCAACGATTTCGTGTGTGGCCCATCCTTCGAGACGGCCGCTGCGCGGCCTCCTCAGGATGGGTTTTTGTTGGGTCTTCGACCAAAGTTGGCGCCTGTGGGCGCGCCACTCCAGTGGCGCGATCATCGTCGATCACACAGAAGAACGCACCGCTGGAGTGGCGCGCCCCCAGCAAGAACATGACCCCTCCCCACTTCGTGGGGAAGAGGCTCAAACCAGCCGGTCGAGCTCTTTGACGATGGCGTCGCCCATTTCCTGGGTGCCGACCTTCTTGAGGCCGTCCTGCTTGCCACCGCCCAGCAGGTCGGCGGTACGGTAGCCGGCGGCGAGCACGTTCTCGACCGCCGTCTCGACCAGGTCGGCTTCCTTGCCGAGGTCGAACGAGTAGCGCAGCATCATGGCGTAGGAGAGCGTCTCGGCCAGCGGGTTGGCGAGGCCCTTGCCGGCGATGTCGGGCGCGCTGCCGTGGATCGGCTCGTACAATGCCTTGCGCCGGCCGGTCGCATCGGGCGCGCCGAGCGAGGCCGAGGGCAGCATGCCGAGCGAGCCGGTCAGCATCGAGGCCTCGTCCGACAGGATGTCGCCGAACAGGTTGTCGGTGACGATGACGTCGAACTGGCCGGGCGAGCGCAGCAGCTGCATGGCGAGCGCGTCGGCGTACATGTGCTCGAGCTTCACGTCGGAGTATTTTTCCTTGTGGAGCTTGGTCGCCTCCTCACGCCACAGCACGCCGGTGTGCATGACGTTGGCCTTTTCCGATGACATCACCTTGTTCTTGCGCTTGCGTGCCAGCTCGAACGCGACGGCGCAGACGCGGCGGATCTCGCCCGCCGTGTAACGCTGCGTGTCGAATGCCTCGACCTCGCCCTGGGCGTTGGTATGCCGGCCGCGCGGCTCGCCGAAATAGACACCACTTGTCAGCTCGCGGATGATCATGATGTCGAGACCCTTGACGATCTCGGGCTTGAGCGAGCTCGCGTCGATCAGCGCGTCGAACACCTTGGCCGGCCGCAGGTTGGCGAACAGGTCCATTTCCTTGCGCAGGCGCAGGAGACCGCGTTCCGGCTTCTTGTTGAACTCGACATTGTCCCACTTCGGGCCGCCGACCGAGCCGAACAGCACGGCGTCGGCCTCGAGCGCCGTCTTCATCGTGGCGTCGGCCAGCGGGATGCCGTGCTTGTCGAGGGCGGCGCCGCCCACGACGTCCTCCTGGATGTCGAAGCCGACGGCGCGCTTCCTGCCCATCCAGGCGATGATCTTGCGCACCTCGTTCATGACTTCGGGGCCGATGCCGTCGCCGGGCAGCACCAGCAGATTGCGATTTGACGCCATTGTCCTGTTCTCTCGGATGCCTTGTCTCAGCTCGCCGCGTGCAGCCAGGGCTGCGCTTCCTTCTGGCGCGCCTCGAAGTCGTCGATCTCCGACTTCTTCTCCATGGTGAGCCCGATGTCGTCGAGCCCGTTGAGCAGGCAGTGCTTGCGGAAGGCGTCGATCTCGAAATGCACCGTGCCGCCGTCGGGCCCCTTGATCTCCTGCTTCTCGAGGTCGATCTCGATGATGGCGTTGGAGCCGCGGCTCGCGTCATCCATCAGCTTGGCGATGATCTCCTTGGAGACCTTGATCGGCAGGATGCCGTTCTTGAAGCAGTTGTTGTAGAAGATGTCAGCGAAATCCTCGGAGAGGATGCAGCGGATGCCGAAATCGAGCAGCGCCCAGGGCGCGTGCTCGCGGCTCGAGCCGCAGCCGAAATTCGGGCCGGCGACAATGATCTTGGAATTCTGGTAAGCCGGCTGATCGAGCACGAAGTTCTTGGACTGGCCGTCGGCCGTCCAGCGCAGCTCGGCGAACAGCCCTTCCTTGAGACCGGTGCGCTTGATGGTCTTCAGGTAGTTCTTCGGGATGATCATGTCGGTGTCGACATTGACCATCGGCAGCGGCGCGGCGACGCCGCGCAGCGTGGTGAATTTTTCCATGGGTTTTCCCTCGCGAACGCCGGAATAAACGGGTTTTCGGCCCGCCGGTCAAGCGATCGAGGGGGCGTCCGTCAGGGTCAGCGGACCTTGATCACCAGGGTGCTGGCGATCATGTCGTGCAGGCCGCGCTTGCGATCGGTGAAGCCGATCATGATGAAGCCGATGCATAGGATGATCGCCGAGATGATCTTGGCGAAGTAGCGACCGGTGGCATTGAGGAAGCTGATCCGCTTGCCCTCGTTGCTCACCACCCTGAGGCCCATCACCATCTTGCCGACGGTGCCGCCGCGCTCGGAACTCTCCATGAGGGCGAAGTAGAGCCAACCGACCAGCAGGGAAACCACATTGGCTTCATTGGCGTGGTTGATGAATTCAGGCGACGTCAGGTCGATGCCCAGGATGGTCGCGACGACGTAGTAGACGATGCTGAGCAGGATCGCGTCGACGATGTAGGCCACGAAGCGAATCCAGAAGCCGCCATAGGCGACCTGGGCGGTGCCGGCCGGCTGGGCATCCCAGACCGGCGGCGGCGGTGCAGAGCTCGAGTTCGGAACACTGGCCACGGCGTAACTCCCCGGAGAGTGACATCGTCATCCTACCACGTGCGCGTCTCCTGCAACATCTTGCACGGGTATGCATTCATGCACCGCGGGCGACCCCGAATTGGGCCACATTTTTCGAAGCGCTCGCTCTTCTCTCCTCCCCAGGCTTCGCTGGGGCGGTGCCCCGTCATACGGGGCGGAGGGGTCATGAGCCTCGGTCCCGCTGCTCATGACCCCTCCGTCGCCAAAGACGGCGACACCTCCCCAACAGAGTTGGGGAGGAAAATGAGAGCGAGAAGTCGGTCTTGCTTCCGCCGATGACGGGGAAGCAAACGACCTGCAGCGTCCCTACTGGAAGTCGCGCACGTCGGCCAGCGTGCCCTTGATGGCTGCTGCCGCCGCCATGGCCGGGCTCACGAGATGAGTACGGCCGCCGCGACCCTGACGGCCCTCGAAGTTGCGGTTCGAGGTCGAGGCGCACCGCTGGCCTGGCTCGAGCCGGTCGGCGTTCATCGCCAGGCACATCGAGCAGCCCTGCAGGCGCCATTCGAAGCCGGCCTCGATGAAGATCTTGTCGAGGCCTTCCTTCTCGGCCTCGGCCTTCACCAGGCCCGAGCCCGGCACGACCATGGCCGACACGTTGGCCGCCACCTTGCGGCCACGGGCGATCTCGGCCGCCGCGCGCAGATCCTCGATGCGGCCATTGGTGCACGAGCCGATGAACACGCGGTCGATCGGCACGTCGACCAGGCGGGTGCCCGGCTTCAGGTCCATGTAGGCGAGCGAGCGCGCCCACGCCTCACGGCGGTTCTCGTCAGGCGCATTGGCCGGGTCGGGGATCACGTCGGTGATCGGCAGCGCATCCTGCGGGCTGGTGCCCCACGTCACCATCGGTGGAATGTCCGCCGCCAGCAGGTCGAGCTGGGTGTCGAAGGTGGCGCCCTTGTCGCTCGGCAGGCGCCGCCAGTGGCTGAGCGCCAGATCCCAGGCGCCGCCCTTGGGCGCATAGGGTCGGCCTTCAAGATACTTGAAGGTCGTCTCGTCGGGCGCGATCAGGCCGGCGCGGGCGCCCGCCTCGATCGACATATTGCAGACCGTCATGCGGCCTTCCATCGTCAGCTCGCGGATGGCGCGGCCGGCATACTCGACCACGTAGCCGGTGCCGCCGGCCGTGCCGAGCTTGCCGATGATGGCGAGGATCACGTCCTTGGCCGTGACGCCGAGCGGCAGGCTGCCCTCGACCGAGACGCGCATGTTCTTGGCCGGCCGCTGGATCAGCGTCTGGGTGGCGAGCACGTGCTCGACCTCCGAGGTGCCGATGCCGAAGGCCAGCGCGCCGAAGGCGCCGTGCGTCGAGGTGTGGCTGTCGCCGCACACGATGGTCATGCCGGGCAGGGTCAGGCCCTGCTCGGGGCCGATCACGTGCACGATGCCGCGGCGCGGATCGTCGAGCCCGAAATACGGCACGCCGAAATCGACGACGTTCTTCTCCAGCGTCTCGACCTGGATGCGCGATTCGTCGTCGGTGATGCCGCCGCTGAAATCGGTGGTCGGCGTGTTGTGGTCGGCCACCGCGATGGTGGCGTCGGGGCGGCGTATCCGGCGGCCGGCCATGCGCAGGCCTTCGAAAGCCTGCGGACTGGTCACCTCGTGCACGAGGTGACGATCGATGTAGATCACGCAGGTGCCGTCGTCCTGGCGGTCGACGACATGGGCATCCCAGATCTTCTCGAACAGGGTGCGCGGCGGCGGCGGAGCGGGCGGCGGTGCTGCCTTCTTGCGGGTGGCCATGGCGCGCCTGCTACTTCCTGCCGCCGCCCTTGGCGGCGCGCACCGAGCCGTCGCCGCGCGGCTTTTCCTTCTTGAGCTTCTCGCGCCGCGGCCGCTTCGCCTCCTCCACGGCCTGCTCGGCGATCAGCTGGCGCTGGGCCTCGACGTCCTCGGCGATGCGGCTCGCCTTGCCGCGCAGATCGCGCAGGTAGTAGAGCTTGGCGCGGCGCACGACGCCCTTGCGCACCACCTCGATTTCCCAGACGCCCGGGCTGTACAGCGGGAAGACGCGCTCGACGCCTTCGTTGAAGCTGATCTTGCGCACAGTGAACGAGGAGTTCACGCCGGCGTTCTTGCGGCCGATGCACAGGCCTTCGAACACCTGGATGCGCTCGCGGGTGCCTTCCTGCACCTTGACGTGCACGCGCAACGTGTCGCCCGGCTCGAAGCGCGGCACCGGCCGCTCCGCTACGATCCGGTCCATCGTGGCCTGGCCCAGCGTATCGAGAATGTTCATGGCATCCATCCTTTCGTCACTTCAATTCGTTTCCCTGCGCGATCGGCGGGCCCACAGGTCGGGCCGCCGACGACGCGTGATCTCTTCTCTCTGCCGGGTCCGCCATTCGGCGACCCGCCCGTGATGGCCCGACACCAGGACCTCCGGCACGCACCGTTCGATCCCGTCGGGCCCTACCCAGGACGCGGGCCGTGTGTAGTGCGGATACTCCAGCAGTCCGTCCTCGAAACTCTCCTCGCTCGCCGAGAGTGGCTCGCCCATCACCCCGGGCAGCAGCCGCACGCAGCAATCCATCACCGCCATGGCCGCGATCTCGCCACCCGAAAGCACGAAATCGCCAACCGAAATCTCCTCCAACGCGTGGGCCTCGATGACACGCTCGTCGACGCCCTCGAACCGTCCGCATACCAGCATCACGCCCGGCCCCGCCGCCAGCCTGCGCCCGCGCGCCTGATCGAACGGCGCACCGCGCGGCGACAGCAACACTTTCGGCGCCTTCGCCATGCCCGGCATCGCCGACACCGCCTCGAGCGCCGCCGACAGCACGTCGGGCTTCATCACCATGCCGGCGCCGCCGCCGAAGGGCGCATCGTCGACCGTACCATGGCGATCCCTGGCGTAGCCCCGGATGTCGACCGGCTGCAACTCCCAGAGGCCCTCCTTGAGGGCCTTGCCGGCCAGGCTTTCACCCAGCGGGCCCGGAAACATCCCAGGGAAGAGCGTCAGCGCCGTCGCGCGCCACACGTTAGTCCTCCGCCTCCTTCTCTGCTCCGCCGGCCAGCACGCCGTCCGGCGGATCGACCACCACCTTGCCACCTGCGACGTCGATCTCGGGCACCGCATCGTCATTGAACGGCAACATCACCGAACTGCGCGACGCTACGCCACCCGACACCTCCATCGTCGACCCTGCGCCGAAATCGTGGAAGGCGATCACCTTGCCCCAATCCCGGCCATCCCGGCCGACCGCGGCGAGACCGATCAGGTCCGCCTCGTACCACTCGCCCTCGTCCGGGGCCGGCAAGACGCTGCGCTCCGCATAGAGCCGCAATCCGCGTATCGCTTCGGCCGCCGTTCGATCGGCTACGCCCTCGATCCGGGCCAGCACCGCACCCTTTACCGTGCTCAGCGCCTCCACCCGGTACTGTTTATGCCCCGTCTCGTCCGACAGCGGGCCATAGCTGGCGATCGCCATCGGTTCCTCGGTGTAGCTCCTGATGCGGACCAGGCCGCGCACGCCGTGCGGCGCCGCCACGACGCCCAGCAGGATGCGGCCCTCAGCCATCGCCCCTTCTCATCAGGTCGCAGCTCATCAGCTCGCGGCAGCTTCCTTCTCGGCTGCCGCGGCCGCCGCCTTCAGACGCTCCTGCGCCTTGGCGCGCGGCAGCGGCTTCTTGCTCTGCTCGCGACGCTCGCGCGGGGTCATCAGCTCGGCCTGGGCGAAGAACTTGGCGACTCGGTCCGACGGCTGCGCGCCGACCTTCAGCCAATGGGCGATGCGCTCCTTGTCGAGCGTGACGCGCTGCTCGTGCTCGCGCGGCAGCAGCGGATTGTAGGTACCCAGCTTCTCGATGAAGCGGCCGTCGCGCGGGCTGCGCGAGTCGGCCACGACAATGTGGAAGAACGGCCGCTTCTTGGCGCCGTGCCGGGTCATGCGGATCGCTAGCATTCCTTCAAATCCTCTCTGGTCGTTTCGTGTGTCTCGATTGATGTGTCGTTTCAGCCTTCAGCGCGGAAAGCCCGGCGGCGGAGTCATCCCGCCAAGGCTGCGCATGAATCCCTTGTCGCCGAGCTTGTTCACCCGCTTCATCATCTTGAGCATCTCGGCGTGTTGCTTGAGGAGCTTGTTGACGTCCTGAACCTGCATGCCCGCGCCCTTGGCGATGCGCTTCTTGCGCGAGGCGTGGATCAGGTCGGGGTTGCGCCGCTCCCTGGGCGTCATCGACAGGATGATCGCCTCCTGGCGCTTGAGCTGGGTCTCGTCGATCTTGGCCTTGGACATCGCCGCCTTGGCCTGCATGGCGCCCGGCAGCATGCCCATCAGGCCCTGCAGGCCGCCCATCTTGCGCAGCTGGCGCAGCTGGTTCAGCAGGTCGTCCATGTCGAACTGACCCTTGCGGACCTTGGCGGCGAGCTTCTCGGCGTCTTCCTTGTCGATCGTCTCGGCGGCGCGCTCGACCAGCGAGACGATGTCGCCCATGCCGAGGATGCGGCTGGCGATGCGATCGGGATGGAACGGCTCGAGCGCATCGAACTTCTCGCCGACGCCGATCAGCTTGACCGGGCGGCCGGTGACGGCGCGCATCGACAGCGCGGCACCGCCGCGCGCATCGCCGTCGACGCGGGTCAGCACGATGCCGGTGACGGCCAGCCGGTCGTTGAACGCCTTGGCGACGTTAACCGCGTCCTGGCCGGTCATCGCGTCGGCGACCAGGAGGGTTTCCTTGGGCTTGGCGAGCGCGCTGATGTCGGCGACTTCCTGCATCAGCTCTTCGTTGATCGAGAGCCGACCGGCCGTGTCGAGGATCAGGACGTCGTAGCCTTCGCGTCGCGCCACCTCCATCGCCCGCCGGGTGATGGCAAGCGGCATCTCCAGGGGCACGATCGGCAGGGTCGGCACGCCGGTCTGCTCGCCGAGTATGGCGAGCTGTTGCTGTGCGGCCGGCCGGCGCGTGTCGAGCGAGGCCATGAGGACACGCCGCTTGACCGAGAACGTTCCCTCGAACATCTCGGCCGCCATGCCCTGCGGGCCCTGGGTCAGGCGGTAGGCGATCTTGGCGCTCGACGTGGTCTTGCCTGAGCCCTGCAGGCCGACCATCAGGATGACCACCGGCGGCACGGCGTTGAGATCGAGGTCGGAGACCGTGCCACCCAGCATCTCGACCAGGTGATCGTTGACGATCTTGACCACCATCTGGCCGGGCGTGACCGAGCGGATGACGTCGGAGCCGACCGCCTTGGGGCGCACCGAGTCGATGAACTGGCGCACCACCGGCAGGGCGACGTCGGCTTCGAGCAGCGCCGTCCTGACCTCGCGCAGGGCCGTGTCGACGTCGGCCTCCGACAGCGCCCCGCGCCCGCGGAGACGGTCGAATACAGTGCCCAGACGTTTGCTCAGACCTTCGAACATGTCGCTTCCGTTCGCCCAAGTGCCGATCGGGCCCGATTCCGATCGGATCACCCAAACGCAGAGCGCGCCGATGCGCGAACCTTCGCGGATCAGCGGAGCTCCCCGACGGGGGAACCGAGAAATCGGCACGACCGATTGAACGGGCGGGGTATAAGGCCTGCCGGGCACGGAGTCAAAAGGCTTGGCGGACCAGCATAACCCGTTGATTGAACAGGGTAATCCAAAGATCCACGGATGGTCCGTGGCGATCTGCATTGTCGCCCTGCCGTTGCTGGTGATGCCGGCGGTCTGGCTGGCCCGCCGCGACGGCACGCTGGCGATCATCATCGCCTTCTTCCTGGCGGCCCTGCTGGCGGTCGTCATATCGGTTGCGCCGCTCGGCCGACGGGCGGTTCCGGCGCTGGGAATTCGGGCGGTCGGCTGGCGGCCGATCGTGCTCGGTACGCTGGCGACGATCGGGCTGTCGGTGGCGGTCAGTCAGATCGGCCTCGACCCGAAGGGGATGAAGCAGGCGGTGGAAACCGCTCGCGATCCCGGTCTGTTCGCCCTGAGCCTGCTGGCGCTGGCCGGCCTGGCGCCGCTGGTCGAGGAGCTGCTGTTCCGTGGCATCCTGTATGGGTGGCTGGCCTGGCGGTGGGGCGGCGTGCTCGCCTGGATCGTGAGCTCGCTGGCGTTTGCCGCCGCCCATGTCGAGCTGGAGCACATCCTCCTGGTGTTGCCGCTCGGCCTGTGGTTCGGCTGGCTGCGCTGGCGTACCGGGTCGCTGTGGCCGTCCCTGGTGGCGCACGCCGCCAACAACGGCTTCGCCATCGCCGCGGCGGCCCTGCTCGGGATTTGACGACGCGGTACGAGATCGCGAGGCCAGAACAGCTGTCATCCCGAGCGTAGCGAGGACCTTTGCTGCGGCCTTAAAGGTCCCTCGCTGCGCTCGGGATGACAGGAATACTGTCTCGGCGGTCGTTGGCTTGTTTCAGACGTCAGGCTGCGAGCTTGCGATCGACGAAATCGAGCCGGTCCTGGCCCCAGAAGATCTCGCGGTCGATCACGAAGGACGGCGCCCCGAACACGCCCTGGTCGATCGCGTACTGCGTATAGGATTCGCGCTTTTCGATCATGTTGGGCGCTTCGCTCGCCTTGATCACCGTGGCGGCATCGAGTCCGCAGCTGGCGACGATCTCGTGCAGGGTCGCCGGATCGCCGGTGTTCTTCTCGTCCTCCCAAAGTGCCGCCAGCACGGCATGCGCGAGCTTGATGGCGTCGGCCATGCGGCCCAGCTCGCGCAGCGCGATCACGCATTTCGCGGCAGGCACCTCGTTGGCGGGAAAGAACTTGGGCTCGAGATTCATCTTCACGCCGAGATGATCACGCCAGCGCTTCAGCTCCATCATGCGGTAGGCTTGGCGCTGCGGCGCGCGCTTGGGCAGCGGCAGGCCGCCCGAGACCGAGAACACGGAGCCAAAATCGACTGGCCAGATCGAGACGTGAGCATTGTGCTTCTTGGCGAGAGTCTCGAAGCGTCGTGATGCGAGATAGGTCCAGGGCGAATTGAGCGAGACGTAATAGTCGACATGCTTGGCCATGGCTCCTCCTCCGTTGGGCCCGCGCGACTCCAGTCGCGCGTCTTTTGTGTGATCGACGGTGATCGCGCCACTGGAGTGGCGCGCCCCCAGCAAGAGGCTTCAGCTGATCGAGGGCGGCCGACTGTGGCGGAAAGGACAGGCGACAGCAAAGCGCAGTTGGGCCACCCTGACTCCATGGCGGAACAAATCATCGCGATCACCGGCGGCGATGCCGGCTACTTCGACCTGATGAAGGACTGCATCGCCTCCCTGCAGAGCGTGCCGGAGGGCCGGGCACTGGCGCTCGGCATCCTCGATTGCGGCCTGACCGACGAGCAGCGGGCCTGGTGCTGCGATCGCGGCGCCACGCTGGTCATGCCGGGCTGGGATTTCGACTTCCCCGGCCGCGACAAGCTCAAGAACGGCTACAAGGCGTTGACGGCGCGTCCCTTCCTGCCGCGCTATTTCCCGGGCTTCGACCTCTATCTCTGGATCGACGGCGATTGCTGGGTCCAGCAGGGTGATGCGATCGCGCTCTTCCTCGCTGGCGCCCGCACCGGAGCGCTCGCCGTGGCACCGGAAATCCATCGCTCGATGCGGCACTACCATCACGCCTGGGCGGAGTTCTCCGCCGTCTGCGGTGCCGCTTACGAAGCGTGCTTCGACAAGGCGACCGCCGAGCGCCTGGTGCGCTACCCCATGATCAACGCCGGCGTGTTCGCGCTCACGTCACGGGCGCCGCACTGGCAGGGCTGGGCGACCGTGCTGGGCGAGGCCTTGCAGCGCTCGACCGACATGACCGACCAGATGGCGCTGAACGTGCTGGTCTACGACCAGGGCTTCGCCTGCGAGCCGTTGCCCAGCCGGTGCAACTGGCCGGTCCATCATGCCACTCCGGCCTGGGATGCCGGGCGCGGCTTTTTCGTCGAGCCGGCCATGCCCTACGACCCGCTCGGCATCCTGCATCTCACGATCTACACCAAGCGGCTGGCGGCACTGGATGTGCGCGAGCTGGGCGGCTCCCATGCCGGCCAGGTCCGGCCACGCTCGTTGCGCTGGCCGGGGCGAACCGCCATATAGCGCGCAAGATGACGGGAACGCCCTTCCTCAAGATGCACGGGCTCGGCAACGACTTCGTCGTGCTCGATGCGCGCGGTGCCGCGTTCGATCTGACGGCCGACCGGCGGCGGACCATCGCCGACCGCCGGCTGGGCGTCGGCTGCGATCAGCTGATCGTGCTCGAGGCGCCGACCGAGCGCGACGCCGACGTCTTCATGCGCATCTACAATCCCGATGGCGGCGAGGCCGGCGCCTGCGGCAACGCCACGCGCTGCGTCGCCTCGGTGCTGATGGACGAGCGCAAGACCGACCACGTCACGGTGCAGACGATCGCCGGCCTGCTCGATTCGCAGCGCACCGGGACAGGCAGCAACGGCCTGCCGGTGATCTCCGTCGACATGGGGCTGGCGCGGCTCGATTGGCGGGAAGTCCCGGTACGCGCCGCTTGCGATACCAATCATCTGCCGGTCGGCGCGGGACCGTTGCAGGATCCGGTCGGTACCAACATGGGCAACCCGCACGCCACCTTCTTCGTCGCCGATGCCGACGCCATCCCGCTCGCCGAGCTGGGCCCCAAGCTCGAGCACGACAGCTTCTTTCCCGAGCGGGCGAATATCGGCGTCGCCCAGCTGCTGGGCGAAGGCCGCCTGCGCCTGCGCGTCTGGGAACGCGGCGCCGGCCTGACGCTGGCCTGCGGGTCGGGCGCCTGTGCCGCCGTGGTGGCGGCGAGCCGGCGTGGCTTGGTGAAGCGCAGGGCAGACGTCGTGCTCGAGGGCGGCACGCTCACCATCGAATGGCTGCGCGACAATCATGTGATGATGACCGGCGGCATCGCCGTCGCCTTCAAGGGCGAGCTCGACCGCTCGCTGCTTTCCTGAGGTGTCCCGGTGAGCGAGACGGAACCCGAGAAGAAGGGCTGGTTTGCGCGGTTGCGCTCCCGGGGAGCGCCGGCGAGCGAGCCTCCCAGGCCGGTAGAGCCCGAGATCGAGAAGGAGGCTGAGACCCCGGTCTCGACGCCGCCGACGCTTTCCGCAAGCGGATCGACGAGCGAGGTGCTCGACGCCCGGGCGGCAGCGGAGGTCGAGAAGGAAGAACAGGTCGAGAAGAAGGGCTGGTTTGCGCGGCTGCGTTCCCTGGACACCCCGGCGAGCGAGACGCCCAGGCCGGTCGAGCCTGACGTCGAGAAGGCAGCCGAGACGCGGATCTCGCCTCCGCCGTCTCCGGCAAACGGATCGGCGAGCGAGGCCCCCGACACCTGGGCGGCGGCGGAAGTCGAGAAGGAAGAAGAGGTCGAAAAGAAAGGAGGCTGGCTGTCGCGTCTGCGCGCCGGCCTTGCCAAGTCGACCAAGCGCGTCACCGAAAGCATCACCGCGCTCTTCACCAAGAAGAAGCTCGACCAGCAGACGCTCGACGACCTCGAGGACGTGCTGATCCAGGCCGATCTCGGCGTCACCGTGGCCTCCCGGCTGGTCGGCAAGCTCGGCAAGGAGCGCTTCGGCAAGGAGGTCACCGACGAAGAAGTGCGCGCCGCCTTCGCCGACGACATTGCCGAGATTCTGCAGCCGGTGGCGATGTCGCTGGTGATCGACCGTGCGAAGAAGCCGCACGTCATCCTGGTGATCGGAGTCAACGGCAGCGGCAAGACCACGACCATCGCCAAGCTCGCCAATCTCTACAAGAGCGAGGGCCGCAAGGTCATGCTGGCGGCGGGAGACACGTTTCGCGCCGCCGCCGTCGAGCAGCTCAAGGTGTGGGGCGACCGCGCCGGCGTACCGGTGGTTGCCAAGGGCACCGGGGCCGATGCTGCAGGTCTCGCCTACGAGGCGCTGGAGCAGGCACGGGCCGAGCAATACGACGTGCTACTGATCGATACGGCCGGTCGCCTGCACAACAAGTCGAATCTGATGGCCGAGCTGGCCAAGATCGTGCGCGTCATCCGCAAGCTCGATCCGGAGGCGCCGCATTCCTGCCTGCTCGTGCTCGACGCGACGACCGGCCAGAACGCCCATGCCCAGGTCGAGACCTTCAAGGCGATGACTCCGGTCGATGCGCTGGTGCTGACCAAGCTCGACGGCAGCGCCAAGGGTGGCGTGCTGGTGGCGCTGGCCGAGAAGTTCAAGCTGCCGGTGGTGGCCATTGGCGTCGGCGAGGGCATCGACGATCTGCGGCCCTTCGAGGCGCGGGCCTTTGCGCGCGGCCTGATGGGGCTGTCGTGAGCGACGGGGCAAGCGCCGATCGCGGCGGCCTGCGCAAGCTCTATGCGACCGCGCTCGAGCTGGGGCCGCTGCTGCTGTTCTTCGTCGCCAACGGCAAGTGGGGCATCTTCATCGGGACCGGCGTGTTCATCGTCGCGACGTCGGTGGCGTTGCCGCTCTATCGCGTGCTCGAGAAGCGTTGGCCGGTCATGCCGCTGGTTGGCGGCTTCTTCGTGCTGGTGTTCGGCGGGCTGACGATCTGGCTGCAGGACGAGACCTTCATCAAGCTCAAGCCGACGATCGTGAACTGCCTGTTCGGCGTCATCCTGGGCGGCGGCCTGCTGCTGTTCCGCCGCCCGCTGCTGAAGCCGATCTTCGGCACCGCCTTCCGGCTGACCGACGAGGGCTGGTACAAGCTCACCGTCCGCTGGGCGGTGTTCTTCTTCGTGCTGGCGGCGATCAACGAGGTGATGTGGCGGAACTTCCCGACCGACACCTGGATCGCCAGCAAGATGTTCCTGAGCTTCCCGCTCACGCTCGTGTTCGCCTTCTTCCAGGTCCCGCTGCTCAAGCGCCACTGGGACGGCGACGACAATCCCTTCGCTGGCAAGGAGTGATCATCCCCTCCCCAGCGTGCAGCTGGGGAGGTGTCGCCGTCTTACGGCGACGGAGGGGCATGGTCTTCCGGATCGCCGGCGTCCCGCCCGCTCATGCTCATGCAGGTGAGACGCCCGCGGTCCAAATGAGGGGGCTTCGGGTCACCCGCGTCACTGCTCACGCCTTCAACGCCCAGGCGTTGTCCGCGTCGACCAGCAGCGTCACCGTCTCGCCGACGGCGGCGGCACGCGTCGCCGGGCATTCGACATTGAGTCGCAGGCCTGCGGCGTCGACTGTCAACGACCGCCGCGAACCGCGGAACACGCACTCGACGACACGACCTCGCCAGGCCAGTCGATCGCCGGCCGGCGCGGCGTCACTTTGCCCGAGGGCAATGTCTTCCGGGCGGACCACCACGAGGACGGGTGCCCCGACCGGATGTGCCTGGCCGGCACGGCATGTGCCGCGCCCGTTGGCGCCCTCGACCGTGAGCGTATGGCCTCCGCGATCGTCGTTGAGACAGCCCGTCACCGTGGCGTCGATCAGGTTGGGCGCACCGAAAAAGGCGGCGACGTCGCGGCTGGCCGGCCGGCGGTAGACGGCTTCCGGCGCGTCGGCCTGCAGGATGCGGCCGCGCTGCATCACCACGACCCGATCGGACAGTGCCATCGCCTCTTCCTGGTCGTGGGTGACGTAGAGCGTGGTGATGTCGAGGCGCCGCTGCAGAGCGCGGAACTCGTCGCCCATCTGGGTGCGCAGCCGGGCATCGAGATTGCTGAGCGGCTCGTCGAGCAGCAGCACTTCCGGCTCGAACACCAAGGCGCGTGCGATCGCCACGCGCTGCTGCTGGCCGCCCGACAGGGCGGGCGCCGGCCGGTCGGCAAAGCGCTCCATCTCGACCAGGCGCAACGCCGCCGCCACCTTGTCGCGGATCTCGGCCCTGGCGACGCGCCGCACACTCAGCGGATAGGCGACGTTGTCGAACACCGTCATGTGCGGCCAAATCGCGTAGGACTGGAACACCATGCCGAGCTTGCGGTGATCGGGCGGCACGAACAGATCGGCGAGCGCATCGCTCACCACGCGGCCGCCGATCGCGATGCGACCGGTATCGTTGCGCTCCAGCCCGGCGACCATGCGCAAGGTCGTCGTCTTGCCGCAGCCCGACGGTCCGAGCAGGGTGACGAACTCGCCGTGCTCGACGGCGAGGTCGATCGCATCGACCGCCTTCACCTCGCCGAAGTGCCGGCCGACCGTCTCCAGGGTGACGCTGGGCACGGTCGGCGTCCTACTTGAAGATCTGCTTGGCGAGCTCGAGCATGGCGTCCTGGCGTTCCGGGACGGTGGTGCCGAGCGCCTTGGTCGCGAGCAGCACGCGGATCTCCTCGATCGTCTTCTCGACCACGCCTTTGACCACCGGATTGTAGCCGGCATTGGCGAAGACGAGCTGCGAGTCAGGCTCGAGATAATGGTTCATGAACAACCGTGCCGCATTGGCATGCGGCGCGTTCTTCAACACCGTCAGGTCGAACCGGACGTAAGGCCGGCCTTCGACGGGCACGATCGGCTTGACCGGCAGGCCCTTGAGGTTGTTGTAGTTCTGCAGCGAGAAGGGCAGGTAGAGCGGGTACTCGCCGCGCGCCACCCGGCGCTCGCTGTTCTGGATATCGCGCGAGAAAGCCGGCTTCTGGGTCGCGAGCTTCTCGAGGAAATCCTTGCCGAACGTGTCGTGCATGACGACGAAGAACACCGCGCCGCCGCCCAGCGCGCGATAGTCGTCGGACAGGATTTTCCCGGTCCATCGCGGATCGAGGATGTCCTTCCAGCTCTTGGGCTCGTCGCCCGGTTTCACCATGTTGGGGTTGATCATCAGGCCGTAGCTGATGACCTCCGCCGGGACGCGGATGTCGTCGGCCCCGTAGGGCGGCACGATGCTCTTGATGTTGGGAATGAAGCCATGCGGCTGGAAATTGCCGTCGCGGTTCATCAGCCAGGTCGTCGTGCTGCCGTTGTGATGGATGTCGCCGAGAAAGCGGCCGGCCGCCTGCTCGACCCGCACCCGCTCGCGCACCTCGCTGGCCCGTGCCTCGAGCATCTCGACCGTGATGCCGTACTTCTGCTCGAACGACTTGATCACCACCTTGTGGAACGGCGAGCCGATCGAGGCCGTGTAGATGACGAGCTTGCCTTCCTTCTTCGCCGCCTCGACCACCTTGGCCCAATCGTCGCCCTGCGCCATTGCCGGCGTGACGACGGCGGGGGCCATCGCGAGCAATCCCAGAATATCCCGTCGCCGCATCGTCCCTTCCTCCCTGAACGCCCCGTCACAGCGTGCTGATTCGTTTCTTGATGAAGCGCAGCTGGGCCCAGCGGAACACCAGCACCAGGATCAGCATGACGAGGCCGATGACGCTGACCTCCTCTGGCTTGCCGCCGAGCCACAGCTTCAGCATCACCACCGACAGCACCTCGGTGCCGGGCGCATAGAGCAGGATCGAGGCGCTGAGCTCGCGCATGATGCCGAAGAAGATCAGCACCCAACCGACGGCGAAGGCCGGCCAGGCCAGCGCGATCAGGATGCGGCCCAGGGTCTGCCACCAGCCGGCCCCGTGTACCCGCGAGCATTCCTCGATGTCGGTCGCGATCTGCTGATAGGCGGCAGAGGTGACGCGTACCGCCACCGGCGTGCCGAGCGCGATATAGGCCAGCAGCAGCGCCCACAGCGTGCCGTAGATCGGGATTGCGTGCGGCAGGATGGCGAAACCCCACAGGAAGCCGATGCCCAGCACCATGCCCGGCATCATCCAGGGCAGCCAGGCCAGCACGTCGATCAGCCGCCGGCCGCGCCAGCGCGTGCGCGTGATGACGTAGGCCACGATGCCGCCCAGCGCCATGGTTGCCGTCGCACCGGCGAAGCCCAGCAGCATGGTGTTGCGGAAGGCGCGCCAGAAGCCCGAATTCTCCCAGACGTTGCGATAGTGCTCGAAGGTCAGCATGTCGGCTTCGTAGAAGCCGAAGAACTTGAAGAAGGAGCTGAGCAGGAGCTGGCCGATCGGCAGGGCGACGCTCGCCAGGAAGAAGGCGACGCAGACGGCGAACGTCACCCAGCGCATCCAGCCCAGTCGGGTGATGTTGGGCGCGTAGCCCTTGCCGGTGACCGTGGTGAAGCTACGGCCGCGCAGCAGACGGTTCTGGAGCATGACCAGCAGGAACATCAGGGCGAGGGCAGCGAAGCTCAGCGCCGTCGCCGACTGGTAGTCGGGCTGCGCCCGCTGGGTGATCGAATGGTAGATCGTCGTGGTGATCACCTCGATGCCGACCGGCGTGCCGAAGAACACCGCCGATTCGAACGATTCGATGCCGCGGATGAAGCTCAGGAGAAAGGCGCTGGTGGTGACCGGCAGCATCAGCGCGAAGGTGATGCGCCAGAAGGTCTGCCAGCGCGTTGCGCCCGACATGCGGCTCGATTCCTCGAGCGAGGGGTCCATGGCGCGAAAGGCATCGACGACGAACAGGAAGATGAACGGCGTCGAATACTGCATCATGTGCCAGATCACGCCGCCGTAGGAATAGACGTCGACCAGCGTGCCGTCGCCGCCGGTGAGCCAGCGCCACGCCAGGTTGATGGTGCCGACCTGGGCGTTGCCCAGCATCGCCCAGGCGGTCGCCGTCAGGATGGGCGGGATGAAGAAAGGCAGCGTGATCAGGATTTCCAGGACGCTGCGGCCCGGCGTGTCGGTGCGCGCCACGATCCAGGCCAGCAGCACGGCGAGCGCCAGCGCCAGCACCGTCTTGACCAGCGAGATGCCGATCGTATTGGCCAGCACGATCAGGCTCTCGGTCGTGGCGATGCCGGCATAGCCGTCGAGATTGAAGACGCCGGGGATGCCCGGCGGCGTCGAATGCAGGCTGCCGTAGAGCAGCATCACCATCGGGTAGAGCGACAGGAAGCAGAGCAGCAGGATCAGCGCGGCAATGCCGGCCGGCCGGCCGTAGCGCCACCAGCCGCCGAACAACGCCTTCTCACCCAAGGGGGCGACAACGGTCACCATCCTCGCGCCTCCTCCCAACCGAAAGCTCTCACTGCTCCTCTCCGCCGCTAGGGCAGGGCATTCCCACATGGAGGCGCCTTTCACTCTCCTCCCCAGCTTTGCCGGGGAGGTGCCCGTCATACGGGGAGGAGGGGTCATGAGCGTCAGTCCCGCTGCTCATGACCCCTCCGTCGCCGAAGACGGCGACACCTCCCCAACAGAGTTGGGGAGGAGAATGATTGAGCGCCCGTCTGCGAATGCCCTGCCCGCTAAAGGAGAGGAACATGAGCCGTCGGGCCCTGTGATGGCTGTCTGGTGCAGCCTTTTCTCGCGTGCTACTCGGCCGCCAGCGGCAGCTGCTTCCTGTTCAACAAGCCCAGCGGACTCTTGGCCGTCTGCATCTTCTCGGCGTAGGCATCGAGCCAGTCCTGCTCGACTGGCGCGACGAATGCGCCGCCGCGCGCGCCGAGATAGATGTCGGGATGATCGACGGTGACCGGCACCTTCTTTTCGTTCATCAGCTCCTGGGCCGCCTGCAGAAGGCGTCGGCGCGTGATGGCGATCATGCGGTCCGACGGGGCGAGGTGCTCCATCGAGCGGTCGACGATCTCGCCCATGCATTCGATCATCGCCTGGTCCTGCCGGCCGATGCCCTGGATGCCGGTGTAGTTGACGTTTTTCTGCATGTCGCGGTCGATCAGGTAGTCGTTCTCGCGCCGTGCCACCAGGCGCCACCGGCCGAACCAGTCGTTGGTGTTCGGCAGGTATTCCACGTCGGGCTTGAGGCCGGGAATCCAGTCGCCGTTCTTCAGCAGCTCGAGCGGACGCGTCTTCTGCTTCCAGGCGATGTTGTAGGTCATGGTGTGCGTGTCATCCATCGGCACGTTCAGGGTGCACGCGACCTGGTCCTCGAAGAAGCCGTTGGGCGTGAGGGTGATGAACGGGAACAGGAAATGGGCGAAGCGATAATAGTAGGTGCCCGGTTCGGCCGGCCGGTAGGCCGCGTACATCGTGCCCCAGTCGGTCTCGGTCGACTTGTAGTCCGGTGCGCGCTCGCCCACCGCCCAACGGTTGATCGTGGTCGGGTCGACGTCCTCGGTCTTGACGCCGCCGACATGCAGGAAGCCGAAATGCGAGGTGTCGATGTCGCCTTCGAGCGACTGGAACCAGTTGCACTCGCGCATGTGCATTCGGGTGACGCGCTCCGCCTCGGGCAGCATCAGCACCTCGATGCTGGGCAGCGGCGGCGCGTCCTTGCGCGTGCCCATGTAGGTCCAGACGAAGCCCGCGCGCTCGACCACCTTGTAGGCCTTGTTCTTGACGCGATGCTTGAAGTCCTGGGCCGCCGGCACGTTCGGCATGTCGAGGCAGTTGCCTTCGACGTCGAACTTCCAGCCGTGATAGACGCAGCGCAGGCCGCCTTCCTCATTGCGCCCGAAGAACAGCGAGGCGCAGCGATGCGGACAGCGGTGCTCCAGGATGCCGACGCGGCCGTCGGTGTCGCGGAAGGCGACGAGCTGCTCGCCCAGCAGCATGAGCCGCATCGGCTCGCCGTCGGCCTTCAGCTCGGACGAAAGGCAGGCAGGGATCCAGTATTCTCGCATCAGGTTGCCCATGGGCGTGGCTGGCCCAACGCGCGTCAGCATCTCGTTGTTGGCTGCAGTCAGCATGGTTTCCTCCAAGTTCGTCCGTTTACCGAACATTTGTACGATCGTAGCAAACGCCAGCAAGACCGGCAACGAAGGGTCGTGTCGAGATCTGCGGGCGTCTCCCTCAGTGGCTTGGCTTTGAAGTCTGGACGATCACCACACGCCGCATCCAGAGGAGCCGCGCGAAGCGCGGCGTCTCGAAGGATGGGCCTCAGGCATGGTGCCGGTTGCCCATCCTTCGAGACGCGGCTTGCGGCCGCTCCTCAGGATGAGGTTGTAGGGTCGCGGCGCTGACGTCCCGGCTCGAGCTGCCCGCCCGCGGGGGGGGGTATGCCGGGGGCGGGCCGACGCAGTCCTATGCGCCTACACGCCCGCGGGCTTGCGCGGCGGCCACAGGCGGGCGAGGTCGCCCGTCGGATTGGAGTAGGTCGCAAAGTCGATCCGCTCGCGCGACTCATGGAAGTGGGCCAGCGCCCACACCACGGTCGGGAAGGCGAGCTGGTCCCACGGGATGTCGGCCCAGTCGACCAGCGCCACTGCCTCGCTCTCGGGTCCGGCGGCAACATCGGCGCTGACCAGGCGCGCGCGATACATGATCTGTACCTGGCCGATGCGGGCGACGCTGTACATGGCGAGCAGGCGGTCGATCTCGATCTCGGCGCACGCCTCTTCACGCGCCTCGCGCTGGGCGGCCTGCTCGGTCGTCTCGCCGAGCTCCATGTAGCCTGCCGGCACCGTCCAGAATCCCCTGCGCGGCTCGATCGCGCGCTTGGCCAGCAGGATCTTGTCCTGCCAGGTGCAGACCGCGCCGGCGACGATCTTGGGGTTCTGGTAGTGGATGAACTCGCAACGGCCGCACACCAGGCGCTCGCGATTGTCGCCGTCTGGAATCCGCTTCTCGAAGTGATCCGGCGGATCCCAGGGCAGCCGCGGCCGGTCGGTCGTTGTCGGGGCACTCATGCCCCGACCCTAGAGCAGCCTCTTGCAACAGCCAACTCCCGTGCGCGCATTCTCGATCAGGGCGCGCCCTGATCGAGAATCGCTCTAGGCTGCCCGGATAAGCGCCGCAACGCCGGGCAGGGTCTTGCCTTCCATCCATTCCAGGAAAGCGCCGCCCGCTGTCGAGACATAGGAAAGCTTGTCCTCGACTCCGGCCGCCGCCAGCGCCGCCACCGTGTCGCCGCCGCCGGCGACCGACAGAAGCTTGCCGGCGCCGGTGAGGCGCGCCACTTCCTGGGCGAGCGCCACGCCGCCCTCATCGAACGGCTTCAGCTCGAAGGCGCCGACCGGTCCGTTCCACACCAGGGTGGCGCAATCGCGCAGTTCCGCGATGTAGTTGGCGACCGACTTTGGCCCGATATCGAGAATCAGCTGGTCGTCCGGACAGGCCTTGGCGTCGACCACCTGGTGCGGCGCCTCGGCCTTGAACTCGGTGGCGACCACGACGTCGACCGGCAGCAGCACCTTGCATCTTGCCGCTTCCGCCTTGGCGAGGATTTCGCGCGCCGTATTGGCGAGATCCTTCTCGCACAGCGACTTGCCTACGGCGAGGCCCTGGGCATGCAGGAAGGTGTTGGCCATGCCGCCGCCAATGATCAGCTTGTCGACCTTGCCCACCAGGTTGCCCAGCAGGTCGAGCTTGGTCGACACCTTGGCGCCGCCGACCAGCGCGCACACTGGCCGCTTGGGATTGCCCAGTGCCTGGTCGAGCGCCTGCAGCTCGGCCTGCATCAGCCGTCCGGCCGCGGCAGGCAGGAGATGGGCGAGGCCTTCGGTCGAGGCGTGGGCGCGATGCGCGGTCGAGAAGGCGTCGTTGACGTAGACGTCGCCCAGCACCGAGAGCTTGTCGATGAAGCCGCTCTCGTTCTTCTCCTCTTCCTTGTGAAAGCGCAGATTCTCCAGCAACAGGATCTCGCCCGGCTTCAGGAGACGTACCGCATCCTCCGCGACTGGGCCGATGCAGTCCTCGGCGAAGGCCACTGGCTTGTCGAGCGCCCTGGCCAGCGGTTCGACCAGCGGGCGCAACGACATCTCGGGCACGCGCTTGCCGTCGGGTCGGCCGAAATGGCTCAGCACGATCACGCGTGCGCCTTTCGACGCCAGCTCGGCGATCGTCGGCGCCGCCCGCTCGATGCGCGTGGCGTCGCTCACCACGCCCTTCTTCATCGGCACGTTCAGATCGACGCGGACCAGCACACGCTTGCCCGAAACGTCGAGCGAGTCGATCGTCTTGAAAGTGGCCTTCGGCATATGCTCCCCTGAGATTTGGCCTCGGAGTAATGACTCGTGAGTTCGGCTCTTGGGCTTGGCCGCCGGGTTTGGCCCCTGAGCCTGGCTGCCGCGCCGCCCGCCGCTCTAGCGTTTCCGGATGACGAACACCAGCACGTCGCCGTCGCGGCGAGTTTCGACCAATTCATGGCCGGTCTGCCTGCAGTAGGCGGGAAAGTCCTGCTCGGCCGCCGGATCGGTGGCGCGCACCGTCAGCAGGCCGCCCAGCGGCAGCTGGCGCAGCTTGCGGTTGGCGCGCAGCACCGGCAGCGGGCAGAGCAGGCCGGTGGCGTCGTATTCAGCGGAGTCAGTCACGGGGACGATAATACCTCATGGCTTCGGGCAGCCAGTGGCGGATGTCGGCGAGCCGCGTCGAATCGGCAGGGTGTGTGCTCAACCACTCGGCGGTGTGCTTGCCGGTATTGGCCGCCCTCATGCGCTCCCATACGCCGATCGCCTCCCGCGGATCGTAGCCGGCGAGCGCCATCAGCACGAGCCCGATACGGTCGGCCTCCGATTCCTGGGCGCGCGACATCGGCAGCAGGTAGCCCACGGTGGCGCCGGCGCCCAGCGCCGCCATCATCATCGGCACGTAGCGCCGGTTGCTGCCGCCGACTGTCGCCGCCAGGGCGACGCCCGCGGCCGTGGCGCCGACCTGTGCGACCATCTGGTCGCTCATGCGTTCGGCGCCGTGACGGGCCAGTGCGTGCGCCACCTCGTGGCCGACCACGACGGCAAGGCCTGCCTCGGTGCGGGTGATCGGCAGGATGCCGGTATAGACCACGACCTTGCCGCCGGGCAGGCAGAAGGCGTTCGGCTCCTTGTTGTCGACGGTCTTGAACTCCCAGCGGAAGCGCGGCGCGCGCCACAGCTCGCCGGGCGGCCGTTCCGCCGCCGCCGCGATGCGGCGCCCGATCTTGTCGACCAGCGCGGTGACCTGCGCGTCGTGCGACAGCGCCTCTTTCGACAGCACCTGCTGATAGGCCTGCAGGCCCATCTGGCGTTCCTCGCTCTCGCTCACCAGCATCATCTGCGAGCGGCCGGTGATCGGTGCCGAGTCGCAGGCGGCGAGCAGGCTCGCCGCTGCGCCGAGAGCCATCAGGAGTCGCGGACCGAAACGCATGCAGCCGACTCTAGAGCGTGATTTTCTCTGGTTGAAGCACCAAAGAATGACCTCACCGCTGAGGAGCGGCCGCAGGTCGCGTCTCGAAGGGTGAGGTTTACATTTGAAGCAACCATGCTCTAGGGGCGTCTGCCAGTCAGGTCGAGAGGAAGCCCGGACCGCCGCGGCGCAACAACTCGTGGCCGAGCTCATGGCCCAGCGCCTCGGCCTCGCTGGCCGCGCCAAGGCGCTCGCCGAAGATAAGCTCGGACCCGTCAGGCTTGGCGATCAGGCCACGCAGATGCAGGCCGGCGTCACCGGTCAATACGGCATGGCCGGCGATCGGCGTGCGGCACGAGCCATCGAGCACCGCCAGCATGGCATGCTCGGCCTCTACACAGGTCGCGGTCGGCGCGTGATCGATGGCGGCGAGCCAGGCACGGGTCCGCGAATCGTCAGCCCGGCATTCGATGCAGACGGCGCCCTGGCCGACCGCCGGCAGCATCTCGTCTTCCGGTACCGCATGGCCGACATGGGCGAGGCCAAGCCGCTTCAGGCCCGCCAGTGCCAGGAGCGTGGCCTCGACCGTGCCAGCCTCGCGCTTCGCCAGCCGTGTGTCGACATTGCCGCGCAAGGTCACGATCTGCAGGTCGGGCCGGCGATGCAGCAGTTGGGCGCGCCGGCGCAGGGCAGACGTGCCGACGATCGCTCCCTGCTTGAGATCGGCAATGCGCGCCACGTCGCCCGCGATCAGCACGTCGCGTGCGTCTTCGCGCGGCAGGAAGGCCGCGATCGTGAGCCCCGGCGGCTGCAGTGTCGGCATGTCCTTCATGCTGTGCACGGCGGCGTCGATGCGGCCGGCGAACAGGGCGTCCTCGATCTCCTTGACGAACAGGCCCTTGCCACCGGCCTCGGAAAGAGGACGATCCTGGATGGCATCGCCGGTCGTACGGATGGTGACGATCTCGATGGCGTCGGCCGCCGCCAGGGCCGGCACCTGGGCGGCGAGCGCCGCGCGCACGAGGCCGGTCTGCACGAGAGCCAGCTTGCTGCCGCGCGTGCCCAGCCGGAGGGAGGGGGTCGCCATGATGCTGCTCTAGCGTAGCCGGGGCGCCGACGCTAGAAGACGCCATGCGCGTCCTGGGAATCGAAACCAGCTGCGACGAGACGGCGGTGGCCATCGTCGAGACGACGGAGCCGGCGCCGCAACCGGTCGGCCGAATCCTGGCCAACGTCGTCTACAGCCAGCTCACCGAGCATCGCCGCTTCGGCGGCGTCGTGCCGGAGATCGCCGCGCGCGCCCATCTGGAGCGCATCGACGGGCTGGTCGAGGAGGCGCTGCGCACCGCCGGGCTCGACCTGGCCGATCTCGACGGCGTTGCCGCGACGGGCGGTCCCGGCCTGATCGGCGGCGTCATGGTGGGCGTCATGACGGCCAAGGCGTTGGCCTTCGCGCACCAAAAGCCGTTCATCGCCGTCAACCATCTCGAGGGCCATGCCCTGTCGGCCCGGCTCACCGAGGAGGTGGCCTTTCCCTACCTGCTGCTGCTCGTGTCGGGCGGTCATTGCCAGCTGCTGACGGTGCGCGGCCCGGGCGATTTCACGCGGCTCGGAACCACCATCGACGACGCCGTCGGCGAATGCTTCGACAAGACGGCAAAGCTTCTGGGACTGGGTTTTCCCGGCGGACCGGCGGTCGAGCGGGCGGCCGCGGGCGGCGATCCTGCTCGCTTCAGCCTGCCGCGGCCGATGTGGCGCAAGCCCGGCTGCGACTTCTCCTTTTCCGGGCTCAAGACGGCGGTGCGGCAGACGGTCGAGAAGATCGCGGCAGGCGACAGCGCGGCCATCGCCGATCTCTGCGCCTCCTTCCAGCGCACCGTGGGCGACGTGCTGGCCGATCGCTGCGCCAACGCCTTCGCGATGTCGTCGTCGCCGATCCTGGTCGTTGCCGGCGGCGTCGCCGCCAACCTTTATCTGCGACAGAGGCTGGAGGAGGTAGCCGGCCGCCATGGTGCGCGCCTGGTGGCGCCGCCAGTGAAGCTCTGCACCGACAACGGCGCCATGATCGCCTGGGCCGGCATCGAGCGGTTGCGGCTCGGCATGGTCGATGCGCTCGACTTCAAGCCGCGACCGCGCTGGCCGCTCACTCGGGAATCGATGTCATGAGCACGGATCCCGAGCTCCTGCCGATATTCGCTACGCCGATCGTGGTGTTCGATGTGGCGGACGCGGCGGCGCTCAATGCCGACTTGCGCAAGGTGATCGAGGGGCGCCAGCGCACGCATCCCGGCACGCAGCATTCCAATCTCGGCGGCTGGCAATCGACGTGGGACATGGATCGCTGGGGCGGCGTGCCGGCGATCAAGCTGCTCGCCATCGGTCGCAACCTCGCCAATCGTTTCACCACGGATCGTGAAGGCAAGCCGATCGCGCCGGCCTGGCGCGGCAACATCTGGGCGAACGTCAATAGAAGCGGTCACGGCAACGAGTTCCATTCCCATCCCGGCAGCTTCTGGTCGGCCGTCTACTATGTCGACGACGGGGGCATCTCGGCCGATGCCTCGCTTGGCGGCGAGCTCGAGTTCATGGATCCACGCGGTCCGGGCCCGGCGATGTACGCACCGCAATTCGCCTTCGCCATGCCCGGCGGCCTGTCGGTCGGCGCCAACGAAATGGTTCGTCCGCAGACGGGCCGGATGGTGATGTTCCCATCCTGGGTCCTCCACCAGGTGCGTCCTTACCGCGGCACGGCCGAGCGCATCTCGATCGCCCTCAATCTCAGCCTGTGACCGGCATTCGCCATATCGGGGTGGTGGGCGGCGGCGCCTGGGGAACGGCGCTGGCCTGCCTGGCGCGCCGGGCCGACCGGCGCGTGACCTTGTGGTCGCGCGATCCGGCCATTGCGGCCTCCATTGCGCGTGATCGCGTCAACTCGGTCTATCTGCCGGGTCAAACCATCGAGGCCGGCATCGACGCGGCCAGTGCGCTCGATGATCTCGGATCCTGCGATGCGATCCTGCTCGTCTGCCCGGCTCAGGCGGTGCGCGAGGTTGCGGCGCGCCTGACAGGCGATGCGCCCGTCGTGATCTGCGCCAAGGGCATCGAAGCGAGAAGCGGGCTGCTCATGCCCGAGCTGCTGGCCGAGGTGTTGCCAGGGCGGCCGCTTGCCATGCTGTCGGGTCCGAGCTTCGCCGAAGAGGTCGTGCGCGGCCTGCCGACGGCGGTCAGCATCGCCACCGTCGACGAGGAGCTTGGCCGCCTGCTGGCGTCATCGCTGGGCGCTGGTGCCTTTCGCCCGTATTGGACGGGGGACGTGCTGGGTGTCGCGCTGGGCGGCGCGGTCAAGAACGTGCTGGCGATCGCCGCCGGCATCGTCGAAGGCCGTGGGCTCGGCTACAATGCTGCCGCCGCCCTGATTACGCGCGGCTTCGCCGAGATGGCCCGGCTCGGGCAGGCGATGGGCGCCCAGCTCGAAACCCTGACGGGGCTGAGCGGCCTGGGCGATATCGTGCTCACCTGTCACGGTCCGCTGTCGCGCAACCGCTCCCTGGGCCTTGCACTCGGCAAAGGAGCGAGCCTGTCGGACTACATGAGCGGCCGGCGCCAGGTTGTCGAAGGCGAGGCAACGGCGCCGGCGGTCCTGGCGCGCGCCCAGCGCTTGGGAATCGAGATGCCGATTTGCGCCGCCGTCGACGCTATCCTGCACCGCGAAGCAACTCTCGACGACGCGATCCGCGCCCTGCTGGCGCGGCCACTGCGCCGGGAAGGCAAATGAAGGCGGAGGGTGACATGGCGCACTGGCTCATCAAGTCCGAGCCGTCGGCCTATTCGTGGGAGCAGCTGGTGAAGGACAAGAAGACGTCCTGGACCGGCGTGCGCAACGCCCAGGCGTCGAGCAATCTCAAGGCGATGAAGGTGGGTGATCGCTGCTTCTTCTACCATTCCAACGAGGGCAAGGAGATCGTGGGCATCGCCGAGGTCGTGAAGGCAGCCTACCCCGACCCGACCGACAAGGAAGGCAAGGCAGTGACGGTCGACGTCAAAGCCATCGAGCCGGTCAAGCAGCTCGTGACCCTTGCGGCGATCAAGGCCGAGCCGAAGCTCAAGGAGTTCGGCCTGGTGCGCCAGTCCCGGCTCTCCGTCGTGCCGGTCAGCGACGAGCAGTGGAAGCTCATCATGAAGATGTCTGCTGCAAAGTGATCGACAATCGCCGCGGCATCCTCGCGATGTCGGCGTCGGTCCTGGTGTTCATTATCAACGACGCACTCATGAAGCTGGTCGCCGAGACGGTGCCGGCGGTGCAGGCGATCGGTGTGCGTGGCGCCTTCGCCACCCTGTGGTGCGGGCTCGCCCTGCTGGCCACGGGGACATGGCGCCAGCTCGGCGCCGTCGGGCATCCCCGGGTCCTGCTGCGCGGAGTCCTGGAATCTGGATCGGCCTTCATCTTCCTCATCGCGCTGTTCCACATCCCGTTCGGCATCGCCACCGCCGTCGGCCTGTCGTCGCCCCTGATGATCACGGTGCTGGCCGTGCTGATTCTTGGCGAGGATGTGCGATGGCGGCGGTGGAGCGCGGTCGCCGTTGGCTTCGCCGGCGTGCTGATGGTGATCCAGCCGCGCCCGGGCGACCTCAATGCCTGGACTTGGGTGGCGCTGGCCGGGACCTTTTGCGGCGCCCTGCGCGATGTGCTGAGCCGCGATTTCCCGCGCGGCCTGCCGACCCTGGTCGTGTCGTTCGCCACCGCGGTCATCGTCACGCTGGTCGGCTTCGGCTCGATCCTGGTCGAAGGCTGGCAGCCGATGAGCCTGCAGGCGCTGGGCTACATCGTCGCCGCCTCGCTGCTCCTGGCGATCGGCTACCAGCTTGTCGTGCTGGCTCTACGCTCGGGTGGCGAGCTCTCCGTCATCGGCACGTTTCGCTATTCTTCTATCCTGTGGGCGCTCGCCATCGGCTATGTCGTGTGGGACGAGGTGCCCAATGCGCTGGCCCTGACGGGCATCGCCGTGATCGTGGCGTCGGGCATCTACATCCTGCACCGCGAGCGCATGCGGCGATAAGGCATGCGCCGAAGCAGCCGCCGCGGCGGATGATCACCTCAATTCACGGGAGCAGATTGCCAGAATGGACATCACCAGAACGGACAAGCGGTGCCCGCACTGCCATGTCACGCTGTTCCGCGCCGTTTCCGAGGAGTCCGACGAGCTGTTCTGCCTCGACTGCGGGGCAGGCGGCCCCACGATCGACATCATGGAAGGCGCCGGACTGACGGCCGGCTGGGTGAAGCCAGACGTGCTCAAGGCAATCCGGCGGACGGTGGTGCGGGATTAGGCCTGCTGCAGCGGCCAAGTGCCGGCCGTTCGGCAGCCGGCAGTCGCTCAATGCACATTGAAAGCGAAGCGGGGAAGCGTATTTTATGACACGTGAGACCGCTCGGCAACTTGTGGTTGGGTATCCATGCAAGCCAGATCGGTTAAGTGGAGCAGATATGATGTCGACGTGGTGAATTTGAGCGCGTCAGAGCCGGCTCCTCGTTTCGCTCGGCCACGTTGCCGAGCCGCTCCTGTGCGGCTGAGGAGGCCCTTCCGATGAGAGGTGCCACGCAGGGATTAATTCCCGGATTGAGGACGTACTCGGTCAACCCGAGGGCTAGGGCGCCCCTTGTCGACTACATGGTCAGCGGACTTACGAAGGCAGGCTGCAAGATCATTCACAGCTCGTCCTCAGACAGGGCACCTTTCGTCGTAGCCTTCGAGACGGCGTCACGCGAGAGGATGGGCATTGTTGCCTACGCCTTCCTGGCCACGCGGACGCCAACGAGGAATCGACCTCAAGACGAGCGAAGCTTCCAAATCAAGTATGGCAGCAAGGAGAGCTACGCTGAGAAGAACTCTCATGAGCTATGGCAGGACCCTTTGGGGATGTTTACGACCATGCTCGTGGGTATCGATCCCGAGCATGCAATTTGCGTTTCCGCTGATCCGATCGCTCACAGCCCTACCAAGTTCTTCATCCGGCTGGAGTTCAAGGACGAGCATGCGGAAGCCATTGCCAAGAAGGGCTGGCATGCTTGGGAGCGCATCAGGAGAAGCACGCCTGCTGACGCTCCTCGTGTTGAGACATTGGTCGGCGCAGACAAGAGCAGGTTTCTAGACCTCGTGCGTTTTGAGAGGGCCGCACGCGGGTTGGAGCCGGGCAACAGGCTGATCCTTGCAGAAGAGCACGCGTTCTCATTGCCGACCTCCCGAGCGACCCAGGAAAGCGAGAGCCCGACAGTGATGCGGATGGCCGCAACGCATCCGCTCGTGAGGCAATTCGGGCTCAGGACGAGTGAGATTCTTGATCTCATTGCGGGTGCGCGGCGATTGAAGATGGCAGTCCGGGGATGGGTGGCCGAGGAGCATCTTCAGAGGAGCTTGTCCAAGGTGCCTGGAGTCAGCCATTGCGAGCGACTCGACGAGGAAGGAGGTCCGGATATCAGGCTGCGCTATCGCCAGGGCCCTGTCCTGACGGTTGAGTGCAAGAATGTCGCGCGGGAAAGGGATCGCAATGGCAATCCCAGATTGGACTTCCAGCGGACGCGCGCCGCCAAGGGTAATCCGTGCTCACGGTACTATGAGCCTACGGAGTTCGATGTCGTTGCTGCTTGCTTGCATGCGGTCTCGTCGGAGTGGGATTTCCGGTTCGCGTTGCCAGGTGATCTGTCACCCCACAATATCTGCGTCGGACGAATCGCCAGCAACGTAAGGATAGACGATCGCTGGCGTGAGGATGCCGGAATGGCTTTCCAACGCGCCTATGCAGCCAAGGGCCTCACCCTATGAAGGAGCTAGCCGCGATAAGCCTGTTTACCGGCGCAGGTGGCCTAGACTTCGGATTTGAGGCTTCAGGATTTCGCACGGCCGTTGCGCTCGAGATCGACAGGCGGTGCTGCGCGACGCTTCGCCACAATCGAACGTGGCCCGTGATCGACCGGGACGTGGCGACAGTCTCAACCAAGGAACTTCTGGATGTTGCCGGGCTCAAGATTGGAGAGGCCGATGCATTGATTGGCGGCCCGCCGTGCCAGCCCTTCTCGAAGTCGGGATTTTGGGCGACGGGTGACGCGAAGCGTCTCGACGATCCACGGGCAACGACCCTCGAAGCATACTTGCGCATTCTGGCGGAGGCTCAACCCCGAGCGTTCCTGCTGGAGAATGTCGAAGGGTTGGGATTCAAAGGCAAGGACGAGGGGCTGAAGCTCATCCATTCGCGCCTGTTGGCCATCAACGAGGCGCACGGGACACGCTATCGTGCGACGATAGCGACGCTGAATGCCGCCGACTACGGTGTGCCGCAGCTCCGAAAGCGCATCTTTGTCGTTGGCGCGCGAGATGGATCCACCTTCAACTTCCCGGCGGCAACTCACGCGCCGGCCGGCTCGAGCGATTGGACGGACTCGCGCCCGCGGACACTGACTGCCTGGGATGCGCTTCATGACCTTCCCGAGCCGAACGATCCGGGTGTCCTGCTGAAGGGAAAATGGGCTCACTTGTTGCCCACTATTCCCGAGGGAAAGAATTATCTTTGGCACACAGACCGGGGGGGTGGCGAACCTCTGTTCGGTTGGCGACGTCGGTATTGGTCATTCTTGCTGAAGCTCGCCAAGGACCAGCCGGCTTGGACGATTCAGGCACAACCCGGTCCGGCGACCGGGCCTTTCCACTGGAACAACAGGCGCCTGACCATGCGAGAGATGGCCCGCCTACAGACCTTCCCGGACGATGTCGAGATTCTCGGCAGCATTGCCGATGCGCAGCGACAGCTTGGCAATGCCGTACCTTCCTTGCTCGCGGAGGTGCTTGCCAAGGCGATCGTCTGGCAGTTGCTGGCGATCCGGACATGGCCGGGTAGCCTCAAGCTTGCCTTGGGGCAGGCCAAGGAAATGCCTCCTCCCGCGGTTCCCGCAACTTCAGTGCCGTCGGCTTACTTGGCCCTCAAGGGCAAGCACGACGCCCATCCCGGCACTGGGAAGGGCGTGAGAGCGAGCGCACGCAGTATCAACGCGAGCGAGCAAGCGCCCGAGTGAGACGACGTTCGAGCCTTTCCAGGTGGCTGGTTTGGCACTCCCATATCACCAGGACGCGCCAACCGGCTTTGCAGAGCGCCTTTCGAGACTGCATGTCACGCTCGACATTGCGCGCGAGCTTCGGATGCCAATACTCAGGGCGGCTGCGAGGCCGTTTGGCCAGCGGGCAGCCAGGATGCTGATGCCAGAAGCATCCGTGGACCTGGATCGCCATCCCGTGACGTGGAAGCACAATGTCCGGCGTTCCTGGCAGGTCGGCTCGATGCAGCCGGAAGCGTGTGCCCATTGCATGAAGAAGTCGGCGCACGGTCAGCTCCGGCCGTGTGTCCTTCTTTCTTATGGACCGCATTATCGCCGACGTTAAGGCCGAGCTCCTGGGAACTCGCGCATTTTGAGGTTGGCCGATACAGCCAAGGGCCTGATCAGGGCCAGCTTTCGCCATGGCAGCGCGTCGCTCGTCGGCGTCTACCGCGCCACCCACTTCTCGTAGTCGCGCGCCACTTCCTCGACCGCCACGTCATAGAAGCGCTTGCCGTGCTCGGGCGTCGCCTGGCTGGGATCGGAGCCGATGCGGCCGTCGGGGAAGGCGCGGCGGTAGTCCTCGGCATCGGCGAACGAGCCGTTGGGGGCGACCCGCGGCTCGAGCTGCGTGCGGTTCATCGTCTCCGGATACTTGTACCAGGTGAGGGCCACTTCCGAGGCGGTGGCGTGGCTGCCTTCGCCGACCGGGTAGAGCTCCTGGCTGAGCTTCTTGATGCCCGGACCGTCCCACCAGTTGCGCAGCGCGCACTTGATCGAGGGCTGGTTGCTCAGCCGCTCCATCGAGCGCTCGGCGTAGATCTCCGAGAACGCCGCAGTCACGGTGGCGATGTTGCCGCCATGACCGTTGACGAAAAAAAAGCGGGTGAAGCCGTGGCGCGCCAGCGACACCACGGTATCGCGCACGACGGCGATCAGCGTGGTTGGCCGCAAGGTCACCGAGCCGGGAAAATCGAGGTGATGCTGCGCCATGCCGACGGAGATGGTGGGCGCCACCAGCGCGCCGACTTTTTCGCCGGCGCCACGGCCGATCATCTCGGCGGTCAGCGCATCGGTGCCGATCAGGCCGGTCGGTCCGTGCTGCTCGGTCGAGCCGATCGGGATGATGATGCCGGTCTTGGTCTTGAGATAGTCCTCGACGAACGTCCAGGTCTTGAGCTGCAGTTGCACGAACCAACTCCTTCACGGATCGAATGCGGCCGCATCGGTGATCGGCGGCCGGCACGCCATGTCGTGGCAAACGTAGAGGGCGGGCCGGCCGTCGACCAGCCCCTTGCCCGCGGCAGGATGGCCGGGTGGCAGCGCGCTGCCAGGCGCCAGGACGCGCACGATCTTGTTGGGCAGGCTGCGGCCCTGGACGGCGCGGTGCAGCGCCCGCGTCTCGCGTGCCGCCGGATCGCCCACGATCACGATCTCGGTGGCGCCCTGCAGCAGGTCGTAGCCGTTGAGCAGCGTCATCAGCGGGAAGAAGTTCTTCTCGAGCTCGGCGGCGAAGGCGGCGAGCTGGCGCTCGGCCTTGTCGCGCCACGCTGAATCGCCGGACAGCGCCCATAACCTGGCGAACACGCCGAGCAGCATGCCGTTGCCCGACGGCGCGGCATTGTCGTGGCAATGGCGGGCGCGCAGGATCAGGTCGCTGGCATCGTCGGCGGTGATGAAATAGCCGCCGCCCTCGGTATCGGCGAAGTGACGATCGAGCACGCTGACCAGGGCCTTCGCCTCGTCGAGGAAGAACGTTTCGCCGGTCACCTCGAACAGGACCAGGCCGGCGCGGGCCATGGCGGTATAATCGTCGAGCGTGCCGCGATGCTGGCGCTTGCCGGCACGCGCGGCATGGAACAGGCGGCCCTCGCCATCGCGCATGTCGTCCATCACGAAGCGCCAGGCACGCCGTGCGGCCGCGAGCCAGTCGTCGCGCTCGAACACGATTGCGGCATTGGCGAGGGCGGCGATCATCAGGCCGTTCCAGTCGGCCAGCACCTTGTCGTCCCAACCTGGCCAGACCCGCTTGTCACGCACCATCTTCAGCTTGCCGCGCAGAATCTCGAGTCGCTGCTCGCCGGCCTCGTCGAGCAGCTGCGGCCGGCGATTGCGGTGCAGGATGGTGTGATGCTCCCAGTTGCCACCCGGCGTGACGTCGTACGCCTGCTTGAAGAAGGCCGCATCAGCGCCGAGGATCGCCTCGATCTCGGCGTCGTCCCAGACATAGAACTTGCCCTCGACGCCTTCGCTGTCGGCGTCGTACGTGGCGGCGAATCCGCCGCTTGCCGTCGTCATCTCGCGCAAGGTCCAGTCGCACGTCTCGGCGATGCGCCTCGCGTAGAGCGGGCTCCTGGTTTCCTGCCAGACCAGGGTCAGGAGATCGATCAGCTGCGCATTGTCGTAGAGCATCTTCTCGAAATGCGGCACCAGCCATTCGGCATCGGTCGAATAGCGGGCGAAGCCGCCGCCGAGATGATCGTAGATGCCGCCCTGGCACATGCGGTCGAGTGTCACCGTGACGATGTCGAACAGCGCGGCCTCGCGCCGCCCGCCGCGCAGCCACGCCCGCCACAAGGTCTCGAACATGTAGGGCGAGGGGAACTTGGGCGCCTGCTTGAGGCCGCCCCATTCGCTGTCGCACGCCTCGGCGATGCGCCGGGCGATCTGATCCAGCATCTCGAGCGGCAGGGGCGGGCCGTCGCCTTTGAATTGCACGGCCTGGCTCTCAGCCCGCCGCTTCAGCGCGGTCAGCAGGCCCTGGCGATTCTGCTCGACCTCGGTGGCCTTCTCCTGGAAGGCCTTCGATACGCCGTGCAGGATATCGACGAAGCTCGGCCGGCCATAGCGCGCAGGATAGGGGAAATAGGTGCCGCCCCAGAACGGCTCTCCGGCCGGCGTGCAGAACATGGTGAGTGGCCAGCCGCCCTGCTCGCCCAACACCTGCAGCGCCTGCATGTAGATGCCGTCGATGTCGGGCCGCTCCTCGCGGTCGACCTTGATGTTGACGAACAGCTCGTTCATCACCGCGGCCACCTCAGGCGCTTCGAAGCTCTCGTGCGCCATCACGTGGCACCAGTGGCAGGCGGCGTAGCCGACCGACAGCAGGATCGGCCGGTTGGTGCGCTGCGCCTCGGCCAGCGCGGCATCGCCCCACGGCCACCAATGGACCGGATTGTCGGCGTGCTGCAGCAGGTAGGGGCTGGTCTCCTCGTTCAGTCGATTGCGGCTATTGGTCATGACAGAGACTCGCGTCATGGCGGGGCCTCGCCGAGATTGCCTTCACTGTTGATCAAAAGAATGCGCGACTGGCGATCGAGTTTCAGCGCCTTGAACGCGGCTGCGTCGGCGCCGACGCGCAGCAGGCCGGCCAGGCCGGCGCAGCCCGACGGACCCGAGGCGACCGCGGGATCATTGCCGAGCGGGTGCGCATAGAGGCGCCGGGCTGGCAGCACCTCGTCCTCCTCGATGGTCATGAACCAGTCAGTGCCGTCGCCGACCACCGGCCACGTCACCGGCGAGATCTCGCGACAGGCCAGGCCCCCCATGACGGTATCGGCATTGCCGCTCGCCAACGCCGGCTTGCCGGCGAGGTTGCTCTGGAACCAGCAATCCGCACTCGCCGGCTCGACCACGATCGAGATCGGGCGCTCCTCCAGCACGGCCCACAGATAGCCGATCACGGCGGCGGCGAGGCCGCCGACGCCGGCCTGCACGAACACGTGTGTCGGCGCCTGCCGCCATTGCACGACCGCCTCGTGGGCCAGCACGCAGTAGCCGCGCATGACGCTGCGCGGCACCGAATCGTAGCCCTCCCACGAAGTATCCGAGATGATCGACCAGCCTTTTTCGTCGGACAGGCGCCGGCATTCGGCGACGGCGGTGTCGTAGTCGCCATCGACCCGGATCACCTCGGCGCCGCGGGCACGGATCGCCGCCTCTTTCTCGGCACTGGTGAACTTGGGCAGGAACACCGTGCACGGCACGCCGAACAGCTTGGCGCCGGCGGCGACCGACCGGCCGTGATTGCCCGAGCTCGCGGTGGCGAAGGTGAAGCGGGAGGTGATTTTGCGATGCTGTCCCTTCACGAGCTCGGCGAAACTGGTGCTGGAATGGCAGGCCTCGCCGACCGCGCCGGACAGCACGTTGTAGACGGCAATGACGCCGCCCAGCGCCTTGAAGGCGCCGAATCCGAAGCGCTGGCTCTCGTCCTTGACGCGGACCTGTCCGACTCCCAGGCGCTCGGCCAGCGCCGGCAGGTCGTGGAGCGGCGTCGGGGTGTGGCGCGGGCATTCGCGCAACTCCTCGCAGAGCTCGGGAATGCCGTTGGGATTGACCACGAACTGCTGGTCGCGGCCGAATTTCTGCCGCCGGTTGGCGCGCGGGTTGGGGGCAAGCCAGGAAGGAACCATGGTTCTTCATACGCCTCCCCAGCTTCGCTGGGGAGGTGTCGCGTCATACGCGACGCAGGGGTCATGGATTCATGGTTCATGAGAGCCATAACCCTTCGTTGCAGTATCGGCATTTTGGCTGCTGCGCGGCCAACAGCCTTTGACGGCGACACCTCGCCAGCGAAGCCGGGGAGGACAATTGCGAGGAACCATGGCCAGCATGGCTCGCCGCGCCGATATCGCCTAAGCTCGGCGAAACGGAGAGAACGCCATGAAGGTCAACGTCGAGGTTACCTGCACGCCCGAGGAAGCGCGTGCCTTCTTCGGCCTGCCCGACATCAAGCCCATGCAGGATCGCATCATGGGTGAGATCGAGGAGCGCCTGCGGTCGAGCCTCGGCGCCATGAACCCTGAGACCATCTTCAAGACCTGGCTGCCGGCATCGATGCAGGGCATGGAACAGATGCAGCAGATGCAGCAGGCTTTCTGGGCACAGCTCGCCAACATCGCCAGCGGAAAGAAGGATTGAACCCCCCATGAGCCAGCGTGAAAAGCCGACCGACCCCAAGCCGTACTACAATGCGCATGTCTTTTGCTGCACCAATCGCCGGGTGGCCGGCCATCCGCGCGGCTCGTGCGCCGATCGCGGCAGCGAGGCGTTGCGCGATTACATGAAGGGGCGAGCACGGCAATTGGGTATCGACAATGTTCGCATCAACAATGCCGGTTGCCTCGATCGCTGCGAGCTCGGACCGACCGTGGTGATCTATCCCGAAGGCGTCTGGTATTCCTGCCCGACCAAGGAAGACATCGACGAGGTGCTGCAGAAGCACCTGATCGAAGGCGAACGCGTCGAGCGCCTGATGCTGCACACCGCCGACAAGATGCCGGAAGATCGCGCCAGGCGCAGCGAGGGTCTCAAGGCCGCGGAGTAGTGATCATTGTCCTCCCCAGCGTCTTCGCTGGGGAGGTGTCGCCGTCTTACGGCGACGGAGGGGTCATGAGCTGCAGTCGCGCTGCTCATGACCCCTCCGTCGGCGACTACGCCGACACCTCCCCAACTTCGTTGGGGAGGAAAAAGATGGCTACTCCAGCAATTCCCCCAGCCGCCGGATGATGCGCGTGGGCTGTGCTGGCGCGTGGGCCGGGACGCCCGCTTCGTAGGGGTCGTACCAGATGCCGCACATGCCGAGTTGCTGCGGCGCCACGACTTCCCATTCGTAGTTGTCGCCGACCATCCATGCGTCGGCGGGCGTGACTCCCAGCCGCTCCAGCGCGTGGCGATAGACGGCGAGCTCGGGTTTGCCCTGGCCGAACTCGCCTTCGATCTGGATGTGGTCGAAGCGATGGCCGAGCTCGAAGCGCACGATCTTGTCGCGCTGGGTGGCCGAGGCGCCGTTGGTCACCAGGGCCAGCCTGACGCCGGCCTGGCGCAGGGCGTCGACGGTGGCGTGCGCGTCGGGATAGAGCCGGTACTCGTTGCGCCGCATCTCGGTGAAGGCATCGGCGATCCTGTCGGCCAGCGCCTCGTCGGCGTAGCCGAGCCGCGCCAGCCCGCGCCGCGTCGACAGCCGACGCGCCGTCGGAATATCCAGGCGCCACTTCGCCGCCTCGGCCTGGTCCGACCAGAAGGCGCGCGCCTCGTTCATGATGGCGATGCGGACGCGCTCGATCGCCGCCTCGTCGTGGGCGTCGAGATGGGCGGCGAACACGTGGAGCAGCCGGCGCCACGCATCGTCCGGCTGGGCGTAGGCGCGGATTAGCGTGTCGTCGAGATCGAACAGAATCGCGCGGGGCAGGCCTGGCATGGTCAGCGGATTGGGGTCTGTGACACGTCACAACCCCCTAGTTGGTCGGCCGCGGCGCGAACTGGCCCGGGGCCGGGCTCACCACGTTGTTGCGGCCGGCCTGGACCTCGATCACCGCCAGCGCGCGCTCCGACTTGCCGTCCGGCAGGAAGCGGAAGATGCCGTCGATGCCCGACCAGCCGGCCGGGTTGGTGATCGCCTCGGCCGAGAAATCGCCACCAGGCTTGAGACGGGCGAGGTGCCCGGCGAGCGCCACGGCGTCATAGGCGAGGGTCGACAGCCGGTTGGGCGGCCGGCCATAGGTCGCCAGGAATTTGCGCTCGAAATCGGCCCGCGCGGCCGGATCGGGTGCGGCATACCAGGCGCCGCGCAGCAGGGACTCGTTGCCGATGCCGGCGACGTCCCATACCCCGGTGCCGATCAGCTGGATCGACTTGGTGTCGATGCCGGCCGCGGCGAGGGCGGCCAGCGCCGATGACAGGCGCGGCGGCGCCACCGGTACCAGCACGGCGAGCTTGCCGTCGTCGCCCTGCAGCGTGCCGGCTAGGCGCCGGGCGGCCGCGGTAAGGTCGAGGCTGTTGGGATCGTAAAGTTCGGTCCCCACCACCCGGGCGCCGCGCAGCGTGGCCTGGCTTTCCAGGGTGCGGACCATCTGCTCGCCATAGGAGGTCTGCGGCGCGAAGGCGGCGAAGCGACGGATGCCGTTGTCGACCGAGTAGTCGACGACACGGCGGACCTGCGGCGGCGCCGCGATGCCCATGATCCACACGCCGCGCCGCGCCACCGATTCGTCGTTGGAGAAGGAGATCACGTTGGCGCCGCCCTGGTCGACCAGCGGCGCCAGGCCGGCGGCCGACTGGCCGAACAGCGGGCCGAGCACCAGCGCCACCCCGTCGGTCCGCGCCTTGCGGTAGGCTTCCATGGCCGTATCGGCGCTCTCGCCGGAATCGTAGGCGGCCAGCGCCAGCTCCTTGGCGCCGGTGTCGAACAGCGCCATCTCGGCGGCCTGCTGCATCGATTGCCCGATCGGCGCCGCCCGGCCGGTGAGCGGAAGCAACAGGGCAATGCGCGTCTTGCCAGAGGGCGTGACCGGCGATCCGACGGCCGGGCCGGTGGTCGTGGGCTTGGGCGGCGCCGTGCTAGTCTGGGGCTGCTGCGCGCAGGCGCCCAGCAGGAAGGCAAGGGCGGCAAGCGCGAAGAACGACTGGCGCATCGGCGCAAAACTCCAGCAATCGGCTGACGATGGAAGTGGACGAACGGGACGTGGACGAACCGGCACAAGCTAGCGATGGGCAGGCGCGGCGTAAACCGCCGCTGGCGCCGGGGTTGCACATCGTCGCAACCCCGATCGGCAACCTGCGCGACATCACGCTGCGTGCCCTCGATGTCCTGCAGGCGGCCGACCTGATCGCCTGCGAGGACACCAGGGTGTTTGCCAAGCTCGCCAGCCATTATGGGATAGCCGTGCCGACCGTGGCCTACAGCGACGCCACCCAGGACGATGCCGAGCCGCGGCTGCTGCGCGCACTCGCCGCCGGCAAGCGGGTCGCCCTGGTGTCCGACGCCGGCATGCCGCTGATCTCCGATCCGGGCTATCGCCTGGTGCGGGCCGCCCTGGCCGGTGGTTATTTCGTGACGGCCGCGCCGGGCGCCTCGGCCCTGCCGATGGCGCTCGCCCTGTCCGGCCTGCCGACCGACCGGTTCTTCTTCGGCGGCTTCCTGCCGGGCCGGGAGGGCGAGCGCCGCCGCGCCATCGCCGCCGCGGCCAACGTGCCTGCGACCTTGGTGTTCTTCGAGGCGCCGCACCGGCTTGGGCCCTCGCTGGCCGACCTGGCCGACCTGCTGGGCCCGCGGCCCGCGGCGATCGCACGCGAGCTCACCAAGCTGTTCGAGGAGGTGCGGCGCGGCCCGCTCGACGAGCTGGCCCGGCATTATGCCGGCCAACCCGACGTCAAGGGCGAGATTGTCCTCGTGATCGGGCCGCCCGACCGGGCGGCTGCACCCGGCCCCGGCGCGCTCGACGAGGCCCTGCGATTGGCGATGGCTGGTGCGTCGGTCAAGGATGCGGCGGCGGAGGTCGCGGCGCGCTATGGTTTGCAGCGCCGCGAGGTCTATGCCCGGGCGCTCGAACTGAAACGAGGGATGACGGCATGACAATCCAGGCGCGTCAGCGGGCTCATCGGCTGGGAAAGGTTGCCGAGACGTGCGCGGTCTGGCGCCTGCGATTGGCCGGCTATTCGATCCTGGCGCGGCGTTACAAGACCAAGCTCGGCGAGATCGATATCGTCGCGCGGCGCGGCGGCGTCCTGGCCTTCGTCGAGGTCAAGGCGCGGCGCGATGTCATCGTTGCTGCCGAGGCGCTGGGCGGCCGCCAGTTCGGCCGCGTGGCGCGCGCCGCCAGCCTGTTCGTCGCCCGCCATCCCTATTATGCCACGCACTCGGTGCGTTTCGATGCCGTCCTGGTCTCGGGCGTCTGGCCGCGCCATCTGCCCGACGTGTGGCAGGCGCCGGAGTGATGGTGAGACGTGCCGGATGACCGCGCGCTGCAGGCCAGGCTCGATCGCCTGCGCGATCTCTGCGCCGGCGGCGGTCAACGACTCGACGTGCTCGAGGCTGGCTTCGCCCTGAGCGTCGCCCGCAGCGAGGAAGCCATCGATCTCGTGCCGTTCCGCCAGCATGCCGCGGCGATGGTGTCCGACCTCGCCGACCTGGTGCGCCGGCGAGGCGCCACGTCCGAGGGCTTGGCCGAGATCATCGCCCGCTCCTACGCCTATCGCGGCGACACCGAGTCCTACGACGACCTGCAGAATGCCGACCTCGTTCGCGTCATGGAGCGACGCAAGGGACTGCCGGTTGCGCTCTCGCTGCTCTACCTGCACGTCGCACGGGCGCAGGGATGGCCCGCCGTGGGGCTGGGCTTTCCCGGCCATTTCCTGATCCGCGTCGCCATCGACGGCGCGCGCCATGTGGTCGATCCGTTCCACGACGGCGCCGTGCGCGATGCCGCCGATCTGCGCGGGCTGCTGCGCAAGGTGCAGGGCCAGGAGGCCGACCTGCAGCCGCAATACTTCCACCCGGTCGACGACCGCGACGTGCTGCTGCGGCTCGAGAACAACATCCGGCTGCGCCTCGCCAAGAAAGCCGACTGGCCGGGCGCGGCGCAGTCGCTCGAGCGCATGCTGGCTATCGCCCCCGACCGGCCGGAGCTGCTGTTCGAGGCGGGGCAGCTCCATGCCCGGCTCGACAAGCGCCGCGCCGCTATCGCCGCCTTCCAGCGATTCCTCGATCTCGAGGGCGGAGGTGGCGACCCGGCCGTGCGCCAGCACGCAACGGCGCTGTTGCAGGAGTTGCGGCGCGGCCTTAACTGACTGCAACAGACCTCGCAATTCCAGTCCAGGACCCGCCCATGACGCTCAGTGTCGCCATCCAGATGGATCACGTCTCGACCATCGACATCGAGGGCGATTCGACCTTCGTGCTGGGCCTCGAAGCCGAACGGCGCGGCTATACGGTGTGGCATTACACGCCGCCCGACCTGACGTTTCGCGACCGCAAGGTGACGGCGCGCGCCCAGCCGATGAAGCTTCGGCGCGAGAAGGGCAATCACTTCACCCTGGGTGCCCCCGAGATGATCGACCTCGCGACAGTCGACATCGTGTTGCTGCGCCAGGATCCGCCGTTCGACATGTCCTACATCACCACCACGCACATCCTGGAGCACATCCATCCCAGGACGTTCGTGGTCAACGACCCGGCGAGCGTCCGCAACGCGCCGGAGAAGCTGTTCGTCACCCATTTCGACAACGTGATGCCGCCGACCCTGATCAGCGCCGATCCGCGCGCCATTCGCGCCTTCCGCGAGGAGCATCAGGACATCATCCTGAAGCCGCTGTTCGGCAATGGCGGCGCGGGCGTGTTCCGCGTCCGGCCCGACGACGAGAATTTCAACTCGCTGCTGGAGATGTTCTCGCAGCGCAGCCGCGAGCCGCTGATCGCCCAGCGCTACCTGCCCGAGGTGCGCAAGGGCGACAAGCGCATCATCCTGATTGACGGCAAGGCGGTCGGCGCGATCGACCGCGTGCCGGCGGCGGGGGAGGCGCGCTCGAACATGCATGTCGGCGGCGTCGCCACCAAGGCCGGCCTGACGAAGCGCGACATCGAGCTGTGCGAGACGATCGGCCCGGAGCTTGCCCGGCGTGGCCTGCTGTTCGTCGGCATCGACGTCATCGGCGACTACCTTACCGAGATCAACGTCACCTCGCCGACTGGCCTGCAGCAGATCAACCGGTTCGACGGCGTGTTACTGGAAGCACAGATCTGGGACCGCATTGAGGCCCGCTTCCAGGAATCGCGGGGTGGGAAGACGTGATCCGCCGGACTGTTCTCGTATGGTTGCTGGTGATACCGGCTGCGTCGGTTTCGGCGCAGGACCTTCTGGGTGTGAAGCCGATCGTCAAGGCGCAAACCGAGCAGGGGGCGACGGCGCTGATCATCGCCTCGCGGCGGGGCTTCGCCGAGGTGGTGCGTGGGCTGCTCGACAAGAAGGCTGATCCCGACATTGCCGACTTCACCGGCCGCCGGGCGCTCACCTATGCCAAGCAGGGCGGCCGCACGCCGATCGAGGAGATGCTGTGCAAGGCCGGGGGGCGGGAGTGATGGCGGCGGTCGGCGAAACCACGCATCGCGCCCAGCCGATCCGCATCACCGGCACGATCGCCCTCGATCCCGACGAGATCGAGGAGACGTTCGTGCGCGCCGCCGGGCCGGGCGGCCAGCATGTCAATACGACGTCGACGGCGGTGCAGCTGCGCTTCGACGTGCGCCATTCGCCGTCGCTGCCGGACGACGTGCGCCAGCGGCTGGAGCGGCTGGCCGGGCGGCGGCTGACGCGCAGCGGCGTGCTGGTCCTTGTCGCCCAGGGCGAGCGCAGCCAGCTGCGCAACCGCGAGGAAGCGCTGGCGCGCCTGGTCGCGCTGGTGCGCGCCGCTGCGCGTCCGCCGATCCCGCGCAAGAAGACCAAGCCCACCAAGGCGAGCAAGCGGCGGCGCCTCGACGACAAGAAGCGGCACGGCACCCTGAAGTCGCTGCGCGGGGCGCGGCCGCCGGTGGAGTGAATGAAGAAAGAATTAGCCACAGATGAACACAGATGTTCGACGTGGCGGCGTGGCCTCTTCTGGACTGCCGGCGTTTCGCCGGTTTACGCGCCGGGAGCGCGCCACTTCGTGGCGCTCATCTCATTCTCCTCCCCAGTTTCGCTGGGGAGGTGTCCGCGTAATCGCGGACGGAGAGGTCATGAGCAACCCCTCCTGTGCCCTTAACCCCTCCATCGCGTACGACGCGACACCTCCCCAGCGAAGCTGGGGAGGGAGAATGAAAAGAGCGCCACAGAGTGGCGCGCTCCCGGCAGAGCATGAGCGGGCGAGACGCCCGCGGTCCAAAGAACAAAGCAATCCGTGTTTATCTGCGTTCATCTGTGGCTAGGAATCAGTTGATCTGTGGCAAGATCGAACGCTGCTTCCAAAACAAGGCGAGGAGGTCCGTGTGGCAGACTTTCGCAAGGAGACCGACAGTCTCGGTGATGTGAGCGTCCCGGCGGACAAGCTGTGGGGCGCCCAGACGCAACGCTCGCTCGAGCATTTCAGTATCGGCAAGGACCTGATCCCGCGCGAGATGATCGGCGCCTATGCGACGCTGAAGAAGGCCTGCGCCAACGCCAACCATGCCGGCAAGCGGCTCGAGGCCGCGGCGCACGACCTGATCGTCAAGACGTGTGACGAGATCCTGGCTGGCCGGCATCACGACATGTTCCCGCTGCATGTGTGGATGACGGGCAGCGGCACGCAGTTCAACATGAACGTCAACGAGGTAATCTCCAACCGCTGCTGCCAGCTCGCCGGCACGCCGGTCGGCTCGAAGAAGCCGGTCCATCCCAACGATCACGTCAACATGTCCCAGTCGTCGAACGATTCGTTCCCGTCGGCGATGTACATCGCCGCCGCGGTCGGCGTCGCCGAGCGGCTGTTGCCGGCGGTCGGCGCGCTGCACGATGCCATCGCCGGCAAGGCCAAGGCATGGGACGACATCGTCAAGATCGGCCGCACCCACATGCAGGATGCCACGCCGATCACGCTGGGCCAGGAATGGTCGGGCTATGCCGGCATGCTGGCCGACAATCTCGAGCGCTTGAAGGATTCGCTGAAAGGGACATACCAGCTGGCATTGGGCGGCACCGCGGTCGGCACCGGCATCAACGCCGCCCCGGGCTTCGCCGAGGCGGCGGCGGCCGAGATCGCGCGGCTCACCGGCCTGCCGTTCGTGAGCGCGCCCAACAAGTTCACGGTACAAGGCGCGCACGATGCGCTGGTACAGCTCTCCGGCACGCTGCGCACGCTCGCGGTGTCGCTCTACAAGATCGCCAACGACATCCGCCTGATGTCGTGCGGGCCGCGCGCCGGCTTCGCCGAGCTCGAGATTCCGGAGAACGAGCCCGGCTCGTCGATCATGCCGGGCAAGGTCAACCCGACGCAGTGCGAGGCGCTCACCATGATCGCCGCCCAAGTGATGGCGAACGACGTCGCGGTGGGGCTGGGCGGTGCCGGCGGCTATCTCGAGATGAACGTCTACAAGCCGCTGATCATCTACAACATCGCCCATTCGATCACGCTGATGACCGACGGCTGCACCAACTTCCGCAAGTTCCTGGTCGAGGGCACGAAGCCCAACCTTCGCAAGATCAAGGAATATGTCGACCGCTCGCTGATGCTGGTGACGGCGCTGGCCCCGGTGATCGGCTACGACAAGGCCTCGAAGATCGCCCATCACGCGATGGACAAGGACCTGACGCTGAAGCAGGCAGCGCTCGAGCTCGGCTATGTCGGCGAAGCCGATTTCGACCGCATCGTCGACCCGGCTAAGATGGTGCGGCCTTACGTTGCGAGTGAGTAGAAATCATGGCTTGGCGTATTGGGGTCGATATCGGGGGTACATTCACTGACGTTGCCGTGGTGGACGACGCGAGCGGTCGCATCGGCGCTGCCAAGACGCTGACGACACCACGTGATTTCGTGTCCGGGGTGCTCGATGCCCTTGGCTCCGCGATGCGGGCCTATGGCATCGCACCGGGCGACGTCGGGTTGCTCTGCCATGCCACGACCGTCGTCACCAACGCGCTGCTCGAGGAAAAGGGCGCTCGCGTCGGCCTTGTCGCGACACGTGGCTTTCGCGATGTCCTGGAGTTGCGACGGTCCTCGCGCGGCGATCTCTATGATCTTTTCCAGGACCCTCCGGCTACGTTGACGCCACGTCGGCGCCGGTTCGAGATCACGGAACGCATCGGCGCCGACGGGCAGATCGCGACGCCGCTTGCAGAGACGGAAATCGACGGGTTGATTGCCGATCTGAAGGCAGAGCGCGTGGAATCGATTGCGGTCTCGCTGCTGTTCAGCTTCCTCAATCCGGCTCACGAACAAAGCCTCGGCCGCCGGCTGCGGGCGGCATTTCCAGACATTCCCGTCTATCTCTCGTCCGAGGTGCTGCCGGAGATCCGCGAGTTCGAGCGCACCAGCACGACGACCGTCTGCGCCTATGTCGGGCCGATCCTCGGTTCCTATCTGGCGAAGCTCGAGGCGGCGACGAGACAGATGGGCCTGCCGGCGCTCTACCTGATGGGCTCGAACGGTGGCGTGTTCGAAGCGCCCGAGGGCGTCGCCATGCCGGCGATGGCGGTGGAGTCCGGCCCGGCGGCCGGCGTCGTCGGTGCCGCCCTGGTTGCACGCCAGACCGGCAAGCTGGATCTCCTTTCGTTCGATATGGGCGGCACCACCGCGAAGGCCAGTCTCATTCGCGATGGACGATACGAGACGACGCCGGAATACGAGGTTGGCGGCGGATCCAACGTGACGCGGTTCATGAACGGCGCCGGGCATCCGATCCGCGTTCCGGTGATCGATCTCGCCGAGGTTTCCGCGGGCGGCGGCTCGATCGCCTGGGTCGACCGCGCCGGTGCCCTGCGCGTGGGGCCGAAGAGTGCGGGCGCCGAGCCCGGCCCCGTCTGCTATGGCCGTGGCGGCACCGAACCAACCGTGACCGACTGCAACTTGGTGCTGGGTTATCTCGGCCAGCAATCGCTGCTTGCCGGCACCATGGCGTTGGATCTCGAGGCAGCTGCGGCCGCAATCGAGAAGCGGCTCGCGATCCCGCTCGGCGTGGACGGGCGGACTGCTGCCGCCGCCGTCATCGATATCGTCAACCATGCCATGGCAGAGGCGTTGAAGATCGTCTCGGTGCAACGCGGCCATGATCCCCGCGACTTCGCGCTGGCTGCCTTCGGGGGGGCCGGCCCGCTGCACGCAACGGCTCTCGCCGAGGAGCTCGGTATTGCGTCAGTCGTTTGTCCGCCGATCCCGGGAGCGTTCTCGGCTTTGGGCCTGGTCGGCACGGACCTGCGGCGCGACTACGTGCGTACCGTTTACACCACGACGGCGACAGCCGATCCGTCCGTCCTGGAGGCGGCCTTCCGCGCCATGGAAGCCGAAGGCAGTGCCATGCTCGAGCGAGCCGGGATCGTCGCCGCTCGCCGCCGCTTCGATCGTTCCGTCGACGCGCGCTATGCCGGCCAGTCGTATGAATTGAATGTGCCCGTCGCGGGCGGCGCCGTCGATGCGGCCGCGATCGGCGGAATTGCCGAGGCCTTTCACCGCCATCACGCGAAGACTTATGGTCACGACAATCGCGCCGAGCCTGTGCAGTTCGTCAGCCTGCGTCTCGCGGCGATTGGGGTCATTCCGCCGCTCGCCATTCGCCAGCAACCGGCCGCGCCCGGCGCGCGGTCTGCGAAGCCATCGCGCGAAGTCTGGTTTCGCAGTACCGGCATGATCACCGCCGAAGTGCACGATCGTGCACGCATGGCGGAGGGCGCTGTCGTCGACGGCCCCGCTGTGGTCGAGAGCCTCGAATCGACCATCCTGATCCCGCCTGGCTGGCAGGCGCGCATGGATGGCGACGGATTCATCCTGATGGCGCGGGCAAAGCAGGGAGCCGCACAATGACGAAGCCACGCCGAAAGGATCCGGCAGCCTTCGAGATCGCGAAGAATGCCCTCTTCAAGATCGCCGAGGAGATGCGCGTCATCCTGTGCAAGACCGCCTATTCGCCGATCTTGAAATCGGCCGGCGATTTTTCCTGCGGCGTGTTCGATGCCGAGGGCGCCATGGTGGCCCAGGGGATCGATCTTCCGATCCATCTGGGCTCCATGCCGGATGCCGTCCGTGCCATCGTCACTGCCTTCGGCGGCGACGTGCACGATGGCGACGTCTTCATCCACAACGATCCCTATTTCGGCGGCAGCCATCTGCCCGACGTCAACGTCATCCGTCCGGCCTTCCACGATGGACTGCTGCTCGGTTACACGTGCCTGCGGGCGCACTGGCCTGATGTCGGATCCGCGACGCCCGGCAGCTATGGCGCGGTGACCGAAATCTACGGCGAGGGCTTGCGGCTGCCCCCGCTTCGCCTCGTCGCCAAGGGTGTCATGAATGCCGACCTCGAGAAGCTGATCCTGGCGAACGTCCGCACGCCCGCCGAGCGGCGCGGCGATCTCGGCGCCCAGCTGGCGGCAACCCTTCGGGGCGTTCAACGGCTGCAGGAACTGGCGCAACGCTACGGCGCGCGCGAGCTCGTCGAGACGATGGCGGAGGTCATGGACTACTCCGAGCGCCTGATGCGCGTCGCCCTCGTCGACCTGCCCGATGGCGAGGGCACGTTCGAGGATTTCTGCGACGGCGATGGTATTGCCGACGATGCTGATGGCAACGACACAAGGTTCCGCGTGCGCATGCACATCAAGAAGTCCGGCGACCGGCTCGTGGTCGATTTCGCGGGCAGCGATCCGCAGGTGAAGGGTCCGATGAACGCCCCGCTGTCGGTGACGGCATCGGGCGTCTATTGCGGCCTGAAGATGGCGGTGGACCCGGGCAGCCTCATTCCGCCGAACTCCGGTTGCTGGCGCGCGATTTCCGTCGTGGCGCCGCAAGCCTCCGTGGTCAACGCGGCGTTTCCCGCACCCGTCGTCTATGCCAATCACGAGATGAGCCACCGCGTCGCCGACATGGTGATGGGCGCGCTTGCCGCGATCTGGCCGGATCGTGTCATGGCCTGCAGCCAGGGGACGTCTGCCGTCGTCACGTTCGGTGGTGTCGATCCCCGCTCGGGAGCGCGCTACGTCTCCTACGAAACGATCAAGGGCGGCTTCGGCGCGCGGCCGAACAAGGACGGCATCAACACGATCGCCAGCGGCATCTCGAACACGATGAACACGCCCATCGAGGTTCTCGAGATGGCCTTCCCGCTTCGTGTCGAGCGCTATGCCGTGAATCCGGATTCAGGCGGCGCGGGACAGTTTCGCGGCGGCTGCGGCGCCGTCCGCAGGTGGCGCTTGCTGCCGGGAGCCGATGCCGTGGGCTCGCTCTGCATGGAGCGGATGACGTCGCCACCGTTCGGATTGATGGGAGGCAAGGCCGGCGCCGCTGCCGTCGTCACGCTGACCACACCCGACGGCAAATCGCGCAACCTTCCTTGCAAGGGAGCATTCCAGGCGCCGGCGGGCTCGGTGATCGACATGGTCACGCCGGGCTCCGGCGGCTTTGGCGTACCTGCCAAACGTGCGCCGGAGGCCATCGGCCGGGATCTGCTCGACGGCTACGTGACTTCTGACGGGGCAACACGCGACTATGGCGTCGGAACTCCAGGCGAGCTTCTGGTTCGCGCAAGGAAGGAAGGCTGAGGCTTGCGAGCCGCTAGGAGACTTCGATGACGATCGCACTGGAAATGATGATGCCGGTCGCGGGTCGAGCGCAGTTCCGGCTATCGCTCGTTCTCGCCGCGGCTACCGTTTGCGCAGTCGTGAGCGTGCGAACCTTGCCCTCAAAAATGGACGCGACGTCGGAGAGTCCACTCCCGATATGCGCTTCTGATGCCTCGGCCGGCTCATCGCTCAATAAAGTGGAGGTGATCAGTTCGCACGCGCTACCGGACATACCGGGCAAGAGAGTAACCATCGTCCGAGTGACCTACGGACCGGGTGGCTTTACGCCGCCGCACCGTCACGCAGGCACGGTCACGGCCCACATCACCAAAGGCCAAATCAAGTCGCAACTCAAAGGTGGCCCGGTGGAGATATTCGATGTCGGTCAGTCGTTCTTTGAACCGCCAGGCGCAATCCATCTCGTATCCGCCAACGCGAGCAACACCGACTGGGCCGAATTGATTGCCGTCTTCGTCGCTGACGAAGGTGCACAATTGACGACCCTTATCACGCCTTGAGGCAACGGACGCCCAAAGCGCACAATGCGCGCCTTCTGACGTGACGATACGCTCTGCCATCGCGGGACCTTCTCGGTACGTGCCCGTCGGTCCACTATCCCAGCACCGTGCCTCGTCGCCTCAGCAGCCGGCCCGGCAAGGCGCCGGTGTGCTCGCCATCGTCGATCACCACCGTTCCATTGACGATCACTGTCCCGATGCCTGCCGGATACAGATGCGGGTCATCGTAGGTCGCCCGGTCGATGATGGTTGCGGGGTCGAAGAGAACCACGTCGGCTGCCTAGCCTTCACGCAACAAGCCACGATCCGCCAAGCCGAGCGCCGATGCGGCGCCGCCGGTCATCTTGGCGATCGCCTGAGGCAAGGTCAGCAGACCGAGATCGCGGGCATAGTGGCCGATCAGGCGCGGGAACGTGCCGTAGAAGCGCGGGTGTGGCTTGCCCTGGCCGGTAACGCCATAGGGCACCACGCACGTCCCGTCGGAGCCGACGAGCGCTGAAGGGTCGGCGGCGATGGCGCGCACGTCGTCCTCCGACATCGATCGAACCACGATACGGGTCGCGCCCTTGTCGGCGATGATGACATCGCAGACCGCGTCGAGCGGATCGCAGCGTCGCTCGCGCGCGATCTCCTCGATGGTGTGGCCCGGTTCGGCTGCGCCGTGCGGCGAGATGGCGATGCGGATGTCGGCCCACGACTCGATCTGGCCGAAATTGTTGAAGCCGACTTCGGCAATCTTCTGCCGGATGCGCGAGCGGACGTAAGGATCGGCCAGCCGCTCCAGCATCGTCGCCATGCCGCCTTCCTGCAGCCAGGTCGGTAGCAGGAAGCGCAGCGGGTTGCTGGCCCAGTCATAGGGATACTGGTCGCCGTGCACGTCGACGCCGCGCGCGCGGGCGGCGGCGATGTCGCTGAGAGCTCCGCCTCGCGCGGCGCGCCGTTCTCCATGCCCATCGCCATCAGGCGCAGCGTGTTGTGGCCGACCTGCATCACCGTGTTCACCGCCATGTCGGGCCAACCGTCCATGTAGCGAGCGAAGTCGGTTGCCTCGAACGTCAGCCAGGGGGCACTGCCTGACAGATACGTGCGCAAGGCATCGACCTTGTCGGGAAGGGCCGGCGCGACGGAGAAGCCGCAATTGCCCACCACTTCGGTCGTCACCCCCTGGCGGATCTTGGACTCGGCCTCGGGGTTGAGCGGCAGCGTGAAATCGGAATGGGTATGAATGTCGATGAAGCCCCGAGCCACCACGCAGCCCCGGCCATCGACGACGCGATCGGCGCTCTCGGTCCGGTTCGTCTCGATGGCGGTGGTGCGACCGGCCCGGATCGCCACGTCTGCCACGCGGCCCGGCGCACCGGTCCCATCGATCACCTGGCCGCCCCGGATCAAGATGTCGTCCATCGCCACGCCCTTTCCAGAAAAGTCAGCGCCCACGAGTGGCGCGTTCCCTGCAGTGTGTCACCGCTCGACCAGCCAGCGCCTTTCCGTGAGGAAGCGGGCGGCGACCAGGCCCATCGCCATGGCGCCGACGATGAAGAAGCCGGTGGCGCCGGCGATGATCGCCGCCTGCGCTGCGCCCTGGTTGACCATGACGATCGCCTGGAAGGCGAACAGGCCCGGGGTCATGATGATGATGCTGGGCACCGTCAGCACGATGCGCGGATGGTGCAGCCGGTGGCGCGCCAGGGTGGCGATCAGGCCGACCAGCAGCGCGCCGAAGAACGTCGCCGGCGCCAGCGCCATGCCGAGATCGTGCAGGGCCAGCCGCAGCTCGTTGCCGGCGAGCGACATGGCGCCGACCACCAGCAGGGTGGCGAACGGGCTATTGTAGAGCACGGCAAAGGCCACGCCGCCGGCAAAGCTCGCCAGCGCGCGCAGCATGAGGGTCGAGACCTCGATGCCACCCGGGTGGGCCGGTGCTGGCGCCACCGCGATGCCCGCGATGGCGGCGACCGCCGACAGGCCGATCGCGGCGGCGAGCAGGATCATGGCGGCGTAGGAGAGGCGTCCGACCGCTGCCATGGTCTGGTGCTGCACGCTGTCGAGAAGCCCGGCCACCAACGGAAAGCCGGGCACCAGGAACAGCACCGAGAAGATGAACCCCGCGGCATGGCCCGGCCCGAAGCCGCTGGCCGCCAGCGTAGCCACCAGGGCGCAGTAGAGCCCGGCGGTCAGCGCCGCGCACATCGCGGTGACGGCAAATTGGTTGAGGCGTCGGGCGAACAGAAGCGCCCGCACCGCCTGGCCGGCGCCGCCGGCGATCGCCGCCGCCACGGTGCCCAGTGCATCGCCGCCATTGAGGTAGGAGAACGCCGCCGACGCCAACCCGATCGCCCCGGCGACGACGACAACTGGGTAGTGCGGCGGCGCCTGCTCGAGGGCGTCGAGCGCGGCTGCGAGCTCGCGCGCTGTCAGGCCTGGCCGGTTCGCCTGCGCCAGCCTCTCCAGCGAGACGATGCGCTGGGCGTCGATGCCAGGCGGGCCGATCTCGCGCACCAGCGTGGCCGTCGTGCCGCCGCGCCGAGCTGTCGCCTGCAGGCTGCCGATCGTCACCTGCACGGCCAGGGACTCGATCGCCAGGGCGCGGGCCAGCCGGGCCATCGCTGCGCGCACGCGGAAGGCCGTGTCGCCGGCATGCATCATCGCCGCGCCGAAGCGCAGCAGCACGTCGAGCGCTGTGCCGAGATCCGTCCGCTCATCCGACATTGCCGGTCAGACGGTGCGCAGTTTCAGCACCTCGGCCGTGTCCTTGCGCACCCTCTCGCAGAGCCGGGCGTCGTCCTTCAGCGAATGGCCGTAGGACGGGATCATCTCGGTGAGCTTGGGCACCCAGTGGCCGACCAGCTGCTTGTGGAAGCAGTTCTCGAGCATGTGCACCATGATCCACACCGCCGTCGATGCGCCGGGCGAGGCGCCGAGCAGCGCCACGATCGAGGAATCGGCGGAGTGGACGATGTCGGTGCCGAACTCGAGCTTGCCGGTATGCGCCTGGTCCTTGCGGATGATCTGCACGCGCTGGCCGGCGACGCTGAGCTCCCAATCGTGCTCCTTCACGCCGGGATAGAACTCGCGCAGGGCATTGAAGCGCTGCCCCATGGTCTCGAACACCTGGCCGATCAGGTACTCCTCGAGTGCGAGATTGTCGCGCGCCACGGCCAGCAGTGGCAGGATGTTGCCCAGCCGAACCGATGCCGGAAGGTCGAACGGCGAGCCGTGCTTCAGGAACTTGGTCGAGAAGCCGGCGTAAGGTCCGAATAGCAGCCAGCGCTTGCCGTCGATGATCCGGGTGTCGAGGTGCGGCACCGACATCGGCGGCGAGCCGGTCGCCGCCATGCCGTAGACCTTGGCGTCATGGCGGCCGGTGATCGCCGGGTTGCCGCAGCGCAGCCAGATGCCGCTCACCGGGAAGCCGCCATAGCCTTGGGCCTCGGGAATTCCAGACTTCTGCAGCAACGGCAGGGCGCCGCCGCCGGCGCCGAGAAAGATGTAGTGGGCGCGAACCGAGCGCTTCTCCTTGGTCTGCTCGTTTTCGATCTCGAGCTGCCAGCCGCCCTGCGGATGGCGGTGCAGATCGTGCACCATCTGATTGAAGCGTACGGCGAAGCCGTCCTGCTTCTTCAGGTAGGCCATGAGTTTGCTGGTGAGCGCGCCGTAATTGACGTCGGCTCCCGTCACCATATGGGTCGCGGCGACGACCTGCTTAGGATCGCGCCCTTCCATGACCAGCGGCGCCCATTCGGCGATCTTGGCGTGATCCTCGGAATACTCCATGCCGCGATAGCAATGGTGCGCGCTCATGGTTGCGTGGCGCTTTTTCAGGAAGGCAGCGCGATCGGCGCCGACCACGAAGCTCATGTGCGGCACCGGATGGATGAAATCGCCGTCGATCGCGCCCTTGCGGATCAGGTATGACCAGAACTGGCGCGACAGGTCGAACTCGGTGTTGACCTCGAGCGCCTTGGAGATGTCGACCGTGCCGTCGGCCTTCATCGGCGTGTAGTTGAGCTCGCAGTTGGCGGCATGGCCGGTCCCGGCATTGTTCCAGGCACCGGAGCTTTCCTGCGCCTCGCCTCCCAGGCGCTCGATGATCTCGAGCTTGAGATGAGGCTGCAGCTCCTTGAGGAAGACGGCGAGCGTCGTGCTCATGATGCCGGCGCCGACCAGGACGACGTCGGCATCGATGACGGTGTTGCTGTCGCTCATGCGCTCGTCTCCTCCGGGCTTGTCACTGTATGTGCGTTCTTCTTCTTCTCCTCCGCAGCTGTGCTGGGGAGGTGTCGCCGTCATACGGCGACGGGGGGCATGGCACTTTGCCGGGAGCGCGCCACGCCGTGGCGCTCTTCTCGTTGATCACACGACCCATGAGCACCACGGCGTGGCGAACTCCCGGCCATGACTCTCTGGCGGCGCAGACGCCGGCACCTCCCCAGTAGAGCTGGGGAGGAGACCGACCAGGGACACCAACTCCGGCTGGATCACGTCGCGCGCTCGAACGGGACGGATTCATCCGGCCGCAGCACGACGTAGACGCGGCGCCACGGCTGGTCGTCGACCAGCCGCCAGCTGTGCCCGCCGCCCGCCGTGTCCTCGGCCAGCAGGATGTCGCCTGGCCGCAGGGTGAAGTGCTGGCCGCCACGCGTCTGGAAGTCGAGCGTGCCGCTCAAGGTGATGACGAGCTGGCGGACCGGTGCGGTGTGCCAGGCGAGCGTGCCGCCCGAGGCGGTCTCCTGGAACGAAGCGTGCGTCGTCGCGAGCTGACCGGTCAGCAGGTCACCGTGCGCCCCGCGTTCGAGCTTGATCCAGCCTTCCTCGAAGTGCGAATTCTGGTCGATACCCGTCCAAATCCGCACACATCGGATCATCGCCCGCCCCGTCGCCTGCCACCAACACTGGCCGGCGACGGTAGTATGGGCTGGTTTCACTGGCAAGAAATCGGGCGCCCCTAGGCGAGACCGAGCCGGCGAGCGAGTTCGGATAAGGCCGCTTCCGCGCCGCCGCCGAGCAGGGCGCGCTCCAGGCGTTGGGCGGTGCGACTGCGCGAGGCGGCCGCGCGTGCCAGCAATCCGACGATCAGCTGCACCGGCTGGATGCCGATCCTTTTCGCGAGCGCGCTGACTTCGGGCAAGGTCGACGCCTGTCGGATCGCCTTCTTGGTCTCGCGATCGAGGCCCGACAGGTCGCCGGCCTGCAGCTTGCCGGGATCGACGTCCCAATCGATGTTCTCACCGAGCCGTGCCAACTCGGCCAGCGAGCGGTCGCCGTCGCGGTTCGGCAGGAAGCGCTTGAGCAACTCGGCGGGGTTCGGAAGAGACGGGCTCCGGCGCAAGGGGGACGGTGCCATCGGGGCGCCGGGCGCTCCCGGGCGCACCGACCCGACGCGCGGCGCGCTGCCGGGCCGTGCGCTTTGCGGGCTCGGCGCCGGCATGCTGGCAATCGCCTCGTATCGCTGCCTCTCTGCCATCGCGGCCGCATGCAATTCGCCAGCGTAGGTCGCCGCCACGGCCGTAGCCGGCGTGGGTAGCGGGATCTTGCGCATGGCCGGCACGGTCTCCTGCACGGCGCCGGCTTCGTCCACCAGCACCAGGCTGGTCAGGTGCGTGACCAAGCCCTCGCGTTCGGCAAGCTCTGCCGCCGCCGCTTCGTCCAGCGCAGGCAGGGCGAGGCTCGCGGCAACGGCTGCGACAGCACGCGACAGGATCGGATCGAGCGCGTCCCCCGTGGCGGCCGTCCATTCGACCTGCAGCTCCGCGCCACCTCGCAAGGTCCTCATGCGATCGAGGGCGCCGTCGATCTTCGGTGCCGGCGCGGCCGGCGTGCGCAGCGATTCCAGCGCCGTGACCAGGATGTCGGCGAGCTCGCCGTCCTGGGCGACGAAGATGTCGCCGCCGGTCAGGCTCGCGAGATAGCCGACATTGGCTTCCAGGCTGTCCTCGCCGACCAGCACCACGGCGATGCGCCGGCCCGCCCGGGCGAGGCGCTGCACATCGAGCGCGTGGCTCTTGCCGTCGGTCACCAGCAGGAGGTCGCGGCTCTGCGAGTCGCCGATCGCCCGGGCGAGCGCGTTGCCGATCTCGGTGCCGCCTTCCGGCGGGGCCAGCTGGTCGACGAGGGACGGCAGGCCGCGCCCGGTCTCGGCGCGCAACGTGCCGACCTGGTTGACGAGCGTATTGAACTGCCAGAGCTCGATCGCATCCGACCTGCCGAGACGTTCTGCCATCGCGCGCAGGCCGTTGGTCACGGCGCGATGCTTGGTGACGCCCGGCTCGCGCGTCGAGCAGGGACCGTCCATCGACCCCGACCGGTCAACCAGCACGCACGCATCCAGGGCGCGACCTGCCTGGTCTGGACGGCGAACCGTGAGGAGCACATCGCGGCCGTCGGCGGCCCGGCCACGCAGCGCGTGGCTGCTCTCCTGAACGACCAGGAGATCGATCGGCCGGTCGGTGGGCACGCAGGCGCGTCCCTCCTGCAGAACGCCGCCGGCGAGGCTCACCGCGCCATCGCGACAGCGCACCACAAGTTCGGCTTGCGCAACCGGAGCGCCGTGGGTGAGCTCGTCGGAGTCGGGCAGCCCCGAGTGGCCGTAGATATCGCCGACGGTTAGGGGAATGCGCAGCTGCGCGCGCGACTGCACGAAAGCGAGCGTCGCGGCCCAGCGCGTCACCACCTCGATCGTGGCACCGGGTGCAATCTGGCCGACCGACAGCATATGCACGCCGCGCAGCACCTCCTCGTGCAGGATCGCGGCTTTGCCGCGTTCCAGGGCGGCTTCGTAGGCGAGCCGCGCCTGCTTGCGACGCTGTGCTCTTGCCGTCAGTACCCGGCCGTCGACGTGCGCCTCGAGAGCGTAGAGCGTGGCGTGGACGGGCAGGGGAAAGGTGATCGTGGCCTCGATGCTGCCGGCCTCGTCGTTGCGGAACGTGCGCCTGGTTTCGACGACGGCGAGGCCGGCCTCGAGGGTGACGTCGAAGGCCGTGGCGATCAGAGGCAGGGCGTGGCCGCGCGTCTTCCCCATGGCGCCGACCAGCAGCGCGGCCAGGGGATCAATCGTGGCGTTCGACGCGACGGCTGGCGAGGGGACGGCTGGCGGCTGGGCGATCGGCATGGTCGGGCTCCTTGAGCAGGTCGGTGAGAAGAGTCTTCAGTCGCTCCATGAGAGGGCGGACAGGCTCGCCGCTTCCCAGCTTGTCGGGAGAGACGACGAGCGTGACGCCCGGGGCGACTTGGAAGGGCACGCCTTCCGTGGAATTCAGCAGCAGCTTGATGGCCGCCGGCGGAAAGCCGAGCGCGTGCAGCCGCCGATACCGCTCGATCGCCGTGACGTGGTCGTTGCCGTATTCGGCATTGGCCCGACCGCCGCGCGGCGCCGGCATGAAGCCCTCGGCGATCAGGTAGCGAACCTGCCGCTCCGGGATCCCGGTGCGAGAGATGAGGTCTCGTATGTTCATGGCATGTCTTTCGACAAAAGATTTGGCTAAAGACATGCCGACATGCAAGCTCTTTTTAACAAGAATTTTGTCAAAAGCTTGGCGGCAGGAAGAATTGGGAGTCCCGGCTGGGGCTACGCCACTCCAGTGACGCTCTTCCCGCTGATGACAGACCTCATGAGCGCCCCTGGAGTGGCCTGCTCACAGCATGAGGTAAGCTCATGCTCTTCGGGGACTGCAGGCGTCCCGCTCGCTCATCGCCGGCAGCACTCTGCGGCGCTCGCAGAGATGGCGGTCACACCGAGTGCGGACCGGCAGACGGCATGAGCACCACGGAGTGGCACGCTTCCCGGCGATGAGCGAGCGTGACGCTCGCGGTCGGGAAGGTCATGAATGTAGATTTGCTGACACCGTTTTCGGCTGACCATAGGATGGGAAGAGGGAATTCGGGGATATCGTCGATGCCTTTGTCGTGGAAGTTGCTGCTCCGCAGGCTGATCTTTGGCGCCGTCCTGGCTGCCCCCGCCGTCCAGGCCCAGACTCCTGTCGAGCGAGGTAAGTACCTGGTGACGATCGCCGGCTGCAACGACTGCCATACGCCGGGATACTTCCTCGGCAGTCCGGACAAGGCGCGCTTTCTCGGCGGTTCTGAAGTCGGTTTCGAGCTTCCCGGGCTCGGCACGTTCTATGGGCCCAACATCACGCCCGACAAGGAGACCGGGATCGGCGGCTGGACCCCTGCCCAGATCCTCGCCGCGCTGCAGACCGGGACCCGTCCCAACGGCCGCCTGCTCGCGCCGATCATGCCGTGGCACGCCTACGCCTCGCTCAGCCAATCCGACGCCAGCGCCATCGTCGCCTTTTTGCGCAGCCTGCCTGCGGTCAAGAACAAGGTGCCGGGCCCGTTCGGCCCGAACGACAAGCCGACCTCCTTCGTCATGAAGATTCTGCCGCCGTCGGCGCCGGGCGCGAAATGACCAGCCGGCGAGGAGACATGCCATGCCGAACCGCCGAGCAGTGATGCAGGGCACGGCATTGCGACTCCGCGTCGTCAATGATCTCCGCGGCGACGAACGTACGCTGCTCGCCGGCCGCCGACGCCGACCCATTGACGTCGCTGGCTTGGCAGCGTCTCAGGTTGCAGGCGTGGCCCGGCGGGCGATGAAGTCGAGCGTCGCGTTCGCGCACAGCTCGGGATGCGTCGCAGCGACGTGATAGGAATCGCCCGCAACCACCATCAGCTCGGATCCGGGAATGGTCTTCTGCCAGCCACGTACCGACTCGACCGAACCGAGGCCGCTGCCGTCGGTCGTCACCACCAGGGTCGGGCACTGGATTGCAGGAAGGTCGCCGCGCACGTCGATGCCCGGCACCGAGCGGATGAAGCCGAGCTGTGTCGACAGCTTGGTGCGTCCCATCAATCGAGACCATCCTTCGTGCATCGCCGGCGGACAAGCGCTGCCCAGCCGCCCCGGCATGGTCCAGCGGGCCCAGCTCTCGACGCCGTGCGTCTCGATATGCTCGAGCCAAGCCGCCGCACGATCGCCGATCGAGACCTCGCCGGACACGATGCCGCCCAGCACGACCAGGGAACGCACGCGATCGGGATGGCGGGCCGCGAGGCGCAGCGCGATCGGGCAGGCGACCTTTGCCGCCGCGATATGCACGGCACCAAGACCGAGCCCGTCGGCCAGCGTCAGGAAATCGTCGATGATGCGTTCGGGTGACCACGGATAATCGATCGCCATCGGCGTCGACTGCCCGAAGCCTCGCATGTCCGGCCGGACGACGCGAAAGCGCCGGCCGACCAGCGGCATCCAGGCGTTCCACCCCTCGCTGCTTTCGGCGTTGCCGTGCAGCAGCAGCAGCGTCTGCGGCGCCTCCCAGGCGTCGGCGAAGCAGTCGTCGCGATAGAACATCTCGAGGTCCGGGGTGATGCGCACTACGGGCATCGGTCGTCTCCTGGATATGCCGCGTCAGTCCGGACGGATGCCGGCCTGGCGGATGATGTCGGCCCATTTGGCGACGTCGACGCGGATGCGCTGGCCGAACGCTTCGGGCGTCGAGGGAGCAGGCGTGGCGCCCTGCTGGTCGAGCTGTCGTTTCACTTCAGGGTCGGCGAGGATGGCGCCGATCTCGCGGTTGAGACGCTGCACGATCGCGTCGGGCGTCGCCGCGGGCGCCAGGATGCCGTTCCAGCCCAGCACCTCGTAGCCGGCCAGCGTCTCGGCGATGGTCGGCACGCCGGGAAACAGAGCGGAACGTTCGCGCGTGCTGATGCCGAGCGCGCGCAGCCGGCCTTCGCGCACGTGCGGCGCAGCCGTGATCGGCGTATCGAAGAACATCGAGACTTCGCCGCGCAACAGGGCTGCCTGCGCATCGGGCGCGCTGCGATAGGCGATGTTGGTGAGGTCGATCGCCGCCATCGAGCGGAACAGCTCGGCACCGAGATGGCCGAGGCTGCCGGCGCCGACCGAGGCATAAGTGAGCTTGTCGCGCTTGGCGAGCGCGATCAGCGAGGGAACATCCTGCGCCGGCAGCGCAGGCGGCACGACCAGGACGAGCGACACGGTCGTCACCGTCGTGATCGGCGCGAAGTCGCGGATCGTGTCGTAGGGCAGCCGAAGCTTCAGCGCCGGGTTCACCGGGTGGCTGGGAAACACCATCAGCAGCGTGTAGCCGTCAGGTGGCGCGCGGGCCACGATCTCGCTGCCGATGATGCCGCTGGCGCCCGGACGGTTGTCGATCAGCACGTTCTGGCCAAGGCGTTCACCCAGTCGTGCGGCCACGATGCGCGCGACGATGTCGGTGATGCCGCCCGCGCCGGTCGGCACGACGATGCGCAGAGGCTTGGTCGGAAAATCCTGCGCGTGCGCACCGGCGGTCGCCGCGAGCGCCAGCAGCGCAGCGCTCGCCACGCGTCTCGACAATGTCATGCCCCGCACTCCGTGCGTTTGCTTCCGGCAAGAAAGCTAGGAAGCGACCCGAGGGACGGTCAAGCCCACGCTTTTGCGCTGTGATACGGTCTACACGCGGCGTTGGCACCTTCCGCGCCGCTGGTCTGGCTGATCACTTCTTTCCCTGGCTCGAGGAGCAAGGGCACGCGCCGTTTGCCTGGTCTGTGCTGGGAGCGTTGGCGCAGGCGACCCGGCACTTGGGGCTGATGACGGCGATGACCTGCCCCATCATGCGTTATCATCCGGCAATCATCGCGCAGGCGGCGGCAACCATGGGGTTTCTGTCAGACATCCTATCTCGGCGAGCACTTCCGCGTCGATCATGCGAAGCTCTTCGATCGCCCCGACACGAAGCCTCCGGTGATTGTCGCGGCCGGCGGCCACATTTCATCGACGAAGGAGCGCTCTCAGCGCACGGATCGCCTGCTGGTCGGGGGGCTGCCCCCTGACCGGGGGCGTCGGCTATTGCCTCGGGCTCGGAAGCGCCATTTCTCCCGTTGATTCGATCGGTGCACGAAGACTTGGCCCGCCCGACGCACGGCGCAAGCGATCCTCGACTTATAGTGAAGCGAGTTCCGGCTCGCGCCCGGGAGCCTTGGAAGGCTCCTCGATCTCGGTCATGGTAGCTTCGCTCAGCAACAGGACACTTGCCACCGAGACCGCATTCTCCAGAGCAACGCGGATGACCTTGGTCGGGTCGATAATCCCTTCCGCAACAAGGTCGACGTACTGCTTGCGCGCCGCGTCGAAGCCGTAATTGCCCTTGCCGTCGAGCATCCGGGCCACCGCCACGCCGCCGTCGGTCGACGAATTTTCGGCGATCTGCCGGGCTGGCGCCTCCAACGCGCGCTTGAGCACCTGGATACCCGTGCGCTCATCGCCCTCCGACTTGGCTTCCTCAATTGCCACGGCCTCGATGCAACGGAGCAGCGCAAGACCGCCGCCCGGGACGACGCCTTCCGCGACGGCGGCCTTGGTCGCGCTGATGGCGTCGTCCAGGGCCTCCTTCTTGGCCTTCATTTCGGATTCCGCAGGTGCGCCGACGCGAATGACGGCAACGCCACCGGCGAGCTTGGCCAGCCGCTCGCGCAGTTTCTCCTTGTCGTAGTCGCTGGTCGATGCCTCGATCTCACGGCGGATGGCGGCAATTCGCGCCTCGATGGCAACCTTGTCGCCGGCGCCGCCGATGATGGTCGCCGTGTCCTTGTCGACGACTACCCGCCGGGCGGTGCCGAGATCCTTTATGGTCACGTTGTCGAGCTTGAGTCCCAGTTCTTCCGAGATGATCATGCCGCCTGTCAGCACAGCCATGTCCTGTAGCATCGCCTTGCGTCTGTCGCCGAAACCCGGTGACTTGACGGCGCAACTCTTGAGGGAGCCCCTGAGCTGATTCACGATCAGCGTAGCCAAAGCCTCGCCCTCGACATCTTCGGCAATCACCAGCACTGGCCGTGATGCCTTGGCGATCTGCTCGAGCAACGGGATCATGTCCTTGAGGGCGGAGATCTTGCGGTCGCACAGCAGGATCCGGACGTCCTCGAGCACCGCCTCCATCTTCTCGGGATTGGTGATGAAATAGGGTGAGATGAATCCGCGGTCGAACTGCATGCCCTCGACGACATCCAGAACGGTCTCTGTCGTTTTCGATTCTTCGACAGTGATTACGCCATCGCTGCCGACCTTTTCCATGGCGTCCGCGACCATTTCGCCGATGGCCTCGTCGTTGTGGGCTGAAATGGTGGCGACCTGCGCCTTCTCCTTGCGCGTGTTGACCGGCTTCGACATTGCCCGCAGGGCATCGATCGCCGCCTTGGTCCCGCGGTCCAGGCCACGCTTGAGGTCGATGGCGCTCGCGCCGGCCACGACGTTGCGCACGCCATCGGCGAAGATCGCGTGAGCCAGGATCGTCGAACCCGACGTGCCGTCACCAACCAAATCGCCGGTGCGCTCAGCCGCCTGGCGCAGCATCTGTGCGCCGAGATTCTCCTCGGGATCCTTGATCTCGAACTCCTTGGCGATGGTGACGCCGTCGTTGCAGACGATGGGCGCGCCCCATTTCTTCTGGATCAGCACCGACTTGGATTTGGGGCCGAGAGTGACGCGAATGGCGTCGGCGAGCTGGGAGGCTCCGCGCAATATCTTCTCGCGGGCGGCGGACCGGAACATCACGTGCTTGTATGACATGGCGAAAGCTCCCTGGAGCATCTGCTTAATTCTAATCGAGCGAGGGTTGATCCGACCTGATCCAGATCAAGGCCCGACCCGGCCGCCGGGCGGCGTTTGCGTAATCTCAATTGAATGTCACACCGTCGCAGGACGCACGTCGTTGACCTGGCTCAAGTCGCTCGTCACCAGGGACAACGCCTGGCCGGGCCGAACAGGCTTGCGAAATCCTGCTTCGTCGGGCTCAGGGGACGCTCGATGCGCCGCGCGAGCCCGCCGGAGAATTCGATCGTCCAGCCGGAAAAGCCTGCCATGAAAAAGCGTGCCAGCGCAGCCGCCTGGGTATCGCCGCAACCCGCTTCGAGGCCTATGACCTGCGGATACCAGGCTCCACCACGAACGATCCGCAACGGCGGGCTCCAGCCCGCCGGATCTTCGAGCGTAGTATTTACGCTGGCGTAGATTCCTTCCTGCACGAAGTCGGCGGAGCCGCCCGCGGTGCGATTGAGCAGCATCACATAGGAATCGAGTGCCCAATTGTAATGCACTGCCGGTCCCCAGTAGCCATCCGGATCGACGTGGCGCCAGCCGCGCGTCATCGGCCAAAGCGGCACCGGAAGGTGATCCGCGGCCGGACGCCAAGCGTCGCCACACCAGAGGTCCAGCCCGTCGGTGGGGCAAGAGTGCCGGGGCAATGGCAGGCGGGCAAGCCCGATCCCCTGGGAACGCTCTTCGCGAAGATAGCTCGTAAAAAACAGGTACAGGCTGTGGCCGAGACGGTCAGGAACCACGCTGAGATCGCCATAGCCTCCGGCAAAGAAGCCGTTTCGCCACGAACCGTCGATCTGCCCGAGCGGAGAGCGAAGAACCTCGCCGCGACAGTGCCACGTGATGCCGCCATCGTCCGATGAAAGCTCACCGATATGCGGCACGACCAGGCGCGGATTGCCCGGTGCAGGTTCCTCCGCATGATACCAACCGCGCAGGACACGGGCAGCCGCATCCTGCCAGACGGCCTCGATCCACTTGCCGGTTTGCGGCTCCGGATCAGACAGCAACCGCACGGCAACTGCCTCGCTCTCGAAGCGCAGGTCACGCGGGCCATGACGGCGGTAGGTATGACCGCGTGGCTGGTAGTCGGAGAAGAATACCGTAGAGCCGCTGCGGTCGATTTGTACGGGACTGTTGCCGTCCGTCCGCCACTGCCGCTCATCGTGCAAGGTGAGCGGCGGCGCGGCGCGAAACGCGACATGCAGCCGGTCGTTGGCGGCTTCGCCCGCCAGCACCTCAGGATCCGGAGGGTCGCGCGTGAGATACGTCATTTGGTCGTCCAGTTGGCTGCAAGGCTAGCCGCAGGCGCCGCCGGAAGACTTGATCTGGATCATTCACGCGCCGCCAGAACTTGGCGGACACGAGACCTCAGGGAGAAACCAGGCACAGATCAATGGGAAACCATCGAAGCTCCCACGGGTCGCAACAGGAGTTCCCGCGTCACGCCCCCCAAGACCCATTCGCGCAGCCGTGCATGACCATAGGCGCCGCCGACCAGCAACCCGGCGCCAAGCCGGCGCGCGATGGCTGCGAGCTGCGTCGCATCGTCGCCTTCCGACCGGTCGACCCTGCTGCTCGCTGTCACGCCGTGTCCCGTCAGCCAGCGAGCAACGTCGGTGGTTCGAGCTTCAGCAGCGGCCAGGCTTTCATCCGGCGCCACCTCGGCCACGGTCACGCGATTGGCGTGTACCAGAAGCGGCAGCGCATCCTGCACTGCGCGCCGTGCCTCCTTGCTGTCCTTCCAGGCAACGACGGCGCTGCGCAAGTCGAGGCGCTCGATGCCGGATCCGGCGATCAGAACCGGCTTGCCGATTCGCAACACCAAATCGGCAATGTCGACGTTTCGCGTCCGATCGAGCATGGTGCCATCTTCCGCTGCCGATGCGATCAGGAGATCGGCTGCGCGCATCTCCTGCGCCACGAAGTCGACGATCGAGCCGTAATCCAGGACCGACGATCGCCACTCGACGGCAGGCACCTTGCCGCCGACGGTGCTTCGGAAGGCGTCTTCGGCCTCCCTGAGCTCTTTGTCGATTTGGGTACGGTCCCAGTCGATGAGCTGCGGTGGGACATAGGCGTCGGGGCTGCCGTAGAACATAACCGGTTGGCAAGCGCTGATGCCGACCACGCGGCCAATCTTCAGGCGCGTGGCGAGGTCGGCGGTGAATGCCAACAACGCGTCATTGGCAGCGCCGGCTGCCAAGCGGACCATCAAGGTCAAAGAGTCGGTCATCTCGATCCTCCCGAGTCGGGGAATGCCATGAAAACCCTCACTGGCCGAGATGACCCTTGTGAAGATTCCCGCTGTCCGCGAGCAGAAGACATCACCTGATCCGCCCGCGATATGAGCCAGATCAAAGGCCCGATTTGCCGAGCAGGTCGCCGCAAGATCCTGGCCGCTCGGCAAGGGTGGCAAGAGACGGTAGTCTATGAGGAAATGACGCACCCGGTCGTTCGACGCCCCAGGCGGGGTCAATAGTGTTGATGCGAATCAACGACTCGATGTCAGAAGATCGGCAACGTGCTTTGCAGTGCCAGCACAAGCGACGGCGCTCCGTCGCAAAGGAAGGCTAACTTGCTTCTCGCCCGCTCACATATTCGAGCCGTTGTTGGTGCGTTCGCGCTCGCCAACGCCGCAATGTCGTTCGCACGGAGCGACGACGAGCTGTTTCGGACGTGCTTCAACAGCACCATTCCGAGCCAGGTGCTGGAGAGCTGTTCCGAGATCGTCAAAAGACCCAGTACCGAACAGGAGGATCTCGCCGCCGCGTTCAAGAACCGCGGCGTCGCCTACGACGACCTTGGCCAGTATGAGCTGGCCATGCAGGATTTCGACCGCGCGATCGCCCTCAATCCCCGGGACTGGGATGTCTACAACAGCCGAGGCGGCACAAGGACTGCGTTGAGGCTCTATACCGAGGCCGTCGACGACTTCAATCGGGCGCTCGGCCTCAACCCGCTGGCCTACGTGGTGTATGGCAATCGGTGCTTCGCGAAGGCGCTGCTCGGAGAGCACGCCGCAGCACTGTTGGACTGCGACAAGGGGCTGCGACTGAAGGCCGACAATCCCGGTGGGTTGGCGTCTCGCGGCTTCGTGAAGCTCCTGCTGAAGCAGTACGATGCGGCCATCGCCGACTACGACGCGGCACTCAGGATCCGGCCGGATGATCCCTATTCTCTATACGGACGAGGCGCGTCGAAATTCCGAAAAGGTGACCTGAAGGGTGCCGATGCGGACTTGGTCAAGGCGCAGGGGCTGCGGCCGGACATTGCCGACTACATGGCGAGTATCGGAATTCGCCTCGCTGCCTCATAGCGGCGCTGCAAGGCGCGAAAGTTTCGTCGACGCGAGGCGCCATCCGCAACGCTTCAGCGGTCGGAGATTTTGGTTTTCGTGAGTGTCAGGGCGAGGAACTTCGACAAGTCAGAAGCATTCAGAAGCGGCTGCTCGTCCAACTGGAACAACGTCCGATGCGCCAGGACAATGCGCTCTGAAATCGAGAAGCGGCGTTCCGCCAGTGGAGTATTCCCTGGCAGACGCAATGAGAATGGAATTGGAACAAGCCAGCCGCTTCGAACGATCTGCTCGGCGACGATACGCGAGGCTGGCGGCTGCAAGGGATCAATCAGCTGGACTTGCAGCTCCACCCCTCTCGGCAGGGACGCCTTTTCGCCTAAGGTGGCCGATCCCTCCGCGGATTACCTCGCACGCAGGCTGAAGATGTAGGCGATCAGATCGTCCTGTTGCCGCTTGCTCAGCGCGAGGTCGGGCATGCGGCTGTGCTGCGGATTGATGGCCGCTCGCAATTGATCGCTGCTCAGATCGACGCGCGCCGCGATGGCAGGAAATGTCGGCAATCCATTGGCGGGCGCTTCGGTCGCCGTTCGCTCGACGACGTGACAAGCGGTGCACCATCGCCGTGCGATCTCGCGTCCCGCATCGGCGTCCTGCGCCGCTGCATAGACGGGAAGAAGGGCCAGCAGCCCGGACAAACAGCGGAGCACTGTGCACATGACGCCACCTCGTTAGCCGTCAGGCGTCGAGAAACTTGAGGCCGACCTTGTCGACCAACGAGATCGAACGGCTGCCGGCGGTGAGGGAGATCAGGCCGCTGCGGGCAAACTCGGTCAGGGTGCGCGAGACCGTCTCGATCGTGAGGCCGAGATGGTCGGCGATGTCGGTGCGTTGCATCGGCAATTCGACTTGGTCGCTCTGTTGCAGGCGGTGGGCCAGATCGAGCAGGAAGCTTGCCATCTTCTCCTTGGCGCTCTTGCGGCCGAGCAACAGCATGTGGTCCTGGGCGCGCTGGAGATTGCGGAGCATCGAGGACAGGACTTGTTCGCCGAACGCCGTGTGTTCGCGGGTCAATCGATCGAGGTTGCTGCGGCGATAAGCGACCACGACGGTGTCGCAGACGGCCTCCGCGGAGAAGCGGTGCTCGGCGCCGGTCTCTATGCCGAAAATGTCGTTCTGCAGGTGGAATGCATCGATCTGCCGCCGACCGTCGCTCAATAGCTTGCAAGTGCGCACTGTGCCGGACACGATCTTGTAGAAATATTCGGCAGACTCGCCTTCTGCGAACAGCTCCTCCCCCTTGGCGAGACGCAAGGTGAAGCCTTGAGGCGCGTTGGGCATTGCCGCGCGCCGAGGAGCCACTGCAGGCGAAGCGGATTTCGTGGCGGCAGCGGCGGCGAAAGCGGGGTGCATGGGCATCTCCTGTGTCGATGTCACTTCGATACGTCGACCTCGGGCGACCCGCCATTCAGATATTGACCTACGGGAATCTACGGATGTCGCGCGACGGTTCAACGGATTTGGATGCCATGGAGGACGATTTGGTTGCGGGCCTTCGATTGGCCATTCGCTTCGTCAGCTCAGCCATGGCCAGGTAAAGGAAAACCAGGAATGTTATGGAAGCGATGACCGGCCACGGCGGCGCCTCGAAGCCGAACCACCCGCCGGGCGGCGAGAACGGCAGGGCCAGAGCGAGCCCCAACGCCGCTACCGAGGAGATCATCAGCGCCGGGTGGGGGCGGTCCGCCCAGGGGCGGCCACGGGTGCGGATGACGAAGATGACCAGGATCTGGGTTGCCATCGATTCCAGAAACCAGGCGGTGCGGAACTCAGCCGGCGAGACCTGAAACAGCAGCAGCAGACCGGCGAAGGTCAACAGGTCGAAAGCCGACGACAGGGGCCCCATGACAGTGGCGAAACGCGCGAGGGCGTGCAGATCCCAGACTTGCGGCCGGGCCGTCGCTTCGCGTCGCACCGTATCGAAGGGAATTCCCACCTCGGAAAGGTCGTAAAGCAGATTGTTGAGCAGGATCTGCGTTGGCAGCATGGGCAGGAAAGGCAGGAGAAGCGATGCCGTTGCCATCGACAGCATGTTGCCGAAGTTCGAGCTCGCACCCATGCGCACGTATTTGAGGATGTTGGCGAAGGTGCGCCGGCCTTCTTCGACGCCGTCGGCCACGACCTCGAGATCCGGCTCCAGCAGGATCATGTCGGCAGCGGCCTGTGCAACGCCGGTCGCCCCGTCCACGGAAAGGCCGACATCGGCAGCCCTCAACGCCGGGGCATCGTTGATGCCGTCGCCCAGGAAGCCCACCGTCTCGCCGCCGGCCTGGAGCGCCCTTACCACCCTGAGCTTCTGATCGGGCGTGAGCCGTCCGAAGACGTCGGCCGTGCGCGCCTGGACGATGAGCGCGTCGTCGCTCAACCGGGCGACCTCGCCGCCGGAGAGCACGGCAGAGGTCTGAAACCCGACCATGTCGGCGAGCCGTCGCACCACGGCGGGATCGTCCCCCGACAGGATCTTGACGCGCACGGCGGCGCCGGTCAGTCGCGATATTGCGGCTGCGGACGTAGGTTTCGGTGGGTCGGCGAAGGTGCAAATGCCTTCGTAGACCAGGTCACGCTCGTCGTCGTCCTTGATGTCGAGCCCTGCCCCGCGCCACGGTCGCGACGCAACCGCGACCGACCGCAACCCCTGCTCGGCGAGGTGGCGTATGCCGCCGAGCCCCTCGAGTCGTGCCGTCTCGGTCATCGGCTGCTCGACCCCGGCGACTCGCCGCGATGCGCATAGCGGCAGGATCGCCTCGGGAGCTCCCTTGACGATCAGAATTCTCCCCTGCGGCCCTTCCGCGAGCACGCAGCCGCGACGCCGGTCGAAGTCGAAGGCGCGACGCGAAAGCAATGTCCAGGTTGGTTCGCCGGTGGCACCTGCAGCCAACGCAGCATCGAGCGACCCCCGATCGCCACCGAGACGAGCCGCCGCGGCGCCCAGCTGAGCCGCTCGGCCATCGGTGTTGCCGCCTGCATCCAGGCTTCCTGCCAAGGTGATCTGCGCCGAGGTCAGGGTGCCGGTCTTGTCGGTGCACAGCACTGTCATGGCGCCAAGATCGTGTATGGAAGCCAGGCGTTTCACGATCACCTTGCGCGCCGCCATGCGCAGCGCGCCTCGCGTCAGCGTGACCGTGGTGATCATCGGCAACAGCTCGGGCGTGAGCCCGACAGCGAGGGCCACCGAGAACAACAGTGATTCGAGCGCCGGCCGGCCGAACAGCACGTGCGCGGCCAGGACGACGACGATCAGGCCAATGGACAGTCTTGCGACCAGCAGCCCGAATGCATGCAGATCGCGCTGGAAGTGCGACGGCGCCGGGTTCTCGGCAAGCGCCATCGCGGCCGCCCCGAATACGGTCGCGGCGCCGGTTTCCGCCACCAAGACCAACCCCTCTCCCGTTTGGGCCACTGAACCCCGGAACACAGCGTTGTGGGCCTCGGCTGGTTCCACTGAGAGGATCGGTTCGCAGCGTTTCTCGACGGGGTAGGGTTCCCCGGTCAGCGCCGCCTCGCTCGTCGTCAATGCGATGGCCTCGAGCAACAGGCCGTCAGCCGGGACGATATCGCCGGCCCGGATCCGCAGGACATCGCCGGGTACGACGCGGTCGATCGCGACGGCGACGAAGCTGCCGTCTCGCTTGACCTCCGCTCGCAGTGCCACCGATTGACGCAGCAGATCGGCAGCCTTCACGGCCCGCCCTTCCTGGACGGTGTCCAGTCCGATCGACAGGGCCAGCACGCTGACGATGATCGCTCCGCCAACCTCATCGCCGGTGAGGCCCGACACGATTGCAGCGGCAAGCAAGATCAGGCAGAGCGGCTCCAGCAGGCGGCGCGAGATCGCCTGGAGCAAACCGATCCTGGCGACCGCGATATCGGAATTGCGTCCGTAGCGCTGCAGTCGTGCGGCTGCTTCCTTGCTGTCCAGTCCGTCGCCCGTACAGCCCAGGCGCCGGCACAAATCGTCCTTGCTCAACGTCCAAAACGGCGCCGGCACGGCACTGTCGCCAGGGGTGGCAGCTGTCTTCAATGCCGCAGACGTGCCAAACGGGCGCCGGGCACTCCGCCTGGGCCGATGCAGCGGCGCATGGCGGCGATTGCCGCTCGTCCGCCCGCATCGGCGAGCGGGACGACAGCCTCCCCATCGAACGCCGTGGATTGGCCGTGTGGCTCGGCGATCAGGTCGAGTTGCAGTGTCATGGCTTTGCCGGACTGCAGCGCGGCCACCAGCGGCGATGACAGTTTGGCGAAGAGGCCCTCACTGCCATCGGCCAGGACTGCGTAAGTGTCGGCAAACATCGGGGAAACCGGAAAGACGCGGCCGTCGATCACAAGCGCCGCGCGCGGCTCATCCTTCATCGGCGCTGCCAGCGCAGCTTTCGCACGCAGCGGACCATCGTCAGTCCGGTAGATCTGCAGCTGCAGCACCCGAACAGTGCCGGTGTCCTCGCAGGTGAGGGCGACGGCGCTTATGTTGAGGTTCGTCGCAACGGGCTGCACTACAGCGTAGCGTGGATCGTCAGTTCCCGGTTCGATCGACCAGCCGGTCGACTCCGCCTTGACCGGGCACGCTGCAAGCCAGGCGAACAGCAAAGTGAAGAGCAGGGGGCGACAATTGCTCATGGAGGGGCTCCGGATCGTCCGACGTTACGAATATCCCACGGAAGCGCTCTTGACCCAGGTCAAGTCCGGGATGGCCCGCGACTGGTTTAATTGCTGTTGAGAGGCGAGAGGACATTTTCGCCGGCGTTCGGTTCCGCGCAGGCCGTATCGAGCAACAGACCGTGAAAAAGTCCCAGGTCTTCAACTACGTGTATCTGGTGGTGGCGCTGCTCAGCATCGCCTTCGTGCGCGACCTGTGGGTCCAGCAGCAGAAAGTGGACCAGATCGCTTATAGCGAGTTCCGCGCCTTGCTCGAAGCCGGCAAGGTGGGAGAGGTCACTGTCGGCGACACGTACATCCGGGGCACACTCGCCAATCCGACGGCGGGCGAGAAGCCCGAGTTTGTCACCGATAGGCTGTCGCTGGACGTTGCGAATTTCCTGGCCCAGTACAAGGTGAGGTTCAAGGCCGAGCATGATTCCGGCTGGCTGAAGGCAATCCTGTCGTGGGTGGTGCCTACGGCCCTGTTCATCGGCATCTGGTTGTTCGTCGTTCGGCGGATGCAGACGGGCGTCGGTGCTGGCGGCGGCTTGCTGGCGATCGGCAAGAGCAAGGCGCGGATCTATCTCGAACGCAGCACGGGCGTCGACTTCGACGACGTCGCCGGTGTCGATGAGGCGAAGGCCGAGCTCGAGGAGATTGTCGACTTTCTGAAGAGACCGGAGGCGCACAGCCGGCTGGGAGCCCGCCTGCCGAAGGGCATTCTGTTGGTGGGTCCGCCGGGAACCGGAAAGACGCTGCTTGCCCGCGCCGTGGCGGGGCAGGCGGGAGTGGCGTTCTTCTCGATCTCCGGATCGGAGTTCGTCGAGATGTTCGTTGGCGTCGGAGCCGCCCGCGTCCGCGATCTCTTCGAGCAGGCGCGCCACCATGCACCCTGCATCATCTTCATCGACGAGCTCGATGCACTGGGCCGCGCCCGTGGCAGCTTCACGCTTGGCGGCCACGACGAAAAGGAGCAGACGCTCAACCAGCTGCTCGCTGAGCTCGATGGCTTCGACCCCAAGACCGGCATCGTGCTGCTGGCTGCCACCAATCGGCCAGAGATCCTCGACCCGGCGCTCCTGCGAGCCGGGCGTTTCGACCGGCAGGTGCTTGTCGACCGGCCGGACAGGAAGGGTCGAGCGGACGTCCTCGCCGTGCACGTCCGCAAGATCAGACTCGCCAAGGACGTCGACACCGATCGCGTCGCCGCCATGACGCCGGGCTTCACGGGAGCTGACCTGGCCAACCTGGTGAACGAGGCGGCATTGCTGGCGACGAGGCGTGGCGGCGAGGATGTCACGATCGCTGATTTCACCGGCGCGATCGAGCGGATTGTGGGTGGTCTCGAGAAGCGAAGCCGGATTCTCAGTGCCGGCGAGCGCGAGATCATCGCGTTCCACGAATCCGGTCATGCCGTGGTGGCGATGGCGCTGCCCGGCAGTGATCCGATCCAGAAGATCTCCATCATCCCGCGCGGCGTGGGTGCGCTGGGGTACACATTTCAGCGGCCAATCGAGGATCGGCACCTGATGAGTCGCAGCCAGCTCGAAGACCGCTTGACCATGCTGCTCGGCGGACGCGCGGCGGAGCTGCTGCGCTTCCCGTCGGTCTCGACCGGTGCGGCCGACGACTTGCAAAAGGCGACCGAGATCGCTCGCAGCATGGTCGTGCGCTTCGGCATGGTCCCGGAGCTTGGCCCGGTTGCTTACGAGGGAGAGCCGTCCGTCCTGATGATGCCGATGCTGGGGGCACCTCCGCCCGTGCGCTGGTACGGCGAGGCGACGGCCGGCCGGATCGATGAGGCCGTCGTGCGGCTGATCGAGCAGAGCCTCGAGCGCGCCAGGGCGATCGTCGAGCGCAACCGCGATCTGCTGTACGCCACCGCCGAAAGACTGCTCGAGCGAGAGACGCTGGGCGACGACTGGCTGGGGCCGCTGGCCAAGCGCGTGATAGCGGCCGGGCGACCAGGCGAGACGATGGCTCAAATGGCCTGACTGCCGGACGATCGGATGGCAAGCTACGCCCGGGCGGCCCGGCTGCTTTGACACCAATCAAGGTTCGTGCAATGCGCCCTACCTATCCATATTGCATGGCGATCATGCCCTTCTTGCAGAACCCCTTCGCCGTGGGTGGGATTGCATGAACGATCTGCGCAATGGCGAGGCGCCGCATCCGCAGGCTCTGCAGAGCGACAGCGGGTTCGGCCGCGCGCTGACTTCGACGAACGCGGCCTCTCTTGCGGTCGTGCCGTCTTCTGCCCCAGCGGCGCCGTCCCGATGGCGCCGCCGGTTGTTGCTGGGCTTGCTCTTCGTGGTGGTCGCCGCCGGCGGCGCTGAATACTGGTGGCAGCACCGTGTGCCGCCGCTGCCGGCGGGCATCGTTGCCGGCAATGGGCGGCTCGAAGCCGACCCCCTCGATATCGCCACCAGGTTTGCCGGCCGCATCCAGGAACTGCGTGTCGACGAAGGGGACATGGTGAAGGCAGGTCAGATACTGGCACTCATGGATGTCAAGGATCTCGAGACCTCGCTCCGGAAGTCAGAGGCGCAGGTCGAGCAGGCGACCAAGGCGGTTGCCGAAGCCCGAGCCAACGTCGCCCAGGCGCATACGCAGGTCGTGCTGGCGCGGCAGCAGATGGAGCGCGCCGAGAGCCTGCTGAAGAACGGCTGGATAACCCGCGAGCTGTTCGATCAGCGGCGCCAGCAGCTGGAAAGTGCGCAGGCGATGGAACGCGCCGTCAATGCCCGCGTGCTCGCTGGCGAAGCAGCGCTCAACGCGGCCCAGCATGAAGTCGAGCTCTTCCAGGTCCACATCGCCGACAACACTTTGGTCGCGCCGCGCGATGGCCGTATCGAGTACAGGATTGCCAATGTCGGCGAGGTCCTGCCGGCCGGTGGGAAGGTCTTCACGTTGCTCGATGTCGGCTACGTCTACATGGATATCTACCTGCCGACGGCGATGGCGGGGCAGGTCAGGATCGGCAGCGACGCCCGTATCGTGCTCGATGCCTATCCCGGCCGTCCGATCCCCGCGAAGGTGAGCTTCATTGCTGCGCAGGCGCAGTTCACGCCCAAGATGGTCGAGACCCGGACGGAACGCGACAAGCTCATGTTCCGGGTTCGAGTCCGCATCGATCCCGGCCTGTCGCGTTCGCACGCCGAGGCTGTGCGAAGCGGGGTGCCGGGGGTCGCCTACGTCAGGCTCGATCCCGAGATCGCCTGGCCGCAAGGCCTGCAAGGCGCGCCTTGAGCCATGGCCGAGCCCGTCCAACCGGCCGCCCGTCTGGAGCGGCTGAGCCACAGGTATCGCCGTGAGGCGCTCGTGGACATCACGCTCGACATTCCGGCCGGCCAACTCGTCGGGCTGATCGGGCCGGATGGCGTGGGGAAGTCGACTCTCCTCGGGCTCGTGGCCGGCGCCAAGCGAATTCAGCAGGGTCGCGTCAAGGTGCTCGACGGGGACATGGCTGATCCGGATCATCGTCGCGCCATCTGCCAGCGCCTCGCCTTCATGCCGCAAGGTCTCGGCAAGAACCTCTATCCCGAGCTCAGCGTGCGGGAGAACATCGAGTTCTTCGGCCGATTGTTCGGCCAGGCACGCGCCGAACGCGCCGAGCGCATCGACGAGCTGCTGCACAGCACGGGGTTGGCCCGCTTTGCCGAACGGCTGGCGAGACAGCTCTCCGGCGGCATGCGTCAGAAGCTCGGACTGTGCTGCGCCCTGATCCACGATCCAGACCTGCTGATACTCGACGAGCCTACGACTGGGGTGGACCCTCTTTCGCGCCGGCAATTCTGGCAACTGATCGGGCGAATGCGTGCACGCCGGCCGGCGATGAGCATCGTCGTGGCGACGGCGTACATGGAGGAGGCCGAACGGTTCGACTGGCTGATCGCCATGAACGCCGGAAAGGTCCTCGCCGTGGGCACGCCCGAAGCGCTGGTGATGCAAACCGCCGCGGCAAGCGTTGAGGAAGCCTTCATCCGCCTGTTGCCCGAGGCGCTTCGGAACGGGCATCGATCGCTCGTCGTCCCCCCAAGCCGCAGGTTCGACCACGAGCAGGTGATCGTTGCCCGCGGCCTGACCCGCCGCTTCGGTCAGTTCACGGCGGTCGATCGCGTCGATTTCGCGATCGAACGCGGGGAGATATTCGGCTTTCTCGGATCCAACGGATGCGGCAAGAGCACGACAATGAAGATGCTGACCGGGTTACTGCCGGCCAGTGAAGGCGAGGCGACGCTGTTCGGCCAGCCGGTCGATGCATCCGACCTGGCTTGGCGGAAGCGCGTTGGCTACATGTCGCAGGCATTCTCGCTCTACTCGGAGCTGACAGCTCGGCAGAATCTCGACCTGCATGCGCGACTGTTTCATCTGCCTGCCGCCGAGGCACGGAGTCGGGTCGACGAGCTCGTTTCCCGCTTCGGGCTGACGGAGCACGACGAGCAGCTTGCTGACGCCCTGCCGCTCGGCATTCGCCAGCGGCTGTCGCTGGCCGTGGCCGTCGTGCATCGGCCCGATCTGCTGATCCTCGACGAGCCGACATCCGGCGTCGATCCGATTGCGCGCGATTCCTTCTGGGAGCTGCTGATCGACCTCTCGCGCAACCAGGGTGTCACGATCTTCGTGTCGACCCACTTCATGAATGAAGCCGCTCGCTGCGACCGGATCGCGCTGATGGATGCAGGTCGTGTGCTCGATACCGGTGCGCCTGCCGACCTCGTCCGCCGGCGCGGTGCCGATACCCTGGAGGAGGCGTTCGTCGGCTACCTCGAGGAGGCAGCCGGCAATCGCGCGGCGGTCGAGCCGACGCTGCCCGCGGCCATCGTGCCGCCGCCCGCGCGATCGCCTGCGGCGAGTCGGACGCGGCTGTTCAGCTCGCGCCGGATGATCGCCTACGCCATCCGCGAAGCGCTCGAGCTGATGCGCGATCCGATACGGCTTGCCTTCGCGCTGGGCGGGACGGCATTCCTCATGCTGGTGTTCGGCTATGGCATCACCACGGACGTGAATTCACTGAGCTTCGCCGTGCTGGATCGCGACGACACTTTCGAAAGTCGCGCCTATCTCGAGGTTTTGCGCGGCTCGCCGTATTTCATTGAACGCCCGCCGATTCGCGACGCCGCGGATCTGCACAACCGCCTCAAGCAAGGCAGGGTCACGGCCACGATCGAGATCCCACCTGGATTCGGTCGCGACGTCCGCCGCGCGCGGCCCACCGAGGTGGCGGCGTGGATCGACGGCGCCATGCCGTTTCGAGCCGAGACGATCCGGGGTTATCTCCAGGGTGCTCATCGGCAATATCTCGGCGACAATACCATTCGCGGGCATGCGGAGGGTGCCATCGTGCCTGCCGCGGCGACCATCGAGGTGCGTTTTCGCTACAATCAGGATTTCGACAGCGTCTACGCCATGGTGCCGGCGCAGATCGCGCTTCAGCTCGCGCTCATACCCGCCATTCTCATGGCGCTGGCGATCGTCCGCGAAAAGGAGCTGGGCTCGATCGTCAATCTTTACGTGACGCCAGTCAGCCGGCTCGAGTTTCTGCTCGGCAAGCAACTGCCCTATATCGCCGTCGCCATGATCAATTTCGCCCTGCTGGTCGTCATGGCGATCGTCCTTTTCGGGGTGCCCTTGAAGGGAAGTGCGGTCTTGCTGGTGCTGGCGGCGGTCGTCTACGTCGCCGCGACGACTGCGTACGGGCAGGTGATTTCCGCCTTCACCTCGACGCAGATCGCGGCGCTGTTCGGGACGGCGATCCTCACGGTCCTGCCGGCAACGATGTTCGCCGGCATGCTGGTGCCGACTTCGTCGATCACCGGCTTCGGTGCCGTTCTCGGCCGCCTCTTCCCGATGACCTACTTCCTGCCGCTGAGCGTCGGGGCCTTCACGAAGGGATTGGGCTTCGCCGACCTTTCCGGCGACCTGCTGATCCTGGCGGCCTTCGTCCCGGGGCTTACGATTCTAGGTCTCCTCCTGCTGCGCGCCCAGGAGAGGTGAGGGGAGATGCGGTCGCTCACCACGATCTTCTGGCTGTCGACGAAGGAACTGCGCAGCTTCCTGCGCGATTGGGTGCTGTTCGGCCTGGTAATCTACTCCTTCTCGCTCGCGATCATCGCCCAGGCCCAGGGCAATATGCAGGAATTGCACAACGCCTCGATCGCCATCGTGGACGAGGATCGTTCCGAGCTTTCGAGGCGGATCGCCCAGGCGTTTCTGCCGCCCCACTTCAAGGCGCCTCAGTCCATCGAGCAGCGCGAGGTCGATCATCTGATGAACGTCGGCAGGTTCACCTTCGTGGTCGACATACCGCCGCATTTCGAGCGCGACGTTCTTGCCGGACGCGCACCCGCGCTGCAGGTCGCGGTCGATGCAACGGCCATGATGCAGGCGGGCATCGGCGCGGGCTATGCCGAACAGATCATCCGGACGGAGATCGCCGGCTTCGTGGCCCGTCGGTCGATCGCCGAATCGACGCCGGTCAACCTCGACGTACGCATCGCCTTCAACCCCAATGTCACCACCGCATGGTTCACCAGCATCATGGGCATCATCGGCAACGTCACCATGCTCGCCATCATCCTCGCCGGTGCGGCGGTGGTGCGGGAGCGTGAGCATGGCACGATGGATCATCTCCTTGCGATGCCGGTGACCCCGTTCGAGATCGTAGCGTCGAAGGTGCTCGCCAACGGTCTCGTGATCACGGTGGCGGTCGGTCTGTCGCTCGAGCTCGTGGTACGTCGGCTGCTCGGCGTGCCCGTATCGGGCTCGGTGCCTTTGTTCATGGTAGGCGTCGTGCTCTACCTGTTCTTTGCCACCTCGGTCGGGATCTTCCTGGCGACGATAGCCCGCACGATGCCGCAGCTCGGGCTGCTGTTCATCCTGGTCGCGGTTCCGCTCAATCTGCTGTCGGGCAGCAACACGCCTCTGGAGAGCATGCCGCCGTTCCTGCGGGCCGTCATGCAGGCATCGCCGACGACCCATTTCGTCTCGATTGCCCAGGCCATTCTCTACCGTGGCGCAGGGTTCGACGCCGTCTGGCCGCAGTATCTCGCCGTCGCTGCCATGGGTGCCCTGTTTCTCGGCCTCGGACTACGGCGTTTCCGCAGCGTCTCCGTCATCAAAGGATAGGCGCCCGACCACGTGGCGCCCTCAGGCGAGCAGCGTCGCCACATCGGCCCGCCTGACCTGGGCCGTTCCGCTGCCTTGGACAGCGGCAGCACCGCATGCCACCGCGAGTCGCAAAGCGCTTTCGTGGGATTGCCCACGGGCGAGCGCGAGCACCAAACCGGCGAGAAAGCTGTCCCCTGCGCCAACGCCTGTCCGCGCAGTCACCGCAGGAGCCGGCATATGGCAGACGTGGTTCGCAGTGGCCAGGATGGCCCCGGCAGAGCCCAGCGTGAGGGCGATCATGTCGGCGGCGCCGGACTGTACCAAGCGCTTGGCTTGATCCATCTGACTCTCGAGATCGGGCACCTTGCGGCCGAGAATTGCCTCAAACTCCGAAAGGCTTGGCTTGAGCAGGGAAACCTTGTGCCCAAGCGAGGTGGTCAGGGGCAGGCCGGACGTATCGAGGGCAAATCGTGCGCCGCGCGCCGCGGCAATATCGGCCACCTTGGCGTAGAAATCCGCAGACATGCCTGACGCTAGGCTGCCGCTCGCCACGATCCAGGCCGCCTCGACATGACGCAACGTCTCCAGGATATCAGCCGCTTCTGCCGGGCTGATCCTCGGGCCTTGCGGCACGAAGCGATATTCCTGACCGCTCGACCTGTCGTGCACGGTCACGCTGATCCGACAGGTTCCTCCGATCAGGACGGCTTGCCAGGGAACCTTTGCCTGGGTCAGCATCTGCTCGACAAACCGCCCGGTAACGCCGCCGGACGCGAAGAGGGCGAGTGTCTCCCCGCCCAGTTCGCAAATGACCCGCGCCACGTTGATGCCGCCTCCGCCTGGATCATAGCGCTCGTCGAAGGTGCGTATCTTGTGCCCGGGCTGCACCGCTTCCGCTTGTGCCGCGAGGTCGACAGCGGGGTTGACGGTCAGGGTGACGATGCGTGCCGACATGCAGGCGCCTCCAGTGGCTTTCGACCGCGATCCGGGCCGCACCGCAGACGGATGCCGCCCATGCTGACAGGCCTGCGCGATCACCGCCTCGCGGGAGAGGAGGTCGGCACCCGCAGGGCGCGCCCTGAAGGGTGCCGGCCAAAAATCCTCATGCCGACTTGATCGCGACCTGCTTGACCTGGGCCGGCGGGTTGGCGGTCTTGGCGATCTCCAGCGTCAGCACGCCCTTGGAGAAGGTGGCCGAGACGGCGTTGGGATCGGCGTCGGCCGGCAGCGTGAAGGAGCGGGTGAAGCTGCCGTAGCTGCGTTCGGAATAGTGCGTCTTGTCGTCCGACCGCTCCACTTTTTTCTCCCCGGAAACGGTCAGGACGTCGCCGTCGACCTGAACCTTGACATCCTTGTCGTCGAGACCGGGCAGCTCGACGGAGACGGTATAGGACTTGCCGTTCTCCCTCACCTCGACCTTGGGCATGTGCTCGAAGGCGCGAAGTGCCTGCGGCTCCCTGGAGGGCGCGATGTCGCTCCAGTTGGACGGCCAGCTTCGGAGGCGGTTGATGATGTGGTCGAATTCGCTGCCGAAAGGCGACGCGATACGCGGGCTTGCAAGGCTCCTGGGTTCTATCATGTCAAACCTCCATGGCGGATCGTCATGATCCAATGAAACATCTAAGGCAAATCGGGGGATATCCCTTTGACTGAAATCAACCGGCAAGCCAGGCGATGGCGCGATATTGAAAATGCGAGAGGGCAGCGCCATCAAATCGATAGATCTTCACATCGAGTCGCCTCTTGGGCATCCCGATCAGCAGCTCACGGATCCTCGTGAAGCCATCGTCGATGCCTTTCAGCGCGCGCGAGCCCTTATTGCCGACCACCTTGCTCGGCACCGGAAGAAGCGGCCTGGGCGCATGGCACGCTAGGTCGATCTCATCCGATGATCCTGGCAGTTGCCTGAGCGTCTGGCGTCGCGCCGGTCAGGGAAAGCGCGGTAAACAGGCGCATCACCCTGCCGGCTTCGTGCATGTAGTCGGTCGCCAGCTGCAACCCCCATTGTTGCTGCGCTCTCATTACCCCTGCGACGTCGCGCGACGCCGCCAGCGCCTCCAGGGTGTCGCGATTTGCTGTCAGCCGACGACCGAGGAAACGCGCGATCTCCTGCTGCCACTCGGAGCAAGCCGCCGCGTAACCTTGAAAGGCGTCCGCCGCGGCGCTTGTCGTCGCGGCTACAGGATCGGCCGTGGTGCTCATCATATCCTCCATCGATGATTTCTCGTCGGCGCGGCACTCCAAATCTGCAGGACTGCCCTCTCCTGAGGGGTACGATGCTGAATGCCTACCTCTCGGAGCGGCAATCGACCATTCGGGAATTGACCTAAGGGTTTCTACGGTGACAGTGGTCTGTGCCGCCGCGCCGAAGAAAGCCATCACCCGATCACAGATGTGCGCTGGGCTGTTCCCGCGTGAGGCCTGCCCGGTCCGGATTTCTGTTCACGGATGAAGGCCGGCCGCTTCGTCCGCCTGCTCCTTCTCCCGCGAAAAAAGCCGATCAACCGCGCCAACGAACAGTCGATACTTGACCTCGACGACGGACAGCTCTCGCGCCCAGTTGACCAGATCGCCCCATGGATCATTCAGCTTGCCCATGCCGGCGACGATTGCCACCACCGTGCCGACCTCGATGCGGCCCTGCAGGGCCAGCCAGCCGCCGACGCCCAGCGCGACCGCCACTGCCGAATGGTGCATCAGGTTCATCAGGAGGTTCATGGTGAATTTCAGCTTGTAGATGCCCATGTTGAGCGAAAAGACGCGGTTGATCGGCTCCTTTATCCAGCCCCGTCCCTTGCCCGAGCCGATCGCTGTGTTGACGATCTCGCTGCTGAGCCCCCGTTTCGTGATGATGCGGGACTGCGCGCGACGGTTGATGGCCAGCTGCAGCGCCGGGACGAATACGAGCTGAGGCAGGAAAAATGCCAGGGCCAGCAGGGCAAGACCGGCATCGAGGTAGAGCATGTAGCCGGTTACGCTGACGAGAATTCCACCTTGGAGAAGTGGCTCGGATATGCTGATGCCGGTGAAGCCGCCGATCGGCTCTACCTCCTCGAGCATGACTGCGATTTCGACACCGGTATCGACGGCGGTCGCGCCATCGGCGTTGCGTGAGGTCTCGCCAGCTCGCGTGCGCAGCGCGCGCACCGAACTCTCCGACACCCATCCGCGGTAAATGTTGAGGGCCAGCTTGAGGCTCTGCTCCATCAGGGCTACGGCGCCATAGGCAGCGGCCAACCACAGGACAGTCTCCAACGCGCCGCGATCGACGATCGTGTTGATGATGCGGCGCTGCAGGTCGAGGGGCGCGGCGCTGAGCAGAAAGACCGCGATCGACAGCATTGCCAAGCCGGCCTGGTGCTTGCCCGTGAGCTGCAACACATAGCCCATGACGGTGCGTGGCATGCGAGACATGGCAGTCAGGCGGCGGACAGGGCTTGCCGGGTGCGGTCGGCTAGCGCTACGGCCGACAGCGGCTTCTCGAGGATCTGCGCGATTCCCGTCCGCTTCGCCAAGTTGCGCAGGCGCTCGTGCGCCCTGCCGCTGCCACTGATCACGATGGCCTGAAGCGCAAGGTCACCGCGGCGCAGCGTCTTCACCGGCTCGATGCCGTCGAGACCGGGCATGGAATGGTCCGTGACCAGGCAGGCTCGCGCCGGCAGTCTCGGGTCGGCGAGCAACACTTCGGGGCCGTCGTGAGGCTGTGCTCGCAACCCATCCATCTCCAACGCGAATTCCGCCGCCGCTCGAACCGCGGCATCGTCGTCGACGACAAGGACGATACCCGATGCAGGCAACATCCACCAATTCATGCCGATGCAGTCACGGCCCGCCTTGATTCAGCGCAAGGAGCACGGCCCACCCGAGCGACAGGCTCGTTACGATGCTTCGCGGCGAACCTTGGTCGTTGCCAGCATGTCCAGGCTGAACAGGAGGACACCGACCCGGCTTGCCGAGGAAGCCCATTCGGCGAGGCGGGGATAGTTGTCGACGAGCCAGTTGAAGGCGCCCTGGACCGCGGCAAAGGCCGCCGCCGCTTGCGTGACCTCACCCAGCGACATCGTCTCGTGAATGTACTGAGGAACGCAAAGAATCAGGCCGACGAGCGGGGCAAGCAGCGTGTTGCCATGAGATACCAGTGTGGTTCGTACATGCTGTCCGCAGAGGTTGCGCCACTGGCGAATGACCTCGGCCAGGGCGAAGTTGACCGAGGCATTTTGTCCGTCGCCCGAAGGGGTAGTCGGCCGGGGCAGGTTGCGCAGATGGGCCACGGCGAACTTGAGCTCGGATTCGGCTTGATTTTTGCGCTCGATGACGTGCGCCATGCGACGGCCGACCAGGATCATCGCACCGGTCGTCAGTACGGCATACGCGATGCTGGCGAATACGAGATAGCCCGGCAGCTTCAACGTGGTGCCGGATCCCTCGAGATCGAGCGTCCCCCCAACGGTCCACAACACTACGACAAACGTCGCTGCCGTCAGCAGCGAGGACAACAAGCCGACCAGCAGGTCGATCGGTGCGTCGGTGGCGATACGCGCGTCCTCGGCGATACGGTATTCGGCGAGCTGTGGCTCGCCCCGGCCATTGTCGAGGCGCCGGTAGTTGTCGTTGCTGAGCCAAACGTCCAGCAGTTGCCCGGTGAGCCATGCCCGCCACGACCTTTGGAAGGTCATGCGTCCCCACACGGCGGTCATGGCGAGTCCGATGCTGCTCGCCGCGAGCGCAGGCAACAGGTAGGTCTGCTGCAAGATTTCCCGGCCGTCGCGTCGCTCCAAGGCGTTGAAGAAGTCCCGGTTCCAGAAATTCAGCCGGTATTGCATGAGAAGCTGCGTCACGACGCAGACGGTGAGCAATGCCATCAGGGCCCATGGAATCCATGCGCTGCCGCCAGTCCAGAAGCCGAGAGCCATGCGCCAAAAACGGCGGAGCGGCGCGGGTCCGACGGCGGACGGATCATTGCCATTCATGGGCCAGGGCCATCAAGCCGAGAAAAGTCGGATCTCGCCTGACGACGATTCTGGTTGGAATGCGGGCAAGGTAGCGACGCAGACGGCCTTTGCGCTCGAAGCGCTCGCGGAATGGCGATTTGTCGAGGTAGTCGACGATGTTGGGCATGATCCCGCCCGCGATCAGTACCCCTCCTCGCGAGCCGAAGGTCAGGGCCGCATTGCCCGCCACCGATCCAAGGAAGCCACAGAACAAGTCGAGCGCTTGCCGTGCCGTATCGCAGGTTCCATAGACTGCTTCGCGTACGACCTGCTCCGGGGTGGCTACCGGCGCGTGCACCTGGCCCTGCGCTGTCAGAGCCTCATGCAGGTTCATCAAGCCGCGTCCTGACAGGACGCGCTCGGCCGACACATGGCCATGCCGTTGGCGCAGGAAGTCTATGATTGCCGTCTCGGCTGCGTCGGTCGCGGCGAGCGTGGCGTGCCCGCCCTCACCGGCCAGCACCCTGTTCCCGCTTCTGCCGGGGCTGAAGCAGGCCATGCCGAAACCGGTTCCGGGTGCCAACACGACGACGGGTTCGCTGGCCAGTTCGGCGCCGCCACCGATGCCGACGACATCCTGGGATCCGAAGCAGGGAACGCCCCAGGCAAGGGCCTCGAGATCGTTTACCAGCTGGACGCTGCCGAGATGCAATGCCTGCGTGAGCTCCTCGCATGTCATGACCCAGGCAGCATTGGTCAGCGCGCAGCGGCCGCCTTCGACAGGTCCTGCTGCGGCGATCACCGCCCGACCTAAGGTGAGGCCGTCCTGCTTTCGCGTATTGAGAAAATGCCGAATAGCGTCGACGGCGCTGGCATAGGCGCCGGTCGGCACGGCCTCGATCGCGCCAAGTTCCGAGCCGTTCAAGATGGCGAAGCGGGCCCATGTTGCACCGATATCGGCGAGAAGGCAGGCAGTCATGGTGTCACCTGTTTGCTTTCGCCCGACGCTTCGGGCTTCTCGACCGCGCCGGCGCCGTTCTTGGTCACGTAGACCGGCAACCCGTAACGGTCGGGAGCGGCTTCGAGTGTAACGGCTTTCGAGATGGCCATCGCGCCTGCTCTTTACGGTGTGATGGCGACCTTGAGGACGCCATCGCGCTGGTGACCGAAAAGCTCGTAGGCCTGCTCGATCTGGTCGAGCCTGAAGCGGTGGGTGACGAGGGCTCCCGGGTCGGCGCGGCCCGACGCCACGACGGCCATCAGCCGGCGCATGCGCTCCTTGCCTCCCGGGCAGAGCGAGGTCACGATCTTGTTGTCGCCCAGCCCGGCGGCGAAGGCATCCAGCGGAATGCGCAGATCGGTCGAATAGACGCCGAGGCTGGACAGCGTACCGCCCGGCCGCAGCACCCGCAGGGCATTCTCGAAGGTCTGCTGCTGACCCAGTGCCTCGATGGCGACGTCGACGCCTCGTCCGCCGGTGAGCTCGCGGATCGAGCCAACAGGATCGGCCTGTCGATAGTCGACAACCTGGTCGACGCCGAGCTGGCGCGCCATGGTCATCCTTTCGGGCACGGTGTCGACGCCGATCACGGTCGTGGCGCCCATCAACCGCGCGCCCATCGCGGCGCAAAGGCCGATCGGCCCGAGAGCGAACACCGCGACCGTGTCGCCGACGCGCACGCCGCCATTCTCGGCGCCGGCAAACCCGGTCGACATGATGTCGGGACACATCAGAACCTGCTCATCGGTCAGCGGCGCGGGGACCGGCGCAAGGTTCGCCATGGCATCCGGCACCAGCACGAACTCTGCCTGACAGCCGTCAATTGTATTGCCGAAACGCCAGCCGCCCGCCGGCTTGAAGCCATGCCGTGCCGTCCCGCCATCTTGCGAGTGCTGGCCGCACAGGCAGGCATAGCTGTGACCGCAAGGAGTGATGGCGCCAGCAATGACGCGTTGACCTTCCTTGTAGCCTGCGACCTGCGAGCCCAGCTTCTCGATGATGCCGACGGGCTCGTGGCCGACGATGAGGCCCTTGCGGACAGGGTATTCGCCGCGCTGGATGTGGACGTCGGTGCCGCAAATGGTCGTCGTGCTGATGCGGATCAGCGCATCGAGCGGGCCGACGTCCGGCACCGGTCGGGATTCGAGCACGATGCGGCCGCGCTCGACAAATACTGCAGCCTTCATCCTGGGCATCGGCGACCCTCCTCATGGCCGTCCTGGACGCTATTGGAGGCTTGCGCAGCGATACTTGATGTATCTCAAGCGCTGCCTGTTTCAGTGATTGATCTGGAACAAGGTGGCTCGGGCGCCCGGGCTGTACCCGAGACTTCAGCACGTTGGGAGGAAGATCATGCACGCTGTCAAGGTGATGACGCGGCCGGTCGTGACGGTGCCGGCAGATGCAACGGTATGGTCTGCCGCCGACATCCTGCTGGGCGCACGCATCAGCGCGGCGCCGGTAGTCGAGCCTGACGGTCGAATGGTCGGCATCGTCAGCGAGGCCGACCTGATGAATCGGCCCGAGCTCGGCACCGTGCCTGGCCGATCGTGGTTGCAGCGGCTGCTTGCCGACGAGGCCTTGCTGGCGCGTGACTACATGCGCTCCCACTCCCATCGTGTGACGGACGTCATGACGCGCGACGTCGTCACGGCTGATGAGCACGCGGAGCTCAAGGAGATTGCCGGCCTGATGCAGCGTCGTGGCATCAAGCGGGTGCCGATCGTGCGCGACGGGAAAGTGGTGGGCATCGTCAGCCGAGCGAACCTGTTGCAGGGTCTGGTTGCCCGCGGACCTGGGCAAAGCGGCAGGACCGCGCTTGACGACGAGCTCCGCGAAAGCGTGTGGAAGGAATTGCGCAGCCACTCGTGGAGCTCAGGTGTCAGCAACGTCGTGGTTGAAAGCGGTGTCGTCCATCTGTGGGGACAGGCCTTCTCCGCGTCGGCCAAGGATGCGGCCAGAGTGGCGGTCGAGAACGTTCGCGGCGTGAAGGGGGTCGTGAACAAGATCGTCGTGCTGCCGACCGAGGCACTGATTCTCGGCTGAATCACATTCGAAAGCGATCCGCTTCGAGCTTGCCCGAACGTCCGACTTCCCGGAAGGCAGTTCGACCCACGGCGGCGCGTTCTTGGCGCCGCTCGCTCCCGGCGACATCTCGATTCCTCGCAATGGAGTGTTGTCAAGAGCGGCGGCACGTCGGGCTGCCTCGGAGTAGTGACAAGGGTCCGGGAAGCAACTAGAAAACGCCTACGTCCCCGTAGCTCAGCCGGATAGAGCAGCGGTTTCCTAAACCGGAGGTCGGAGGTTCGAATCCTCTCGGGGACGCCACTTCGGTACAAAACTGCGAACGCCGAGAGCCGCCGATTCTACGCTCACTCCAGTGACAAGGGTCCGTAGAAGCTCGGTTTTCGCCCCGATGATGCGGATCTGGGTCTGATCAACGACCTCGACTCGCTGGGCGAGTGCCCGTAGATGGTCCCGTCGGTACGTTCCGTCTTTGTTTCGGAGCTTGCGTCTTGCCGCAAGGGCAAAGCGGCGCAGAGTCTCCGGTGTGATCGCCGGGCCGAGTCGTTCGATAGAGGCTGCCGACCGTTCAGCGTCTAGCCGGGCCTGATCACGAATAGCGGTCAACTCAGCGATGCGATCCTTGAGCGACGGGTCCGCGACGTTGACCACGCCGTTTTCGATCGCTTCGTATATGCGCTTCAGCTTTGCCTCGGCTTCGGCACTGCGCTTTCGCAGTTCGGTGATGTGGCCCCGACGCCGCTCGCTCCACTCTTCTCGACGCTCCAGAAGTTGGTCCATCATCTTCGCAAGACGCTGAGGGTCAAGCAACCGCCACTCGAGATGGTCAACGACGGCTCGGTCGAGCCTGTCCATCGGCACTGTCAGGCCGCGACACCCGCTCGCGCCCTGACGCGCCTTCGTCGAGCAGGTGTAGTACCTGTAGATACGGCCGACCGACCCCTTTCCGGTTCGCAACGTCATTGCTCCACCGCAGAAGGCGCAAAAGCAGATCCCTGTCAGCAGCGTAGGGCCACTCACTGCGCGCGGTGCCATCCACTGGGGGCTGCGGCTCTTGAGCGCCGTCTGCACGGCATGGAACTCCACTGCAGTGACGATTGGCGGCACTGCCATGATGGCGTGTTCAGTCTCGGGCTTGAGCACTTTCGTGCGATAGCTGCGATGGTTGTATTTATGCTGGCCGATATAGGTTGTGCGCGTAAGAATTTGATGAATCGAGGCAACGCCGAACTTGCCCCCGTCACGCGTCCGGATGTTGTGGTCGTTCAGATAGGTTGCAATCGACTTGATACCCATGGGGCCGTTCTGGCCGTCGCCTGTCAGCGCGAGCCTGTAGATCAGACGCACGGTATCGGCGTGGATGGGATCTACCTCCAGCTTCTTCTTGATCTTCGTACCGCGTTGTCCGGCGGCAACCGTGCGGTAGCCGATCGGCGGCAATGCTCCATTCCAATAGCCCTGACGCGCATTCTCCTTCATCGCCCGAAGGGTGTGCTTGGCGTTCTCTTTCGACTGATATTCGTCAAATAGCGTCATGATCTGACGCATCATCACACTCATCGGATCGTCGCCAAGATCCTGTGTGATCGAGATCAGGCGCACGCCATTCTTGGCGAGCTTTCGCACATAGAACTCGAACTGAAACTGATCGCGAAAAAAGCGGGAGAAAGAATGGACGATGATAATGGTGAAGCCAGGGGGCTTGACGAGTGCCGCATCGATCATCGCCTGGAATGCTGGGCGGCGATCGTCTGTGGCCGTATTGCCTGGCTCGACGAACTCTGCCGTGACGTCCCATCTCTTCGCGGCGCAGTAGGACGTGATTTGACGACGCTGATCCGGAATCGAAAGATCGCTGTCCGCTTGCCGGCCGGTCGAGACGCGCAAATATAGAGCAGCCTTTGCGGCCGGACCGGCCGCTGCGTTCTCTGGTGTGGAAGCCATCTCCGTCATTCTGTCACTGTCCTCTCTCGGCACGGCCTTTCGTTTCGCCGAGCCGCCTCATGGTGCTACTAGCGCTTCAACTGCGCGCATCGGCAACACCAAGCGCATTGAGTCGGGCAAACGCGTGAAGCCGAACATTTCATAGAACGCGGCCGCACGTTCGCTTAGCGCGTCGACGACAAGCATCGACGAACCGACGACGCTCGCGCTGGCGTAGGCCCGCCGAACTGCGTCCGCCAGGAGCAGAGCTCCGAAGTGCTGGCGTTGTCGCAACACCGAAACCGCAAGGCGTCCGATCAGGGTTGCGCTGACCAGTGGATAGCGAGGGATGTACTTGCGAGCCGCCACCGGCACATCGCCTTGCGCCAAACCGCTTGCGCAGAGCGTGTAATAGCCAAGCACTGTGTCGGGCACGTCCCGCTCAACCAGCACGAATACGCCGTTTGCCTTGCGCCGCACGTCCTGGCTCGCCTGCGTCCTGAGATAACGATCGAGACTGTCCACGCCGCACGTGAAGCTCACTCGATCGTGGTGCGAGGCTAGTGCCTCGATCCTCAGATCCGGCCGAGGCGCCGCCATGTCACGAGGCGAGGCGGCGCTTGTGTTCGGCCAGCGCGGCCACGAGCCGTTCAGGCAACTTAGGCGGATGAATCAATGCGTCAAAGAACGCCTTACGATCACGATCGGAGAGCGCCAGCGTCTCGTGCTCCGCGATCGTTCGACGTGCCGTGTCGGTTAGGGCAGTCACACAGAAGTCGCTGACCTTGCGTCGAGACAGGTGTGCCGCGCGTTCGATGAGGTCCTTCGTCTCTTCATCCAGCCGGAATCCGAGGCGCTCAATCCGGTTAGGCGTATCCGGTTTCATTTTGACTTGCTTGCGGGGCATTGGTGCTGCTCCAAATGGATGTCCATCTGGCAACAATGTACGTCATATAGGCTAACAAAGCAATATCCCTCTGAGCCGCGGCTGTCAGGCGCGGGGACCAATAAGCTCGTCAAGCTCCTCCGCGAAATGGCCTTCGATCACCCGTAGCTCGGAGTCCGCGATCGGCACCTCTTCGGGCCAGTCGTCCGTGACGACGATCGGCGCGGGGGCTTCATTCGGCGCGCGCATGGCGCGGGACCGAAGCGAACGGGTGTAATCATAAAGATCAATGGGATCGCCAGAGCACTCACGGGGGACCCGGCGCGCAGATCGCTTCTGGATCATGCTTGGAAGACACCTCTGCTCTTGGCTGAGTGAACCTGTTCCCTGACATCCAAACCTGCGCGTTTCACGAGTATCGCCGCCAAGCCAAAACCTTGGGCAGAATGGAGAGCCACGGCTTGCCGCAAAAACACCAGAGATCATCTTCGATATCTCGGACCGTTTGATCCTGCGCTTGTTCGCGCGGGCAAAAGATGCCGCGTAATTGCTGGCCGAGAAAGCAGCAAACGATGTCGGTGTTAGGTTCGGAAACAATGGGCTAGAGAACGGACGGTTCGTTCTCATCCGCCTCATACCGGTCACGCGAGTTTCCGGCCATTGCCGCGCAGCATCAACAACTGGAAGCGCCATGCCTTCCACCAACTTGCGGCGGTATGCGGCCGTTGCGGGACAGGGCGGCCTTCACCCGGTGGCTAACATCCGCTCATTTCGGCCCTGTGACGTTGGCCAGCAAGCCAGCTTGTTCGACGCTCTTGAGCGCCTCGATCGCGGGTTTTGCCTGCTTCACTGAAGGTTTGCGTTCCCAACCTCCCACCGCATAGCCGGCGAGCGTGCGGCAGATGCCAGCGACCCTCCAGTGAATCAAGCCAGCACGCTGGCCGCGCTCGGCAACTTCCAGCCAAGTGGCGCCGCTGACTTCCATGCAGCGCGCGATCCGGTTGTAGTCTTCCAGGGAAATCTCCGCTGACCGAGCCGGCGGGCCGGACGACTGTCCGTCATCACGAAAAGACAACTCGGGAGGGAGCGGATCAGCGAGCGCGGGCAGCGCGCTACGGAATTCAGCCCAGCAGTCCTCCTTCTTGTACCATTCACTTGGATTTCTCTGGCCGGCGGACGCCCGCAGGGCGCCGTCGATCTGAGGGGCCCATGTTCTGACAAGCTCCTCGAGCTGAGGGCTCACCCCCTGACTGGACCAGATCCGCCCAAACTCGATGCGACCGCCTGTCCGGTAGCTGAGCCCGGCGACGAGGTAAGCGACGATCTGCGCTCCGTAAGCTGGAAACTTCATCGCCCGTACGGTCCGCTCGACCGAGCGGTACAGAATAGCGGTCGCGACGAGCCGCTTGAACCACGTGACATCCGGCGGCGGCGGGGGGGCGTCCTTCAGTCGCTGCATGAAGTGCTGAAAGTTCTTCTGTCCGCCGAGGCAGACCCGATATGGAAGCCCCGCCCAGGCGGTGAGATATCGCGCGACATCCAGTTTGCTCAGTCGGCGCTGCTTGGGCGTCTGGGTGCGGAAGGCCTGCTGTTCGGTCTTGCGATAGGCTGCCTTCTGCTCGGCAGCCAGATAGGAGCCGCGTGCGCGCTCGTAGAACCATCGGCCTTTGCCGTCGTCCAGCCACGTATTGTTGGCGAGCGTTTCCACCTGCTGGTGAAAAGGATCGCTGGCAGAGAAGTCCGCTAGCTGAACCGCGTTCTGCCGATTGGCGGCCCGCGATATCGAAGTCACCATCTCGGCGAGATCGGCGCCACCAACTTTGATGATCTTGATGGGCACCGACACGTGTCCGAGGTTCGCACTCTCCTTTCGCCTGGCTCGATGAAGCGAAGCGGTGGTCTGCCCGCCGTTCACGATCTGGAGGCCTTTCAGAACATGAATCTCGGCTGCGCCGTCGCGCTCCGCGGAGAGCTCGATGTCATCAACCGTGGCGACGATTCCGTTGTTGAACGCGAGGAACATTGACGGCTGTTCCATGATCGTTCGCCTCAGCTCGGCGTTCACGCTCTTGCGGCCCTGAAGGCCGAGAAAGGCCCTGACGTTGAGCTCAAGTAGACGCACGCCGTAGCGCTCGTAGATCCGCGAAAGCGTTTCTCCGGGCATGACGGCGAGATAGGCCTCATAGCCTCCGTCAACGGACGGAACGTGAAGGGCCGGGATCGGCGAGCCGGTCATCGCAACAAGGTCGACTGTGATGTCGGCGCGCGTTGCCGGCACTCGCAGGCGCCGCCTGAAAGAGAGCAGCGCGCCTTTGAGCGTTTCCGGCCCGGCCTGTCGCGCGGGCGCGTCAAGCGGCCGGCCGGCAGCTGCGACCGCGTCCTGCTTGGCAAGCGGACGACGCCAGTCTTCTCTGCGACGACGGCCGAGTTCGGCTGCCGCAATTTCGCGGCAGCGCCGCCAAAGGCGGCCCCCGAGGGCAGCGCCTTCGTCACGATCTCCCAGCGCGGCTGCATTGTCTCGCAAGGGCCGGAAGACCAAATGCCGGCACACTTCGAGCCCCAGAACCTCGACCTGTGAGGTCGGCCGCACATTGGGGGCGCGTCCCGGCACCTGCGGCCCATCGGCCGTGCGAGGAGCGGGACCGGGAGAGGCAGAGGGCAGACCAGGCTTCGTGACGGGTTGGAGGCCAGGAGAGTGGCTCCCGGCCGCCCGTCGCGGAGAACTCCCATGGCAAGTGCTGTTCAGAAGATCACGCTGTCGTCCTCGCGCGACATCCCCTTCAACAAGCTCGTGCTCTCGCAGTCGAACGTCCGCCGCGTGAAGGCGGGCATCTCGATTGAGGAGCTTGCGGCGTCGATCGCGCGCCGCGGCTTGCTCCAGAGCCTCAACGTCCGGCCTGTCCTGGATGCCGACGGTGAGGAGACCGGCATGTTCGAGGTGCCGGCCGGCGGCCGGCGCTACCGCGCGCTCGAGCTGCTGGTGCAGACCAAGCGTCTCGCCAAGACCGCGCCGGTCCCCTGCGTGGTGCGCGGCAAGTCCATGCCGGCATGCCGCGCGTTTCGGCGGAGCTGCCGGAAAGCGGAGAACGTTTCGAAGGGCTGGTGCCGCCCGTGGTGGCGGCTCCGTGCTTCGCCATCCGTCGGCCGGCAATCGCGGTGTTCTCACTCGACGACTATGTCGAGGCCGGGATCATGTCGTGCGCGCAGGCCAACCTGCTACGCCGTGCCGTCCAGGATCGCAGGAACATTCTCGTTGCCGGTGGCACCTCGACCGGCAAGACGACGCTGATCAACGCCCTGCTGGCGGAGGTCGCCTTTCTCAATGGCAACGTCGATCGCCGCACAGTCAGCGGCGAGCGTATCGACGCGCCGGTCAGCCCCTATGTTCTCCAGGCTGGCGCTGTCATCCCTGCCGCGCTGCTCACCGGCTTGCGCTCGGACCTGCCCGGTCAGGTGACGGCCCAGGTCACTGAAGATGTCTACGACAGCCCCACCGGTAGCACGCGTTTGATCCCGCAAGGCGCCCGATTGGTTGGCCAATACGATGCGCAGATCGCCTTCGGCCAGACGAGAGCGCTCCTGGTCTGGACTCGGCTCATCATGCCGAACGGACGATCGATCGTATTGGAACGTCAACCAGGCGCCGATGCCGAAGGCTACGCCGGCCTCGAGGACGAGGTCGACAACCATTGGGGCACACTATTCAAGGCAGCCATTCTCGCGACGCTGCTAAGCATTGGCTCAGAGGTTGGCAGCAGCGGCAGCGAGGACGACCTGATCCGAGCCATTCGTCGCGGCGGGTCGGACAGCGTCAACCAGATCGGCCAGCGCATCGTTGGCCGGTCCCTCAACGTCCAGCCCACCATCACAATCCGGCCGGGGTTCCCCGTCCGCGTCCTGGTCACGCGCGATCTCGTGCTCGAGCCCTACCGCGAATGAGGGGAACCGATGTCGAAGCTTAAGCTCGCTGCAATCGAAGACGACAAGCCCGTGCGGTTCACGATCGAGCTACCCGCCACCGTGCACCGCGATCTTGCTGCTTATGCCGAGGCGCTCGGACAGGCAACCGGTAAAGCCGCGATCGAACCCGCGAAGCTCATCCCGCCGATGCTCGCTCGCTTCATGGCGACGGACCGGGCTTTCGCGAAACTTCGGCGGACGCGGTCAAAGCAAGTTGCGTGACCTTGCCTCGTCGCGCATGAACGCAACGAACCGGCCCACCGCAGCATCCTCAGTCGTTGGACGCCACGCCAGCTCGATCTGAACCCAGGCATCCTCTTCGAGAATTGGCCTATAGACCACGCCGGGAAACACGACCTCCGCCTCGCTTTGCGCCGCGAGCGTTATGCCAAACCCGGCGCCAACGAGGGCCATCACCGATTGCTTGCTAGCGGGATGGGAGGAGAACTTCACACCCTCTCCCAAGAGCGACGCATAGAACTCTCGGGCAGAGTGACTGTCGTCCCACCCCTGAGCGAGAACGGTATGGTCGCGTAATAGAGCCCAAGTCAGTGACTCATAAGCGGCAAGGATGTGCCCGAGCGGGAGTGCTGCGACGAGGGGCTCTCGATAGACAGCAATAGAGTTAGCGCCACGCCGCAGCGCATGCGTCGTCACAAGAGCGATATCCAGACTGCGCTCGGTCAGCGCCACCGAGAGCTGGTGGTCATTCAACTCATGAAGGGTAAGAACTACATCTGGATGCTGGTTGCGCCAGGCCGACAACAGGGACTGCAGCGGACCCCCAATGGGCGGCATCCGGACGCCCAATCGGACATGGCCGGTCATTCCCGCCCCGCTGCTCTTGCCGACCTCCCGTACGCTGTCGAGGCTATCTAGAGCTTGTCTGACCCGGACCATGACCTGCCGGCCGGCTGCCGTGAGGCGAATCCCAAAGGACCCGCGCTCGAGTATAGTGACGCCAAGCTCATCCTCCAGGCGGACGATGCGCCTGCTGATCGTCGAGGGCTTGACGCCGAGCGATTGGGCAGCGTTAGAAAAGCTGCCGGTTTCGACCGCGACCGACAGATAGCGGAGATCCATCAAATCCATCGCCCTCGTCCTGTGCTGGCGCAAGCTTTCAGCTGACCTCTGGCTTGGTCACCAGCACGGCAGCAACAATGGGCCCGGGCGTTTGCGATGCATTGACGTGTGGCACCTCAATCCGCGGCAGATCGGGCTTCAGACGTGCGAATGTAGCGAAGTGGTCTTAAAACGCGGATTGCGGGAACATTAGATGGTTGTAATGATTCGCAGAAATAACCGGCAGCGTTCTTGGAACACCGCAGTTCGGTGTTCTCGGTTGCATCGCCTCAAGTTTGACTCACGCTCTCTGCCTCGAGGGGCCCTGGGTTGTGGCAACGATGATCACATCGTTAGGTGGTCACGCCGATCTCCCCGTGTGTGCTGCTTGCGGCGTTCGCCAGCACGAGCCCTGCCTCCGGCCAAGCCGACGGCCAGCTTCCGTACCAGGACGGCAGCATCATTGCCCGCATCGCTGGAGCTGCGATGCGTTGGTGACAGGCAAAGCAGACCTTGTGCACCGCTTCGCTCGCGGGCTTGCCGTCGTCGAACTGGGCCAATCCTTAGCCGCCGGTCGCGGCGTGTTTGCGTGTGTCCTTGATCATGAACTGGGCCCCGTTCTGGGTAGCCCGGCGATAAAGGATTGCCCTTGGGCGACAAGTGTCGCCCCAATAAAATCAATGACTTAGCTCGTAGATTGAAATCGCTCTGCGCTGCTTCGCGCGCCGTAACGACGACGCGGGGACAGGGACGCTACTCTTCGTCGAGGCAGAAATCGGGGGAGAGCCTTCGCTTAGCTGCGTTCAACCGTAGCGGCCAATCCCATTCCCCGTTTGGCGTTGAGATCGGAAATCTGCTCGGCTTTCACTGGGCGCCTCTCCACAACGGAAGATGACGATGCCGGGGCTTCTCTCGAAGCGGATGCAACCTGCACCTCACAGGCGCAGCCGTCGCAAGCGCAGCGAATTGCCGACGACGCTGACTGAGCTCAGCGCCATCGCTGCCGCCGCGATGATGGGCGACAGCAGGATGCCAAAGGCGGGATAGAGCACGCCGGCCGCGATCGGCACGCCGGCGGCGTTATAGATGAAGGCGAAGAACAGGTTCTGCCGAATGTTGCGCATGGTCGCTTGCGACAGGTGGCGCGCCTTCACGATCCCCATGAGATCGCCCTTGAGCAGGGTGACGCCCGCGCTCTCGATCGCCACGTCAGTGCCGGTGCCCATGGCGATGCCGACCTCGGCCGCCGCCAGTGCCGGTGCATCATTGACGCCGTCGCCCGCCATCGCCACCACGCGCCCTTCGCGGCGCAGTTTCTCGACCACGGCGCTCTTCTGGTCGGGCAGCACCTCGGCCTCGACCTCGCTGATGCCGAGCCGGCGGGCCACGGCAAGGGCGGTGGTGCGGTTGTCACCGGTCAGCATCACGACGCGGACCTTCTCCCGCTTGAGCGCTTCGAGCGCGGCCGGTGTCGTCCCCTTCACGGGGTCGGCGATGGCGAAGAGAGCGGCGACCTTGCCGTCGACGGCGAGGAAGATCGCGGTCGCGCCCTCCTGGCGCAGGCGCTCGGCCTCCCCCTCGAGCGCCGACACCTCGATGCTGAGCTCGCGCAGGAAACGCGCATTGCCCAGCGCCAGCCGACGGCTATCGACGGTGCCGACTACGCCCTTGCCGGTCGGCGAGTCGAAGGCCGTCACCGGCAACAGCGCAAGTTTGCGCTCGGCTGCCGCGGCGACGACGGCGAGCGCCAGCGGGTGCTCGCTCGCCTTCTCCGCACTGGCCGCAAGCCGCAGGACATCGGCTTCGGCGAAACCCGCCGCCGGGACGATCGCGACCACCTTGGGCTTGCCCTCAGTCAGCGTGCCGGTCTTGTCGACGACCAGCGTGTCGACCCGTTCCATGCGTTCCAAGGCCTCGGCGTTTTTGATCAGGACGCCCGCCTGCGCACCGCGTCCGACGCCGACCATGATCGACATCGGTGTCGCGAGGCCGAGCGCACAAGGGCAGGCGATGATCAGCACCGTCACCGCCGCCACCAGCCCGAAGGCCAGCCGCGGCTCGGGGCCCCACACGGCCCAGGCAGCGAAGGCGGCGAGAGCGATGGCGATTACCACGGGCACGAAATAGCCGGAGACCATGTCGGCCAGGCGCTGGATCGGGGCACGCGACCGCTGGGCTTCGGCGACCATCTGCACGATGCGCGCCAGCATGGTGTCGCGACCAACCTTCTCCGCGCGCATCACGAAGCTGCCGGTCGTGTTCAGCGTGCCGGCGATCACCTTGGCGCCAGGTTCCTTGGTGACGGGCATCGATTCACCGGTGACCATCGATTCATCAAGCGATGAGCGGCCATCGATTACCTCGCCGTCAACCGGCACTTTCTCGCCCGGCCGCACGCGCAGCTGATCGCCGACAGCGATGGCATCGAGCGAGACCTCCTCATCGGAGCCGTCGTCCTTGAGGCGCCGCGCGGTCTTGGGCGCGAGGTCGAGCAGGGCGCGGATCGCGCCCGAGGTTTGGTCTCTTGCCCGCAGTTCGAGCACTTGTCCCAGCAGCACAAGAACGGTGATCACCGCGGCGGCCTCGAAGTAGACCGCGACGGTTTCTTCGGGCCCGCGAAAGGTCGGCGGGAAGAGGCCAGGCACGGCGACGGCCACGACGCTGTACAGCCAGGCGACGCCGGTGCCCATGGCGATCAGGGTGAACATGTTGAGGTTGTGCGTCTTGAGCGACTGCCAGCCGCGCACGAAGAACGGCCAGCCCGCCCACAGCACCACGGGCGTGGCGAGCACGAACTGCAGCCAATTTGACAGATTTGGGCCCAGCAACATGTGCAGGTTGGTGAGGTGTCCACCCATCTCCAGCGCCATCACGGGCACCGCCAGCACCAGGCCGATCCAGAAGCGGCGCGTCATGTCGGCCAGCTCGTGATTGGGGCCGGAATCGGCCGACACGACCTCGGACTCCAGCGCCATGCCGCAGATCGGGCAGCTGCCCGGTCCGACTTGGCGGATTTGCGGATGCATCGGGCAGGTGTAGATGGTCCCAGCCGGCAGCTCGGGTTCTTTCGCCTCACTGGGCTTCAGGTAGCGGTCGGGTTCGGTTGTGAACTTTGCCAAGCATCGGGGATTGCAGAAATAGTATGTCTGACCGCCATGCGTGGTCGTGTGCTTGGCGCCCTCGATCCTCACCTTCATGCCGCAGACCGGGTCGATCGCGGTGGCGTCGGTAGTCGGGGCATGGGCGTGTGTGTGGGCCGCATGGTCGTGACCGGAATGGCCGCAGGCGTTCTTCATGGCTTGCTATCTATACCCGCCCAGGGTATCCTTCAAGTCATGGATGCTAAAATCAAGAAGTCCCAGCTCGCCCGGCTCAGCCGTATCGAGGGCCAAGTACGTGGCATTGCTCGTATGATCGAGGAAGACCGCTACTGCATTGATGTCTTGACTCAAATGCGGGCGGTGCGGGCGGCCCTCGACAAGGTGGAGCAGGAGACGCTCGGCGATCACCTGCGGCATTGCGTGGCACATGCCTTCAATGCCGGCTCCGCCCGCGACCGCCTAACCAAGATCGACGAGCTGATCGAGGTCCTCGACAGTCGCCGGCGTTAATTGCCCCCGCGCAGCAAGCCTTTCATCTGCTCGATCTCGGCCTGTTGGCTCGCGACGATCTCCACGCACAGCTTCTTGATCTCCGGCGCCTTGCGTTCGGCCTTCTCGCACATGAGAATTGCGCCGGCATGATGCGGGATCATCGACTTCAAGAACTCTCTGTCGGTGATTGCCACCTGCTGACGAATTCCCACTCAAAATGCGAGCAATGCCACGATGCTGCTGGCGAGAATCGCCAAGTTGGGTACATTGACCGCATGAGCAGAAGTTCGGCGATCACCATAGGGCTGCCATCAGTCCTGCCATGTAGAATTGATGGAGGTCGGGATAGCGTTTGCGAAAGCGTTCTCCGCGGCAGGAACGGCAAGATACCCTGCCAGGGTTTGGTGTGCGCTTCAGTAAGTTGCTGATTTTTCGTCGTTTTTGGAGGTCGACACCGAAAGCTTCCCCTTGATCAGCGTTCATCGCGAGGCGCTGCATTGACAAGAATGATTGCGGGAGCCATTTTTGTGGCGATGCGCAGACTTGGTTCCATCACGATGGTTGTGCGAGCATTGCTCCTCGCGGTGCTGGGCCTCGCCGTCACATCAGGTGTTGCCTTAGCGCACGGTGATGTTGCCCTCGTACAGATCGCCGCCGAACGTCATTCGTACGATGTGCAGCCCGCAGATATTCACTCGACGAATAATCCTGTGGCTTCGCTGGACGCCCCAGAGCAACTCGCGCATTCGGGCGCGCCGTGTTCCTCCGACGAGCAGTCTGGTAGCCATATGGCAGGTGGCTGCTGCAATGTCGCGTGTCATGCGGCGCTGGTGAGCTTTGCGGTCGGTCCCATCGCTGCCATCGACCTGCCGGATACCCGCATCGTCGGCCTGACCGACATGCTTGAAGGGCGATCGAGCGACCGTACCGAACGACCTCCCAGACGCAACTGACGGCGGTTCGCGCCGATGGCGCGCGTCCGGTCGTGAGCAAATTCTAAGCGCTCCCCGACCTGACGCCTGATCTGCGCGAACGAGCCTGAGCCCGCTGTCGCACGTCGACGTGCGCCGGTCGGTATGACGTCGGTCAACTCCGTTCGGGTCGTTCCAGATGAAGGTCCTCTTTCTAGGCGCTTTTGCGCTTTCCGTCTCGGCGTGCAGTTCCGCACCGCTGCCTGATCTCACGCCTGCCGAGGCCGCGAGTCCGGAAGCACCGGTGGTCGCCGCTCCCTATCAGCCCGTCATGGCCGGGACCGCGTCGCACGTGCCGGTGGCCCTGAAGCCCTGGCGAGAACTCAACGACAGCGTGGCGCCTCGCGGCAGCCTGACGCCATGACTGCTGCCTCGAAAATCGCCCTTATAGTGGCCCTGGGGCTGCTGGCGGCAGGTTGCGCCAAGTTCACCGGCGACGGTGGCATGGCGCCCGTCACCGACGGAGTCCGCAAGGAGATCGGCAAGGATGCCAGCAAGCTGACCTCCGCCGAAGACCATCGACGCGCACGCGAACGCATCCAGGCGTTGCTCGCTGAGCCGCTGAGCGAAGACACTGCCGTCCAGATTGCGCTCCTCAACAATCGTGGCTTGCAGGCCGCATACAACGACCTCGGCATTTCCGAAGCGGAGTATGTGCAAACAAGCCTGCCACCCAACCCCGTCATCACGGTATCGCGTGTGTTCGGCCCCGGGTTCGTCGAGATCGGCTTTCAGCTGATCGGCAACCTGCTCGCGGCGGCGACTTTGCCCGCGCGGACGGAGATAGCGAAGCGCGAGTTCGAGGAGGCGCGCTATCGCGCCATTGCGACCACGCTCAGCCTATCCATCGATGCGCGCAGAGCCTACATCCGCGCGGTCGCCGCCCGCCAGCGCCTCACATTGCTCGAGCAATCACGCGAAACTGCCGATGCGTCCGCCCAACTGATGAAGCAGCTCGGCGAGACCGGAGCTGCCAACAAGCTCGACCAGGGGCGCGTCGCCGCCTTCTATGCGGAGCTAAGTGCCCAGGTCGCGCAGGCGCGCCTGTCCGTCACGAGGGAAAGGGAGGCCCTCAACCGCATCCTGGGGCTTTGGGGAACGGATCTCGAATACACCCTGCCTGCCAGGCTGGCCGCGTTGCCTGCGGCGCCGGAGCCTCTTTCCGACGTCGAGATCGAAGCCATGCGCCGGCGCGTGGACCTCATCATTCTGCGCTACGAAATCGTGACGCTGGCAAAGTCGGCCAAGTTCGTGGAGGCGACGAGGTACATGTCGTTTCTCGAGCTGGGCGGTGGCTACCGAAACGAGCTCGAGACCAATGACGCCGGCGAGCAGACGTCGAAGAACCGCTACGGCTTCGAGCTGGGCATCGTGATCCCGATCTTCGACCAGGGCCAGGCACGCGTCACGACCGCGCGAGAGATCTATATGCGAGCCGTGAACCGGCTTGCCGAACGGTCGGTCAATGCACGATCCGAGGCTCGCGTAGCCTACACTACGTACCGCGCCACCTATGACATCGCGCGCTTCTATCAGACTCGCATCCTTCCGCTGCGGCGGCAGATCTCTGCGGAAGCGCTGTTGCGCTACAACGGAATGCTCATCGATGTGTTCGAGCTGCTCATCGAGGAGCGCGAACGCATCCATTCCAGCATCGCCTCGCTTGACGCGCTGCGCGACTACCACTTGTCGATCGCTGACCTGCAGGCCGCACTGATCGTCGGCGGAACGGTCCCGCCGTCAGGCGTCATCAACACCACACCGCCTCCCGAAACCATTCCTCTCGGCCTCTGACACGAAGGAGATGACATGAGCCTCTCGAGACGCGACCTCGTTGGAGCTTCCAGCATTGCACTTCTCAGCGCCGCCGCGGTGAGCGGACGCGTGCAGGCACAGTCCATTCCCGAGGCGCCGACGACCACGACCAACACCATGCAGGCGCCGCTCTATCCAACGAGCGGGCCGGACTACCAGCCCGTCGTGACGCTGAACGGCTGGACACTGCCGTGGCGGCAGAACGGCGACTGGAAGGAGTTCCACCTGGTCGCCGAGCCGGTCGAGCGCGAAATGGCGCCCGGCATGAACGCGCGGCTGTGGGGCTACAACGGCCAGAGCCCGGGGCCGACTATCGAGGCCGTGGAAGGCGACAAGGTGCGCATCTTCGTGACCAATCGCCTGCCCGAGCACACCACCATCCATTGGCACGGCCAGCTCCTGCCATGCGGCATGGACGGCGTCGGCGGCCTTACACAGCCGCACATCAAGCCCGGCAAGACTTTCGTCTACGAATTCCAGCTCATGAAGAGCGGCACCTTCATGTACCACCCGCACGCCGATGAGATGGTGCAGATGGCAATGGGCATGATGGGTTTTTTCGTCGTGCATCCGCGCGATCCCAAGCTGCACCGCGTCGATCGCGACTTCGTGTTCCTTCTATCGGCGTACGACATCGATCCCGGCAACTACGTGCCAAAGGTCGCCGAGATGCTTAATTTCAACATGTGGACGTTCAACACCCGTGTGTTCCCGGGCATCGACCACCTGGTGGTGGCCAAGGGCGACCGCGTGCGCGTGCGTGTCGGCAACCTCACCATGACCAACCATCCGATCCACATGCACGGCTACGATTTCGAGGTGACATGCACGGACGGTGGGTGGGTCCGACCGGAGGCGCGATGGCCCGAGGTGACAATCGACATACCGGTGGGCGCCATGCGCGCTTACGAGTTCGACGCGATCTATCCCGGCGACTGGGCGCTACATTGCCACAAGTCGCATCACACCATGAACGCGATGGGCCATGACATCAGGACCTTCATCGGCGTGAACAAGAAGGAGTTCAGCCGGCAGATGAAGCGAATGGTGCCGGACTACATGGCGATGGGCACCGCCGGCATGGCCGACATGGGCGAAATGGAAATGCCCCTGCCCGAGAACACGCTGCCTATGATGACAGGCTTCGCCCAATTCGGCGCCGTCGAGATGGGCGGCATGTTCACAGTCGTGAAGGTGCGGGAAGGCTTGGCCGCCGGGAACTACAAGGATCCGGGCTGGTACCAGCATCCGCCGGGCACAGTGGCCTACGAGGTTAAAGGTCCGGTTCCCGCTACCACACGCGCGCCCACTCCGACACCGCAGACGAAGGCGGCGCCGGTCCGCGTCGTCAAGCCGAACGGCCATGGTTCGCACAAGTAAGCAACAGTCAGCAGGAGGCAGAGATGAAAGTGACAGCATTGATCGCCGGAACCGTGATGCTCGGGATGCTTGCCGGTGCGGCGAGCGCCGGGCCGGGGCACAAGCCTGGCGAAGGGCACAGCCACGCCGACGAGACCGCCTACGGTAAGCCCGGCGACCCGAAGAAGCCGGCGAGGATCGTCCAGGTCATATTCCGCGAGGATGCCGGCAGGAACCTGTTCGTGCCCGACAAGGTTCGGGTCAAGAAGGGCGAGCAGATTCGCTTCGTGTTGCGTAACAACGGCGCCATCGATCACGAGTTCGTCGTCGCCACCGTCGAGGAGAACCAGAAGCATATGAAAGAGATGGAGAAGAACCCGGACATGGAACACGACGATCCCAACGCCAAGCGGCTTAAGCCCAAGGCGACCGGGGAGATTCTCTGGCACTTCACCAAGGCTGGCACGTTCGAGTTTGCCTGCCTCATTCCCGGGCACTATCAGACCGGCATGGTCGGCACGATCGTCGTCGAATGAACCGATCAATCACCCAAAGGAGGATAAGCCCATGTTGAAGCGCACTGTCATCGCCGTTGCCGCATCCCTCGTCATGGCGTTTTCAGCCTTGGCTGACGGAAACATGATCAAGGGCGAGGTCGTGAAGGTCGACAAGCCGGCCGGCAAGATCACCCTCAAGCATGCGCCCATCAAGAACCTCGACATGGATGCCATGACCATGGTGTTCCGCGTCGCCGATCCGGCCATGCTCGACAAGGTCAAAGCGGGCGACAACATCGAGTTCGCAGCCGACCGCGTCAACGGCGCCATCACCGTCACCAAGATCGGCAAAGGGCACTGATGCCGGTGGCGCACCATGAGCACATTTGGCTTGAGACAGGTGTTGGCCGTATTCGGTATGACGGGAGCGCTCCTTGCTGTGCCCAGCCATGCTAGCGATCAGGCATTGCAAGCGAGCCTTCAGAAGTTGCGATGCGTGCCGTCGAGGATCGCGGCTGCGGAGCTCGCCGCGGGACTCGTCTCCTACGAAGTGACCTGCAAGGGGCGGCCTGACGTCGTATTCATCGTGTGTCAGGGAGCGGAGTGCCGACAGCAGACGAAGCGCCTGAACCACGAAAGTGAACCACCGTCCTGAAGGTCGACGTCGCCGGCCGCTTGCCAAGGCGGACGCCGGGGAAAGCATGATTCATCTGGGCATTGGCAGGGACGAGCCTGCCTTAACTGCGGACGAGCGCCGGTGGCGTCGCGAGGTACGATCTGCGTGGCTGCGGCTGGTTGTGTTCGCGATCCTGATTGTCAACGTCCTCTTGGGTGAGCACGGAGGCAGTCTTTTCGTGCATGCCAATGTCGTTGTCGGTTACGGTTTGGCTACCGTTCTGGCGCTGGCCTTTGCGCTCGCCAGGCGTGGGCCTGTCTGGCTGATAGCCGCCTTCACCGCCGTGGACGCGCTGGCGGTGGTGGCGCTATTTCATGAGCATCTGTTTGCAGCGGGCGATGCGTTTGGCCATGCACTCACGACCACTAATCTGGCGATCGCGTTCGTGCTGCTGAACCATGTGGCGCTCCGCTTGCGGCCGCTGCTGGTGTTACTCTATGCAGGCATTGTCGTGGTCGGCTGGCTATCGCTGCTTGTCGCCAAGAGCGCAGCCAGCCGCTGGCAGGAAGCCGAGTCCCTTAAGGTCCTCGAAGCCGATTCTGCGCTAGCAGCGGCCTTTGCTTTCGCGGCGTTCGTGGCGTTCCTGCTCATTCGAGATCATGACAGCCTCCTCCGAAGCGCGCTCAGAAGCGAACGCCGCCGCCTGGGTCTTTCACGTTTCTTTTCGCCGGACGTCGTTGGCGAGTTGGAGCGCGGCCGCGTCGCGCTCGACCTGCAACGGCGTGTAGCCTCCGTGATGTTTGTTGACCTGCGATCCTTCACGCGGTTTGCCGAAGCGGCTTCGGCGGGCGATCTCGCCGAGCTCCTTGTCGAATATCGAACGCATGTCACCCAAGCCGTTTTTGACTGGGGCGGCACGGTCGACAAGTTCATCGGAGACGGTGTCATGGCCGTCTTCGGCCAGCCACGGCCGAAGAACGACGACGCCGAGCGGGCGATCCGGTGCGCCTTGCATCTAAGCAAGCTTCTGGTGACCTGGAAGGCGAGACGACTGAAAGAGGGGCGTCCCGCGCTCGATGCCAGCATCGGACTGCATCTTGGTCCGGTAATAGGCGGTGTGCTGGAAGGCGGGCACCATGACGAGTTCACCGTGTTCGGTGATGCCGTGAATGTCTCCGAACGGCTCGAGCGCCTGGCCAAGAACCTCGATGCAGCGTTGGTTGTCTCGGCCGAGTCGCTCGCCAAGGCCCCCGCCATCGTGCGGGAAATGCCTTGGATATGGAAGGAGGGAGTCCGCCTCGAAGGCCGTGGCACCACCATAAATATCGCTTATCTGCGACGAGTGTCGTTCGAGGAGACTGTCCCGAGCGAGGGTGTCACGGGATGATTGCTCAGTCTCGAAGACCTTCCTCTGGGCGAAAGAAAGTGGCGCCAAGCCGCGGTGCCATTGTGCTCGTGAGATTACCCTTGGTCTCATTCTTGTTCGTCTTAGGTGGACTGATCGCCGCCGTTTTGTTTGTTGTCATTCCATCCATCAGACCGCCCATCATTGATCACACCAACGTTGACTTGGTCGATATGGGGCGGGGTATCTACGGAACGGAATGCGCCGGCTGCCATGGCGCGAAGCTCGAAGGACAGCAGAATTGGCAAACTCGGTTGGCAACCGGCAAGCTGCCGGCGCCTCCCCACGATGCCTCTGGTCATACCTGGCATCATTCCGACCGTGTTCTCTTCGACATTACCAAAAGAGGGCCAGCCGCATATCCAAGTGGCTACCCGACGGATATGCCGGCTTTTGGTGATCGGCTGAGCGACAAACAAATTGCTGCCGTGCTGGCGTTCATCAAAAGCAGTTGGCCAACGGAAATTCGAACGCGGCAAGCGAAAGCCAACAATCAATGAGATGCCAAACAGTCGAATCGATCGGACCAACTAGGATCAAGAATGAGAGTCCAGCGCAGGCCATCGCGAAGTGCCCGTCCAGTCTCCTCGGACCCGCCAGGTTGATGCTGGCGCCAGGGCTGACATGGACGCTCAGCGTGCCACGGCTCGATGCCCTTCGTGCTGTGACTGGATTTGGGTCAATCAACCTGTTTTGCGGCAACGAGCGATGAGACCGACGCACAATTCGAAGAATTTGTATGGCCTCAACCGGGCGGCATTCAGTTACTCGGTCGTTGTCGCGGCAGTTCTGGTGTGTGGTGCTCCAACCGGCGCGCAAGCGCCGGACCCTCACGCAGGGCATCATCGTGGACCTCCGCAACCCGACGCGCCTGGCCCAACACCGGCCACGCCTCCTTCAGGTGGAACGGAGATGATGGGGTCCATGATGGGAAGGCCGCCGCCAAAGCAGCTCTATCCCCAGCTCATGGAGTTGCCGGCAATGACGCCGGAAGCGCGCTCCGGGATCGAGGCCGACGCCCGGGCGCGTATCAACGCCGGCAACGCCGCACTCGTCCAAGCGCAGGACGATTACCATCGTGCGATGATGACGCAGGATACCGCCGCCATGGTCGCCGCCGCGTCGCGCCAGCGCATTGCGCTTGGCGAACTGGAAAGCGGGACCGCGGCGCTGCGAGCTCTGGCGGCGGGCAAACCGCCGCGCGAGATCGCGCTGACTTGGTTTCGCGAGCAGATGAACCTCGCTCAGCCCATCGGTCAGGTTGATGAGGCGGGCGGACCTTTGGGGCTGTCCTGGTTTCACTTCATCTCCATGGCCGTTGCCGCGCTATTTGCGTTTAGCATGCTGGCCTTCGGCTTTGGACGCCATCGTCGCTCGGTCGCCCTGGTCAATCAGCTCACCAAGACCCCTCCAGCCGCGCGAAGCATCGCGCCGGCAGCTCCGCCTGTACCGCGATCGTCGCCGCCTTCACCAACGCCGCCGCCTAAGGTTGCGGAACTTGTAACGCCGCCCGCCACACCTGCGGCAAGCGGCGTTTGGTCGGGCATGATGCAGGTTGTCGCCATTGTTCGCGAGACACCGCATGTGAAGACGTTCCGCCTTGTCGAACCCAATGGCGGGCGCGTTCCCTTCACTTTCATTCCGGGCCAGTTTCTGACCTTCTCCGCCCAGATCGGCGACAAAACGGTGCGGCGTTCCTACACGATCGCCTCGCCCCCGACGCGCAGCGCCTATGTCGAAATCACGGTCAAGCGCGAAGACGAGGGCGAGTTCTCTCGTTACCTGCATGACAAGGTCTTGGTCGGTAACACGTTGCAGGTGAGGGGACCGTTGGGCGTGTTCACCTTCGACGGCGGCAATGCCGACAGCATCGTATTGATCGCCGGCGGCGTCGGCATCACGCCGATGATGTGCGTGATCCGCTATCTCACCGACAAGTCCTGGCCAGGCGAGATCTACCTGGTATTCGCCACACGTAACACCGACGAGCTCATCTTTCGCGAGGAACTCGAATACCTGCAGCGCCGATACCCCAAGCTGCACGTCGTGGCGGCGGTGGCAGCCCGGTCGGAAGGGACGGCCTGGATGGGGCTGGAAGGCCAGATCACCAAGGACGCCCTCGCTCACGCAGTCCCCAACATCCAGAGACGCAGGGTACATCTCTGCGGTCCGCCGCCGATGATGGATGCCATTCGCCGTGTCCTGACCGAGCTCGGGGTGCCGTCCGACCAAACCAAGACCGAGGCGTTCGGTCCCGCCATGGGCCTGGTGCCACCACCGCGACCATCGCCCGCGCCACCACCGCCGGTTTCGGTCGCCGAGCTTCTGCAGAGGGTCGAGACCGGCATCGTCCCACCCGGAGCACCGGAAGCGCGGGAAGCCGAGGCGGGCCCTGCCACGGCGACGCTGTCGTTTGCCCGGTCCGGCAAGGCCGCGCCGCTGCCGCCGGACAAGACCGTTCTCGAGGTCGCTGAAGCCAACGGCGTACCAATCGACTATTCGTGCCGAGTCGGGACCTGCGGCATCTGCAAAACCAAGCTGCTGGCGGGCCAGGTGACGATGGAAGTCCAGGACGCCTTGACGGAGGAAGACAAGGCTTCCGGCGTCATCCTCGCCTGCCAGGCCCGATCGCTCACCAACATCGCGGTCGACGCTTAAGATGGGCGACAGGGAGAAACTGAGCGTTCTGGCCTTGGGAACCGTGCTCTTGTTCCTGGCGCCGGGTTACCTGCTGCACGTTTCGCCACGCTTTGCCGGCAACCTTGCCGGCGGCATGCTTGGTATCACAGCCGCATCGCTGATGATCCTGGTCGTGGTCTATCCGGCCGTGAAGTACATCGGTTGGCTGAACAAGCGTGTTACACGGCATGTGTCGCAGGGCCGGCTGCTGAGCCTGCACATCTATGGGGGACTTCTCGCTTCCATCGTCGCAATCCTCCATTCGGGCCACAAATATCAGAGCGTGCTGGGGATCGCGCTGGTGATCGACGTCATCATCATCATCGCGACAGGGTTCGTCGGCCGCTACTACCTTGGGCATCTTGGCGCGGAGGTGCGCCAACAGCAGGCGCTGCTCGGGACGTTGCGTAGCGCGTACGACCGCATTGCCCTTCGCCTCGGCACCCAACACGCGACGTTGCCGGCGGCGCCTGACTTACCGGTGCTGGATCTCGTCGATGCCATTGCCGACGTCGAATATTCCCTGACAGCGCGCGATGCCGCCAAGCGCATTGCCGGCCGATGGACAGTGGTGCACATTGTCGCCTCGATCGCGCTCTACGGTCTCTTGCTGTTACATATCGGCAGCGGCATCTACTACGGCCTGCGGTGGCTTCCATGAAATGGAAGACGCTTGCTTATCTGATCCTGACCGCCGCCTCGATCTCAGGCGCCGGCGCTATCATCGGGGCGGTCTATCGGCAGGGTTCGGCGGCGGTTCCGCGCTGGACGGCGTTCGTCAAGCCGGGCCAGCTTTCGGTTAAGCACGCCTTCCTTTCCGACAAATGCGAAACCTGCCACACGCCGGCACGCGGCGTCGAAGCGAGTGCTTGCATCTCCTGTCACGCCACCGATGCCGCAGCCCTGGCTCGGGAGTCGACAGCGTTTCATGCAACGATCCAGTCTTGTACCGCATGTCACGTCGAACATGAAGGAGGCGTGCGGCCAACGCAGATGGATCATGAGGCTCTGATCGCGCTCGGCCGCTCGAGCCGCGCTCGGCCACCGTCGCATTGGCTATCTCATCTGCAGCCCAGGCCGGAGGGCTTGGACAGCCTCGACTGCTTCGCCTGCCACAGCAACCGCAGCCCGCACCGCGACCTGTTCGGCCGGGAATGTGCGGCCTGCCATCTGGTCACCACCTGGAATGTCGCAGGTTTCAAGCACCCCTCTCCAAGCTCGACTGAATGCGCGCAGTGCCATCAGGCGCCGCCCAGCCATTACATGCACCACTTCCACATGATCTCGATGATGGTAGCGCGCCAGGAACACGCCCGCGTTGAGCAATGTTACCTCTGCCATCAGACCGACGCCTGGAACAATATCCGCGGGGTCGGCTGGTACAAGCATCACTAAGGACCTGGACCAAGTCAGCCAGATCAGAGATGGATGACGTGTCTTTTCTTAGGCTCTTCAGGGAATCGAGTGGGTCAATTCGACGGGTCAACGGGGCAAGGATGCTTGTGGGAAGCGGCTTTCGCAGCCACTCTCAGAGTCTCTTTCTTGGCGCGCTGAGCATCGGGGCTGCGGTAGAGGCGGTGGGTATGTGGGCGAAGGCGAGCATTTCCCCGCGTTCCCAGGCTGCCAGCCGCCCGAGGCACGGAACGCGGGGGAAGCGCAGCCGGTCCGCGAAGCGGATCGTCCACATATCCACGGCCTTTTTCGATGCGCCCAAGCACGAGACCAGGGCTCTGGGCAAGTCCTCCGGCATCTCCTGCGCCAAGCACAAGCTCGCCAGCCAGGAGCCTCGGCACGACAGGCGCGGCCCTCAAGTCGACCCACTCGATTTCCTGAAGACCCTTTTCTTACAGCAAGTCAATCAGACAACTTTGGGCTTTAAGCCAACACTTCCATCAGGTCTCTCGTCGACCACGGCCTCATGGTTGAGTGCAGAACGCAATCAACCCCTTTAGTCAGAACACTAGTTCGCGGCGACCAGGAGATATTGAACCGCCCCGGGTTTGTCGCGATTCTAAGTCTTATTGACTGGAGGATGCATGTCGCCGTGCGGTCCAATCCTGCATTTCGTTCCCGTCGCAGTAGCATCGTCAATGATGCCGCTGGGATCGACGGTGAAATTGATCATGCAGTTGGTTGCACGAAATATTACCTGAGACTTCGGTCCGGTCACCGCTTGATTGGTGAAAAGGTAGCCAATTGCCCTGCCGCCGTCAGCGGTTGGGTAGTCGTGATGAGGCTTGCCCCAAGCCTGGATGAGATGACTTGAGCTGTGCCCGACCCAGTCACGGACGTTGAGGTCCTTAACCGTGCCAGACGACATAGGGCCACAAGCCGTAAGGCCAGCAAACACCAATATTGCGACCAGGCAAAGGCGGATCTTCATAACCAGTTCTCCCTCTGCTCTTGCCACAACTCACGCATTCAAACTCTGGACTAGGCACAACGCTAGTCGTAGCCCTTGTCGTCAATTTCGCATCCAAAGCAGTTCCGATATTTGAGATATCTCAAGATTCCGCGGACCCATTTGAGCGACGGCGACGAAGTGTTCTCACCTGAATGCAGCACATTTTGTGCCACGCTTGTCAGAATACAAGGCGAGTAACTCGCATCCGCATTACTGTGCTCGTTGGAAGGCTTGAACGTGCGATGCCACTCACGATCGCACCTCGCCGGAGGCAGCTGTCAACAGTCTCACGAAGCTAGATGCTCGCGTGAATGCTGGCGATTTCAGGCACGGGTTGTATGGACAGGCAAAGCGTCGAGCTTGCCTACCTGGTCACCTGGTCCAGGGCTTGAGCTAGATCAATGCGAGGGTCCACCGGGCCGGCCAATTTGTGAGCCTGCTCTTGTGACTTCGGCCGGAGGTCGCAGATGTTTCGAATCGCCATTCGCGGGGCTGCCGTCGCCAGCCTGCTTGTTGCTGGCTCCTTGGGAGTGTCGGCACAGCAGCCCGCACCGACGACGCCCAATCCCGTGGAGCATGGCCACGGCAGTAGGCAGGGGCAAGGGATGAACCAAGGACCGGGTCAGGGCCAAGGTGGCAGCATGGGCATGCATGACATGGGCTCCACTGGCCAGGACCAAAGCCAGGGCGGCATGAAAATGCAGCCGGGCTCAGATACGCCTCCATCATCGACCCATGCGCCCGCTCCCCAGGCTGCGCCGGCGCCCGCCACGCCGCATTGCCCAGCCGGGACAACCGCCCAAATGGACGACAAGGGCCAGCACGTCTGCAAGTAGCAGGCGATTGAGGAGCCGGATGTACCTGAGACTCATCCTGGTTCCAGCAGTCTTGGAGACGACTGGGTTGGCAAGTTGCGTGTCGCACGAGAAGCAGCTCACGAGCGACGCGGTTCAGTCAGTTGTTGGGGCACTCCCCAAGGTGATTGCGACTATGCATGAAGTCGCGGGGCTCTTGCTGCCGCCGAGGGCTGCGGCGGGAATGCGATCTTGAGCGGCGGCGGGCTTGGCATCATTGTCGGCCGGGACTCACCTTCATTTCCAACGTCGTGGCGCCGAACACTTGTCCATCGCGACAAACCCGAAACGTCGATATCTTACGTCTTGCTGGCCGGAGGATGCATATCGCCATGAGGCCCAATCGTGCACTTCGTCCCAGTTGCCGTTGCATCGTCGATGATGCCATTTCGGTCAACCGTGAAGTTGATCATGCAGTTCCTTGCCTGGAATAAGACCTGCGACTTCGGCCCCGTCACCGCCTGATTGGTGATCAGGTAACCGATCGCCCTGCCACTGTCGGCTGTCGGATAATCGTGATGCGGTTTTCCCCAGGATTGAATGAGATGAGCCGAGCTGTGTCCGATCCAGTCCCTGACGTTCAGATCCTTCACCTGTCCTGTGGACATCGGTCCACACGCCACAAGTGCCACAGCGGCGACTGCGTGCATCAAGAAATGACTAACTTTCATGACCGGCTCTCCCTCTTATGATTGATGGCTGATGCGTCAGGGAACGCAACACCGAAACCTTGGTGCATGGGGTAAATTCCCTGGATCGACCCTCTGCCAAGCGGCTGCGATTGTCGGAGAGTATACAATTGGACATCAGGTCGTTTGACATGGATCAGTCGCTGCGACCGACTCTGGTCGCGCGAACTTCGAAAGCACATTTCATGCCAACTATGGCCACGCCGCTGACGTTCGGAGTGCGGGCGCACAGCCAGCCGCTTAGACTGTTCGACTGTTCTTCCTGACCACACTCCTCCACTTGCCGACACTGCCAGTCGACTGCAACGGTCGGCGATATGGACGACTGCGCCCGCGGGCCTGACTCCCCATCATGGCGGCCGTGGCGATGCCGCTGTGCTCGGTTTAGTGTGGTCGGCAACGCTCTACGTTTGCGCCAATTGCATTTGTAGCTACGCGAAGTCGCGCCGCCGGGAGGCAATCATGGACGAATTCCCGAACGTCAATCCGGCCGAAGCCTACGAGCAGTATCTCGGCCCGGCCATCGCCGAGCCATTTTCGCGAATGCTGCTCGATCGCGCGGCGCCGCGACAGGGCCAACACATTCTGGACCTGGCATGCGGCCCCGGCATCGTCGCGCGTCGCGTAGCGCCAATGGTTGGCATCGAGGGGAGGGTCGTCGCCCTCGACATAAGTCCGGCCATGCTGGACGTAGCACGTGCGCTGCCCGCCCCAGCCGGCGCGGCGATCGAATGGCTGCAGGGCGATGCGATCGCGCTGGACCTGCCCGACAAGGCGTTCGACCTCGTTCTTTGTCAGCAAGGATTGCAGTTCTTCTCGGATCGCAAGGCCGCCTTGCGCGAGATGAGGAGAGTCCTGGCGGTCGACGGTCGCGCTGTTCTTAGTGTGTGGCGAGGCCTCGAGCACCATCCTTTCTACGAGGGCCTTTTTCGTGCCATCAGTCGACGGTTCGCCCTCGAAGTCTCCGATCTCGATGTGTCTTTTTCGCTGGGACACACCGAGGATCTGCAGGCACTGTTGATCGACGCCGGATTTTCGCACCGGGAAATCGAAGAATGCTCTTTGGATGTCCGCTTTCCCATTCCATCGCGCTTTGTGCAGATCACCGTACTCGGCGCGGCGACGTCTATTCCAGCCTTTGCAAGGCTCAGCCTGTCTGCGCGATCGGAAATCATCGACACCATATCCTGCGAACTCGCGCCTCTCATCGACCGCTACAGCAGGGCCGAGACGCTGGAGTTCCAGATGTCCACTCACCTGGTCGTCGCGGCCTGACTTGCGCTAGATCAAGGCGGGCGAGTCATCATCATGAAAAGAAGAAAGGTGGCATCGGATTAGCTTCGGGAACTTTTATGGAGGTTTCGGTCTAATCGGGCTCCGTGGACCTTGAAGGCTGTAGCATTGTGGCTAGACTGAACGACAATCTTGGTCAGTGATCATGTTTCAACTGACTTCATTGCTTCTACGATCGCTGCTGATCTCAATGGTCGGTCTGCTGGTCGTCGCCAGCGCCGTGCATGCACATGGGCGTTGCGACGCTGATTGCGGTAGGCACGTGCATCCTCCAGCTAGTGGGCCCGTGCCCGAGACCTCTAGATTTGCACAAACCGACGGCGCCGTTGCAGTGGCAGTGAATGCGCGCGCGGTGGTATCTGTCATGGAAAGCGACGCCTGCGAGCAAGGCGAGTGTGACCAGGGCTTCGGCGGCGGATGCTGTGCCGTAGCGTGTCACGCGGCTGTCGCGGGTCTGGGGCACATCATATTCAACGCTCATCGGCCGGCAAGTTCCGACCCGTTGATGAGCACACCCTCTCTTCACGGCAGGGTTGTTGGACCGGGTGATCATCCTCCCCGTTCTGTCTGACGCGACCGCGCTTCAAGCGCCGGATTCTTGTCTGAACTCGTAGCCACCAGCGGTAGGCGCAAGGAGCGTTCGGAATCACCAGCGCTGTAGCGAGCTCGCGAGCCGCTGCGCGCTCGTCGCCGGCCCCATGCCTATTTGAGCGGCTCGCACTACATAGGGAAGCCAGATGCTCCGAGCTCTGATTGCAATAGTCGTTCTCGCGGCGCTTCAGGGTGATGCAATGGCAGATGATGCCTGCACCGCGGCGTTGAACAAGCTTGTGCACGACTGGACATCGATCGCCGTGCCAGGGCCAACCCCGACCGGTCCCAATCAATCGTCCGAGCCCGAGCATGAACACGATGCGCAGGAGGTTTGGTACATGAGGAGCCAGATTCGCCTCGCACTTCGACTGTGCAACGAAGGCAAGACGCACGAAGCCTTGCTGCGAATGGATGTTGTGCGGGCATGGCTCAAGCTTCCGGAAGTGGAGCATCCCGCGGATCATGGGCGTTCGTATGAGGAAAAGCGGCCATGACTTGCAGCGATCAGGAAGCTGGGTGATGACAGCTACGACGCGCACGTCGGAAACCGCACGCGGCTCTACGGCCGCCGGGCCGATCCCCAGCGATTGGCACAGCCGACTGTTGGATGACCTGTTGAACGAACTCGGGACCCAACCGGAGCGAGGGTTGTCACTCGCAGACGCGGCCGACCGGCTGAAGCGCTATGGCCCGAATGAGTTACGCCAAGAGGCAGCTGTCCGACCGATTGCCATCTTGGTCGCCCAGTTTCGCAGCTTGGTAATCTGGATCTTGATCGGTGCGGCGGCGCTATCAATCGGCCTGGGCGAAATCGTGGATGGCCTCGCTATTGCCGTCATCGTCGTCCTGAACGCGCTGTTTGGATTCTATCAAGAGTTTCGGGCGGAGCGCGCAGCGGCGGCATTGGCGCACCTAGTTGCGCCTCGGGCCCGCGTCGTCCGGGATGGTCATTCGCTTATGATCCCGGCAGCGGAAGTCGTTCCCGGAGATATACTCCTCCACGAAGCCGGCGACCTTGTCGCGGCGGATGCGCGATTGATTCAAGCAGAGCAGCTGCGCACCGAGGAAGCGCCATTGACCGGCGAGTCCCAGCCCGTCGAGAAGGCCATCGCGCATTGCGTGGCCGAAACCGCGCTCGGAGACCGGCACAACATGGTTTTCCTTGCGACTACGGTGGCAGCTGGCACGGGTCGCAGCGTCGTCGTCGCGACCGGCATGGCGACCGAAGTGGGCCGCATTGCCGGGCTTCTGGAAAGTGCCACGGCGGGCGAAACGCCATTGCGTCGAAGGTTGGACCTTGTCGGGCGGTGGCTGCTGTGGGCCTGCCTTGCCATCGTTCTGCTCGTCTTTGTGCTCGGCTTGGTCCGATCGTTGCCGCTCTTCGGGCTGTTCCTCGCTTCGGTCAGCTTGGCCGTCGCCGCGATTCCCGAAGGTCTGCCGGCGGTTGTGACCGTTGCGCTCGCACTGGGTACCCAGCGCATGGCGCGGCGCAACGCACTGGTGAAGAACCTTCCCTCAGTGGAAACACTGGGCAGTGCGCAGGTCATCTGCACTGACAAGACAGGTACCCTGACCGTGGGTGAAATGACCGCGCGCAAGATGGTCACTGGCGCCAACGCCTACACGGTCACCGGCGAAGGCTATGCCGTGACGGGGGAATTCTTTGTCGGCGGACAAGAAATCCCTGCGGGAAGCGACCCGCTGCTCGGCAGACTCCTACGGGCAGCCGTAGCGTGCAACGACGCTGAACTGACCCGGCAAGCAGGGCGCTATGGGATCGTCGGCGACTCGACGGAAGGTTCGCTCCTTGTCGCGGCCGCCAAGCATGGCCTGCGGCGTGAGGAGCTGGAGGCCGAACTCCCGAGGATCGGCGGCGTGCCCTTCGACTCAGAACGAAAGCGAATGACGGTGGTTCGAGCGCAGGGCGATCAGGCTCTTGCCTTTGCGAAGGGCGCACCCGAGGTGATCTTCGCCCGGTGCTCGCATATTGTAACCGGGCGCAGCACCGAGCCAATGTCTGAGAGCGACCGGATGCGAATGTCGCTGGTCAGCGCGACCATGGCGAACGACGCACTGCGCGTGCTGGCGCTTGCGGAGCGGCCGCTCGGACCTCTGACAGAATACAATGCCAAGCCGATCGAGGCCGATGAAATCGAAAGCGGGATGACATTCCTGGGGTTGATCGGCCTTCAAGACCCACCGCGGGCGGAGGCTCGCGAGGCAGTCGCCAAGTGCCGCGGAGCCGGCATTCGGATCGTGATGATCACCGGAGATCACCCGGATACTGCGCGGGCGATCGCGCGTGAACTCGGCATCCTGGATCGGGGCGACGAGACCCTTACTGGTACCGAGTTGGCTCGGCTCGAGGACCGCAATCTGACCGAGCGAATAGCGCGGACCGCCGTATTCGCGCGAGTTACGGCCGCCGACAAGCTGCGGATCGTACGCGCGTGGAAACGGCGCAACGCCGTGGTCGCCATGACCGGAGACGGGGTGAACGACGCACCGGCGTTGAAAGAGGCATCGATTGGCATCGCCATGGGCATCACCGGTACGGAGGTCACCAAGCAGTCTGCCGATATCATCATCACCGACAACAACTTCGCGTCGATCGTCGCCGCTGTGGAAGAAGGGCGCGGCATATACGACAACATCGGCAAGACGCTAGGCTATCTGCTGGCCGGCAACACAGCCGAACTCACCGTCATGCTGGTGGCCACCCTGGTGGGGTGGCCCTTGCCGCTGCTGCCGATCCATCTGTTGTGGATCAACATCGTCACCGACGGGCTGCCGGCGTTGGCGCTTGCCACCGACCCAGTCGACCGGGATGTGCTGTCGCGCCCGCCGCGGCCCCCGCAGGCCCAGCTCATCGATGGTCCGTTCCTTAAGACGACTGCCATGATCGGCGGAGTCACGGCGCTCGTCACGCTGAGTGCTTTTGCCTTCGAACTTTACAGTGGAAGCCCTGACTCGGCGCAGAACGCCGCCTTCACAGTCCTCGTGTTCAGCGAGCTGTTCAGATCGTTCGGAGCGCGCAGCGACACCAAGCCGATCTGGCGGCTGGGCCTGTTCAGCAATCTCCGGTTGTTGATGGTCGTGCTGTTCACTTTCATCGCGCAGCTCGCGATCCATTATGTTCCGGCCTTGCAGGCTGTATTCGGAATCGGCCCGATCAGCATCGGCCAATGTCTGGCCTGGATGGCGTTGGGCACGATCCCGCTTGCTTTCGTGGAGGCCATGAAACTGCTGCGTACTTCAGGCGATGCCGCCACACGTGTCCCGCAGGCGGAGGGGCCATCGTGACCCCAAACTCTATTCCAAATAGGGGACTACCCAAGACTAGGGCGGTCTGCTTCCCGAGAGGCGTCCCAGCCTCTACCCGAAGTGTCTTCGTTAGGGCGGCATTCGTCAGTGCTCTTTATCTCCTGCTGTCCGGATGCGAGGGCGTCCCGACCGAAGGGGAACGCCGAGCGCAACAGGACCTACAAACCATCGCCGCCGCCTATCGGCCGCAACATCAACGTCCACCCCTGCCGCAGCTGCAAAGCAGTGACAGCCTCAGCACCTTTCTGCAGTTCGCCATCCTCAATCAGCCGCGAGTCGAAGCGGCATACTACGACTGGGCGGCGACGGTACGGCGCATCACCGTCGCGCGATCGCTGCCGGATCCGGAATTCCGATTCGAGATGGACATCTCGGGCATCGTGTCATCGGTGATGCCAGGGGCGATGGCGCAATTCCCAGGCTTCGGCAAGCTGGAAGCTGCGGCAAATGTGGTAACGGCGGAAAGCCAAGCGAAGTACTTCGTGTTCGAATCAAGTGTGCTGCAGGCGGCCTTTGGAGTGAAGAAGGCATACTACCAGCATCATTTCTTGGATGCCAGGATCGCCATCAACCAGCAGACTCTGAATTTGCTCGCGAATCTGGAGAAAGTCGCGCGCGCACAGCACGAGGCGGGCAAGGCCACGCTGCAGGATGTGCTGCGCGTGCAGATCGAACATGACCGCGTCGTCACAACGATCAGTAACCTGAAGGATTCGCGCAACGTGGTCCTTACGCAGTTCAAGGCAGCCTTGGGGTTGAGCGAATCCGATCTAACGCCGCCCGTACCCGCCAAGTTCGAGTCCACGCCGCTCGATCTGACTTCGGATCGGCTGTTGGCCTTCGCACTGGCGCGCAACCCACGCCTGAAGTCCATGGAAGCAGAGGTGCATCGCGCCGATGCAGAAATCAGAGTGGCGCAGAAGGCTCAGGTTCCTGACATCACTGCAGGCATCAGGGCGGATACGATCATGTGGCCCTTCATTATCCGACCGGAGCTCAGAGTCACACTCCCCGTATGGCGAGACAAAATCAAAGCGCAGATCGAGGGGGCCGAAGCCGGAAAGCGGGCCGCCGCAGCGCGGCTATCGGCCGAGCAGATCGCGTTGGTAGTCGAGTTCGTCGAGAAGCTGTACCTATTTCGCGAGGCAGGGCGCAATCTCGAACTCTACAATGGACGTTTGCTGCCCAAGGCTCGCCAATCCCTCGAAGTGGCGGAATCGGCCTACATTGGCGGACAGCTGGAATTCATCAATGTGATCGATGCTCAGCGGAGCCTCCTCGACTTCAGCCTGTCTGCCGTTGAAGCGCGTGTGCAGCGCGAACTCGCTCTTGCGGAACTATCGCTGATCATTCTCGGTACGCCGCCCGCGGGCGCTCCAGTCTTGCCGTCCGATGCTGCCGATCGCACGCGGGGGAATCCATGACCACCAAGCGACCTCTTCGCACGTACGTCATCCGCAGTGCCCTCGCGGCGGTGGCGATTCTCGGCGTTTCCTTCCTTTTCGCGATCCATTTGAGGGACGGTGGCGTGAATCGAGGCCAATCCGCCAGCGGAGCAGCTATGGAAGCAACGCAAGCGGCAGCGCCAGGCGCGTCGACGAGTGGAAGCCCTTCTGGGCCCAAGATCGTGGGTTACCGATCCACCATGCTGCCTGAAGTCAGCCAGACGCCACGCAAGGACAGCATGGGCATGGACATGGTGCCGGTCTACGAGGCGACAGGTTCGATGCTCGAACTGTCCGAGCACGCTCGCGCGATGGCGAGTGTGGAAACAGTTCCGGTACGTCGCCGCAGACTTACCCGCGACATGCGGGTGATCGGCAAGGTGCAATATGACGAGACAAGGCTTGCCACGATCACCTCCAGGGTCGACGGCTATGCGGAGCATCTTTTCGTCCGCTTCACCGGAGTTGAGGTCAAGCGCGGCGAACGGCTGGTGGAGATTTACAGTCCGGACCTGGTCATAGCTCAGCAGGAATTGCTCACCGTGCTTGATTTTTCCCGCAGCTCCAATCTGGTCGAATCATCCACGCGGAAGCTGCTTCGTTGGGGAATTTCGCAATCCCAGATCGATGAACTGAAACGGAACAGGAAGATCCACGAACGACTCACGTTGTCCTCGCCCATTGAAGGCACGGTCACGGAGAGAATGGTGGTGGAGCAGAGCGCCGTCAAACCGGGTGACGTGCTCTACCGCGTTGTGAATCTCGAGACGGTCTGGGTTTACCTCGACATCTACGAATATGAGCTGTCCTGGGTGAAATATGGTCAACCGGTCGAGATCAAATCCGAGGCGATCCCGGGACAAAGCTTCACCGGGCGCGTTGGCTTCATCAACCCTGTCCTGAACGAGGACAGCCGTACGGTCAAAGTTCTGGTCAGCGTCGACAACATCCAGAAGTTGCTGAAGCCTGGGATGTTCGTGAGCGCAACCATCCGGGCTGAGCTCCAGGCGAACGGCAAGGCCGCGCCGACCGGGGTCGAGGGCTTGTGGACGTGCCCGACACATCCGTTCGTCTTCCAAAGGGAGCCGGGCCAATGCCCCTCCGGCAACGTGCCACTGGTGCAGATTCCCGGCGGGGCGAAGCCGGAAGCTGACCAGTTTCCCCTCGCCGTGCCGCTGACCGCGGTCCTCGACAGTGGTCTTCGCAAGCTCGTGTATGTCGAGAGGGCCAAGGGCCAGTTCGTTCCGGTGGAGATCGAGGTCGGCCCTCGCACCGATGACGCCTATCTGGTGCTGAGCGGATTGCGCGAGGGAGACCTCGTGGTTACGCGCGGCAACGTTCTGTTGGACAGCCAATTCCAGATCCGAGGTTTGCCGAGCCTGTTCTACAAGGCAGGACAGGGGCCTGCCGCAAGTCACGCGCATGACGCTCCATCTTCCGAGAGGACAGGAAATGTCGCGCCCGCGACACCCCTCAGTCCAGTCTTTCCCCCCGCAACCGGATCAGGGGATCCGCAGCATCAGCAGCACACCCGTCCATGATCAACGCTCTGATCCGCTGGTCGCTCGGGCACGCGTTTCTGGTGGCACTCGCCGTCTTGGCGATCCTAGGGGCCAGCTACTACGCGATCCTCAACATGAGCGTCGATGCAATCCCCGACATCGGCGAGAAACAGGTCATCGTCTTCGCGGACTGGTCAGGACGCTCTCCCCAGGATGTCGACAACCAGGTCACCTATCCGTTGACCACGAGCCTCACGGGTACTCCGGGGGTCAAGTCCATCAGGTCGATGTCGGGTTTCGGCTTCGCCATGGTCTTCGTCATCTTCAAGGACGACGTGGACTACTACTGGGCTCGATCGCGCGTGCTCGAACGAATAAACGTTGCCCAGCAACGCCTGCCGAGCGGCGTGACACCGGTGCTCGGGCCCGACGCCACGGCGCTGGGTCAAGTCTACTGGTACACGGTCGAGGGGGAGGGATTCGATCTCGCCGAGTTGCGTTCCATTCAGGATTGGTATCTTCGCTACCAGCTCAATTCCGTCGAAGGCGTCAGCGAGGTCGCCAGCATTGGCGGGTATGTGCGGCAGTACCAGATCGACGTTCATCCCGACAAGCTGCGAGCCCACAGGGTCACGCTCATCGACGTCTATGACGCCGTACGGCGATCGAACATCGATGTCGGCGCGAAAGTGCTAGAGAAGAACGGCATTGAGTTTTTCATCCGCGGCGTCGGTTTCATCAAGACGGTCGAGGACCTGGAAAAAGTTGTCATACGCCAGGAGAAAGGTACGCCGATCCAGGTCAAGCACGTCGCAAACGTGACCATCGGACCTGAATTTCGCCGTGGCGCGCTCGACAAAGGTGGCGCTGAGGCCGTCGGCGGCGTCGTCATGATGCGCTACGGCGAGAACCCGCTGCAGGTCATCGAGCGGCTGAAGGAGAAGATCAAGCAACTGGAGCCCGGCTTGCCGCAGAAGACACTCGCAGACGGGCGCGTGTCGAAAGTGAGGGTGGTGTCCTTCTATGATCGGACCGACATCGTCACACAAACCATCGACACGTTGAAGGAAGCGTTGCTCGAGGAGGTGATGATGGCGAGCGCGGTCATCCTCATCTTCATGCTGCATCTACGCAGCACAATTTCGGTCATCGTCACGTTGCCGCTGTCTATCGGCATCTGCTTCATCCTGATGTACATCTTCGGCGTCGACGCGAACATAATGTCGCTCGCCGGCCTCGCGATCGCGATAGGCGACGTGGGAGACATGGGTATCATCGTGACGGAAAGCATCTATCGTCACATCGCCAAGGGGGATCAGTCCAAGAACCTCTTTCAAAAGGTCTTCGAGGGTGCGTCGGAAGTTGGAGGCGGGATCGTCACAGCGGTGTCGAACACCCTGGTTTCGTTCATTCCGGTGTTCTTCCTGATTGGCCAGGAAGGCTTGCTGTTCCGCCCGCTGGCCTTCACGAAGACATTCGCCATCGGGGCCTCTGTCATCATCGCACTCACGGTAGTGCCGCTGGTCTGCTACCTGGTGTACCGGCCGATCTCCTTGCCGCGGCGGACTGTCTGGATGATCGCCGCAACGCTCGGCATCGCTGCGATGCTCGCCGTGCATGGCATCGTCATGATGGTCGCCGCGGATGGGCACTACAGCGGCTGGCCGATGTCCGCGGTCATTGGTGTGATCGTCGCCCTGGCGTTCGTTCGGGTCACGCAGGAACGGTTCCTGCCACTCGAGGAAAATCCTGTCGCACGCGGAATCGCCGCCGTTTACGTTCCGATCCTGAGTTGGGTGCTGGCGCACAAGAAAACCTTCCTCATTCTACCGGTGTCGATCGCCTTCGCCGGCCTCTCCGTCTGGCTCGGCCTGGACAAGACGCTTGCGCCGTTGGGTTGGGCCATCAACCTGTTCGCCAGCGAGCAGGCCTCAGCCGAGCTGAAGCAGGCGATGCATGTCAAGACGACCGAGCCAGTGACGCGTCCACTCATCGAGTTCGGCCAACTCCGCTGGCAGAGGGTGAAGCACGCCGACGGCTCTACTTCCCAGCGCATCCAGTGGCGGCAGGCAGATCCCAGGGAGAGCGACGCCGAGGCGGCACGTGGCGTCCAAATCGTGCAGGAGCGCAGGATACTTCCGGGCATCGGCCGCGAATTCATTCCGCCCCTCGACGAAGGCGCGTTCCTCTACATGCCGACGTTGCTGCCGCAAGCCGGCCTCGGCCCGGCACTGGAAGTGAATGCCCGGCAGGATATGGCGATCGAAACCGTGCCCGAAGTGGCGTCGGTTGTCGGGAAGCTGGGTCGCGCCGACACGGCGCTCGATCCGGCGGCCATCGGCATGATCGAAAGCATCATCGTACTCAAGCCCGAGTCGGAATGGCGGCAGATACCGGTGAAACGTTGGTTCTCGGACTGGCCGGGCTGGTTCAAAGCCGGCCTTGCCTGGGTCTGGCCCGAGCACCGTCGCATCACAAAAAGCGAAATCCTCGGCGAGCTCCAGGAGAAGACGGCAATTCCGGGTGTGCTGCCGACGTTCCTGCAGCCGATCCAGACCCGCCTCGTCATGCTGACCACCGGTTTCCGGGCGATGATGGGGGTGAAGATCTTCGGAAGCGATCTCAGGCAGATCGAGCGCATCGGCCTGCAGATCGAGCAGTTGCTCAAGGAAGTGCCAGGTGCGACCGATATCGTCGCCGACCGTCTCGTCGGCAAGCCATATCTTGAGTTCGAGATCGATCGCGACAGGATGGCCCGCTACGGGGTGAACATCCGCGACGTGCAGGACATCATCGAGATAGCTATCGGCGGCACGAACATCATGGAGTCGGTCGAGGGTCGAGAGCGCTATCCGATTCGCGTACGCTATCTGCGAGAGTACCGCGAAGATGTTCCCGAGCTGGAAAGGATCCTGGTACCCACGTCCAGCGGTGCTCACATTCCCCTCGTGCAGGTGGTGACCATCAGGAGCGTCCTGGGACCGCAAGACATCAAGGGCGAGCGCGGCCTGCTCGTAGGCTATGTCACGATGAACACGCGGGACAGGGATGAGGTGAGTGTAGTCGAAGACGCCGAAGCCGCACTCCAGGCCGCGCTGCGGGATGGCCGGCTCACGCTGCCACCGGGCTATTACTGGGAATGGAGCGGTCAATTCGAGAATCAGGTCCGTGCAACCAAACGGATGCGCATTCTTGTTCCGCTCTGCCTCTTCATCATGTTCGTGATGCTGTATATCGGCTTCGAGCGCTGGTGGATCGCGCCCATTATCGCCTTCAGCATTCTCGTCGCCGCCGCAGGTGGGTTCATCATGCTGGCGCTGTGGGGCGCAAATCTCTCCATCGCCGTATGGGTCGGCTTTCTCGTGCTCTTCGGCGTGGTGGACGATGACGGCGTGATCTTGGCGACCTATCTGGAGAATATCTTCGACAAGGAAACGTTCGCCTCGGTGGAAGAGCTTCGTGCGGCCGTCGTGCGCGCCGGCCTGCAGCGCATTCGGGCGTCCTTGATGACGATCTCAACGACAATCTTCGGCCTGTTGCCAATCTTCTGGGCGACTGGACGCGGCTCTGACTTGATGCAGCCGATGGCCATACCGTCGGTCGGCGGCATGATCGTCGCTGGTCTTGTCGGAACGTTTATCGCGCCCTGCCTGTTCTGCGCGGTGGAGGAATGGAAATGGAAACGGGCCAAACGTCTTGCTCCGAACGTAGCCACGGCTTGAATATGGCACGGCTGCGTGACCTCGTGAATTCTGGCTGATGGCCGTTGGGGTGCAAAGCTCAAGCCTCGTCGCCGTAACGTCGCGCTTATACGAGAAATGACCTTTCCGATGAGTAAGAACAGAAGTGACCACGATGACCTTGCTGAGCAGCATGGCGATGCCAGCTACGACGCCACTCTTCGTACCCTGCAAATTGAGCTCGTCAAAATTCAGAGACACGTCATTGAACACGGACACAAAGTGCTCATCTTGTTCGAGGGTCGAGATGCCAGCGGGAAGGACGGTACGATCAAGCGCATCGTTGAACATTTGAGTCCGCGCGAGACCCGCGTCGTTGCACTCGGCAAACCCTCCGACCGTGACCAGGCATCGTGGTACTTTCAGCGGTATGCATCCTACTTGCCGGCGACTGGTGAAATGGTCCTGTTCAATCGTAGCTGGTACAATCGTGCCGGCGTTGAACGGGTAATGGGGTTCTGCAGCAGTGCCGAGTATGAAGCCTTCTTCGCGGCAGTGTTGCCATTCGAGTACATGCTCGCTGAAGCTGGTATTCAGATCATCAAGTATTACCTGGATATCAGCAAGAAGGAGCAAGGTAAGCGCTTGCGTGACCGCCGGACCGATCCGCTGAAGCAATGGAAGGTCAGTCCGGTCGATAGAGTCGCCCTCAAGTACTGGAACGAGTATAGTGAAGCTCGCAACGAAATGCTTGAGCGTACATCGAGGCCGTTGTCGCCGTGGATTGTGATTCGCGCTGACGACAAGCGTCGTACTCGTCTGAATGTCATACGCGATATTCTCTCGCGTATCAGCTGTCCTGAGAGCGACCAGCACTATGCGGTACCGGATTCTGACGTGGTAATTGTTTATGACAACCAGCGGGCGAAAGCTGGACTGTTGGCCAAGTAGCGACGCTTGCCACCCTCAATGGATTTGCGTTCGCTATCTGCGGGAATTCCGCGAAGACGTTCCGGAGCCTAAGAGCTACGCGGCGCAAGAATGGAAATGGGGACTCCGACGAACTCGTCTCGGAGGTGAGCTTTGGGGCGGCCAAATCGTGTGGTGATTTCAAGGTTCGGCCTTGTCAGGTCTTGGAAGCGTCCCATTTGTGGGAGCGACCTTGTACGCCTTTGAGCTGCGAGGCGATGGCGGTTGCCAGCAGTTCCGTCACGTCCATGGTATTGGAGCGGTGGCGGATGGTGTTGCTGCTGACGATGCGGCTGGCTCCGGCCCGCCGCAATTCCCTGTAGGACTCGCCTACAAAGAGGGGATGAACGGCGATGCACACGGGTGACGCACCGCCTTGGGAGCGGATCTGCTTTACCGTCTCGATCATCGTGCCGCCCGTGGATACGATGTCGTCGATTACGATCGGCGTGGGCTTCCCACGTCCGACGAAATTCAACGGAGACACCTTCACCGATCTGTCCCCCAGGCGGCGCTTCCGCAGTACCGTGTACGGGGCGTCGACCTGCAGGGCAACAGCGGCGACCCATTGCGCGCTCTCGCCGTCCGGGCCGACTAGAACAGGCCTCTGCACGTGATCATGGATCCATGCCGCAATCAGCGGTGTCGCATGCACGGCCACCGAGGGAATCACGTAGATTTCCGACAAGCTCTTGCGACGATGCAGATGAGGATCGACCGTCACGAGCCAGTCAAAAGCCGCGCTAATGGATCTTGCGAAATAGGTCGACGTAACCGCCTCTCCGCTCATGAACTGCTTGTCCTGGCGCATATACGGCAGGTAGGGACAAACGAGGCCGACGGCGCGGGCGCCTAGGTCGTGGGCGGCCGAAGCGAGAAACAGCAAGGGCAGGAACTTGTCGTCCGGCCGGTCAAGCTCGGCAACCACGACCACCTTCCGGTTTGCGAGCCTGGTTTTGACGCGCACGTAGGATTCACCGTCGGGAAAGTGCCTCCACTCGACAACTCCAAGTGCGGCTCCCAACGCGTGCGCCAGCCGTCGAGCGGTCAGCTCGGCCCCCGGCAGGGCCAGCAGAATCGGTTTCATGGCCTGGCGTTGCCCCGGACGATATCCAGCGGTTCGATCTGAATGATGCCCGGTCGCGGAATCACATAATCGAGAGCGTAGGCGAGTTCGCCTCGAGTCTCGGAGTGCAACGTAAAGAGCGGCTGACCACGCTGGACGGGCTCGCCCAGCCGAACGTGAAGCTCTAGCCCGGCCGTCTTGTCGTCAGGGGCGCCAGCGACCTTGGCCGCGCGGGACAGGAGCCGGTTGTCGATCGATTTAATCCAGCCGGCAGACGCGGCGGTGATCCCATGCGTGTGTCTTGCTCGCCCAGGCACCCGCATGCCGCCTTGCGCCTCGCAAATGGCCTGGAACTTCCGCCAGGCGCCGCCACATTCGAGTATGGCCGTGGCCGCCGCTTCGCCCGTGCCCGGCTTCGCGCTTGCGGTGAGCTCGAGCAGCGCCCCGGCAATACGGAGGGCACGCGCCCGCAGGTCGGCCGGCGCGGCGAGATCGTTGCGTAAGACGGCCAAGACGTCGCGGGCTTCAAGGGCAGGGCCGATGCCGCGCCCGACGGGCTGCGCGCCATCCGTCACCAGGATTTTTGCCGCGATGCCCAGGATCTGCGCCACGTCGAGAAGCCGCTCGCCCAGACCTTCCGCAGCCTGCTGCGTGCGCGCCTTCGCGGTGGGGCCGACCGGCACGTCCAGCACGAGGTGGGTTGCACCGGCCGCGGCCTTCTTGGAAAGGACCGAAGCCACCAACTGGCCCTCGCTGTCCAGATCGAGGGCGCGCTCGACACGGATCAGGATGTCATCCGCCGGACTGAGCCGGACAGCTCCACCCCAGACCACGCAGCCGCCTTCGCGATCGACGACCTTGCGCATGGCCACCTCGTCGAGATCGACGGGGGCCAGGGTTTCCATCGTGTCCGCGGTGCCTGACGGGGAGGTTATGGCCCGCGACGACGTCTTGGGTATCGTCACGCCGCTTGCCGCGACGATCGCTACCACGATCGGCGATGTCCGGTTGCCCGGCAGTCCACCGATGCAGTGCTTGTCGGCAATCGGCGATCGTCCCCAATCGATGCGGTCGCCGACATCGATCATCGCTTTAGTAAGACCGATCACCTCGTCGCGTCGCAGATTTGCGCCAGCGCAAGCGGTAACGAAAGACGCGAGGTGCACGTCGTCGTACCGGCCGGCCGCAACGTCGCCCATGATCGCAGCGAACGCAGCGTTATCGAGACTGTTCCCGTAAACCTTGGAGCGGACATGGCTCAACGAGTCGAGGGTTGGCGGGTGCTGAACCGAGATCACATCTCCGTCATGTGCGCGGAGGGCAAGCCATGCCACTTCGGAAAGTCCAGCTTCATCGGGCCGCAGCAGGTCGCCGTTGATGTGGTGAAGCGTGGCGATGATCGACTGCCTGCCGAGAGAGACGCCGACCCGAGCCTGCGCCATGAGACCTTCCGCGCGGCAGACATCGCAATCCGCTCTCATATAAACGACCGCCTCTTGGTGGGTATCGATTCCGAGACGACGCAGGCGCAGGGCATGATGCGTAGCCTTCGGTCCTACCGGCATGACGGTCATGTGAGCGTCCGCGATCGGCTCAGCTCGACCTCGTCACGGTAGGCCGGAACCCGGCAAGACCAGCCCAGCTCCTCCTCGATCCGGTGCCGCAATGCGTCAGCGGCCGCCGGCTCTCCATGCGTCACGAAAGTCATACGCGGAGGTTGGTCGAATGCCTTGAGCCAGCCCATGATCTCGTGCGCATCCGCGTGAGCGGAGAGCATGTCGAGATTCATGACCTCGGCTCGAATGGGTATGTAACTCCCGTGGATCTTGACCTCGGAGGTTCCGCCGACCATCGCCGAGCCACGCGTTCCGCCCGCCTGGAATCCGGCGAACAGCACCGTGTTGCGCGAGTCCGGCGCGAAGACCTTGAGGTGATGCAGTACCCGGCCACCGGTCGCCATGCCACTTGCCGAAATGACAATTGCCGGCACGTGATTGAGGTCGATCGCTTTCGATTCCTCGACGCTGCGCGTATTGCGCGCCAAGCCGCAAACAGCACGGCATTCCGAGATGCTGAGTCGGTGATCCAGGCGATGCTCGTGGAAGATCTCGCCGGCATCAATGGCCATGGGACTGTCCAGGAAGATCGGCAAATCGGGGATGCGGCGTGCCGACTTCAACACATGCAAATGGTAGAGGAGCGTCTGTGCACGGCCAACAGCGAAGGCTGGAATAAGGACGGTACCGCCACGCGCGGCAGTGCGGGTGATGACATCGGCAAGCACGTCCTGCGGGTCCTTCGATTCGTGTGTCCTGTTGCCGTAGGTCGATTCTACGACAAGATAGTCGGCGCCGACGATCGTAGCCGGTTCGCGCATGACGGGATCGTTGGGTCGCCCCAGATCGCCGGAGGATACGATAGTGGTGCCCTGATGGATGAGCCGGACAATCGCGGCCCCAAGAATGTGACCGGCATAGTGAAAAGTTAGGGTCGTACCATCGCCGAGATCGTGTACTTGGTCGAAGTCGATCGGTGCGAACTGCTCAAGGGCGATCCGTGCATCGGCTTCGGTATAGAGCGGAAGTGCAGGGCGATGCTTCGAGAAGCCGTGCCGATTAGCGAACTCTGCCTCCCGTTCTTCGAGATGGCCGGAATCGGGCAATAGGATGCCACACAAGTCGCGTGTCGCAGCGGTACAGACAACTCGCCCCGCGAATCCATTGCGGACGAGAAGAGGCAAATATCCTGAGTGGTCGAGGTGCGCGTGGGTGAGAACGACTGTATCGATCGTTCGTGGATCGACGGGCAGTGGTTCCCAGTTCTGCAGTCGCAACTGCTTAAAGCCTTGGAACAGTCCACAATCCAGGAGGAGTCGGCGACGACCTACTTGTACCAGGAACTTCGACCCCGTAACGGTTCCTACGCCGCCAAGAAAGGTAACGTGCATCCTTCCAGCCTTCCTGATCGATGAGCATCAATATCTGGCAGACCAACGGAGAAGATCCATTTCGAACTAATCCTTTAGCGCATGCAAGACACGATGAACCTTGAGCCAAATCAACTACCTTATCCCCCGATGGGGTGCGCGCTGCCCTGAGGTATCTGTAGCCGGTCGCCTACGACAAGTCGTTTGCGCTTGTCGATGGGGCGAAAGGGGAATTCCGGGCGACTGGGCAAATCCTGGGAGCTGCCATGGTTCGCATCGGCGATGGCACGGTCTCGGTCCTGTTCAGCGGCGACCTCGGCCGGCCGCATGATCCGGTGATGCTTGAGCCGGCACGCTTTCCGCAGAGCGATTACGTCGTCGTTGAATCCACTTACGGCGATCGACGACATGAGGCGGCAAGCGCCGAGAAGCGGCTTGCCGACATTGTCACTAAGACAGCAGCGCGCGGCGGTACGGTTGTCATTCCAGCCTTCGCTGTGGGCCGAGCGCAGTCGCTGCTCTACTACCTCGACCAGCTGAAGGCGCGAGGCGCCATTCCCGCAGATCCCTATCTATCTCGACAGTCCGATGGCGGTCGATGCTTCCGATATTTTCTGCCGGCGTGTGGGCGATCATAAGCTTACCCAAGGAGAGTGCCGCCGTATGTGCCACGTCGCGCACTACGTGCGCAGCGTCGAGGCATCGAAAGCGCTCGCGGCCCTCGACGGTGGTGGTCACGGCCTCGCCGCCCAGCGCGCTCGCCACCGCCTGCTGGACGTCCTCGATCATGACGCCGTACTGGGCGAGCTTGCCGCGATCGGGCACGACATCGCGGAAATAGCCGCCGGTCACGCGCTCGGCATGGGCCGCGGTCGTGCCGCCATGGATCGCCGCCTCGACCTGCGGGCGACGGCCTCCAGCTCGGCATAGTCCCGGCCGAGCGGCTTTACGGCTCATGGTGACGGCGATGCCTGCCGCCATGACAGCGACGAGAAGCAATCGCCCCAGCACCGCTTCCTTCACCAGCGCATAGTTCATGAGAAATTATGGTGAGTGGGCAAGGCAGCAGCCCGACGGCGTAGGCGAGGATGCCGCCGCGCTCGTGATGATGACCACCATCCGCCGCGCCGTCGTCTCGACTGTCTTCGCCGCGGCGGGCAAGGGCGCGATAAAGCAGCCAAGCGCCTATCAGGGCCACGGCGGCATGGCTGCCGATTTCGAGGGCGCGGCGGCTACCCTGCAGGCGGCCGAAGCGGACGACTGCCGCACCCACCACCAGCAGCAGGACTGCCGTGCCGACATGAAGGACGGCGATCTTGAGCACCATGGCAATGCCCGTCGTGATCCGTGCGCCGTTGCCCAGGAAGTAGGAAAAGAACACGGTCTTGCCTTGACCGGGCATCAGCGCGTGGACCATGCGCAAGGCAAAGGCGAGAGCGATGGCAACGGGCGCGGCGGCGAGATCGCGGAGGCCCGCCCCAGCGCGGCCGTGGCGGCGCCGCAGACGCCGGCATGCAGGTCGTCGAGACCGGTCAGCAGCGCCTGAATGATCGACTGGATCGTGTCCATCGCCTCACAGGATGTGGCTGAGTCCCTGCCAACCGACATAGAGTCCGACGCCGACAATCAACACGCCCGAGAAGTACGGTGCGCGGCGCGCCAACGTCTCAAAGCCGCTCCATCGGCGGCCGACATGCCGCACGCCGACAGCGGCCACGGCGCCGGCTGCCACCATCACGGCGGCGAGCCCGATGCTGAAGCAGAGGACGAGGGCGACGCCCAGCGTGACCTCGCGAAGCTGCAGGCAGAGCAACAGCACGGTGATGGCCGCCGGGCACGGGATCAGCCCGCCGGTCAGCCCGAAGACGACGATCTGGCCGGTCGTGACGTTGCGGTCGGCGAAGCGGCGGCGAATGTCGGAGGCATGCGCCTTCTCGTGCTCGTCCTGAAAGCCGGGCGTGCCGACGTCGAGACCATGATCGTGATGCCGATGCTGATGCTGATGCTGATGCTGATGCTGATGCTGATGCTGATGCTGATGCTGATGCTGATGCTGATGATCCTGGTCGTGGTGAGCAGGGTCGTGGTGCGCGTGTTCGTCGTGCGCGTGGTGCTGGTGCGTCGCCGCCTGCTTCTCGCGCTGCTGGTCGCGCCAGGTACGGGCCAGCATCCACACCGCGACGCCGACGATCAGCATTGCCGAAACGATCTGAAAGTAGGGTTCACTGGTCTCGGGGTTCCAGTGCGAGCCGAGATAGAGTCCGATCAGCGCAACCACCCAGACGACCGCCGTGTGCGAGACTGTCGCCGACAGGCCGAGCAGGGTCGCCTGGCCGATCGTGCCTCGGATCGCGACGATGAACGCCGCCATCATGGTCTTGGAATGGCCCGGCTCGAGGCCATGCAGTGCGCCCAGCACGATCGCACTCGGCACGAACAGCCAGGCGTTGCCGGCGCCCTGTTGCAGGAGGTCAGCGAATGAAGGCATGGGCCTAGAGGTAGCGGGTGATTTCCTTGAACTCGTCGATCGAGCGACGCTCCGCCTTGGGCAACGGGCCGACCGTCTCCTCCAGGCAATGATCGAGGTGATCGCGAATGAGTGTCTTCTTGGCTTCGCTGATCGCCTTCTCGACGGCGTGGAGCTGCTGGGCGATGTCGAGACACGACCGCCCCTGCTCGATCATCTCGATGACGCCGCGCAAATGACCGTTGCTGCGCTTCAGGCGCTTGACGATATCGCCATGGGTCTCGTGCTTGCCACTCATGGTGTCACCCCGTGGTCACTAGACCTATCCCCCTGGAGGGGATATAGCAAGATCGATGATTGCAGTTGGACTGGCCCCTCGTAAGCTGGCGCTCCGTGCCGGGAGCCTGTTGCCGGCGCTTTTTCTCGCCAACGCCGCCCTGGCCCACGCCGTCGCCGAGGGCGACAAGGGCTACATCCAGGAAATCTCCGGGGCGTATTTGCTGCCGTTCATCTATCTCGGCGCCAAGCACATGGTGACCGGCTACGACCACATCCTGTTCCTGCTCGGTGTGGTGTTCTTCCTCTATCGGCTGAACCATCTCGCCCTCTATGTCAGCCTGTTCGCGCTCGGCCACTCGACCACGATGCTGCTCGGCGTCTATTTCAATGTCGGCCTCAACAGTCACCTGATCGACGCCGTCATCGGCCTGTCGGTGGTCTACAAGGCGCTCGACAATTTGGGCGCCTACCAGAGGTGGTTCGGCTTCCAGCCCAACACCAAGCTGGCGACGCTGGTGTTCGGTTTCTTCCACGGCTTCGGCCTGTCGACCAAGATCATCGACTACGAGATCTCGCCGGACGGGCTGGTGCCGAACCTGCTGGCCTTCAACGTCGGCGTCGAGATCGGCCAGCTTCTGGCGCTGACCGCCATCCTGATCGTCATGGGCTTCTGGCGCCGGACCATCGGTTTCTGGCGGCATGCCTATGCCGCCAACGTCGCCATCATGACCGCCGGCTTCGTGCTGATCGGCTACCAGCTCACCGGCTTCTTCATCAACCGCGCCTGAGGTCCCGCCATGTTCAATGCCGAGATTCCGACCCGCGCCGAGCTGCCGAGCACCCGCCAGCTCCTGAAGTCGACCGCGATCGCCATCGTCGCGGCTTCCGTCATCCTGGTCACGATCGTGCTGCCCGCCGAATATGCGATCGACCCCACTGGCGTGGGGCGCGCGCTGCAGCTCACGCAGATGGGCGAGATCAAGAAGCAGCTTGCGATCGAGGCCGAAGCCGACCGCCAGCGCGACCGGCAGCCGGCGCCTGCACCGGCGGCGCCCGACCGGCGCTCGAGCCTGGGCGACATCATCGGCGGCCTGCTGGTGTCGCCGGCGCTGGCGCATCCCCACGACGACGACGAGGCCGCGCCCGCCAACAAAACGCCCAACAAATCCGTGGCGCAGCCCGCGCCCGGCGGCAAGACCGACGAGACCGTCGTCACCCTGAAACCCAACGAGGGCGTCGAGTACAAGCTCACGATGACGCGCGGCGCCGTCGTCGAGTATTCGTGGAAGACCGACGGTGGCAGCGTGAACTACGATTTGCATGCCTCGCCCAAGGGCGGCGGCAAGGAGACCAGCTACAAGAAGGGCCGCGACGTCGCCTCCGATTCCGGGACTCTGATGGCAATGTATGACGGCAGTCATGGCTGGTTCTGGCGCAACCGCAGTACCAGGAACGTGACAATCACGCTCAAGACAACGGGCGCTTACTCCGAGATCAAGCGTATGAACTAGGCTGGCGGAATCCTATCGGTAGGCACCCCTGTCCCATACAGCCCGTCGTCAACGGAAACGGCGCGCCCCAGGTAGCTCGGTGAGGGCATCGATTGTCGTCCAAAGTGATTGGTGATTGGAGAGCGTCTGTCCAATCGATTCAGTTTAATCCCCTAAGCAACCCTTCATCGAGGCCGCTCGCGCTGCCGAAGTAGATGAGGACGAGAAGCGCTGGGAGGCCCGGCTAAAGGCCGTCGTGAAGCCGCCAGCAGAACCCGCGCAGAAGGGGCGCTGGCTGCGCCTCGGTAAACTGGGCTAGAAATCTGCCATCATCTGCTTCTGGCGCGTGTCGCCGGATTGAGGAGGCACCCATGGGCGGCTCGCGCAGCTATTGGGACAACGTCTATGTTACCAAGGCAGAAACCGCCGTGAGCTGGTTCCAGCCGCACTCGATACGGTCGCTGGAGTTGATCGATTCGGCGTCTCCCGACCGCGAGGCGTCGGTGATCGACGTGGGAGGCGGCGCGGCGACCCTGGTCGATGATCTTCTGGCCCGAGGCTTTGGCGACGTTACGGTCCTGGACATTGCCGAGCCGGCGCTTGACCGGTCGAAAGTGCGCCTCGGCAGTGCGGGCGACCGGGTCGGATGGATCGTTGCCGATATCACGCAGTGGAAGCCGGCGCGGACCTGGGACATTTGGCACGACCGCGCGGTGTTTCACTTTCTCACCGAACGAGCGCAACAAGATGCGTACATCGCCGCACTGACCGCCGGAACCGCGCCCGGCGCCACAGTAGTCATGGCGACCTTTGCGCTTGACGGTCCCGATAAATGCAGCGGCCTCCCCGTGCAACGGTACAGCCCAGAAACTTTGGCTTCTCGGCTGGGCTTGGCCTTCGCGCTCACTGCTCATGCGAATGAGACCCACAAGACACCATGGGGGTCCGAGCAGCGCTTTTCATACACGGTGCTGAAGAGACAGTAAGCCTACTGGCTATTGTGTTGGGTTTGGCAAGTACCTAATCGCGAATTGATTGGACAGCTTTCGTCCAATCCGGTCGCGGCCATGAAGCCATGACCCTCGGCATCTCACAGTTCCCCGATTGTTACCCCGGCATCAGGATCGGTCCAAAGATGGCGCTGCCAACTTGCGTGGCTTCGCCCATCGTCAGATCGATCCCGGCCCGAGGGGGCGACTGAGTTCCGCACCACTCGCGTCGGTGCTCTTCGGAGCAGAAGAATGCGATTGCCGGGCAACACGAGGAAGCGGCACTACCGTCGTAAGCAAAGTCGTACCAGACGACCGCGCCGCGCGGCTGAGTGCTCCTCAACCTCTCGCCTTGTGCACGGGTCTCTACGTGGATAGGCGAGCCGCATTGATGGCACCGCGACGAGATCGAGATGCCCCTTCGGTACATGGCCGCCACGCCAAGTGCGTCGATGGCGCAGAGAGCGTTCAGGGTGTGCTTGCCGAAATGGATTCGGTGGCCAGTGGCCGCTTCGGTGAAGGGGTAGGCAAGCATCACTTCCCCGGTGACGTCATCGAGGTCAATCAGGTCATGCGACCTGAGGCTTGCGAGCAGAGTCGAGAGACGGGCGTCCGGTACGCCGGTTCTGGCAGCCATTTCGGTTCGCGTCGGCGCGCATCCAAGCTCGACATAGAGCCATAGAATCGTGCGCCACAACAGATCTTCATCATCACCCAGTTTCACCGCCCATCGATTCAGCAGGCCCGCACGAGAAGCAAGGCGCCCCGCAAGAGCTCGGCGAGCCTGCGGTTCGGTGATGGCCGACCAGTCTGGCCGACGAACGCCCGGTCTTATCTCAACCGAGAGTTCGGATGGCCTGGCTGTCGGATCCATCGGCTTTCTCCCCTATCATCGGGTGCAGCAGTCGTCGCGTTTGCCTTCCTGGATCGGCGGGCATGGGACAGACCCGAAGGAACAAAAGACGCAACAGTCACCCCGCTTTGGCTTGAGCAGCGTCTTGCAGCTCGAGCACTCATGGAAGTACTGGCAAGCGTTCGTGGGCATGGACTCCACTTTCGCGGTCCCGCACTCGGGACAGGTCAGCGTTGATTGCAAGATGACGTTCATAGAGGCGGCTCGATCCAGAAAGTCAGGGCAAGCAGGCCAATGGCGAGAAGGACGGCGAGCTTGCTGCCCCAGTCCAACACGGAGTTGGCGCGCCCACCAGAAGGCGCGCACGTCGGGGCTCTCCGACGACGAAACATCAGCCAGGCAGTAGCAGCCAGACAAGCCGTCGCCGCATAGAACAGCTCTTGCTGAAACTGCGCCGCAAAGTAGCCAATACCGACAAGAGATGCAGCGCTGATGCCCAGTACAGATAGAGCGAAGGGAAGAGCGCAGCACGAAGCCACGCCGAAGGCCGCCAGGAGGCCGCCCGCGGCAAACACGGCCTTGGCTGCGCCGCGCCCTGTGCCCGTCTGCGCCATTTTATCAAACTGCTCTTTGGCTTGCGTCACCATACGGTGATCCTGCACCCTGTAGCGACTACAGGCTCAAGCCCTTCTGGATCACAGGAGCGTGAGACCATGACGGCCTCGCAGAATTTTCCGATCGGTCGGCTTTCGAGCCAATCTGGCGTGAAGGTCGAGACTGTCCGTTACTACGAACGTATCGGCTTGTTGTCCAAGGCGCGTCGCACGTCAGGGGGATACCGATCCTATGGTGCGCCCGATGTCGAGCGACTTGCCTTCATTCGTCGCGCCCGGGACCTCGGCTTTTCGCTCGACGACGTTCGGCGTCTTCTCGATCTGGCAGACGGCAAATCCCGGTCTTGCCGCCGCGTACGAGACATTGCGGCCACGCATTTGTCCGACGTCCGAGCAAAGCTCGGCGACTTGCGTCGCATGGAGCAGGCTTTGGCCGACCTGGTCAGTGCTTGCACGGACGGCACTCTGCCGGCCTGCCCGTTGCTGGAAACTCTTCACACGCCTTGAGGTGCGAGAGGCAGCCCCGTCTCCCCTCACTGGGCCGCCGTTGTTACCGGGCGGACGACTTGAACGGGCTGCCACTAGCTGCGCCCTGCGCACGATCGGGCGGCCCCCGACGGCGGCGCACGACGCGGAATAATCCGGCCGCCTGTGTGCTACAAGTGCGCGAGGGGGCTCATCTGATCAAACGTCTTCCGATTCACTACGGCTGGATAATTCTGGCGGCCGGCACGCTCGGCTCGTTCATGACGCTGCCGGGTCAGACGGCCGGGGTATCGGTGTTCTTCGACCCCGTTACGCAAGAGCTTGGCATCTCGCGCACATGGGCTTCCGTCGCCTACTCGGCGGGAACGCTAGCGGGCATCCTGCCGGCACCCCTGGTGGGTCGCTGGATCGACAAGCGCGGACCACGCATCACGGCAACGATCATCGCCGCGGCACTCGCCCTGGCGTGTGCGTACATGGCGATGGTCCGTTCGGAGCTGATGCTGCTGATCGGCTTTGCGATGCTGCGCGGTACCGCCATCAGCGGCCTTAGCCTGGTGAGCGGCTACGTCGTCAATCTCTGGTTCGTCCAGCGTCGCGGCATCGCCGCTGCGGCTGCCAGCCTGGGTGTCGCGGCGGGCTCGATGGTCTTCCCGCCGCTGATCGACTTTTTGATAGCGCAATACGGCTGGCGCGGTGCTTACGTGGCACTCGCCCTGCTTGTCGCCATGACGATCTTGCCAGTGGCGGCACTCGTGTTCAGAGGCCGGCCGGAAACACTCGGGCTACGCCCCGATGCAGGACTGCCGCCCGTCGCCGGACGCACGCTGGAGGAGCCCTCGTTCACCCGCAAGGAGGCGCTTGGCACGGGCGTCTTCTGGCTGCTGAGCGCTGTCGGCTTCCTCACCAATGCCATTGGTACCGCGCTCTTGCTCAATCACTTCTCGATCATGCTCGGCACCGGCATCGAGCGCGGCGCCGCACTTGTGCTTCTGTCGGCGCTTGCGGCTGTTCAGGTCACAACGACGCTCGGCACGGGAGCTTTGGTCGATCACTACGAGCCCCGACGCCTGGTCCCGTTTTCAATGGCTGCGCTGGCGGCGGCGTCCCTGCTGCCAGCCGTCGGAAGCGGCATCGTCATTAGCTGGATGTACGCCCTATGCGTCGGCGCTGCCTACGGCTCGCAGCAAGCTATCTCCGCAGCGGGTTATGCCCAGTATTTTGGACGCGACAACCTCGGGGCAATCCGCGGCACAGCATCGCTGTTCGGGGTGAGCGGCGCGGCCTTCGGGCCGCTGCCCTTCGCCGCAAGCATCGACTGGACGGGAAACTATACCTACGCGTTGATCGGATCGGGGGCGCTCAGTCTGGCCTGTGGCGCAGCGGCGTTCATCGTGAAGCCGCCCGCACCGCCTTGAGCCGTACCACGACGCTAGTCCGATCGTGGCACAGTTCGAGCATCAGCAGCAGGATTTTCCGGATTGCTGAACGGGCGAACACGCTGCGTCGCCATAGGAACAGAACACACAACAGTCGCCGGCTTTCGGCCGCAGCACTGCCGTGCATCCTTTGCAGTCATAGAAGAATTGGCATGCATCGGTCGGCATGGTTTCGGTCTCACGATGCCCGCATGTCGGGCACGTTATGGTGGACGCCATCACCAATGTTTTCTCAGTCATAGCTGAACATGGCACGGGTGGGCTGCCTGTCAAAGGCGGCCGATCAGCCCGGATCACTACCGCTGGTCCGAGAGAGAAGTCCGGCCGGCGTTTGGGCATCGGCATCGGGTACGGGCTTCCATGAGGCCGCAAGCCGCCATCCCTTCACCAATCCATAGATCGCGGGAATCACCAGCAGCGTTAGCACCGTCGAGCTCGCCATGCCGCCGATCATCGGCACAGCGATGCGTTGCATGACCTCCGAGCCGGTACCCTCGTTCCACAGGATCGGCAACAAGCCGGCGGCAATCGTCGTCACCGTCATCATCTTGGGCCGTACGCGCTCGACGGCGCCCTCCATGATCGCGGCATGGAGATCGGCGCGTGTAAAGGCGCGGCCCTCTTCGGCGCATCGGGCGCGCCGCGCGATCAGCGCGTGGTCGAGATAGATCAGCATCACCACCCCGGTCTCGGCTGCCACGCCGGCCAAGGCAATGAAGCCTACCGCGCTTTTCTCCGATCTTCCGCGATAATCCGGAAAGGCCGCAGAGGGCTGTACGGAAATCGCGTGCTCTGGCGAAGGGACGACGCTACGCGGGGAGCAGGCCCTGAGGTAGGTTACGGCGTAGCGGCCCAGATCGGCAGCCAGGTCGCAAGGCCGGGCAAGGCCAGAACCAGCGCGATGCCGAGCAATTGGATCGCGACGATCGGCACGATGCCCCGATAGATGTCGCGCAGCGCGACGCTCGGTGGTGCAGCGCCCTTGAGGAAGAAGAGCGCAAAGCCGAAGGGCGGCGTCAGGAACGAGGTTTGCAGGTTGAGTGCGATCAGCACGGCGATCCACAGCGAGGCAAGCTCGGGCGAGCCGACATAGGCCGAGAAATCGAGCGCCTTCAGCACTGGCTCGAAGATCGGCAGGGTGATGAGGGCGATCTCGATCCAGTCGATGAAGAAGCCAAGCACGAAGATGATCGCCAGCATGGTCAGCAGCATGCCCCAGTCGCCGAAGCCGAGCCCCCGCAGCAGCTCGAGGACCAGCGTGTCGCCGCCGAAGTAGCGGAAAACATAGGAGAACGCCGTGGCGGCGACGGCGATGAAAAACACCATCGCGGTCATCAGCGCTGTGCTCTCGACGATCCCATGCATGGCGCGCAGCGAGAAGCTGCGATTGAGCAGCATCAGCAGGATTGCGCCAGCCGCACCGACGCAGGCCGACTGCGTCGGTGTGGCCAGTCCGGCAATGACCGAGCCAAGCACCATGGCGATCAGCAGCACCGGAAGGGCCAGGCTCCGCACGACATAGATCGTGAGTCGCAGCGCGCCACGGGTCGGCAAGGCCGTGAGCGGGGGTGCGATTCGCGGATCGACAATCGCCGCGCCTACATAGTAGGCAAGGTACAGCGCCACCAGGACCAAACCCGGCACGATCGTCGAAAGAAACATCTGCGAAATGAACACGCCGAGCTCGTCGGCGAGGAAATACAGCATGATCGCCGGCGGCAGGATCAGGCCGAGCGTGCCGGCAGCGGCAATCGAGCCGGTGGCGAAGGATCTCTTGTATCCGCGCTCCAGCATGGTTGGGAGCGCGAGATAGGCGAGCGTCGCTACCGAGGCGCCGACCAGGCCTGCCAACGGTGCCAGGATGACGCCGATCACTGTCACGGCGACTGCCTGGCTGGCGGGCACGCGACGCAACAACACCTGCAGGCAGAGCAGCAGCTCCCGTCCGATCCCGCTTCTTTCCAGCGCGATGCCCATGAACAGCAGCATGGGCACCGCGGGATAGATCAGGTTCTCGCCGAGCGTCGAGTAGATGCGCAGCGGAATGTTGAAGAAGGCGACCAGCGGGAACTGGCCGAGCGCGCAGCCGATCAAGCCGAAGGCCAGCGCGACACCGATGAGAACAAGCGCCACGGGATAGCCGCTGAACAACAACACGGCCAAGGCCAGGACCATGAACAGTGCGAGGTTGTCGATCAGGAAATCCACCGCGCTCCCCCTGCGCCGGCTGTGCCGTCGGCTAGCCTCGTTGCAACTCTCCGCCGGCCGGCGCCGGGCTTGGCGCGCGCCCAGCGAGGAACATCGCGTTGCGGATGGCGACGGACAGGCCGGCCAGCAGCAAAAGGAGGCCGCCCACCGGTAGCGTGGACTTGATGATCCAGCGCATCGGCAGGCCAAGCGGCGCGCGCGCACGTTCCGTCGTGACGAAGGAGTTCAGCGCGAGCTCGCCGCCATGGACGATGAGAAGCATGCAAAACGGCACTAGGACCAGCAGGCAGCCGAACAGCTCGATCCAGGCGCGCGTGCGCAGCGTCAGGCGGTCGCGCAGGATGTCGATCCGCACATGCGCATCGCGCAGATAGGCATAGCCCAGGCCGAGCATCACCACGGCGAGGAAGAAGTGCCACTCGAGTTCCTGCAGTCGGGTCGAGCCGACGTGGAAGAACTGCCGGCCGATCATGTCGTAGACCGAGACGGCGATCAGCGGGATGAGGGTGACCCAGGCGACAAGCGCACCGAACCCGATGATGCCGCGCTCCAATACGCGGCAGGCGCCGATCACCGACATGAACGACTCCTCTCAAGCCCAATCGCGGCGCCCTTGCTCACCTGATCGACGATGCAGCCTGCGATGGCGCTCGCCGAATCGTTCCCTTGCGCCGACCATCTCATACAACGCGCCTGGCCTGTCTCAAATCGGAGCGCGCGTCTGCAATGATCGACCATGCCGATTGCAGGAAAAGGGCGGCTATGACCGCGGCGACGACGAGGTCCGGCCACGGCGTGCCTGTCCACCACACCAGGCCCGCTGCGACAACGACCGCGGCGTTACCGATCGCGTCGTTGCGGGAGAAGAGCCAAACGGCGCGGACATTTGCATCGCCGTTGCGATGCGGGATGAGCACAAGGGCAGCAGCGATGTTCACGGCCAACGCGATCGCACCAAATATTCCCATCAGCTCTGCGTGCGGCTGATTGAGCACGAGCACGCGATATCCGGTGTAGGCAATGACGCCGACGCCGAGCGCGGTCAGAAACAGGCCCTGCAGCAGCGCAGCCTTCGCGCGCGCCCGCAGACCCCATCCGATGGCGATCAGTCCGAGAAACGATATGAATCCGTCGCCGAGGAAGTCGAGGGCGTCGGCCTTCAACGACTGCGAGCCGGCTATGATCCCGCCGACGATTTCAATGGCGCCATAACCGACGTTGAGAAGGATGACGATCCAAAGCGCGCGCTTGTACGCCGGTGTCACGTGCGAGAGGTCAGGAATTCTGTCGTCGTCATCGTCCTCGCTCAGCCGCGTGAGCTGGTAGCCCAAATCGGTGATCGTCCGCTCGAGCTCCGGCAGCGGCGCGGCCTTGTCCTGCAGCCGCAACGTCATTTCCTGCGAGGCAACCGACACCCTGACATCATCGACGCCCGGTATCTTGCGCGCCGCACCTTCGATCTTGGTGGCGCAGGAAGAGCAATCCATGCCGGTTACCCGGTACCGCACGGCCCCCTCGAGGGTTGTTGCGCTCATGAGAGGTGTCCTTGCTTTGGGGTCGACAAGTATACATCCTGTAGTAACTACAGTAACAAGGGGTCGTTGCCATGATGTCCATCGGTGCGCTTTCAAAGCAAAGCGGCGTCCACATCGAGACGATCCGCTACTACGAGCGCGCCGGTGTATTGCCGAAGGCGCGCCGTGCCACAAACGGCCGCAGAATCTACGGCGAAGACGATGCCGGCCGGTTGGCCTTCATCCGCCATGCCCGGGAACTGGGATTTGACCTTGTTTCCGTACGGGCTCTTCTCGCCCTGCAGGAGAAACCTGAACTGTCGTGCAAGGCCGCGTCGGACCTGGCTTCCGCTCAACTTTCAGCTGTCGAAAGCAGACTGAGTCGCCTCACCGTCCTGCGCGATGAACTGAAGCGAATGGTGCGCGCCTGCAAGAATGGGCGTGTCGTCGACTGCCGCGTGATCGATGCGCTCACCAATATGCGTTGATCCTGGGTAGGCTGGTCTCCTGCGCTTCGGGAGAGATGCCTAACCGACCTTTTGGGGATCGAGATTGAGCACAGGCTTCGATGCGGCAGTAAGCCGCCATCCTTTCACCAATCCATAGATCGCCGGGATCACCAGCAGCGTGAGGAGCGTCGAGCTCGCCATGCCGCCGATCATCGGCACGGCGATGCGTTGCATGACCTCCGAGCCGGTGCCCTCGTTCCACAGGATGGGCAGCAGGCCGGCGGCGATCGCCGTCACCGTCATCATCTTGGGCCGCACCCGGTCGACGGCGCCCTCCATGATCGCGGCGTGGAGATCGGCGCGCGTGAAGGCGCGGCCCTCGTCCGCGCATCGCGCACGGCGCGCGATCAGCGCGTGGTCGAGATAGATCAGCATCACCACGCCTGTCTCGGCCGCGACGCCCGCCAGGGCAATGAAGCCAACCGCCGCCGCCACGCTCATGTTGAAGCCCATCCACCAGACGAGCCACAGTCCGCCCACCAGGGCGAAGGGCAGCGACAGCATCACGATCAGCGTCTCGGCGATGCGGCCGAAATTGAGGTAGAGCAGGACGAAGATCAGCAGCAGCGTCGCCGGCACGACGATCTTCAGCCTGGCCTCGGCCCGCTCGAGATACTCGAACTGGCCGCTCCACACGGCATAGGTGCCGGGCGGGAACACGACCTTCTCCTGCACCGCCTTGCGCGCGTCGGCGACGTAGCCGGCAAGGTCGCGGCCGCGGAAATCGACGAAGACATAGACGGCGAGCTGGGCGTTCTCGGTGCGGATCGTGGTCGGCCCTTGAGTGAGCCGCACATCGGCGAGCTGGCCGAGCGGCAGCATGCCGCCGCGCATGGTTGGCACCAGCACGTCGGCTGCGATGGCCCGCGGATCGGAGCGGAAGTCGCGCGCATAGCGCACGTTCACCGAATAGCGCTCGCGGCCCTCGACGGTGGTGGTCACGGCCTCGCCGCCCAGCGCGCTCGCCACCGCCTGCTGCACCTCCTCGATCATGACGCCGTACTGGGCGAGCTTGCCGCGATCGGGCACGACATCGAGGAAGTAGCCGCCGGTGACGCGCTCGGCATGGGCCGAGGTCGTACCGGGCACGCCATGGATCGCCGCCTCGACCTGGCGGGCGACGGCCTCCAGCTCGGCATAGTCGCGGCCCAGCAGCTTTACGCCGACCGGCGTGCGGATGCCGGTTGCCAGCATGTCGATGCGTGCCTTGATCGGCATGGTCCAGGCGTTGCTGACGCCGGGGAACTGCAGCGCGCGGTCGAGCTCGGCGATCAGCGCGTCGATCGTCATGCCGCTGCGCCATTGCGCCTTGGGCTTGAGGTTGATCACGGTCTCGAACATTTCGAGCGGCGCCGGATCGGTCGCGGTCGCGGCGCGGCCCGCCTTGCCGAACACCGAGGCCACTTCGGGAAACGACTTGATGATCTTGTTCTGGGTCTGCAGCAGCTCGGCCGATTTGGTGACCGAAAGGCCCGGCAGGGTCACCGGCATGTAGAACAGCGTGCCCTCGTCGAGGCTCGGCATGAACTCCGCCCCCAGCCGCATCGCCGGCCACGCCGTTGCCGCGAGTGCGGCGACAGCGATGCCGATCGTGAGCAGCCGCGCGCGCAACACCAGCCGGATCAGCGGCCGGTAGAGCCAGATCAGCGCCCGGTTCACCGGATTTTTATGCTCCGGCAAAATGCGCCCACGCACGAACAGCATCATCAGCGCCGGCACCAGGGTGACCGACAGCAGTGCCGACGCCGCCATCGCCAGGCTCTTGGTCCAGGCGAGCGGCTTGAACAGGCGGCCTTCCTGGTCCTCGAGGGCGAAGATCGGCAGGAACGACACGGTGATGACCAGCAGGCTGAAGAACAGCGCCGGCCCGACCTCGACGGCGGCGGCGACGATGGCTTCGCCGCGCGATTTGCCGGGCTCGAGCCGTTCGAGATGCTTGTGGGCGTTCTCGATCATGACGATGGCGGCGTCGACCATGGCGCCGATGGCGATGGCGATGCCGCCGAGACTCATGATGTTGGAACCGATGCCCAGCGCCTGCATGGCGATGAAGGCCATCAGCACGCCGACCGGCAGCGTGACGATGGCGACCAGGGCCGAGCGCACATGCAGCAGGAAGACCAGGCACACCGCCGCGACCACCAGGCTTTCCTCGATCAGGGTGGTGCGCAAGGTGGCGATGGCGCGATGGATCAGCTCGGAGCGGTCGTAGACCGTCTCGATGCGCACGCCCTCGGGCAGGCCCGACGCGATGTCGATAAGCTTCGCCTTGACGTTTTCGATGACGTCGAGCGCGTTCTGGCCGAAGCGCTGCAAGGCGATGCCGCCCACCGCCTCGCCTTCGCCGTCGAGCTCGGTGACGCCGCGCCGCTCATCGGGCCCGAGCTCGATCCGCGCCACGTCGCGCAGCAGCACCGGCACCGGACCGTCGGCCTTGAGCACGATCTGCTCGAGATCCGCGGTGCCCTTCAGATAGCCGCGGCCGCGCACCATGAACTCGGCCTCGGCCATCTCGACGACGCGGCCTCCGGTCTCGCGATTGGAAGCGCGGATGGCGTCGATGACCCGGCTGAGCGGCACGCCGTAGCTGCGCAGCTTCACCGGATCGACGACGACGTTGTACTGCCGCACGAAGCCGCCGACGCTCGCCACTTCGGCGACGCCGGCCGCCTTGGCCAGCCCGAAGCGGATGTACCAGTCCTGCAGCGAGCGCAGCTCGGCCAAGGTTCGGTTGGCGCCCAGCACGACGTATTGATAGACCCAGCCGACGCCGGTGGCGTCCGGTCCCAGCGCCGGCTTGATCCCGGCCGGCAGCTTCGCGGTGCCGGAGTTCAGGTATTCCAGCACCCGGCTGCGTGCCCAGTAGATGTCGGTGCCGTCCTCGAAGATCACGTAGACGAACGACACGCCGAAGAAGGAGAAGCCGCGCACCGCCCGGCTTTTCGGCACGGCGAGCAGCGCCGTGGTCAGCGGATAGGTGACCTGGTCCTCGACCACCTGCGGCGCTTGCCCCGGCATCTCGGTGTAGACGATCACCTGCGTGTCGGAGAGGTCGGGGATGGCGTCGAGCGACAGCCGGCCGACGGCGAACAGGCCGCCGCCCACCGCCGCTAACGCGGCGATCAGCACCAGCAGGACATTGCGCGCCGACCAGCGGATGACGCCGGCGATCATTTCGACTCTCCCTTGCCGTCTCCGGCGGTGAAGGCGGCAAGGGCTGCGCGGATGTTGCTCTCGGCGTCGATCAGGAAGGTGGCCTGCGTCACGACCCGCTCGCCGGACTTGAGGCCGTCGAGCACCTGCACCCAGCCGGGCACGCGCGCGCCGAGCTTCACCGGTCGCGGCTCGTAGCGGCCCTCGCCGCGCTCGACCAGCACGACCTGCCGGCGGCCACTGTCGATCACCGCGGAGTCCGGCACGGCAAGCCGGCTGCCGTCGAGCGGCGTGGCGATCTCGACGGAAGCAGCCATGTCGGCGCGCAGTCGCCCGCCGGGATTGGCGACCTCGATGCGCAGCTTTGCTGTGCGGCTTTCCTTGCCGACCATGGGATAGATGAAGGTGACGCGACCCTCGACGGGTTGCTCGGGCCAGGCGTTGACGGTGACGCGGGCGGCGTCGCCCACCTTCACGAAAGCGAGGTCCTGCTCGTAGATTTCGGCCATCACCCACATGCTCGACGTGTCGACGATGCGGAACAGCGCCTCGCCCGGCTGGAAGTGCATGCCTTCGATGGCGATCTTCTCGATCACCGTTCCGGCGACCGGCGAGGGAACGGCAACGGTGCGCGAGGGCGGGTCGCCGCGGCGCAACTTTTCGAGGGCCGCTTCGGGAAAGGCGAGATAGCGCAACTTGTCGGTGGCGTCGGCGTTGCGGCCGGCGGTTCGCCATTGCTGCTGCAGGATGTTGAGCTCGGGGCTGTAGACGTCGAACAGATCCTGGCCAACCTTCACGGTGTCGCCGGTGGCATTGACGGCGAGCTTCTCGATCCAGCCGCCGAACTTCGGCGCCACGACGAACTGGCGGCGCTCGTCGAACTGCACGGTGGCGAAGGCGCGCACGGTGCGCGACAGCGCACGCGCCTGCACCTCCGCGCTGCGCACGCCGAGCCGCTGCACCTTGTCGAGGCTGATCTTGACCGTGCCCGGTCCATCACCGGCCTCGCTCTCGCAGACGGCGATGAAATCCATGTTCATCGAATCCTTTTTGGGCACGGGAGAGGTCTCCGGCGTGCCCATCGGATTGCGGTAGTATTTGACCTTGCTGCCCGGACAGACCGGATCGGCCGCGCGCGCGTCGGGCGCAGCCGCCGAGAGGGCAAGGACGGCCAGGACGGCAAAGACGGCAATGAACGCGGCGCCGACGATGCCGGGCCGCCGCTTGGCGACGAAAACCATGACGAACCTCCACGATGCCCGCGCGCAAAAATGCGCGCGGGCTCAAGCCGACTGACGAAGAGTCAGGCTCGCGGAGGGAACAGGTCAGGCGGCGGCGACAGGCCGCTCAGGGCAGTCATGCGAAGATGCCAACGGATCTTGCTGAAGCCGATCACCTGCAGATCGAGAGTGCCGGTCGTGAGCGTCGGTGTCGCGTTCGAGGAAGCCTGCACGCACGTGGCTGCCGGCATCGTGCAGGGTACGCTGTCGCACTCATCGCAATGGCTGCAGGGCGCGCTTGCCGTGCTGCGTTCAGTCGCCGACGCACCCGACGGCAGCGCTAGAGCCACGTTCATCAAGCCGCTCGCCAGCACAGCGAGACAGCCCCAAAAGGCGGCAAGGGCGCGAATGCGCTTCATGATGCGTATAGTGTAGCACCGGTGCCCGGTTACCAATCACAAGCGCGTCACGTGCGGCCAGGCAACGCAGGAGATTGTCATGAACAAATGGATGCTGGCCGCAGTCGCTGCCTTGTTTTTCGCCCCACAGATGGCGTGGCCGCAGGCAAGCCAACCCTATTCTGGTCTCGAAGCACGGCCGATCAGGGCGCTGTCGGACCAGCAGATCGCCGACCTCAAAGCCGGCCGGGGCATGAGCCTGGCGCTGGCCGCCGAGCTGAATGGCTATCCCGGGCCGCTCCATGTCCTTGAACTCGCCGAGCGGCTCGGCCTCACGCCAGGGCAGCGTGACAGGATGGCCAGGCTGTTCGAGGCGATGAAGAGCGAAGCGGTGGTGCTGGGCGAAAGATTGATCGCATCGGAAGCCAGTCTCGACCGGCAGTTCGCCGGCAAGACCATCACTGAGGCGAGTCTCGCCGACGGGGTGCAAGCAACTGCCTCGGTGCAGGCGGCTCTTCGAATAGCACACCTGAAATATCATCTCGCCACCGTCGAGGTGCTGACGCCCGAACAGGTCGCGCGCTATAACGAGTTGCGCGGCTACGCTGGCGGTGAAGCCAAGCCGCACCGGCATTGATGCCTTCTCGCCTTCCAGTGCTGCCCACCACTGAGGACGTGTGGCCATCCGAACCCGGATAGGGTGAGGAGCAGGCCTGCAAGCACGCGACTGGGGGCCGCGAGGCTGCGCGGAACGGCAGTGTTCCTAGGGGGTGCCTCGGCATAGTGGCGCTAGCTCTCGCGGAGGTTAGGGACTCTGTCTGGTCAACACGCCTATAAGCAGGTCCTTGAGGTCGTCGCCTACCCCGCCGCAATAGGTGACAGCACCGGATGCACGCGTGATCTGCGGTCGATCGGACTCCGAACCGACGAGCAGTCCGGTCGAGCCAAGCGCAACCCGCCACAGCACGGGCAGCCGATCGTCCTCGGCGATCCAGGCAGAGACCCTCGCGCAACTGAACTGCTGCGGGTGGAGGACGTAGAGTGCTGCGAGCGCATCGAATGGGTAGAACCCCGGCAGGCCGTTGTCTTCCTGCCAATAGTCGAGCCAAGGTCCGGCCCTTTCTGCGAGCCATGCCGCCGTGCGAGGGCCGCTCTTCATTCGAGCGAGATCCCGACGAGTCACCATGACCTCGCGAGCTGCCGCGTATGGCGTCAGGGTGATGCGTTTGACACGATCCAGGACAATGGCAGCCGAGGTTCGGTCTTTGGAGAAGTTGAAGTCGCGGAAGATCGGTCCGTGGCCGAAGAGAATGCCACCCGAATTCCTGCCTTCTGCCGGGTGGAAGACGTGGCCGGGACGCCGACCCATGACCGAAACCAGCAGACCGACGTTGTCCGCCAGATCCGGCCTCCTCCGCAGCGTCGCCGCGACGTTCGTCAGCGGCCCGAGACTGACGATGGTGAGGGGACCGTGCTCGAGCGCGCGTTCGAGTGCAGCATGCGCGGGTTCGAGAGAAGCTGTCCGTTCAGCCCCCAACGCAGTTGACGAGCCGCTGTGGACAAGGATGTCCGAGCGTCCAGCAGCGCGCCCAACCAGGTCGCGCGTCGTTCGGTCGACGACGGACAGCGGCGCATTGCCGAAAACGGTCGAGATCCCGACGATCTCGACGTCCGGCGAGGACATGAGGACGAGCAGCGCAAAGCAATCGTCCGGATCGGCGTGGACGCCGTTGCACGCAGCATCCGTATCGATCCATACACGCGACGGCCGATCCACGTGCGGTCCGCCGCGCACCAGCGGCAAGGGCCGATCCCCGGATTCGCCGGTACGCCAATTTCGAACGGGAACGATGCAGGTAAGTGCGAGCAGAGCCGCCGCCAGGAGCAACAGGGAAACCCCCACTCGGACGAACGCTTGACGATCCGGCTCCATCGCGGCTTCGGATACCCCGACCGGAAAAAATGACTGACCATCCGAACTCGACGGACGCGTCGAAATCCCGGCGGTCCCGCGCAGGAGGTGCGGGATGATCATCTTGGTTTGCTTTCGGTAGATGGTGTGGCGTTCGCCAAGCGTGTCAGCCAGCAGTCTTTCCTCCGCCCACGCGCGCCACACAAAGGTCGGCACAATCGCGGCAAGTACAATCGCGACGGCAGGCCAGCTGCTGAAGGCGAGGGCCTCGCCCATCGCCAGCATCGACAGGCCGAGGTAGATGGGGTGGCGCACGAAACGATAGGGACCTGTTGTGACGAGGCCCGTGCCTTGATCCGCCACCGGCACGAAACTCCATGCCGAGCCGAGCTCGGCCCGGGACCAGAGGACGAGCGCGGCGCCCGTCGCGGCGAGAAGGCATCCGCACACCGCCAGCAATAGCGCTGCGAGACCCTTGGCGTTGCCGGCAAAGAACGCCAGCAACGCCAAGAACAGCCCGAAGGCTGCGAAGTTTGCGAGGACCGGGGTCAGGTCGCCCCGACGCCGGTCGCCGCTCCGGCTGCGTTTGCGGCCACGCCCGCCGGCAGTCAGCAGGAGAGGCGCTGCGAAGGCGAGCAGCGAGGCGACGCGGAGGACTATGATGAATGTCGACATCGGTCAGGATGCGCGCGGGCGCATGAGGTACAGCACGATGGGAAGCAGCAACATGGGAAGGACGTAGCTCACCATGAGCACGAGGATCGGTTGATCGGCCCAGCCGGCACCGATGGCTGCAAACGCAAAGGCGGTTGGCACGCTGCCAACCGTCAGCGCCATGATGAATTTTCCCATCGGCATGCCGGCAAAGCCGGCCAGGAATACGATGGCTTCCGGTACGCTGTAGGGGAGACTGCGCGACAGGACGATTGCCCAGGCACCGGATCTGTCGAACAAGCTCTCCGTCTTGCTCCGGAATCGGCGACCCACCAGGCGATCGACAAACCGCCGCGCCGAGGTGCGCATCAGGGCGTAGCCGAGGATGCCGCTGGTGATCAGGGCGACGCTGCCCAGCAGTCCCCCGAACACCGTGCCGTAGATGATGCCGAGGTCGGCTATGACGGCCGTCTGCGGGACCGGCAGCACCAGATCTGCCCAGATGAGCGCAATGCCCACTGCCCATGCCCAGCTGTCGTAGTCCCGGAGCATGGAAACAGCATCGTTGGCGTCCTGATCTGTCGGGATTCTCGCACAGGAGGCGAGCAGGATTGCCAGAGCGCCGATGATGGTGAGGCTCGATCTCATTTGCACCTCCGCCGTTGACGATCGGCCGGTCCTGCCAGCAGTTATCCAACGGCTAGAGCCACCGCCGCACCCGTCGCTTGTAGTCGAGGTAGGCATCGCCGAAGCGCCGCTCGAGATAAACCTCCTCGCGGGCGATGACGCCGTAGCGGATTAAGCTTGCAAGAGGCAGCGCCAGGACAATGATCCACGTGCTGTGTGCAGCTACGCCGATGCCGCCATAGACCAGAAACAGTCCGAGGTAGATCGGATTGCGCGTCCACCCATGAACGCCGATCGTCACGAGCGCGCGAGTCGGCTGATTCGTGGGCACCGGCGTTGCCGCTCGGGAGAAGTTGCGAATGCCCGCGGCCGCGAGCGCGACGCCAATCAGGATCAGGCAGGCGCCGACCGTCCAGAGGATCGGAACATGACCCGGAACAGTGAACACCAAGGGCAGCAGGCGGTCCGCGCCGAACCCCAGCAGAAGAGCGCCTAGAAAGAGGAGAGGCGGCCGCGCGATGACACCTGCTGTTCTGGTGTCGTTCATTTGCCCAGCCGGGTCTTTACGCATGCATGCTCCCGCAGATGCTGGAGGCCAACGCAGCAGAAAATTAAAAATGACAACTAAGGTGTCATTCTGCAAGTTGACAACCAAGGTGTCAACTGGAGAAGCTGGTGCAACTAGAGGGAACGGAAGCGATGGCGTCGGAAAGACACAGGACTGGGGCGGTCCCAAGGACTGGGGCGGTCCCAAGGGCGGGGGCGAGCCCAACCGTTGACAGCAAGGCCGAGGCGATCGCCCAGCTAATGCTCGAAGTGGCCCAGTGTTTCTTCAGGATACGGGCCGTTGGCCAGAAGACAGGGTTAATCACCGCCTGGGGCGGCGGTGCGTTCGGCTTCATGCGGAGCCTTGCACTGCTTGGTCCGCTGACCGTGCCTCACATCGCCCAGATGCGGCCCACCAGCCGCCAGCGGATGCAGCGGCTGGCGGATGAGCTCGCGGCCGAGGGGCTCGTCAAATTCATTGACAATCCGAAGCACCGACGCTCGAAGCTCATGCGGCTCACGCCCAAAGGCGACGCGCGCTACCGGGAAATGAACACCCAGCTGGCGCTGATCGCTTCGACAATGTGTGTCGGTCTCAGCGAATCAGATATCCGCAAATCCACCGAGAGCGTGCGGCAGTTGAGCGATGATGTGAAAGCGCTGTCGGAGCGGGTGTCGTAGTGAGATACGTGACCTTACTTCAGGAAAAGATAATAGCCGACACGCATCGTCCAGCGTGCTTGAGCTAATGCTGGCGTCAGTCGAGACCTAGCTGCCTGGCGCAAGCACGCGCCGTTCCGATCGCGGTCAGCAAGGTCGTCCTTATCGCCGGCGCAACCGCGCGTCCTGTGCTGACTGTCGAAGGCCGGCCCGTCAGACGAGCGAAAGCAACAACCGCAACCCCTGGTGCGAGTATACTCGTGTTGTCGTGTACAAAGTGGCCCCTCCAGACGGTGTGAATCAATAGAGTGAGATGATCCTCCACGAGGCGGAAGCGCTAGCTTTCTTCGGTTGATTGCGGCGCCCTAGCGGCCGACGCCAAGAGGGCGTAGTGCCGGTCAAAGCCGGACCGCGCCGGATATCCAAGGACGACCTGGCGCCAAATCTCAGAGTGCTCCAGGCAGTACATAGTTCTCACTTTCATCCAGGGCGGGACGCCAACTTCCGCACAAGCCTGGGTCAAGCGGCAGACTTAGGGCAAAGTCCAGTCCGGTGCGTTCATCGCGCTTCCCCAAGCACCTGCGGTTGTCGTCGAGCGGCGCAATCAGCTGCCCGTCCAGCTCGGTCGGTGTCGTCCCGACCTTTCTGCCCGGCTCGAAGGTGACTCCCCGATCCCTCTCGAGGCGCCCGATCGGATCGAACAGAAGAATCCGCGCGGCATCCAGCGAGGTCTTCACGGCTGCGCCGATATTCAGGCTGGGAATGCGTTTTGCGCTAGACTGGCGAGCCCGCTCCGCCAACCTCAGGGTGCACTCAGGAGAGAGAACATGCGCCGACCCGCCCTTCTGCTGACGGCCGTATTTGGGCTGTCCTTGGTCGCCTGCGAGAGGCAACAGCCGAGCACCTCGCCACAGCAGCCACAATCGCCCAGCTCACCGCAGGACCTTGCCTACTGCGCCAAGCTCACCGAACTCTATCAGCGCTACGTCGGCCCTGATCCAAATTCCGCCAACATGGCAGGGGTCAGGCCGGACGTCCAAGGCGGGGAGGCGGTGGCCAAGTGCCGCGAGGGAGATGCCAGGGCGTCCATCCCGACGCTCGAGCGCCTGCTGAAGGATGCAGATATCACCCTGCCGCCTCGTGCCTGAGCTGAAACGCTCGCGCGTGCGAGCGTCAGGTATCGTCGCGATCTGACCTGTCGCCGCTAAATGCCGCGCTCGGCCTCTTCTCCGTCGTGCGTGCCGTCAGCCCTGCCATCGCTTCCGGGCGAGAGGCCGCGCAGGCGAACGATCATTGCGATGAGATCGACATCCGCCTGGAGCAGCTCCAGATCCCGGGTCATCTCGCGTACCTGCTGGCCTTTGCGACCGAACTCCTCGGAAGCGTCCACGGCGTTCCTGCGCTCCGTCACCCCGCCTGTGCCGTTCGTGAACGCCTTTGCCTTCTGCCACTCCATCCTCGCACGCTCGGTGTCACGCGCGAACTTTCTTTCGACGTATTGCCGTCGGATGCCATGGTAGGCTGCGAGCAAATCGACCTCCGACAGCTTCCACAATGATCCGGCGGAAACGGTCATGTCCACGGTTCACCTCGGCAGCAGGACTGATCGCACCGTAGCCTCGCCTCGCCTCGCCACGCCGGTCCGGTCGGGAAGCAGGTGCTCGGTTCGACCAGCGACAGGCAGCTCGACTGCGCTAGTGCTAGGCCCACGGGGACATAGAATGCGCCGCGCCAGTCGAGATAGAGACGATCAAGCCACCTGCCACCGGCCCGATCAGGGGGCGCTACAGGCGGCCGAGCTCGCCCACCATTTCCGCGATGGTACGCGCCAGCGCATCATCACCGTCCGATCTCGGCTTCAGCCACAGGCCGCCGGCCGGCCGGCCGTCGCCGGTGAAGATCTGACGACCCTTGAGCTCGGTGCTGTAGAACAGCATCGCCTCGGAGGCCGTATGCAGGGTGCGCATGCTGCCGTCGGGACAAAATACGTCGAGCGCTTCCTCGTCGAAGCCGGCGAACAGTTCCTGCTCGCCGTGCTTGACGAGCGGCATGCCGCTCAGGGCATTGACGGCGAACTGGACCGACCTGGTGTTCGGCCCGCGCGAATGCAGCTGTCCTGACAGCTCTTCGTTGCGGCGCCGGACCACGGTGGGGTCGCCGGCCGGGGCGATTCCGAACAGGTCGTAGTCACCGTGGACGTACTTGCCGTTCTGGCCCTGCGGATAGGTCGAATAGATCAGGCAACCATAGTGGCGAGACGTCCTGCACATCTGCACCGCCCAGCCCGGGCGTGCGCCCGGCCAGGTGCGCACCTCGCGATCGTTGCGCGGCTGGCAGAGGCCGATCGGCTCGCCGCGCTCGTGCAGCTTGTAGAAGAACTTCTGCCATTCCTTCTTGGCCTTGGCAGCCTTGCCAGGGCTCTTGAAGATGGCCTCGAACCCGAACAGCTCAGGGTTGACGACAAGGCCTGCCGTCTCGACGAGGTGGCCCTCAATGTCGGCATCGAAATCCGCCGTCTTGGGCTTGCAGTCGATCGGCTTGGCCATGTAGTCGGCTTGACCGATGAACTGGATGGATTGCGGATTGGTCTGCCGGACGATGATGTAGACCTTCTGGATCAGCGCTACGCTGCGAAAGACTTGCATGTCGCGCGGGCGCATGACCGCAGTCGCCTTGGGATCGTACATCCGAACCCTCCCCGGAGAATTACCTGCACGTCTGGCCCGCCGCCTCTGCCCGGCACCGACTTGGGCGATCGCTGGGCCCGGAATGTCGATCCGGGGGGATGCGGCTTGGCTGGTGAGGTAGAGTCGTCTCTCTTTCAGGCGACAGAAAGGCCAAGTCATGACCGACACGCGTGATCGCCTTCCGCCCGGCGTCGTGCTCATCGACGGTGCCGACGGACCTTTCGGCGAGACCGTGCGCACCGGCCCGCACGTGCTGCAGGCCGACGAGCCGGTCGAGGCCGGCGGCAATGACAGCGGGCCGAGCCCCTACGGGTACCTGCTAGCCGCGCTGGGCACCTGCACGGCAATGACCGTGCGTCTCTATGCGCGCCAGAAGAAGTGGCCGCTGACCGACGTCAAGGTACAGCTCACGCACGATCGGGTCCACGCCACCGACTGCGCGGAGTGCGAGACCAAGGACGGCAGGATCGACCGCATCGAGAAGGTGATCGAGCTCGTTGGCCCGCTCGATGACAGCCAGCGCCAGCGGCTGCTGCAGATTGCCGAGCGCTGTCCCGTGCATCGCACCCTGGTGTCGGAAATCCTGATCAAGAGCCGGCTCGTCTGACGGCGAGGCGGGCGAGGGGGCGCACTGCTGCTTCCTCGTCGGCGGAAATCCGCGTTGCGCGGAGATGTCGTGAGCCCCGTATCGTTGCCGGGCTTGGGGCGCAACACGAGGCCGCCAGCCGCCGACGCTGCCTGCAAGACGGCCCGGAACGGAAGGGCCCGAGGTGTGGCGCTCATAGCGGCGCCAGCGCCTGGCGCAGCGGCGCGCTGTCGATCTGCATCAGGCCGGTGAACGGCTGGTACATCTCGAGGATCAGGAAGACCGCTCCCGACGCCGACAGCGCGATCAGCACCAGGGCGCCGAAGCCGGTCGGGTTGAGAGGCGAGAACAGGCTGAAGCTCGCGAACAGGATGCACAGCCAGAACACCAGGACGACCAGGAAGATGGGCGGCATGCGGGCGGTCGATTGCTCGAACAGGATCAGTCGGGCCTGCAGGATCTGATTGGCGGCCAGCAAGGCCTGCCTTTGATACTGGCGTTGGGTCTCGGTCGCGGGGGCCAGGGTCTGGATCGCATGGAAGGCCTGCCGACCGACGGTCGAGGAGGTGAAAGGGCCCTCGGCCGTCTTCGCCGGACCCTCCGTCCAGATGCGGTCGACCAGGGTCGGCACCGCATCGCGCATCAGTTGCCGGGCCGTCCTGGCCTCCGACCCGTAAAGCTCCAGCATGTGGTCGAGCAGGGTGATGCTGGTCGCCAGCTGCCGAATCTCGTCGCGCTGGGCATCGTACGTCGTCTTGGCGGAGTTGATCAGCAGGCCGAGCACAAGGCCGGAAATCGTGGCGATCAGGGCGCAGCCCAGCCGGACGATGTCCTTGGCGTGGGTGTCGAGATGATGGTCGGGCAGCACGCGGCGCAGCAAGGCGCCGGTGAGCGCGCCACCGACCAGCATGCCGCAGATGATCAGCGAAATTGTCAGGGCGCTCATCTACTCTCCCCCGGCCCATTCGACCCTGGCGCAAGGATAGCGGCGGCGGAAGCGCTTCGTCTCCCCCGCCGTCCTTGCGTCGCCATCACGAGGCGCGGATAAACCGGATGTGCGAACTCAACGTCGAGATGCAGGTCCGCTGCGTCGCTTCCATCCCGACCGTCGAGAACGCCTGGGCGCGCGGCCGGAAGCTGGTGCTGCATGGCTGGATCTACGGCATGCAGGACGGGCACCTGTGCGATCTCGGACCAACGCTCGCCTCGGCCGCCGAGCGCGACGCCCTGATCAGCATGGGGGGAGTGCGTCCGGCTGACGGTCGAGCCGGCAAGTGGCATGCGCCAGCATGCCATTGCGGCGTTCGGCGGCGCGCAGCCGGCCGGGACGGGGGCAGGCTGATTCTCGCCCCTCAGTGAGAGGGCTCGGTGGCCGGTGTGGCGGGCTTCGGCGCCTTGCGCCCCTTGCGCCATTCCTCGAGGCGCTGCAGCACGACGAAGAACGACGGCACGAACAGAACGGCGAGGCAGGTCGAGGCGATCATGCCGCTGAACACCGCCATGCCGAGCGAGATGCGCGAGTTGGCGCCAGCGCCGCTCGCGGTCACCAGGGGCACGACGCCGAGGATGAAGGCGAACGAGGTCATGAGGATCGGGCGCAACCGGGTGCACGCCGCCTCGACGGCGGCGTCGAGGATCGGCTTGCCGTGCAGCAGGCGCGCCTCGCGCGCCACCTCGACGATCAGGATGGCGTTCTTGGCGGCGAGCGCGATAAGCAGCATCAGGCCGATCTGGGTGTAGAGGTTGTTGGGCATGCCCAGCGATCCCAGCGCGACGGCCGGCCCGATCAAGGCCAGCGGCACGGCCAGGATCACCGCCAGCGGCAGGATCCAGCTCTCGTACTGGCCGGCGAGGCAGAGATAGACCAGCAGGATCGCCAGGGCGAAGACATACATGATCTGGTTGCCGACGATGTTCTCCTGGTACGACATCGCCGTCCATTCGTAGCCGGTGCCGGGCGGCAGGGTGGCGCCGGCGATCTGGTCCATCAACGAGATCGATTCGCCCGAGCTGAAGCCCGGCGCCGAGGCACCGACCACGGCGGCCGACGGGTAGAGATTGTACAGGCTGATCAGCGGCGGGCCGTTCGACTGGTGCAGCGTGGCGAGCGCTCCGATCGGCACCATCTGGCCGTCCGAATTCTTCACCTGCAGGCGCAGGATGTCCTCGCCCTTCAGGCGATACTGCGAATCGGCCTGCTGGAACACCAGCAGCGTGAGGCCGAACTTGTTGAAGCGGTTGACGTAGGACGAGCCGACATAGGCCGACAGAGTGTCGAACACCTCGCCGATCGACACCTTCAAGGTTTGCGCCTTGACCCGGTCGACCTCGACGCGGATGTGCGGCGCGCCGGCGCGGAACGAGGTGACGAGATTGGCCAGGCCCGATTGGGTGCTGGCCTGGGCGATCAGGTTGTCGGTCGCATTCTGCAGCTTGACGTAGTCGAACGAGCCGTCGCGCTGCTCGACCTGCATCTGGAAGCCGCCGGCATTGCCGACGCCCTGGATGGCCGGCGGCACCAGCGGGAAGGCGCTGCCGTCCTGCAGCACCTGGCTCTCGCGCGCGATCTTCTGGACGATCGAGCGCAGGTCCTGGCCGGGCTGCTTGGCGCGCACGCTCCAGTCCTTGAAGATGATGTAGCAGACCCCGCCGTTGGCCAGCGAGTTGTTGCTGTCGAGGACGGAGAAGCCGGCGATGGCCACGACATGGTCGACGCCGGGCGTCTTGCGGGCGATCTCGGCGACCTGCGACAGCGAGGCCTCGGTGCGCTCCAGCGAGGCGCCGTCGGGCAGCAGCAGACCCATCAGCATGTAGCCCTGGTCCTCGTTGGGGATGAAGGCAGTCGGCAGGCGGGCCACGCCCCAGCCGCCCAGGCCGGCCATCACGAAGGCCAGCAGCACCATGATGCCGCTGCGCTTCACCATGCCGCCGATCAGCCAGGCATAGCCTTCCTCGAGCTTCTGGTAGACGTGGTTGAAGCCACGATAGAAGAAGTTGCGCTTTTCCGGCGGCACGGCCGGCCGCAGCCACATGGCGCACTGGGTCGGTTTCAGGGTGGCGGCATTGACCGCGCTGATAAAGGCGGTGGCGGCGATCACCAGGGCGAATTGGGCGAACATCTTGCCGGTCAGGCCGGGCACGAAGGCGGCCGGCAGGAACACCGACATCAGCACCAGGGTGATGCCGATCACCGGCCCGAACAGCTCGTCCATCGCCTTGATGGCGGCGTCGTGAGGCGACAGGCCGCGCTCGATATGGCGCGCCACGCCTTCGACGATGACGATGGCGTCGTCGACCACGATGCCGATCGCCAGCACGATGCCGAACATGGTCGTGGTGTTGAGCGTGAAGCCCATTGCCGCCATGGCGGCGAAGGCGCCGATGATAGTCACCGGGATGGTGGTGGCGGGCACCAGCATGGCGCGCCAGTCCTGCAGGAACACCATGATCACGATCAGCACCAGGATGCCGGCCTCGATCAGGGTGATGAACACCTCCTGGATCGAGATCTTGACGAAGTTGGTGGTGTCGAACGAGACATCGTAGACGACGCCGTCGGGGAACTGCTTGGCCAGCTCGTCCATCTTGGCCTTGACGCGGTTGGCGACGTCGAGCGCGTTGGCGTCGGGCAGCTGGTAGATGGCGATGCCGGCACCCGGCTTGCCGTTCATCTTGAAGATCTGCGAGTAGGTCTGCGAGCCGAGCTCGACCCTGCCGATGTCCTTGAGGCGAACGATGCGGCCGCCGTTGCCCTGGTCGCTCTTGACGATGATGTTCGCGAACTCCTCCGGCGAGGAGAGCCGACCCTCGACATCGACGGTGAGCTGGAAATCCTGGCCCTTGGGCGCGGGTGGCATGCCGACCTGGCCGGCCGTTACCGGCTGGCTCTGCTGCTTGATGACGTCGGCCACCGTGCCCGGCGTCAAGCCGAAGGTGTAGAGCTTCTGCGGGTCGAGCCAGACGCGCATCGAATACTGGCCGACGCCCAGCACGTTGACGTTGCCGACGCCCGGGATGCGCGACAGCTCGTTGACCAGATTGATGCTGGCGTAGTTGCTGAGATAAAGGCTGTCGAACCGGTCGCTTGGCGACGTCAGCGCTAGAATCTGCAGGATCGCGGTCGATTTCTTCTCGACAATGACGCCCTGGGCCTGGGCCGAGGGCGGCAGCGAGGCGAGCGCCGCGCTCACCTTGTTCTGCACAAGCACCTGGGCGAAATCGAGATTGGTGCCGATCGCGAACGTCACCGTGAGCTGGTAGGTGCCGGCATCGGTGCTGTACGACTGCATGTAGATCGCGCCTTCGACGCCGTTGACCTGCAGCTCGATCGGCAGGGCCACGTTGTCGACCACCGTCTTGGCGCTGGCGCCGGGATAGTTGGCCGTGACCTGCACGGTCGGCGGCACGATGTTGGGGTACTGCGAGACCGGCAGGGTGGCGAGCGCCACCGCGCCCAGCAGCACGATGACGATCGCCAGCACGTTGGCCAGGACCGGCCGGTTGATGAAGAATGCAGAAATCATCGGACGAGGGCCGGCCAGTTACTTGGTCGTGGTGATGTTGGCGCCCGCCGGCGGCGGCGGGATCGTCTCCTCCTTGGGCACCACCTTGCCGCCCGGCACGGCACGGCCGTTGGTGGTCAGCACGACGCGGTCGTCGGCGGCGAGGCCAGTCTCGATGACGCGCAGGCCGCCGACCAGCAACTGGCCGACCTTGACCCGGCTCTGGCGCACGACGTTGTCCTTGTCGACGGTCAGCACGTACTTGCCGGCCTGGTCCTCGGAAACAACCCGGTTGGGCACCAGGAAGACCTTGGTGGCGTCGAGGCCCCTGGGCACGCGCACGCGCACGAAGAAGCCCGGCAGCAAGTTGCGGTCGGGGTTCTTGAACAGGCCGCGCACCAGGATGGTGCCGGTATTGGGATCGACCTCGGGCGAGACGTAGTTGAGGAAGCCGGCGTGCGGGTAGCCCTCCTCGTTCATCAGGCCGATATCGAGCGGCACCTTGCTGAGATCCTCGACGGTCAGCCGCTTCCGGAGATTGTCACGGATCTGCAGCACGTCCTGCTCGCTCATGTTGAACTCGACATAGATCGGGTCCATCTGGACGATGGTGGCGAGCTTGGTGGCCGAGGTGTCGCCGACCAGCTGGCCGACCGACACAAGGTGCTTGGTCACGATGCCGTCGAATGGCGCCATCACCGTGGTGTAGCCGAGATTGGTCTGCTGGATGGTGAGGTTGCCCTCGGCATTCTCGACGTTGGCGCGGTCGCTGTCGCGCTTGGCCTTGGCCTTGTCGAAGGTGGTCTGCGCCGACACGTTCTGGCGCAGCAGTGTCTCCTGGCGGACGTACTCGGCCTGCGACTGGACCAGCTCGGCCTGGGCGGCCTCGAGTTGCGCCTCGGCCTCCTTGACGTTGGCCTTGTACATCGTTTGCTCGATCTCGAAGAGCACGTCGTTCTGCTTCGCCAGGGTGCCGTCGACATACTTGATGCTGGTGAGGAAGCCCTTGACGCGGGCCACCAGGTCGACGGTCGCGAATGCCACCGTGTTGCCGGTCAGCTCCTCGTAGGGCGTCACTTCCTGCTGCAACGGCTTGGCGACACTGATCTCGGGCGGCGGCGGCGGCTGAAACTTGTTCTCGGGCTTGCAGCCGCCCAGCGCGGCCACGACGCCGGCCAGCAAAGGCAGCAGGATCAGGCGGCGATTCGACATGGTTCCGATAACGCTCCCCGCAATGCTCGCCAAGCGTTAGCGCATCCCAACCCGGATTGCCACCGCGCACGTCATCTCGTGCGCTGCGTCATCCTCCTCCCGAGCGAAGCTGGGGAGGATTCTGATTCCCCTCCCCAGCGTAGCTGGGGAGGTATATGACGTCAGCGCGCCTCGGCCTGCTGCAGGGCCCGCCAGATGCGGTCCGGCGTCGCCGGCCCGTCGATGCCCTCGACGCCGAGCGGCGCCAGGGCGTCGAGGATCGCGTTGGCGATGGCCGGGAAGGCGGCGATCGCGCCGGCCTCGCCGCAGCCTTTCACGCCCAGCGGATTGGTGGTGCAGGGCGTGCCGTTGAAGCCGAGATCGAACGACGGCAGGTCGTCGGCGCGCGGCAGGGCGTAGTCCATGAACGAGCCGGCCACCATCTGGCCCGAGCCCGGATCGTAGGCCGCGTGCTCGAGCAGCGCCTGTCCAACCCCCTGGGCCATCGCGCCGTGCGCCTGGCCGGTCGCGATCATGGGATTGACCAGGACGCCGTAATCGTCGACCGCGGTGTAGCGCGCCAGGGTGACGCGGCCGGTCTCGCGGTCGATCTCGACCTCGACGACATGGGCGCCGTTGGGGAAGGTCAGGTGCTCGCGCGTCCAGGCATGGTAGGTGTCGAGCGGCTCGCCCCTGGCGCGGCCGAGCGCCGCCACCTCGATCAGGCCGATCGCGCGATCGGTGCCGGAGACGACGAAGCTGCCGTCGGCAAAGCGGATGTCGGCCTCGGCCGCCTCGAGCGCGTCGGCGGCGAGCGCCGTGCCCTTGGCGATGATGCGGTCCGAGGCGCGCCACATCGCCGTGCCGCCCATGTAGGTGGCGCGCGAGCTGCCATGGCCGCCGCCGGCCACGATCAGGTCGGTGTCGCCCTGGCGCAGCCGGATGCGCTCGTTGGGCACACCCAGGCGATGGGCGAGGATCTGCGGGAAGGTGGTTTCGTGACCCTGGCCGATATGCTGGGTGCCGGTGATCAGCGAGATCGTGCCGTCGGCTTCGAATCGTACGTCGACATTCTCGTCGGGCGAGCCGCCGGTGCCCTTGATGTGATAGGCGAAGCCCATCCCGCGCAGCCTGCCGGCGCTTTCGCTCTCCCGGCGTCGTGCGGCAAACCCTGCCACATCGGCGCGGGCCAGCGCCTGGTCGAAGGTCTGCGGGAAGGTGCCGCTGTCGACCTGGAAGCCGAAGCTGTTGGTCATCGGCATGGCGTCGGCCGGCACCATGTTGCGGCGGCGCAGCTCGCTGCGGTCGAAGCCGAAGCGCAGGGCCGCAGCGTCGATCAGCCGTTCCAGGATGTTGACCGTCTCGGCGAAGCCGGGGCCGCGCGTCACGCCGATCGGCGCGGTGTTGCTCAGCACCGCCACGACGTGCAGCGCGATCGACGGCAGGCGATAGACCGTGCCCTGCAGATGGACGTACTGGTAGGTCTGCACGCCGCCGCCGGCGCCCACCATGTAGGCGCCGAGGTTGGCCACGCTCGAGACCTCGAGGGCGAGGAAACGGCCGTCGCGGTCGAGCGCCAAGGCGGCCTCGGCCGTCACGTCGCGCGCCGCATGGTCGGACAGGAACACCTCGCTGCGGCTGGCGATCCACTTGACTGGCCGGCCGACCCGGCGCGCCGCCCACAGGATCAGCGCGTGCTCGGCGTAAGCGAAGTTCTTGGCGCCGAAGCCGCCGCCGACGTCGGGGGCGATGAAGCGCACCCGGGCGGGCTCGACGCCGAGCGCGCGCGCCACGTGGTTGCGGTTGATGTGGATGTTCTGGCTCGAGACATGCAGCGTGTAGCGCCCGCTCGCCGCATCGAACTGGCCAACGCAGCCGCGCGGCTCCATCGGGTTGATGGTGATGCGATGGTTGTCGAGCTTGAGTCGAACGATGTGGTTGGCGCAGGCGAACGCAGCGGCCACGCCGGCGCTGTCGCCGGTGCGCCAGTCGAGGCAGACATTGCCCGGCACCTCGTCGGCGATGACCGGCGCGCCCGCGGCCTGCGCCGCCGCGCCCGTGGTCACCGCGGCGAGCGGCTCGTAGTCGATCTCGACCAGCTCGGCGGCGTCGAGCGCCTGGGCCTGGGTCTCGGCCACGATCAGCGCCATCGGCTCGCCGGCGAAGCGCACCTTGGTCGCAGCGAGCAGCGGCTGCGGGGCGAAGGCGAAGGGCTCGCCGGTCTGGACATTGGCCTCGGCGTAGGGCCGCAGCGGCCCGAGCTTGTCGTGCGCCGCGTCGACCGCCGTCAGGACGGCAAGCACGCCGGGTGCGCGCTGGGCAGCATCGGTATGGGTGCCGTGGATCCAGGCGTGGGCGTGCGGCGAGCGCAGCACAACGGCATGGGCCAGCCCGTCGAAGTGCAAATCGTCGAGATAGCTGCCGGCGCCGGTGATTAGGCGGGCATCCTCGCGCCGACGGGGCGAATCGCCGATCGTTGATCTCTGCGAGAGAGCGCTGGTCGATAGGGTCATGTCCTGAGCGTCTCCGCGTTCCGGGCCTGTCGCTTCTCGTCCCACCAGTCGCCAGCCTGCAGCCGCCAGTAGACGAGCTGCGTGGCGAGCCGGCCGGCGCCGCCGCCGGCCCAGCGCGTGCCGTAGGGGGCGAACAGCTTCCAGCGGTCGTCCTCGCCCGCGATGCCGACGGCGACAGCATCGGCGCCGGCGGCTGTCTGGGCAACCCCGTGGCCGCCGAAGGCCGAGCACACCCACAGGCCGGGCTCGATCTCGCCGACCTGCGGCATCATGTGCGGCGCATAGCCCATGATGCCGGGCCAGGCATACTCGATCGCGACCTCGCCGAGCTGCGGATAGACCGACAGGATGTCGCTGCGCATCAGGGCGCTGAGGTTGGCCGGCTCGCGCGTGTCGGTGGTGATGCGGCCGCCCCACAGCAGGCGGTCGCCGTCGACGATGCGATAGTAATCGCCGGCCCGGCGCGTATCGGAGATGGCGCCGCGCCAGCGCACCGTTTCGGCGAGCTTCGTGCCGAGCTTCGCCGTCACCGCGACGTAGGTCGCCACCGGCAGGATGGCGCGGGCGAGCCGCGGCTGGACGCGGCCGAGATCGGCATTGCCCGCCATCACGACGTGGCGGGCGGCGATCTCGCCGCCGTTGGTATGCACGCGCCACCCGGTGCCCTTGTGCTCCAGCCGTACCGCGTCGCTCATCTCGTGCACGGTGCCGGCACGGCGCTCGATGTCGCGCGCCAGCGCGAGCGCGAGATTGAGCGGATGGACCTGGAAGGAGCGCGGGTCGTGGATCGCCTGATGGTAGCGCTCGGTGCTGAGCAGTGCGCGCACGCGCGCAGTGTCCCACGGCTCGAAATCGGCATCGAGCTTGGCTGCCAGCGCGCGGATGCGGTCGGGGAAATCGTCGCCCTGATCGGTGCGCGCCACGGTGAGCTTGCCCTCGCTCATCAGGAGGTCGGGCCGGGCGGAGGTCTCGATCGCCTCGCGTACGATCGCCACGCCGCGCTTGGACTGCGCATAGAGCTTGCGTGCGTGCGCCACGCCGAGGCGGGCGACCAGTGCCGCCGTGCGAGCCGCATAGCCCGGGCTGACGAAACCGCCGTTGCGGCCCGAAGCGCCCCAGCCGATACGCCGGCGCTCGACCAGCACGACCCGCTGCCCGCGCATCGCCAGCAGGCGCGCGGCATGCAGGCCGGCGAAGCCGCCGCCGACCACCGCGACGTCGGCCTGAGCACGGCCGCTGAGCGGCGGCCGCTCCGGGTCAGCGTCGCGGGTGGCGGCATACCAGCTCGCCGGGTACTCGTTGTCGGTCAACAGCCGACCGCCTCGCCATCGCTGCGCGGGTCGGCGCCGCCTGCCCGCATGCCGGTGAGCGGATCGATGGTGATGCCGTGGGCATGGCCGGCGAGCTCGTTCCAATCGCCCCAGCGATCGAGCGTGTGGCCGCGCCGCTCGAGCTCATCGAGCGTGGTGCGCGGGAAGCGCGCTTCGAGATGCAGCATGTCGCGCGGCTGGCCGATCGCGAAGCGGCCCGACAGGAAGCGCGGCATCTCGACCGCCTGCTGGATGTCGAGGCCGTGATCGATCATTGCCAGATAGGTCTGCAGGTGGATCTGCGGTTGGCCGTCGGCGCCCATGCAGCCCAGCACGCTCCACAACCTGCCGTCCCGGAAGCCGAGCGAGGCGATCAGCGTATGCAGCGGCGTCTTGCCCGGCTCGACCCGGTTGGGATGACCGGGATCGAGCGTGAAATAGGCGGCGCGATTCTGCAGCACCACGCCGGTCCTGCCGGCGACGACGGCGGCGCCGAAGCCGCCATAGAGCGAATGGATCAGCGAGGCGGCGTTGCCGTCGCGGTCGACGGCGGCTATGTAGACCGTGTCGCCGGCCAGGCTGCCTTCGGAGGGAATGCGGTCCCACGGAATGGCGCGCGCCGGATCCATCAGATGACGCCGCGCGTCGGCGTGGGCCTTGGAGATCAGGCGATCCATCGGCACGTCGGCGAAGCGGGGATCGGCGAGATGACGATCGCGGTCGTGATAGGCGAGCTGCTTGGCCTGCACCATGAGATGCACGGCATCGGGGCCGAGGAAGGGCTTGCGATGAAGCTCGAACGGCTCGAGCAGGTTCATCATCTGCAGCACGGCGAAGCCCTGGGTGGGCGCCGGCGTCTCGTAGAGCGTGACGTCGCGATAGCTCCCCTTGAGCGGCTCGCCCCAGCGCGCGACTTGCGCAGCGAGGTCCTCTGCGGTGAAGAAGCCGTCATTGGCCTGCGACCAGCGCACCAGCTCGCGCGCCACCTCGCCCGCGTAGAAACCGTACCAGCCGTCGCTGGCGATCGCCTGCAGCGTGCGCGCCAGATCGGGGTTGGCGAGCACAGTGCTGCCGCCGAGGAAGATCGCTGCCGCCTCCGGGCTCCTGGCCAGCTCCGGGCCCGCGGTCTCGAACCATTGGGCAAGCCGCGGTGATATCGGAAAGCCGTCGCGCGCGTAGCCGACCGCCGTGTCGAGACAGCGCGCCAGCGGCAGGCGGCCATAGGCGGCATGCGCCAAGGTCCAGCTCGCCACCGAACCCGGCACGGTAAGCGTGCCGACCAGCGGGCCGCGGTACGGCACCTCGGTGAGGCTGCGCCGGGCGAAGGCCTCCAGCGTGCCGAGCGACGTGGCGCGCCCGCCGCCGTCGATGTAGCGCACCGCGCCGGTCGCCGCGTCATGGATCAGCCAGAACGCATCGCCGCCGATGCCGGTCATGTGCGGATAGACCACCGACAGCGTGGCGCTCGCGGCAATGGCCGCATCCACGGCCGAGCCGCCGCGTTTCAACATTTCCGCGCCGGCGTGCGAGGCGAGAGCGTGGGGCGACGTCACCATGCCGTGCGGCGACTGGGCGGCCGGACGGCCAGCGTTGTATTCGATCATGTCGGGCCGATGACTAGCAGATTCGGGCCACGAGCTCGATGATCCCCAACGATTTTCTATCGCTCTGAGAGCCTGTGACGTTCTCGATCGTCGTTCTTTGGCGGTAGATGAGCTCGCCACCTCAATCTCTGTCGTCCTGAGCGCAGCGAAGGACCTCATCGCCGTGGCCACGGGCGTGCCTTTGAGCTTCCGGCGATGAGATCCTTCGCTGCGCTCAAGATGACATGGGAGGCCTCTGCCGTGATCATTATCTCCGATCGGTTGACATTGCCGCGGGTCCTTCCTAATTCTTAACCGCTGAGTTAAGTAACATCCGCGAGCGTCATGCTGAAGATCCTCGGATACGTCGTGCTGGTCATCCTGGTCGCGATCGCCGGCGTCCTGGCCTATGCCTCGACCAAGCCCGACAGCTTTCGCGTCGAGCGCTCGGTGAGCATCGATGCGCCGGCCGATCGCATCCAGCCGTTGATCGCCGATTTCCGGCGGTGGGCCGACTGGTCCCCTTACGAGAAGAAGGATCCGGGGATGAAGCGCTCGTTCGGCAACATCACCGCCGGCAAGGGCGCAACCTACGCCTGGGACGGCGACAACAATGTCGGGCAGGGCAGCATGGAGATCCTCGAGGCGGCGCCGGCCAAGGTGGTCATCAAGCTCGATTTCCAGAAGCCGTTCGAGGCTCACAACACCGCCGAGTTCACCCTGAAGCCCAAGGGCGACGCGACTGACGTCACCTGGGCGATCCACGGCCCCAGCCCGCTGATCAGCAAGGTGGTGAGCCTGTTCATGAACATGGACACCATGATCGGCAAGGACTTCGAAGCGGGCCTCGCCAATCTCAAGGCGCTTGCCGAAAAGCGATAGTCGTTACGGAGGGAGTCATGAGCCAGCGGCGCGATGTCCGCGCGAGCCTTTTGTCGTCCCGCGTGCTGGCGACATTCCTGGCGCTGGTCCTCGTCCCCGCGATCGGCCACGGGCAGGCGGCGCCTTCCGACCTGCCGCCAGGGGTCTATCCTGCCGAACAGGACTACAAGCTTGCCCTGGCGGGAACCTATGCGCTCGATCCCGATCATGCCGCGGTCATCGCCCGCGTCTCGCACCTCGGCTACTCCTACAGCATCTTCCGGTTCGATCGGCTCGACGCCACGCTGACGTGGGATCCCGCCGACCCGAGCGGCGCGGCGCTGTCGGCCAAGGTCGAGGCTGCGTCGATCGCCTCCAACGTCAAGGGCTTCAGCGAACAGCTGGCCGGCGACAATTTCCTGAAGTCGAACGCCTTTCCCCAGGTAACGTTCGCTTCGACCGCCTTCCGGCAGACGGGGCCGCGCGCCGGCAAGGTCGACGGCACCCTGAGCCTGCTCGGCCATACCAAGCCGGTGACCTTCGATGTCGAGCTGGTCGGCGCCGGCAAGGGCCTGACCGGCCAGCCGCGCATCGGCGCCACCGCTCGCGCCAGCATCAACCCCGTCGAGTTCGGCCTGATGCCGCTGCTTGGGCCCTCGATCGAGATCGTGGCCGACGTCGAGTTCGTGAGGACGCCATGAACGGTCCAGCCCGCGCCACGAACATGATCGCGAAATCCGTGGCGGGCGAAGTGGTCGTCAGGCGCGACATCGCGGCGCCGCGGGCGCGCGTCTTCGCCGCATGGACCGACGAACGGCTGGCGGCGCGCTGGTGGGCGCCGCGCGACTTCACGCCGCTGTCCTGCACCATCGACCTGCGCCCCGGCGGTGTCTGGCATCGTCGCATGCGCGCGCCCGACGGGACGGTTGTCGTCAAGCACGGAGTCTATCGCGAGATTGCCGCGCCGGAGCGGCTGGTCTTCACCTACATGACCGAGGATGCGGACGGCGCGATCGATCGCGAGACATTGGTCACGGTGATCTTCGACGATTTGGGCGAGCGAACGCGCCTCACCTTGAGGCACACCGCGTTTGCGTCCGACGAGGCCCGGCTCGACCATCAGGCCGGCTGGACCGGATGTCTCGACAGATGTGCGGCGTTCTTCGAAGCAGCGTGCGACGCGGCATGAGCCGCGACGGACTTGACAACTCGCGGCGCCGTGGTGACACGCCGCAGGCATCCCTTCACGACACCGCGGCGTTACGGTTGCGACGGCGGCCATGGCACGTCGGGTCATGTCGATCCGGCGGAGACAGGTCGCGATCCCGCTGATCCACCGCATGAGGGACTGGCCGCAGGCGCCGAGCGTCTTCCGAGATTTCGGGACGGGCATCGACCAGACGATTGACGACCGAGAGGACCGAAAGGAGCGAAAGATGAACGTGCAGCCCTACCTGTTTTTCGACGGCAAGTGCGAGGAGGCCCTGGAATTCTACAAGAGCGCGATCGGCGCCAAGGTCGACATGATGATGCGCTTCAGCGAGGCCCCCGAAAAGCCGCCGGAGGGTACGATGCCGGCGGGGTCGGAAAAGAAAATCATGCATGCCTCCTTCAAGGTCGGCGACACGCAGATCATGGCGTCGGACGGTCACTGCGCCGGCAAGCCGTCCTTCCAAGGCTTCGGCCTCACGCTCAATGCGGCGAACGATGCCGAGGCCGACAGGCTGTTCAACGCCGTCGGCAAGGGCGGTCAGGTGCAGCAGCCGCTCACCAAGACCTTCTTCGCCTCGCGCTTCGGCATGGTCACCGACCGCTTCGGCGTGATGTGGATGGTGATTGCGGAGAAGAGCTGATCGAAAGGTTTCTCGCTGCGCTCGGGACGGCATTCTTGTCATCCCGAGCGCAACGAGCCTTGTCTCTTCGTAGCGTCGTCCTACGCCTTGTCGACGTTCGAGCTACGCAACGGCACGCCGAACTCGCGGCGGCAGACGTCGGCCAGCACGGCGATGCCCTGCCTGATTGTCTCCGGTTCCGGGTTGGCGAAGCAGAGGCGCAGGCGGCAGCGCGCATACTCCTTGTTGGTCGACCATTCCGGACCCGGATTGAGCGATACGCCAGCGGCGAGCGCCGCCTGGGCGAGCTTCACCGTGTCGACGTTGTCGGGCAGCTTGATCCAGAGGTAGATGCCGCCTGGCGGGTCGCCGAACTCGGCGGCGGTGCCGAATTGCTCGGCCAGCGCCTCGCGCAGGGTCTGCAGCTTGCCGGCCAGCGTCTTGCTGAGTCGGGGCACGTGATCGGCGAAATGCTGCTTGCAGAACTCGGCCAGCACCATCTGCTCCAGCGCGCCGGAGCCGGCATCCTGCTTCAGGCCGAGGATGCGGCTCAGGATCTCCCACTTGGCGACGATGTAGCCGACGCGCAGCGCCGGCGCGATCGACTTGGAGAACGAGCCGATATGGATAACGCCTTCGCCGCCGGCCATCGCATAGAGCGAGGGCGGTCGCTTGCCGCTCCACACCAAGTCGGAATAGCACTCGTCCTCGAAGATCATGACGCCGTATGCGCGGGCGATCTTCAGCAGCTCGGCGCGGCGCGCTTCGCCCATGATGGCGCCCGTCGGATTCTGCACCGTCGGGATGGTGTAGATGTATTTCGGCGTCACGCCCTTCTGCTTCAGCTCTTCGAGCTTCTGCTTCAGGATGTCGAGCCGCAGCCCCTCGTCGTCGAGTGGGATGCCGATCGTGTTGACGCCGAGCTTGACCAGCTTGGTCAGCGCGCCGCCGTATGTCTCCTGCTCGATCAGCACGGTGTCACCCTTGCCGAGCAGCAGGGAGTTGACCAGCTCAAGGCCCTGCATCGACCCCGATGTGATCAGGATCTCGTCCGGTGAGCAGTCGATGCCGGCATGGCCCTTGAGCTTGCCGGCCAGGAAGTCGCGCAGCGGGCGATAGCCCAATGGTCCGCTGTTCAGGCCGTAGGTCGCGAGCGTCGCGCCCTCGCGCTTGAGCACGGCCGTCGCCGCCGCGATCAGCGCGTCGACCGGCACGTGCTTGGCGTCGTTGTGGCCGCCGATGAAATTGTACCGGGGAAAGCCGTTCCATTTGACGGCCGGCGGCGGCGTGCCGGGCGCCAGCAGGGGAGCAAGATCGAATGCGGCGGTCATGGCGGTTCCTCTTTTACTGTGACCCATTGCTGGGCCAACGACCGCCGATTCGCAACCGATTTTGGTCAGCTCTGGGTCACCGCGCGGAACGAACGGGCATCCGCCATGGCCCAGGGCTGCATCCAGCGCGGCGGCGCGGTGCCGGCGACCAGGGCGCCCTCGGGCAGCGCCGGATAGAGCTCGGCGAAGGTGATGACCTCGCTGGCCGAGACGCGGCGCGAGATATGGATCGGCTTGAAATCGTTGGGATGGTCGAGACCTGCCGCCGCGGTCATCTCGGCCAGCTCGTGCAGGGTCGCATGATGGAAATTGACCACGCGCTGCATCTTGTCGGGAACGTCGAGGGCGCGCTGGCGCGTCGGATCCTGCGTCGCCACCCCGGTCGGGCAGCGATCGGTGTGGCAGGACTGCGACTGGATGCAGCCGACGGCGAACATGAAGCCGCGTGCGGCGTTGCACCAGTCGGCACCCAGCGCCATGGTGCGGACGATGTCGAACGCGGTGATGATCTTGCCGGCAGCGCCGATCTTGATGCGCTGGCGCACCCCGATCCCGACCAGGGCATTGTTCACGAAATAGAGACCCTGGCGCATCGGCTTGCCGATGTGATCGACGAACTCCATCGGCGCCGCACCGGTGCCGCCTTCCTTGCCGTCGACGACGATGAAGTCGGGATAGATGTCGGTCTCGAGCATCGCCTTGCAGATGGCGAGGAATTCCCATTCGTGACCGATGCAGAGCTTGAAGCCGGCCGGCTTGCCGCCGCTCAGCCGTCGCATCTCGGCGACGAAGCGCATCATCTCGACCGGCGTCGAGAAGGCCGAATGCCGCGACGGCGAGATGCAGTCCTCACCGATCGGCACGCCCCGGGTCGCGGAAATCTCCGGGCTTACCTTCGGAGCGGGCAGGACGCCTCCATGGCCCGGCTTGGCACCCTGGCTGAGCTTCAGCTCGACCATCTTGACCTGCGGATTGGCCGCTGCCGCCGCGAACTTCTCGGGCGAGAAGGTGCCGTCGGGATTGCGGGCGCCGAAATAGCCCGAACCGAGCTCCCAGATGATGTCGCCGCCGCCCTCGCGATGATACGGGCTGTAGCCGCCTTCGCCGGTATCGTGAGCGAAGTTGCCGAGCCGGGCGCCCCCGTTCAGGGCGCGGATGGCGTTGGCGCTGAGCGCGCCGAAGCTCATCGCCGAGATGTTGAAGACCGAGGCGGAGTAAGGCTGCGTGCACTCCGGCCCGCCGACCGTGATCCGGAAATGCTCGTCGCTGACCGGCGCCGGGGCGATCGAATGGTTCATCCATTCGTAGCCGACACTGTAGACGTCGTACTGGGTTCCGAAGGGCCGCACATCGAGCACCTTCTTGGCGCGCTGGTAGACCACTGCGCGGCGGTCGCGGCTGAACGGCGTGCCGTCCTTCTCGCCTTCAAAGAAGTACTGACGCATCTCCGGCCGGATCGCCTCGAAGATGAAGCGCAGATGCGCCGCGATCGGGTAGTTGCGCAGGATCGAATGATGCTTCTGGACCAGGTCGTAGATGCCGACGGCGATCAGGAAGATCGCGATGTAGAGGCCGAGATGGAGCAGGAACGACCGCGGATCGAACACCAACCCGATCGCGAACGCGACCAGCGCCAGCGCCGACAACGTGAGTGTGATGAAGCGTGGCGTGAAAGCGAGCATCAGAGGGGGCATCGGTTCCTCATTTTGGACGAACATCGGCCAGGCGGGCATCGGGTTGCGCGAGCTTGCCGCTTCGCATCAGGCGCACGGCTTGCACCAGTGAGCGTGCGGCGTTGCGGACTTCCAGCTCGATCTCCTTGGCCATCGCGGGATCCTTGCCCTGGGTGGTCGTCGGATCGGGGTTGCCGCCGTCGGCGCATACCAGGCGATCCATCATCGCCTTCAGCCCCGACGGCGCCTGATACCAGCTCACCGGTGTCACGATCATGACGCCGTGCACGGCCACCCACGCCGCATCGATGATCCTGTCGATCTCTGCCTGCAGGCCCTCGAAGGCGGGATCGACGAAGCGCTCGCGCGCCCGCCGCGTGAACTCGGCCTTGGTGAGCGCGCTGCTCGGCATGCCCTTCCGGACTCTTGTCTTGGCCATGGCGGCCGTCCTCCCTTGGAGGGAGGATAGCGCAAATTGGTCGCTGGGTGCGCGCGACGCTCCTTCTTGTCATCCTGAGCGCAGCGAAGGATCTCATTGCCAGTAGTTGCAGAGTACACTGGTGGTGAGCGGCGATAAGGTCCTTCGCTGAGCTCGGGACGACAGAGATTGAGGTGGCGCCCAACGCCGAGCCTGCCCTACGTCCGTTCGAACGACACGCTCTTGATCACGGCGAACACCTGCCCACCGGGCGCCAGGGCCAGGCGCTGCACCGACTTGGCGGTGATGCGCGAGACCAGGATGGCGCCGTGGCAGTCCAGCCTGACGTCGGCCTGCGCGCCGTTCGCGGTGGCGGCGATCTCGACGATCCGGCCAGGCAGCACGTTGAGTGCGCTCACCGCGTCAGGCGGCCGGAGCGACAGCATGACGTCGCGGGCGCGGATGTAGGCGCGCACGGCGGTGCCCGGCGCGGCTTGCAGGCGCGGCACCTGCAGCTCGCCCGCCGCCGTCGCCAGAACCGAAAGCTGAAAGGCCCCGTCGTGACGAGTCACGGTGGCGTCGAGCACGCTGCCGACATCGGCCGGATCGGCCAGCGATAGCACGTCGCCGACCGGGCCGACGGCCGTCACCCTGCCCTCGCTCAGCAGCACCACCGTCGTGGCGAGGCGCGCCACCTCGGCGACGGAATGGCTGACATAGAGGATCGGCACGCCTGCCTCGTCGCGTAGCCGTTCGATGTAGGGCAGGATCTCGGCGCGCCGCGCCTCGTCGAGCGAGGCCAGCGGCTCGTCCATCAGTAGCAGACGCGGCCAGGAGAGCAGGGCGCGGCCGATCGCGACCCGCTGCTTCTCGCCGCCCGACAGCGAGGCTGGCCGCCGGTCGAGCAGGTGGCCGATGCCCAGCAGGTTGACCACCGAGGCGAGGTCGGCCTTGGCGCCGCCGCCGTCATCGCGGCCGAACCAGCGCCCGTAAAGCAAGTTGCGACGCACGTTGAAATGCGGGAACAGGCGGCTATCCTGGAACACGTAGCCGATGTGGCGGCGATGGCGCGGGATGAACACGCCCTTCTCCGTGTCGACCAGCGCCTTGCCGTCGATGACGACCCGTCCGCGATCGGGCCGCACCAGGCCGCCGACGATGTCGACCAGGGTGGTCTTGCCCGAGCCGGAGCGGCCGAACAGCGCCGTCAGGCCGGGCGCGGCCGTGAAGCGCGCCGTGAGACGGAAGCTGCCGCGCGCATGCTCGACGTCGACCTCGAGGCTCATGCCGCCATTTGCCGGACGCCGATGCGCCGCGCCAGCAGCTCCGAGCCGAGCAGCGCCATCATCGAGATGGCGATCGACACCAGGGTGAGGCGGAAGGCGCCGGCGTCGCCGCCGGGGACCTGGGTGAAGGTGTAGATCAGCGACGGCAGGGTCTGGGTCTCGCCAGGGATGTTGGACACGAAGGTGATGGTCGCGCCGAACTCGCCCATCGCCTTGGCGAAGCACAGGATGGCGCCGGCGATCATGCCGGGCAGGCAAAGCGGCAGGGTGATGGTGGCGAACACCAGGAACGGATGGGCGCCGAGCGTGCCCGCGGCCGATTCGAGCCGATGGTCGACGGCCTCGATCGAGAGACGGATGGCGCGCACCATCAGGGGGAAGCCCATGATGCCGCAAGCCAGCGCGGCGCCGGTCCAGCGGAACGCGAACACGATGCCGAGTTCCTCGGCCAGGAAGGCGCCGACCGGCGCCTTGCGGCCGAACGAGATCAGCAGCAGGTAGCCGGTCACCACCGGCGGCAGGATCAGCGGCAGGTGGACCAGCGTGTCGAGCAGGCCCTTGCCCCAGAAGCGGCCGCGCGCCAGCAGCCAGGCGATGGCGACGCCGAACGGCAGGCTGGCCGCGGTCGCGGTGGTCGCGACCAGCAGGCTCAGCCTGACCGCCGTCCACTCCTCGGGCGTCATGTCGCCGAGTTCGACCGCACCAGCACCGTGAAGCCCTGCTTCTCGAACGCCGTGCGCGCCTTGGCGCTGCGCAGGAAGTCGAGGAACGCCTTGGCATCGGCGTTCGTGGAGTCCTTGGTCAGAGCCGCCGGGTAGATGATCGGCGGATGCGAGTCGGCGGGAAAGGCGCCGACGATCTTGACATTCGGCTCGGCCGCCGCGTCGGTGGCATAGACGATGCCGAGCGGCGTCTCGCCGCGGGCCACCAGCAGCAGCGCAGCGCGCACGTTCTCGGCCTGCGCCAGGTGATCCTTGACGTCGGCCCAGGCGCCGAGTTTCTCCAGCGCGGCCTTGCCGTACTTGCCGACCGGCACCGAATCGACATTGGCCATCGACAGGCGTCCGCCGGCCAGCGCCTTGGCGAGATCGGCGCCCTTGATCTCGACCGTCGTGAGCTTCGAGTCCTTCGGCGCTATCAGCACGATCTTGTTGCCGAGCAGATTGAAGCGGCTGTCGGTCTTGATCAGGGTCTTGCCCTGGACGTAGTCCATCCAGTCGAGGTCGGCTGAGATGAACAGGTCGGCCGGCGCGCCCTGCTCCATCTGCTTGGCGAGGGCAGAACTCGCTGCATAGGAGATCTTGGGCATCGGCCTGCCGGTGTCCTTCGACCAGGTCGTCGCAATCTCGTCGAGCGCGTTCTTCAGGCTCGCCGCGGCGAAAATCACGACGTTGCTCTGAGCGAACGCTACATTCGGGAGCAACGACACGGCGAGCGCCAAGCCGAGCCAACTCCGTCTCTTCAACATACCAGCCTCCAAATCAGGGAGCCGATATACTCGACTGGACATATCGCTTCGTCCAGAGCTTGTTTGCAGCGAGTGTGAGACGTCGCAGCCCGACGGCCACAATGAGCAGCAGCGAGGCGATCAGCACCTTGTGCGCCGGGCGCGGCGCCAGATCGGGATCGAGGTAGGCCTCGAGGGCGCGCGACGGGTCGATGCCGTTCACCAGCCAATACCATCCCGCTTCGAAGACCACGGTCGCCAGGGTCGCGCCGACCGCCAGCAGGGCGAGACCGAGATAGCGCGTGCGCAGCTTCGCCGGCAGCACGCGCCACAGCATCAGCCAGGCGAACAGGCCGGCGGCGAAGGCCGGCTCGCCGATCTTGACCTTGGACTGGATGAAGAAATGGATCAGGGCGACGAAGGCGGCGGGATAGATCAGCCAGTGCAGCCGCTTCCAGTTGCGCCGCAGCCGCCGCTGCCAGCGGTCGGTCGAGGTGACGGCGAGCGCGATCAGCACCAGCAGCACGGCGAAGCCGATCGTCAGGTAGAACCGCTTGACGATCTCGTTGGCGACGACGATCAGGTTCCACTTCTGATCCAGCACGTAGATCAGGAAATGCGCACCGGCGTAGAGCGCCGACGCCACGCCGATGCGGCGACGGATCTGCACCAGCGGCATCCAGTCGAACAGCGCCCGCGCCGGCGTCATGGCGAGCGACAGCAGCAGGAAGATGACGGCCCAGTCGCCGGTCGCATGGGTTGCCAGTGTCACCGGCCGCGGATCGAGATCGCCATTGTACCAGCGCCACGCAAGCTCGACCGCGGGCAGGCAGAGCCCGACCAGGGTGACGAGGCGTAGCCAGAAGACTTTTTGCTGAATGGTCACGCTGGATACTTAGGGGATCGGGCGCTCGCGCAAACGTCAAACTTGCGTCATCGGGATGTGTGCGACGTGAAAGGTGGCCCTCGCAAGGCCACCAACCTCATGCTGAGGAGCGCCGCAGAGCGCGTCTCGAAGCATGGGCAACAGACACCTTGCCTGATCCCATCCTTCGAGACGGCCGCTGCGCGGCCTCCTCAGGATGAGGACATTGTTGGTTGGTGAAAGTCGGGGAGGGGAATACCCAACCTCACCTCTGGTTCCCGAACAGCAGCCGGTAGGTGCCGATGGTCGGTGCGGCTGTCACGCCGAAGGGCCGCAGGCGGGCAAGCGAGAAGGTGGTTCGCGCCGCCACCCCGACGGCGCTTGCGTCGGAGCCTTCGATCAGCACGACCCATTCGACCTCGTCGGCGCGCGGACGATCCATGCTGGCGTCGCGCAAGGGCGCGTTGGCAATCTCGATGTCGTTCTCGCCGGCGGACGCGCCGACCAGGCCCGGGCGTGCGATCGCCTTGGGCAGGGCGGTATCCCTCAGCCACTCCGTCAGGGCGTTGCGCTCGCGCGGGTTGGGAATGAAGCGCACCGCCGTCAGAACGCCGCCCACGCCGTGCGTCAGATCAACCTGCAGGCGCAGCGTCAACCGGTTGAAGCGCGTGAAGCGGCCCGTGACCGCCGCGGTCCATGGCGTCGGGTTGGCCAGCAGGTGAAGGTAGCCCGGCGTGGCGAGATCGTCGGCGCTGTCGCATTCGTAAGTCGCGAGGTACTTCGGCGAGCCGCGCACCGCGACATAGCGGCGCGCGCGATGGAAGCCCGGCAGGTTTATGCGCTCGTCGATGTGCTCGCGATTGTACCATTCATTGAGGTCGCGCTCGTCACGCGCCGTGACCTCGGAGTAGACGACGAGCATTCCCTTGCCGTGGAGGGGCATGATTTCATCCCGCTGTTGGCCATCCGCTAGTCTATGCTGCCGTCCCACGGAGGGGAGCACCATGAAAATCGCCAAGATCGAGGATCTTCATTGCAACGCCGGCTGGCGCGACTTCTCGTTCCTAAAGATCACCACAGACGACGGGCTGGTCGGCTGGTCAGAGTACAACGAGGGCTATGGCAGTGCCGGCATCACCGCCGTCATCCGGCGCATGGCGCAGGATCTGATCGGCCAGGATCCGCGGCCGATCGAGCGCATCATGACGCGGCAATATGCCATCACCCGCCAGGCGCCGGGCGGCCTCAATCAGCAGGCGATGGCGGCGGTCGAGAACGCGCTGCTCGACGTCAAGGCCAAGGCGCTGGGCATCCCGGTCTACGCCATGTTCGGCGGGCCGGTGCGCGATCGCCTGCCGCTCTACTGGTCGCATTGCGGCAGCTACCGCTTCCGCAACGCCGACGTGATGGGCGTCGAGCCGGTGCGCTCGGCCGATGACCTGGTGAAGCTCGGCAAGCATGTGAAGGAGCGCGGCTTCAAGGCGCTCAAGACCAACATCTTCCGCTTCGATGTCGATCCGCCCAACATGCATCAGCCAGGCTTCGCGCGCGGGCCGGGCTGGCCCGAGCTCAATGTCGACAACGCCACGATCGATGCCATCCACAATGGCCTGTCGGCGTTTCGCCAGGGCGCCGGGCCGGAGATGGGAATCCTCCTCGACACCAACTTCAACTTCAAGACCGAGGGCTATATCAAGGTGGCGCGCGCTTGCGAGCGCTACAATTTGTTCTGGCTGGAGATCGATTCCTACGATCCCGAGGGCCTGCGCCTGATCCGCGACCGCGCGCCCATGCCGATCGCCTCGTGCGAATCGCTGTTCGGCCGCCGCCAGTTCCGGCCATTCTTCGAGAACCGGTCGATCGACGTGTCGATCATCGACGTGCCGTGGAACGGCATGCTGGAATCCTTCAAGATCGCGGCCATGGCCGAACCGTACGAGATCAATTGCGCGCCACACAATTTCTACGGCCACATGTCGACGCTGATGAGCGCCAACCTTTGCGCCACAATGCCGAACTTCCGTATCATGGAAATCGATATCGACGACGTGCCCTGGAAGGACGATCTGGTCACGCATCCGCCGGTCATCCAGAATGGCGAATTGATCGTGCCCACCCGGCCCGGCTGGGGCGCCGACATCAACGAGGAGGCGGTCAAGGCACATCCGCCGAAGAACCCGCATCCGTGAGGGGAAACAACATGGTCTACGAGCTTCGCTGCTACACCCTGGCGCCCGGCAAGATGCCGGAATACCTGCGTGCCGCCGAGACGATCGGCCGGCCGGTGCGCGGCAACAACTACGGCGTCAACCACGGCTACTGGACGGCCGAGTTCGGCGCCCTGAACCAGATCTGGCATCTCTGGAAGTACGACAGCCTCAACGACCGCGAACGGCTGCGCGTCGAGCTGATGAAAAACAAGGACTGGACGGACAAGTACGTCGCGACCATCCGGCCCTGGATCCAGCGCCAGGACCTGCGCGTGATGAACGCGGTGGTCGACATCAAGCCGTCCGACGGCACGACCGGCAACGTCTACGAGCTGCGCATCTACCGCACCGTGCTGGGCGGCGCCCAGCAGTACGGCAAGGATTTCCTCGAGGTGAAGGAAGCGCGCGAGAAGTACTCGCCGATCTGGGGCGCCTGGACGGGCGAGTTCCCGCAGCCCAACGAGTGGATTCACCTGTGGCGCTACAAGAACCTGCAGGAGCGCTTCGAGGCGCGCGGCGCGGCGATGAAGGATCCCGCCTGGCAGGCCTATCTCGCCAAGGGCCCGGCGAAGCTCGCCGAGATGCACTCGACGCTGCTGCTGCCGACGAATTATTCGCCGCTGAAATAGTCTCTTCGCCTCCCCAGCGTCATCGCTGGGGAGGTGTCGCCGTCAGACGGCGACGGAGGGGTCATGAGCACCACCACTGAGGCTCATGACCCCTCCGTCCGCGAAGACGCGGACACCTCCCCAGCGGAGCTGGGGAGGATTGTGATCTTTGGAGTAGCCCATGGATTCGTACGACGACACCGCGCTCGCCCTGATGAAGTTCGGCGTCGGCCAGCCGGTGCCGCGCAAGGAGGATCCGACCCTGCTGCGCGGCCAGGGGCGCTACACCGATGACATCAACCTGTCAGGCCAGGCCTACGCCGTCATGGTGCGCAGCCGGATCGCGCACGGTCTCCTGAAGGGCATCGACACGGCGGCAGCCTCGACGATGCCCGGCGTGCTGGCGGTCCTGACCAGCGCCGAGCTCGACGCCGCGGGCTTCGGCCCGCTCAAATGTCCGATGAACATCCCTCAGCGCGACGGCTCGCCGATGAAGACGCCGCCCAGGCCGTCGCTTGCCAAGGGCAAGGTGCGCTTCGTGGGCGAAGCGGTAGCCTGCGTCGTGGCCGAGACGGCGCTGCAGGCCAAGGACGCCGTCGAGGCGGTCGAGCTCGACATCGAGGAGCTGCCGGCGGTGACCAGCCCGGCCGAGGCGTTGGCCTCCGGCGCACCGCAGATCCACGACGGCGTGCCCGGCAATCTGGCGCTCGACTTCCACTATGGTGACGGCGAGGCGGTGGAGAAGGCGTTCGCCGAGGCGGCGCACGTGACTCGGCTGGAAATCGTGTCCAACCGCATCGTCGTCAATCCGATGGAGCCGCGCTCGGCGATCGGCAGCTACGATCCGGCAAGCCAGCGCTGGACGCTCAATGTCGGCTGCCAAGGCGTGATCGGCCTGCGCGGCGGCTTGGCGCGCGACGTGCTCGGCGTGACGCCCGACAAGGTGCGGGTGCTGACCGGCAATGTCGGGGGCTCGTTCGGCATGAAATCGCAGGTCTATCCCGAGTACGGCCCGCTGCTGCTGGCGAGCAAGCAACTCGGTAGGCCGGTGAAATGGACCGACGAGCGTTCCGAGAGTTTCTTGAGCGACCATCACGGCCGCGACCATCAGCGCATCGCCGAGCTGGCGCTCGACAAGGACGGAAATTTCCTTGCGGTCCGGCTCACCGGCACGGGCAATGCCGGCGCCTACATCTATCCGCCGATGCCGGCGACCACCAATGCGGTGAAGAACATCATCGACGTGTATCGTACGTCCGCGATGGAGGTGAACTCCAAGGTGGTGTTCACCAACACCACGCCGATCGGTGCCTATCGCGGTGCCGGCCGCCCCGAGGGCAACTACTACATGGAGCGGCTGATCGACACGGCGGCGCGCGAGATGGGCATCGACCGGGCAGAGCTGCGCCGTCGCAATCACATCGGCCCGACACAAATGCCGTACAAGGCGCCGTCGGGCATGAACTACGATTCGGGCGAGTTCACCACCGTGCTCGACAAGGCGCTGCAGGCCGCCGACTGGGCAGGCTTCGACAGGCGCAGGCAGGAGAGCGCGGCGCGCAACAAGCTGCGTGGCCGCGGCATCGGCTCCTACCTCGAGGTGACGGGACCGCCGGCCAAGGAATATGGCGGCATCCGCTTCGAGGCCGACGGCACGGTGACCATGCTGAGCGGCACCCTCGACTATGGCCAGGGTCACGCCACGCCGTTCGCCCAGGTGCTGAGCGCCAAGACCGGCATCCCGTTCGAGCGCCTGCGCCTGCTGCAGGGCGATTCCGACCAGCTCAAGGTCGGCGGCGGCACCGGCGGCTCGAAGTCGGCGCTGGTCGCCAGCCAGGCTTTCCTCGAGGCCGGCGACATCCTGATCGAGCAGGGCAGGCAGATCGCCGCCCACGTGCTCGAGGCGTCGGCCGTCGACATCGAGTTCATGCACGGCCGCTTCACCATTGCCGGCACCGACCGCGGCATCGGCATCATGGAGCTGGCCGACAAGCTGCGCTCGGGTCTCACCTTGCCGCCTGATGTGCCGCAATCGCTCGACGTCAGCCACATCTCCGACAACCCGCCGTTCTCGTTCCCCAACGGCTGCCACGTCGCCGAGGTCGAGATCGACCGCGACACCGGCACGATCGAGGTGGTGCGCTATTTCATGGTCAACGACTTCGGCACGGTCATCAATCCGATGCTGACCGCCGGCCAGGCCCATGGCGGTGTCATCCAGGGCATCGGCCAGGCGCTGATGGAGCGCACGATCTATGACGGGCAGGGCCAGCCGATCGCCGGCTCCTTCATGGACTACGCGATGCCGCGCGCCGCGGACGCCCCGGACTTCTCGATCGAGAACCATTCGGTGCCCTGCAAAACCAACCTTTTGGGCGTCAAAGGCTGCGGCGAAGCCGGCTGCGCCGGCGCTCTGCCGTCGGTCATGAACGCCGTGGTCGATGCGCTGAGCGAATTCGGCATCACCCACATCGACATGCCGGTGACCCCGGAGAAGGTGTGGCGGGTGCTGAACGGGAAGGCTTGAAGCTTCTTCGCTGGGGGCGCGCCACTGAAGTGGCGCGCCCCCAGCGAAAGATCCCTCGCCACGCTCGAGATGACAAAGAAACTGTCATCCCGAGCGCAGCGAGGGATCTTTGTTCGGCGATCGCGACTCCTGTCGCTATAGTGCTTCCCGTCCCCCGATGCCTGCCGCGACGTGACCTTTGCCAGCTTCATCATCCAGCTCCTGAACGGGCTGGCAGCTGCGTCGTCGCTGTTCCTGGTGTCGGCCGGGCTGTCGCTGATCTTCGGCGTCACGCGGATCGTCAATTTTGCGCATGGCTCGCTCTACATGCTGGGGTTGTACGGCGCCTACAGCCTGATCGAGGCGCTGGGGCGGACGCCGCTGGGATTCTGGACCTCGGTCGTGCTCGCGGCGCTCCTCGTCGGCGTCGCCGGGGTGCTGATCGAGGTGCTGGTGCTGCGCCGCATCTACAAGGCGCCCGAGCTGTTCCAGCTGCTCGCCACCTTCGCCGTCGTCCTGGTGATCAAGGACATCGCGCTGTTCGTGTGGGGCGCCGAGGACCTGGTCGGCCCGCGCGCGCCCGGCCTGTCGATGGCGGTCGAGATCCTGGGCCGGCGCATCCCCGCCTATGACCTGCTGCTGATCGCCATCGGACCCGTGGTGCTGCTGGCGCTGTGGCTGCTGCTCACCCGCACGCGCTGGGGCGCGCTGGTGCGGGCGGCGACCCAGGATCGCGAGATGGTGGGGGCGCTGGGCGTCGACCAGGCCCGGCTGTTCACCTCGGTCTTCTTCGTCGGCTCGGTGCTGGCGGGCCTGGGTGGCGCGCTGCAGATCCCGCGCGAGCCGGCCAATCTCGAGCTCGACCTCTCCGTCATCGCCGACGCCTTCGTCGTCACCGTGGTCGGTGGCCTGGGCAGCATCGGCGGGGCGTTCCTGGCCGCCGTGCTGATCGGCGTCGCCAAGGCGTTCTGCATCGGCGTCGGCACCGTGCATTGGTTCGGCGTCGAGATCGCCTTCTCCAAGCTCACCCTGGTGGTCGAGTTCCTGATCATGGCGCTGGTCCTGGTGGTGCGGCCGTTCGGCCTGCTTGGCCGGCCGCCGGCGACGCAGCGCCTTGCCGCCGATCCGGCACCGCCGCTCGCCGTGCCGTCCTGGACCTTCGCCCTGGTGTGGCTGGCGCTGCTGCTCGCCGTGCCGCTCATCGCCGATCGCTACGTCACCATCCTGCTGACCGACATCTTCTGCTTCGCCCTGTTCGCCGTCAGTCTGCATTTCATCATGGGGCCGGCCGGCATGGTGTCGTTCGGCCATGCCGCGTACTTCGGGCTGGGCGCCTACGCCGCCGGCTTGGCTCTGAAGCGCGGCGGCCTGCCGATGGAGGCAGCGCTCGTGCTGGCGCCGTTCGTCGCCGGCGCCTTCGCCCTGGTCTATGGCTGGTTCTGCGTCAGGCTGAGCGGCGTCTACCTCGCCATGCTGACGCTGGCCTTCGCCCAGATCAGCTGGTCGATCGTCTTCCAGTGGGATTCCGTCACCGGCGGCAGCAATGGCGTGTTCGGCGTCTGGCCGTCGCCGTGGCTCGCCGGCAAGACCGTCTACTATTACCTGGCGCTGGTCTTCTGCGGCCGGGCTGTCGCTGATCTTCGGCGTCACGCGGATCGTCAATTTTGCGCATGGCTCGCTCTACATGCTGGGGTTGTACGGCGCCTACAGCCTGATCGAGGCGCTGGGGCGGACGCCGCTGGGATTCTGGACCTCGGTCGTGCTGGCGGCGCTCCTCGTCGGCGTGGCCGGGGTGCTGATCGAGGTGCTGGTGCTGCGGCGCATCTACAAGGCGCCCGAGCTGTTCCAGCTGCTTGCCACCTTCGCGATCGTGCTGGTGATCAAGGACATCGCGCTGTTCGTGTGGGGCGCCGAGGACCTGGTCGGCCCGCGCGCCCCCGGCCTGTCGATGGCCGTCGAGATCCTGAGCCGGCGCATCCCGGCCTACGACCTGCTGCTGATCGCCATCGGGCCCGTGGTGCTGTTGGCGCTGTGGCTGCTGCTCACCCGCACGCGCTGGGGCGCGCTGGTGCGGGCGGCGACGCAGGATCGCGAGATGGTGGGCGCGCTGGGCGTCGACCAGACCAGGCTCTTCACCTCTGTGTTCTTCGTTGGCGCGTTGCTGGCGGGCCTGGGCGGCGCGCTCCAGATCCCGCGCGAGCCGGCCAACCTCGAGCTCGACCTCTCCGTCATCGCCGACGCCTTCGTCGTCACTGTGGTCGGCGGGCTGGGCAGCATCGGCGGGGCGTTCCTCGCCGCCGTCCTGATCGGCGTCGCCAAGGCGTTCTGCATCGGCGTCGGCACGGTGCACTGGTTCGGCGTCGAGATCGCCTTCTCCAAGCTCACGCTGGTGGTCGAGTTCCTGATCATGGCGCTGGTCCTGGTGGTGCGGCCGTTCGGCCTGCTGGGCCGGCCGCCGGCGACCCAGCGCATCGCCGCCGATCCGGCGCCGCCGCTCGCCGTGCCGTCCTGGACCTTCGCCCTGGTCTGGCTGGCGCTGCTGGTGGTCGTGCCACTCCTCGCCGACCGCTACGTCACCATCCTGCTGACCGACATCTTCTGCTTCGCCCTGTTCGCGGTCAGCCTGCATTTCATCATGGGGCCGGCCGGCATGGTGTCGTTCGGCCATGCCGCGTACTTCGGGCTGGGCGCCTATGCCGCCGGCCTGCTGCTGAAGCGCGGCGGCCTGCCCATGGAGGCGGCGCTGGTGCTGGCACCGTTCGTCGCCGGCGCCTTTGCCCTGGTCTATGGCTGGTTCTGCGTCAGGCTGAGCGGCGTCTACCTCGCCATGCTGACCCTCGCCTTCGCCCAGATCAGCTGGTCGATCGTCTTCCAGTGGGATTCCGTCACCGGCGGCAGCAATGGCGTGTTCGGCGTCTGGCCGTCGCCGTGGCTCGCCGGCAAGACCGTCTACTATTACCTGGCGCTGGTCTTCTGCGGCGCGGGCATTGCATTGCTCTGGCGCGTGCTGTTCTCCCCGTTCGGCTACGCGCTGCGCGCCGGCCGCGATTCGCCCTTGCGCGCCGAGGCGATCGGCATCGACCTGCGCCGCTTCCAGTGGAGCGCCTTCGTGCTGGTGGGCGTGCTGGCTGGGCTCGCCGGCGCCGTCTTCGCCTTCTCCAAGGGCAGCATCTCGCCCGCCACCATCTCGATCGCGCAATCGACCGACGGGCTGATCATGGTGCTGCTGGGCGGCGTCGAGACGCTGACCGGGCCGGTCGCCGGGGCGGCGATCTTCACCTGGCTGCGCGACGAGGTCGCGCGGCGAACCGAGTTCTGGCGCGCCGTCATGGGCATCGTCATCCTGCTGATCGTGCTGCTCTTCCCTCAAGGCCTGGTCGGCGGTCTCAAGGCGCTGGTGATGCGCCTTCGCGAGCGGCCGGCATGAGCGCCAATCGGGCCTGCAAAGAAGCGAGTGCTGCAGTCGTGACGACACCGCTGTCATCCCGAGCAAGGCGCTTGCTTCGCAAGCGCCGTAAGCGAGGGACCTTTGAGGCCGCAGAAAAGGTCCCTCGCTGCGCTCGGGATGACATCGAGTCTGGATCGGCCATTCGCCTGCAAGCCCTTGGCTTGCGCGAGGCGCAGCCGTGAGCGCGGTGCTGCAGGTCGAGGGGCTGCACAAGTCGTTCGGCGGCGTGCAGGCGGTGGCCGACGTCTCCTTCGCCGTCGACGCCGGCGAGCTTCTGGCGCTGATCGGTCCCAACGGCGCTGGCAAGAGCACCTGCTTCAACATGCTGAACGGCCAGCTCGCGCCCGATAACGGCATCGTGCGCCTGGGCGGCCGCGACATCGTCGGCATGAGCCCACGCGCGATCTGGCGGCTGGGCGTCGGCCGCACCTTCCAGATCACCGCCACCTTCGCCTCGCTGTCGGTGCGCGAGAACGTGCAGATGGCGCTCTACTCCCATGCCGGCCGCCTGCGCTCGCTGCTGTCGCGCTTCGGCGCGGCGTTCCGGCCGGAGGCGGATCAGCTGCTCGACCAGGTCGGCATGCTCGACCAGGCCGAGCGTGCCTGTGGCGTGCTGGCCTATGGCGATCTCAAGCGGGTCGAGCTCGCCATGGCGCTCGCCAACCAGCCGCGGCTCCTGCTGATGGACGAGCCGACCGCCGGCATGGCGCCCAAGGAGCGCGTGGCGCTGATGGCCCTGACCGCGGGGCTGGCGCGGGCGCGCAACATCGCCGTGCTGTTCACCGAGCACGACATGGATGTCGTGTTCGGCCAGGCCGACCGCGTCATCGTGCTCGATCGCGGCGCGCTGATCGCCGGCGGCACGCCCGAGGCGGTGCGCGCCAACGACCAGGTCCGGGCGGTCTATCTCGGCGGCACCCACTGATGCTCACGGTCAGGGACCTGCATGCCTATTACGGCCGCGCCCACATCCTGCACGGCGTGACGCTCGAGGCGCGCGCCGGCGAGGTGGTGGCGCTGCTTGGCCGTAACGGCGCCGGCAAGTCGACGACGCTGAAGACGATCATGGGCCTGGTGCCGGCGGTCGCGGGCGAGGTGAGCTTTGGCGATGTGCGCATCGAGCGCCTGCCGCCGCATCGCATCGCCCGGCTCGGCCTCGGCTACGTGCCGGAGGAGCGCCGCATCTTCACCGACCTCTCGGTGATGGAGAATCTGGTCGTCGGCCGGCAGGCGCCGCGCGAGGGCGCGCCGAGCTGGAGCGAGGACAAGCTGTTCGCGCTGTTCCCCAATCTTGCCCGCATGCGCGAGCGGCCGGGCGGGCGCATGTCGGGCGGCGAGCAGCAGATGCTCACCATCGCCCGCACCCTGATGGGCAACCCGCGCTGCGTGCTGCTCGACGAGCCGTCGGAAGGGCTGGCGCCGATCATCGTCGAGCAGATGGCGAATTCGATCCGCACCTTGAAGGGCGAGGGCCTGTCGGTGCTGCTGTGCGAGCAGAACCTGCATTTCGCGCTGGGCGTGGCCGACCGCGCCTACATCATCGAGAAAGGCGAGATCCGCTTCGGCGGCTCGATGGCCGAGCTGGCAGCGGACGCCGGCCTCAGAGAGCAGTATCTGTCGGTGTAAGCATGGTGAATCGACTTCCGTTCCCTTGTCGTCCTGAGCGAAGCGAAGGACCTCATCGCCGCCAGAAACGAGTGAACTTTGAAACTGCTGGCGATGAGATCCTTCGCTGCGCTCAGGATGACATGAAGGACAATCGCCATGCCTGACCACTCCCTCACCGTCGGCATCGATGTCGGCGGCACCTTCACCGACCTGCTCGCCATCGATCCGGCGACCAACCAGGTGCTGCTGGCCAAGGTGCCGACCACCGTCGACAACCAGGCGATCGGCTTCATGGCGGCGCTGGCGGCGGCCGGCGCCGATCCGGCGGCCCTGCAGGCCGTGGTGCACGGCACGACGACCACCACGAATGCTCTCCTCGAGCGCAAGATTGCCCAGGTCGGCCTGATCACAACGCGGGGTTTTCGCGACGTGCTCGAGCTCGGCCGCCGTACACGCCCGCAGCCCTATGGCCTGCGCGGTACCTTCGTGCCGCTGATCAGCCGCGAGCACCGGCTGGAAGTGCCCGAACGCATGGATGCCGACGGCCAGGTGGTCGTGCCGCTCGACGAGGCCGCCGTGGCCGACGCGGCGCGCACGCTGCTGGCGCAGGGCTGCGAGGCGGTCGTCATCCATTTCCTGCACAGCTACATCAACCCGGCGCACGAACGCCGCGCCGCCGAGATCGTGCGCGGCCTGTGGCCCAGCCCCTACGTGACCGCAGGCCACGCCATCCTGTCGGAATATCGCGAGTACGAGCGCGGCGTGACCGCTGCCGTCAACGCCTCTGTGCAGCCGGTGCTCGACCGCTATCTGTCGCGCTTGCGCCGTGAGCTGTCGGGCAAAGGCTTCGATCGCGACCTGCTGGTGATGCAGGGCAACGGCGGCACGATCTCCTCGCGCCTGATCGCCGAGGCGGCGGTCAACACGGTGATGTCCGGCCCGGCTTCGGGCGTGATGGCGGCGGCTTATACCGGCCGCGCCTCGGGCCATCGCCATCTCATCACCTACGACATGGGCGGCACCTCGACCGACGTCGGCCTGATCGAGGACGCCGTGCCCCAGGTCTCGGGCGAGCTCGAGCTCGAATACGCCATGCCGATCCACGTGCCGATGGTCGACGTGCACACGATCGGCGCCGGCGGCGGCTCGATCGCCTCGGTCGATGCCGCCGGCATGCTGCGCGTCGGTCCGGAGAGCGCCGGCGCGCGACCGGGCCCGATCTGCTACGGCCGCGGCGGCGCCGAGCCGACCATCACCGACGCCAACCTGGTCCTGGGCCGCCTCAATCCCGATCGCCTGCTGGGCGTGGACCACCCGGTGACGCTCGACCATGTGCGCAGCCTCCTGGAAAGCCGCGTCGGCGCGCGGCTCGGGCTCGATGCCGAAGCGGCCGCTGCCGCCATCCTGCGCGTCGCCAACGATCGCATGGCTGGTGCGATCCGCCTGGTGTCGCTGTCGCGCGGCCACGATCCGCGCGACTTCGCGCTGTTCGCCTTCGGCGGCGCCGGACCCTTGCATGCAGCGGCGCTGGCGCGCGAGCTGGCGATCCCCACGGTGCTGGTGCCGGCACGGCCCGGCATCACCAACGCGCTGGGCTGCGTCGTCGCCGACCTGCGGCACGACTATGTGCGCACGGTCAACCGCCCGCTGTCGGCCCTCGACGATGCCACGGTGGCGCGCATCTATGCCGAGCAGACGGCGGAGGGCGAGGCGACGATCGCGCGCGAGGGCGTGCCGGTGCGCGCGCTGCGCCATGTGCTGAGCGCCGACATGCAGTTCCAGGGGCAGAGCCACATCCTGTCGGTCGCCGTCGACAGCCCGGCCATCGGCATCGAGGGCCTGCGCAAGGCCTTCGCTGCCGCCTACTGGCGCCGCTTCGGCATCGAGCTGCCGGAGATCCCGCCGGTGCTGGTGAACCTGCACAGCGCCGTGATCGGCGAACGACCCGAGATCTCGCTCGCCGCGCTCGCCGGGACGGATCGCGCGTCGACGCTCGCGGCGTCGCAGACCGGCGAACGCCGTGTCTCGTTCAGCGACGGCTGGCACCAGACGCCGATCTACGCGCGCGAGCGCCTGCCGCGAGATGCAGCGTTTGAGGGACCCGCGATCCTCGAGCAGCTCGACTGCACGACCGTCGTCGAGCCGGGCGATCGGGTGACGCAGGACGAGATCGGCAACCTGCTGATTGCGGTCAAGACATGACAGAGCTGTCGCCCGAGCAGGCCACGGTGGCAGCCCGCTATCGCACCTTCGCCGCCGAGGAGGTCCACGGCGTGTCCCCGAGCTACGAGCGCCTCACATTGGAGGTCGCCGACTCGCGCGAGATCCTCGATTTTCTCCTCGGCTTCCCGTCGGCGCGCCGCCAACCCAACCTGCTGCTGGCCGCATCCCGCATCGTCGCCGGACGGGTGCCGGACAAGGATCACCTGATCGAGCTCATCCGGGACCCCGAGGGGCGCCTGCGCACGCTCATGCTGTCCCGCACCACCCAGACCAACGAGGCGGCGCGCTGCGCCGTCCTGCTGCCCGTGCTGGCCAGCCTGCCGCCGCCGCTGGCGCTGATCGAGGTCGGGGCGTCGGCAGGTCTATGCCTGTTGCCCGACCGCTATGGCTACGACTACGGCGCACGGCGCATTGCCGGCGCGCCCGGCAGCCCGACATTCCGATGCGTCGTGCAGGGGTCGGCGCCGATCCCTGCCGCTGCGCCGACCATCGTCTGGCGTGCCGGGCTCGATCTGTCGCCGATCGATCTCGGCTCTGAAGCGGACACTGCGTGGCTCGAGGCGCTGGTATGGCCGGAGCAGGAGCATCGCCGGCGCCATCTCCAGCAGGCCATCGCCGTTGCCCGCGCAGCGCCGCCGCGCGTCGTCCGTGGCGACCTGTTGCATGATCTCGATGCCCTGATCGCCCAGGCGCCGGCCGGCACGACCCTGGTCGTCTTCCATTCCGCCGCGCTGGCCTACGTGACGCCGCGCGCCACGCGTCTGCGGTTCGTCGAGAGGCTGCGCCGCACACGTGCGACCTGGATCAGCAACGAGGCGCCCGGCGTGTTTCCGGACATCCTCGCGCAGGCCCCCGCGCCGATGCCGCCGAGCAGGTTCCTGTTGGCCGTAGACGGCGTGCCGAAAGCCTGGACGGGTCCGCATGGCCAGTCACTGGAGTGGTTTGCTTGAGCACGCTGTGCTTGGCTGGGTTCGGCCGAGCAGGATGTGCTCCAGGGAGGAGTTAACGATGAAGATCACCGAGATCGTCGGCCACATCCCGCAATGCATGGTCGACCAGCCGCTCGTCTCCGCGCGCAGCTGGGTCTACGGCATGCTCCCTGTCGGCCGTCGGACAGGGACGGAATGACCGATGGCCTTTCGCTTCGTCCACGCGGCCGACATCCACCTCGACTCGCCTCTGCGCTCTCTCGCCCTGCGCGACTCGGCTCTCGCGGAGCTGATCGGCAACGCGACCCGCCGGGCGTTCGTCGGCATCGTCGATCTGTGCCTCTCCGAGGAGGTCGATGCGCTGGTCCTCGCCGGCGATCTATACGACGGCGACCAGACGTCGATGAAGACGGCGCGTTTTCTCGCCGAGCAGCTGCAGCGGCTGCACGAGGCGGGCATCCGCGTCTACATCGTCCGCGGCAACCACGACGCGCTGTCGCGCATCACCCGGGAGCTCGTGTTGCCCGACTCGGTGAAGGTGTTCGGCGGCCGCGCCGAGGCCGTCCCCGTCGACCTCTCGGGCGGCGGGCCGGCCGTCGTGGTCCATGGCCTCAGCTTTGCCCAGCCGCACGCGCCGGACAGCCTGCTCGCACGCTACAGGATGCCGGTCGAGGGCGCAGTGAATGTCGGCATCCTGCACACGAGCCTCGCCGGCGCGGCGGGACACGATCCCTACGCGCCGTGCAGTGTCGCCGATCTCCAAGCAACAGGCTATCGCTACTGGGCGCTCGGCCACATCCACAAGCGCTCGGTGACCGAAGGGTCGTGCACGATCGTGATGCCCGGCAATCCGCAAGGGCGCGACGTCAACGAGGCCGGACCGAGGTCCGTCACCCTGGCCAGGATCGACGATTCGGGTTCGATACACGTCGAGGAGCGCCGCACCAGCATCGCCCAATTCGAGCGGGTCGACGTCGATGTCACGGGCGTCGTCGATTGGCGGGACCTGCCAGACGCGCTGGCGCATGCGCTGGCGCATGCGCGGCAGGATGTCCTGTCCGGTCACCTGGTCGCGCGGCTGCGCCTGATCGGAAGGACGTCGCTGGATTGGCGCATTCGCAGCAACCTCGATCTGGTGAAGACGGAGGCAGATCTTCGTGCCGCCGAGATCGGGACCTGCACGGTCGAGAAGCTGGAGGTCGACTGCCAGTCACCTCGAGCAGAGGGTACGCCGGCCGCAGACCCGATCTCGGAGCTGCGCCGGTTGATCGACGGGGAGATCGCCGGTTCCTCCGCCTTTCTCAAGGAGGCGGCCGAGATCGGCGTGGAATTGAAGGCCCAGCTACCCCCGGAATGCCGTGACCTGCTAGGCACCGACGAGGCATCCTTCAAGGAACGCTTGGCTGACCTCACCCGGGAGGGCGCCGACGACGTTCTCGCGCGCCTTCGCGCCCGTACGCCGGCGGGAGAGAGCTGATGCGCCTGCGGAGACTCGACCTCAGCCGATACGGCAAGTTCACCGATCGGGGGATCGATTTCGGCGAAACCGCCGAGGGACAACCTGATCTACACATTGTCTACGGCCCGAACGAGGCGGGAAAGTCGACGGCGCTCGGCGCCTTTCTCGACTTCCTGTTCGGCATCGAACCGAGGTCGCGCTTCAATTTCCTCCATCCCTACTCGACCATGCGGATCGGTGCCTGTCTCGAGCTGTTCGACCGTGCCGTGACCCTGGTCAGGGTGAAGCGGGCGCACGGCAGCCTGCTCGACTCGAGCGATCAGCCGGTCTCGGACGCCCTGGTCCTGGAGGAGCTCGCTGGCATCGATCGCGAGTCCTACCGGACGATGTTCTCGCTCGACGACGAGTCCCTGGAAGTCGGCGGCGAGAGCATCCTCGCCAGCAAGGGCGACCTCGGGCAGCTTCTGTTCTCGGCGAGCGCCGGACTGGCCGACCTCGGTCGCAATCTCGTCGAGATCAGGGCCGAGGCCGACCGGTTCTACAAGTATCGCGCCCGCGGCGGCGAGCTGGCGGAGCTCAAGGCTCGGCTCGCCACCCTCAGGGAGGAGCGGGAGCGGATCGATACGTTCGCCGCCCAATATGCCAATCTCGTCGTGCAACGAGATCGCGCACGCAGCCAGTACCAGGAGGCGCTGGACGAGAGGGCACGGCTCAACACCCGCATCGACGAGATCGCGCGCATGCTGAGCACGCTGCCGCGGCTGGCCGACTTGCGTGACTTCCGCCGACGTCTCGCGCCGCTCGCGGAGCTTCCGGATGCACCACTCGGCTGGGCGGAGCAGTTGCCCGGTTTGCAACGAGATGAAATTGCTCTCGCAGAGCGGGCGCAGGCAATCGAGGGCGAGATTGCCCGCCTCACCGCCGAGCGCGACGCGATTGACATCGATCGGGTGGCCCTCGCCATGGCCGACCGTATCGAGCGCCTCGCCGACCTGCGGGCGCGCTACATCACGGCCGAGAAGGACATTCCCGAACGCCAGCTGCAGTTGCGCGAGGTCGAGCTCGTCATAGCGGGTATCCTGGAGCGACTCGAATGCGGGGCGGAACCCGATCCGGGCCGGCTTGTGCTGACCGCTTCCGTCACGGCCGCCTTGCGCGGGCTGATGGAGCGCCGTTCCGGCATCGAGGCCGCCTCGAGGGCGGCGGAGAACGAGTTGGCTGCCGCCCGACACGGCTTGGCTGAAGCGACCCGCCGGCTCGACGAGGCCGGCGGAAGGGCCGATGCCGAGGCGGTCGATCCGTCAAAGCTATCGTCGCTGGTGACGGCCGTCGCCGCCGTGCGTGCCGACGATCACGCCGCACGCCGCCGGCTAGCCACCCGGTCCCGCTCGGCCGGCCGGCAAGCGTTGGACGAACGGTTGGCCGAGCTGCGACCATGGCAGGGCGACGTCGAGCAACTCGCCGGTCTGGCGTTGCCGGATGCGGTCGAGATCGAGCGCTGGAAGAAGACGGCTGCCGACCTTGAGAAGCGTCTCGACGGCTACGAGGCCGACATCGGGCGATGGACGGTCGAACGGGATCGCCTCGTGGCGGCGCGCGACGCGATCGGCGCGACCGGCGTCGTCGGCGACCAGGAGGCGGGTGACGTCCGGACGGAGCGGGAACAGGCCTGGGCCCGTCACCGCCGGACGCTCGATGAGGCCTCCGCCGATGCCTTCGAGCGGACGCTGCGTCGGGACGATCTCGTCACGATGGCAAGGCTTGCCCACACGTCCGATCTCGCCAGGCTGCAGCAGACGATCCAGGCGCTTGCGGACGTGAACGCCAAGCTCGACCGTGCAGGCGAGCTTCGTGCCGCGGCGGAGAAGGCTCGCGAGCAGAGTCGCGAGGAAGTCGCCGGGTCATTGCGCTCGGCATCGTCGGCGCTGTCGGACCGGATGTCCCTGTCGCAGCTCGAAAGCTGGCTCGCGCGACGCGACAAGGCTTTGGAAGCGGGATCGGCTGTCGGCAAGGCGGAGCGCGAGCTGAGCGAGGCCGAAATGGATGCGGCGACGGCGCAGGAACGGCTTTCAAGCGCGCTCCGCTCGGTTGGCCTTTCACCCGAATCGGACGCCACCGTCGAGGCGCTGCTCGCGATGGCGCAAGCCGCGATCGATCGCGAGGTGGCGTTGCAGCGCTTGCGGGGCGAGGTCGATGATCGTCGGCGCGAGCTCGGCCGGCGTGAGCAGGAGCTCGAGGCGGCCGCCCAGCAGGAGCGCCGCTGGGGGATCGACTGGGAGGCGGCCTGCGGCAGATGCTGGCTCGGCGACAGCGGTGCGGCCCCCGCGCTCGGGACCGTGCGCGAGGTCCTGGCGACACTCGCCGATCTCGCGCCCGCCTTGCAGAAGCGCGCCGGACTCGCTGACCGCATAGGCAAGATGCAGACGGACCAGGCCGCCTTTGCCACCGAGCTCGAGGTCATCACGCAAGATCTCGGGTTCGACCCGTCCGACATGCCGGTGCTGGATCTGGCGCGGACGGTCGAGCGCCGCATCAAGCAGGCGTCGGCGGCCGAATTGGAACGTGCTGCCAGGCAGCGAAGTCTGGAGGAGGCGACGAATCGAAAGCGCAAGCTCGCCGACGACTTGGCAATCCATGCCAAGCGCAAAGCCGAGCTGACGCGCTTCTTCGGCGTGGAGACGCTTGTCGAGGTGGGTGAGAAGCTGCGCGACATCGCGACAAGAGCCTCGATCCGGGATCAGGCGGCCTTGGCGGAGCGTGACATCCTCAACAACTTGAGGGTGGCGACGCTGGACGAAGCGGAGCCCTTGCTGGAGAGCTTCGATCAGGATGCGCTTGAGGTGGAGTTTGCCGAGCTCAAACCGCGTCTTGTGGACCAGGATCAGCGCTGCCGCGACGTGTTCTCGTCTTTCAGCAAGGCGGGCGATGCCGTCGCCGCGGTGGGCGGCGATGATGCCGTGGCGCGGATCGAGGAGCAGCGGCGCACGATCCAGCTCGAGGTCGAGGAGAAGGCCGAGCGCTATCTCAAGCTGCGACTGGGCGCCGCCGCGGCCAATCATGCCCTGCGTGTCTACCGCGAGACGCATCACAGCTCGATGATGGCGCGCGCCTCCGAGGCATTCTGCACGATCAGTCGGGGTGCCTACGCGAGGCTGGCCACCCAGCCGGACAAGGACGGCGAGATGCTGATTGCCGTCGCCGCCGACGGTCGGTCGAAAATGGCCGTCGAGCTGTCGCGGGGTGCGCGTTTCCAGCTTTATCTGGCCCTGCGCGTTGCCGGCTATCACGAGTTCGTCCGGTCGAGGCGGCCGGTACCCTTCATCGCCGACGACATCATGGAATCGTTCGACGATTTTCGCGCCGAGGAGGCATTCCGCCTCTTCGCGGACATGGCCGGCGTGGGGCAGGTGATCTATCTCACCCACCATCGCCATCTGTGCGACATCGCCCGGCGGGTGTGCCCCGGCGCGCGCGTGCACGAGCTGGGCGACGGCGCAATAACGAGAGAGGGGAGCCCATGAAGATCACCGACGTCGCCTGCCACATCCTGCAATGCAAGGTCGACAAGCCGTTCGTCTCGGCGCGCGGCTGGGTCTATGGCACGCGCTCGTCGTGCGTGGTCGAGATCTCGACCGACGAGGATATCACCGGCTGGGGCGAGTGCTACGGGCCGGCAACGGTGGCCAAGACCTTCGTCGACACCCAGTACAAGCCGCGGCTGCTTGGCCGCGATCCGTTCGATGTCGAGGCGATCTGGGAGGATCTCTACAATCGCATCAAGGACTACGGCACCACCGGGATGGCGATCTCGGCGATCTCCGGTATCGACATCGCGCTGTGGGACATCATGGGACGCGCCGTTGCGAAGCCAGTGCACAAGCTGATCGGCGGCGCCTACCGCAGCGAGGTCGTGCCGTATGCGACCGGGCTTTACTTCATCGACATGAATCGGCTGGTCGAGGAAGCGGTCGAGGAGGCGCTCGAATTCAAGAACGATGGCTTCCGCGCCATCAAGATGAAGATCGGCCTGGGCGATCTCAAGCTCGACGCGCGGCGCGTCGCGGCGGTGCGCGAGGCGATCGGGCCGGACATCAAGCTCGCGGTCGACGCCAATCACTGCTTCTCGGTGCCTAATGCCATCAAGCTCGGCCGCATGCTGGAGGAGCACGACATATTGTGGTTCGAGGAGCCGATCAGCCCGGAGGACCATGACGGCTACGTCGAGGTCACGCGCGCGCTCGACATGGCGGTGGCCGGCGGCGAGAACGATTTTACCCGCTGGGGCTTCCGCGACGTCATCGCGGACAAGGCCATGGACATCGTGCAGCCCGATCTGTGCGCCGCCGGCGGCTTCTCGGAGTGCCGCAAGATCGCGGCGCTGGCCAGCGCCTTCGGCGTCGAATGCGTGCCGCACGCCTGGGGCTCGGCAATCGGGCTGGCCGCGACGGTGCAGTTCCTCGCCGCCCTGCCCGACCAGCCGCCGGCGTTGCGTCCGATGCCGCCGATGCTTGAGTTCGAGCAGACTCCCAATCCGCTGCGCGGTCATCTGGCGACGGTGCCGATCGAGCAGAAGGGGGGTATCGTCGCCGTGCCGACCGGCCCCGGCCTCGGCATCGAGATCGATCGCGCGGTGCTGAAGAAGTACAAGGTGGCATGAGGACACATCTTCCATTCCTCCCCCGTCATCGGGGGAGGTGGCCCGAAGGGCCGGAGGGGGAAGGCCTCGGTCGAGATGCGGCAGTTCCGACGTCGGAATTCGAAGCATCTCGACTGCGGCTCTCCCCCTCCGCCCCGTATGACGGGGCACCTCCCCCGATGACGGGGGAGGGATTCGAGACGAGCGGCGTGCCAGCATGACGGGGACGCCGGGCGGCACCGTTGCAACCCTGCAAAAGGCCTTGGCACGCCACCAAGCCGGCGATCTCGCCGGCGCTGCGGAGCTGTACGAGGCAGTCCTGCGCGCTCGTCCCGATCAGTTCGATGCGCTTCAGCTGTTGGGCATCCTGCACGGCCAGAGCGGCCGCCTGGCGCGCGCCGCCGAGTTGCTCTCAGCGGCAGTGCGCGCCCGGCCAGACCATGCCGGCGCCCGGTTCAACCTGGGCAGCACGCTGCGGCGCCTCGATCGCTCCGCCGAAGCGCTCGATCACTTCGACAAGGCTGTCGTGATCGAGCCCGCCATGGCCGACGCGCATTTCGGCCGGGCGAACGCGTTGTCCGATCTCGGCCGATTTGCGGAGGCGCTTGCAGGATACGATCGCGTGATTGGGCTGAAGCCCGATCACCTGGATGCCCTCATGCGGCGCGCGATTGTGTTGCAGGCGCTTGGACGAACGGCGCCGGCGCTGGAGGGCGTCGAGCGCGTCCTTCGGTCGAACGGGTCGCGCCTCGATGCCTTGCGCCTGCGCGGCATGCTGCTGGCCGCCGCTGGCCGTCCGCAGGAGGCGATCCTGAGCTTCGAGCGGGTGCTCGCGGTCGACCCGCGCGAGGCCGACTCGCTCAGCAACCGGGGCAACCTCCTGAGTGGGCTGGGGCGCCTGGACGAGGCCCTGGCGAGCCATGATGCCGCGATTGCCGTTCGCCCCGACCAGCCCGCGCTTTACGTCAATCGCGGCGCCACGCTCGAGGCGATGAAGCGGGTCGCCGATGCGCTGGCCGACTACGACCGCGCCCTGTCGCTCCAGCCGCGGCTCGTTGAAGCCCATATCAACCGCGCTATTGTGCTGCACGCCCTGGGGCGCTCGGCGGAGGCGCTGTCGGGGTGCGATGCGGCCCTCGCGCTCGACGGCAAGCGCGCCGCCGCCATCCGCCTGCGTGGTTCGCTGCTGGCCGAGCTCGGTCGTCCGCAGGAGGCGCTCGCGAGCTTCGACCGGGCGATCGCCCTCGACGCCGGCGATGCCGAGTCGATCAGTCGCCGTGGCGATGTCCTGCGCATCTTGGGGCGGCTCGGCGAAGCGCTGGCGAGTCATGACCAGGCAGTTGCCGCGCACCCGGACCGCGCGGAGTTCCTTATCAACCGCAGCACCACGCTGGCGGAGCTGAAGCGCTCCGCCGAGGCGCTGGCCGATCTCGACCGTGCGTTGTCGATAGAGCCCGCCTCGGCCGTGGCCCAGGTCAATCGCGCCATCCTGCTGCGCCGGATGGGTCGGCTGCACGAGGCGCTGGTCAGCAGCGATGCGGCGATCGCATTGAAGCCCGATCTGGCCGTCGCCCATGGCAGCCGCGGCTCGGCGTTGTGGGAACTCGGACGGCTCGAGGAGTCGCTGGCGAGCCACGACCGCGCGGTGGCGCTCACGCCCGACGACGCCGACGCGCTCGCCAATCGCGGCGCCACCCTGCTCGGGCTGCAGCGGCTCGACGAAGCGCTGGCCTGCTATGACCGCAGCCTGGCGCTGCACCCTGGCGAGGGCGAGGCGGCGTGGAACAAGTCCCAGCTCCTGCTGCTGCGCGGCGACTTCACGCAGGGCTTGCCGCTCTACGAGGAGCGTCGGCGCAAGCCCGAGTTTCCAACGGTGGGGGATCCGGCCGTGCCGTCGTGGCGACCCGGTGTGTCCCTGGCCGGCCGGTCGGTCCTGGTCCATTGGGAGCAGGGGATGGGTGATACCATCCAGTTCTGCCGCTATCTGCATCGGCTCGCGGCGCAGGCGGGCCGCGTCCTGTTCGCAGCCCAGCGGCCGCTCGCGGGCCTGATGCGCGGTCTCGGGCCGGGAATCGAGATCGTCGATCCGGCCGACCCGGCGCTGCGCTACGACCTCAGGCTGCCTCTGCTCAGCCTGCCCTTGGCCTTGGCCACCACGCCGGACACCATCCCCGCCGACGTGCCGTATCTCGGCGCCGAGCCGGAACGGGTCGCGCGCTGGCGGCGGCGCCTGGGCGAGGGCGGGCTGCGCATCGGCATCTGCTGGCAGGGCAACCCCAGCCTGGTCGACCGTGGGCGCTCCTACCCGCTGGCTGCGCTGGCGGGTCTGGCGCGCCGTCCCGGCACGCGGCTCCTCAGCCTGCAGAAAGGGCACGGCGTCGAGCAGCTGGGCGCGCTGCCGCAAGGCATGACGGTCGAATCCCTGGGCGACGATTTCGATTCAGGGCCGGACGCCTTTCTCGACAGCGCCGCCGTGATGCAGAGCCTCGACCTCGTGATCACCTCGGACACCGCGATGGCGCATCTCGCCGGGGCGCTGGCGCGTCCGGTGTGGGTGGCGCTGAAGCAGGTCCCCGATTGGCGTTGGTTCCTCGATCGACCGAGCAGCCCGTGGTACCCGACGATGACTCTGTTCCGTCAGCAGCAGCGCGGCGACTGGGCGGGCGTGTTCGACGCCATGGTCGCGCGCCTCTCCGAATGGCGATGATGAAGGGGTAGGACATGAAGATCGTCGACGTCAAAGCCTATCCGACCAGCTTCCGCGTGCCGAAGGAGCGGCAGGTCTCGCTCGGTATCGGCACCATGACCAAGCGCGACTGCGTGATGGTGAAGGTGACGACCGAGGACGGGATCACGGGCTGGGGCGAGAGCCATCATGCGCGCTCGCCGGGCAGCGTCGGCCATCTGATCAACACGACGCTGAAGGGCTTCGTCGTCGGCATGGACGCCACCGACACGGTCGGCATCTGGGCGAAGATCTACAAGTTCCAGCTCGGCAGCCACGGCATGGGCGCCGCCACCGCGATGGCGATGAGCGGCATCGACCAGGCGCTGTGGGACATCAGGGGCAAGGCCGTGGGCTGGCCGCTCTACAAGCTGCTGGGCGGCAGCTCCCGACCGGTGCCGGCCTATGCCGGCGGCATCTCGCTCGGCTACCAGCCGCCGCAGGCGCTGGTCGCCGAGGCGATTCCCATGGTCGAGGCCGGCTATCGCGCGCTGAAGCTCAGGATCGGTGACACGGTCGGCAGCGACATCGCCCGCATGACGGCGATCCGCCACCATTTCGGCGACGACATCGCGATCCTGACCGACGCCAACACCGGCTACTCGGTGGCCGACGTGCGGCGCGTCATGCCGGCGATGGACGAGCTTGGCATTGGCTGGCTGGAGGAGCCGTTCCCGGCGCATGACCATCGCTCCTACGCCGAAGCCAAGGGCTTTGGCATGACGCCGCTGGCCGCCGGCGAGAATCACTACACGCGCTTCGAATTCCATCGCGTGATCGAGGACGGTGTCATCACCATCCTGCAGCCCGACCTGTCGAAGAGCGGCGGCATCACCGAGGTCCAGCGCATCGCCGCGGCAGCCTCGATGTGGAAGCTGCCGATCCATCCGCACAGCTCGATGACCGGATTGAACCATGCCGTGTCGATTCACTTCCTGGCGGCGATCGACAATGGCGGCTATTTCGAAGCCGATCTGTCGGTCGCCAACAAGTTCCGCGACGAGCTCGGCAGCGAGCCGTGGAAGATCGGCGTCGACGGCTGCGTGCGCCCGCTCGATAAGCCCGGCATCGGCGTCGAGATCGACGAGGCGTTCCTCGCGGCACACCCGGTGATCGAGGGGCCGGGGTACGTGTAGTCTTCGCCGGGAGCGCGCCACTCCGTGGCGCTCATGATCTCCTCCCCAACGAAGTTGGGGAGGTGTCGCCGTCTTCGGCGACGGAGGGGTCATGAGCCTCAGGCTCAAGCCTCTCCCATGATTCCTGACCCCTCAGTCGCGTGTGACGCGACACCTCCCCAGCGAAGCTGGGGAGGAGAATATGAGCGCCACGGAGTGGCGCGCTCCCGGCAATGAACCGTGCCGCTACGCCGCCGCGATCAGGTCCGACGCCTTCTCCGCGATCATGTTGGTGGCGGCGTAGGTGTTGCCCGACACCATGCGCGGCATGCACGAGGCGTCGGCGACGCGCAGGCCGGTGAGGCCGACCACGCGCATGCTGAGCGGATCGACCACGGCCAGGGGATCGGTGCCGAGCTTGCAGGTCCCGACTGGATGGTAGGTCGTCGAGCCGGTGGCGCGCGCATGCGCCATCCATTGCTCGTCGGTCTGGCAGTCGGGTCCGGGGAAATTCTCGCGGATGACGTGGTCGGCGAGCGGCCGGGTGGCCAGCAGCTTGCGCAGATACTTCATCGCCGCCAGCAGGGCATCGCGGTCGGTCTGCACGGCAAGATAGTTGGGCTGGATCTCCGGCTTGGCCGCCGGATCGGCCGACACTGCCTTCACGTGACCCGTGCTCTCGGGGCGCAGCTGCGAGGCGCCGAGCGTCATGCCCGGCACCGTGTCGAGCACCGCGGTGCCGTAGCTCCCGCCGGGATAGCTCGCCGGCGCGAAATAGAGCTGCATGTCGGGAGTCTCGAGGCCGGGGCGCGTCTTGAAGTAACCGCCGGCGTGGCTCGGGCTGCTGGTCAGCAGCCCCTTGCGGGCGATCGCATAGTGCAGCACCTCGCCCACGAGTCTCAGCCCGCGGCTGCGCTCGTTGAGCGAGCCCGCGCCCTTCACCAGGGCGGAGACGCGGATGGCGTAGTGGTCACGGAAATTGTAGCCGACGCCGGGCAGGGCGTGCTTCACCGGCACGCCGATCGCCGCGAGGTCCTCGGGCTTGCCGATGCCGGAGATCTGGAGAAGCTGCGGCGTGTTGATGGCGCCGCCGCACAGCACGACATCGCGCCGCGCCTTGATCTTGTGGACTTGGCCGTTGTGGCGATAGGTGATGCCGACCGCCCGCTTGCCGTCGAGATCGATCGACTCGGTCATCGCGCGCGTGACGACCTCGAGGTTGGGCCGGCGCAGGATGGGACGCAGATAGGCATCGACCGGGCTCCAGCGTCGGCCGCGCCGCATCATCTGCTGATAGAGCAGCGTGCCTTCCTGGTCCCCGCAATTGTAGTCGGGCGTGCGCTTGAGCCCGAGCGCTTCGTTGGCGCCCATGTAGGCGATGCACAGCGGATGGGGGTCGCGCTGGTCCTCGATGCTGAGCGGCCCGCTGCGGCCGCGCACCTCGTCGCTGCCGCCGATGCGCGATTCGGCACGCTTGAAGTAGGGCAGCACGTCGGTCCACGACCAGCCGCGACAGCCGAGCTGCGCCCACATGTCGTAATCCGCCGCCTGGCCGCGCACATAGAGATGGCCGTTGATCGAGCCCGAGCCGCCCAGCACCTTGCCGCGCGGGTACTTGATGCGGCGATTGTCAATGAACGGGCCGGGCGCGGTTTCGTAGCCCCAGTTCAACTTGGCGTCATAGACGGTCTTGTTGAACCCCGCCGGGATCTTGATCCAGATGTTGCTGTCGTTGCCGCCCGCTTCGATCAGAGCCACCGTGTGGCGGCCCGAGTCGCTCAACCGGTTGGCCAGCACGCAACCCGCGGCGCCGGCGCCGACGATGACGTAGTCGAATTCGTTCATTGTGGTTTCTCCCGGTTTCGAACTTTCCTCCCCGGCTCCGCCGGGGAGGTGTCGCCGTCACAGGCTTTTGGCCGCGCAGCGGCCAAAATGCCGATACGGCGACGGAGGGGTCATGAGCCTCAGGCCCAACCCTCTCCCATGACTCATGACCCCTCCGCCCCGTAGGGCGGGGCACCTCCCCAGCGAGGACGCTGGGGAGGATAATGAGACCTACGCCGCAACCACCAGCGTCGATGCCAACTGGCGCACCGACTTCACCATGGCCATGGCCACCAGCTTGCCGGTCTTGCGGTTCTCCTCGCTGACCGCGACGTCCTCCTTGAAGGTGAAGCGGCCGAAGGCGCCCACCGCCTCCAGTTCGACGACGTGCGTATCGATCGTGGGGTCGGCGACGATTACCACGCGCGTGCGGTCGAGCCCCAGTCCGGCGATCGCCGCGGCGGCCGAGATGTTGACGTTCTGCGGATAGAGCCGCGCGCCCTCGCGCACCGGGCCATCGAACACCACGTGCGGCTGGCGAAGTGCATCTAGGTCGACCAGCGTCTCGGCGATTGTTCCTTTCCAAGCCGACGGATCCTTGCGCACCGTGACGGTGACGCTGTCCAGGCCGCCTACCGCCGCGCTGCTCAGGATGTCGAGCGCGCCGATGCCGGCCGACGGCAGGATCAGGCGCCTGCCATTGGTGCGGGCGACGGCGAGCAGGCGATCGAACAATGCCGTGTCGGTGAAGGCGCCGACCGAGGTCACCAGGAAATCGGCGCCGCTCTCCAGCACGCGTTCGCCATGGCGGCGCACCGCTTCGTGGCCGGCGCATTCGGCGACAGCGTCGAACCTGTGCGCGAAGAAGCGGTCGGGCTCGTGGGTCAGCAGGCCCGCGTCGCGTGGCCGTTTGACCAGCACCGACACCAGCTCGGCATTGTCGATGCGCGCGGCCTCGATGTGACGGCCGATGGCGCCGTAGCCGATCAGCCCCAGACGGATCGGATCACGCACGGTCACGCGAGCTTCTGCTCGACCCAGCGCGCCCAGCTGATCAGCTGGTCGTCGCTGCCCGGCGGGCCGATCAGCTGCACCGACAGCGGCAGGCCGAACGGCCCCGTATTGAACGGCAGGGCGATGCAGGGCGTGCCGAGCAGGGTCCAGAAGCGGTTGAACAGCGGGTCGCCGGTGCTGCCGAGACCGGCCGGCGCCTCGCCCTTGGCCGACGGCGCGAGCAAGATGTCGAACGACTGCCAGGCCTTGGCGAGTTGGTCGAGGCACTCGCGCTTCAGCTTCTTGGCGTCGGCATACTGGCGGTTGGTCACCGCATCACCCTCGACCATCACGCCGGCCATGATCGGTGAGAACAGGTGCGAGAACCGTGCGCGCTCCTTCGCATAAGACTGCGTCGCTTCCTTGGTCATGATGCGATGCTGCGCCTCGACGAGGGTGTCCCACTCTCTTGGCGGCACCCAGTCGCGCACCCTGGCGCCAGCCGCCTTCACGGTGCGGGCGGCGAGCTCGATATTCTTGCGATTGTAGCCGTCGACCTGGTCCCACCACGGTGTGCGCATCAGGCCGATGCGCGGCGCCTCGGTCACCGGATCAGCGGCGGCGTGGCCGTAGGCGGCGCGGATGAGGGCAAGATCATTGGCTTCGCGGGCGAAGAAACCCAGCGTGTCGAGGGTCGGCGCGTAGGGCTTGATGCCTGTCATGTCGGCCCAGCCGTAGGTCCCCTTGTAGGCGACGACGCCATTGAAGGCGCCGGGCCGGATCACCGAGCCCGCGGTCTGTGTGCCGTAGCCGACCGGCGCCATGAAATCGGCGACGGCGGCCGCCGAGCCCGACGACGAGCCGGCTGGCGTGTGGCGGAGATTGTGCGGATTGTGCGTCTTGCCGGCATGGCCGCCGGCGAACTCGGTGGTCACCGACTTGCCGAGCACGATGGCGCCAGCCTTGACGAGCTGGGTCACGCAGGCGGCGTCCCTGCCGACGACATGGTCGCGATAGATAGCCGAGCCGCAGGTGGTGGGCATCGTCCGGGTGGAAATGATGTCCTTCACCGCCAGCGGAATGCCGTGCAGCGGCCCGACCGGGCGGGCGCGCTTGTCGAGCTGGTCGGCGCGCTTGCGGGCGCCATCCGGATCGAGTGCCTCCCAGGCATGGACCTGGCCTTCGCGCGCGTCGATGCGGTCGAGGCAGGCCTCGACTAGGTCGCGGGCTTTCAGGCGCTTGTCGGCCATCTGCTTCACGGCGGCGCTGGCCGACAGCCGGTTGGGCGATTTCGCCATGTGTGCTTTCCCCCGGGTCGTGGTTCGGGCCATGATGGCCGAGCAATCATGCAATGAACAGCGCTGCCGGGGATGGGAATGGCCGACGACGCAATCAATTTCTGGTTCTCGACCGGCAGCACCTACGCCTATCGTCATCGCGACGATCGGCTCGACGATGCGATCGCCTGGTTCCGTCACGGGAGTCTGAAGCCATGACTTTGCCCTTTGCCGTCCGCAAGCTCGGCCACGTCGTCGTCAACGTCGCCGACCTCGAGACATCCAAGCGTTTCTACACCGAGGTGCTGGGCTTCCAGCCCACCGACATCTACGGCGACGACAAGATGCCGGGCGGCATGGTGTTCCTGCGCTGCAACGGCGATCACCATTGCCTGGCGCTGATCGGTGGCGCGCCGCCGGCCGGCGAGGCCAAGCGCACCCTGCATCACCTGGCCTTCGAGCTGGCGACGCTCGACGAGGTGTTCCGTGCCCGCGATCATCTCAGGCGGCATGGCGCCAGGATCGTTTACGAAGGCCGCCGGCGCGCCGGCTGCCAGGTCTCGGTCGAGTTCCTCGATCCCGACGGCCATCACCTCGAGCTGTTCTGGGGTCTCGACCAGATCGGCACTGACGGCCGCGTGCGGCCGGCCGACGAATGGCGCCAGACGGCGACCCTGGAAGACGCCGTGCGTTTCGCGCCGCCCGGCCAAGACACGACCCTGCACGACGCCAACCTAAAGCGCGCCGACGCCGCCGATTGATGGCGATGCGCCGACGTCTTCTGCTCGCCGGCGCCGCCAGCGCCGCCCTGGGCGCGACGAGCGCTGCCCCTGTCACGACGGCGCGGGCACAATCCTTCCCCAGCCGTCCGGTGCGGATCATCGTGCCCTACACGCCGGGCGGCACCACCGACATCCTGGCGCGCGAGCTCGCCGCAAAGCTGCAGCCCGCGCTGGGCCAGAACGTGATCGTCGAGAACAAGCCGGGCGGCGGCGGCACGATCGGCTGCGAGATGGTGGCGCGCGCCGATCCCGACGGCCACACGATCCTGATGGGCCATATCGGCACGCTCGCGATCAACCCATTGGTCTATCCGCAGCACAGCTATGATCCGGTCACCGGCTGGACGCCGATCGCCTATGTCGCCAACGTGCCCAACGTGCTGGCGGTGAACGCCGCGGTGCCGGCGCACTCAGTGCCGGAGCTGGTGGCGCTCGCCAAGGCCAGGCCGGGCGTGCTCGCCTACGGCACGGGCGGCCCGGCCAGCGCCTCGCATCTGGCGACGGCCTACTTCGCCTATGTGAGCGGTGCCGACATTCTGCACGTGCCCTACAAGGGCACGGGGCCGTTCATCGCCGATCTCGTGGCGGGCCAGCTGCAGATCGGTTTCACCGGCGCGCCGGTGGTGATGCCGCTCGCCAAGCAGGGCAAGCTCAGAACGCTCGCCATCTCGAGCGCCCGGCGCTCGAACGCCTTTCCCGAGCTGCCGACGATTGCGGAGTCGGGCTATCCCGGCTTCGAGGCCGACCAGTGGTACGGCATCACCGGACCGGCCGGCATCGATCCTGTGGTCGTGGCCAGGCTGAACGCCGAGATCAATCGTGCCCTCGGGTCGCCCGAGATACGCGCGCGCCTGGAGAAGGAGGGCGGCGAGCCGGTGCCGATGCCTGCCGATGCACTGGGCAAGCACATCGCCGCCGAGATCGCGCGTTGGCGACCGGTGGTGAAGGCCGCCAACATTCGCCTGGAGTAGCCGGTAGCCCTTGGGGGAAGCATCGATGAGCGAGACGATCATGTTCCACGACGGGAACCGCGAGCTGCAGGACCAGTTCGGCAGCCGTCGCATCGCCGATCGGCTCGAAGAGAAGCTGACGCGGCGCCAGCTCACGGCACAGGACAAGGCCTTCATCGAGGGCGCCATGTTCTTCTTCCTGGCGACGGCCGACGCCGAAGGCCGGCCGGATTGTTCCTTCAAGGGCGGCGCACCGGGCTTCGTGCGCGTGGTCGCGCCCGATGAGATCGCCTTCCCCGACTACGACGGCAACGGCATGTTCAAGAGCCTGGGCAACATCCTGGCGAACCCCGCGGTCGGCCTGCTGTTCATCGACATGGGCGAGAAGCCGCGCCGGCTCAGGGTCAACGGCCAGGCGCGCGTGAGCCGCGACGATCCGCTGATGCAGCGCTTCGCCGGCGCCCAGCTCCTGGTGCGCGTCAGGACCCGCGCGATCTTCCCCAACTGCCCGCGCTACATCGTGACTCCCGGCACGCCGGAACCCTCGAGATACGCGCCGCGCCCGGACTACCAGCCGCCCGAGCCGGCATGGAAGGGCTTCGACGACTTCAAGGACGTCATCCATCCCCGGCAGCCGACGCCTAACGGGGAGTGAGCTCATGGCTGGCAGCGCAGCCCTCCGATGGCGCTCATGGGATCTGTGATCGAGAAGATGAGCGCCATCGGAGGGCTGCGCTGCCAGCGCATGATCGATCTTCATGCTCTTTCGGACCGCGAGCGTCTCGCTCGCTCATGAGCTTTGATGAGGTGCGTTCGGCTTCGCCGAGCCGCGCCATGAGCGAGCGAGATGCTCGCGGTCCGGAAGACGATGACTGGTAGCAGTGGTGGCGCCGAGCGCCGCGGCGACGCAACGTTTCAACGCGGACCTGCGCGAGGCCATGAAGGGCACGGTGTGGGTCAGCGGTTGCCGCAGCTGGTACCTCGACAAGAACGGCAATCCGGCGCTCTGGCAGTGGAGCTTCGACCGCTTCCGCGACGAGATGCGCGCGCCCGATCTCGCCGACTTCGCGCTGGCAGCGTAGCGTCTTCTCCTCCCCAGCTTCGCTGGGGAGGTGTCCGCATCTGCGCGGACGGAGGGATCATGAGCCTCAGGCTCAACCCTCTCCCATGACTCATGACCCCTCCGTCGCCGATGACGGCGACACCTCCCCACGTGAGGCGTGGGGAGGAGAATGATCTTCGTCGAACTGCATCACGAATTGACGACAGCGACTGCCTCGATCTCGATCATGAAATCGGGGCCGGCAAGGCGCGTGACGCCGACAGTCGTGCTGGTCGGGGTAGCCACGCCCAGGTAGCGCATGCGAATGTCACCGCACTTCTGGAATTCGTCGAAGTCGGTGACGAAGGTATTGGTCTTCACCACATCGGCCCAGGTCGCGCCGGCGGCCTTGAGGCATCGGTCGAGGTTTTGGAAGGTCTGCTCCATCTGGGCGCGCATGTCGCCCTTGCCGACACAGTTGCCGTCGATATCGCGCGCGAGCTGACCCGCAGTATAGACGATCTTGCCGGTGCCGCTGACCGTCACGACGTGCGAGTACGACGGCTGCCCGTGGGACATCCTGATGTTCATGCCTTCCGGCTGGAAACGTTCGATCTTCAGGGTCATCTGTGCTCTCCCGTCGGCTCGTCTTTGCCGCGCGCGATGATACACCTATTGGAAGCGCGGCGACGCTGAAGTGGGGAAGAGCGCAGCGCCGCTATCAGGCTTTCGGCTCGGCTGGCGGCTTGCGGCCAAAGCTCTTGAGCTTCTCGCGCAAGGTCTGGAAGGCGACGTAGAGACCGGGGATGACGAAGATGCCGAGCATCGAGGCGGCGATCATGCCGCCGAACACGGCGGTGCCGACGGCGCGCTGGGTGGCGGCGCCGGCGCCGGTGGCGATGACCAGCGGCACCAGGCCCAGGATGAAGGCGAACGACGTCATCATCACGGCGCGGAAGCGCAGGCCCGCCGCGGTGGTCGCGGCCGTGACGATGTCCTTGCCGTGGGCGCGCTCCTCCATGGCGAACTCGATGATCAGGATGGCGTTCTTGGCGGCCAGCGCGATCAGCACGACGATGCCGATCTGGGCGAAGATGTTGTTGTCGAGGCCGGACAGGAACAGCGCGGTCACGGCGCCGAACAGGCCGACCACGACCGACAGCAGCGCGGCGATCGGGATGGCCGTGCTCTCGTAGAGCCCGACCAGGAACAGGTAGGCGAACACCACGGCCAGGCCCAGGATGAAGCCGGTCTGGCCGCTCGCTGCCTTCTCCTGCAGCGCCGTGCCGGTCCATTCGTAGCCGAAGCCCGCCGGCAAGGTGCTCTTGGCAAGCCTCTCCATGGCGGCGATCGCATCGCCGGTCGAGTAGCCGGGCGCCGGCGCGCCGTTCAGCACCACCGAGCGCAGGTTGTTGTAGCGCACGATCGACGACGGCGCGGTGATCAGCTCGACGTTAGCCACCGCCTGCAGGGGCACCAGCTCGCCGTTCGACGACCGGATGCGCACGCGGAACACGTCGTTGACGTTGCCGCGGTCGGCGGCGTCGGCCTGCACCTTGACCTGCCAGGTGCGGCCGAACAGGTTGAAGTCGTTGGTGTAGGTGCCGCCGAGCGTCGTCTGCATCGCCGAGAAGATGTCGGAGATCGACACGCCCAGCGCCTGGGCGCGCTCGCGGTCGAGCTTGAGATTGATCTGCGGCGTCGAGGCGGCGTAGGTCGTGAACACGCCGGCAAGCTGCGGTACCTGCTGCGCCGAGACCATCATGCCGCGTGCCACCGCCGCCAGGTCGACCGGCGGCGCGCCGGCCAGCGACTGCACGACGAACTCGAAGCCCGACGAGTTGCCCAGCCCCATGATCGGCGGCAGGTTGAAGGCGAAGACGTTGGCCGAGGCGATCTGGGCGAACGCCTTGTTCATTTCCTCCAGCGCATAGAACACCGAGAGCGACCTGTCCTTGCGCTCGGCGAACGGCTTCAGGCCAGCCACGACCAGGGCGCGGTTGGGCAGGTTGAGCCCATCGAGCAGGCTGTAGCCGCTGACCGTAAAGACGCTCTGCAGCCACGGCTTGCCGATGATCCTCTGCTCGACCTCCTGGATCGACGCCAGGGTGCGGTTGGTCGAGGCGGCGTCGGGCAGCTGCAACTCGGCCATGAAGGCGCCCTGGTCCTCGTCGGGCAGGAAGCCTGAGGGCACCAGGCTGCCGATGCCGCCGGTCGCCAGGATGAAGCCGCCGACCAGCAGGAGCGCGATGAAGCCGCGGCGGGCGAGCGGCGTCACCAGCCGGACATAGCCGTCGCGGCTCCTGTCGATGCCGTTCTGCAGCCACGCCATGACACCCCGGGGCTTGCCGCGATGGCGCAGGATCAGCGAGCACAGCGCCGGTGACAGCGACAGCGCATTGATCGCCGAGATCACCATCGATACCGACACGGCGACGGCGAACTGCTGGTAGAGCTGGCCGGTGATGCCGGGGATGAATGCCGTCGGGATGAACACCGACAGCAGCACCAGGGTAATGGCGATGATCGGGCCGGTGACCTGGCTCATCGCCTTCTCGGTCGCCTGGGCGGGCGTGAGATCGGGCTCGTGCTCGAGGATGTGCTCGACCGCCTCGACCACGACGATGGCGTCGTCGACCACGATGCCGATCGCCAGCACCAGGGCGAGCAGCGAGATGGTATTGGCCGAGAAGCCCATCGCCAGCATGACGGCGAAGGTGCCGATCAGCGCCACCGGCACGGCAATGATCGGGATCAGCGTGGCGCGCAGGTTGCCCAGGAAGACGAAGACCACGATCGCCACCAGCACGAAGGCCTCGATCAGCGTGTGGATCACACTTTCGATCGTGGCCTCGACGAACACGGTGGTGTCGTACATGACGTCGTAGGCGACATCGTCGGGGAAGCGCGGCTCGAGCTCCTTCAGCGCCTGGCGCACGCCCTTGGCGGTGGCCAGCGCATTGGCGCCCGGCAGCTGGTAGATCTGGATGCCGGCGGCCGGCTTGCCGTTGTAGCGGCCGACCGAATCGCTGGTCTTGGCGCCGAGCTCGACGCGGGCGATGTCCTTGATGCGCACCAGAGACCCGTCGGGCTGAGCGCGCACCACGATGCCCTCGAACTCGCCCACCGTGGTGAGGCGGCCCTGCGTGGTGATGTTGAGCTGGAAGCCGACATCGTCGAGCAGCGGCGCCGCGCCGACCAGGCCGACCGCCGCCTGCACGTTCTGCGCCTGCACCGCCTTCACCACCTCGCTGGCGGTGATATCGAGGCTCGACATGCGGTCGAGGTTCAGCCAGACGCGCATCGAGTAGTCGAGCGCGCCGAACAGCGTGGCATCGCCGACGCCCGGCACGCGGCGCAGCGTGTCGAGCAGGGTGATGGTCGAGAAGTTGGACAGGAACAGCCCGTCGCGCGTGCCCTTGGGCGAGTAGACCGCCACGACCTGCAGCAGCGCCGAGGACTGCTTCTTGGTGGTGACGCCGAGCCGCTGCACCTCGGGCGGCAGCAGCGCCAGCACCTGATTGACGCGGTTGGTGACGTTGACGGTGTTGAGATCGGGATTGGAGCCGACCTCGAAGCTGATGGTCAGCGCGTAGCTGCCGTCGCCGCCCGAGGTCGACTTCATGTAGATCATGCGCTCGACGCCGTTGACCTGGCCTTCGATGACCTGGGCGACGCTTTCCTCGACCGCCTGCGCCGAGGCGCCGGGGTAGGTGGCGGTGACCCTGACCTGGGGCGGCACGATGTCGGGGAACTGCGCCACCGGCAGGGCGGTCAGCGCCAGCAGGCCGGCAATGGTGATGACCGTCGAGACGACGAAAGCCAGCCGCGGCCGGCGGATGAACAGCGACGAGATCGTCATGGGATCAGCGCTTCTTGGAAATCAGAGCTTCTTGGTCGTGCCGATCGGCGGCGCCACCGAGGGCGCCACGGTCATGCCCTCGCGCACCCGCTGCTGGCCCTGGACGATGACCCGGTCGCCCGCCTTCAGCCCTTCGGTGATGGCGAGCAGCCCGTTGCGCGAGACGCCCGTCTTGACCCGCTTCATCTCGACCACGTTCTTGTCGTTGACCACGAAAAGATACGGCCCGGTCTGGTCGAGGGCGATCGCCTGCTGGGGCACCGCGACCACGGTCTGCGGTTTCTCGGCTTCGAGGATGACGCGAACCGTCTGGCCGTCGGTCAGGAAGCCCTCCTTGTTGGGGAAGGTGGCGCGCACGATCTGGCCGTCGGTCTTGGGATCGACCGTGATGTCGATGAAATCGAGCTGGCCGTTCTCATCGTAGATGTTTCCGTCGGCCAGGCGCAGGCGCACGATCAGGGGGTCGCCGGCCGCCTTGTCGCGCCGCGCATCCAGGAACTCGCGCTGGGTCACCGGGAACAGGACGCGGATCGGCTTCTCGCTCACCACAGTGGCCAGCACGCCGCTGTCGGGGCCGACGATGTTGCCGGGCGAGAAGGCGGCCCGGCCGATGCGGCCGTCGATCGGCGACTTGATCTCGGTGTAGGACAGCTGGATCTCGGCGTCGCGCAGCTGGGCGCCGGCGTCCTCGAGCTGCGCCTTGGCCTGCAGCTGCTCGCTCAGCCGCTGGTCGTAGGTCGCCCGTGTGCCGGTGTTGGTGCGCAGCAGCTCGGCGGCGCGCTTGAGCTGCAGCTCGGCATTGGTCAGGGCGGCGCGGGCGGCATCGCGCTGCGCCAGCTTCTGGTCGACCGCCGCCTGGTAGGGGTCACGCTCGATGGTGAAGACAACCTGGTCCTTCTTGACCTGGTCGCCGTCGGCGAACAGGCGCGGGCCGAGGAAGCCCTTCACCCGGGCGCGCAGCTCGACCTTGTCGACCGCGGCGGCGCGGCCGATGAACTCGAACTGGTCGGCGATCGGCACGGTCTCGGCCGCCTGGACCAGCACGGCGGGCGGCGGGGCGCCCTGCTGGGCTGCCGCAGGGCCGCCAGTGAGCGCCGTCAGCAGGATTGCCGCGACCAGCGCAAATACAATTGAGCGCTGCGCATGCATTGTCTTCGTCCCCGCTCGTCCGTAACCTTGCTGCAGACTGCCTTAGTTCGACAAAACGGTCACTGTATTTCCCGGCCGTTGGGATGAAAGGAGTTGTCGCGGCAGTGGCGATCGTTCGCGCTCTCGTTCTTGCGTTGTCGCTGGCCCTTGCCTGCGTTTCGGCGGAGCTTTCCGCCCAGAATCGCAGCGATTTCGCGATTCCTGCGGAGTACGACAGCTATATGGCCGCGATCAACACCAAGGATCCCGCGCGGCGCGCCGCGGCGCTGGATGTGTTCATCCGCTGGTACCCCAACAGCGTGCTGAAGCTCGAGGCCCACGAACAGGCGGTGGCAGCCTGGCAGGCCGCCGGCCAGCCCGCCAAGGCCGACGAGATCAGCGCCAAGCTGCTTCAGATCGATCCCGACAATGTGCGGGCACTGGCCAATCGGGTGTTCGTCGGGCGATCCAAGGCGTCGCAGGGCGACAAGGTGGCGATGGTGTCGATGGTCGAAGCCGCCGAGCGCGGCCTGGTCGCCCTGACCAAGTGGCAGAAGCCGGTGCTGCTGACCGACGAGGCGTTCGCCCGCACCAAGGAGCAGATGGCCGCGGTGTTCAACGGCGCGCTCGGCTATGCGGCGCTGCAGGCCAAGGACTACGAGAAGGCGCGCCGTCATTATCGCGTCGCCGTGGCGGCGGAGCCCGACAATTTCCAGGATGTCTACCAGCTCGCCGTGGCGCAGCTCGAGGGCACGCCGCTCGATGCGCTGGGCTTCTGGTATGGCGCCCGGTCGATCGCCATCGCGCGTGCCGCCAAAGCCGATGCGGCCGCCGCCGACATCGAGCGCTACATCCGCTCGCGCTATCGCGTCTATCGCGGCAGCGAGGAAGGCTGGACCGACATCATGGCGCGCGCGGCGGGCAATGAACGCGCGCCGCCTGCGAATTTCGTCAAATCCATCCCGCGCGCCCTGTCGCCGGCCGAGGCGGCGCTGGTCGTCGTCGAGGAGCATGACCCGAGCTCGCTCTCCTTCGCTGACTGGGCGCTGGTGCTGCGCCATCGCGATACCTCACCGGCCAACAAGGCGGCCGCCGAGAAGGTGTGGAAGGCGATCACCGAGCGGCAGGGCGAGAACACAAGGCTCAAGATCCAGGTCAAGGTGATCAGCGCAACGCCCGACATCCTCGAGGCGGCGATCACCGACGTGGCGCAGGCCAACAACATCGCTGATCTGCATATTGTCATGGCGTGGCCGCTGGCGCCGCTGCCGGCGGTCGGCTCCAAGATCGCCATCATCGGCAGCCTGAGCGACTACCGCACCCAGCCCTTCCGCTTCGTGATGACCAAGGCGGAGCTGGCGCCCGAATCGCTGCCGGTCGCCGGCGGAGCCTGCGCCGATCCTCGGCCGCAGATGTGCACGCGCGACTATCGGCCGGCCTGCGGTCTGCGCCGCGACGGCACGCGGCAGACCTACGGCAACGCCTGCAGCGCCTGCAGCGACCCCGACGTCGTCACGCAGGCCGCCGGCGCCTGCCCTTAGGGCGGCGCATCGAAAAGGGGAAGGTCCCTCGCTACTGCTCGGGATGACATCGTTTTTGTCATCCTGAGCGCAGCGAAGGATCTCATCGCCAGGCGTTAAAGCACGCCCGCATCAGGCGGCGATGAGGTTCTTCATACCGTTCAGGAGGGCAGCAATCACGCCAAAGCCCTTGAAACCGATCGATCGACCCCATACTTAAGTAAAAACTTACGTATTGATGCCAGCCCATGACCGTCAGGCTCTATTTCCATCCGCTGTCCTCGTACTGTCACAAGGTCCTGATCGCGCTCTACGAGAACGAGACGCCGTTCGAGAAGGAGCTGGTCGATTTCGGCAACGAGGCCTCGACGGCGGCGTTCCGCAAGCTGGCGCCGGCCGGCAAGATGCCGGTGTTGCGCGACGAGGCGCGCGCCGAGACCGTGCCCGAGTCGACGATCATCATCGAGTATCTCGGCCATCGCTATCCCGGCCGGACGGCGCTCATTCCGGCCGATCCCCATCTCGCCCTGAAGACCCGTCTCGCCGACCGGTTTTATGATTGCTACGTCCATGATCCGATGCAGCGGATCGTCGGCGATCGCCTGCGGCCGCCCGGCAAGGGCGATGCGTTCGGGGTCGAAGCCGAGAAGGCGCGGCTTCGGCGTGCCTACGACATCATCGACCAGGACATGGCGAGCAGGACATGGGCGGTGGGCGACGCCTTCACCTTGGCCGACTGCGCTGCGGCAGCGCCGTTGTTCTATGCCGACAAGCTGGTGCCGTTCGGCGACAGCCATCGAAATCTCGCCGCCTACTTCGAGCGGCTGACGCGGCGGCCGTCCTACGCCCGCGTCCTCGAAGAGGCCAGACCCTATCTCTCGATGTTCCCTGGATAGGGGATGCTGCAGCCCCAGACCGGTGCGCCGCTCGATCTCACCTTCCAGGCGCTCGCCGATCCGACCCGGCGGGCCGTGGTCGAGCGGCTGAGCCGCGGCCCGGCATCGGTCAGCATGCTGGCCGAGCCGCTCGCCATGACCCTGTCGGCGGTGGTCCAGCATCTCGCCATTCTCGAAGCCAGTGGCCTGGTGACATCGGAGAAGGTGGGGCGCGTGCGGACATGCCGCATCGAGCCGCGCGCGCTCGACGCTGTCGAGCGGTGGATCAGCGAGCGCCGGGCGAGCTGGGAGCGCCGCTTCGATCGCCTCGACGCCCTGCTCGCCGAAACCGACCCCGCGCCCAAGCCCTTGAAGAGAGGCAGATGAGCAAGCGCAGCACCAGGCACGCGACCTTCACCATCGAGCGCAGCTTTGCGACGGCGCTCGCCCGCGTCTTCGCCGGATGATGTGAAAGCAAAGGTCCCGCGCTACGCTCGGGATGACATGGCCTTTGTCATGCCGAGCGTAGCGCGCGACTTTATCTTCTTGCGCCTCAGTGCGCCATCAGGAGCGGCACGCGGCAGGACGAGATCACCTTGGCGGTGGCGCCGCCCATGCCGAGGAAGCTCATCACCTGGCCGCGGCCGTAGGCGCCCATCACCAGAAGGCTGGATCCCTTGCCGTGCGTATAGTCGAGCAGGGCGCGGCCGCGGGCGCGGGCCGACACGGCGCCGGGGTCGATGGCGTCGATGGTGGTCTTGATGCCGTGCCGGCCGAGATTGCGCGCGAGGTAGGGCGCGCCGACATCGTCGGCCGTGCTGCCCGCCACCAGGATGGTGATCTCCTTGGCCTTGGCGAGGAACGGCAAGGCGTACTCGACCGCACGCGCCGCCTGGAAGCTGCCGTTCCAGGCGACGATCACCGACTCGAACGGTCCTTCGCCGGGATTGGGCGGCGCGATCATCACCGCGCGGGCGCATTCATGGATCGCCGCCTCGACGGTGGCGGGCGCCACGTTCTCCGGATCGGCGCCCGGCCGGCCCAGCACCAGCACGTCGGAGCAGCGGCCCATCGCCACCAGCGTATCGAGGGTCGCGGTCTTGGCCGCCGTGAAGGTCGCATCCTTCACCGGTGCGACGAGTTCCTTGTAGGCGCGCTCGCTCTCCTTGGCGCGCTCCTCGAGCCGTTCATCGTCGAGATTCATGATCAGCGGCATGGCCTCGCCGCTCATCGCCAGGCCGCCGATCATGCCGCCCGCCGGACCGACCGGCAGATGAAGCGCGTCCACCGTGCCGTCGAACAGCCTTGCCACCCGTGCAGCGAGCTTGAACGACATGGCAGCGTCGGGGCCGCCTTCCGACACGGCCAGGATCGACTTGAACATCGAGCATTCCCCCAAAACAAACGGAGGCGATTAAGACGGGCGTACGGCCGGCATGCAAGTCGAGACTTTGGGTCGCGACGGCCGGCTCACTGGCGCGCAGCCCGTGCAAGAGAGGCCATGATTTCGGTTGCCGGTTCGACATTCTGGCCGGCATGCCGGGCGGCCGCCACGACATCGCCCAGCGGACGTCCGGAGGCCAGGGCTGCGGCGCCCCACAACAAGGCGGAGCGCATGCCGCTCTTGCAATAGACGATCACCTTGCCGGGCTTCTTCGCCAGCAGGTCGACCAAGGCCCGCACCTGGTCGGGCGTGGCCCGCGGGCCGGAGAACGGCAGATCGAGAAAAGTGAGCCCGGCGGCCTCGGCCGCCCTGGCGATATCGGCGGTGCGCGGCTGGCCGAACATCGCCTCGCCGTCCGGCCGATTGTTGACGACGGCGACGAAGCCCGCCGCTGCGATCTCGGCCATGTCGCCGGGGCGCAACTGGCCGGAAACGGCCACGCGATCGTCGAGCATCGGGAAAGAGGCGGGCATGGGCTGTTCCTAGCGTATGGCGATTCCGCGGGCGGTCTCGCGCCGGCGGATCCAGTGAATGAAGGGCAGCGCCAGCAGCACCATCAGCAGCTTGCCGACGATCTGGCCGGCCAAAAACTCGAGGCTGCCGAATGCCAGCCACAGGAAGAGGATGCTGTCGGCGATCGCGCCAACGACGCTGCTGGCCAGCACGGCGAGCACCAGGCCCCGCTCCTGCAGCGGCGTATAGACGGCGAAGTCGGCGAGCTCCGATAGCAGGAAGGCGGTGAACGAGGCATACACCAGCTGCGGCGGCGCGACGGCGCCGGACAGGGCGGCGCCCGCCACGATCGCGCCGAGCGCGATGCCGCGGCCGAGGCGGCGCTGCACCATGTCGCGCAACACCAGGGCGAGGCCGATCATCAGCACGCCCGAGGGCGCCATCAGCGGACGGCCATCGGGTCCCCAGGGCGCCACGGGGACCAGGCAGGGTCCGTGCGGCGCGGCGCATACCGTCCCGATATGGCCGATCATCCAGTTGGCAGCAGGGATGCAGGCGAGAAAGGCCAGGAAGTAGCCCAGCGCCGCCGCCTTCTGCCGATTGAACGTCATCTGTTGCCTGGCCATGCGGTGGGCTGGTTAGCAGGAGTGACGGTGTGGGGGAACCACAAGAAGGAAAGGTCCCTCGCTGCGCTCGCGATGACATCGACCTTGATCTGGGCGCCTGCTCCCAGGTGATGTCATCGCGAGCGCAGCGAGGGACCTTTCGTCGGAGTGCAAGAAAGAAGAACGTCGCCTCTACCGCCGCACCAGGCAGAAATAGACGCCCAGCGCCAGAAAAGCGGCGAGGGCAGCGTAAAGCGGCGCCTGCGGAATGTTGAGGAACAGCCACGGCGCTGAAAGGGGGCCGACGGCGGCGCCGAAATCGCGCCAGGTCGAATAGCTCGCCTGGGAAGACAGCACGCTGGCGTGGCTGCGTTCGACCACGAGGACGGGGATCAACGTGTTGAACAGGCCGCGGGTCATGACGACCATCAAGGCGCCGATCACTTCGTGATCGCAGGCGATCAGCACGAAGCCCGCCACGAGCAGGACGCCGTTAGCGAACGAGAGCCGGCTGGCGCCGAAACGGTCGCCGGCCCAACCGCCGACCGGTCCGGTGGTGATCTCGACCAGCCAGCGCAACGCCAGCAAAGCCGCCGTGGCCAGGACGGGCGCAACCGACGTGATCGAATCCTTCAATAGGAAGGCGAGCGTGAGCAAGAAGACGCCGTCGCCGGTGAACCCCATGACGAAGCCCCACACCTCAAGGCGATGCGGGACCGGCAGCCGCAAGCGCTTCTGCCCCGCCGGCTCTGCTGCGAGGCGCGGCAGCAGCAGGGCCGCGATCAGGGAGGCCAGGGTCAGCCCGCCGAAGATCAGGAACACCGATTGCGGACCGACATTCAGGGCGATCCAGGCGCCGCCGACCAGGGAAACGGCCTGGACCACGCCGATCGCGGCCCGGCTCGCGCCCACCCGCTTGCCGGCATTCGGCCGGTCGCTCACGGCATAGGCCAAGGTCGACAGGTTCAGTGCGGCATAGGAGATGCCCCACAGTACCCGCGCTGCCATCTGCAGGGCGGCGCTGTCGAAGAGGCCATAGGCGGTGGTGGAGAGCACCGATCCGGTGGCCGCCAACACCATCAGGGTATGCGGCCCGACCCGGTCGCCGATCGCGGCCACGCCGGAATTGGCAAGCAGGCGGATCCAGCGATTGAGCGACAGCAGCACGCCCACCATGGCGAGACTGACGCCGAACTGCTCATGGTAAAGTGGCAGGACGGCATAGAGCAGCGTATCGCCGATCATGCCGAAGGCGATGACCAGGCCGGGAAGGGTCATGCCGACGGGTGCGGCGCGGGGCGGGCTGGTCATCATCATGAGAAGAGCGCGCGAGACGCCCGCGGTCCGGAAGACCCAGGATCCCTCCGTTCGTGAAGACGCCCCGTCACTGGGCGCGCAGCACCAGCGCTTCACGCAGGGCGGCGGCACAGAGGGAAGTCCCGCGGCGCGCACCGTGCAGGAACATCGGCGAGCTCAAAAAGCCATGCAGCATGCCGCCGAACTCGACGAGGTCGGCCAGCGTGCCTTCCTGCTGCAGGCGGAAGGCGTAGGCGCGGCCCTCGTCGCGCAGCGGATCGTAACCTGCCGTGACCACGAGGGCGGGCGGCAGCCCGGCGAGCGACTTGGCGCGCAGCGGCGACACGCGCCAGTCGCCGCGCGTGCTCTTGTCCGGCGTGTAGTGGTCGAAGAACCATTCCATGGTAACGGCATTCAGCCCGTAGCCGTCCTCGTAGCGGCGATAGGAATCGGCCCGCGCGACGGCATCGGTCACCGGATAGACGAGCAGCTGCAGGCGCAGTTCGGGGCCGCCATGGTCGCGCGCCCACAAGGCCACCGCAGCGGCGAGATTGCCGCCGGCGCTGTCACCGCCGACGGCGAGCCGCGCCGGGTCGATTCCCACGGAGGCGCCATTGGCCGCCACCCATTGCAGGCCGGCCACGACGTCGTCGAAGGCGCCGGGGAAGCGCGCCTCGGGCGCCAGACGATAGTCGACGGCGAACACCGCGATGCCCGCCTCGATGGCGAGCTGGGCGCACAGCACATCATGGCTGTCGAGGTTGCCGAACACCCAGCCGCCGCCATGCGCGAACACCAGGGCCGGCAGCGCGCCGTCCGCGGGCGCAGAAGCCGGGCGATAAAGGCGCACCGGCAAGCCGCCGACCGGTCCCGGGATGGTGCGATCGATCACCGTCACGCCGGCCGGGCGCGGCCCCTGGGCGCCGGGTCGCAGCGCCAGATACTGCGCACGCGCATCGCCGGGGGACAGCGTGTTCCAGGCCGGGCGGTTGGCTGCCAGCATGAGGTCGATCAAGCGTTGTGATTCGGGATCGAGCGCCATTCTCCAACTCCATTTGCGGACAATCGCGACACTCTAGCAGTCCGCGCCCCTGTTTCGTCACGAGACGAATGCTAAGGTACGCTATGACCTTCGACGCGGACCGGGGCACGTCTCACAATGCGGTACCGTCGCGGTGGCGCCGGGCGCTTGATCGTGTCCGGGCATGGCGGCCGAAACTGACAGGCCCGGCGCCGGCCGGACGTCGCCGGTGGTGGGGCTGGACTTGGCGTGCCCTTCTGATCGCGGTGGTGCTGTATTACCCGGTCGGCACGCTGATCATCGAGAACATCGACGACGATCCGCAATTCGGCCCGGGCGCCGTGGCGCCGGGCGAGAGCCGCGCCGTCGCCACCGCGGCGCAGCTGGTCACGCGCGAGGTCGACCAGAACACCTGGACGCCGATGATGCCGGTATTCATGCCGTCCGGCCTGCTCGACAACATGCCGAATTTCCAGCGCGGCATCATGTCGGCGCTCGGCCGCTTCAGCACCGAGCTGATGGACCAGGTCGGACGGACCCGCGGATCGAGCCAGACCGACCGCGATCTCGAGCAGGCGCGCGGCTTCCTGAACGAGCAGCCCAACATCTGGCTGTGGCAGCCCAGCGTCTCGCTCCTGCCGTCGACCACCTCGGCCCAGAAATATCGCGCCGGACGCGACCGGCTGATTGCCTACAACAAGCGTCTGGCCGCCGGCCAAGCCGTGTTCGAGCGCCGCGCCGACAACCTGCAGGCGCTGATCGATCGCATCGCCAACGATGTCGGCTCCGACTCGGCCGTGATCGACCAGCACATCATCGAGAATGCGGGTGATCTGTTCGATATGCGCGCCGACGACATCTTCTATTTCAACAAGGGCCGGCTCTACACCAACTACCTGCTGCTGCGCGAGCTCGGCATGGACTTTCAGAAGGTGATCAGCGATCGCGAGCTCACCAATGCCTGGAACGGCACTGTCCAGTCGTTCCTCGTCGCCGCCCAGCTCGATCCGTGGATCGTCTGGAACGGCTGGCTCGACGGCCTGCTGATCCCCAACCATCTCGCTGCGCAGGGCTTCTACCTGCTGCGCGCGCGCACCCAGCTGCGCGAAATCAGCACGATCCTGCAAAAATAGGCCGATCGTGGAAATCTACCTGCCGATTGCCGAGCTGTCGATCAACGCGTTTGTGCTGCTCGGCCTGGGGGCCGCGGCCGGCTTGCTCTCTGGCATGTTCGGCGTCGGCGGCGGGTTCCTCGCCACGCCGCTTCTGATCTTCGTGGGCATCCCGCCCGCGGTCGCCGTCGCCAGCCAGGCCAACCAGGTGGTCGCCAATTCCATCTCCTCGCTGCAGGTTCAGTGGCGGCGCGGCAATGTCGACCTGCGCATGGGCCTGATCCTGCTGCTCGGCGGCATGCTGGGCTCGTCGGCCGGCGTCTGGCTGTTCACCTACCTGAAGCGCATCGGCCAGATCGATTTCGTCATCGCCGTGCTCTACGTCGTGATGTTGTCGACCATCGGCGTGCTGATGCTGTTCGAAAGCCTGCGCACCTACATCCGGCGGCGCCGCAATCCGACCGGCCCGCGCGGCAAGCTGCACACCCACTATCTCGTTCACGGGCTGCCGCTCAAGCTGCGCTTCTACAAGTCGAAGCTCTACATCAGCGCCCTGTTGCCGATCGCCGTCGGCTTTGCCATCGGCGTGCTGTCGGCGATCCTCGGGGTCGGCGGCGGATTTGTGCTGGTGCCGGCGATGATCTACCTGCTCGGCATGCCGACTGCCGTGGTGATCGGCACCTCGAACTTCCAGATTCTGTTCGTGGCCGCCAACGTGACCCTTCTCCAGGCGATCACCAACGGCACGGTCGATGTCGTGCTGGCGCTGCTCCTGATCCTGGGGGGTGTGGTCGGCGCTCCGATCGGCGCGCGGGTTGCCGCCAAGCTGTCTGGCGTCGTGCTGCGCGGCTTGATGGCACTGCTCATCATCGCCGTGGCGATCGAGCTCCTCACCGAGTTGGTGCGCACGCCGAGCTCGCTGTACTCGCTCGGCACGCGCGAGTCGCCGCTGTGATCCGCCTCGCCCTGGCCCTCGTCATGGTGCTGGCGCTGGCGACGACGGCGGCTGCGCAGGGGCCGCGCGTCGAGCCGCCGGGCGGGGGGTTGACCGGCCCGAGCATCGGCCCGCCCGTCGGTCCCCTGGTGCCGCCGTCGGTTCCGACCGAGCCGTCGACGCCCGATCTGATCGTCGACCTGTCGCGCCCGCGCGTGTCGATCACCTCGGCCTTCCATGGCGAGAGCATGCTGCTGTTCGGCATGTTCGATCCACCAGGCGAGATCGTGGTCGTCGTTGTCGGGCCGCCCGGGCGCGAGACTGTCATGCGCAAGCAGCGGGTGCTCGGTCTATGGCTCAATACCGGCCGCCAGGCCTTTGACGACGTACCGGCCTACTACGCCATCGCCGCTAGCCAGCCGCTGCAGCGTCTGCTGGCGCGGGGCAGCGGCGAGATCCTGTCGCTCGAGGACCGGCTGGCGACGATCAGGCCCGTCGGCGAGCGCTCGCCGGAGGAAATCGCCCAGTTCCGTAACGGCCTGGTCGAGGTCAAGCGCAGCGAAGGTCTCTACCCGGCTGCGATCGGACAGATCACGGTCCAGGCCGGCCGTCTGTTCCGGGTCGAGCTGCCGTTCCCGTCAGGGCTCGATGAAGGGGTCTACGAGATTCGGACCTATCTGCTGCGGGAAGGCAAGATCGCCGCCGCCGTGTCGCGCCCGCTGCCGGTCGGCAAGGTCGGATTCAGCGCCCAGCTGGCGGGCTGGGCGGCCAATGACGGAGCGTTGTACGGCCTCGGCGCGATCCTCATGGCGTTGCTCGTCGGCTGGGCCGGTGGTTCGATCATGCGTCGCCTGTAACGCGTCTGACGCAAACGAGGGGAGGGATCATGGAGGAGCAATCCAGCCGGACGGAAAGCCGCGTCTTTCTGGTCGTCGTCGACGAGAGCCCGGAAATGCCCAATGCGTTGCGCTATGCCTGCCGGCGGGCCAAGCGCACGGGGGGCCGGGTGGCGATGCTCTATGTCATGCCGCCGCCCGAGACCCAGCAGTGGGGAGCGGTGGCCGAGTTGATGCGCGAGGAGGCGCGCCAGCATGCAGAGCAGGTCATCGCCGGTCACGCCGACACTGCGGTCTCGCTCACCGGCCAACCGCCGGCCATCTATATCAGGGAGGGAATCAGCCGCGACGAGCTGGTCAAAATGCTGACCGAAGACCATTCGATATCGGTGCTCGTGCTGGGCAGCGCCTCGGGCAGCGAGGGGCCGGGTCCACTGATCACGGCGCTCACCGGCAAGTTCGGCAGCCAGCTGCGCATCCCGTTGACGATCGTGCCGGGTTCCCTGACGGTGGCGGAGATCGACGCGATTTCGTGATTCTGATGTGTATAAATTGCGGCAATTCGCCGATCCAATTATTCCATATAGCAATTGACCTGTGTCCCTGGCGACACCCACAACTGAGCGAGTTGGCGAAGAATTCTCCCATAATCACGAATGTTTACGGAATATTTTCCATAATATATTTTTGATGAGACTCAAGAATCGACTTGATCGGCTTTGGTACGGTTCCTAGGTCGATAAGCATCGAGCCGGGGCGGGGGTAGTTCCTTCTCCATCTCGAGGGACGCCGAGCGGTTCGTCGCGAGGCGTTCAACCAGGAGGTAGCTTTGTTCATACAGACCGAGCAGACGCCTAATCCGTCGACCTTGAAGTTCCTTCCCGGCCGCGTTGTCATGGCCAGGGGGACGATGGATTTCGCGACGGTCGACGCGGCGAAGCCATCGCCGCTGGCCAAGCGGCTATTCGCGGTCGAAGGCGTTGAGCGCGTTTTTTTTGGTTCGGATTTCGTGACCGTCACCAAGGCGGTTGATCGTGATTGGCAGATTCTGAAGCCGTCGATTTTGGGCGGCATCATGGAACATTACACCTCGGGCGAGCCGGTGGTCGTCGAGGCCGATGAGGCCGATGCCGGTGCGGCCGATGACGACGAGGTCGTCGCGCAGATCAAGGAGCTTCTCGAGACACGTGTCCGTCCGGCGGTGGCGCAGGACGGGGGGGATATCGTGTTTCAGGATTTCCGCGACGGGGTGGTCTACCTGCACATGCAGGGCTCGTGCTCGGGATGCCCGAGCTCGACGGCCACGCTCAAGATGGGAATTGAAAACCTTTTGAAGCACTACGTGCCGGAAGTCGTGGAAGTGCAGGCGGCCCAGTAGGCCGCACGCAGCAAGAGCGTACAGCGAAACGGATGCGTCGCGGCCGGGGGGCTGGGCGCAGAGGGGCGTTGTTTCCGTAAAGCCAAGCGAAGAGTGAGGCATGAGATCATCGATCTTGCCCGCGGTGGGGCTCGGGCGTCCCTATGCATTCCCGGTTGTGTGGGCGACGTTATTTGCAACCGGAGTCGCGCTGGCCGAGCCTCGGCCGTCGACACCTGACGTGGAGACCTGTTTCTTCTTTGCGCCGTCCGGCCCGGGGGTTGATCAGGCCGAGCTGCCGCCCTTGAATGCCGAACCGGAGTCGCTGGTCTTCATTCAGCAGCCGGCGGGCGAGCCGGACGACACGTTCAATCGCCAGATTGCCGAAGCCTTCCTTGGCCACGGCCGGTTCGCCGCGCCGGGCAATGCGCTGCGTCGCCAGGGCCAGCTGCGACCGTTCAATCCGCGCACGGCCGACGAGCTCGCCGGCTTCTTCCGCGCCGCCTCCTACACCCTGACCGATGTCAGGCAGGGCGAGGCGGTGCCGCCGATCAAGATCGAACGCGTGCCGGAAGATCTCGGTAGCAAGGGCGGCCACGAGCGCAAGGCGCTGTTCATCACCGCCGTCCTGCCGGCCGTGCTCGAGGTCAATCAGCGCGTGTTGGCCGATCGCGCGCATCTCATCGCTCTGCGCGACAAGCTCGCCTGGTCGACGCTCGGCCTGTCGGCGATCGAGCGCATGTGGCTCGATGACCTGGCGGAACGCTACGACACCTCGGCCGACCGGATCGACGAGCTGCTGCGGCGCGTCGATATCGTGCCGCCGTCGATGGCGATCGCCCAGGGCGGCGTCGAATCGGGCTGGGGCACCTCGCTCGCGGCGCGCGCCGGCAATTCCCTGTTCGGCCAGATTCAATCGACAGGCCGTCATGCCGTCTCGGTGCCGTGGCAGCCCGGCCGCGGCATGCCGCAACCATTCTCGAATATCGGCGAGGCGACCGAGGCCTACATCGCCAATCTCAACACCCATCCGGCCTATGCCGCTTTCCGTGCCGAACGCGCCGCCTTGCGCGGGCGTGGCAGCCAGCTCGACGGCTATCACCTGATCGGCACGTTGCTGCGCTACTCGGAGCTCGGGCAGCGCTACGTGCAGTTCGTCCGCGAGATCATGCGCGAGAACGACCTGGTCGATTTCGACCAGGCGAGGTTGTCGAGCTTCTGACTTCTCCTCCCCAGCTTCGCTGGGGAGGTGTCGCGTCATACGCGACGGAGGGGTCAGGAGTCTCAGTGGGGCTTTCGACCCCTCCGTCCGCGAAGACGCGGACACCTCCCCAGCGAAGCTGGGGAGGAACTAGATCACATCATCGGACGCGGCAGGTCGGCGTCGCTGATCAGCGGGTAGCGGCGCGCGTCGAACAGCTGATAGTGCCACCATTCATTGCGATAGAAGTCCCAACCTGCCGCCGTCATGAGGCCCATCAGCAGCAGGCGGTGGCGCTGCGCCCCGACCGATATGTCGGTGCGCGCGTGGTGCGACAGCGGGGTGAAGGCGTCGAACGACGTCCCCATGTCTAGCTCCTGGCCGTCGCCGTCGAGCAGGGTGAGATCGACGGCCACGCCACGCGAGTGCGGCGAGCCGCGGCGCGGGTCGGCGAGGAACTCGGGATCGGGATTGGCGCGCCACAGCGCCCATTGCGCTTCGGTCGGTCGCAGCGCGTCGAAGATGCGCAGCCTGAAGCCGAGCGGCCGGGCGAGCGCAATGGCCGCCGCGAGCTTCTCGGCCGCCTCGCGATGCAGCCAGCATTCGGCATTTCGATAGACCGGCTTGCCGGATAGATTGGCATCCGTCGCGTAGGCCAAGGCGATGTCGACATCGAAGTCGGGCGGGGCAATCTCAACCAAATCGAGCGTCATGATCCGAGAATGCACAGCCGGGCCCGGCGACGCCAGCGCGTGGCCGGACGTTCGCCCCAATTCGCGTTTCCCGGGATGACGACAATCCTCGCCCTCGACTGCTCGGTGACCGGGCTGGGCGTCGCCGTGCTCGGCGGCGGCAAACGCCTGGCCGTGGTGGGCGAAGAAGGCCGCGATCAGGCTGCCCGGCTGCTCCCGGCCATCGAGACCGCGCTCGCGAACGCCGGCGTCGACCGACGCGCCGTATCGCTGCTCGCCGTGACGATCGGGCCGGGCAGCTTCACCGGCGTGCGCGTCGGGCTGGCGACCGCCCGCGGACTGGCGCTCGGGCTCGGCGTGCCGCTGGCCGGGATCGCTACGACGACCGTCCTGCTCGCCCAGTCGAGGGGAGGGCCGCCTGCCGGCGCGGCCGGGCAGCGCCGGCTCGCCGTCGCCGCCATCGACAGCCGGCTGGGCGACTGGTTTTGCGCCCTCGACGACGGCGAGCGAACCCCTTTCCTCACGACAGCCGCGGCGCTTGCGGCGCAGCTTGCCGGCCGGGCCTGTCTCATCGCCGGCGTCGGGGCCGGGCAGCTCGCCGCCGCGCTGGTCGCGGCCGGCGTCGATGCCGTCGCCGAGGAAGCGCAACCCGATCCCCTCACTCTTGGCCGTCTTGCCGGCGAGGCTGGCGTCGAGGCTTGGCGTGACGGCAACGCCCGCGATGGCCTGCCTCGGCCGCTCTATCTGCGGGGCGTCAACATAACGCTGCCCGATGGCACCCGGCGGACGGTCGACTGAATGAAGGTGTCGCCCAAATGCATGGTCTCGTCGGAATGAACGATCTGACGTACGTCGTGAGTGTGCTCGCGGCGCTCGACTTGGGGCGGGCGGCGGCGCTGCACCGCGAGGCGTTCGCCGCGGTCGGCGAACGCGGCTGGACGCGCCAGGAGATCGCCGAGCTGCTGGCGACACCTGGTGTTACCGGCCTGCTGATGCAGGCCGGTGACCATGATGTGGGTTTTGCCCTTCATCGCATTGTCGCCGACGAGGCGGAATTGCTGACCATCGCCGTCCGGCCGACGCTGCGTCGCCGCGGCGCCGGCCGCCGCCTGCTCGCCGCCGCCATCGCGCAGGCACGAGAGGCCGGCGCGACGTCGCTTTTCCTCGAGGTCGCTGTGGACAATCACGCCGCCCGCCACCTGTACGAAGCGGCGGGCTTCCAGGCCGTCGGCGCGCGCGCTGCCTACTACCGGCGCAGCGATGGCGGTGCGGCGGATGCCGTGGTGATGCGTCTTACTCTCAACTGACGTCACATCCCTCCTCCGTAATCGGGGGCATTCGCATACGGGCGCTCTCTCATTCTCCTCCCCAGCGAAGCTGGGGAGGAGAATGAAAAGCGCGCCCGATTACGGGGGAGGGATTGGAGACGTGCCGCCTGCGCGCCGGATGGTCACGATGTGATCGTCGCCGTCGGCCTCGATGGCGAGGATCGCGTGGCCCTCATCGCGCGCCGCGCGGGGCACGTTGCGCAACGGCTCGTCGCCGCGCAGCCTTACCCGCAGGACCTCGCCGGCCTGCATCCGCTCGAGCTTGAGCTTGGTCCGCACGAAGGTCATCGGACAGACCTCGCCGGTGATGTCGATGGACTGGTGAGCGTGAACTGTCATCGTTCACCAACTATACCCCGGCGGCGGACCAGTGTAGGGTGTGTTCGCATGCCGGACCGGAAATCGAAGCTCGAGCTCCTCTGCGTCGAACGCGGTCTGAAGATGACCGAGCAGCGGCGCGTCATCGCGCGCGTGCTCTCGGATGCATCGGATCATCCCGATGTCGAAGCGGTGCATCATCGGGCGACGGCGATCGATCCCAACATTTCGATTGCCACTGTCTATCGGACGGTTCGGTTGTTCGAGGAAGCCGGTATTCTCGCGAAGCACGATTTCGGCGACGGGCGCGCGCGCTACGAGGAGACGCCGGAAGAGCACCACGATCACCTGATCGACATCCAAAGCGGCAAGGTTGTGGAATTCCACAACGATGAGATCGAGGATCTGCAGAGGCGAATCGCCGAGAAGGCGGGATACCGCCTGGTCGGTCACCGTTTGGAGTTGTACGGCGTGCCGTTGGACGGGAAAACCGACCGTCAAAAATGAGTGGACTGGGCCATCGCCAACCCGATAATGGGCCCATGATCGGGGCGGCCCCCATTGCGGATGGAACATGCGCATAGACCGCGCTGACAGCGAAGCCGAGCTCCTGGGCACTCCCGCGTCAAGTCGGGAGATCGTCAAGGTCGTCGCTGGCGATTTCGAGGTGAGGCTCGCGCAAACCGCCGCCGAGATCGACGCGGCGCAAGCGCTTCGCTATCGCGTCTTTTACGAAGAGATGACAGCGCATCCGACGCCCGAGATGGCGGCGCGGCGGCGCGACTTCGATGCGTTCGACGAGGTGTGCGACCATCTGCTGGTGCTCGACCGCCGGCGCGGTGACGGGCCGGAAGGAGTCGTCGGCACCTATCGTCTGATGCGGCGCTCGGCCGCCGCCAGGATTGGCCGGTTCTACTCCTCCGCCGAGTACGACATCCAGGCTTTGGTCGACTATCCCGGCGAGATCCTCGAGGTCGGACGGTCATGCATCGCGAAGGACGCGCGCAACACCGCGACCATGCAGATGCTGTGGCGCGGCATTGCGCTCTACTCGTCCCATTACAACATCCAGGCGATGTTCGGTTGCCCCAGCCTGCCCGGCGCCGATCCGTCGCAGCATTCGCTGGCGATGAGTTACCTCTATCATCACCATCTGGCGCCACCGGAAATCCGCGTGCGCGCGCTGGCCAGCCGGTTCGTCGACATGAACGTGCTGCCGCCCGGCAGCTACGATCCGCGCAAGGCAATGGCGCGCCTGCCGCCGCTCATCAAGGGCTACCTGCGGCTCGGCGGCTATGTCGGCGACGGCGCGGTGATCGATTCCCAGTTCGACACCACGGACGTCTTCGTCATCGTCAAGACCGAAATCATCACCGAGAAGTACATCCGCCACTACGAACGCGGGATGCGCGAGCACGACTGAGGCACCCGTCGTGACGATGTGGATCGGTTCCCCGCTGCGCGGCATCTTCCGGCTCGCCAGCTATCTGCTGCTGACGATCGTCATGCTGCCGCTCTATCTCGTCGCGGCAGCGCTCAGGATCCGGCCGATCATCCGCTGGATGCCGGTGGTCTATCACCGCATCGTCTGCACCATCCTCGGCATTCGCGTCCGCGTCACGGGGCAGCGCTCGCAGGTCATACCGACGCTCTATGTCTGCAACCACGTCTCCTATCTCGACATCGAGGTGCTGGGCGGACTGATCCCCGGCAGCTTCGTGGCCAAGGCCGAGGTCGCGACCTGGCCGTTCTTCAGCACCCTCGCCAAGGCGCAGAGGACCATCTTCGTCGAGCGGCGTTCCGGCAAGACCAGCCGCAGCCGCGACGAGATGATGAGCCGGCTCGACACCGGCGACAATCTGATGCTGTTTCCCGAGGGCACGAGCAGCGACGGCACGCGCGTGCTGCCGTTCCGCTCCGCCCTGTTCGGCGTCGCCCAGCTGCGGCGCGACGGCAGGCCGATCTCCGTTCAGCCGGTGTCGATCTCCTACACGCGTCTCGACGGCATCCCGCTCGGCCGCTATTGGCGGCCCCTGTTCGCCTGGTTCGGCGACCTCGAGCTGGTGCCGCATCTCTGGCAGATGGTGTGCCTGGGCGAGACCGAGACCGTGGTCACCTTCTTTCCGCCGGTCGACATCGACCGCCTGGGCGATCGCAAGAAGCTCGCCGAGCATTGCTTTCGCCAGGTTTCGGCCGGGGTGCAGTCGGCCAATTCGGGCCGCCTCGAGCTGTTGCCGCCGCTCGACCCGGCCGGCGCCTGATGTTAGAAAGCCGCCGTTCCAGCAACGGAGACAGATGACGGACGTCCGCCCCGATTCACAGCGGCAGCGCAAGCGCGTGTTCATCCGCACCTACGGGTGCCAGATGAACGTCTACGATTCCGACCGCATGGCCGATCTCCTGGGGTCGCTGGGCTATGGCTTGGCCGATTCGGTCGAGCAGGCCGATCTCGCGGTTCTGAACACCTGCCACATTCGTGAGCACGCTTCGGAGAAGGTCTATTCCGAGCTCGGCCGCCTGCGCGACGTCAAGCAGGAGCGGCGTGGGGCCGGTCGCGACCTCACGATCGCCGTGGCGGGCTGCGTCGCCCAGGCCGAAGGCGAGGAGATGGTGCGTCGCCAGCCGGCGGTCGACATCGTCGTCGGTCCCCAGGCCTATCACCGCCTGCCCGAGCTTCTCGCCGAGGCCGAGCGCAAGGCGGCGCTGAAGCGCGCCGGCAAGCGCCTGCCGGGCGCCGGCGTGCTCGACACGGACTTTCCGGCCGAGAGCAAATTCGACCATCTGCCGGCGCCGCACGGCGTGCGCGCCGGATCGGCCTTCCTGTCGATCCAGGAAGGCTGCGACAAGTTCTGCACGTTCTGCGTCGTGCCCTACACGCGCGGCGCCGAGTATTCGCGTCCGGCGGCGGCGGTGCTCGCCGAAGCGCGCACGCTCGTCGCGGCGGGCGCGATCGAGATCACCCTGCTCGGCCAGAACGTCAACGCCTATCACGGCGAGGGACCCGACGGGGCGACGTGGTCGCTGGCCCGCCTGATCCAGGCGCTGGCCGAGATCGAGGGGCTGGCCCGCCTGCGCTACACCACCTCGCATCCGCGCGACATGGACGACGATCTGATCGCCGCCCATCGCGACGTGCCGCAGCTCATGCCGTACCTGCACCTGCCGGTGCAGTCGGGCTCGGATCGCATCCTGGCGGCGATGAATCGCCGGCATGGCCGCGACCTGTTCCTGGGGCTGGTCGATCGCCTGCGTGCGGCGCGGCCCGATCTCGCCCTGTCGTCCGATTTCATCGTCGGTTTCCCGGGCGAGAGCGACGCCGACTTCGACGCCACGATGCAGCTGGTCGACCAGGTGGGCTTCGCCTCGGCCTTCTCCTTCAAGTACAGCCGCCGGCCCGGGACACCCGGCTCGGCGCTGCCGGACCAGGTTCCCGAGGCGGTCAAGACGGCGCGGCTGGCGGCGCTGCAGAGCCTGCTGGTCAAGCAGGCGCGCGCCTTCAACCAGTCGAAGGTCGGCCGGATCGTGCCGGTGCTGCTTGCCGAGATCGGTCGCAAGCCCGGCCAGATCGTCGGCAAGACGCCGTGGCTGCAGTCGGTTCATCTCGAGGGGACTTTGCGCCTGATCGGCCGGATCGCCGAAGTCCGCCTGACGGCGGGTCATGCCAACAGCCTGGCAGGCGAGCTCGCCGGCGTGGCCCGCGAGCAGGCCGCATGAGCGATTCGTCGGCGAGCGCAGGCGGTCGTTCGGCCGACGTGCGTCGCATGACGTTCGACGACAACGCCCTGGTGGCGGTGTTGTACGGCAATCACGACCGCCATCTGGTGCGTATCGAGCAGCTTGCCGGCGTGCAGCTGAGCGCGCGCGGCAACCAGCTCTCGATCGCCGGCGTGCCCGAGGATGCCGCGGTCGCCCACAAGGCGATCGGCCGTCTCTACGAGCGCCTGAAGCGCGGCCTGTCGATCGAGATGGCCGACGTCGATGCCGCCGTGCGCTTCGCTCGCACCGGCGCCGAGACCGGCGAGGACGAGGGCATCCGCACCCGTCGCCGCACCGTGCAGGCGCGCTCGCCCGGCCAGCGCGGCTACCTCGCCGCGCTGCGCGAGCGCGACATGGTGTTCGCGCTGGGCCCGGCGGGCAGCGGCAAGACCTATCTCGCCGTCGCCATGGGCGTGTCGCTGCTGCTGGCCGGCAAGGTCGAGCGCATCGTGCTGTCGCGGCCGGCCGTCGAGGCCGGCGAGCGGCTGGGCTTCCTGCCGGGCGACATGAAGGAGAAGATCGATCCCTACCTGCGGCCGCTTTACGACGCGCTGCACGACATGATGCCGGCCGAGCAGATCGCCAACCGCATGGAATCGGGTGAGATCGAGATCGCCCCGCTCGCCTTCATGCGCGGCCGTACGTTGGCCCATTGCTTCGTCATCCTCGACGAGGCGCAGAACACCACGCCGATGCAGATGCGCATGTTCCTGACCCGGCTTGGCGAAGGCTCGCGCATGGTGATCACCGGCGATCCCAGCCAGACCGACCTGCCGGGCAACCAGCGTTCGGGCCTGATCGATGCGGTCGACACGCTGAGCGCGGTCGACGGCGTGCGCTTCGTGCGGCTGACCTCGAAGGACGTCGTCCGCCACGACCTGGTGACGCGCATTGTCGAGGCCTACGATCAGCGCGACCAGCGCGCGAAAGACGAGCGCCGTTGACGGCACCCGCCGGCCTCGCGGTGTACTGCGACGTGGTGCTGCTCGACGCGGCGTGGCAGCGCGCCTTGCCGGGAGTGGAGCGCCTGGTGCGGCGTGCCGCGCGCGCCGCACTTGTCGGCGCGCGACGATCGGGCAGGCGTTCGCTCACGATTGCGCTGGCTGACGATCGGCGTGTGCGCGCGCTCAATGCGCGCGACCGCAAGAAGGACAAGCCGACCAACGTGCTGTCCTATCCCTCGGGCGAGCGGGCCTTCCTGGGCGACATCGTGCTGGCCCGCCAGACGGTGTGGCGCGAGGCTCGCGAACAAGCCAAGACGGCGGCCGACCATGTGAGCCATCTCGTGGTCCACGGCACCTTGCACCTGGTCGGCTACGATCACGACAACGACGCCGACGCCGACCGCATGGAAGCCCTCGAACGCCGCGTGCTGGCGCGATTGGGAATCGCGGATCCGTATTAGATTCTCCTCCCCACGCTATGCGTGGGGAGGTGTCGCCGTCTTACGGCGACGGAGGGGTCATGAGTCATGGGAGAGGCTTGAGCCTGAGGCTCATGACCCCTCCGTCGGCGAAGACGCGGACACCTCCCCGACTGCGTTGGGAGGAAACATGAGCGCCACTGGAGTGGCGCGGTCCCAGCAATGATTCTGTCCGCGCCTACAGCATCTCCAGCGGCTGGCGGCCGCGAGGCGGGGGGAAGGCGCGGTCGAGCCTGGCCAGCAGGTCGGGCGAGAGGGTGACGTCGAGCGCTCCGAGATTCTCCTTCACGCGCTCGCGGCTCGCCGACTTGGGGATGGTGACGACTCCCGGTTGCGCCAGCAGCCAGGCGAGCGCCAGCTGGGCCGGCGTGCAGCCGGCCTCCTCGGCGAGCTTGGCCATGGCCGGTTTGCGCAGCAGGCCGCCCTGGTCGAGCGGCGAGTACGCCATCAGCGGGATGGCGCGCTCGCGCAGCGCCGGCAGCAGGTCGAACTCAGGCCCGCGGCGCGACAAGCAGTAGAGAACCTGGTTGGTCCCGGTGAGCCCGTTGTCGAGCGTCGCGGCATCCTGCATGTCATCGTGGTCGAAATTGCTTACGCCGAAATCGGCGATCTTTCCCTGCTCGCGCAAGCGATGGAAAGCCTCGAATGTCTCGGCGAGGCGGGCGCTGCCGCGCCAGTGCAGCAGGTAGAGGTCGATGCGCTCGATGCCGAGGCGCTTCAGGCTGCGCTCGCAGGCGGCAACCGTGCCGCTGCGCGTGGCGTTGTGCGGATAGACCTTGCTCACGATGTAGGGGCGGTGGCTGCGGCCGGTGATCGCCTGGCCGACGATCTTCTCGGCCTCGCCGTCGCCGTACATCTCCGCCGTGTCGATCATCGGGTAGCCGAGATCGAGACCGTACTTGAGCGCATCGAGCTCGTCATTGCGCCGCCGCGCGCTTTCGCCCATGCGCCAAGTGCCAAGTCCCAGGATCGGCATGGCCGCCCCGGAGGGAAGCTTGCAGGAACGCATCAAGAACCCCACGATTGCAACGCACGGGCGATAGCCTATCTTACCAGCCATGCCTGATTCCACAGCGCACCCAACGCGGCCGGGCCTGGTTGGCCCGGCTTCGTCAGGTGAATCGCCGGCGTCGCCAGCCGCGACGCCCCCGTCCGACGTTCCCTCTACCGGCGGCCTCCTGCGTGCCATCCTGCGTCGCCTCAGGCGGCGCGAGAAGAACGAGGCTGTCCGCGAGGCGATCGAGGAACTGATCGAGGAGACGCCGGAGAGCGATACGCCGATCAGCGAGGATCAGCGTGTCCTGCTCGCCAACATCCTGAAGCTGCGCGACAAGACGGTGGCCGACGTCATGGTGCCGCGCGTCGACATCGTCGCGATCGCCGCCGACACGCCGCTCGACGAGGTCGTGCGCCTGATCCAGTCGGAAGCCCATTCGCGCTATCCGATCTATCGCGAATCGCTCGACGACGTGATCGGCATGATCCACATCAAGGACGTCCTGGCCTATTGGGGCACGGCGAAGAAGTTCAATCTGCGCGACATATTGCGCCGCGTGGTGTTCGTCGCGCCGACCCTGCCGGTGCTCGACATGCTGCTCGACATGCGCCGTTCGCGCACCCACATGGCGCTGGTGGTCGACGAGTTCGGCGGCACCGACGGTCTGCTCACCATCGAGGATCTGGTCGAGGAGATCGTCGGCGAGATCGAGGACGAGCACGATGTCGCCCAGCCGCCGACCCTGGCGCGGCGGGTCGACGGCACGCTCGACGTCAACGGTCGCACGCCGATCGAGATGCTCGAGCAGGAGATCGGCCGCGTCCTGTCGGACGACGAACGGCGCGAGATCGATACCGTGGGCGGCCTGATCTTCTCGCTGCTCGGTCGCATTCCCGAGCGCGGCGAGGTCGTGCGCCATCCGTCGGGTGTCGAGTTCGAGGTCCTCGACGTCGATCCGCGGCGCATCCGCCGCCTGCGGGTGCGGCCGCCTGCCGTCGTTGAATCACCGACCGCCTGATCCTTGCACCGTACAGCATGAAACTCGTCGGATGGCGCGCAGCTGGCGCGAGTTTGTTGGCCGGCGCGCTCGCTGCCCTGGCGATGCCGCCGCTTTATTGGCTGCCGCTCGCCGTCATCGGCATCGTGGCCTTCGTGTGGTTGTGGCAGACGGCGCCCGGGCCGCGGGCCGCGTTCGTGCGCGGCCTGGCCTGGGGCTTCGGCCATTTTGCCGTGGGCTCGTACTGGATCGTCGAGGCGTTTTTCGTGCCGCCGGCCGATTACGCGCCCCTCGGCGTACCGATCGTGACCGGCCTCGCCCTGGTGCTCGGTTTCTTCCCCGGGCTGGCCGCCGGCGTCGCACGCTGGCTGGTCGGGCGCTGGCCGCGCTTCGACGGCCGCTACCGTCGCGTGCTGGTGCTGGCGCTCGCCTGGACGGCGGCCGAGTGGCTGCGCGGCCATGTCTTCACCGGCTTTCCATGGAACCCGCTGGCCCATGTCTGGGCCTTTGCCACGCCGCTGCTGCAGGGGGCCGCGGTGGTCGGGGTCTATGGTCTCGGCCTGCTGAGCTTCCTCGTCCTGGCCGCACCGGTTCTCGGATGGCGCGCGTCGATCGCCGCCCTGGTTGCGCTCGGGCTCGGCGGCCTGGCCGGCCAGTGGCTCATGGTGCCGTTGCCCGACGCCGGACCGATGCTGCGCATCGTGCAGCCCAACACGCCGCAGGCCGAGAAATTTCGGCCCGAGCTTGTGGAGCAGCACCTGGCAAAGCTCGTCGAGCTGAGCCGGCAGCCGGGCTTCGACGGTCTTGCGGCGGTGATCTGGCCGGAAACGGCACCGCCTCTGGTGATCGCGCCGGGCGGAGAGGCCCTGGCGATCATGGCGCGCGCCGTCCCGCCCAACGGCCTCCTGCTGACCGGCGCCGCGCGCACCACCAACCGGCCCAGGGAGGACGGCGTGTGGAATTCCCTGCTCGTGGTCGATCGCGCGGCCGCCATCGTCGCGACCTACGACAAGGTCCATCTGGTGCCGCTGGGCGAGTACATCCCGTTTCGCCGTCAACTGGCGCCGGTCTCGGGGCTGATCGGCCGCGGGTCGTTCGAGGAGGGCGATTCTCGCGTGACTCTCGCGCTCGAAGGACTGCCGCCATTCTCGCCCGTGATCTGCTACGAGGTCATTTTCCCCGGCGCCGTGACTGGTCCCGCGGGCCGGCCGCGCTGGCTCCTGAACATCACCAACGATGCCTGGTTCGGGGTATCGAGCGGGCCTTTCCAACACCTGACGAGCGCACGCCTGCGTAGCATCGAGGAAGGGCTGCCGATGATGCGGGCGGCGAATACCGGCATCTCAGCGGTAATCGATGCCTATGGGCAGGTTGTGGCCTCGCTCGGAATGGAGCAAACCGGCGTGCTCGACCATAGGTTGCCAGGCGCACGTGATATGACGCCTTACGGTCGGTGGGGCGATTGGACCACCCTGGCCCTCGGCCTGCTCCTGGCCGCCGTGTTCTTTGTTCGGCAAAAATGACACGGTTCCCTGGAACTCTGTGGCTAAAACCACGTTATCTATGGCTGAACTCACGTTTGGCTTGCATTAATTGGCGTGCGGGCTTATCTAATATGCAGCTTTCGCGTGCAGATATGCATAAATGCATGGACGTAAGGACAACAAAGCAAACGTCCTGGTTGTATTTTTTGAGGCTTTTACAACTTCGACGAAGCTCCGCAGGGTGGCGGCGAAAAGGTAGGAGAAATGGCAAGATCACATCCGGTTGACGTTCATGTCGGGGCGCGCATGCGTCAACGCCGCACCCTCCTCGGAATGAGCCAGGAAAAGCTCGGGACGGCGGTCGGACTGACCTTTCAGCAGATCCAGAAATACGAGAGAGGCTCCAACCGCATCGGGTCGAGCCGCCTGTTCGAGTTCTCCAAGGTGCTCGACGTGCCGGTGTCGTACTTCTTCGACGAGATGCCATCGAATGTCCTGTCCGGGCGGCCGATGTCGGGTCGCGGCCGCAAGGGCGGCTTTGGCGAGGCAGGCACACCTTTCGAGCAGGAGAAGGATCCCCTGATCAAACGGGAAACGCTCGAGTTGGTGCGCGCCTACTACAAGATTCGCGAAGGCCGCGTGCGCAAGCGCATCTTCGAGATGGTGAAATCCGTCGGCGCGGCGAGCCACGCCGAGGTGCTGGGCGGCAAGAAGGCCCGCTGAGGCACGACCGTCGCCCCCCGCCGCACGAAGGATGCAGGGGACAGCGGCAGAGAGGCTCTTGATTTCCCCAGGCATCTGGAGTTTTTAGCGACGCGGCGTCGATGGGCGACGTCGCCGCGGACGGATTTGGACGACTTGCCACCGCGACAATAAAGGCTAAGCCGGACTTTGGCGGCCCGTTGCCGCCCTGCCCGGAGTCCAGTGCGAACTGTGGGAGGGCTGCCTTGGCGCTCAAGGATTTCCTTTTTACGAGTGAATCGGTTTCGGAAGGTCATCCGGACAAGGTCTGCGACCAGATTTCGGACGCCATTCTCGATGCCTTCATCGGCAATGATGTGAAGCTTGGCCATGCCGACGACAGCCATGCCAACACACGGTTGGGCTGCGAGACGCTCGCCACCACCAACAAGATCGTCGTCGCCGGCGAAGGCCGCGCCTCCGAGCCGTACATGCGCAAGTACGGCAAGCACACCATCGTCAATCGCGAGGCGCTCGCCGAGATCGCCCGCGAGGTGGTGCGCGACATCGGCTACGACCAGGTGGGCTTCAGTTACCATGGCGCCGACATCGAGGTGCTGTTGCACGGCCAGTCGCCCGACATCGCCATGGGCGTCGACGCCAAGAAGAAGGGCGGCAACCAGGGCGAGCAGGAAGGCGCAGGCGACCAGGGCCTGATGTTCGGCTTCGCCTGCCGCGACAGCGAGGAGTACGAGAAGGGCTCCTTCATGCCGGCGCCGATCTATTTCTCGCACAAGATCCTCGAGGTGCTGAGCAAGGCGCGCCGTTCCGGAGAGCTGCCCGACCTGCAGCCCGACGCCAAGAGCCAGGTCACCGTGCGCTACGTCGACGGCAAGGCAGTCGGTGCGACCAAGGTTGTGGTCTCCACCCAGCACCGCGAGGCCAGCGCCAAGGGCAAGAAGTACAATTCTGGGTTGATCAAGGAGATGATCTCCAGCCATGTGGCGAAGTCGCTGCCCAAGGGCTGGATGCCCAAGAAGGCATCCGACTTCTTCGTCAATCCGACGGGCAATTTCGTGGTCGGCGGACCGGACGGCGATTGCGGCCTCACCGGGCGCAAGATCATCGTCGACACCTACGGCGGCTTTGCGCCGCACGGCGGCGGCGCATTCTCCGGCAAGGATCCAACCAAGGTCGATCGCTCGGCCGCCTACGCTGCCCGGTACCTTGCCAAGAACGTGGTGGCGGCGGGCCTCGCCGACCGCTGCCTGATCCAGGTCGCCTACGCCATCGGGGTCGCCGACCCGATGTCGCTCTATGTCGACACCCAAGGCACCGGCAAGGTCGACGAGCGCAAGCTCGAGAAGGTGCTGTCCGACATCTTCCCGCTGCGACCGACCCACATCCGCCGCACGCTGCAGCTCAACAAGCCGATCTACAGGCGCACGGCAGCCTACGGCCATTTCGGCCGCAAGCCCGAGAAGGACGGCGGCTTCTCGTGGGAGCGCATCGATCTGGTGCCCGAGCTCAAGCGCGCCTTCGGTGCGCGCTAGCCCAGCGGCTGCCAGAGCACGTTCCGTTCGGCTGGAACAGCCGGACGGAATTGCCTTTGCAACAACCAACCTTCGCGCGCGCATTCTCCATTGGGCAGCGCCGCGTCGTGGCACTCATGCCTATCAATGTATCTCGCGCGGCTTCCGCAGGTTGGACTGACCTTTAGGCGCCGAGAGGAGGTCGGGTGAGGCCGAGCGACCCCGCTTGCACTGCCATTGAAAGATCAGGCAGTTCCCCCTAAATAGTTGATTTTTAGTATATTTTATCTAGGATCAGGGTTCCTGGAACGCTCGCGGAGCTGACGGCGGATGGCCCGTCTCGAGGACGGCGGATTGCGGTCCGGGGATCGGGCCGGCGACATTGGACAGCCGCCTGGGAGCCAGCCGGCCGAGGGCCGGCCGGTCGACGCCCTCCTGCGCGCGCTGCTTTTCCTTGCCCAGCAGGCGGGGCGGCCGCTGGGCGAGCCTGAGCTCAGCCGGCTGGCGGTGGTGCCGCCGACCGGCGTCGACGAGCAGGTTTTCGTGACGGTCGGCGAGCGTTTGGGGCTTGCGGTCCACGCGGCTGATCTCGAAGACGATGACCTGGACGAGATCGCGATCCCGTTCGCCGTCGTGGCGACCGATCGCATGACGCATGTGATCGTCGCCGGGCGGAGCGACAGCTGGGTGGCGCTCGATGTTGTCGACGGCCACGCCCGACGCCTGTCGCGCCGGCAGGTGATGAGGCTGGGCCGGCGCGTGCTGGCGCTGCGGGAGAAGCCACCGGCACAGTCGGGCGATGCCTGGCATAGGCCGCTGTGGCGGCGCTTGCCTCAGGCCATGCTGAAGCTTGCCGCCGCGTCTCTGGCGATCAACCTGCTTGGCCTTGCGACTCCGCTGGTCATGATGCTGGTGCTCAATCGGCTGGCCGGTACGGACGCGCCAGCCGACATTGCCCGCACGGTGAGCCTGCTCTGCCTTGGCCTGCTCGCAGCCTACGCGCTCGATTTCGGGCTGCGCGCGCTGCGCAGCCGCCTGACGGCGCGCGCCGGCGGCCGTCTCGACATCAACCTGAACGGCGAGGTGCTGCATCACCTGATGCAGCTGCCCTACCGCCATTTCGAGCGCACGCCCTCCGGAATCGTCGCCGAGCAGCTGCGCCAGCTCGACGTCCTGCGCGGTTTCCTGACCAGCCAGCTTCCGGCGCTGGCCATCGACATCGTCTTTGCGCTGCTGTTCCTGGGAGCAACCTTCGCGCTCGACACGACGCTGGGATTGGTCGCGAGTCTGGCGGTTGCGCTGATGCTCGCCCTCTCGCTGGCCACCCAACGCAGTCAGCGCCGCCTGGCCGACGAGAGCTTCCGGGCGCAGGCCGCCAAGAGCTCGGCCTTGTCCGAAGCCATTGCCAACATGGTGACCGTCAAGGCCGTGGGCATCGAGGCCGAGATCGAGCGGCGCTGGCAGGTGCGGGTCGAGCAGTCGGCCCAGGCGAGCGAGCGCGCCGGCGGCGTCGCGGCGGTGGTCGCGAACGCGTCGGGAACGCTTCAGCTGGTGGCGGCGCTTGCTATCCTTGCCATCGGCGCCGACGCCGTGCTCGACCATCGCCTGACCGTGGGCGCGCTGGTCGGAGCGAACATGCTGGCGATACGGGCGCTGCAACCGATGCGCCAGCTCGCGGCGGCATGGCCTCAGTTGCAGTCGGTCGCCGCCGCCGCCAGCCGCATCGATGCCTTGATGCGCGAGGCAACCGAGCCGGCAAATGCCGGGTTCGCGCCGCCTTCCGTCGTGTCCGGCGAGATCGCGCTCGACCGCGTCGCCTATCGCCTCGACGAGGCGGCGCCGCCGATCCTTCACGACATCGATCTGACGATCGCAGCCGGCGAGATCATCGGGCTGGTCGGCCCCTCCGGGTCGGGCAAGACCACCATCGCCAATCTTCTGCAGGGCCTGATCGCGCCGACCAGCGGCCGCGTGACGATCGACGGCGACGACATCGCGCATTTGCCGCCGACGCGATTGCGCGCCTGTTTCGGCTGCGTGCCGCAGGACGTCCAGCTGTTTGCCGGGACCATCAGCGAGAACATCGCGCTCGGCCTGGTCGACAAGGATCCCGGCCGCATCGTCGCGGCGGCCAGATTCGTCGGCGCCCACGAATTCATCCAGCGCCTGCCGCAGGGCTATCATACGGTGCTGGGCGAGCACGGCCGCGGCCTGTCGATGGGCCAGCGCCAGCTGCTCTGCATCGCCCGGGCGCTGGTGCGCGATCCGCGCATCCTCGTCCTCGACGAGGCGACGAGCGCCCTCGATCCGGCCACCGAGGAGCGGCTGCTGCGCCAGCTCAAGGCCAATGCGCGCGGCCGCACGGTGATCATGATCACCCATCGCCTGGCCCCACTCGCCATCGCCGACCGCGTCGCCCTGGTCATGGCGGGCGGCATCGAGCGCACCGGCCCGCCCAGCGAGATCATGGCCTATGCCCGCCTGCGCATGGCCGAGGCCAGCGCCGGCGAAACGGCGCGCACTGGGTCGATCGCGCGGCGCGCCTCGGGCGCGATGCTGCGGTTGTAGCGCAACGGTCGAAGCCGCGAAGGTCACTGTCGTCCTGAGCGCCGCGAAGGACCTCATCGCCGCTTGACACGGAGACCTCCGCAAGGACTGGCGATGGGATCCTTCGCGGCGCTCAGGATGACATGAGCGAGGCATGATCGCTCGATAAGTCGAATGTGGCGCTTGCCGCTCACCCGATCTCGACGAACTCCGGGTCGGCCAGCCGGGCCAGCCGCTCGGAGGCCAGCCGGGCGCAATCGACCAGCAGGGCCTTGCGCCGCGCCGCGGCTACCGGCCGGCGCGTCGGTGGGCGCAGGATCTCGCCGCCATAGGCATCGGCGACGATCAGGCCGACCTCGACGGGAATCAGCGCCTGCGGGAAATCGATCGGCACGGCGACGAACAGCTGATCGCACCAACCGAGATAGTCGGGCCACTTGGCGTCGACGCGCCAATCCTCGATCGAGGATTTCACCTCGACGATCGCCAGCTCGCCGGCGCGGGCGATGGCGACGATATCGGCCCGCCGCCCGTCGGGCAGCGGCACTTCGAGCAGCACCGAATGACCGGTCTGGCGCATCAGGCGGCTGGCACCGCGGCAGACCGCCAAGGTCAGCTCCGGGCGCATCTGCCGCTCGATCGTCGTCATCGCCTGTCGCGTGGCGCCCGGTCAGCGGGCCGGCAAGGGGCGTGGCGCCGCGAGACGCGGCGGCGCCGAGTCGATCGGCCGCTCGAGAACGGGCTTGAAGCTCTGCGCCAGCGCGTCGGCGCGCTTGCGATCACGCTCGGCGAGCTGCTCGCCTGCCTTCTCGCGCGCCGGGCGCGAATCGGGATGGCCGCCACGCTCGGCCAGCACCAGCCACTTGTACCCTTCGACCGGATCGCTTTGGCCGGCGATGCCGCCGATCAGCATGAGGCCGAGTGCGTGCTGGGCCTGCGGCAGCCCCTGCTGGGCGGCGCGCGTGTACCACATCTGCGCCTGGGCCGGATCGCGCGCCACGCCGACGCCGGCAAAGTAGGCATTGGCGAGCTTGAACTGGCCTGACGGCACGCCGCCCTGGGCGGCAACCTGGTACCAGCTCAGCGCCGCTTGCACGACCTTCTCGTTGGCGGCCTTGTCGCGCGATGCCGGCGTGCGCGCCGCCATGTCGCCCAGCGCCAGCGCCGCCTCGGGCACGCCGTTGTCCTGGGCAAGGATCAGCCAGCGTTGCGCCGCCACGGGATCGCGCTTCAGGCCGACGCCTTCGCTGAGCGCCAGCCCGTAGCGTAGTGCCGCCAGCATGTGGCCCTTCTCGGCGGCGCGGCGGAACAAGTCGGCTGCGCGGACCGGATCGGCCGGGATCTGGTCGCTGCCTTCATCCATGGCGCGGCCCAGCGCATAGAGCGCCAGCGGATCGCCGTCCGCCGCCGCCTTCTCAAGCCAAGCGCGAGCCTGCACGAGATCGCGCGTCACGCCCTGCCCGCGCAGGAAAAGGATACCGAGATTGAGTTGGGCGCGCGCATGCCCGGCCGAGGCGGCCTTGAGGAAGAGCTCGTAGGCGCGGCCATCGTTGCGCGTCGTCCCGGCGAGGCCTTGGGCGTAGATCAGCGCCAGCCGATGGGCTCCCTCGCTCGAGCCCGCATCGGCGGCACGCTGGATGAGGCGCAGCGCCTCGCGATCGGCACCACGCTCCAGCAACACGGCGCCGAGCCACGCCTCGGCGTCGGCGTTGCTCGCTGCCATGGGGCGCAGGCTGGCCTCTGCCGACGCGAGGTCGCCGTTGCGATAGGCGGCAACGGCGCCGCGCAGCGGCGCGGCGACATCGGAATTGTCCTGCGCCTGCGCGGCGCCCGCGGCAGCGAGCAGAGCTGCCAACAGCGCTGCCCGGATCATCAGGGTCACTTGGTCTTGAACGTGTAGGCGAGCGCGTCCGCCTTGGCCTTCTCGATCTCCTCCGGCTTCATCTCGCGGGCCAGCTGCTCGAAGGATTGTGGCGCCACCGGTGCATTCCAGCGCTCGGCGATGGCGATCCATTTGTAGGCCTCGGCCGGGCTCTTCGGGACACCCTTGCCTTCGGCATAGGCGCCGGCCAGCGGCAACATCGCCGGCACGTAGCCGCGCTCGGCCGCGTCGAGCAGCATCGGGGTCGCCTTGTTGACGTCGTAGAATTTGGTGTCGGGGTTGCCGTAGATATAAAGGCCGGCGATGAACTGGGCGCGCGGGTCGCGTTCCTTGACCAGGAGCTGAAGCTCCTTCTCCGCAGTGGCGACATCGCCCGCCTGCAAGGCCTTGAGGCCTTCCTCGAAGCCGGCAAGCACTGGACTGGCATACAGGACCACTGCCGCGGAGAGAGCGAGGAGCGCGGGCAACGCTCGGCAGGAATGGACGAATCGCACGAATCGGAACTCCCGGAAACGATGGTCGGACGGGCCGTGGCAGGACGGTGACCCGCCCCTCTACCATGGAATGCGGACTGATCAGACAGCGAAGCGTGAACTAGACCACCAAAGGGTGGCGAAGTCGTGACCCTGGTGAAATTTATGTGCAATTTTGCGTGGCTATCAGAAATTTTTTACACTATTTGCAGTGAGGCGACATGTGCCGGGATGAGGTTCTATGCGCTAACAGTTTGTTAGAAAAGGAAAAAATCCTTCTGAAGCCCGGAATCGACACGCTGCCTGCATGCTGATTTCTGTCTATCTGCTGAAGGCAATAGGCAGTAATTACGGGCAAATCCAGGACGCTGCCAAGAGTAGATATGCAATAATGCAGGTGCCGAAGGGTTAATGCATTTGTTAGGGTGACCTCTATCAAAGACGTACCGCTCACGAGAGAAAGGTTCTTGAAAAGGTTCAATGGCGAGATCAGCAACCCGCTCTCGCTGAAGGTGTTTATCAGATAGCCCGCCGGCGGCCTCCCAAGCCGCTCATCGAAGCCTCCTTCCCACACACCCCAAGGCTTCGATAACCCCACACCCAGGCGGGCTTCTAAGGAAGGCCGGTCGTTCCCCAAGCGGCCGGCCTTTCGTATGTCTGGCATCGATCGCGTTTGTGGCATCGATGATACCGTTCCCCGCGTCTTTTCAGTCGCTTAGCTGCATGCGAAAAATTGTGGCTGCCGGCGCTCTTTCACGCCGCGCCCGTCGCGCGTCCGGTGCGGCTGGATGGATATGAGAATTACCATAAATGCCTATCTCAAGTGGTCAGACCCCTTTAAAAACGGAACTCTGCACTCTCTAGATATGCATTTTTGCAAGTTATAGGCGCATCCAACCGTGGTACAGTGCTTTGGGTAAAGGCAATAGCTAATCTCGTGGCGTCGACATGAAAATCATCGGATTTCCCGTCCCGCTCGCCGGCTTGCAGACCAACCGCATCGGCCGCGACGAGGGCGTCAGACGGACGTTGGTCCAGACGACGTTGGACTTGATCCAGGCCGGGGACGGCGAGCCGACGGCGGCGGCCGTCGCCACGATCTCGGGAATTTCCCGGACGACCCTGACCCACCACTTCCCCAGCCTTGCCGACCTGTACGCTGCTGCCTTCGACCTGGCAGTCAAGCGCGTGCTCGATCTGGTACGGCCGGTCGACAGCGCGACGCCGCTCGCCAATCGGGTCGAGCTGCTGGTGTCGGATCGCGCCCGGCTGTTCGAGGAATGGTTGCCGTTGTGGCATTTTGCCGAGCGCGTCCGCGGCATCGCGCCGCCCGTCGGTGTCGGGGTCGTGCAGTTCCGCAAGGTTCTGCGCGAACGCCTGGCGACGTGCTTTGCCCTCGAGCTTGGCGCTCTCGACCCTGATTCGCGCAATCTCGTGCTCGATTCGCTCGATGCTGCGTTTGGCCTCGACAGCTGGATGAACCTCAGGGCCCAGCTTCGCCTGTCGGCAGGCCGGGCGTCGCGCACCTGGCGCTACACTGCCGGCGCCATCGTGCAGCGGGCCTTCATCGCCGAGCAGCCGCGGCCAGCGTTGTCCTGACCAGCATTGCCCTGAAAGGCTCTTGCTCTCCTCCCCCGATGACGGGGGAGGAATATGAGAGAGAACGCGCTTCGATGATGAAGCGTCAGCCTGCTGCTCAGTTCGCCTTGGCGCGGAACTTGTCGTGGCAGGCACCGCACGCCTTGCCGGTGTCGCCGAACGCGGCGGTGAGCGCCGCCAGATCACCCGAGCCGGCGGCAACGGCGAGCTTGTCGTAGGCGGCGAGGGAGGCCTTGTTGGCTGCTTCGAAGCCCGCCCAGTCGGTCCAGATCACCGGCAGGGCCTTGGTCTCGCCCTTGTCGGAGCCTGCGGGGAACATCTTCACGAAGGCGAGCTCGAGCTCCTTGAGCTTGGCGGCCTGCTCGACGGCGCCCTTGGTGTCGCCCTTGGCGTCGATGATGCCCTTGATGGCCCGCATCGCGGCGCCGGCTGCCTTCCGGTTGTCCTGCCGCTGCTTGATCACGTCGGCTTGCGCGAAGGCGACCGTCGCGCCTCCCGCCATCGCTCCCGCGGCGAGCGCGCTGATTGCGGCTACGACAACAATCCTTTTCATGGTGGCCATCCCCTTTGAAATCGTTACGACCGGCAGGCAAGCTGCGTCCCGACGGGCCAATATTTGTTGCAGAGGTTGGCGTCAAAGCGAACAGGGCAGGCAATGACGGGCCATCACGACTGCGTGTGGTTGACACTTGGGGGAGCGGACTCGCCATGGCCGACAGCAAGATCAGCGACGTGAGGATCAAGGTCTGGGACCTTCCAGTACGCCTGTTCCATTGGGCACTCGTGATCCTGATGGCGGCGTCCTATTTCAGCGGGCGTGCCGGCGGCGACTGGATGAAGCTGCATTTCTGGTCCGGCTACGCGATCCTCACCTTGCTGCTGTTTCGTATCGCCTGGGGCTTCGTCGGCAGCACGACGGCGCGCTTCTCGTATTTCGTGAAAGGCCCGGTCGCGGGCCTCGCGTACCTGAGGAACCTCGCGGCCGGACGGCCGACCTACGAGGCGGGCCACAACCCGGCGGGCGGCGCCATGGTCGTCGTGCTGATCTTCGCGGTGCTCGCCCAGGCGGTGGCCGGCCTGTTCTCGGCCGACACCGACCTCGGCACCGTGAACGGCCCGCTCGCCAACCTGATCGTCGACAAATGGGTCGACCGACTGACGTACTTCCACAAATCCTGGGTCACCGTGCTCCTGTGGCTGGTCGGCCTGCACGTGCTGGCCTCGCTCGGTTATCTCGTGTGGAAGCGGCAGAACCTGATCGGCGCGATGGTCACCGGCCACAAGCCGCGCGCCCATGTCGTGCCGCCGGGCCAGCCGGTGCCGACGCTCGGCTTCGCGTCGGGCCGCCTGGCGCTGTCCCTGCTCGTGGTTGCCGGTGCCATCGTCTACTTCGTCGTGCGGTAGGACGCCCGGGAGGTGTCTTGCTGCCAGGAAAGGCGACCACTAGGGTGTTTTTCAATCCCGTGAACTTGGATTTTGCATCATGAAATTTACCGGTACCGACTCGTATGTGGCCAGCGATGATCTGCGCGTGGCGGTGAATGCGGCCATCGCGCTCCAGCGGCCGTTGCTGATCAAGGGCGAGCCCGGCACCGGCAAGACGGTGCTGGCCCACGAGGTGGCCAAGGCGATCGGCGCACCCCTGATCGAATGGCACATCAAGTCGACCACCAAGGCGATGCAGGGCCTTTACGAGTACGATGCCGTCTCCCGCCTGCGCGATTCGCAGCTCGGCGACGAGCGCGTCAAGGACATCGCCAACTACATCAAGCGCGGCAAGCTGTGGGACGCCTTCACCTCGGAGCAGCGGCCTGTCCTGCTGATCGACGAGATCGACAAGGCCGACATCGAGTTCCCCAACGACCTGCTGCTCGAGCTCGACCGCATGGAGTTCTACGTCTACGAGACCCAGCAGGTCGTGAAGGCCGCGCAGCGCCCGGTGGTGATGATCACCTCCAACAACGAGAAGGAGCTGCCCGACGCCTTCCTGCGCCGTTGCTTCTTCCACTACATCCGCTTCCCCGACCGCGAGACGATGACCCAGATCGTCGACGTCCATTTCCCAGACCTGCAGCGCAACCTGCTGCGCGAAGCCCTGAACATCTTCTACGACATCCGCGAGGTGCCTGGCCTCAAGAAGAAGCCGTCGACCTCCGAGCTGCTCGACTGGCTGAAGCTCTTGATGGTCGAGGACATGCCGCCCGAGGCGCTGCGCTCCAAGGATTCCAAGCAGCTCATTCCGCCGCTGCACGGCGCGCTGCTCAAGAACGAGCAGGACGTCCACCTGTTCGAGCGCCTGGCCTTCATGGCGCGGAGAGAGCAGCGCCAGTGAGTATTCTCCTCCACCCAGCTTCGCTGGGGAGGAGAATGAGACACGACAGGTAGGTAGCCCATGTTCACCAACTTCTTTCTCGAGCTGCGCCAGGCCAAGGTGCCGGTCTCCATCAAGGAGTATCTGGCGCTGATGGAGGCCATGGAGAAGGGTGTCTCGGAGTACAGGGTCGACGACTTCTACTACCTGTCGCGCTCGGTGCTGGTGAAGGACGAGCGCAACCTCGACAAGTTCGACCGCGTGTTCGGCCACGTCTTCAAGGGACTGGAGGCGCTGCCGGCCGAGGGCACGACCGCCGAGATCCCCGAGGAGTGGCTGCGCAAGCTCGCCGAGAAGCTGCTGACCGACGAGGAGAAGGCGCAGATCGAGGCGATGGGTGGCTGGGAGAAGCTGATGGAGACGCTGAAGAAGCGTCTCGAGGAGCAGCAGAAGCGCCACCAGGGCGGCAGCAAGTGGATCGGCACCGCCGGCACCTCGCCGTTTGGCGCCTACGGCTTCAACCCGGAAGGCGTACGCATCGGCCAGGACAAGAATCGCGAGGGCCGCGCCGTCAAGGTGTGGGACAAGCGCGAGTACAAGAACCTCGACGACACGGTCGAGATCGGCACGCGCAACATCAAGATCGCGTTGCGCCGCCTGCGCAAATTCGCGCGCGAGGGCGCCGAGGTCGAGCTCGACATGCCCGACACGATCCGCTCGACGGCGCGCAACGCCGGCTACCTCGACATCAAGATGATCCCGGAGCGGCGCAACAAGGTGAAGCTCTTGCTGCTGTTCGACATCGGCGGCTCGATGGATGCGCACATCCGGGTGTGCGAGGAGCTGTTCTCGGCGGCGCGCACCGAGTTCAAGCACCTCGAGTTCTTCTACTTCCACAATTGTCTGTACGAGAAGCTGTGGAAGGACAATCGGCGGCGTCACGTCGACACCTATCCGACCCAGCAGCTGCTGCACACCTTCCCGCCCGACTACAAGATCATCTTCGTCGGCGACGCCTCGATGAGCCCCTACGAGATCGCCTATCCCGGCGGCTCGGTCGAGCATTGGAACGAGGAGGCGGGCCAGGTCTGGATCCAGCGCATGGCCGACACCTATCGCAGCATGGTGTGGCTCAACCCGGTGCCGGAGCGGCACTGGAGCTACACGCCGTCGATCCAGCTGCTGCAGCAGCTCTCCAGCAACCGCATGTTCCCGCTGACCCTGGGCGGCCTGGACAGCGCGATGAAGGAGCTGAACAAGTGACGGTCACGCCTTCGATGGCGGGATGAAGATGAAGAAAGGTCCCTCGCTGCGCTCGGGGACCTTTCTCTTTTTCGACACGCAGCCGACTGCCTTCCCAGAGCGGCGCCGAGGGAAGAGCCCCCTGAATCGGAACGCCATCCACAAGGCCATTGCAAACAGGCGCGCAAAGCCGAAGGATGGCGCTTCTCTGTCATCCTCGCGAAGGATCTCGTGGCGGCAGCAAGCGGCGATGAGATCCTCTGCTGCGTTCGGGACGGCATGATCGCGGGGCGTTCGAATTCGGGTTCCCGCGTGCGGCTACGGAAAACGAATTCGGGAGGGAGAATCGCGCATGAAAACCGGTCCGGCGATCGCCGATATCTTGAAGAAGGAAGGTGTCGAGTATCTCTTCGCCTATCCGGTCAACCATCTGATCGAGGCCTGCGCCGCGGTCGACATCCGGCCCATCATCGTGCGCCAGGAGCGCATCGGCCTGCACATGGCCGATGCCATGTCGCGGCTCACCAAGGGTCGCAAGATGGGCGTGTTCTGCATGCAGAGCGGTCCGGGCTCTGAGAACGCCTATGGCGGCGTCGCCCAGGCCTACGGCGAGTCGGTGCCGCTGCTGGTGATCCCGCAGGGCTATCCGCGGCGCATCGCGCACGTCCCGCCGAACTTCAACTCGACGCTCGCCATGGCCCATGTCGCCAAGCACTCCGAGCCGATCACCAGCGGCAAGGAAGTGGCCAACATCATGCGCCGCGCCTTCAATCTGCTGCGCAATGGCCGCGGCTCGCCGGTGATCGTCGAGCTGCCGGCCGACGCCTATGCCGAGGATGCGCCCGATCCGCTGGGCTACGAGCCCGTCGTCGTCACCAAGTACGGGCCCGATGCTGGGCAGGTGGCCGAAGCCGCCAAGGTGCTCGTGGCAGCCAAGCGCCCGGTGATCTACGCCGGCCAGGGCGTGCACTGGGCCGAGGCCTATGCCGAGCTGAAGGAGCTGGCCGAGCTTCTCGCCATTCCGGTCTGCACCAGCCTGGAAGGGAAAAGCTGCTTCGACGAGACCCATCCGCTGGCGCTCGGGTCGGGCGGCCGCGCCTATCCGAAGGCGGTGCGCCAGTTCCTCGACCAGTCCGACGTGATCCTGGGCATCGGCTGCTCGTTCACCGAGACGAATTTCGGCATCTCGATGCCGAAGGGCAAGACCATCATCCACGCCACGCTCGATCCGGCGCACATCAACAAGGACGTGCCGGTCAAGTACGGGCTGGTGGGCGACGCCAAGCTGACGCTGGCCGCGCTGGTCGCGGCGGCCAAGGCGGCGGGTGCCTCGAAGCGCGACGCCGGCCCGGTCGCCGCCGAGATCAAGGCGGTGGCCGACGAATGGCTGAAGGAGTGGATGCCCAAGCTCACCAACAACGAGGCGCCGCTCAATCCCTACCGCGTGCTGTGGGATCTCCAGCACACGGTCGACATGGCCAACACCATCATCACCCATGATGCCGGCAGCCCGCGCGACCAGCTGTCGCCGTTCTGGAAGAACACCGCGCCGCATTCCTACATCGGCTGGGGCAAGACCACGCAGCTGGGCTACGGTCTCGGCCTCGCCATGGGCGCCAAGCTCGCCTGTCCCGACAAGCTCTGCATCAACGTGTGGGGCGACGCGGCGATCGGCTTCACCGGCATGGATTTCGAGACCGCGGTGCGCGAGCGCATTCCGATCATGTCGGTGCTGCTCAACAATTTCTCGATGGCGATCGAGCTGCACATCATGAAGGTGTCGACCGAGAAGTACCGCTCGACCGACATCTCCGGCGACTACGCCGCCATGGCCCGCGCCTTCGGCGGCTACGGCGAGCGCGTCACCAAGCCGGAGGACATCATCCCGGCGATCAAGCGCGGCATCGAGCAGACCAAGAAGGGTGTGCCGGTGCTGCTCGAGTTCATCACGTCGAAGGAAACCACGATCTCGGTACCCAAGTGACGACGATCCTGACGCCGACCGAGGAGCATGCCGTCGCCACGCGCGACGGCTTGTGGATGAACGCCGCCGATGCCGAGCGGGTCACCGGCTGGGCGCTGAAGCCGCAGGGCATGTGCCGCGGCGATCTCTGCGTGCCGCTGCCGGCCAAGGTGGTGCAGGGCCGCGACGTCGACGTCGAGGCCTTCTGGAAGACGCTGGGCGGCCCGGTGATCGCCAGCGACGGCGGCGAGGTGTGGGCGCTCGGCGCGCCGGCCGAGGAGCGCAACGCGGCGCTCGAAGGCCTCGAAGCGCCGGACTTCACCCTGCCGGACGTCGACGGCACCCCGCGCACGCTGTCGCAGCTGCGCGGCAAGAAGGTGTTCCTCGCCACCTGGGCCAGTTGGTGAGGCTGCCGCTTCGACTTGCCCGTGTGGCAGACCCTTTACGATGAGCTGAAGGACAAGGGCTTCATGGTGGTGGCCGTGGCGGAGGAAAGCCGCGGCGCCGAGCATGCGCGGCCGTGGATCGAGCAGGCGAGGTCGTCGTACTGGCAGCTGATCGACGTCGAGCATCGACTGAGCGATCTTTACAATCTCGTCAACGTGCCGCAGGCGATCTGGATCGACGAGGGAGGCCGCATCGTGCGGCCGCCCGAGACGGCAGGCTCGACCGATCATTTCCGCCGCATGAATCTCGAAACCCGGACGATGACGCCGGAGGATCAGGCGGCGCGACTTGCCGCGCGCCAGGCCTATCTCGACGCCGTGCGCGACTGGGTGCTGACCGGCCGGCATGCGTTGCCGGCCAGGGAAGCGCGCTCGGCCTTGCCGCGCGTGACCGACGCGATCGCCGAGGCGCGGGCGCGTTTCCGGCTCGGCGTCTGGCTGCACGGCCACGGCCTCAAGGCCGAAGGCGATCGCCAGATGGACATCGCCAGCACCCTGCATCCCGACTCGTGGAGCATGTGGCGCCAGGCTGCCGACCTCGACGAGGTCGGCAAGGCTTCGGGTCCCGGCTTCTGGAAGCGCGTGCTGGCGTTGGGCGACAGGCCGTACTACCTGCCGCCGAAATTGTAGCCAGCGAAGACGAAAGGTCCCTCGCTGACGGCGCCTGCTTCGCAAGCGCCTTGCTCGGGATGACAGCAATGCTGTTGTCCGGAACACCAATGCTGTCATCCCGAGCGTAGCGAGAGACCGATGCGACTGTCCTGGCATGATCTTGGAACACCGCGCGCGGATCGTGCCCAAGGCAAGGAAATCGAGATCACCGGCTGGCCTACCACAGCGCTCGCAGTACGCCGCGCCGACTATTTTCTCCTGACCGCCGAGCCCAACTGTTGCACCGGCTGCGTGCCGGGAAACCGGCTCGCGGTGATCGAGGTCTTTGCAGGCGAGGAAGTCGATCCGGGCAATGGCGCGCTCCGCCTCAGCGGCACACTGCACGTCGTCGCCGATGATGCCGACGGCTGGCGCTACCAGCTGCGCGGCGCCCGACGCCGCGCCGGCGTGACGCGGCGTGCGCTCATGGCGGCGAGCCCACTGTTCTGTCTGCCGGTGCCGGCCCTGGCTCAGGCGGGTGAGGGAACGGCGGTCGACATCCATAGTCATGCCGGCAACCTCACGCAGATGAGTTACGGTCGCGGCCAGTTCGCGCCGGTCGCCGAGCCGATGCGGCAGGGCGGGATGGCGGTGGTCTGCCTCGCGGTCGTCGCCGATTCGCCGGTCATCAAGCTCACCGACGGTCGCTTGCGGCCAAGCCGCGATCCCAGGCCCGGCGAGCTCTACGAGTTCTCGCAACGATCCTTCCCGGCCCTGCATGCGATCGCGCGAGAGCAAGGCATGCCGATCCTGCGCACCGCGGCCGAGCTGCGCGCGGCGCGATCTGCCCGGCCGTCGATCGTGGTCGCGGCGGAGGGCGCGGACTTCCTCGAAGGCAGGATCGAGCGCCTGGCCGAGGCGTACCAGCGCTGGTCGCTGCGCCATCTGCAGCTCACCCACTATCGGCCGAACGAGCTCGGCGACATCCAGACCGAGCCCGGCGTGCATGGCGGGCTCACCGCGTTCGGCGCCGAGGTGATCCGGCAGTGCAACCGAATGGGCATCGTGGTCGATGTCGCGCACGGCACCTACGAGCTGGTCAAGCGCGCCGCGGCAACCACGACCAAGCCCCTGGTGCTGTCGCACACCTCGCTGACCGAGCGGCCGGCCGCGTGGACGCGGCGCATTCTGCCCGATCATGCCCGCGCCATCGCGGCCACCGGCGGCGTCATCGGCATCTGGCCGGTGATGGCCTATTTCCCGAACGTCGTGGCCTTTGCCGATGGCATGGCGAGAATGGCCGAGATCGTCGGCGTCGACCACGTCGGCCTCGGCACCGACCAGCTTGGCCTCCCCGGCGGCAGCTCCTTGCCGGCCTACAGCGACGTGCCGCAGCTTGTCGCCGCGCTGCGCACACGATTCAACGCCGCTGAAACGGACAAGATTCTCGGCGGCAACTACCGTCGCGTGTTCGACGCCAGCCTCGGCTGACCGCCATCACACATCCGTGAGGAGGGGCTCGGCTAGGCGCGGACGGCCCGCTCGGCTAGGCTCCGGCCACACTTACCCCTTGAGACGGGAGACCGGGATGGCTGTCCTCAACGTCAACGGCAAGGCCGTGAATTTCACTGCCGATCCGCGTACGCCGCTGTTGTGGGTGCTGCGCGAGCAGATCGGGCTTACCGGCACCAAGTACGGATGCGGCATCGCCCAGTGCGGCGCCTGCACCGTGCTGATCGACGGCGTGGCGACGCGCTCCTGCCAGGTACCCCTGAATTCGGTTGGCAATCGCAAGGTCGTGACCATCGAGGGACTCGCCGCCAACGGTACCCTGACCAAGATCCAGGAAGCCTGGGTCAAGGCCGACGTGCCCCAGTGCGGCTACTGTCAGAGCGGCATGGTGATGGCGGCGACGGCACTGCTCGCTGCCAAGCCGCAGCCGACCGACGCCGACATCGATGCGGCGATGACCAACATCTGTCGCTGCGGCACCTATCAGCAGGTGCGCGAGGCGATCCACGCCGCGGCCAAGGCCTGAGAGGGGAGGGACGAACCATGACGATTCACACCTCGCTCGGCCGTACCTCGCTGCGTCGCCGCAACTTCCTGGTCAGCGCCGCGGCCGTCGCCGGCGGCTTCTCGCTCGGCATGCGCCTTCCCCTCGAGGACGGCGCCGCACACGCTGCCGACGTCAAGGAGATCAACGCCTGGGTGGTGATCCATCCCGACGACAAGGTGGTGATCCGCGTCGCCCGCTCGGAGATGGGCCAGGGCACGCTGACCGGCCTCTGCCAGCTCGTGGCCGAAGAGCTCGAGTGCGACTGGAAGAAGGTCACCTGGGAGTATCCGACTCCCAACGAGAACCTGAAGCGCAACCGCGTCTGGAAGAACTTCTCTACCGGCGGCAGCCGCGGCATCCGCGAAAGCCAGCAGTATGTCCGCGAAGGCGGCGCCATGGCGCGCGAGATGCTGATCGCTGCCGCCGCGGCCGACTGGAAGGTGGCGGCGGCGGAGTGCAAGGCGTCGGACAGCGTGATCACGCACCCGTCCGGCAAGAAGACCACCTTTGGCGCGGTCGCCGCGGCGGCGGCGCAGCTCGAGCCGCCCAAGGAGGTCAAGCTCAAGGACCCCAAGGATTGGAAGATCGCCGGCAAGCCGATCGCCCGGCTCGACACGGTCGAGAAGGTCACCGGCAAGCAGGTCTACGGCATCGACTTCACCATGCCCGGCATGCTGGTGGCGACGGTCCGCGCCTGCCCCGTGATCGGCGGCAAGCTGAAGAGCTTCGATGCTGCCAAGGTCGAGAAGATGCCTGGCGTGAAGAAGGTCATCGCCGTCGACGGCAACGCCGTCATCGTCGTCGCCGACACCTACTGGAATGCGCGCACCGCGCTCGCCGCCCTGCCGACCGAGTGGGACATCGGCAAGCTCGGCGACGTCCAGACCGAGACCATCGCCGCGATGCTGAAGGAAGGGCTCACCGCCTCCGAGGCCTTCGTCGGCAACAAGGTGGGCGACGCCAAGGCGGCGATCGACGGCGCGGCCAAGAAGGTCGAGGCGACCTACAGCTTCCCCTACCAGCACCACGTCACCATGGAGCCGATGAACGCCACGGCGCGCTACACGCCGCAGAAATGCGAGGTGTGGTGCGGCACGCAGAACGGCGAGGCGGCGATGGCGGCGGCGTCGGAAGCCTCCGGCCTGCCGGTCGCGCAATGCGACGTCCACAAGCTGATGCTGGGCGGTGGCTTCGGCCGGCGCGGCCGCGCCGACTACGTGCGCCAGGCCGTGCTCGCCGCCAAGGAGATGCCGGGCACGCCGATCAAGCTGATCTGGTCGCGTGAAGAGGACATGACGCACTGCCAGTATCATCCGACCACGATGTGCAAGCTCACGGGCGGCCTTGACGCGCAGGGCAACCTGGTCGGCCTGCACATGCGCATCTCGGGCCAGTCGATCCTGGCCTCCCTGCTGCCGCAGAACCTGCAGAACGGCATGGATCCCGCCACCTTCCAGGGCGTGATGGCGAGCGGCGTCGAGGCAGCCTACGGCTACAATGTGCCGAACCTGCTGGTCGATCACGCCATGCGCAACCCGCACATCACGGCGGGCTTCTGGCGCGGCGTCAACGTCAACCAGAACGCCGTCTACATGGAATGCTTCATGGACGAGCTGGCGGAAGCGGCCGGCCAGGATCCGCTCGCCTTCCGCCTGAAGGTCCTGAAGCCGAAATGGGCCGACGTGCTCAAGGCGGCGGCCGACAAGGCGGGCTACGGCAAGCCGTTGCCGGCGGGCCATTTCCACGGCATTGCCCAGGTGATGGGCTACGGCAGCTACGTTGCCGGCGTCGCCGAGGTCTCGGTGAGCGCTGACGGCGTGCTCAAGATCCACAAGATCACCGCGGCCACCAATCCCGGCCACGTGGTCAATCCGGCGCAGATCGAGCGCCAGGTCGCCGGCTCGTTCGTCTACGGCCTGTCGGCGGCGCTGTACGGCGAGATCACGGTCAAGGACGGCGCCGTCGAGCAGACCAACTTCGACAGCTACAACATGCTGCGCATGGACGAGATGCCGAAGGTCGAGACCGTCCTGGTGCCGACTCACGACTTCTGGGGTGGTGTCGGCGAGCCGACCATCGCTGTGGCGGCGCCGGCGGTGCTGAATGCCATTGCCAAGGCGACGGGCAAGCGCGTGCGCAACCTGCCGCTGATGCATCACGAACTGAAGAAAGGCGCTTGATGCGACGACTGACTCTGACTGCTCTGGCCGGTGCGTTCCTGCTGGCCGGCGCGGCAGAGGCGGCCGAGCCGCCGCCGGGCGCGAGTTCCTGCACGGGATGTCACGCGCCCATGAAGGTGGCGGACTCGGTCATCCCGCGCATCTCCGGCCGCAAGGCGTCCGATATCGCCACGGCGATGCGCGAATATCGCAGCGGCACCTGGCCGTCGAGCGTGATGGGCCGCATCGCCAAGGGCTTCGACGATGCCCAGGTCGACGCCATTGCGGCCTGGTTCGCCGCCCAGCCGGAGTAGGGCCATGGCGACACGGCGCTCCCTTCTGAAGCTCGGTCTCGCCACCGGCCTTGCCCCGACGCTCGGCCCGTCGATCGCCTCGGCGCAGGGCGCCGGGCGGGTCGTCGTCGTGGGCGGCGGCTTCGGCGGCGCGACGGCGGCGCGCACGCTGAAGACGCTCGAGCCCAAGCTCACGGTCACGCTGGTCGAGCCCAACGCCACCTACACCGCCTGCCCGTTCAGCAACAACGTGCTGGCCGACCTGCGGTCGATCGACCAGCAGCAATTCGGCTACGGCGGCGTGACCAAGGCCGGCGTCACGCTGGCGCAACTGTCGGTGACGGCGATCAATGCCTCGGCCAAGTCGGTGACGCTGTCCGACGGCAGCACGCTCGCCTACGACCGCCTGGTGCTGTCGCCGGGCATCGATTTCGACTGGACAGCGATCCCGGGCTACAACGAGGCGGCGGCGCAGATCATGCCCCATGCCTGGAAGGCCGGCCCGCAGACCGTCCTGCTGCGTCAGCAGTTGCAGAGCATGGACGATGGCGGGCTGGTGGTGATCTCCGCGCCGGCCAACCCCTTCCGCTGCCCGCCGGGTCCCTACGAGCGGGCGAGCCTGATCTGCTACTGGCTCAAGATCTGGAAGCCGAAGTCGAAAGTCCTGATCCTCGATGCCAAGGACGGCTTCTCCAAGCAGCGCCTGTTCCAGAATGCCTGGGCGCAGCTCTATCCCGGCATGATCGACTGGGTGTCGCTGAGCCAGGGCGGCAAGGTCACCTCGGTCGATCCGTCGAGCCTGATGCTGGTGACCGATTTCGGCCGCCACAAGGCTGCGGTCGCCAACGTGATCCCGCCGCAGAAGGCAGGCGCGATCGCCCAACAGGCCGGCGTCGCCGATCGCACCGGCTGGTGCCCGGTCGAGCCGGTCGCCTTCGAATCGACCCTGCAGCCCGCCATCCACGTGCTGGGCGACGCGGCAATCATGGGCGGCATGCCGAAATCGGCCTTCGCTGCCAATGCCCAGGCCAAGGTGTGCGCCGCCGCCATCGTCGACCTGCTGGCCGGCCGCAAGCCGCAGGACCCCATCCTGATCAACACGTGCTACAGCCTGGTCGCGGCCGACTACGGCATCTCCGTCGCCGGCGTCTATCGGCCCGATAAGGGCGTGCTGGCCGATATTCCGGGGGCGGGTGGGACCAGCCCGCTCGAGGTCGTCGGCGGCTTCCGCGGCCAGGAGGCGCTCTACGCCAGCAGCTGGTTCCGCACCATCACCGCCGAGGTCTTCGGCTGACCGATGCGGGCTCGAGAGGCAGGCAGGCCATTTGCTTATGGGCGCTCTCTCATTTTCCTCCCTAAGCGTAGCTTGGGGAGGTGTCGCCGTCTTCGGCGACGGAGGGGTCATGAGCAGCGGGATCGAGGCTCATGACCCCTCCGCCCCGTATGACGGCGCACCTCCCCAGCGGAGCTGGGGAGGAGAGTGAACGGCGCGCCCACATGCGAATGCCCTGGAGGGGCACGGGGCTGAACGTGGTGGCACGAGCAGCCGGTCTTGCCTTGCCGCTGGCCATGGCGGCGCCCGGGGCCTCTGCGCAAGAGCCGCCGCGCCCCTATGCCGTCAGCGGCGACGCCATCGCAAAGTCCTTGACCGGGCGGCCCGGCGACGCTGCCCGCGGGCGGGCGATCGTCGCCAACCGCAGCGTCGGGCTCTGCCTGCTCTGCCATTCCGGGCCGATCCCTGAGGAGCGTTTCCAGGGCACGCTGGCGCCCAGCCTGGCCGGCGCCGGGGCACGCTGGTCGGAGGGTCAATTGCGGCTGCGCATCGTCGATGGCGCCCGTCTCAATCCCGACACCATCATGCCGGCCTACTACCGCACCACCGGGCTGCATCGCGTCGCCAGGTCTTTCGCCGGCAAGACGATCCTGACCGCCGAACAGGTCGAGGATGTCGTGGCCTACCTGGTGACCTTGAAGGAGTGAGGGGTTTGATTAGCTTTCAGTTTCCTCCCCCGTCATACGGGGGAGGTGCCCCGCCACACGGGGCGGAGGGGGAATGCCCCAGTCGAGACGCTTCTGATTCCGACGTCGGAATCGGCGAAAGCTCGATTGCGGCCTTCCCCCTCCGGCCCTGCGGGCCACCTCCCCCGATTACGGGGGAGGGAAGGAGTGCGCAATGACTTCAACGAAGACGCCAACCTTCCTCCAACGCCGCACCTTCCTCGCCGGCACGGCGCTGGTCACCGTGCTGCCGGTCGCGGCCGCGCGCGCCACGCCCGAGGCGATGGCCGCCGCCATCAGGGAGGTCGTCGGCACTGCCACGGTCCGCGAGGGCAGGGTCACCCTCGACGTGCCGCCGCTGATCGAGAACGGCAACACCGTGCCGCTCACCGTCTCGGTCGAGAGCCCGATGAGCGAGGCCGACCACGTCAAGGCGATCCACGTCTTCAACGAGAAGAACCCGCAGCCGCACGTGTTCGACGCCAGGCTGGGGCCGCGCAATGGGAAAGCCGTCATCGCCACGCGGATAAAACTCGGCGATTCGCAGAAGATCGTTGCCATCGCCGAGACCAGCAAAGGTGAGTTTTTCAGCGCGAGCGCCGACGTGATCGTCACCCTGGCGGCCTGCCTCGAGGAGATGACCTGATGGCCAACGTGCTGGTCAATGCGCCGAAGACGGCCAAGCGCGGCGAGGTGATCGAGATCAAGGCCCTGATCCTTCACCCGATGGAGACCGGCTTCCGGCCGGGCACCAACGGCCGCATCATTCCGCGCAACATCATCGAGCGTTTCACAGCGATCTGGAACGGCACGGAGATCTTCAGCATGGCGATGTCGCCGGCGATCGCCGCCAACCCGTTCGTCTCCTTCTTCGCCGTGGCGCGCGAGAGCGGCACCATCGCCTTGCGCTGGACCGGGGACGAAGGCTTCGCCGTCGAGGAGCGGGTCGCGATCACCGTGGGATGAAAGCCGCGCGCGCCGCCCTCGGGCTCGTCTCGCTGTTCGCCGCCACCTATGCCGTGGCGCAGGGCGCGCTGGAGACGCGGCGTTCCGGCTATCAGGACATGGGACCGGCGCTCCGGCAGATGCAGGACGACGACATGGCGAATCCCGGCATGCTGTTCGTGCAGGCCGGCGCGCAGCTCTGGAGCAAGCCCGCCGGCGCCAGCGGCAAGTCGTGCGCCGACTGCCATGGTGCCGTGACCGGCCTGAAGGGCGTCGCCGCCCGCTATCCCGCGATCCCGCCGGGCGCCGACAAGCCGGTCGACCTTGCCGGACAGATCAGTCTTTGCCGCACCGGCCGACAGCAGGCCGAACCGTGGCCGGCGGAAAATCGCGATCTGCTTGCGCTCGAAGCCCTGGTCGCGCACCAATCGCGCGGCGAGCCGATAGCGCCCCCCGACGACCTGCGCCTGACGCCGTTTCGCGCGCGCGGCGCCGAGATCTACCGGCGCCGCCAGGGCCAGCTCAATTTGAGCTGCGCCATCTGTCACGACGACAATGCCGGCAAGCAGCTCGCCGGCGTGGTCATCCCGCAGGCCCATCCGACCGGCTATCCGATCTATCGCCTGGAATGGCAGGGGCTGGGCTCGCTGAAGCGGCGGCTGCGCAACTGCCTCGTCGGGGTGCGCGCCGACGCCTGGCCATTCGATGCGATCGAATACATCGAGCTCGAGTCCTATTTGATGGATCGCGCCCGCGGCCTGAAGATCGAGTCCCCGGCCGTCAGACCCTGATCGGCAGCTACAGCGTCGACCTCGCCTGAGACCATGCCATCGCTTCGCCTGCCGCGCCGCGCGCCGCCCCGCGGCCTGTCCGGGCTGGCCGTGCCGGGCGACGAGGCCGCTTGCTGGGGGGGGGGGGGAAAGGCCTGCCGGAAGCGAATTTTTCTCCCCGCACGGCGCGCCGGAGACGAATCTCCCGCAGCTCCGGACAACTACGGCTGCCTGTTTCGTTGCCTGCGCAGCCGTCGGACCCCTACAGTCGCAACGTCGAGGCGCTGGCCGACCTGCTGAGCGCCCGGCTGGGCCCGGCCGTGCAGCTCGAATCGCTGCCGACTTGAAGTCCTGTTGAGATTCGGGACCGCAGGCTCGACAGTAGGCCAGCTCATCTCGCGAGTGACCGATCATGGATGCGATCGACAGGAAGATCGTGGCCCTCCTGCAGGAGGATGCCAGCCTTTCGCTGGCGCAGATCGCCCATCGGGTCGGTCTGTCGCAAAGCCCGTGCTGGAAGCGCATCCAGCGTCTCGAGAAGGCCGGCGTCATCCTGCGCCGCGTGGCGCTGGTCTCGCCTGAATCGATTGGGCTTGGCCTCACGGTGTTCGTGTCGATCGAGACCGGCGATCATTCGTCGGCCTGGCTCGCCAGGTTCGCCCAGACCGTCACCGCCATGCCTGAGGTCATGGAGTTCCACCGCATGGCCGGCGACATCGACTACATGCTGCGCGTTGCCGTGCCCGACATGAAGGCCTACGACACGTTCTACAAGAAGCTGATCGACACCATGCCGCTCAAGAACGTGACCTCGCGCTTCTCGATGGAGCGCATCAAGTCGACCACCTCCTACCCGCTCGCCCTCGAGGTCCGGAACCCGAAGGACGGGAAGAAGAGGGCTTGAGCCCGCCTCGCCACCAGGTGAGTAGTGCCCCCGTAACACGGCGCCTCATGCCCATGGATGGCCACGACATTGGGTGGTTGCCGGGCTTGGTCGGGGCTGGAGCTTGCCGCAAGGCCGGTCTACCGTCGGGGAACCGCCGACCAGCCAGGAGCGTTCCAGTGCCCGTGCATGCCCTCAAGACGTCCAAAGTCGCCGATCTTCGCACCAATGTGTCGCCCGAGGAGTGGCAGGCGCGGGTCGATCTGGCGGCCGCCTATCGCCTGATCGACCTCTACGGCATGTCCGACCTGATCGCCAACCACATCTCGGTGCGGGTGCCCGGCGAGCCCGACGCCTTCCTCATCAACGCCTACGGGCTGCTCTACGAGGAGATCACCGCGTCGAGCCTGCTCAAGATCGACCACGAGGGCAACATCCTCGCCAAGCCGGATTTCGGCACCCTCGACTATGGTGTCAACCGCGCCGGCTTCGTGATCCATAGTGCGATCCACATGGCCAAGCCCGAGATCGCCTGCGTGATGCACACTCACACCTGGGCGGGCATGGCGGTCTCGACCATGAAATGCGGCCTGCTGCCCAACACCCAGACTTCGATGCGCTTCGCAAAGATCAGCTATCACGATTACGACGGCGTGGTGATCAACACCGAGTCCCGCCAGGCGCTGGTCGACAGCCTGGGCGACAACAACGCCCTGATCCTGCGCAACCATGGCCTGCTGACGACCGGCGCCACCATCCCCGAGGCGTTCAACGCCATGCATCGGCTTGAGCTCTCCTGCAAGACGCAGATCGCGGCGATGTCGTGCAACACCAAGCTGATCGAGGTGCCCGCCGACGTGGTCGACGCCACCTACATGAACTACCAGCCGCATGTCCGCCGCCCGTTCGGCCTGCTCGACTGGCCTGCCCTGCTGCGCAAACTCGATCGCATCGATCCGAGTTTCCGCGACTGAGTGGACGCCCGGCCCTCCTCGCTCCGCGCCTTCGCCGCCATCGCCTGCGGCTACTGGACGGCGCCCGGATATCGTGGCGTCGCCTGGTCCCTCACGGCCGGGATGGTGCTGTTCGGCGCGATCAACGTCGGGATCGCGCTCTGGCTCAACATCTGGAACCGTGACTTCTTCAATGCCCTGGAGAAGCGCGATACCGCGCAGCTGGCCGAGCTGCTCTACGTCCTCGCCGCCATCGTCGTGTCGGGCGGCGTCGCCGTGGCCATCCACCTGCATGTCAGGCGGCGCCTGCAGATCAGGTGGCGGACCTGGCTCACCCATGTGACGACGCGGCGCTGGCTGCATGCCGGCCGCCAGTACCAGCTCGGCCTGCTGGCCGACGATCTGGACAACCCGGACGGCCGCATTGCGGAGGATATCCGCGTGTCCTGCGAGCTCGCCGTCGAGTTCGCCCAGAGCATCCTGCAATGCATCCTGCAGCTCATCACCTTCCTCAGCGTGCTGTGGGTGCTCTCCGGCGAGCTGCCGATCAGGATCGGCTCCGTCGAGCTTTCGGTGCCGGGCTACATGGTGTGGGCCGCCGTGCTCTATGCCCTGTTCGGCTCGATCCTCACCTATGCGCTGGGCAGCGGCCTGATCGAGGCCGGCAACGTGCGGCAGGCCCGCGAGGCCGACGTCCGCTCGGTGCTGATCCGCGCCCGCGAGAATGCCGAGGGCATCGCCCTGATGCGCGGCGAAGCCGACGAGCGGACGCGGCTGCGCGATGCCGTGTCCCAGCTTGGCAACGCCTGGCAGGCTCAGACCCGGGGCCAGGGCAGCCTCGCGCTGCTCACCAGCTCGCTCTCCTATGTCGCCCCGGTCATTCCGCTGATCCTGGCGTTGCCGCGCTACCTCGCCGGTGACATCCAGCTCGGTGGCCTGATGCAGACGGCGCAGGCCTTCTCCAACGTGCAGTGGGCGCTGTCCTGGGTGATCGACAATTTTCCACGCTTTGCCGACTGGCGCGCCTCGACCGATCGCGTGGTCCATCTCCACGCCGCGCTGCTCGAGCTCGAGGAGAGCATCGAGGCGAAAGACGGCGAGCACATCGAGGTGACGCCGGGCCAGACCGATCGCCTGGTCCTGCGTGAGCTCGGCCTGTCGCGGCCCGACGGCGAGGCTTTGGTCGCCGAAGCCGAGGTCGAGATCCAGCCCGGGGAAAGGGTCCTGATCCGCGGCCAGTCGGGCAGCGGCAAGAGCACCATCATGCGCGCCATCGCCGGCGTCTGGCCGTGGGGTCACGGGGCTGTCGAGCTGCCGAAGGCCAGCATGGCCTTCATGCCGCAGAAGCCATATTTCCCGCTCGGCACGCTGCGCGACGCGCTCCTCTATCCCGAGCGGCCGCAGGGCGTCGACGACGAGGATCTGCGCGAGGCGCTGCACAAGGTGGGCCTCGATCACCTGCGGGGGCGGCTGGGCGAGACCGAGCGCTGGGACCAGATCCTCTCGGGCGGCGAGCAGCAGCGCGTCGCCTTCGCCCGGGTGCTGATCCAGAAGCCGGCCTGGGTGTTCATGGACGAAGCCACATCGGCGCTCGACGAGGCCGGCCAGGCGAACGTCATGCGATTGCTGGCCGATGACCTTCCGAAGACAGCCGTCGTCAGCATCGGCCATCGTCCGGGCCTCGAGGAATTCCACACCCGCGAGCTCGTGCTCGAGCCCGGCAAGCAGGGCGCGCAGCTCAAGCCGCGGACCGACAGGCTGAGCCTGCGCGACCTCTATCGCCGCATGGCGGCGACCAGCCGGGCCGAGACGACCGGACCGGGCTTCTGGTCGAGCTTCCGGCAGACCCTGCTGGGGCGGTGAGCCTCTCCAATCCTCGTCTTTCACTCTCCTCCCCAGCTTCGCTGAGCGAAGCTGGGGAGGTGCCCCCGTAATCGGGGGCGGAGGGGTCATGAGCCTCAGTCCCGCTGCTCATGACCCCTCCGTCGCCGAAGACGGCGACACCTCCCCAACAGGGTTGGGGAGGAAGATGAGAGAGCGCCCATATGCGGATGGCCTGCGTCATCGGGGGAGGAACATGCAAGATCTGCCGTCATGGAGCTGATCCGGTCGGCGAGAGGAGAAACGATGCAGTGCGAGCTCGATGGCGCGACGATCCACTACGAAGAGCGGGGAGAAGGACGACCGATCGTCTTTCTGCATGGCTGGACGCTCGACCATCGCCTCGAGCTGGTCGATTACGAGCCGATCTTCGAATGGCGCGCCGCTTGGCGCCGCCTCTATCCCGACCTTCCCGGCATGGGGCGATCGACGGCAAAGGCCGGCTTCGCCAACCAGGACGACATGCTGGCCGCCGTGCTCGCTTTCATCGACCGTGTCGCGGGTGGTGAGCGCTTCGTGCTCGCGGGCACGTCACTGGGCGGCTACCTGGCGCGCGCCGTAGCGGTGCGCCGGCGCGCAAGGGTGGCCGGTCTGTTGCTGCGCATGCCGGCCGTCATCGCCGACACCGCGCACCGTACCTTGCCGGCGTTCGAGCCGCTGGTGCGCGACGACGCACTCATTGCCGCTGTCCCCGAAGAGGAACGGACGGCGCTGGGCAACGTCCTCGTGCAGACAACAGACTATCTCGCCGCCGCGCGACAGAAGTCCCGCTCACTCTATCAGCCGGCGATCGCGGCGACGGCGCCGCTCGCCAACGAGATCCGCGCCGACCCGAAGCGCTACGGCTTCTCCTTCGATCTCACCTCCGAGGAGAAGGGCTTCACCGCGCCCACGCTGATCATCACAGGGCGACAGGACACGGTCGTCGGATATCGCGACACGCTGGCCATCCTCGAAAGCTATCCGCGCGCCACCCTCGCCGTGCTCGACGGTGCCGACCACAGCTGGCCAGTCGCGACGCCTCACCTGTTGGCTCCTCTGGTGGACGATTGGCTCGGCCGTATCGCGCTGGCGGAGCGTTCGTAACTCATTGCCGAGAATCGCTTTAACGCTCGGCGGGGTAGCTCGCGATCTCGATCAGGTTGCCGTCCGGGTCGTTGCAATAGACCGAGGTCATGGGGCCGAGCGCGCCGGTCTTGGGCGTCGGTCCCATGACGACCTCGACGTCGCAGGCCTTCAGGTGCTCGACCACCGCATCAGGCGGCTGCCGGGTGATGAAGCAAAGGTCGAGCGCGCCCGGGGCATCGTTGGGCGCCGACACCCAGTCCTTGGCGCCGCTCGGCCGTACGTTGAATTTCTGCCGGCCGAACTTCAGCGCGGTATGTCGATAGTCGCCGAACTCTTCGCGCTGCATGCCGAGCACGCGCTGATACCAGGCGACGGTGGTCTCGACGTCGCGGCAGTTGAGAACGACATGGTCGATGCGGTCGATGGACAGGGCCATGGCAGTGCTCCTTCAGGCAGCGGCTTTGGGTTTGCCGAGAAGGTGATCGGAGATGATGCGCTGCTGGATCTCCGAGGTGCCTTCGAAGATCTTGGTCAGTCGCGCGTCGCGCCAGTAGCGCTCGACGGCGTGCAGGGTGGTGTAGCCGGCGCCGCCGAAGACCTGCAGCGCCTCGGAGGTGACGCGCTCGGCCATCTCGGAGGCGAAGAGCTTCACCATCGCCGCCTCCTTGTCGCAGCGCCGCTTCTGGTCGATCTCGTCGCACACGAAGTAGAGCAGCTGGCGCGCCGCCTCGATCTCGGTCGCCATGCGCGCCAGCCGAAAGCGCGTGTTCTGGAACTCGCCGATCGCCTGGCCGAACTGCCGGCGCTCCTGGGCGTAGGCGGTGGCGTCCTCCAGCGCACCGCGCGCCAGCCCGATCGAGCGCGCCGCGGTGTGGGCGCGCGCCCGCTCGAGGCCGGCGGAGATGTAGTAGAAGGCGCGGCCCTCCTCGCCGATCAGCGCGGAGCCGGGCAGGCGGCAATCGTCGAACGCCAGCTCCCAGGTCTTCCAGCCGAAGTAGCCGATCTTGGGGATCGGCGCGCCCTTGACGCCGGTTGGCAGCGTGCCGCGCGGCTTCTCGATCAGGAAGGACGACAGGCCGACATGCTTGCGCCTCGGATCCGGCGGATCGGAGGTGCGGGCGACCAGCATGATGTAGTCGGCGCCGTCGGCGAAGGTGCACCAGTATTTGTTGCCGTTGATCACCCAGTCGTCGCCGTCGCGGCGGGCGCGGCAGGAGATGCTGCCGAGGTCGGAGCCGACATTGGGCTCCGACATGGCTGCAGCGCCCAGAAATTCGCCGCGGGCGGCGCGCGGCAGGAACACCGCGCGCTGCGCGTCGGTCATGCCGCGCCCGGCCGAGAGGCCGTTGCCGCGGGCGATGATCGAGGCGACGCTCATCCAGGCGCGCGCCAGCTCCTCGGTGATCAGGCAGTACTCGAACACGCCCAGCCCCAGGCCGCCATACTGCTCGGGGATGACGATGCCGAAATAGCCCATGTCGGCCAGCTTCTGGATCAGCTCGCGCGGAATGTCGCCTTTCTCCGGATCGAGCTTGTTGGCGACCGGCAGGACCTCCTTCATGGCGAAGGCGCGCGCGGTCTCCTGGATCAGGCGGCGCTCGTCGGTCATGTAGCCCATGGCAATTCTCCCTTCGTTGCCCCAGCATAGCAGCCCAATCGTTGGTCCAACCTGACCGCCGTTCCATCGGAGGACTAAAAATGCTGAAGGCCCTGCTGGCCGCGCTCGCGCTCTTTCTCTCTGCGGCCGTGGCGCGGGCGGACGACTGGCCGAGCCGGCCGATCACCGTGCTGATGGGCTTTCCGGCAGGCTCGGGCGTCGATGTCGTCGCCCGCATGCTGCAGCCCTCGCTCGAGAAGTCGCTCAACCAGCGCCTGGTGCTCGACTACAAGACCGGCGCCGGCGGCAACGTCGCGTCGGAGGTGATCGCCAACGCCAGGCCCGACGGCTATTCGTTCCTGCTCGGCACGGCGGCGACGCATGGCGTCAATCCGGCGCTGTACCCGAAGCTCAGCTTCGACGTCGAGGCCGACTTCACGCCGGTCTCGACCCTGGTCGACGTCTCCAACGTGCTGACCATCAACCCCGACGTGATCGACGCCAAGTCGGTGTCGGACTTCATCGCCAAGGTGAAGGCTGCTCCGGCCAAGTACAACTACGCCTCGACCGGCAACGGCACCGGCACGCATCTCGCCTTCGCCGAGTTCAACGCCAAGGCCGGGCTCGACATGGTGCACGTGCCCTATCGCGGCGGGCCCGATGCGTTGCAGGCGGTGCTGAAGGGCGACGTGTGCTGCATCTTCAACCAGGTGCAGACGGTGCTGCAGCAATATCGCGCCGGCAAGGTGCGGCTGCTGGGTGTCACCACGAAGAAGCGCGTGGCGGCGATCCCCGACATCCCGACCATCGACGAGGCGGGCCTGCCAGGCTACGAGAGCTACACGTGGTTCGCGATCTTCGGCCCCAAGGGCCTGGATGCGGCGATCACTCAGAAGTTCAACGCGGCGATCAAGATGGCGCTGGCCGATCCCGAGACCCAGAAGAAGCTCGCCGAGCTCGGCAACACGCCGCGCTACGAGACGGTGGAACAGTTCAAGGCGACCGTGAAACGCGACCGCGCCCGCTGGGCCGAGGTCGTGAAGGCGGTCGGAGCGAAGGTGGACTGACATGAAGCACAGCATCGACCGGATCCTCACCACCCATGTCGGCAGCCTGCCGCGCAACCCGGTGCTGAGCGAGCTGCTGATCCGCGACGAGGCGGGCGAGGCGGTCGACAAGGCAGCCCTTGCGCGCGAGTCCGAAGCCGCGGTGCGCCATGTCGTGGCCGAGCAGGCCGCCGCCGGCATCGACGTGCTGAACGACGGCGAGCAGCCGCGCGTCGGCTTCCAGACCTACGTGGCGCAGCGCATGACCGGCTTCGGCGGCGAATCCAGGCGCCCGCGCTCGCCCGACTACACGCGCTTTCCGATCTGGGCGGCGCAGATGGCCCAGCGCCTGTCGCGGCGCGCCAAGGTCACCAACGCGCCGCAGGCGGTGGCCGACGTGGCCTACGACGACCTGACGGCGGCCAGGGAGGAATGCCGCATGTTCCGCGCCGCGCTCGACGGCCTGAAGGAGCCGCCGGCCGAGGCCTTCATGACGGCGGCGTCGCCCGGCATCATCGCCACGACGCTGCTCAACGCGCATTACGACAGCCACGAAGCCTATGTCTTCGCGCTGGCCCGGCAGATGCGCAAGGAATACGAGCTGATCGCCAAGGACTTCCTGCTGCAGATCGATGCGCCGGACCTCGCGATGGAGCGCGGCGTCCTGTTCCAGGACAAGAGCAACGCCGAGTTCGTGAAGATCGCCGAGATGCATGTCGCGGCGCTGAACGAGGCGCTCGCCGGCATCCCGCCCGAGCGCGTGCGCCTGCATTGCTGCTGGGGCAACTACGAGGGCCCGCACCTGCACGACATCCCGATGCAGGAGATCCTGCCGGTGCTCTACGGCGCCAAGGTCGGCGGCCTCAGCATCGAGTTCGCCAACCCGCGCCACCAGCACGAATACGCCGCGCTCAAGAAGAACAGGCTGCCCGACCGCTTCGTGCTGCTGCCCGGGGTGATCGATTCGCTCACCAACTTCGTCGAGCACCCCGAGGTGGTGGCCAACCGCATCTGCGAGGCGGTCGATGCGGTCGGCGACCGCAGCCGCGTCATCGCCTCGGTCGATTGCGGCTTCGGCACCTTCGCCGGCAGCCAGTTCGTCGCCGAGGACGTGGTCTGGCCCAAGCTCAAGGCCTGCCGCGAGGGCGCGGACATCGCGAGCAAGAGGTTGTGGGGACGGGCCACATAAGCCCCCTTCGCCATCGCTGTTTCAGGTTACGATTTCTGCGCGAGAGTGCACCGTGCGACCAAACTGCCCCAGCAACAGAAACGGTGATGCCCGGATGGGGAGGCTGCCCGCGAGCGAATTGGCCGGGCGCTTGAAGCGTCGAAGTCTCATCTTCGGGGCCGCGAGCATTGCCACCGTTGCACCCGCTTTCGCCCAGCGCCCGGGCCACCCGTTCCGCATCGGGTATCTTGGCAGCGGCAGCCCGTCGGAATCGGCGTTCGCGCAGTTCGCCGGCGGTCTCGCACGGATCGCCTGGGTGGAAGGTCGCGACTACGTGCTGAAGGCACGCTTCGCGGATTCCGACCTGTCGCGGCTGTCGGGCTTGCTCGACTCGCTCCTGGTCGACGGCATCGACGTGCTGGTGGTCATCGGCGCTTCGACACGAGTTGTTCCCGAGGCCGAGCGCAAGGTGCCGGTCGTCTTCTCGTTCAGCGGCGATCCGGTTGCTGCGGGGTACGTTCGCAGTCTCGCCCGTCCCGGCGGCAATGCCACCGGCAATTCCCAGATGATGTGGGAGCTGGTCGGCAAGCGGCTGGAGATTCTTCGTGAGATCGCGCCGGAGGCGCGGCGCACCCTGGTGGTGCAAAGTCCCGATCATCCCGGCGAGCGAGAGGAGCGAAGCCTGACGCTCAAGGCTGGAATGCAACTCGGTCTCGAGATGGTGGTGCGGCCGGTGCACGACCGCGGCAGCCTGGAAGCAGCGCTGGCGGCCCCGGAGGCGGCGGCGTGCGACTCCCTGATCTGCTTCACCGACGCCGTGACCATTGCAAACCGCAAGATGATCGCCGAGCATGCCAGGCAGCGGCGCCTTCCGAGCGTCTTTCCGAGGCGCGAATTCTGCGAGGTGGGCGGGCTTGCAAGCTATGGCCCGAACATAGCCTCGCTGACGGGCCAGCTCGCGCTATTCGTGCAGCGCATCGCCAGAGGGTCGAAAGCGGGCGAGATTCCGGTGGAATGGCCGACGCTGATCGAGACGGTCGCCAACGTGCAGACAGCCAAGATGATCGGGCGTGAGCTGCCTGTCACATTCCTGTCCCGTGCCGACGACGTGATCTCTTGACTTGCGTGACCGCGAGATGCGCGCGGCCTGCTCCCCCACATCGCGTTCGCGAGGCGTGCCTCCCGCCACCGAATGCTGGCTCCGTCAGTTGGCCCGATTGCCAAGCTCACGGTGAGCTGTTTGATCAGGCAAGATCGGTATTGGCGAAGTCGTTGCCCTTGTAGAAGAGCGACACGCCGAGCGACTTCGCGCATGCGTAAGCGAAGCAATCTCCGAAGTTGAGGTCAGCGACGTGGCCGACTGCCTTGCCGTAGCGTGCGCCGGCCTCCATCGCCAATCGTCCGACCTCCGCAGAGATCGCAATCTCATCCGCAGCGATGTCTTCGGCAAATGCTTCGACGGCTTTGGACATCTGTCTCAAGAGTTCGGGAGACGGCTTCCTGCCTTTCGATTTCTGACGGGCAAGAGCGACAGAGGCCTCGAATTTCACCAACGGGGAAACGAAGAACGGTCCGTGCGCTGCCGCCAGTCGCTTCTCGAGTTCCTCGTAGCCGGATTCGCGACCGAGAATGGAAACGATCGCCGATGCATCGAGGAACATTACTTCTCGTTCCACATCTCGTCGGTGAACTTTTTCATGTCAAAAGTCGGATCGCTCGGACCCGCTGCATCGGCCAGCGCCTTGGCGCGCGCCAATCGCTCCCTGAGGGGCAGGTTGCGTCGCGCCGCCGTCAGTTGGGCTTGAAGAGCGCTGCGAACGGCCTCGGTTTTGGTCTTCGCCTTGGTGAGCCTGCGAACCTCTTCTGCAAGCGCATCAACCTCGGCATCTCGAATGAAGAGAGCCATTGGATATCTCCATGAGATATATGGATATCACAAGTAGATATATAGGGACAAGTTCCCCAGCAAGGGGAGATTGGTGAACGGAAGCCTCTGATTTGATTGGGTTTTCTGTCTGGAGTGCTGTAGTTGGGGAAAGCTGACACCGGGATGCAGCCTACGCCGCGTCCTCCCGGATCATCGCCGCGCCCTTCTCGCCGATCATGATCGTCGGCGCGTTGGTGTTGCCGGTGGTGAGCGTCGGCATCACCGAGGCGTCGATCACGCGCAGGCCCTGCACGCCACGCACGCGCAGGCGCGAGTCGACGACGGCGCGCGGATCCTCGCCCATCTTGCAGGTGCCGACCGGGTGGTAGAGCGTGTTGCCGGCGCGGCGGGCGTAGGCGAGCAGCTCGGCGTCGCTCTTGAGGTCGGGACCGGGGCTGGTCTCGCCCAGGCTGTGCGGGGCCAGCGCCGGGGAGGCGAAGATGCGGCGCACGTGGCGCACGCCGCTCAGCAGCGCCAGCTCGTCGGTGCGGGTCGTGAAGTAGTTGGGCCTGATCGCCGGGCGGGCGAACGGATCGGCCGACTCGGCCATGATGGTCCCGCGCGAGTCGGGCTTCACCACGCAGACGACGCAGCTCATCGCCGGCTTGTCGTCGAGCTGGCCGAACTTCAGCGTGTTGGTGCTGCCGGGCGTGAACAGCAGCTGCAGGTCGGGCGAGGCGAGGCCCTCGCGGCTGTCGCAGAACACCTGCGCCGTGGTGACTCCGAAGGTGAGCGCGCCCTTGCCCGTGAGAAAGAACCGCGCGATCTCGGGCAGCACGCCGGGGAAGCGCGCCAGCTCGTTCACCGTCGGCGTGCCCTGCACGCGATTGACGACACGGACCACATAGTGGTCGATCAGGTGCGAGCCGACGCCCGGCAGGTCGTGCACGACGGGAATGCCGAGCGACTGCAGGTGCGCCGCCGGGCCGACGCCGGAGATCTGCAGGATGTGCGGCGAGTTCACCGTGCCGCCCGACACGATGACCTCGCGGTTGGCGCGCACCGTGGTGAGATTGCCGCCGCGCCGGAAGGTGACGCCGGTGCAGCGCTTGCCCTCGAACAGCAGCGTGCCGCCCTGCGCATCGGTCTCGACCCGCAGGTTGGGCCGGCCGCGCGCCTCGCGCAAGAAGGTCTGCGCCGTCGAGCCGCGCCAGCGGCCGCGCCGCGTCATCTGCGAGTAGCCGACGCCGTAGCGCTGCTTGCCATTGAGGTCGGGATTGAACGGGAAGCCCGCCTGCTGGGCGGCTTCGACGAAGCGATGGGTGAGCGGCAGGATGGTGCGGTAGTCCTCGACCTTGAGCGGCCCGCCTTGGCCGCGCACCTCGGGGTCGCCTTTCTGGACGTAGTGCTCCGACTTCATGAAGTAGGGCAGCACCTCGTCGTAGGTCCAGCCGCGGCAGCCCATCTGCGCCCAGCCGTCGAAGTCGGCGGGCGCGCCGCGCACGTAGAGCATGCCGTTGATCGACGACGAGCCGCCCAAGGTGCGGCCGCGCGGCCAGTCGAGGCGCCGCTCGCCCGAGCCCTTTTCCGGCTCGGTCGTGTAGTTCCAGTTGACCAGCGGGTTGCGCAGCAGCGAGCGCATGCCGGCCGGGATATGGATCATCGGATACCAGTCGCTCGGCCCGGCCTCGAGCAGGATCACCGACGCCCCGCTCTCCGACAGTCGGGCGGCAACGGTGCAGCCTGCCGAACCGGCCCCGACGACCACGTAATCTGCCTGCATGTGCGCTACTCCCTCATATTCTTTTTCTTCCGGACCGCGCGCGTCCCGTCCCTTCTGTCGTCCTGAACGAAGTGAAGGACCTCATCGCCGGTGGCCACGAGAGTGCTCTGGCACTTCTGGCGATGAGATCCTTCGCTAACGGCGCGGTAAACCGCGCCTTGCTCAGGATGACAGAGGAGGTAGGCGCCGCTCGCTCAAATTGGCGTCGTCGATGATTCATCAGATCGTCCCGACGCGCTTGTCGCGCGGCACGAAGTAGTTGGTGGGCGCGAGCTCGGGGTCTTCCTGCTCGAACATGTTCTGCACGTGACGGGCAGCGTCGGCCTTGAACAGGCCGTGCGAGATCGCCTGGACCACGCGCGTCGCACCGATGAAGAGTCCCGGGATGTCGCCCGCCAGGGCGCCGTGGCTCATGATGCTGCCCCAGTTGAAGAGATGGATGTCGCCGAGCCGCGGCGTCGCATCCGGCGTGCGTTCCTGCATCTCGAAACCCGGGCCGAGATAGGGATAGAGCGCTGCTTCCGGATTTGCCGCCGCCTCGGCGGCTGGGCGGACATCGCCCCATGATTTGACGTTGGCGGCGAAGGCAGCGAGCTCGCTCACGCGCGCCAGGTCGACATCGAAGCCGGTCCCGAACAGGACCGCGTCGAAGCGCTCCGTGGCCTTGGTCGTCTTCACCGTGACGCCGTCCTGCTCGACGATCACGTCGGTCCACGGTTCGGCGAAGCGGAACGAGAAGCCGGGCAATTTCTGCACGCGCAGCACCGATTCGTGCGGCGGCGGCGAGCCGGCCGCCAGCATGTAAGTGTAGATCTTCCAGCGCCAATCGTCGTCGAGCGTGCCCTGGCCGCGCTGGAATCCGGGAAACGACACGCCCTTGGACTTGTTGACCTGGGGCAGGTGCTGCCGGCGGGCATAGCAGATCGCTTCGCGCGCGCCGGCCTCGAGCGCGGTCGCGGCATTGTCGATTGCCGTCGCCAGCACGCCCAGAACGCCGATGCGCTTGCCGGCCAGGCGGTCGAAATCGATGTCCTCCAGCGTGTGGAAGACGAGGCCGCGGCGCTTCGGATCGGCCGGATCGAACGATGGAAATCTCGGCCAGCGGAAGCCGCCTGCCCCGTCACGGCCATTGGCCATGACGACCTTGCGCGCATGCACGAGCTCGCCGTTGGACAGCCGGGCGCGCAGCAGGTCGCCGGCCGGCTCGAGCGTCTGCAGGGCGAGGCCGTTCTCGACCGGCAGGCCGACGACCTCGCGCACCCACAAGAGGTAGTCCAGCCAGTCGAGGCGGGCGATCTTGTAGAGCCTGGCCCAGCCGTCGCGCCCGTGCTGCGCCTCGTACCAGGCGCGGAAGGTGAGCGCGGGGATGCCAAGATCAGGCCCTGTCAGGTGCTTGGGCGAGCGCAGGATCGGCATGCGCGCCGTGGTGTTCCACGGCCCCTCCTTGCCGTGCGGCGCGCGCTCGATCACCCGGATGTTGCGGATGCCCTCGCGCAGCAGGCCCCAGCCGACGGTCTGGCCGCACATGCCGGCGCCGACCACCAGCACATCGAGCACGCGCCGGCCGTCGGGTCCGGTGCGCTCGGGCACCCAGTTGGCCGGCGGATAGTTGAGGCAGGCGAGATCGTGGCGTGCCGCATCGGCGAGCGCTGCCAATCCCGCAGCGCGGCTGGCTTTCGAATCTGCCTCGACAACACCGACCATGCGTGCTCTCACCCCTCGCAGGTTCCATAGCAGGGCAATGCCAGGGAGAAAATGCCATGCGCGGTCGGCAGGTATTCATGGAAACGCTGGCGGCGCACGGTGTCGACCGCATCTTCGGCAATCCCGGCACCACCGAGAGCCCCTTGCTCGATTCGCTGCACGACTATCCGCAGATCGAGTACGTCGTGCACCTGCACGAAGGGGTGGCGGTCGGCGCGGCGAACTTTTACGGCCAGGCGAGCGGCAAGACCGCGTTCGTGAACCTGCATGTCGCGCCGGGCCTCGGCAACGCCATCGGCATGATCTACGGCGCGCTCAAGAACAACACCGCCATGGTGGTGACGGCGGGCCAGCAGGACACGCGGCTGCGCCTGCGCGACCCGGTGCTCGGCCACGACCTCGCGGCGATGGCGGCGCCGGTCACCAAGTGGAGCGTCCAGGTCGAGACCGCCGACGAGCTCGGCCCGATCCTGCAGCGCGCCTTCAAGATCGCCAACGAGGCGCCGGCCGGGCCGGTGTTCGTCGCCCTGCCGATCAATGTCATGGAGCAGGAGACCAGCGTGCCGCCCGGCAGGCCGGGGCAGAGCTTCGCCCGCAGCCAGCCCGACCCGGCCGGCATCGCGGCGATGGCGGAGCTGCTCCGGACGGCGAAGACCCCGGCCATCGTTGCCGGCGACGAGATCGCCCGCGCCGGCGCCGACGGGGCGCTGGTGTCGCTGGTCAATCGCATCGGCGCCGCGGTGTGGTTCGAGGGCCTGCGCGGACGCAACAGTTTCCCGACCGAGCACCCGGCGTGGCGCGGCACGCTTGCCTTCGATGCGCCCGGCCTCGCCCGCCAGCTCGCCGGCAACGACCTTGTGCTGATGGTCGGCGGGCCGTTCTTCGAGGAAGTGTGGTACGCGCCGGGCTCGCCCTTCCCGGCGGGCTGCAAGGTGCTGCAGATCGAATCGGCGCCGGCGAGGCTCGCCTACAATTTCGCGCTCGACGCCGGCGTGATCGCCGATGTCGGCGCAGCCCTGGAGGCCCTGGTCCACGCCGTCGGCGGGTTCAGCGCCGCGGTCGCCAGGGTGCGGATGAATCAGCTCGAGGCGCAGAAGCAGGCCGAGGCGGCGGGGCAGAAGGCGCGCGTCGAGAAGGCGTGGGCGCGCACGCCGACCTCGATGGCGCGTGCCATGGCCGAGATCCGCGCCGGTGCGCCGGCCGAGGCGATCGTGGTCGACGAGACCATCACGGCCAACCTCGACCTGTTCAAGACCTTCAGCTTCGACGGCCCGATGGACTATTTCAGCGGCCGCGGCGGCGGCATCGGCCAGGGCGTCGCCGGCGCGATCGGCGTGGCGGTGGCCGAGCCGAAGCGCCCGGTGCTCTGCGTGTCGGGCGACGGCTCGTCGATGTACTCGATCCAGGCACTGTGGACCGCGGCGCATCACGACCTGCCGATCGTGTTCGTGATCCTCGCCAACCGCGAGTACCGCGTGCTGAAGCACAACATCGACGCCTACCGCCAGCGCTTCGATGTGAAGTCCAACAAGCCCTACATGCACATGGATCTGACGGGCCCGATGCTGGGTTTCGTCGACATGGCCAAGGGCATGGGCGTCGCCGGCACCCACGTGACGAAAGCCGACGATATCCAGGGCGCCATCGCCGACGCCTTCAGATCAGGCAAGCCGCATCTGATCGAGATCGAGATCGAAGGGAAGCGCTGACCTCGCTGTCGCCGAAGGAGCGCGCCCCCCTCTTGTCATCCTGAGCGCAGCGAAGGATCTCATCGCCGCTTGCTCGGCGGTTAATGTACCTTGGGGGGAGACTTAGAGAGGACTTGCAACCGACGGCTGGAGATGTTTCGCTTCGCCCAGCACGACATCGGTGAGCCATGGGCGACCGTCGCTACTTCGTCTACATCATGACGAGCAATTCCCTCAGCACCATGTACATCGGCGTGACGAACGATCTGGGCCGGCGTGTCTTCGAGCATCGCTCGGGAGCGGGAAGCGAATTTGCGCAGAAGTATCGGGTGACCCGCTTGGTCTATGCCGAGGAGTACGAAAATCCCACGGACGCCATCACCCGAGAGAAGCAGCTCAAGGGATGGAAGCGAATCCGCAAGAATGAGCTGGTCCGCGCCGCCAATCCGGATTGGAGCGACTTGATGCCTGAGGATCCACGCGCACCTCTGTCATCCTGAGCGTAGCGAAGGATCTCATCGCCAGAGGTCGCCAAACACACCGCAGCAAGCGGCGATGAGATCCTTCGCTACGCTCAGGATGACAAGAGAGAGCGGCTCAGCCTGGGGCTGAGGTCCCCTTGACGAGGGGGCAGACCCTCACCCCGCGAGCGCGCGTACCTTGGCCTGGTGGGCGCGGGCGGCGCCGGTCAGCATGGGGAGGTCGTTGCCGGCGAGCACCAGCTTCATGCCCTTGCCGATATACATCTTCAGCAGGTCTTCGCCGTAGGCGCCGCCCATGCCGGCCCATTTGCCGTGCTTGGTGCAGGCGGCGACCAGCTTGTCGGCGGCGGCCTGGATCTTGGGATGGCCGTTCTCGCCCGGGATGCCGAGCTCCATCGAGAGATCGCTCGAGCCCATCAGCAGGCAGTCGATGCCCGGCACGGCCGCGATCGCCTCGGCGTTCTCGACCGCCTTGGGCGTCTCGATCATCACCGTGACCAGGGTGTTGTCGTCCATCGCCTTGGTCATCTCGCCGAGCGGCATCGGGGTGTAGTCGAACTGCGCCTGGCCGCCGCCCACCGAGCGATGGCCGCGCGGCGGGTAGCGCAGCTTGTCGGCGATCTCCTTGGCCTCCTCGGCCGTGTCGACGTGCGGGATGACGACGCCCAGGGCGCCGCCGTCGAGCACCCGGGTCGCCATGGTGAGCTCGCCGTAGGGCACCCGCACGATCGGCGCGATGCCGGAATCCTGCGACGCCACGGCGATCTCGCAGGCCGTCTCGATCGACATGACGCCGTGCTCGAGATCGAGGAACAGCCAGTCGAAGCCGGCCGACTTCATGACCTTGATGATGTCGACGTTGCGCACCAGGCGGATGCCGATGCCCAATGCCAGCTCATTCTTGCGCAATCGTGCCTTGGCGGCGTTGATCGCCTGCGCCATGCTCTCTCCTCCACCTCGTTTTGCGACAGGCTAGACGCCATGACCTTCCATGTCGAACGAATCGATCACGTCGTTTTGCGGGTCAACGATCTGCCGGCCATGGTCCGCTTCTACGAGCAGGCGCTGGGCTTCAACGTCGAGCGCCGCCTCGACCGCCTCAACCTGGTGCAGATGCGCGCCGGCGCCTCGATGCTCGACCTGGTCCTGAGCGACGCCAAATCCGCGGCGCCCAACATGGACCATCTGTGCTTCCGGATCGAGCCGTTCGACCGGGCGGCGATCGAGGCCCGCCTCGGCCCGCTCGGGATCTCGGTCGGCGAGACCTTCCAGCGCTATGGCGCCGAGGGCACCGGCCCGTCGGTCTATTTCCACGACCCGGAGGGCAACCAGATCGAGCTCAAGGGGCCGGCGGCTTAGGACGCAGGGGGCTCGCCGCCGCTTTGGCCCTTGGCCGTTGCACACTATCTGCTAGCCTCCCGGGTCACGGGTAACGAACACCACGCCGGCCGACGACGTCGGCAAGGGCGTGCCGTCTGGGAGGAGCGTTCATGCGCAACCGGGTGGCCGTGTTGGCCGCGACCATCGCCGCCGTGATGTCGGCGGCGCCGTCATTCGCCCAGAAGCAGGGCGGTACCCTCAGGATTTCTCATCGCGACAATCCGCCCAGCGCCTCGATCCACGACGAGGCGACCATCTCGGTCAACCAGCCCTTCATGGCGGTGTTCAACAATCTCGTCTTCTTCGATCCCAACCAGAAGATCAACGCGCCAGACAGCATCGTGCCCGAGCTCGCGGAGAGCTGGTCGTGGAACGACGACAAGACCCGGCTCACCTTCAAGCTGCGCCAGGGCGTGAAATGGCACGACGGCAAGCCGTTCACCAGCGCCGACGTCAAGTGCACCTGGGATTCGGTGCGCGGCAAGGGCGACGAGAAGCTCGACATCATCCGCAAGAGCCCGCGCAAGATCTGGTACATCAACCTCGAGGAGGTGACGACCAACGGCGACCACGAGGTCACCTTCAGGCTCGGCCGGCCGCAACCCTCGTTCCTGTCGATGCTGGCGAGCGGCTATTCGCCGGTCTATGCCTGCCACGTGCCGGGCCGCGACATGCGCTCCAAGCCGATCGGCACTGGCCCCTTCAAGGTGGTCGAGTTCAAGCGCAACGAATCGATCAGGCTGGTGCGCAATCCCGACTACTGGAAGAAGGGGCGTCCCTGGCTCGACGCGATCGACTGGAAGATCGTGCCCAACCGCAGCACGCGCATGCTGGGCTTCACTGCCGGCGAGTTCGACATGACGTTCGATTCGGATGTCACGTTTCCGATGCTGAAGGACGTCAAGGCGCAGAAGCCCGACGCGGTCTGCGAGGCGCGGCCGACCGGCGTCAGCGGCAATATCCTGGTCAACCGCGACAAGCCGCCGTTCGACAACCCGCAGATCCGCCGCGCCATGGTGCTGGCGATCGACATCCAGGCATTCTCCGACATCATGAGCCAGGGCAACGATCTCGACGGCGCCGTCATGCTGCCGCCGCCGGCCGGCTTCTGGGGCATGCCCAAGGATATGCTGCCGAAGCTGCTCGGCCATGCTCCTGATGTCGAGAAGAGCCGCTCCGAGGCGCGCCAGATCATGGAGGGGCTGGGTTACAGCCCCGCCAAGCCGCTCAAGATCAAGATGTCGACGCGCAACATCCCGAGCTATCGCGACGCGGCGGTGATCCTGATCGACCAGTTCAAGAAGATCCACATCGATGCCGAGCTCGAGACGATCGACACCACGGTCTGGCACGCCAAGATCCAGCGCAAGGACTACACGGTGGGCATGAACCGCACCGGCGTGGGCGTCGATGATCCCGATGTCAATTTCTACGAGAACTATCATTCGACGTCGGACCGCAACTACACGGGCTACAACAATCCCGAGGTCGACCGGCTGATCGACCTGCAATCGGCCGAGGCCGACATCGGCAAGCGCAAGAAGATCGTGTGGGAGATCGAGACCATACTTGCCGATGATGCCGCCCGACCGATGATCGGCTATGGCGTCGCCAACACCTGCTGGACACCGCAGTTCAAGGGTCTGGTGCTGCAGCACAACAGCATCTTCAACGGCTGGCGCTTCGAGGAGGTGTGGCTGGAGCGGTGAGGGGCTCATGTCCCTCCCCGGCTTCGCTGGGGAGGTGTCACCGTCTTACGGTGACGGAGGGGTCATGAGCAGCGGGACTGAGGCTCTTGACCCCTCCGCCCCGTATGATGGGGCACCTCCCCAGCGAAGCTGGGGAGGAGACCAGGGGGCGGCCACTCCTCGCTTCGCGGAAGCAAACCCGATCGAATTGAGAGGCCCCTCTGCCCGGATCGCGGCTCGCGGCCGCATTAGCCCTTGGCCCTTGCACATTATCTGCTAGCCTCCCGGCCGACGGGGAATCAAACGAACGCGCCGGACAACGGAGCGACCGCCGGCGTGGTGTCTGGGAGGACGTAGACGGTATGCGTACAATAGTGGCTTTGGCGGCCGGGACATGCGTTGCCTTGATGTCGGCGGCCGGGCCGGCGCTGGCCCAGAAGCAGGGCGGCACCCTCAAGATCTCGCATCGCGACAATCCGCCGAGCGCCTCGATCCACGAGGAGGCGACCATCTCGGTCAACCAGCCCTTCATGGCGGTGTTCAACAACCTCGTGTTCTTCGACCCTGCAAAGAAGATCAACAGCCCGGATGGCATCGTGCCCGAGCTGGCCGAGAGCTGGGCGTGGAACGACGACAAGACCCAGCTCACCTTCAAGCTGCGCCAGGGCGTCAAGTGGCACGACGGCAAGCCGTTCACCAGCGCCGACGTCAAGTGCACCTGGGACGCGGTGATGGGCAAGGGCGACGACAAGCTCGACATCATCCGCAAGAGCCCGCGCCGCGTCTGGTACATCAACCTGCAGGAAGTGACGACCAAGGGCGACAGCGAGGTCACCTTCAAGCTCGGCCGGCCGCAACCCTCGTTCCTGTCGATGCTGGCGGCCGGCTACTCGCCGGTCTATGCCTGCCACGTGCCAGGCCGCGACATGCGCTCCAAGCCGATCGGCACCGGACCGTTCAAGGTCGCCGAGTTCAAGCGCAACGAATCGATCAAGCTGGTGCGCAATCCCGACTACTGGAAGAAGGGGCGGCCGTATCTCGACGTCATCGACTGGAAGATCGTGCCCAACCGCAGCACGCGCATGCTGGGCTTCACCGCCGGCGAGTTCGACATGACGTTCGATTCGGACGTCACCTTCCCGCTGCTGAAGGACGTCAAGGCGCAGAAGCCCGACGCGGTGTGCGAGGCGCGGCCGACCAACGTCAGCTCCAACATCCTGATCAACCGCGACAAGCCGCCGTTCGACAATCCGCAGGTCCGCCGCGCCATGGTGCTGGCGATCGACAACAAGTCGTTCCACGAGATCCTGAGCCAGGGCCATGATCTCGACGGCGCCACCATGCTGCCGCCGCCGGCCGGCTACTGGGGCATGCCCAAGGAGATGCTGCCCGGCATTCTCGGCCATTCGCCCGACGTCGAGAAGAGCCGCGCCGAGGCGCGCAAGATCATGGAAGGGCTGGGCTACAGCGCCGAAAAGCCGCTCAAGATCAAGGTGGCGACACGCAACATCGCCATCTATCGCGATCCCGCGGTGATCCTGATCGACCAGCTGAAGAAGATTCACATCGACGGCGAGCTCGATCCGATCGACACCACGGTCTGGTACAACAAGATCCAGCGCAAGGACTACCAGGTGGGCATGAACCTCACCGGGGCCGGCGTCGACGACCCCGACGTCCAGTTCTACGAGAACTACTACTCGACCTCGGACCGCAACTACACCGCCTACAAGAACCCCGAGATCGACAAGCTGATCAACCAGCAGTCGGCCGAGGCCGATGTCGAGAAGCGCAAGAAGCTCGTTTGGGAGATCGAGGCCAAGCTGGCCGCCGACACCGCCCGGCCGATCATCGGCTACAACGTCTCCAACACCTGCTGGACGCCGCAGGTCAAGGGCATCTTGCTGCAGACCAACAGCATATACAACGGCTGGCGTTTCGAAGACGTCTGGCTCGACCGGTAGGGCCCCTCTCCATGCACCGCCGCCATCCCCTTTCTCCAATCCCTCCCCCGTCATCGGGGGAGGTGCCCCGTCATACGGGGCGGAGGGGGGAAGCGTCAGTCGAGATTCATGAAATTTCGACGTCGGAATCGGAAAGGTCTCGACTGAGGCCTTCCCCCTCCGGCCCTGCGGGCCACCTCCCCCGTATGACGGGGGAGGCATATGAGCTCTCGGTAATGAGAGGCTAGTCAATGGGCTCCTACCTCGTCCGACGCCTGCTGCTGATGGCGCTCACCCTGTTCGGCATGTCGGTGCTGATCTTCGTCATGCTGCGGCTGGTGCCGGGCGACATCTCCGACATCCTGGTCGATGCCGCCGGCATCGCCGATGCCAAGGAGAAGGCCAAGATCGCCAAGGAGCTCGGCCTCGACCTGCCGATCATCGAGCAGTACGGCAAGTGGATCGGCGGCCTGTCGCGCGGCGATCTGGGCTTCGCCTACGTCTCGGAGCGGCCGGCGATCGAGGAGATCGCGCCGCGCATCCCGATCAGCGCCAAGCTCGCCGGCATGGCGCTGGTCATCTCGGTGCTGATCGGCGTGCCGTTCGGCGTCATCAGCGCGGTGCGCCAGAACACCGGCCTCGACTACTCGCTGCGCGTCATCAGCCTCAGCGGCCTGTCGCTGCCGTCGTTCTGGCTCGGCCTCCTGGTGCTGATGGCGGCGGTGCACTGGTTCGGCACCATCCCGATCTATTCCAACGAGCCGCGCAGCTTCCTGCAGGAGGTGGGATTGCTGGCGATCCCCGCCGCGGTCGTGGGTTTCCGAAGTTCGGCGCTGATCATGCGGCTCACCCGCTCGTCGATGCTCGAGGTGATGCGCCAGGACTACATCCGCACGGCGCGCTCCAAGGGCGCCTCGACGATGTCGGTCAATTACGACCACGCGCTGCGCAATGCGCTGCTGCCGGTCGTCACCATCGTCGGCATCGAGGCGGCATTTTTGGTGGGCGGCCTGATCGTCACCGAGACCGTGTTCAACATCCCGGGCGTCGCCCGCTTCCTGGTCGAGGCGATCCGCTGGCGCGATTACCCGATCGTGCAGAACCTGGTGATGCTGATCGCCTTCGTGGTGGTCGTGGTGAATTTCCTGGTCGACATGGCCTACATGGCCCTCGACCCCCGCATCAAGTTCGCGGACTGAGCCATGACCACAACCCAAAAGATCGAGGTCTGAGTCATGACAACAACCCAAAAGATCGAGGTCTGAGTCATGACAACGATCGACCATGATGCCGAGCTGGCCCGCGCCGGCGCCAACGTCACCGGCCTGGGCGGCCAGCTCGCCTTCCTTGCCCGGCGCTATCCTCTGGGCGCGGTCGGCGCGTTCATCGTGCTGGTCTTCGTGCTGACCGCGGTGTTCGCCAATTTCATCGCGCCGTTCGACCCGACATCGACCGACGCCAAGGCCTCGCTCGCCCCGCCCGGCCGCATCTTCTGGCTGGGCGCCGATTTCATGGGCCGCGACATGTTCAGCCGCATCGTGTTCGGCGCCCGCATCTCGCTCGCCGTCGGCGTCGGCGCCACCCTGCTGGGCGGCGTGCTGGGCGTGTCGATCGGCCTGATGAGCGGCTATCTCGGCGGTTCTTTCGATCTCCTCACGCAACGCCTGTTGGACATCATGCAGTCGCTGCCGCTCCTGGTCATGGCCCTGGTCATGGCGGCGGCGCTGGGACCGTCGCTCGAGAACACCATCATTGCCATCGCCATCCCGCTGGTGCCGACGGTGGCCCGCATCGTGCGCTCCAACACCCTGTCGCTGCGCGAGCAGCCGTTCGTCGAGGCGGCGCGCGCGGTCGGCATGGGCGAGCTGCGCATCGCTGTCCGCCACGTGCTGCCCAACACCCTGGCGCCGCTGATCGTGCTCGCCACCGCCCAGCTCGGCTCGGCCATCCTGGTCGAGGCCTCGCTCTCCTTCCTGGGCCTCGGCATCCCCGAGCCCTATCCGTCGTGGGGCCGCATGCTGTCGGAATCGGCCGCCGAGTACGTGCGCACGGCGCCATGGCTGGTGATCTTCCCGGGCGTCGCCATCAGCCTGACGGTATTCGGCACCAACCTTCTGGGGGATGCCTTGCGCGACATCCTCGATCCCCGGCAACGCTCGTGAGAGGCCAGCGTTCATGACGGCTCTTCTCGAGGTCGAGGATCTCGGCACCTGGTTCTACACGCGGCAGGGCATCGTCAAGGCGGTCGACGGCGTCGATTTCCAGGTCGCCTCGGGAGAGACCCTGGCGATCGTCGGCGAGTCGGGTTGCGGCAAGAGCATGACGGCGCTGTCGCTGATGCGCCTGATCCCCGATCCGCCGGGCCGCATCGTCTCGGGCGCCGTGCGGCTGGCCGGCCGCGATCTCCTGAAGCTCAGCGAAGACGAGATGCGCGGCGTGCGCGGCAACGACATCTCGATGATCTTCCAGGAGCCGATGACCTCGCTCAACCCGGTGATGACCATCGGCAAGCAGATCTCCGAGGCGCTGATCCTGCACCGCGACATGGATCGCAAGCAGGCGCTGAAGCGGGCCATCGAGATGCTCGACCTGGTGCGTATCCCCGAGCCCAAGCAGCGCGCCAAGGAGTATCCCCACCAGCTGTCGGGCGGCATGCGCCAGCGCGCCATGATCGCCATGGCGCTCGCCTGCAACCCGAAGGTGCTGATCGCCGACGAGCCGACGACGGCGCTCGACGTCACCATCCAGGCCCAGATCCTCGAGCTGATCGTCGAGCTGCAGCGCGAGTTCGGCGCCGCCGTGATCCTGATCACCCACGATCTCGGCGTCGTCGCCGAGACGGCGCGGCGGGTCATCGTCATGTATGCCGGCCGCAAGGTCGAGGAGGCCGAGGTCGGCGAGCTGTTCGCGCGGCCGATGCATCCCTACACCATGGGCCTGCTGGCCTCGATCCCGCGCCTCGACCTGATGCGCGGCGAGGTCGAGCGGGTGGGCCAGCGCCTGCAGGAGATTCCCGGCATCGTGCCGCCGTTGTTCGACCTGCCGGAAGGTTGTGCCTTCGCGCCGCGCTGCGAGCGTGCCGACGATCTGTGCCGGCGCGAGCGCCCGGCCTACCAGGAGAAGCGGCCCGGCCACTGGGCCGCCTGCTGGCACAGCAATGGTTGAGATGTCCTCTTCCGCTGGGACCGCGCCACTCCAGTGGCGCCTCGATCCTCCTCCCCAGCTTCGCTGGGGAGGTGTCCGCGTCTTCGCGGACGGAGGGGTCATGAGCAACGGGACTGGGGCTCATGACCCCTCCGTCGCCGTAAGACGGCGACACCTCCCCAGCTTCGCTGGGGAGGAGATTGATCATCGCGCCCCCAGCAGGATCATTCCATGACCGCTGCCACCCTCGCCAACGCCCCAGTGCTCGAGGTCGACGACCTCAAGAAGCACTTCCCGGTGCGCAAGGGCCTGCTGCGGCGCACCGTTGGCCACGTCTACGCCGTCGATGGCGTCAGCTTCACCATCGGCGTCGGCGAGACGCTGGGCCTGGTGGGCGAGAGCGGCTGCGGCAAGACCACGGCCGGCCGCGCCGTCCTGCGCCTGATCGAGCCGACCTCGGGCAAGATCGAGGTCGGTGGCACCGACATCACCCGGCTCGGCAAGGCCGAGATGCGGCCCTATCGCCGGCAGATGCAGATCATCTTCCAGGACCCGTTCTCCTCGCTCAACCCGCGCATGACTGCCGGCGAGATCGTGGGCGAGCCGCTGCTGGTGCACGGCGTCGCCAGCAAGCGCGAGCGCGAGGAGCAGGTCGCGGCGCTGTTTGCCCGCGTTGGCCTCAGGCCGGCGCAGATGACCAACTACCCGCACCAGTTCTCGGGCGGCCAGCGCCAGAGGATCGGCATCGCCCGCGCGCTGGCGCTGGGCCCCAAGCTGATCGTCGGCGACGAGCCGGTGTCGGCGCTCGACGTCTCGATCCAGGCCCAGGTGATCAACCTCCTGCAGGACCTGCAGCGCGAGCGCCAGCTCTCCTACCTGTTCATCTCGCACAACCTCGCAGTGGTGGAACATATCAGTCACCAGATCGCCGTGATGTATCTCGGCCGCATCGTCGAGCATGCCGACACGCGCTCGATCTTCACCCGGCCGCAGCACCCCTACACCGAGGCCCTGCTGTCGGCCGTGCCGGTCCCCGACCCGTCGATCCGCCGCCAGAAGCGGGTTCTGCAAGGCGACGTGCCGAGCCCGGTCAAGCCGCCGCCGGGCTGCCATTTCCACACCCGCTGCCCCTACGCCGTAGCCCGCTGCAAGGTCGAGTCGCCCCCGCTCCGCGAAATCGCCCCGGGCCACCGGGTGTCCTGCCATTTGAGGTGACTCTTCTCCTCCCTAGCGTCTTCGCTGGGGAGGTGTCCGCGTAATCGCGGGCGGAGGGGTCATGAGCCTCAGTGATGGTGCTCATGACCCCTCCGTCGGCGTAAGACGCCGACACCTCCCCAGCGAAGACGCTAGGGAGGAGAAACTTGTGATATGACTCCCCCAACGGGAGGTCACGGGCGACATGGCGGATTGGGATTATGTAATCGTGGGCGCCGGCTCGGCGGGCTGCGTGCTGGCCAACCGGCTGAGCGAGGATCCGAAGGTCAAGGTCCTGCTGCTCGAGGCGGGCCCGGCCGACAAGTCGATGTGGATCGACGTCCCCGCCGGCTTCACCAAGCTGCTCAATCACAAGAGCTACAACTGGAACTTCGAGATGGAGGCCGAGGACAACGTCAACGGCCGGCGCATCCCCTGCCCGCGCGGCCGCACCTTGGGCGGCTCGAGCTCGATCAACGGCATGCTCTACGTGCGCGGCCAGCCGCTCGACTACGACACCTGGGGCCAGCTCGGCAATCGCGGCTGGTCGTACTCGCAGATCCTGCCCTACTTCAAGAAGTCGGAGCATTTCGAGCGCGGCGGCGACGACAGCCGCGGCAAGGGCGGCCTGCTGAACGTCGCCGACATGTGCGAGACCCACGAGCTGTGCGACGCCTTCATCGATGCTGCAGCGGCGCTCGGCTATCCGAAGAACAAGGACTACAACGACGGCAACCAGGAAGGCTTCGGCTACTACCAGGTGACGATGAAGAACGGCAAGCGCCAGTCGACGGCGCGTGCCTTCCTCGACCCGGCGCGCAGCCGCCCCAACCTCTCGATCGAGACCGACGCCCTGGTGAGCAAGGTCATCCTCGAGGGCAAGCGGGCCGTCGGTGTGGCCTACACGGTGCACGGCCAAGCGCGCGAGGCACGCGTCAATCGCGAGGTCGTCGTGTCGTGCGGCGCCGTCCAATCGCCCGGCGTGCTCGAGCTTTCCGGCATCGGCCAGCCCGAGCTGCTGCGCCGCCTCGGCATCGAGGTGAAGCACGAGCTCAAGGGCGTCGGCGAGAACTATGGCGACCACTTCGCGCCGCGCATGAACTGGCGCGTCAAGCAGCCGATCACGCTCAACGAGCAGACCCGCGGCCTCAGCCTGGTGAAGGAGGTCATCAAGTACTACGCCACCGGGCGCGGCGCGCTGGCGCTCACGGCGGGCGTGGTCTACGGCTTCGTGCGCACGCGGCCCGGGCTCGATTCGCCCGACATGCAGTTCCACATGGCGCACGCCAGCTACGACACGGCGCAGAAGCGGCTGCTCGAGAAGGAGCCCGGCATGACCGTGGTGATCGGCCAGTGCCGGCCCGATTCGCGCGGCTCGATCCACATCAAGTCGGCGACGCCGGGTGTCGAACCGGCGATCCGGCCGAATTTCCTGTCGACCCAGATCGACCGCGACACCACGGTCGCCGGCATGCAGATCGCCCGCAAGATCGTCTCGCATCCGTCGATGGCGAAGTACATCGCCTTCGAGAACAACCCGGGCAAGGACGTCAACACCTACGACGAATGGCTCGACTTCGCCCGCCGCAACGGCCAGACGACCTACCACGTTACCGGCACCTGCAAGATGGGCAGCGATCCGATGGCGGCGGTCGACGACCGGCTGCGCGTGCACGGCATCGCCGGCCTGCGCGTGATCGACGCCTCGATCATGCCGACCGAGCCGTCGGGCAACACCAACGCCCCCACCATCATGGTGGCCGAGAAGGGCGCCGACATGATCAAGGAAGACGCCCGGGCCGGCCTCAAGCAGGCGGCCTGAGCGCGGAAAAGACAGGGCATTCGCATATGGCGCGCCTTTCACTCCCCTCCCCAGCTCTTGCGCGGCTCGCGAAGCGAACGCGCTCATCGCTGGGGAGGTGCCCCGTCATACGGGGCGGAGGGGTCATGAGCCTCAGTCTTGCGGCTCATGACCCCTCCGTCGCCGAAGACGGCGACACCTCCCCAAGCTACGCTTGGGGAGGAAAATGAGAGAGCGCCCATAGGCGAATGTCTTGGTGGAACAGGGGAGGGGAGGCCACGGAACCGGGGCTTCACCAGCGCAACGGGGGATACCGATGAGAGTGTTCAGGTCGTTTGTCGTCGCCACGGGTCTGGGCGCTGCCCTGCTCGCCTGCTCGAGTACGCCGCCGAGCAACGAGCAGATGCTGCAGCAGGCCGGCTTCAAGGCGATCCCGGTCAAGACGTCGGCACAGCAGACGTCGTTCTCGGGCATGACGCCGCATCAGCTCACGCGCACCACCTACAAGGGCAAGGCCGTCTGGGTCTATCCCGATCGCGACTACTGCAATTGCCTCTACGTCGGCAACAGCGCGGCGCGCAGCACCTACCTGAAAAACGCCTACTCGCTGCTCGAGGGCCGGGTCGTCGACAACTCGCTGCAGGACGACCCCTACTGGCCGACCGCCGAGGTGAACTCGCTGGACTGGGACGCCTGGGGCGATCCGGAGGCGTATGGGCTTTATGTGAACTGAGCGCCGCCGACCAGGCGGTTGGCAGGCTATCGACTGTCGGCAGGAGGATGGAGCCTCGTATCGAGAGCGAAATCCTCCTGCAATCGCCGCACGTAGGCATCCTTTGACCGGATCGGATCGAAGACCAGATTCCAGCTGCGCGTCGAGACCACGCTTGGCAAGAGAATGAAGGGATGCTGGCTGAGCAGGAGGCTGCCGAACTCCTGCTGCCCTGCGCTCGGAATCCCCGGCCTCAGCCAGTTGGCATTCGGAATCGCCTCGGGATGGACGACATGGACGGCCGCCGGGTCGAGAACGATGAGCGCCGTGAGGACGTGCGCAACCGTATCCAGCGCCCTGAACCCCTTGTGAACGGCAACCTCCAGAATCGCCGTCGCCGGGTCGACGGAGCAGTATACTGCCCGCACCCCTCTGCGGTTCCAGCGACCGCCGACCCGGTAGGCGCCCTCGCCGGAATCCCACGTCATCGCAAACTTCGCCTGGTCGAGGCGCCAGGCAACGAGATCGCTGCCGCCCAGAGCCGCCGGCAGGGGAGTCACGCGTAGACGCCATAGTCGAGTCGTTCGAGAAAATCCTCGACCAGCTCCACGCCGGCCGGTGTGGCGAGAAGATCGAGCGGGCGATGTCCATCCAGCCCCATTGCAGGCCGGGCAAGCCATTGCTCGGCCTCTTCCTGCGATCCGAAGATCGATGTCGCCTTGGCCAGAATCTCCGCGAACTTCCAGGTTCGCCCGCTTTGCTCGTTGCTGAGCGGTTTCGCCCCTCCATCCTTTCGGCGCTGGAAGGTACGCAGGCTCATGCCGATGGCCTTCTCGACCGATTCTTCCCAGCGCAGGACGCGGAGATTGTCGAGGAAATAGCCCAGCGATCTGCCCGGCAGGCCCTTCAACAGCTGTTCGTGGGCGTCGAGCGGCGTCCGCAGGCGGCGACGGAAAACACGCTCGCCGCCCAACAGGTCGACGATCCGCTCGAGCCTCTGCTCATCGGTTGCTTGCGGGGTGCGTTCGGGCTGTCTGGCCAATCGGGTCTCCGTCAGATGTCACAAAAAATATGACATCTGACGCGAAGACTTCAAGTGCCTGACGCTGGGAGCGCGCCATTCATAGGCGCCAACTTAACTTTCACGTCTCCTTCCCAGCTTCGCTGGGGAGGTGTCCGCGTCTTCGCGGACGGAGGGGTCAGAAGCCCGAGTCCCGCTGCTCATGACCCCTCCGTCGCCGTAAGACGGCGACACCTCCCCAGCAAAGCTGGGGAGGCGAAGCGCATTCACCCGCCCAGCAGCGCCGGGGCGGCCTTGACCTCCTGGCGTTCGACCTTCTTCACGATCTCGGTCAGCTTGGCGTGGGTCGGGGCGGGCACGCCGATGTAATTGCCGCGCTCGGCGATGTAGCCGTTCATGAACTCGATCTCGGTGCGGCGGCCCTTGCGGATGTCCTGGGCCATCGACGGGCGCTGGATGTCGGCGCGCGGGTTGGGGTTGGTGTTGGAGCCGGGGCGCAGGATGGCCTCGACCTCGTCGAGCGCCTCCTTGTCGCCCTCCGACGCCTTGGCCAGCGTCTCGGGCTCGAACTTGCCGATCTTCTCGATGTGGTAGCCGAGCGCCTGGCCGACCCGCACCGCCTCGCCGCCGAGCTTGATCGAGAAGCGGCGGATGGCGTCGTTGCGGTCGCAATCGCTGCCGGTCAGGCCGGTCGCCGCCGACACGCCGTTCTTCATGCCGTTCTGGCAGAGCTTGGACCAGCGCTCGCCCCACAGGTTGGTCGTCGTCTTGGCGCTGTCGATGCGGCCCACCATGTCACGCAGCGCCTCGACGCGGCTGGTGATGCGGCCATGCACCTCGCCGACCCGGAACACGGTGTGCTTGTCGCCGCCCTTGGCGACGGTGCGGCGGATGCGGGCGGGCTCGAACATGTCGACCGAGATCAGCGAGGCCACCATGCCCACCGTCTTGCCCCAGCCGACGACATTGGCGATGCGCTCCTCGTTCAGGCAGTTCTGCAGCGACACGACGAAGCCGTCGGGCGCCAGGTACTGCTTGATCAGCGCCGTCGCCCATTCGGTGTCGTAGGACTTCATCGAGACGAAGGCGATGTCGATCGGCCTCTGGCGCGACAGGTCCTGCATCTCGGTGAGATGCATGGTCTTGGCGTTCTTGACCGTGATCTTCTCTTCCGGCGTGACGCCGTCGAGCTCCAGCCCGTTCCTGCGGATGGTCTCGATGTTCTCCGGCCAGAAATCGATCAGGGTGACGTCCTCGCCCGTATGGGCGAGCCAGCCGCCGACATAACCGCCCAGCGCGCCGACGCCGACGATCGCAATCCGTTTGCCCATCTTCTCCTCCTTCAGGCTGCCGGCAGCGTGGCGAGGAACGCCTCGACCGCCTTGTTGAACAATTCAGGTTGATGCAGGTTGGCCGCATGGCCGGCATCGGGAATGACCACCTTGGTCGCGCCCTTGATCTTCGCCGCCATGTAATCCGTGGCGGCCAGGAAGTTGGTGTCGTTGGCGCCGACCAGCACCAGGGTCGGCACGGCGACCTTGTCGAGCGACTGGATCACCCGGTCGTTGTCCTGGGCCAGCATGCCCAGCGCGGCGCGGGCGAGGCCCGAGGCGTCGCGATGGCGCGTCAGCTTGACCTCATCGGATGAATTGAGCGCCGCCAGCCCCTTGGCCTCGAGAGTGGCTGCACGCTGCCTGGCCGTCTCGTTCCACTTGGCGCGCGCCTCGTCCTTCTTGAAGCCCGGGCCGGTGTCGAACAGCATCAGCGCGCGCACCCGCTCGGGATGGCTGGCGGTGAAGGCGAGCGACATGTAGCCGCCCAGCGACAGGCCGGCGATGATCGCCTTGCCGGCGCCGGCGAGATCGACCAGCGCCTTCATGTCGCCCACGGTGAGCGCCTCGGAATAGCGGCTCTGGTCGGTCGGATAGTCGGTCTCGCCATGCCCGCGCATGTCCCACACGATCACCCGGTAGCGATCCTTCAGCGCGGCGATCTGGCCGTCCCACATGCGCGCCGTCGAGCTGTAGCCGTGGCTCAGCAGCAGCACGGGGCCGGTAGTGCCGTGGATCTCGTAGTGGATACCGACTCCGTCACGATCGAGCTTGGGCATGGTTCCTCCGTTGTTCACTCCTCCCCAGCAAAGCTGGGGAGGTGTCGCCGTCCTCGGCGACGGAGGGGTCATGAGCAGCGCGACTGAGGCTCATGACCCCTCCGCCCCGTATGACGGGGCACCTCACCAGCAAAGCTGGGGAGGAGAATGAGAGTGCGTTTCTTCCTCACGGCGCCACCCGCGGTTCCTTGGCCGCGCGTTCGCGATAGCGCTCGGCATCCTCGGCGAGCAGCAGGCGGTCGGCCAGAAGGGCCGTCACCACCGCCTCGACCTTGGCCTGGTAGTCGGCACCGCTCCTGTAGCGCTCGGCGATTGACGGCCGCGGATCGCCGGCGGCCAGGCGCGCCGCGGCATCCACGGCGAAGGGCAGGCAGCTGCCGTCGCGGTCGGCCAGCTCGCCGGCGGGATAGGGCGCCTTGTACTCGTTCCAGCCGGTGTAGGTGGCGAGCGGCACCGCGATGTCGGGCAGCCGGATGCCGGCCGCTTCGTTGCCGTCGGCGTCGACCTTGCACACCAGGGTGCGATAGGCCTTGGCCGGCGGTGTCGGGCTCACCCAGTCGCCGGGCGGCGCCACCTGGTTGGTGACCCTGATCACCGCGGCGCCCGGCACAGCCGGAAAGCCGGTCTTGTCGGCCTCGACCAGGGTGCCGGCACCGAGCGTCGGCACGCGGCTGGGCGGCGGTGCCTTGCCCGACACCACCCACTCGTCGAGCGCCACCAGCAGGGCACGCACCGCCGGCATGGGATTGTGCGGGTTGCGCGGATTGACGTTGGGGCCGGCGTCGGTCGTCGCCCCGGCACGGCCGCCATGCTGGGTCCCGGCGATCATGTAGATTCGCGAATTGTCCGGCAGCGCCACGTCCGCCGTGCCGAGCGGATCGGTGTGCAGGAGCGAGGCTCCTTTCTGCCAGTACTCGGTCGAGGTGTTGGTCTCGATCAGCTTGGGATCGCTGCCGTCGCCGCGGAACAGCGAGCCCGCCTTGCCGGTCAGCGGATCGCTCTGCGCCGCGGTCGAGAACGGGAACTCGTTCTCGGGGAAGAAGTGATCCTCGTGCTGCGTGCCGGTGCGCGCCGGCTGGCCGAACGGCATGTTGAAGAAGATGCGGCCGACGCCGGCGATGTGGGCATGGATGCCGTCGAAGACCTTGCGGCCCTGCTCGTCGCGATTGAAGCCTTCGGAGATATGGTTGCGCAGGTAGCGGCCGGCCTGCGAGAAGCCGATCGCCAGCGCGTGGCTGATCGGCCCGCCGGTGACCGCCGTCGCCGCCTTATCGTAGCGCAGCCAGCTCACCACGTCGCGCGTCGCCGCGAAGCCCACGGCCTGCACCTTGGGATTCCTGGCCTCGTAATGGAATTCGTAGAGCCAGCCCGGCTTGGGCTTGCTGCCGTCGCGCAACTTGATCGAGCGCGCATCGACGAACGACCATTGGTTCAGCGGCAGCTCGCGCGGCTCATCACCGGCGCGCTCGCGCACCGTCAGCCGCGCCCGTGGCTGCTCGAGGCTCGCCGCCTCGTATGACAGCTTGAAGGCTTCGAGCGCGCCGCCTCGCGTGCCCGAGACGAACTCGTCGCGCACCTTCTGCACGATCGGCTGGCCATTGTCGGTGGCGACCGGCGCGGTGAGGCCAAGCCCCATGTTGGCGCGCGGCGCATCGGGGTCCCAGCCCGACCACACGATGGTGTAGCCCTGGCGCAGCGGAAAGCCGTTGCCTACGTCCGCCATCGTCTTGGGGTCGTTCACGCCCTGCGGGCCGTCGGCGATGTTGCCGAACAGCATCTTGCGGCCGCGGTTGTTGACCTCGTAGAGGATCCGCCCATTGCCCTTGGCCGGATCCTTCGGCCGCAGGATGAAGATGTCGGTGGCGTACTCGACCTTGCCCGCGGCGTTGCGCGGCGCCTTGTCGATCAGGGCGATGCCCTTGTTGCCGGGGGCGGCAGGATCGACCTCGCCCCTGGCCTTGCCGATCACGCGCTCGTAGGCGCCGACCGCGCCGAAGGAAGCGCCGTCCGCCAGCGGCTCGACGCGCTCGATCTCGAGGGAGAGAAGCATCTAGCGAGACTCCGATTCAAACCGACATGGCATGCGCTGCATATGCTTCGCCGAAAGAAATAGCCACAGATGAACACAGATGCTCGGCATGACTCCCGACCGGGGAGCCCGTCGAGTGAGCCTCGCTTCGAGCTCGTTCGATCTGTGTTCATCTGCGGCCAAGAATTCTTGGCTGACCTCGGCGCGGACTAGGCCTGCGCTTTTTGAACCTCTTCCGGCGGGAAGTTCAGCTCGACGCCGACCCCGTCGGGATCGTGCAGGAAGATTTGGCCGGCGCCGGTGCGCGGCACGATATTCTCGCGGAACTTGACGCTCTTGGACCGCAGGCGCTGGCGCACCCCGGCGAGGTCGGTGGCGGCGAAGGCGATGTGATCGAAGCGGCCGGTGTCGTCGAACTTCTTGTCGGTCCCCCGCACCGTGATGCCCTCGCGCGGCACGCGCGGCCCCAGCAGGTGCACGGTCGCAACGCCGCCGGAATAGAGCCAGTAGCCCGGGAAGCCGAGCGGTGGGCGATCGCCGTTCTCCAGCCCGAGAACGTCGCAATAGAAATCCTTGGTGCGCTCCAGGTCGGAGGGCTCGATGGTGTAGTGCTGCAGGACGCCAAGCGGCATGGCGGGTCTCCTAAGTCGAGGGACGGAAACAAGTCGGTAATCGTCAGACGAAGGTGAGGTCGGCCTCGGCGCCCATCATCCAGGCGCCGACGGTCTCGAAATGGGACAGCCGTCCCTGGAGTTGCTGCGTGACCGTGTGGATGTCGCGGAAGCGACGCTCCAGCGGATGGCTCTCGAAGATCGCCGTCGCGCCGGCGGCGTTGTAGGCGAAATCGACCGCCTCGCGCGCCCGGTGGATGGCGTTGGTCGAGGCCATGCGGATGGCGAGCCGCTGCTTCATCGAAAGCTTGCTGCCGGCCGAGATGTCGCGCCAGATGGTCGCCACGGTCTGCAGCAGGAAGGCGCGCGCCGAGCCGATGCCGACCTCGGCCTGGGCGAGGTTGGTCTGCACCACGGCGTTGTCGCGGATCGGGCTCCTCTTGCCGCGCGGGATCTTGTTCTTCGCCACGTCGACGAAGCTGTCGAGCGCGCCGCGGGCGATGCCCAGCGCCACGCCGGAGAAGCCGACCTCGTAGCAGGTCATCGCCGACATGCGGTAGAGCGGGCCGGCCTCGCGGCATTCGCGCTCGAAGTCGCGGGTGATCGAATGCGCCGCCGGCACGAAATGGTCGGTGAGCGCGAACTGGTCGCTTGCCGTGCCGCGCAGGCCGACGACGTTCCAGATGTCGGTCCAGTCGACGTCGCTGCTCGGCACCAGGAAGGTGCGCTCGATCTGGCGGCCCTCGCCGTCGAGCTCGGGCGTGCTGCCGTCGGCCTGCCAGATCGGGCAATGCGCGCCCAGCCAGGTGGCGTGGCGGCCGCCCGAGGTGAAGGCCCACGTGCCGGTGACCTTGTAGCCGCCCTCGCAGGCGATCGCGCGGACCCGCGGGCCGGGGCCCCAGGCCAGCACGGCGCGCGGATCGTCGCCGAAGATCGCCTGCGCCACCGGCGGGTCGAGATAGGCCGCGGACATCGAGCAGCCGCCGGCCTGGCTCAGGCACCAGGCGGTGCTGGCGTCGGCCCGCGCGATCGTCTCGATGCAGCGGAAGAAGGTGACGGGATCGGTCTCGATCCCGTTGGTCGAGCGCGGCAGCAGCAGGCGGAACAGTTGCGCCTCGTGCAGCCTGTCGAGGCGGGCCGGCGGCAGCCGCCGGCCCTCCTCGACCTCGTCGGAGAGGGCTTCGACCGCAGGCCGCAGCGCCTCGGCGCGGGCGACGATTGCCGGGTCGCCGGCAAGGTCGGCGGAAGACGGGATCACGGTATCCAACTCTCTCCTCCTGGTGTCAGGCGGTGGCCGCCAGCTCCTTGTCGATCTGCTCGATCGACTTGCCCTTGGTCTCGATGCCGATGAAATAATAGACCACTCCAGCCAGCGCGAACCAAGCGCCGAGATAGACGAAGGCCAGCGGGATCGTGTCCAGCGGCACGTCGGGCTTCACGAAGTTGCTCGAGCCCACGATCATGGCGAGGCCGAGCGGCCCGATGATCTTGCCGATGCCGCCGAATCCGTAGGCCGATCCCATGCCCGAGGTGCGCAGGTGCGACGGCCAGACCTCCGCCGCATAGGGGCCGACGATGGCGAAGCCGCCGTCGACGAAGAACATGGCGGCGGCCAGGATCAGCCAGAACGCCGACACGCCGAAGACCATGGTGTTGTAGTTGTAGCCGGCCAGGATGATGAGGATGGCCGCGCCGAAGCCCAGCAGGCCACCGCAGTTTCGCCGGCCGATCTTCTCCGACAGGTAGGAGAAGCTCAACCGGCCGATGAAGCCGCTCACCGTCAGCAGGATGAACATCTTGCTGGCTTCCTGCGGCGTCACCTTGAGGATCAGCACGAACAGGGTGGGCGCCCACAGGCTGATCCCGTAGGCGCCGGTCTGCGCGCCGGCATTGCCCACCCAGGACACGATGAGGCTGCGCGGATACTTGAACAGATCGAACCAGTTGGTCTTGACCGGCTCGCCCAGCGTCCTGGCGTCCGGCAGCGGCAGCGTCTTGGGATCGACCTGCAGCGCCCAGGCAAGCGACTTGCGCGCCTCCTCGTAGCGTCCCTGGCGGACCAGCCAGCGCGGCGACTCCGGCACCCACAGGCGGACCAGCAGCACCAGCAGCGACGGCGCCAGCCCGATCACGAACAGCAGCCGCCATTCGCTGGCGCCCATGAAGGCACCCAGAACGCCGCCCAGCCCGACGCCCAGCGGGATCACGCAGGTCACCAGCCCGCCGATCCAGCCGCGCTTGCGGCTCGGCATGAACTCCTGCACCAGCGGCAGGTCGACGCAATAGAGGCCGCCGACGCCGAAGCCGACGAAGAAGCGCATGACGGTGAGGTAGACCCAGCCATTGTCCGGCGTGAAGTAGAGCAGGCCCGTGGCGATCGAGAAGTTCAGCACCGTGCCGATGAACACCGGCCGGCGCCCGATGCGGTCGGCGATCCAGCCCCACACATAGGCGCCGAGCAGGGCGCCGATGCCCGACGACAGGAATACGATCGCGAACTGGTTGAAGGTGAGCTTCCACGGCCCGATCAGGAAGGCGAGCACGAAGCCGATCAGGAAATAGTCGAAGAATTCGAGCGCGTCGCCGATGATGGCGGCGGCGACGATCTTCCTCTGGTTGCCGGTCAGCGTGGTCTGCCGGTCGAGAATTTCGAACATGGCATTTCCCCTGTGCGCTTGATTTGTTTTGGGGAACGCATGCCACGCACACTCATGCCGCTCCTGCCGGCAAGGCTACGCCCCGGCTCGACAACGCGCCAAGAATTTGCCGGTCGCGGGTTTGCCCGTCGAAATGCTGCGCTGCATTGCCGGTGTGCTGTCAGCGAAAATCGTCTCCTCCCCAGCTATGCTGGGGAGGTGTCGGCGTCTTACGCCGACGGAGGGGTCATGGGTCTCGCGAACGTCATGGCAAGAGAGTCGTGAGACTCATGACCCCTCCGCCCCGTAAGACGGGGCACCTCCCCAGCGGAGCTGGGGAGGAGGAAGAGTGCAAAGGGGGAGCCACCATCATGAACTGGACCGACCGCCGCCGGCGTTTCCGCGCGATCCTCGACGGCGAGCGCTGCGTCCATCCCGGCTCGGTGTTCGATCCGATCTCGGCCCGCATCGCCGAGGATCTCGGCTTCGAGCTCGGCATGTTCGCGGGCTCGACGGCGTCGCTCGCCGTGCTGGGCGCGCCCGACCTGATCGTGCTGACGCTGTCGGAGTTCGCCGGCCAGGCCTATCGCATCAACCGCGCCGGCAACCTGCCCCTGATGGTCGATGCCGATCACGGCTACGGCAATGCGCTGAACGCCAGGCGCACGGTCGAGGAGCTCGAGACCGCGGGCGTCGGCGGCCTCAGCCTCGAGGACACCGACCTGCCGACGCCGTTCGGCACGGCCAAGCCGCGCCTGATTCCGATCGCCGAGGGCGTCGGCAAGATGAAGGCGGCCCTGGCCGGCCGGCAGGATCCGGCGCTGTGCATCGCCGGCCGCACCAGCGCCGTCGCCATCAGCGGGCTCGACGACGCGATCGCCCGCGGCCAGGCCTACGAGCAGGCCGGCGTCGACGCGCTGTTCTTCGTCGGAGTCAGGACGCGCGTCGAGCTCGACGCGCTCGCGGCGGCGACCCGCCTGCCGCTGATCCTGGGCGGCGTCTCGGGCGAGCTCACCGACCGCGACTACCTCGCCGCGCGGCGCGTGCGCATCGCCCTGCAGGGCCACCAGCCGTTCGCCGCCGCGGTCAAGGCCATCCATGACACGCTGAAGGCGCTGCGCGACGGCACGCCGCCCGCCCAGCTCACCGGCGTCGCCGATGCCGACCTGATGAAGCGCGTCACCCGCGACGCCGACTACACGCGCTGGACGAAGGATTTTCTTTCCTAGGACTCATGGCCGGGAGCGCGCCACTCGTAAGAAACAGACTCTTCCGCTGGGAGCGCGCCACTCCGATGGCGCTCATCTTGTGGATCACCCCCCCACGGCGCGCCATCGGAGTGGCACGCTCCCAGCCATGAGTTTCATCCACGGGGGTCGGCCAGCAGGCCGGTGGCAAACTCCTGTGGCGCTCATGGGATGCGTGATCAGCAGGAAGAGCGCCATCGGAGTGGCGGGCTCCCGGCCATGAGGCTCACCGCTCCAACGGCCGTCCCGCCATCTCGGGCATGCGCAGCGCGGCCAGCAGGGCCACCAGAGCTACCGCCATCATGTACCAGGCTGGCGCGAAATCGTCGGCGGTGCGCGCCACCAGGTAGGTCGCGACCCAGGGCGCCGTGCCGCCGAACAGGCCGAGACAGAGGTTGTAGGCGATGCCGCTGGCGCTGACGCGCACGTGCGCCGGCACCAGCTCGACCATGACCGGAATGGTGAGCGACCAGCCGACGCCGTTGATCAGGGCGAAGCTCATCTGGGCGAAGACGACGAGGGCGATGCCGGGCTGATGCATCGCCCACCACAGCGGCCAGGTCGTGATCAGGCCGGCGACCGTGACGAGCAGCATCAGCGGCCGCCTTCCGTAGCGGTCGGCGAGATGGCCGGCCCAGGGGGCGACGACGACCTGCAACGCCAGCGCCAGCGTCGTGATGTCGAGCGCCTGGGCGGTCGAGAGGTGCATCCGCTCGACGAGGTAGGACGAGGCGTAGACGAAGCACATGTAGAAGGTGACGGCGACCGGCAGCACCAGGCAGACGATCAGGCCGATCGCGCGATAGTGGTGTCGCAACGCCTCGACCACCGGCAGCGCCGCTTTGCGCTCGGCCGGCAGCGGCGACTCCGCGAGGCTGCGGCGCATCGCCAGGACGTGCACGGCGATGACGGCGCCGAGGAAGAACGGGATGCGCCAGCCCCATGCCGCCATCGCCGCCTCGCCGAGCACGCTGCTGACCAGGGCTCCGACGCCCGAGCCCAGCAGGAAGCCGAGATTGCACGCCGCCATCACCCAGCCCCCGACCAGGCCGCGCCGGTTCGCCGGCGCCTGCTCGACCAGCAGGATGGCCGACGTGCCGTACTCGCCGGCCACCGAGACGCCTTGCAGGCAGCGCAGCAGGAGCAGCAGCACGGCCGCGCCGGCGCCCAGCTCGGCATGACCCGGCAGCACGGCGATGCCCAGGGTGGCGCCGCCCATCATCGCCATCGACAGGATCAGGGCGGGCTTGCGGCCGATGCGATCGCCGAGATGACCGAACAGAACGCTGCCCAGCGGCCGCGAGAAATAGCCGGCGGCCATGGCGCCGTAAGCCGCCAGCAGCGAGGCGACGGGATCGTCGGAGGGGAAGAACACCTTGCCGATCAGCGGCGCCAGGAAGCCGTAGACGGCGAAATCGTACCATTCGAGGACGTTGCCGACCGCGCCGGCGTAGACCTGCCTGTGCTCGAGTCGCTGGCGCAGCAACCGATCCCCCGCGATTGATCCGCCCTCCGGACCGCAGCTCTCCTAGCGGTCAGGGCAACGGCGTTCAAGGCGCGGTAATCATGCGCTGGGACCGCGCCACTCCTGTGGCGCTAACTCAACTTTGCCGAAGGAGTGCGTCATGCGCCGGGAGCGCGCCACTTCAGGCGGAGTAACCTCCGCCGACTGTGGCGCTCAGGGGGTGTCCTTCGAATGGCAGACAGTGCGCCGGTTGAAGGAGGTCCTGCAGCGTTAGAGGCGATAGGCACGCCGAACCGGCAGCGGCTCCGATGCGCCAGCCATGGTCGATGCATCGGAGGGCGTGGCCCCGGCAGGCGTCCCGCAATGCAGGCACTTCTGCGCGAAGGGGTTGCGCCGCGTCCACGTCCACCAGAAGAAGCGCGCGCAGCAGGGACAGCGGAAAGCGGCCATCCAGATCATCGAGGCGACAAACAACGCCATCCACCCGCCGGCGACAGCGACTTGGCCCGGACCCTCGGGAAGCAGGCGGAGCGCGCCGATCACGACCGGCAGGCCGGCAAGGACGAGGATCCCCACGGCCCATCGTCGCGCGCGCAGGCTGCGCCACGCCACCGCGTAGCGCTGATCGTCGTTCAGGGCGCGCGCGCCATCGTCCGCTTTCAGGGCGCGACTGTCGGCACGATGGCTGCGATCGTCCATGGGACGATGCCTCAGGCCGGTCCGCCGGGGAACGCCGCTGGAATATCCGTCCTCGGGAAATCGTCCCCTTTGAACAGCAAGCTTGTGCCGAGCGCCTTGGCGCAGCCATAGGCAAAGCAGTCACCCAGGTTCAATCCTGCGGGATGCCGGCCCTTGCCGAAGCGCTCGAACGCCGTCAGCGCGCCTTCACGCTCGGCCTTTCCGATGGGCGTCAGGACAATCCTGGACGTATCGAGAAATCGTGCGACGATGACGCGCGCCTCGTCGATGCTGAACGATCGTTTGCGTGCCACGGCCGCGACTGTCTCGAAGACGGCGACGGCGGACGTGTGCCGGTCGGATGCAGCCGCAAGGCACTCGGCCAACGCGTCGCCATCCGACTCCTCGGTCAGCATCGCGACCATCGCCGACGAATCTACGAACATCAGGGTTCACCCGACAGATCATCGAAAAACGCCTTGTCGGCTTCCAGGCCGGTCGCGGGGCGCTTCAACACTTCGGCGCGCAGGGCGGCGATCCGCACTTTGAGCGGAACCGCTTCCTGTTCACGTTGCAACTCGTTGCGGACCGCCATTCTGACGGCCTCGGTCAATCCGATCTTGTGCTTCGCGGCGAGCTCGCGAACCAGCGCATCCGTTTCGGCATCTCGAACATGAAAGGCCATTGACCACATCCAGTCTATCTATCCAGATAGACGATATTGGATATCTGGATATCTCGCAACCGTTCTGTTCGGAACCATGCTATCGTGAACTGACGGGAACCATCCGCACCATGAGCCCGCGCCAAGGACCGCATGCATCGCTCGCACCAGCCCGATATCGCTCCGGCGCGCCGCCTTCGACATCCTGAACGCCTGCTGGTGCTGCTGGTCGCGGCGGTGCTGGCTCTGCTGACCGCGATCTCGATCGTCCTCTTCGTGGCGACCGACGAGCTGGGATGGGGCTCGCCGCGCTGGAGCTATTTCCTCTACCTGGCCGGTCTCGCGGCATTGGGTGCGATCCTGGTGCGCCGGCCGCGTCTCGCCGTGATCGCGCTGGGGCTTGCAACGGTCGATCTGTGCCTCGGCATCGGATCCTTGTGGTTGAGCAAGGCCGAGCTGGCCTACAGCGCTCTGCTGCCGGGCCGCTACGACGATCCGCCGCGCTTTCAATGGCACCCGCTTCTCCAGGCGGTTCCCATCCCGTCGATCCAGCGCAAGGTCGTCCACCTGCGCATCGGGCACAGCCGCGAAGGCACCCGTGGCCGCAACTATTCCCGGACGGAGCTGGCCGGCCGAGCCGTGATCGCGACCTTCGGCGGGTCGACGACCTACGGCATCAGCGTCAGCGACGACGAGACCTGGGCGAGCCGGCTCGAGAGGAAGCTCGGCAGCGATCGCTTCGCCGTCATCAATCACGGCGTGCCCGGCTACACCACGGTCGAGCACCTCATCCAGACGGCGTTCTATCAGACGCGCTTCGGGGTGGAGCCCCGCTGCGCGCTCTACTACGTGGGCTGGAACGACCTGCGCAATGCCCACCTGAGCGGCCTCGACCCGGGCTATGCGGACTTCCATCTGCCGTCCCAGGTCGACGGCCTCCAGGTGAGGCGCATCGGCAGCACCGCGGCTTTGGTCTCGCCGACGCTGACCCTCCTGATGCGAATGGCCAGCACATGGATCGATACCGTGCGCCAACCCGTCCAGCCGGTCGGCGATGGACGAGCAGGTCCCGATCCAGCCTTCGAGGAAGTCTTCCTGCGCAACGTCCGGGCGATCTCCGCCATCAACCGCTCGCGCGGCATCACGACCCTCTGGATCGGCCAGGTCCTGAACGAGGCGCACTATGCCGACGACGCGATCGACGGCTGGCTCCCGCTCCTCCGCAACAGGGATGTCCTGCCCCAGCTCAGCCACCTGCTCGACCGGCTGCGCGCCGCCGCCGACGCGCTGGGCGACGTCTACATCGACGTCCCGGCCGCCGCCTTCAAGCCGGCCGACTTCCGCGACAACGGCCATTTCCTTCCCTCGGGCTCGCGGCTGTTCGCACGGCTTATCGCCCCGGCCGTCGGACGGGCCTGCAGGTAGCGGCGGCGTCGAGGGACGCCTGGGCGCTCGCGCCGCATCGAGCGTCGACCGGTCGAGGTGGCCAGGCGGATGTCGCGGTGTTTCGCTCGATGATCGATATCCATTCACCCTGATCGAATGAGCGCACTGTCGCGTGGCGTTGCCGTTGGCGTCTGTCGCGCTGGCGAGCTTGCCGGTCGGCGTCCAGGTCGAGCGGGCGGTGCGCAGCACCGTGCCGCCGACTCTCTGCTCGGCCTGCAGCAGCCGGAGTTTCGTGTTGTGGGAGTTCTCCTCACTCTCCTCCACGAAGCAATTTCCTTCGATAGCTCGGGATCAGACGCCAGCTCCTCGAGTGCTTTCTTTGCTGCCGGCGCCCTCGATCTGCGCAGCCCTCTCAACAGCAATAATCGGCTGCTGCCGTGTGACCGATCCTTTGCAAGGACGATGAGTTCATCGATCGAATCGTCGGTCACCGTCTCGGCCAATGCGGCTGCTAGGCCGCTCTTGGCACCTAATCTGTCGTCGACGATCTGGCCGATCCTGCGGTTGATCTTGTCGTAGCTGTGGCCGATGCTCAGCAGCCGGCGGGCGCTGCAGGGCTCTCGGACCTGTCGGCCGTGCATGGTGTCACAACTTCGCTTCGCTTCCCTCGGTTCCGCTTCGATAGTGCTGGAACAAGCCCCTTCGCCACTCCTCTGTAAGAGCGAAATAGGGAAATATTCCAGTTGCTCTGTCAGTGATAATATCGATCGTCTGTGCGTGTAATTTTTTCAGGCCGGGATTTAAGGTTTCGTCTCGATTGCGCAGTCCGATGATAGCCACGTCATTTTGGGTCTCGCTGTAGATGCACCATCGGCCCTTGTCCGATGCACAGCTGTAACGATCCTTAGTATATATCCAGCCCAGGCCCTCATTGTCTTCTCGCAATAAAGCCGCGTACGAAGCAGGAGAAATGGTGTCATCGAACTGTATCATTGCAGCGTTTTTGTACTCAAAAGCAGAAGTTCTTGTTATATTAACAAGACAACACGATTTGGCGGTCTCCGCTTTGAGAAGCTCATGCACCACTTCAACGAACTCGGGGGCGAGGATCCGATCGGCATCAAAGAAGAGAAAACTGGACCACGCCCCACGATAGACTTGGGCCGGCAACGACTTCGCCAAATCTATGCTAATCAATGCATTCTCGAACGCTCGGACCATTGTATTTTCACATGCTGAAGTTCCGTTGCTTTTTGCCACTATGGGCCCCCGAGAGAAAATTTTATGCTGTCTCCGCCTTCTCCGAAGAATTGTGCGCCATAAAATTGCGTGCTGGTTCTTGTATAGAGAGTATATATCGATGATCCATTGTCCAAGACTGTTACTCCATTGGGTCGGGAAGATAGATCGTAACCGCTCGCGACTAGATTTGATTAAAACTCTTGAGTGCCCACGTTTGTTTGAATGTTGGTGTACCGGCTCCCGGCTTCCGTAATGTTGTTGTAGACAGAAAATGGTCCAGGCAAATATGAGTATGACGATGCCGTCGTGCTCAGTGCAGACCCTGACCAGTAAGAATATGACGAGAGCGTGGTGCTCAGTCCAGCCGCCAGGCCGGTGGGATCGGTGGCGTTGAGCGGGTCGTTCCTGACGTAGGCGTAGAGGTTGTAGCCCGCCTTGTAGCCGACCGGGTCGGCCTGCAGGAACCGGCCGAGCACCGGCGAATAGTGTCGTGCCCGGTAGTAGTAGAGGCCGCCGGCCTCGGGATCGAGGCGCTGGCCGGTGTAGCCGAACGGGCTCGCGGCGGCGGCGCTTTGTCGTAGCTGTGGCCGATGCTGACCAGCGGACCGGCGGCCGGCGCCGTCGCCGCCGGGGCGGGGTCCCAGGTGGCGCCGGTCGGGCGGTTGAGGGCGTCGTAGGTATAGGTGGTCGTGTAGGTGACGGTGCTGCCGCCCGGCGGGAAGGCCAGGGCGATCGGATTGCTATTGTCGCTGACCCTGGTCTGGCGGCCGGCGAGGTCGTAGCTATAGTCGACCACCGGACCCGAGGGTGGGGTCTTCCTGGTCACCCGGTAGAGCGTGTCGTAGAGCAGGGTGAAGGTGCCGCCGGCGCGCGACGTGCGCTGCACGACGTTGTCGGCCTGGTCGTAGGTCGCGGTCTCGGTGTTGCCGCCGGGCCAGGTCGTGAGGTCCAAACGGTTGAACGGGTCGTAGTGGTAGGTCGTGGTGTTGCCGTTGGCGTCGATGACGCTGGCGAGCTTTCCGTCGGCGGTCCAGGTCTGCTCGAGCATGGCCGTCGATGGCTTGATGGCGCCATAGGTGTAAGTTGTGGCGGTGCCGTTCGCGTCGATTAACGCTCTTGCTGTACCCGCGGAGTCACTTTGATTTTTCCAATGTCGAGCCTTATCGCATCATCGCGGTCTTTCTGCATCTTCTTCATTGTGAAGGTCGAACACATGACCTTCACCGTACTTCGCTTCCAATTGCTTCTTGGCGTCCTCTAAGTTATCGGCGACCACGCAAACACGCAGCCCCAGCTTGCCATCTTCGGTCCAAATGATAGCTCTGTATATATTATCTTTGTGACCCATATCTATTCACCAAAATGGAGAAAGGCATGCGCCACTATTGCAAAATGCTCCAATCATCATTCCTGGGCCGTTCAAGAGATTGGTAATCTGGCTCGGTGCCATCTCCGGGAAGTTGTAGACTGCTACACTAGCAGTTGGCGTCGAATATCCACTAAATGACATCCTTGCTGAACGCTATTTCTTCTTCCTCCAGCTGGCGATTTCCTTCGATAACTCGGGATCGGATGCCAGCTCCTCGAGGGCTTTCTTTGCTGCCGGCGCCCTCGATCTGCGCAGCCCTCTCAGCAGCAGTAATCGGCTGCTGCCGTGTGACCGATCCTTTGCAAGTGCGATGAGTTCATCGATCGTATTGTCGGTCACTGTCGCCGACAATGCGACTGCAAACCCGCTCTTGGCACCTAATCTGAACCCGTTCTCCACGCCCATTGGAGCTTTGCGATACTCCTCGACAAGGATTGGCCACGCATCTCTCGCATCCGGAACGGCTAAGGCGCGGGCAATTCCCTCCCTCGTTCGGTCTGAATACGGCAGACGCAAGTGCTTAAGCAGTACGGGAACGGCATCGGCGTATCGAATTGACGTGTTGACCAGATCCCAAACCGACGTCACCTTCCAACCGATCGCTCGCAGATCGGCCACAATTGGTTGCCCTTCTGCCAGAAGACGTGCGGTTCGCTTCTCTCGTTGGCGCGCCCTTTCCCGATTGATTTCTCGCAGCCGAGCTATCTCATCATCGGTCAATTTCAGTCGTACGAATTCGTCGGTCGTCAACTTGGCAAGTTGTTCGTTCGTGAGAGGCGCGCGAGGCCTTTTGGCTGACAATTTCACCACCATCCAGGGATATCAAGTCTATTTATCAGACCGCTGTTGAACGCATCTTGCAAAGGGCCCGAGACATTCGTGTTCGGCCTCAGGTAAAGGTCGAATGAAAGACCAGTTTCCTGAGCGTAGCTCGAATAACCTCGCAATTGCCGCGTAAAGGCCTGATATGCGACATTTTTGACCTCACTGAGGGTGCTCGTGGTCAAGGCATCCGTTATCCTGGTGCCTCCGCCGATATTAAATGAGAGTTTATCACCGATATCATATACAGAGCGAACCGCCGCCTCACCCGCCTGGCCGAGCTGCGTAGGTGTCTGATAAGGCGTGAGGAAAGAAGAGCCACTCGCCCAGTACGAGTACGACGACAGGCTGGTGCTCAGCCCCGAGCCATACCCATAGTACGAATATGACGAGAGCGTGGTGCTCAGTCCAGCCGCCAGGCCCGTGGGATCGGTGGCGTTGAGCGGGTCGTTCCTGACGTAGGCGTAGAGGTTGTAGCCCGCCTTGTAGCCGACCGGATCAGCCTGCAGGAACCGGCCGAGCACCGGCGAGTAGTGCCGTGCCCGGTAGTAGTAGAGGCCGCCGGCCTCGGCATCGAGGCGCTGGCCAGTGTAGCCGAACGGGCTCGCGGCGGTGGCGCTGGTGCCGTAGGCCTGGTAGGCCGACCTGGGGAGGGCGCCCGCCGGGCTGACCGTGGCGATGATCGAGCCCTGGAGGTCGGGCAGCACGGTGATGCGGGTGGCGGCCGGGACGTTGATCTGGCTCAGCACGTCGTTGGCGCCGGCCCCGTAGGCGTACCAGCGCAGGACGGCGCCGGTGCTGCCGTCGTACTCCAGCACCTCGCGGTTGTCGGTGTCGGTGACCGAGATGGTGGTGGTGCCGGCGATGGTGCGTGACTTGCGCCGGCCCTGGGCGTCGTAGGCGTAGGTCGCGGCGGCGCCTGAATTGACCGAGACCATGCGGTTCTCGGCGTCGTAGCCGTAGGTTCGGGTGCTGTCGGAGGTGAGGTTGCCGTTGGCGTCGTAGGAGGCCGGGGCGCCGCCCACGGCGGTGTACTGGTTGAGCGCGTTGGGCGTGTAGGCGATGCTCGGCGGCCCCGTCGGGTAGTAGAGCCAGGTGTTGTCGTCGACGGCCTGGCCGGTCCTGCGGTTGGTCTTGTCGTAGCTGTGGCCGATGCTGACCAGCGGGCCGGCGGCCGGCGCCGTCGCCGTCGGGGTCCCAGGTGGCGCCGGACCGCCAGGAGTCGAGAGATCATTGACAAACATTATAATGTGCTAAAGCGGACTCCATAACAATGCGCTTCTTTATTTCATTCGTACCCGTTCAGAAAATGAACAGATAGTGTTTAGGACCTGTCAAAATCGCTCGCTCGCCGTGGCCTTCATAAGATCTCAATGGTATTTCTATTGTGATTTCGTTATCGAAAGCTATCAGTATCTCTTCATTTTGACTCATCGTGACACTTTTTACTGTCGTTTCAATAAGGGAGCACAACTTATCTCGATACCCTTCTGCACCAAATAATGTCGTCTTTCCATTAGTCTCCCGTATTCCCGGCCAGACGAGCGTCGTTAGTGCACCTCGCTCATCGAAGCCAAGAATCAAGTAATTCAAGACAAACTGAACAGACGTCAATCGCGCTCCGGCGAGCCTGGACAGAGCACTGCCTCGTTCACTGCTTTCGGATTGAATAGACATTATCAATAGTCCCCATATATCGGGATATGCCACCACGGACTGCTGGGTTGGATCGCTTGGCCTGTATACGGGTTTACAGATTGCCAACCACCGTTTGCTTGTTGGCTGCCATAGTTCACATACCCTGTTGGATTTCTGCCATTGGGATCCATGATACGTACGTCGGTCACATTGTCGGCTAAGCCGTTTCCACCAAATCCGCCATTATATTGAAATCCTGGACTTCTAGTTTCATAAGGGCCGGTGGCCCCCGAAGGGACCGGGATGATGTTTCCGCCGGAAGTTACTAGGAAATCAGGCGCGGCACGAGGCGAAGTATCTACAATTGCACTTGCAGTCGAGAAAGACCCACTCGTCCCAGACCAATACGAGTACGACGACAGGCTGGTGCTCAGCCCCGACCCATACCCGTAATAGGAATATGGCGAGAGCGTGGTGCTCAGTCCAGCCGCCAGGCCCGTGGGATCGGTGGCGTTGAGCGGGTCGTTCTTGACGTAAGCGTAGAGATTGTAGCCCGCCTTGTAGCCGACCGGATCGGCCTGCAGGAACCGGCCGAGCACCGGCGAGTAGTGCCGTGCCCGGTAGTAGTAGAGGCCGCCGGCCTCGGCATCGAGGCGCTGGCCAGTGTAGCCGAACGGGCTCGCGGCGGTGGCGCTGGTGCCGTAGGCCTGGTAGGCCGACCTGGGGAGTNCGATAGCCGGCCAGGAAATAGCTCCAGGTCGCGCCGTTGGCGTTGGTCTGCGTCGCCACCCGGCCGGCCATGCCGTAGGTGTTGGTGACGAAGGGGTTGCCGGGCCGGGTCGGCGTGAAGATCTGCGCCAGCAGGCCGGCGCAGGAGAACCTATTCGTAGAGATTTTCCTCTGGCTTCTCGACTTCAATCGTTGCGTTAGTCTTCAAAGATAGAAATGGATTTGATAAATTCTATAAGAAGCAAAGCCGAAGTCTTCGTAGTCAAGGTCGAGTCAGTTGCGCGCCGAATATCTTCAACATCCACTGGATGACCCCCATTCTGCACACTATTTCTTCTTCTTCCAGCTGGCAATTTCCTTCGATAGCTCGGGATCAGACGCCAGCTCCTCGAGAGCTTTTTTTGCTGCCGCTGCCTTGGATTTGCGCAGGCCCTTCAGCAGCAGCAATCGGCTGCTGCCGTGTGACCGATCCTTGGCAAGTGCAATGAGTTCGCCGATTACCTTGTCGGTCACCGTCTCAGCCAGAGCGGCCGCAAGTCCACTCTTGGCGCTTAGTCCAATCCCATGGGGTGCTTTGCAATACTGCTCAACAAGCACTGGCCATGCGTCTTTCGCGGCTGGAGCAGCCAGGGCACGGGCGACCGCCCCTCTCGTTCGATCTGAATATGAGAGAAGCAGATGTTTGAGCAAAACTGGAATAGCATCGGAGTACCGATCCGACGTCTTTACCGAACTCCAGACTGACGTCACGTTGCAGCCAATCGCGCGTAGATCGGCTACAATAGGCTTTTCCTCTGCTCGAAGTTGTACGGCTTGTTCGGCCGATTGGCGCGCCCTTTCCCGATTGATTTCTCGCAGTCGAATTTTTTCATCATCGGTCAGTTTCAGTCGCGCAAATTCGTCGGCCGTCAACTTGGCGAGATCCTTGTTCGTAAGAGGTGGGCGAGACAATTTAGCGGACATCCTTACCACCATCCTGGGATAGTCAGTCGATTTATCAGACCGGAATCGAATGCATCCTGCAGGGGTCCCGAGACATCCGTGTTCGGTCTTAGGAAAAGATTGAATGTGCTGGTGTTTTGTTGAGCAATATAGGAGTAGTCTCGCAATTGCTGGGTAAAGGCCTGATATCCAACGTTTTTGACCTCACTAAGGGTATTCGGAGTCACGCCGTCCGGTACTCTAGTGCTTCCGCCGACATTAAATGAGAGTTTATCACCGATATCATACACGGCTCGAACCGCCGCTTCACCTGCCTGGCCGAGCTGCGTAGATGTCTGATAAGGCGTGAGGAAGGAAGAGCCACTCGCCCAGTACGAGTACGACGACAGGCTGGTGCTCAGCCCCGAGCCATACCCATAGTACGAATATGACGAGAGCGTGGTGCTCAGTCCAGCCGCGAGGCCCGTGGGGTCTGTGGCGTTGAGCGGGTCGTTCCTGACGTAGGCGTAGAGATTGTAGCCCGCCTTGTAGCCGACCGGGTCGGCCTGCAGGAACCGGCCGAGCACCGGCGAGTAGTGCCGTGCGCGGTAGTAGTAGAGGCCGCCGGCCTCGGGATCGAGGCGCTGGCCGGTGTAGCCGAACGGGCTCGCCGCGGTGGCGCTGGTGCCGTAGGCCTGGTAGGCCGACTTGGCGAGGGTGCCGGCCGGGCTGATCGTGGCGATGATCGAGCCCTGGAGATCGGGCAGCACGGTGGTGCGGGTGGCGGCCGGGACGTTGATCTGGCTCAGCACGTCGTTGGCGCCGGCCCCGTAGGCGTACCAGCGCAGGACGGTGCCGGTGCTGCCGTCGTATTCGAGCACCTCGCGGTTGTCGGCGTCGGTGACCGAGATGGTGGTGGTGCCGGCGATGGTGCGCGACTTGCGCCGGCCTTGGGCGTCGTAGGCGTAGCTGGCGGCGGCGCCTGAATTGACCGAGACCATGCGGTTCTCGGCGTCGTAGCCGTAGGTGCGGGTGCTGTCGGAGGTGAGGTTGCCGTTGGCGTCGTAGGAGGCCGGGGCGCCGCCCACGGCGGTGTACTGGTTGAGCGCGTTGGGCGTGTAGGCGATGCTCGGCGGCCCCGTCGGGTAGTAGAGCCAGGTGTTGTCGTCGACGGTCTGGCCGGTCCTGCGGTTGGTCTTGTCGTAGCTGTGGCCGAAGCTGACCAGCGGGCCGGCGGCCGGCGCCGTCGCCGCCGGGGCGGGGTCCCAGGTGGCGCCGGTCGGGCGGTTGAGGGCGTCGTAGGTATAGGTGGTCGTGTAGGTGACGGTGCTGCCGCCCGGCGGGAAGGCCAGGGCGATCGGGTTGCTGTTGTCGCTGACCCTGGTCTGGCGGCCGGCCAGGTCGTAGCTATAGTCGACCACCGGACCCGAGGGCGGGGTCTTGCGGATCACCCGGTAGAGCGTGTCGTAGAGCAGGGTGAAGGTGCCGCCGGCGCGCGACGTGCGCTGCACGACGTTGTCGGCCTGGTCGTAGGTCGCGGTCTCGGTGCTGCCGCCGGGATACGTCGTGAGGTCGAGGCGGTTGAATTGGTCGTAGTGGTAGGTCGTGGTGTTGCTGTTGGCGTCGATGACGCTCGCCAGCTTGCCGTCGTCGGTCCAGGTCTGCTCGAGCATCGCCGTCGTGGGCTTGATGGCGCGATTGTAGGTCAGGCGCGGCCGGCTGACGTTATCGTAGGTGAGCTCGGTGACCCGCCCCATGGCGTCGGTCTGGGTGACCTGGCGATCGAGCAGGTCGTATTGGTAGTGCGTGGTGTTGCCGTTGGCGTCGGTCGCGCTGGCGAGCTTGCCGGTCGGCGTCCAGGTCGAGCTTGCGGTGCGCAGCACCGTGCCGCCGGCGCTCTGCTCGGCCTGCAGCAGCCGGCCCTCGGCGTCGTAGCTGTTGGTGGTCACGACGCCGCCGGGCGCCGCCGCGGTGGCGGGCGAGGTGGTGGTGACCAGCCGCCGCGCGGCGTCCCAGGCCGAGGTCGTGACGTTGTCCTTGGGGTCGGTCACCGAGATGACGTCACCCCAGGCATCGTAGGCATAGAGCGTCGTGCGGTTGAGCCGGCCCGGCATCCTCGACCATCGACAGCCGGTTGCCCGCTGCGTCGTACAACCTGGAGTCATTCCTGCCGGACTAGCTAGGCTATCGAAATGACCTTCAGTTTCATGTTGTGGGAGTTCTCCTCGCTCTCCTCCACGAAGCGATTTCCTTCGATAGCTCGGGATCAGACGCCAGCTCCTCGAGGGCTTTCTTTGCTGCCGGCGCTCTCGATCTGCGCAGCCCTCTCAGCAGCAGCAATCGGCTGCTGCCGTGTGACCGATCCTTTGCAAGTGCGATGAGTTCATCGATCGTATTGGCGGTCACTGTCGCCGACAATGCGACTGCAAACCCGCTCTTGGCACCTAATCTGAACCCGTTCTCCACGCCCATTGGAGCTTTGCGATACTCCTCGACAAGAATTGGCCATGCATCCTTCGCATCCGGAATAGCCAGAGCACGGGCAATTCCCTCCCTCGTTCGGTCCGAATACGGCAGACGCAAGTGCTTAAGCAATACGGGAATGGCATCAGCGTGTCGATTTGGTATCTTTAGCATATCCCAAACTGAAGTCACATTCCGTCCGATCGCTCGCAGATCGGCTACAATTGGTTGCCCTTCTGCCAGAAGACGTGCGGTTCGCTTCTCTCGTTGGCGTGCCCTTTCCCGATTAATTTCTCGCAGCCGATGTTTCTCGTCATCGGTCAATTTCAGTCGCACAAACTCTTCGGCCGTCAATTTGGCGAGTTCCGCGTTCGAAAGAGGTGTGCGAGCCGATTTGGCGGACATTCTTACCACCATCCTGGGATAGTCAATCGATTTATCAAACCGTTATCGAAGGCATCTTGCAAGGGACCAGATACATTCGTATTCGGCCTTAAGTAAAGGTCGAATGAAAGGCCAGCTTGCTCGGCATAATTAGAATAGTCTCGCAACTGCTGCGTAAAGGCTTGGTATCCTACATTTTTGACTTCGCTGAGGGTACTCGTGGTCAAGGCATCCGGTATCCTGGTGCGCCCACCGATGTTAAACGTGCCTGTATCACCGATATCATATGCGCCTCGAACCGCCGCTTCACCCGCCTGGCCGAGCTGCGTAGGTGTCTGATAAGGCGTGAGGAAGGAAGAACCACTCGCCCAGTACGAGTAGGACGACAGGCTGGTGCTCAGCCCCGACCCGGACCAATACGAATATGACGAGAGCGTGGTGCTCAGTCCAGGCGCCAGGCCGGTGGGGTCGGTGGCGTTGAGCGGGTCGTTCTTGACGTAGGCGTAGAGGTTGTAGCCCGCCTTGTAGCCGACCGGGTCGGCCTGCAGGAATCGGCCCAGCACCGGCGAGTAGTGGCGTGCGCGGTAGTAGTAGAGGCCGCCGGCTTCGGCATCGAGGCGCTGGCCGGTGTAGCCGAACGGGGTCGCGGCGGCGGCGCTGGTGCCGTAGGCCTGGTAGGCCGACTTGGCGAGGGTGCCGGCCGGGCTGACCGTGGCGATGATCGAGCCCTGGAGGTCGGGCAGCACGGTGGTGCGGGTGGCGGCCGGCACGTTCATCTGGGCCAGCACGTCGTTGGCGCCGGCCCCGTAGGCGTACCAGCGCAGGACGGCGCCGGTGCCGCCGTCGTACTCGAGCACCTCGCGGTTGTCGGTGTCGGTGACCGAGATGGTGGTGGTGCCGGCGATGGTGCGCGACTTGCGCCGTCCCTGCGCGTCGTAGGCGTAGCTGGCGGCGGCGCCTGAATTGACCGAGAGCAGGCGGTTCTCGGCGTCGTAGCCGTAGGTGAAGGTGCCGTCGCCGGTGAGGTTGCCGTTGGCGTCGTGGGTGACCGGCGTGCCGCCCACAGCGGTGTACTGGTTGAGCGCGTTGACCGTGTAAGCGATGCTGCTCGGCGGCCCGGTCGGGTAGTAGAGCCAGGTGCTGTCGTCGACGGTCTGGGCGATCCGGCGGTTGGTCTTGTCGTAGCTGTGGCCGATGCCGACCAGCGGGCCGGCGGCCGGCGCCGTCACCGCCGGGGCGGGATCCCAGCTGGCGCCGGTCGGGCGGTTGAGCGCGTCGTAGGCATAGGTCGTCGTGTAGGTGACGGTGCTGCCGCCCGGCGGGGAGGCCGAGGCCATCGGATTGCTGTTGTCGCTGACCCGGGTCTGGCGGCCGGCGAGGTCGTAGCCGTAGTCGACCACCGGACCGGAGGGCGGGGTCTTGCGGATCACCCGGTAGAGCGTGTCGTAGAGCAGGGTGAAGGTGCCGCCGGCGCGCGACGTGCGCTGTACGACGTTGTCGGCCTGGTCGTAGGTCGCGGTCTCGGTGCTGCCGCCGGGATAGGTCGTGAGGTCCAAACGGTTGAACGGGTCGTAGTGGTAGGTCGTGGTGTTGCCGTTGGCGTCGATGACGCTGGCGAGCTTGCCGTCGTCGGTCCAGGTCTGCTCGAGCATCGCCGTCGTGGGCTTGATGGCGCGATTGAACGTCTTGGAGGGCCGGCTCACGGCATCGTAGGTGAAGTCGGTCACCCGCCCCATGGCATCGGTCAGGGTGACCTGGCGGTCGAGCAGGTCGTAGGCGTAGCGCGTGGTGTTGCCGTTGGCGTCGGTCGCGCTGGCGAGCTTGCCGGTCGGCGTCCAGGTCGAGGTGGTGGTGCGCAGCACCGTGCCGCCGGCGCTCTGCTGCACCTGCAGCAGCCGACCCTCGGCATCGTAGCTGTTGGTGGTCACGACGCCGCCGGGCGCCGCCGCGGTGGCGGGCGAGGTGGTGGTGACCAGCCGCCGCGCGGCATCCCAGGTCGAGGTCGTGACGTTGCCCTTGGGGTCGGTCAGCGAGATGACGTCGCCCCAGGAATCGTAGGCATAGAGCGTCGTGCGGTTGAGCCGGCCCGGCCCGGCATCCTCGACCATCGACAGCCGGTTGCCGGCCGCGTCGTAGGTATAGGCCGTGACCGTCCCCACCGGGTCGGTCATCGACGCCACCTGGCCCAGGCCCGTGTAGATGTAGCGCGTGCGCGCCTTGAGGCCGGTGCTGTCGGCGATCTTCTCGGCGACATTGCCGTTGGCCGGATCGTAGGCGAGCGCCGTCACCTGGCCGGAGGGGACGGTCTGCGTCCACGGCCCGGTGATCGAGATCGGCTTGTTGACGGTCGGATCGTAGAGGTAGCTGGTGGCCGTCTCCGAGCTGTCCTTGCCGACACGGGTCATGCTTTTGATGTTGTTGGCCCACGGATTGACGTTCGTCTCGTACTCCCGGCGCGTGCAATCCTTTGCCGGATCCACACCTGGACCGGCCGGCCGGCAAAGACCTTGCGGCGTCGTGTTGTAGCCTCCCGGCAGCGTGGTCGAGACGAGCCGGTCGAGGCCATCATAGTCGAGCCGCGTCACCAGGTAGAGGCCGGCATAGTCCTGGATGTCGAACCGCGCCTTGCCGCGCGGGGTGTAGAACAACACGTGCTGCGTGCCGTTGGGATCGACCTCCTCGCTGCGATAGCCGGCCAGGAAATAGCTCCAGGTCGCGCCGTTGGCGTTGGTCTGCGTCGCCACCCGGCCGGCCATGCCGTAGGTGTTGGTGACGAAGGGGTTGCCGGGCCGGGTCGGCGTGAAGATCTGCGCCAGCAGGCCGGCCGGCGCCGCCCCACCGGCCGGCGTGTAGCCGAACGTGGTGGTGAAGCCCAGCGTGTCGACCACCGAAGCGAGGTTGCCGTTGCCATCGTACGTATAGGAGACGCTGCGCCCGGCGTTGTCGTTCACCGCAGTGAGCTGCTTCGCGCCGTTGTAAGCGAGAGCCAGTGTCCGCCCGAGGCCGTTGCTCACCGAGGTCAAGAGGGGCGGCGAGGAGGCATCGTAGGCGAAGGAGGCGGTCACGCCGGAAGGAACGACCCAGGTCGACAGGTTGCCGTTGGTGTCGAAGGTAAGCGTCGTGGCATCCTTGTCCTTGAACGTGTAGACGCCGTCGCCGAGGCTCAGCCGGCTGGACGAGCCGGGTTGGGGGTTGTAGCTGCCGTCGGCCAGCAGCACGAACTGCTCGGCCTGCGAACCCTTGGTGACGACGACCGTGTTGTTGATCAGCCGGTCCATCAGCCACTTCTGCACCAGCGACGCGATCAGCACCTTTTCGAACGGCTTGGCGGGGTCGCTGAACAAATCCTGGGCGACGTACATCGCTGCGATGGCCGCGGCGCCGTCGATCGGCGAATCCTGGCCCATCCCCTTCAGCCCGTCGCTGTTGGAGAGCGCGGTGATGGCGAGATTGTGCGTCCAGCCCGGACCCAGCGGGCCCTTGGCATAGAGATTGTTGGAATTGTAGGAGCGGTTGACCTTGAGGCCGATCGGGAAATCGTCCGGTCCCAGCGAAATATCGTCGCGATCGTAGAGGAACGCGCCGGAGGAAAGATCGATCGGGTCGTAGCTGGAGAATTGCGGCACCGGCAGGGTGATCGCGCTGGTGAAATTGACCGCGCTGACCGTGTAGGTCGACGACACGAACTGGGTCGAGTAGCCGCCCTTCAGGTTGGAGGAGATCTTGTAGGTGATCTGGCGGGGATCGGTGGGGGAGGTGGGGCCGATCCCGACATAGCCGGCGCCCTGCCAGACGCCCTGAACGAGCTTGCCGTCCTGCGGCAGGACGAGGCGATAGCCGCCTGCGATGTAGGAAGCGGCCTGGCTGAAATCGCTCGGATAGTAGTCGATCTGGCCGCTCACGCTCGGCCAGTTTGCGGACGTTGCGTCGAAGATGACCTTGTGCTGCGCATTCGCAAGGTCGAGCAGCTTGACCGTCGAGACGGCCCCGACGCCGCCGCGGCCCAGATTCTGCTCGAGCGCCCCCCATTCGAGAGCGCTCAGCATCCCGCCATGGGAGAAGAATGCCGTGTCGATGAGATTCCTGTCATTCGACCGCGTCGCTGCGCCGATCAGGACCCCCGGCATGTCGATGTAAGGCCCTTCGACCTGTGCCACCACGCCGACGGCGCACTTGACCACGATGCTGGAACCGACGATCTGGTCGACAAGGGCGCTGGCCGCGTCGAGCTGCGCCAGCCAGGAGTAGCCGATCATGTTCAAGGCTTCTCCGAGCACCGCCTCCGAGCTGTCGGTGTCGCCCGCCGCCTTGTTGGCCTGGAGCTGGCGGCGATGGAACTCGACCATGCCGCGTCCGGTGAAGTCCCATCCGGCGACGATGGCGTACGTGAATCCGTCCTGTGCCCGGACGTTGTTCTGGGCAGTGTAGGCGCTACCCCTGTTGGGGAGCTGCACGGTGTAGGAGATGGTGTCGGCGCCGGCGGCGCCGGTGCCCTGCGCCATGCCGTCGAGATAGAAAGTCGGAACGTTGCCGCTATAGACGATCGACAGTCGATGGCCGTAGATTTCGTCGCCGAAATAGGTCTTGTCGATTCCTGTTATCTGGATTTGCAGCGTCGTGCGGTACTCGTTGGGGATCTCGTCCCAGGTATGCAATACGGTGTAGGGCAGGCTGGTTGGCAGAGGATAGGGTTGAGGGAGCGGCTGGATGTAGTTCCCGCCCACGACATCGCGAGTCGTGGCCGTCGGATTGCTGGTGCGGATGGAGTTGACCAGGTTGTTCGCATAGGCGGTCAATGATGCCGCGATATTCGAGCTGTTGAGGTTCTGGATGTAGTCGACCCCGATCGCAGCGCCGCTCTTCGCGGCAGTCAGGAACGTTGCCTGGTCATAGCCCATCGACGACAGGCCGATGGCCGGACCCGAAGCGTAAGTCTTGTAGCCGGGATCCAGAAGCACCGTCGTCGAACCGAGCGAGCCACCGGTCACCGAGACCCACACGTGCTCAATATCCGCGCTGATCAGTGCGATGTTGCAGTTGGTGGGGTTTGGTACGTACGGGATATTCCCGCTATTGAGAACAGACTGGAACCCGCAGGCAGTCTTGACGCCGTAAAGCGCCGCGACGGCCGCTGGAAGCAGATGCATGGTGCCGTGCTTGTATCGCGCGGTGTAACCGGACGCGCGCAACAGGGCGACCAGCAGGGCCGACTGGTCGAAATCGTTGCCGTGACCATCGAGCAAGGTCCCGAGCGCGCCCTTCTTGAGGCCCCAGGTCGGGACGTACTCGATGTTGGTGTAGACGTACTCGTAGATCAGGTTGACGTCGTATTTCAGCGCCCGCGCGAGATCGGAGATGGATGCGGGAGCCGTGACGCCCGGTTGGGCGACCAGGGTCGGCGGCTTTCCGCCGGCGGACGCTGCCGTGCACAGGGCGAGCCACAGGAACGCGGCGACGAACAGGTGCCGCAACCCAACGATCGAGCGGTGCGCGACGGTCTTCATGATCGCCTTCCTAGTGCGGCAGAGGGGACGACGAGGGGGCTGGCGGTGGCGGTGGCGTGATCCCTGGAGGGACAATCTGTTGTGCCGGCAGCGGCGCAACCCGTTCGATCTTCTGCTGGGCCAATTCGGCGCGCCGGCGTTCGAGCAGCGCCTGCCACTCGGCGGGTGTCCGGCTGGGTGCCTCGTCGCGCTGGACGGAGGGCAAGGGCAGGCTCGCGGGCGGTGGCGGCGACCCGGCGGGCTGACGCATGTCGCCGGCCGCCTCCTCCAATCGGGTTGAGACGCACGCCGGCTCCGTTGCATTCGTGATTCAGTGCTTCACATCATGTGCTGCAACGGATGCAAGTCTGATTGCGAAAGTATTTTAACATGCAATCGTATGACTTCCGTACGCCGCTTGGAGAAGGGGTACAACGCAAAGGTGTAGCATACCCGATATGAGTAAATGTTCTGCAACCAGACAAGGACACGGGCGTTCCTTCGCGTGTCGCCGCTGCAACAGCAGCCTGACTGCAACCGTAAACCGGTGGTCGGCGATTTTCGATCGCTCATGTTCTTCCGGATCGTCATGCTCTTCCGGAAGAGCATGACGGCCATGAGATCGGCCCCACACGCTCCGCCGTGCACTCAATTGCACGGCACATTGGCTGCAGTTGCGCGCCAATTCTGCCGGCGCGCCTGTTGCCGGCGTGCCCGCTGCGTAGAGTGAGCCTGCCCCGCAGCGTGTCAGGCAACCTCGCTCATGAGTCTATGAGCGAGCGGGACGCTCGCGCTCCGCAAGAGCAGGGCGTTCATGCCATCGGTCCAGGCGCTTGGCCGTGCAATCAATTGCACGGAGCGCTGGCTGAGGTTGACCCCGACCGCAAGACGGCGGCTCCGAACGCAACAAGCGCTACCGAACGGTCGCTTGCGGTCGGCCAACTCCTTGATTCTAAAGGCTCCGAACGCACCGAACGCACCGAACGCAAAAATGCAGGGTCGTTCTATTCGGTGGGCCGGCGAGCACCGCTCTCAATCGTCACCGCCCAAGTTTCCCCTTGGGAGCGGTAGCGACATGAGTGCTTCGTTCACCGCGACACCACTGTCATCCCGAGTTCGGAGCTTGCGAAACAAGCTCCGTAGGCGAGGGAGCTTTACGGGTGTGGTGCTCTTCTTGTTGATTACACGGGCGATGAGCGCCACGGGAGTGGCGCGCTCCCAGCGAAGAGTATCGGGCCGCACGAAAAGTTCGCGCCTATGAGAACGCGCCGGCCGGGCGTCGCCGCCGCCGGCTCAGTCGGCCGGGACCAGCGTCACGGCGACGCCATAGGAATGCGAATCGCCGCCCAGGATGACGCCGCGCAGCGGGCTCACGTCGGCGAAGTCGCGGCCCCAGGCGACGGCGACGTGGTCCTCGCTCACGATCAGGTCGTTGGTCGGATCGAGATGGACCCAGCCAGCCTCCTCGCCGCACCACACCGCGACCCAGGCGTGGCTCGCGTCGGCGCCGCGCAGCGCGATGTCGTCCTTCGAGCGGATGGTGCGGATGTAGCCCGAGACGTAACCCGCGGCGAGACCGTGGGCGCGCAGCGCCGCGATCTGGACATGCGCGAAATCCTGGCAGACGCCGGCCTTGCCGTCGAACACCTCGGCGAGCGGCGTGCTGATGTCGGTGGCGCCGGGGTGATACTCGAAATCGGCCTTGATGCGCGCCGTGAGCTCGCGCGCCGCCGCGAGGATCGGCCGGCCCGGCGTGAAGGAGTGCGCGCCGTAGGCCTTGAGCGCCGCGACCTCGGGCACGAGCGGCGATTCGTGCACGAACTCAGCTGCCTCGATCGGCGCCGGGAAGCCCTGGCCGTCGAGGAGGCTGCGGATCTCTTCCCAGCTCGGCGTCTCCTCGAACGGCGGCGGCTCGGGGAAACGCACGTCGACGGCGGCGCGCACCTCGATGTCGAAGCGGGTGTGCGGCTTGTCGATGCGGTAGATGTCGATGTTGTTGCCGAAATGGTCGACATGCTGGACCGCCATCGCCGGCACCGGGTTGGTGGCAATGCCGATCGACTCGACCGTCTGGCCGAGGAAGGTGCGGGCGCGCAGGTGGGCGATGTGGTGCGCCGAGTCGACGTTGCTGGCGTAGCTGTAGGTCGTGCGATGGGAGAGCAGGTACTTCATCGCGGGCTTCCGTCACGCCGTCGGCGAGCCGATGGCCGACGAGCCGACAGTCTGGGCCGCGGCGACGTGGCTGAAATACGCGCGCGTGATCGCCTCCGAGAGCTTCTCCAGGCGGCGCTCGGCCTCGGCGGCGATGTCGCGCAGCATGGCGAGCGCCAGTCCCTCGTGGCGCCATGCCCGCTCGTCGCCGGCGAATTGCCGCACGGCGCCTTCGATATCCTCGACGAAGGTCTGCGGCAGCGGCGGCACATGGACGCCCGAGGCGTGGCCGAGATACTCGAGATGCTGCTCGATCGCGCGCAGCTGAAAGACCAGCGAGCGCGGGTTGCTGTCGTCGAGCATCACCAGGTCGAGCACCGGCGCCGGCTGGAGCTGGCCGAGATAGCGCGTGCGGTAGGTGATCGTGCTGTCGCACAGTTCCAGGGCGAGCCGCATGGCGGCGTCCCAGTCGATCGGCGACTGGGCGAAGGCGCCGAGCGCGCTGGCGGCAACGTACTGGGCGCGCTCGAGGCGGCGGCCGAGATCGAGGAAACGCCAGCCGGTGCCGCGCGTCATGTTCTCCTGGGCGAGGCCGGACAGCACGGCGACGAAGCGCACGATGTCGTCGAGCGCGGCGAGCAGCGGATCGAGATTGCCGCGCGCCGCCAGCAGGCCCTGGCGCAGCTCGGCCATGCCCGGCCCGACGGCGGTGATCATGTCGACGGAGAAGCGGTCGCGCATGGCGCTGGTCAGGCGATGGATCGAGTCGAGAGTCGTGCTCAGCCCGCGATTCTCGGCGGCGACGGTGGCGAGGCCGTGCTGGAAGGCGGCGCTCTCCGGCGCCGACAGGGCGGCGCCCTGCGGCATCAGGTTGGTGTTGCCGAGCTGGCGGCCGAGCAGGCGCAGCTCGATCGCGTCGCGCGGGCCGACGGCGCCCTGGGCGATGCGGTTGACCGTGGTGCGCAGCAGGCGGGCGTCGCCGTCGAGCCGCTCGATGTAGCGGCCGAGCCAGTACAGATTGTCGGCGACGCGGCTCTGCAGGTCGGCGCCGCCGGCGCGCTCGACCGCGAGCTGGTGGAAGCGGCGGGCCGGCGGCAGCTGCATGTCGGCGCTGTCCTCGGTCAGCACCCAGACGTCCTTCAGGATGCCGTTCAGCCGGCCGAGCGAGCGCAGGCAGGTGTCGCCGCTCGGCTCGCGCGCCAGGCCGCCCGGCAGCACGCGATAGGAGGAGCCCTCCGCGCAGGCGAAGACGCGCAGCACGACGGCGGCGGGTGCGAGGCTGTTGCCGTCCCATTTCGGGCTGAGCGAAGGCGCCACCGGGTACTGGGCGACGAATTGGCCGGGATGGACGCGGATGCGGGCCAGCAGCGCGGCCCGCTCGGGCGGGTCGAGCATGCCGACGACGATCGGCTCGCGGTCCTGGCCGAGGCAGGGCCGCACGATCATCAGGTCGATGTTGGCGAGCGCAAAGGCCAGCGCCGCCGGCTCGCCCAGCCACCACACGTCGAGCGACGGCAGCTCGAGCTTCTGGCCGAGCAGGTGATCGCTCAATTTTTCGAGGAAGGGGACCAGGGCCGGCGTCTCGGCGAGGCCGGAGCCCAGCGCGTTGGCGAGCGCGATGCGGCCGCTGCGCGTGGTCTCGACCAGGCCGGTGATGCCGAGCGCCGAGTCGGCGCGCAGCTCGAGCGGGTCGGCGAACGAGCTGTCGAGCCGGCGCAGCAGCATGTGGACCGGCCGCAGCCCGGCCAGGGTCTTGATCGAGACGTCGCCGTCGCGCGCCACCAGGTCGCCACCCTCGACCAGCGGCACGCCGAGCGCGCGCGACAGGTAGACATGCTCGAAATAGGTCGCCGACAGCGAGCCCGGCGTCAGCACGGCGACATTGGGCTTGTCGATGCCGGCCGGCGCCAGCGCCAGCAGGGAATCGTGCCAGCGGTCGACGAACGGCCGCAGATGGCGCACCGGGATCGAGCGGAACGCCTCGGGCAGGCTGCGCGCCAGCACCCGGCGCATCTCGAGGGCGTAGGCGATGCCGGACGGCAGCTCGGTGTGGTCGGCCAGGACGTGCCAGCGGCCGTCGCCGAGCCGCACCAGGTCGACGGCGTAGTGGCCCAGCCGGTGGGCCGGCGTCGCGCCATCGACGACCCGGCAGGGCCGCAGGAAATGCCGATTGGCGTGGACCAGCATGGGCGGGACCAAGCGCTGCCTGAGCAGCGTCTGCGGGCCGTAGAGGTCGGCCAGGACGGAATCGAGCAGCCGGGCGCGCTGGATCACCCCGCTCTCGATCATCGACCATTCGTCGGGCGTGATCACGAAGGGCAGCGGGTCGAGGCTCCAGCGCGGCGCCGCGCGGTCGTCGAGCAGGTTGACCGTCGCCCCCGACTCCGCGAGCTGGCGGCGCGCGCTTTCGACCCGCTCGCCGAGCCCACCGGGCAGCGAGCGGATGACGCTCAGGATGCCTTGCCAGTGATAGCGGATCGACTTCTGGCCGGTGACCAGTTCATCGTAAGCGCTCGCCGGCGAAGAAGTGAGGCCGCGCAGGGACTCCATGGACCTGTGGGGAGAATGACGAAGGGGCCGCTAGGCTGGCATGGCCCAACGGTGGGGTCTACCGCTAGAAACCACGCGCGATTTCGCCTTTCATTCTCCCTCCCTGCGCGAAGCGCGGGAAGGTGCCCCGTCATACGGGGCGGAGGGGTCATGAGCCTCAGTCCCGCTGCCCATGACCCCTCCGTCGCGTATGACGCGACACCTCCCCAACTTCGTTGGGGAGGAAAAAAGTCACGCCCTTCGCAGATCCAGTGTCAGCGGATGCTCCGGGTTGTCGAGCGGCCTGGGCTCCGGCGTCTCGCCGGACGAGTGGCCGATCGGGAAGAAGCGGGCGCGGCGGCGGGCTTCGGCTTCATTGGCGTTGACCGGCATGCGGTCGTAGTTGCGGCCGCCGGGATGGGCCACGTGATAGGTGCAGCCGCCGACCGAGCGGCCGCTCCAGCTGTCGTAGAGGTCGAACGTCAGCGGCGCATGCACGGCGATGGTCGGATGCAGCGCGTTGGCCGCCGGCCAGGCGCGGTAGCGCACGCCGGCGACGTACTCGCCGGCGGTGCCGGTGGCGCGCAGCGGCAGGCGCCAGCCGTTGCAGGCGACGACGTGGCGGCGATCGTTCAACCCTTCGACCTTGACCTGCAGGCGCTCGACCGAGCTGTCGACGTAGCGCACCGTGCCGCCGCCGCCGGGCTCCTCGCCCAGCACGTGCCACGGCTCCAGCGCATGGCGCAGCTCGACCGCGATGCCGCGCTGGGCGATGTCGCCGATATGCGGGAAGCGGAACTCGAAATGCGGCGCGAACCACTCCGGCTTGAACGCGTACCGGGCCTCGCCGAGATCGGCCAGCACCTCGCCGAAATCCTGCCAGACGAAGTGCGGCAGCATGAAATCGTCGTGCAGGCGGGTGCCCCAGCGGCTGAGCGGCCGCTCGTAGGGGCGGTCCCAGAAGCGCGCGACCAGGCCGCGCAGCAGGGCCTGCTGGGCGACGCTCATGCGCCAGTGCGGCGGCATCTCGAAGGCGCGCATCTCGAGCAGGCCGCGCCGGCCCGCCGCGCTGTCCGGCGTGAAAAGCTTGTCGATGCAGAACTCGGTGCGATGGGTGTTGCCGGTGGCGTCGACCAGCAGGTTGCGGAAGAGGCGATCGACCAGCCACGGCGGCGCCGGCTTGCCCGGCTCGATCTGGCGGAAGGCGATCTCGAGCTCGTGCAGGGCGTCGTTGCGCGCCTCGTCGACGCGCGGATGCTGGCTGGTCGGGCCAATGAACAGGCCGGAGAACAGGTACGACAGCGACGGATGATTGAGCCAGTAGCCGAGCAGGCTCTTGAGCAGGTCGGGCCGGCGCAGCAGCGGCGACTCGCTGGCCGAGGGGCCGCCCAGGGTGACGTGGTTGCCGCCGCCGGTGCCGGTGTGGCGGCCGTCGATCATGAACTTCTGGGCGCCCAGCCGCGTCGCGCGCGCCTCCTCGTAGACGATCTCGGTCTTGTCGACGACCTCGCGCCAGCTGGCCGAGGGATGGATGTTGACCTCGATGACACCGGGGTCGGGCGTGACGCTGAAATGGGCGAGCCGCGGATCGCTGCCCGGCGGCGGATAGCCCTCGATGAACACCGGCTGGCCGAGCTCCTCGGCGGTGTCCTCGACCGCGGTGATCAGGTCGAGATAATCCTCGGTGCGCTCGGTCGGCGGCATGAAGACGAAGAGATGGCCGTCGCGTGGCTCGAAGGCGATGGCGGTGCGCACGATGTGGCTGGCCGAGCTGCCGAGGCCGGGACGCGGCGCGAGATCGGGCGCCAGCGCGCGGCGCCACGCCTCGCGGCGGGCGTCGCCGTTGGCCTCGCCCCCGATCTCATCAGCGTAGCGGTTGGGCAGGCCGGGCACCTGCTGGCGCAGGACGGCTGCACGGCGGAAGGCGTCGAGCGGCGGCAGGTCGGGATGCGGCGCCATCGGATCGGGCTCGACGATGGTGTCGGCATCGCCCGGCGCCGCCCAGGGCAGCGAATCGAGCGGCAGGCGGTAGCCGAGCGGCGAATCGCCGGGGATCAGGTAGCACTTCTCCGAACGCAGGAACCACGGGCCGCTGCGCCAGCGGCCGCGTCCGTTGTGCTCGCGCTGCACCGGCAGCACGGTGCCGACGGCGCTCTCCAGGCCCTTCTCGAAGATGCGGGCGAGGCGCTCGCGCTCCATCGCGTCCTTCACCTTGGCGGCGTCGACCGTGACGTTGCTGGGCAGGCGGCGCTCGCGCCACAAATAGTACCAGGTGTCCTCGAAGGCGCTGAACAGGTAGCTCGGATCGATCTGCAGGCGTTCGGCGAAAGCGAGCGCAAAGCGCTGGGCGATCTCGGGCGTGGCGCCGGTCGGCTTGGCTTCGAGCCCGTAGAGCTGGGGATCGCGCCAGATCTTCTCGCCGTCGCGCCGCCAGGTGCAGCCGAGCGCCCAGCGCGGCAGCTGCTCGCCGGGATACCATTTGCCCTGGCCGAAATGCAGCAGCGGTCCTGTTGCGAAGCGGTTGGCGAGCTTGCGGAACAGCACGCCGGCCAGGCGGCGCTTCTCCGGCCCCAGCGCCAGCGTGTTCCATTCGGCGCCGTCCATGTCGTCGATCGACACGAAGGTCGGCTCGCCGCCCATGGTGAGCTTGAGGTCGCCCTCGGCGATGTCGCGCTCGACCGCCTCGCCGACCGACAGCAGCGCGCTCCACTGCTCCTCGGTGTAGGGCTTGGTGGTGCGCGGCGTCTCGCGCACGCGCTTGACCGACATGTCGTGCGAGAACGTGACCTCGCTCTCGTCGACCGCGCCCTCGATCGGCGCGGCGCTCGACGGCTCGGGCGTGCAGGCGAGCGGGATGTGGCCCTCGCCGGCCAGCAGGCCCGAGGTCGGATCGAGGCCGATCCAGCCGGCGCCCGGCAGGTAGACCTCGCACCAGGCGTGCAGGTCGGTGAAATCGTGCGTCGGTCCCTCGGGGCCTTCGAGCGGCTTCTCGTCAGCCACGAGCTGGATCAGGTAGCCCGAGGCGAAGCGCGCGGCAAAGCCCAGATGGCGCAGGATCATCGCCAGCAGCCAGCCGGTGTCGCGGCACGAGCCCTTGGCCAGCGCCAGCGTCTCCTCGCATGTCTGCACGCCGGGCTCGAGGCGGACGATGTAGCCGATGTCCTTCTGCAGGCGCGCATTGAGGCCGACGATGAAGTCGACGGTGCGCTGCCTGGTACGATCGACCTTGCCGAGCCAGGCGGCGAGCAACGGGCCCGCCGGCTCGAGCTTGCGGAACGGCGCGATCTCCTCGGCGAGCGAGGCGTCGTAGGCGAACGGCCAGTGCTCGGCGCCGGGCTCGAGGAAGAAGTCGAACGGGTTGATCACCGACATGTCGGCAACCAGGTCGACCACGACCTCGAAGCGTTCGGTCCTCTCGGGGAACACCAGGCGCGCCAGATGATTGCCCTGCGGATCCTGCTGCCAGTTGATGAAGTGCGGCTTGGGCTCGACCTCGAGCGAGTAGGACAGCACCGATGTGCGCGCATGCGGCGCCGGACGCAGCCGCACCACCTGCGGCCCGAGCGACACCGGCCGGTCGTACGCGTAGGTCGTCCGATGATGCAGCGCGACGTGTATGCTCATGCCGGCGAGCCCGATTCTCGTTCCACGATAGACGTAGCAAGTGACATGCCAGTGTCTGGGACACAACAGCTTGTCTATTCCTCCCCCGATTACGGGGGAGGAGGTTTTGAGGTGCGGTCATCCCCCGTTTCAAAGGCGCGTCGCCTGTGCTGGATTGGCTCCATGACCAACTACTTCGATCTCACCGGCAAGGTCGCCCTGATCACCGGCGGCAGCCGCGGGCTGGGCTATGCGATGGCCAAGGCCTTCGCGGCCCACGGCGCCGACCTCTTCATCACCAGCCGCAAGCTCGATGCCTGCGACAAGGTCGCCGCGGAAGTCCGGGCGATGGGGCGCAAGGCCGCGACCTTCGCCTGCAATGTCGCCAACTGGCACGAGCTCGAGGGGTTGGCCGACGCGGCCTATGCCGCCTTCGGCAAGGTCGACATCCTGGTCAACAATGCCGGGTCCTCGCCGCTCGCGCCGTCGTCGCTCGAGACGCCCGAGCAGCTGTTCGACCGCATCGTGTCGCTGAACTTCAAGGGTCCGTTCCGCCTGATGTCGCTGATCGGCAGCCGCATGGCGGCGGGCGAGGGCGGCTCGATCATCAACATCTCGAGCGCCGGCGCACTGCGTCCGCGGCCGCAGATCGCCCCCTATGCCGGCGCCAAGGCGGCGCTCAATGCCCTCACCGAGGCGTTTGCCTTCGAGTACGGCCCCAAGGTGCGGGTCAACACGATCTCGCCCGGCCGATTCCTGACAGATGTCTCGAAAGCGTGGAGCGAGGAGCACAAGCTCAATTCGACGGCGGCGCTCAAGCGCAGCGGCCGGCCGGAGGAGATCGTGACCGCCGCGCTCTATCTCGCCTCGAGCCGATCGAGCTTCACCACCGGATCGCTGGTCCGGGTCGACGGAGGAATTGCCTAGCCCGCTGTTTGTCAAAGGCCGTGCGCACCGCACGGGGCCGACCATCGAAACCTGTCCCGGGAGAACCCTGATGAAGATGAAAGCCGGTGTCCTGACGGTGTGCGGCGCGCCACGGCCGTTCGCCAAGAGCAAGCCGATCCATGTCCTCGAGGTCGATCTCGATCCGCCGGGCGAGGGCGAGGTGCTGGTCAAGGTGGGCGGCGGCGGGCTCTGCCATTCCGACCTGTCGCTGCTGAACGGCGATCGGCCGCGGCCGGTGCCGATCGTGCTGGGCCACGAGGGCGCCGGCGAGATCGTCGAGGTCGGCGCCGGCGTGCACGACGTCAAGCCGGGCGATCACGTCTGCTTCACCTTCAACGTGAGCTGCGGCCGCTGCCGGCGCTGCCTCGAAGGCCGGCCTTACATCTGCGAGCGCTCGGTCTCGCCGCGCGCCGCCGGCCAGCTGCTGTCGGGCCATCATCGCCTGCACTACGACGGCAAGCCGGTGAACCATCAGTCCGGCGTGTCGTGCTACGCCGAGTACGCCGTGGTCGACCGCGGCTCGGTCGTGGTGATCGATCGCAGCCTGCCGCTCGACGTGGCGGCGCTGTTCGGCTGCGCCGTGGTGACCGGTGTCGGGGCGGTGGTCAACACCGCGCGCATCCAGCCCGGCAGCTCGGTGGCGGTCGTCGGCCTGGGTGGCGTCGGCCTCTCCGGCCTGATGGGCGCGGTGCTGGGCGGCGCCGGCCGCATCGTCGCGATCGATCTCAGCGACGAGAAGCTCGGCCTCGCGCGCCAGCTCGGCGCCACCGACACGGTGAATGCGAAGGACGCCGACCACGTTCAGCAGGTGCGCGACCTGACGAATGGCGGCGTCGACTATGCCTTCGATCTCGCCGGCACCATCAAGGCGATGGAGACGGCGTACCTGGTGACGCGCTGGGGCGGCACCACGGTGACCGCCGGCCTGTCGCCGATCGCCGCCGATTTCTCGTTCAAGCAGAGCGCGCTGGTGAGCGAGGAGAAGACCATCAAGGGCAGCTACATGGGCAGCTGCGTGCCGGTGCGCGACATCCCGCGCTTCATCGCGCTCTACCAGCAGGGCAAGCTGCCGGTCGACCGCATGATGAGCCAGCGCATCGACTTCGATCAGCTGAACGAGGGCTTCGACCGCCTGCAGGACGTGGCCACGGTGCGCCAGGTGCTGGTGCCGCACGGGTGATCGCGAATCTCGTTCTGGCGATGCTGATGGTCGGCTTGACCGTCACGCTTCACTTCGTCGGGCTGCTCGGCCTGTTGTGGGTTCTGCGCAATCGCGGCCATCGCTTCCAGGCACACGCCAGCTGGCTCGGCCAGGGGGCGGCGATCCTGTTCGTCATGCTCGGGCTGGTGGCCGTCCTCACGGCGGAGATCTGGCTCTATGCCGTGGCCTACCTCGCCGTCGGAGCGCTCGGCGATTTCGAGGCGGCGCTCTATTTCTCGACCGCCAGCTTCACCACGCTGGGCTACGGAGACGTCGTGCTCGACCATCGCTGGCGGCTGCTCGGTGCCATCGAAGGCGCCAATGGCCTGTTGCTGTTCGGGTGGTCGACGGCCTTCCTGATCTCGGTCACTGGCCGCATGCGCGCTCTGGAGCACGATTGGCTCGACAAGGTGGAGCATCGCTCATGACTCTCGCCATCGCAGCGGAAGCACCCCTGCAGGACGACGTGCGGCTCCTGGTGGCCGAGCAATGGTCGGTGTTCTATGAGAAGGCGTTCGCGTGATTCATAGCTGCGAGCGCGCCACTCCCGTGCTCCTACGAGCGCCACAGGAGCGGCGCGCTCCCAGCAATGACTCCTCCCCGGCTTTCGCCGGGGAGGAGCCGAAGACCGTGCTACGGCCTGATCGTGATCGAGAAGCCCGGTGTGTTGTCGTAGATCACCGGCGGCGCGTAGTAGCCGTAATTGTACGGCGTGGAGTAGACTACCGGCGGCTGCCGGTAGTGGTAGCCGTAGTAGTAGCGGTTGTCTGGTGGCGGATTGTTCCATCGCGGATCGGCATGCCAGCGGCCGTCACCCCACCAGGCCGCGCTGGCCGGCGCTGCCGCACCGGCCGCCATCATCGCCAGGAGGGCGGCCAGACCCAGTCGTTTGCCGATGTTCGTCATGGCGTGCCTCCCTCATCCTTGGCCCGCCGGGCGCGGCGGGACGTAGCGCTCGAACACCTGGTCGGCGTTCTTCTTCTGGTCGGGAGTCATCGAATCGTAGAGCGACTTGAAGGCCGAGGTCAGGTGCTTCAGCCCGTCGAGCCGGGCCTCGGTGAACTCCTGATAGGTCTTCAGATCGTCGACCGCCGTCGTCTTTTCCGGCGGGACGGCGCGCTTGGTCGCCACCAGCTTCTCCATCTTGCTGGCGTTGTCGCGCATCGCCTGGGCCACGCCGTTCCACTTGCCTTCCTGGTCGGGCGTGATCTTGAGCGCCGTCTTCAGCGTCGCGATGCGCTGCTCCACGGTCTCGGGCTTGTTGCTGGTCGCCGCTTCGGCAGCCGGCGGCTTGTTCTTGCTCTGGTCGGACACCTGCGCCACCGCCGTGCCGGCGAGCAGCGCCGTGCCCGCCAGCGAGGCGATCGCAATCGTACGCGCAAGCGGCGTAATGAGGCGGAAATGAGCCATTCGTCTGTCCCCTTTCACGGATGATGGTGGACAGGCCCTCCAAAGGCACCTGCCCGCCGTCCCCATGGAACGGAGCGATTCCCGAACGGTTGCTGGCGCTGCGGCCATCAGCCCGGCAACGACCACGCCCCGCTCACAGCCGCAATGACGGCCTCAGCGGATGTCGAATCCCAGCCTCGCCAGGGTGGCGCGAAGGCGCTCGCGGCCGTTCATCGAGGCGATCGGGCCCATGCGATTGAGCATGCGCTTCGTCCAGGTCGTGGCGGCCATCTCGTTGCGCGCCGAAAAGTTCTCCAGCTCGGCATCGTAGGCGGCACGATCGCGGGTCTCCGGCGTGGCGTCGTAGCGCTCGCGATGCAGCACCGTCGATTGCGGCAGGCGCGGCTTGACCTCGTGCTTGGCCGCAGGGTCGGCGTAGCCGACGCACAGGCCGAACACGACGAACGATTTCGGCGGCAGGCCGAGCAGCTCGGCGACCCTCGCCGGATCGTTGCGCATGGCGCCGATATAGACGGTGCGCAGGCCGAGCGAGTTGGCGGCGACCACGGCGTTCTGCGCGGCCAGCGCTGCATCGATGCAGGCCACCATGAAGGTCTCAAGCCAGGGCAGCGATTCGAAGTCGACCTGCTCGGCTTCGCTGAGGCGCTGGTTGCGCGACAGGTCGGCGATCCAGCAGAGATAGAGCGGGCAATCCTCGATGTGCTTCTGGTTGCCGGCGAGCGTGGCCAGCTCCTTGCGCGTCGCCGGATCGTCGATCGTGATGGCCGACCACAGCTGCATGTTGGAGCTGGTGGCGGCCGACTGCGCGGCGGCGATCAGGGTCTCGAGCGTGCCGGCCGGCACGGCGTCGGGCAGGAAGCCGCGCACCGAGCGATGGTCGAGCAGGCCGGCGATGGTCTCGTTCCACGGCCCATCGGCAGCCGGCAGGATCGAACCATAGCGGCGACGCAGCGCCTCGCTGCGGGAGATGTCGGGCACGGGGGTGGTCAGTGAGTCCATGCTGCCTTGGCCTGCGGTTTGGCGCGGGTGATCGCGGTCACCAGCGCGAGGAGGATGAAGCCGACGACGATCATGAAGATGGCGCGCGGCTCGTGTCGGTCCATCAGCCAGCCATAGAGCAGCGGCGAGGTCATGCCGCCGAGGTTGAAGCCGGTCGAGACGAAGCCGAACACCTTGCCGAACGAGCCGATCGGGGTGACGGCGCGCACCATCATGTCGCGCGACGGCTGAATGATGCCGTTCAGCAAGCCGCCGACCGACATCACGGTGATCAGCACGACGGCCGGCATGTTCACCCACGCCATCAGGATGGCCATGGTCGATGTGCAGGCGAAGCCTATCGCCGCCACGCGCTCGTGGTGCGGCGTGCGATCGGCGATGATGCCGCCCAGCAGCACGCCCGCGGCGCTGAACAGCAGGAAGCCGGACAGTCCGACGTTGGCGACCGAGCCCGGCGTGCCGTGGATCGCGCCGAGGCCGACGACACTGAAGGTCTGGATGCCCCCATTGGCCATGGCGAGACAGAAGAAGAACAGCAGGTTGCGCAGGATCGGCGCGGAGAGCAGCAGCTCGAGGCCGACCTTGGTGTCGTGCTCGACCGACCCAAGTGCCGGTCCCGGTGCCGCGGCCCTCGGCCTGTCAATGGTTCGCGGCAGCACGCTGCCGGCGACCATGATAAGCAGCGCCACCGCGAAGGAGAGGCCGGCGGCGAACAGGAAGGCGCCATGCCAGTCCCACAGCGCGGCGCAGGCCAGCACCATCGCCGGCGTCACACCCGAGCCGAGGTAGCCGGCGAAGGTGTGGATCGAGAACGCCTTGCCGATCTTCTTCGAATCGATGGTGGCCGAGAGGATGGCGTAGTCGGCCGGATGGTAGACCGTGTTGGCGAGACCGAGCAGGCCATAGGCGATGACGAACAGCCAGTAGCCCGGCAGCACCGCGGCGGCGGCAATGGCGACGGCGCCGAGCACCAGCCCGCCGGTCAGCATCAGGCGCGGGCCGATGCGGTCGACCAGGAAGCCGGCCGGGGTCTGCAGCAGCGCCGAGGCGACGTTGAACGCGGTGAGAGCCAGGCCGACCTCGATGTAGCTCACGCCGAACGCGTCCTTCACCTGGCCGAAGATCGGCGGCAGCAGCATGATGTGGACGTGACTGGTGAAATGGGCGATCGCCACCAGGGCGATCACCTTGGCATCGTGCCATTTCTTCGCGGTTGCCGGATCACTCTCGGCCGCAAGGCCGATCGGTTCACTTGTCGACGACATCTATTCACTCATCGACAACATTGACGTTCAACTTTCCGATGCCGGAGATCTCGACCTCGACCTTGTCGCCAGCCTTCATCCAGAGCGGCGGCTTGCGGCCCAGCCCGACGCCGTCGGGCGTGCCGGTGGCGATGACGTCGCCCGGCTCCAGCCAGGTCACGGTCGACAGGTACTCGATGATGGTGGCGACGTCGAAGATCATGTGGTCGGTGGTGTCGTGCTGCACGACGGTGCCGTTGAGGCGCGTGGTGAGCTCGAGCCGCTGCGGGTCGCTGACGACGTCCGAGGTGACGAGCCACGGCCCGAGCGGGCCGGTCGCCGGAAAGTTCTTGCCGGCGGTCACCGAGTGCTTCTGGAAGTCGCGCACGCTGCCGTCGAGAAAGCAGGTGTAGCCGGCGATCACCGACAGCGCGCTGGCGCGCGACACGTGGCGGCAGCGCTCGCCGATGATCACGGCGAGCTCGCCCTCGAAGTCGAAATCGATCGAGGCGCGCGGCCGCACGATGTCGCCGCCATGCGCCACCAGCGTGTTGTGCAGGCGCGAGAAGACGCTGGGCACGGTCGGCAACTGGCGGCCGACCTCGCCGACATGGCTCGCATAGTTGAGGCCGACGCAGAGGATCTTGTCGGGATCGGGGATCACCGGTTGCAGCTCGACGTCGTCGAACGACAGGTCGGCCGAGGCGCCCTTGAGTGCCGCTGCCAGCTCGCCCAGCGCCTTGCCCGCGATTGCCATGCGCAGGCTGGGCCAGCGCGCCGATGTCCGCGCCGACAAATCGACAATACCGCCCTCGACGACCGCGCCAATCTTGGCTGCGCCCGCATGGCGAAAACTGATCAACCGCATGGCACGACCCTCGATCCAAGGGCCTGTCGAGTAAAGCGAAATCGTCGTGATGACGGCAGGTGATGAAGGATCCCTCGGTGCGCTCGGGCCCCGTCATCAGGGCAGCCCAATGACCTCATCCTGAGGAGCGCCCGAAGGGCGCGTCTCGAAGGATCGGCAACGAAACCTTGCTTGTGGCCCATCCTTCGAGACGCCGCGTTAGGCGCGGCTCCTCAGGATGAGGGGATGGTCGAGGCTGAGGAGGTCACTTCCGCGCCAGCAGCCGTGTCAGCGCCTTCGACAGCCTGATGCTCTCGACCGGTGCGGGCGGGTTGCCGAGCCCGGCGAGGTGCTGCTGCGCCAAGCCTTCGGCCTGCGCAATCGCGCAGGCGACGCCGTCGAGCAGGGGCGCCTCGACCATGGGCTTCAGCCGGGTCGCGAGGCCTGCCAGGCCGGCGCCACCCAGGATGACGACGTCGGCGCCGTCCTCGTGGGCGCAGGCGTTGCAGCCGTCGGCCAGCAGCTGCAGGGCTGCCTTGGGATCGCGGGCGATGTCGGCGCCGGTCGGCGCCACGGTGCGCACCGAGGCGAGCCGGCTCGCGAGGCCGCGCTGGGCGACGAACTCCTCCAGCATCTCTTTCCAGCGCTCGCCGCCGGTGACGATCGAGAAGCGATCGCCGAGCGCGCAGGCCTGCAGCACCGAGGCGTCGGCCATGCCGACCACCGGCACGGATGCGATCTCCCGCAAAGCGGCGAGGCCGGGATCGCCGAAGCAGGCCAGCACGACGGCGTCCTTGGCGCCGCGGTCGCCGGCATAGGCGTCGACCGCGGCGTGGCCGGCGATCGCGTAGCCGACGCGCGAGGCGATGTAGCGCGGCCCGAAGGCGCCGGTGACGGCGCGCAGCCGCGTGCCCTTGCCGGCGAAGCTCCGCGCGACTTTAAGGACAAGGTTGGTGATCGAGCGCGTCGTGTTGGGGTTGATCAGCAGGAGGTTGGTCATAGTTGCATGACTTCCTTCAGCCGCGCGACATCGTGGTTCTCGCCGATCGACAGGGCGCAGATGCGCGAGACATGGGTGACCGGCAGATTCGCCTCCTTGGCCCAGGCGACCATCTGGGTCTGCGCCGCCTTGAGATCCTTCTTGCTGGTGCCGGTGGCGGAAAGCGGAACGCCGGAATCGCGCAGGCAGAGCAGCACGTCGCCCGACAGCACGAAAGCGTCCCAGCCGAGGAAGCGCAGCAGGTACTGGCCGCTATAGCCGCCCAGCCGTGAGCCGCGCTTGGCCAGCACCTCGAGCAGCCCGGCCTGGTCGTCGGCCGGCCAGTCGGCGAGGAACTTGCCGAAGCTGCCATGCTCCTGGGCGATCTCCATCACGAACCTGGCATTCTCGCGCACCGACCTGATCTTCTGCGGGTTGCGCACGATGCGCTTGTCGGAGGCGAGCTTCTCCCAGAACTCGGCCGGCTGGAACAGCAGGCGCCTGGGGTTGAACGCGAGGAACGCCTCCTCGAAGCCCGGCCATTTCTGGTCGATCACGTTCCACACGAAGCCCGCGGAGAAGACCCGGCAGGCCATCTCCGACAGCACGCGATCGTCGCCGAGCTTGGCCAGCGCCTTGTTGTCGGGCTTCTTGGGCATCAGGCTCGCCAGCATCTTGTCGCCGCCTTTGCGCTTGGCCGCGCGCTCGCGGATGCTCTTGAACGAGACCTTGGCCATTGCAGCCCTCCGTCAGTCGGTAGGGCGTTCGCATCTGACAATAAACCTCGTCATCCCGACCGAAGCCGAGCGTAGCGCGGCGTAGTGGAGGGACCTTTCTTGCTGTCGACAAAGAAGGGTCCCTCGACTGCGCCGCCCTCCGGGCGGCTCTGCTCGGGATGACGGAGGAAATGACATATGCGAAAGCCCTGTGTCGGTCGTGCTGGCCCTCACTCGAGCCAGCCGTCGAAGAAATCGAACACGCTCGCCTTGAACAGGCCGTGCGCGATCATCGAGAAATGATCGCAACCCGGGATCGTCACCGCCTTGGCGCCGGTGATGGCGTCGGCCAGGCCCTGCGGCGGGCCGGCGAGCTGGTCGCGCGCGCCGGCGATCACCAGGGTCGGGCGGCGGATTGCCATCAGGGCGTCGCGCGTCAGTTCCGTGCGACCGCCACGCGAGCAGGCGGCCAGCGCCAGCCGGTCCTCCTTCTGTTCGTCGGCGAAGTGGCGGAAGCTCTTGAGCATCGGATCGCTGATCTCGTCGGGCGAGGCCGCCTCCATGGCTTTTGCCATGGCGCCGGGCTCGCGCGGCGGGTCGAAGATCCGGCCGCCGACGCCCGCCACCACCAGGTGGTCGATGCGGCCGCCGTCCATGAGCGCGGCGGTGAGAGCGATGTGCGCGCCCATCGAGAAGCCCAGCAGGTGGGCGCGCTCGACGCCGGCATGGTCGAGCAGGTTGAACACGTCGTGCGCCATTGCCGCACGGTCGTAGAGCGCCGGATCGTGCGGCTTGGCGCTCTCGCCGTGACCGCGGCAGTCCAGCGCGAAGCCGCGCAGGCCCTTAGCAACGATGGCGTCGTACCAACCCATGCGCTTCCAGTTCTCGTAGCGGTTGGACGAGAAGCCATGCACCAGCACCATCGCCTTGCGGGCATCGGCAGGGCCGAATTCGTCATAGGCGAGGGCTAGGCCGTCGGAGGTGAATTGAGCCATAACTTTCCCTAGCCCGAGCCATGAGGCGTCACAAGTTGATTGCGCGGACCGGGTGCTGGACAAGTCTGACTCGGGAGAAGGGACGCGCATGACACACAAGATCGGCCGCACGGTCGCGGACTCGCAGCCGCATTGGCCGGCGGCGCCGAAACGGCCGTCCGGGGCGCCCAACATCCTGGTCATCCTGTTCGATGACGTCGGCTTCTCGGATTTCGGCTGCTACGGCTCGCCGATCGCCACGCCGGCGATCGACGCCGTCGCCGGCCGCGGCCTGCGCTACAGCGCTTTCCACACCACGGCGATGTGCTCGACCACGCGCGCCGCCCTTCTGACCGGCCGCAACCACCATTCGGTCGGCGTCGGCTGCCTGGCCAATTTCGATTCGGGCTATCCCGGCTATCGCGGCAAGATCGCGCGCGAGGCCGGCACCATCGCCGAGATGCTGCGCCCGCACGGCTATCGCAACTACATGCTGGGCAAGTGGCACGTGACGCCGCTCACCGAGTCGGGCGCCACCGGTCCGTTCGACGGCTGGCCGCTCGGCCGCGGCTTCGACCGCTACTACGGCTTCATGGATGCCGAGACCGACCAGTACGCGCCCGAGCTGGTGCGCGACAACACGCCGGTCGATCCGCCCGGCACTTTCGCCACGGGCTATCACCTGACTGCCGACCTGGTCGACCAGGCGATCCGCTACCTCGCCGATCACGTCGCCGACAATGAAGCGACGCCGTGGCTGACCTGGCTGGCGCTCGGCGCCTGCCACGCGCCGCACCAGGCGCCGGCCGACCTGATCGCCAAGTACGACGCGGTGTTCGCCGACGGCTGGGACGCCGAGCGTGAGCGCCGGCTGGCGCGCCAGGTCGAGCTCGGCATCGTGCCCAAGAACACCCGCCTGCCGCCGCGCAACGACATGGTGCGGGCGTGGGCCGAGTGCGCCGACGGCGAGAAGCGTCTGTTCACTCGCCTGCAGGCGGCCTATGCGGCGATGCTCGACCATGCCGACCAGCACATCGCCCGCCTGCTGGGCTTCCTCGAGCGCGCAGGCCAGCTCGACGACACCCTGGTCATCATCCTGTCGGACAACGGCGCCAGCCAGGAGGGCGGGCCGTTCGGCATGATCAACGCCATGGGGCCGTACAACCTGCGGCGCGAGCCGATGGAAGAGAAGATCGCCCGCATCGACGATATCGGCGGGCCGGATACCCATTCCAACTTTCCGCTGGGCTGGGCGATGGCGGCCAACACGCCGCTGCGGCGCTACAAGCAGAACACTCATGGCGGCGGCATCCGCGATCCGCTGGTGATGGCGTGGAGCAAGGGCATCGCCGCCCGCGGCGAGCTGCGCGGCCAGTTCTGCCATGCCAGCGATCTCGTGCCGACCCTGCTCGACGTGGTCGGTGTCAAGCCGCCGCGCATGATCAATGGCGTCAAGCAGATGCCGATCGAGGGCACCAGCTTCGCTGCCTCCCTCGCCAATCCCAGGGCACGCTCCAAGAGCAAGCCGCAGTATTTCGAGATGTTCGGCCATCGCGGCCTGGTGCAGGGCGGCTGGAAGGCGGTGTCGTTCCATCCGCCGGGCGCGCCGTTCGACGGCGACAAGTGGGAGCTCTACCACCTCGATCGCGACTTCAACGAGGTCGATGACCTGGTCGGGCGCGAGCCCGGGCGACTCGAGAAGATGATCGCGGAGTGGTGGCGCCAGGCCGAGCGTTGCAAGGTGCTGCCGCTCGACGACCGCTTCGCGCCGCGCTTCGCCGACAACGCCAAGCGCTTCCACGGGCCGCGCAACCGCTTCGTGTTCCATGCCGGGATGGGCCATGTGCCGACCGACGTGGCGCCCGACGTGCGCAACCGCACCTACACGATCGAGGCCGACGCGCGGATCGACGGGCCGGCCACCGCGGGCGTGCTGATCGCCCACGGCGACATGACTGGCGGCTACTCGCTCTACGTCAAGGAAGGCAGGCTCTGCTACGACATGAACATCGGCGGCGAGCATCACCTGATCACGTCGGACCGGCCGGTGGCGGCCGGCAACCGGCGGCTCGGCGTGCGCATGCGGCGCAACCAGGGACGCAACGTCGCCACCCTGCTGATCGACGGCGAGGCGGTCGGCGGCTTCGACACCCAGCACGGCTTCGTGAGCTTCATCTCGTGGTCCGGCCTCGACATCGGCCGCGACCGCAACAGCCCGGTGTCGCACTACGAGGCGCCGTTCGCCTTCACCGGCACGTTGCGCAAGGTCACCGTGCTGATGGACGACGACCAGGAGATCGACGCCGAGAAGGCCGCCGCCGCGGTTCTGGGGAGGGAGTGAGCATGCTGAGGGCGCGTTCTCATTCTCCTCCCCAGCTTCGCTGGGGAGGTGTCGCCGTCTTACGGCGACGGAGGGGTCATGAGCAGCGGGACTGTGGCCTATGACCCCTCCGTCCGCGAAGACGCGGACACCTCCCCAGCGAAGCTGGGGAGGAGAATGAGGGCGCGTTTCCGGCGATGAGTGGTGATTAATGGTCGGGTCCGCGTAATGGTCGGGTCAGTCGTTCGTGATCGCTACGGCGTCGACAGCGCCTATGCCTGGCGGCTCGCCGTCGTGTCGGTGCTGTGCATCGTGCTGGGCGGCGGCTCGATCTACCTGCCGGTGGTCGGGTTGAAGGAGATCGCCGCCGAGTTCGGCGACCGCCGCTCGGTGCCGTCGCTCGCCTATATGCTGGGCTTCATCGCCATGGGCTTCGGCGGCGTGATGATGGGCTGGCTGGCCGACCGCACCAGCCCGCGCGTGCCGCTGCTGATCGCCGGCGTGTCGATCTTCGCCGGCGGCTGGATCGCGACCAGCGGCGGCGAGCTGGCGCTCTACGTCGGCTACATGCTGCCGCTGGGCTTCCTCGGCAACTCGGCCACCTTCACGCCGGCGATGAACAACATCCAGGGCTGGTTCGACCGCCGGCGCAGCCTCGCCGTGTCGCTGATCTCGGTCGGTCCGGCGCTCTCCGGATTCATCTGGCCGCAAGTCTATGCCTGGCTGCTGCCCGATGTCGGCTGGCGCCAGTCGCTGGTGATCTACGGCGCCGTCTCGGGCAGCCTGATGTTCCTGTTTGCCCTCTATATCCGGCCCTCGCCGCTGGTGCGCCGCGGCCACAAGGCGCGCGAGGATCATTCGGCGTTGCCGATGCCGTCCTCCGCCCTGATGGCGCTCTTGTCGGCTGCCGGCTTCTGCTGCTGCACGGCGATGGCCGTGCCGTTCGTGCACATGGTGGCGTTCTGCGGCGATCTCGGCTTCGCCCCCGCGCGCGGCTCGGAGGCGGTGGCGCTGATCCTGCTGACCGCCGTCGCCTCGACCTTCGCCTTCGGCCGGCTCGCCGACTACATCAGCCCGATCACGGTGAGCCTGCTCTGCTCGCTGATCCAGGTGGTATCCCTGTCGGGCTTCCTGGCCGTGAACGGGCTGTTCAGCCTCTACACGGTGTCGGTGATCCACGGCATCCCGTACATCGCCATCGTCCAGGGCTACGCCCTGATCCTGCGCAAGCTCTATGGGCCTACGCTGGCCGGCTGGCGGCTCGGCATCGTCATGCTGTTCGCCATGGCCGGCATGGCGGTCGGTGGCTGGCTGGGTGGCGTGATCTTCGACGCCACGCTGTCCTATCGCGCCGCGTTCCAGGCCGCGCTCGGCTTCAACCTGCTCAATCTGATGCTGCTGGGCATGCTCTACCTCATCCAGCGCCGCCGCGTGCTCGCTCTGCGCTGAGCGTTGTCCCAACCAAGGGGGCAGCTCGTCGTCGTCGCACCGGCAGCGACTCAGGCCAACGAGGCTTGACCCGCGCGCAACGGACCGAAGACCGGCCGGGTCAATGGCTGGCCGTCGGCAGGAGGCATGAGGCGGACCGGCAGGCCGATTCGCAGATCTGCTTCGGCTACCCCCTCGATGTTGGCAACGAGCCGGATGCCCGGAGCGTCCGCGAAGCAGACCAGCGCGACCACATAGGGAAGCTTGCCGGCTTGGCTCTGATCGAAGGCATGCCGCACGATCGTCCAGCTCCAGATTTCGCCAACGCCCCGCACCGGCCGCCACGAAAGCCGGCTGCTTTGGCAATGCGGGCAAAGCGTCATTGGATACCAATGCATCTTCGCGCAATCCCGGCAGACCGGGAATGCCAGCGCACCGGCGGACAGGTGGTCGAAATGACCCTCGAACTCGGCTCTGTGGCCAATCGCCATTGTCGTACCCTTACCGCCCAAGCAACAAGACACCGTAGTCGGGCACGGAAAGCCCGGCCACCAGCCCGACCTCCGCATTTGTCACCTGCGCCGCACCGGCTTCGCCGCGCACCTGGCGGACCGCCTCGACGACGTGCTCCGCCCCGAGCAGATAGGAATGGGCGAGCAGCCCGCCATGCGTGTTCACCGGCAGCGCACCGTCGATGCCGATGCCCTTCTCGCGGATGAAGGCGCCGGCCTCTCCCTTCCTGCAGAATCCCAGATCCTCGATCTGCATCAGGCAGGAGATGGTGAAGCAATCGTAGATCTCGGCGAAGCTCACGGCGTCGAGACCGATGCCGGCCTCGCCCAGCGCCCGGTCACAGGCTTCGCGGGCGCCCGGAATGGTCAGCTGCTGCGGCTTCTGAGTGAAGACATCGTCTGCGCTCATGGCTTCGCTGGCAAAGCCGCAGCCGAGCACGCGGACAGGTCGCTTGCGGCAGTCCCGCGCACGATCGAGGCGCGTCATGACGAGCGCTGCTGCGCCATCGGTGATCACGCAGCAATCGGCGGCGCGCAGCGGATCGGAGATCATGCGCGAGGCCCGGTAGTCGGCGATGCTCAGCGGCTTCTGCAGCTGGGCACGGCCATTGCGGATGGCGTTGGCGCGCTGGTTCGTGGCGATCGCGGCGAGATCGGCTTCCGTCAGGCCATACTCGTGCATGTAGCGTCGTGCCCAGAGGGCGAAGTAGGACGGTTGGCCGTTGAAGCCGACCGGCTTCTCGAACGCCATCTTCGCAGGGTAGATGTGGTGAAAGCCGTAGGGCCCGCTGTCGCGGCTGCCCCAATCCACGCCGAAATAGTACACGACGACATCGGCCAGCCCGGCGTCGAGGGCCAGGCGGGCAAGCAAGGGCGCGCAGACCGAGCCGGCGCCGCCGTAGGACATGCCGCCATCGAAACGGCGCGTCATGCCGAATTGAGCGGCAACATACTCGCGTGGCACGGTCGCCGGCATGATCACGCCATCGCTGATGACACCGTCGACTTCGTGCGGCTCGATACCGGCATCCTCGAGCGCGAGCTGAACCGCTTCCGTGACGAGCGCCCGCAAGTCGCGATCGCTGCGGCGCACCGGCTTAGTCTGTCCGACACCCACGATCGCGATATCATTCTTCATTCGGCCGGCTTTCACAATTCGATTGGCGCACCGTGGCGACGCTCATGGTCTGGGGAAACGTGACATCGGCAAGCCCGATGATCTCGAGGACCGTCTTGCGCAGCAGGAACTTCTGCACCTTGCCGCTCGGGGTCATGGGCAGATCGGCCAGCACGACCAGATGTTCCGGAAAGTACTGCCGCGCCAGGCGCACCGACTCGAGATAGGCACGCATCTTCGAGATATCGAAGGCAGCGCCCTCCCGGGGGACGATCACGGCGCAGGCACGCTCCTGGAAGCGAGGATCGGGGACGGCGACGATCGCCACCCGAAGCACGTCCGGATGCTTGTGCAGCAGATCCTCGACCTCGACGACCGGAATGTTCTCGCCGCCGCGGACGATGATGTCCTTGCTTCGGCCGGTGATCCGGATGTAGCCATCGACGTCGCGTTGCGCGCGGTCCCCGGTGCGCAGCCAGCCGCTTTCTGACGGCGTGCTTCCCGCGGCAAAGCTGGCTGCCGTCAGCTCCGGCCGCTGCCAGTAGCCGGCGAACACCGATGGACCGCGACATTGCAGCTCGCCCTCCACGGCGCAGGGCAGGGGCTGGTCTTCCGCGTCCACGACGCGAATCTCCATGCCGGGCAACGGGCGGCCGTCGGATCCGACGATCCGTTCCGGGCGATCGTCGATCCGCGTCAATGTAGCGAGGCCCACCTCGGTCATGCCCCAGCCGGAGACGACCTTGGCGCGCAACACGGTGTTTGCCTTCGCGAGCAGCGGCCGCGGGACCGGCGCGCCCGAGCAGAGAAAGACCTCGAGGCTGCTGCAGTGGCCAGCGCCGGCCTCCACGGCCTCCGTGACATCCTGCAGGAAAGGCGTGGCCCCCATCATCCACGTCACCTTCTCCCGATCGATGAGCGCGATCCCGTCCTTGGCTTCCCATCGTTCCATGAGCACGACGGTGCCGCCGAGCAGCACCGGCAGCTGGCCGCCGAAGGCAAAGCCGGTCTGATGCCCGAAGGTCGATGCCATCAGGATGACGGTGTCGGCGCCGAGCTTCTGGTCGTCGGCGAGACCAGTCAGCGTGCTGAGCAGTGTATTGGCGGTGTGCATCACTCCCTTCGGCTCGCCCGTGGTGCCGGAGGTGAAGGCGATCTCGGTGATCGCATTCGGATCCGGCAACGGCGGCAGATCGGCATCGCAAGGAGCCAGCAACCGATCGAAGGGGAGCGCGCCTGCCGGAGTCGAGTCACCCGCCACGATCAGGTGCCTGATGACCGGAACCTCCTGCTGCAGCTCACGAAACATGGCGGCATGATCGAAGCCCCGGAAGATCTCGGCGCAGACCGCGACAACCGGTGCGGCGAGCCCCAGCATCAGCCGCAGCTCGCGCTGACGATAGATCGGCGGCAATGGCACCATGATGGCGCCGAGCCGTGCCGCCGCATACTCCAGCAGCGGGAAGTGCCGCCAGTTCGGCAGCTGCACGGCCATGCGATCGCCCGGCCGTACGCCCAGCGCCGCGAGATTGCGCGCGATCAATTCGCTTTGCTGCAGAGCCGAGGCATAGCTCAGGCTGCCAAATCGATCGACGATCAGAGGCTTGTCCGGGGTTTGCCCCGCAACGTCCTCGAGGATGCTGAAGATGTCGCGTTGGCACCAGAGGCCGGACGATGCGTAGCCCGCGATCACGTCACGCGGGAACACGACGCCCTCGTCGATGAGCGCTCCGGACATGCCAAGGGCACCGACGCCGTAAGCCACGGGCCGAGCGGTCGTCAATGTCATGTCCCTCCCAGTCCATGCCTTGCACGGGCATGTCATTAAAATGAACAAAAGTTCATTTTAATTTCGACGTCAAGACCAATCTGCATAACCGCCAGCACGAACTTGATAGGACGGCTCTGCGCCGCCTACCTTGTCGTGCCAGTTTCTACGGGAGCCTTCGACGCGTGAAGCGACCAACCAAGCCTTCTACCCGGTCGGACGCGCCCTCGCGGGGCCGGCCCAGGCGCACGGATGCGATGATCGAGGCGCGGCGCAGCCGGATATGCAAGGCGGCGATCGAACGGTTCGCCAATGATGGCTACCGCGCCACGACCATGCAGAGCATCGCCGACACGGCGAAGATGAGCGTCGGCCAGATCTACGATTATTTTCACGACAAGGAAGATCTGTTGATCGCCTCGATGAACGACGTGCTGGATGCCTACGGGCGCGAGGTCCCTGTCGCGGTATCGGGCAAGAGCGATCCGTTCGAGCAGTTCACCGCGGCGGTTCACGCCTTTGCCCGGGTGGTCGACGAAAGGCGTCAGGCCTGGCTGATCGGATATCGCGAGTTCCACGTGCTTTCGCCTCGGCAACGCAGGCAGATCCTCGACAAGGACATGGCGACGACGAAGCTGATCGAGGACAGGATCGTCGCCTGCGTGAAGGCGGGTCTGTTTCACCGCGTCGAGGCGCGGATGCTCACATATCAGATCCTGTTGCTGATACAGGGCTGGGCGCTGTCCGCCTGGCGTCTCCCGCGCATGACATTGAGGGAGTATATCGGCAGCGGCCTTTCAATTCTGCTGAATCCCGTTCAGACTGAACGATGCATTCGGGCCCACACGAAAGCCGAGTGACCTTGGCTGCCTGACAGGCTGCATCTCCGTTCGGCTCGGAATCGCGCTTGGCGAACCGCCGGCTGCCCGGTCAGTTCGCCCCAACACCAATCTCCTTGCTGGAGCGCACAATCAGCCTGTTGGATTGGGTGGGCGATGTGCAGCGCGCCGGCCCTTGCCATGTCGAGCGACGGTTCGCGGCTGAGACGTTCCGTCTCAACAGAATCGCGCGTATCGTCTCCTCCGCGGCGAATAGAACGGGACATTGTCCCAGTGTCCGTCATTCCATGAGCGATCATTCCGATGGGGCTACCGGGACATCTGCCTCAGTACGTCGATCGCGACATCAAGCATTCTCGATTTGCCGTGAACCAGCGAGAGGATGGCAGTTGATGAAACTCTCGCAACCTGGTCCTGGTCTGTTTCGACCGTGCGTCCGTGCACTATCCGTCGCGCTTTAGCTCTTGTCGAGGCCGTCCCGAATCAGGCCCCAGCGCATCGTCGTGCGCAGCTCGATGGGCCGCAGCAGGAAGCGGTCCATGATCAGCCAGACGATGCCGATCGCCAGCATGCCGACGACGATGCGCGCCGACTGGAAGTATTGCTGGGCATTGAAGATCGC
>NZ_JBGAKA010000032.1:0-90821 GCF_044224635.1 Reyranella sp. | reverse complement strand
AACCGACTATGGCGATAAACGCCGCGTGGCATAAGCGTTTCGGACCCGGGGGCAGTACCCGGCGCCTCCACCAATTTTCCTCCGCTCCTCGCGGGGCGGAGTCGATGGGGGCGAACCAGGATCGACGAGCGTGGTAAAGGCGCGGTTTTTGCCCGGTATGGTTCCGCCGTGACGGGCCACACACAAGTGCCAACGATAACGACGTTGCACTCGCTGCTGCCGCCTAAACAGCGGACGTAAGCGCGGTTCGGGAGGGCACCGGGCAACAGAAGCCCTCCCACTTTCCTTTGCCCCAATTGCAAGCTATTGGCAGCGTTGACTCCGCCGCGACGCGGGTCGATGCTTTCAACAAGATTTCCAACAGGCCAATGAACGATCGGTTTCACTACGACGCTCTCGTCGACGATGCGTTGCGCAGCGTCGTCCGACGCGTGTTGACGCAAGTGGCGGAGAAGGGTCTGCCGGGCTCGCATCATTTCTACATCTCCTTCCGCAGCAACGATCCGGGCGTCTCGCTGCCCGACTACCTGCGCGCCAAATATCCGGAAGAGATGACCATCGTGCTGCAGCACCAGTACTGGGATCTCCTCCTCGGCTCGGACTTCTTCGAAGTGACGGTGAGCTTCAACAAGCAGCAGGAACGCATCCGCGTACCCTTCACCGCCCTCTCCGCCTTCGTCGACCCGTCGGTGCGATTCGGTCTGCAGTTCGACCGCAAGGACAAGGCGGCCGCCGCCGACAAGGCCGAGAAAGCGACGCCGACGACATCGCTGCCGGCGCCCGAGAAGCGGCCGCCGCTCGCCGCGCCGACCAGCGACGAGGCCACGCCGGCGAAGGAGCCGCCGGAAGACGGCAAGCCCGAGGATCCCGCCTCGAAGGTCGTCAAGCTAGACAGCTTCCGCAAGAAGTAGGTGGACGGCGCGGCGCGCTTGCGGCAGGGATGCCGCCGCGCGCTGCCGAGATGCGCGCCTCCTAGTCGGCGCATCAGGAGGCCAGCGCGTCAGGAGAAGGTCATGCCCGAATTCCAGTTCCAGGAGATGTTCCCCAGCGGTCAGGACGCCACGCCCTACCGCAAGCTCAGCTCGGATTTCGTCGCCACGACCCGGTTCAACGGCCGCGACGTGCTGACCGTCGAGCCGGAGGCGCTGACCCTGCTGACCGCCCAGGCGTTCAAGGACATCTCGCACCTGCTGCGGCCCGGCCACCTCGCCCAGTTGCGCTCGATCCTCGATGACGGCGAGGCATCGGACAACGACAAGTACGTGGCGCTGGAGCTGCTGAAGAACGCCAACATCGCCGCCGGCGGCGAACTGCCGATGTGCCAAGACACCGGCACCGCCATCGTCATGGGCAAGAAGGGCCAGGCGGTTTGGACCGGCGGCGGCGACGAGGCGGCGATCGCCAAGGGCGTCTACAAGACCTACACTGAGACCAACCTGCGCTACTCGCAGGTCTCGCCGCTGTCGATGTTCAAGGAAGTGCAGACCGGCACCAACCTGCCAGCCCAGATCGACATCTACGCCACCGATGGCGACGCCTACAAATTCCTGTTCATCGCCAAGGGCGGCGGCTCGGCCAACAAGAGCTACCTGCACCAGCAGACGCCGGCGGTGCTGAACGAGGCGGCGCTGCTGAAATTCCTCGACACCCAGATCCGCACGCTGGGCACCGCCGCCTGCCCGCCCTATCACCTCGCCATCGTCGTCGGCGGCACCTCGGCCGAGATGAACCTCAAGACGGTGAAGCTCGCCTCGACGCGCTACCTCGACGACCTGCCGGGCGAGGGCAACAACAAGGGCGTGGCCATCCGCGATCGCGAGATGGAGCAGAAGGTGCTCGAGCTGACGCGCAAGATGGGCATCGGCGCGCAGTTCGGCGGCAAATATTTCTGCCACGACGTGCGCGTGATCCGCATCGCGCGCCACGGCGCCTCGGTGCCGATCGGCATCGGCGTCTCGTGCTCGGCCGATCGCCAGGCGCTGGGCAAGATCACCAGGGACGGCATCTACCTCGAGCAGCTCGAGACCAACCCGGCGCATTTCCTGCCCGACGTCGAGCCGCAGCAGCTGTCCGGCGACGTCGTCTCGGTCGATCTCGACAAGGGCATGGCGCACACCCTGTCGGTGCTGACCCGCTATCCCGTGAAGACGCGCGTCAATCTCACCGGCACGCTGATCGTGGCGCGCGATTCGGCGCATGCCAAGCTCAAGGAGCGGCTCGATCGCGGCGAGGGCCTGCCCGACTACTTCAAGCAGTTCCCGGTCTACTATGCCGGTCCCGCCAAGACGCCGCAGGGCATGCCGTCGGGCTCGTTCGGCCCGACCACCGCCGGCCGCATGGATTCCTACGTCGATTTGTTCCAGGCCAATGGCGGCTCGATGGTCATGCTGGCCAAGGGCAATCGCAGCAAGGCGGTGGTCGACGCCTGCAAGAAGCACAAGGGCTTCTACCTCGGTTCGATCGGCGGCCCGGCCGCCATCCTGGCCAAGAACTGCATCAGGAAGGTCGAGGTCCTCGAATACCCCGAGCTTGGCATGGAAGCGATCTGGCGCATCCAGGTCGAGAACTTCCCCGCCTTCGTCGTCACCGACGACAAAGGCAACGATTTCTTCAGCGAGCTGAAGATCTGAAGATCACCATGACAGGCGCAAGCCGAGCGTGAGCGCGTGGTTGTCGGTGCCGCCACCGACCTCGCCCTCGTAGCGCAGATAGAGGCGCGTCGCGCTCGCGACGGTGGCATTGGCGGCGAGGCCGAGCACAGCGCTGTCGCGCTGCGGCATGGCGCCGAGCAGGGTGTAGGAGATGCCGGGCGCACCGGCGAACGATGCCGTCAGGGGACGGCTGGTGTCGGCATATTCGTGCAGCCAGCCGAGCCTGAGCGCGAGATCGATCGGTCCGAGGGTCGCCTTGAGATCGGCCCCAAGCGTCGAGCGCAGCGAGTTGGTGATCTGTGACGCCACGAGCAGGTTGAGCGAGCCCGCACCGCTTTCGGCAAAGCCCGGCTGGTTCGTCGTCGCCCCCTGGAGACGTGCGAAGGGCGTCAGTGACAGGTCGGGCGCCAGCGCAGCGAACGCGAACCTGTAGCCGGCCTCGATCTGGCCAAGGAATTGGTTGATGCTGGCCTGCCCGCTCGCAGTCCGCGTCGCCAGGCCGGGAAGCACGATGTTGCGCGTCAGCCGGTTGGTGGCGTTGGCATAGCCCGCGGCGCCATCGACGTAGAAGGCGTCCGCGACGAACGACGCATAGAGGCTGGCGCTGAAGACATCGGTCGTGCCGCGCAAGTCGAAGCCGTTCACCCACTGCGATCCCGTCACGTAGCCGATGCTGGCGCCGAGCAGCACGCGGGGATCGGGCCGATAGTCCGCCCCTGCAGCCACGCCACCGAGATTGTAGGTCAGGGTCCCTGCGTTGGCGTCGCCCAGCACGCTGCCCGTGCCGCCGAGCGCACTCATCCAGGCACCGATCGTGCCACCCGGTGCCGTGAGGCAGGCCGCCTGGCACGCTTCGGCCAACGCCACGCGGGCCATCGGCGCGCCGGCGCGCACGGCGGCGATCTGCGCGCTCACCGCATTCAGGAAAGCGTAGCCCGTCTGCACGTTCAGGGTGGCAAAGTCGGCATAGGGTTGGCCACTGAGGGCGTTCAGCACCTGCGGCCCCTGTCCGGCCGCGGCCACGGCCAGCGTGCCGATCACCGTGTCGAGGTCGCCGCTCGCAGACGGCGCCGAGCGGTCGAGCGCCGCGCCGACCGCACGCTGGTTGGCCGTCTGCCCGCCGCGCGCAAAGCTTTGCGACAGGGTGAGCCAGGCATTGTTGGCGTCGTAGCTGAGCGTCGGCGTGAGGAAGGCGAAGGAGCCCGCGATGGCGAAGGCGCCGCTGACGCCGCCCGCAGCGCTGAGAACCTTGTACGTCGGATTGCGCCAGTAGTTCGCCGCGGCGGGCGCCGCCTGCAGGATCGCTCCCTGCAGACTCGCCGTGCCGCTCAACGCCAGCGTGGTGCTCTGGCCGGGCGAGACGGCGATCCGGTAGACGCTGCCGGCCGCCTGCACGAGCGTGCCTGCCGTCAGCGTGCCTGCTTCGTGCGCGGTGAGGTCGAGCGTGCCGCCGGCATTGACGATCAGGCTGGACGCACCGCCCGAGCTCGCACCGGTGAAATAGGTCGCCCCGCCGGCATTGGTGACGATCGTCGCCGCGCCGGCCGTGCTGTCGAGCAGGAAGGCCGTCACGCCGCCGCTGTTGTTGGTGATGCGGGCGGTTCCGGCCGACGAGCCGACGAACGACGTGATGCCGACCTCGTTGGCCGAGGGGGCCACGGTGGCGGGATTGAGCAAGGCGTTGACGAAGCTCGCGATGCTGAAGGTTGCGATGCTGCCGCCCTGGTTGACCAGCGTGGCAGTGCCGGCCGACGTGCCGGCATTGAACTGCGCGGTGCCGCCGACGTCGTTGGTGATGTGGGCGTTGCCCGCATTGCTCATGCCGGTGAACAGGGCGGCGCTGAACAGCGCGGTGCCGCGGGTGCTGGTGATGACCGCGTTGCCGGCGGTGCTGTTTGCGGCGAACAGCACGATGCCGCCATCGCTGTTGTCGATCCGGGCCGTGCCGGCGCTCGACTGGCTGGCGAAGGTGAGGCCCGAGGTTTGTGGCACGGCGTCGCCGTTGGTGTTGCTGAAGCGCGGCGCGATCGAGCCATTGTCGACGATGCCTGCGCCGTCGAAGACGACGCCGTTGCCCACGCTCGCCGAGGTGAAGGTGAAGGCCTGGGCGTCGGGACTGAAGGTGAAGCTGCCCAGGGTGGTCTTGGCCGAATAGGTGATGTCGGGAACGCCGGTTCCGCCGAAGAAGGCCGTGCCGCTGGGAACGGTGGCCGGCGACCAGTTCGCCGCTGCGGTAAAATTGCTCGTGGTCCCGGTCCAGGTCGCATCCTGCGCGCGGGCGGCCGGCGCCCCTCCGATACCGCACAGCAGCAGGACGGCGCAGGATCCGAGACTGTAGCCTCTCACGGCGCTCCCCCCTTTCGCCGGTTGATGCTTCAAGCGAGCCGATGCTTCAAGATAGCGTCATGAACCTCGCCAAGCAGCATCTCGACATCGGCCTGTTCTCGACCAAGCGCGACGAGCAGCTCGCCTTCTGGCAGCACACGGTCGGCCTCCCCTACGACCACATGGGCAAGCTGGGTGGCGGCATGCAGCAGCATCGCCATCACATGAACGGGTCCATCCTCAAGATGAACCATTCGCGCGCCGCCCTGCCCGACGTACCGCCGTCGGGCATCGTCAGCCTCGAGATCGCGCGCGACGGCCTCGCCGCGCGCCGGCCGCTGGCCGACCCCGACGGCAACCAGGTGACCTTGGTGCCCAAGGGCGAGCACGGCGTCGAAGGCATCGCCATCCTGCTCAAGGTCAACGACCCTGATGAGCACGACCGCTTCTGGACCCACGCCATGCAGTTCGAGCGCGCGGGCGACGGCCGCTACCGCTGCGGCGATTCCTTGGTCGTGATCGCCGGGCGCGGACGGGTCGAGCGCAGCCAGGAATGGCGCGGCCCGGGCTATCGCTACATGACCGTGCAGGTATGGGACTGCCTGCACGAGTACGCCGGCATCCTCCAGCGCGGCGGGGCCTCGGGCGGCGAGCCGCGCGTGCTGGGCGACACGGTGCGCTACGCCTTCGTCTGCGATCCCGACGGCAACCACATCGAGATCAGCCAGCGCGCCTCGCTGACCGGCGGCAAGCTGTAGTTTCTTCTCCTCCCCAGCTTCGCTGGGGAGGGGAATGAGAAATACGCCGACAGCTCCGCAGCGAAGCTGGAGAGGAAAGGAGGGAGCGGGCTACTTCTTGCGGGCCTTGCGCGCGGCATAGCGCGCGTCGCGCGTCGCCTTCTGCGAGGCCAGCAGCTCGATCTGCGCGCGCAGGGCGCTCTTGGCCTCCTCGGCTTCACGATTGATCTTCTCGACCTTCTTGGCCTCGCGGTCGGCGATCGCTTTGGCGCGTTCGGCGAGCCTGGCGTTGCGGCGCTCCTCCTCGCGCTGCTCGCGCAGGCGGGCAGCGGCGGCGCGCGCTTCCTGACGGGCGGCGAATTCGGGATCGTTGGTCGGGTCCTTCGCCCGGGCGCGCTCGAGCAGGGCCTGCCGGGCCTTGGCCTGGTTCTCGAGACGGTCTTCGAAAGTATCGCGATTGTTCAAGGGTCTACCTATTCTGCGGCGGCGGCAGCCGCCTGTTTCTTGGCGCGCTTGCGATCTTCCGGATGGAGGAAGCGCTTGCGCAGACGGATCGACTTCGGGGTCACCTCGACCAGCTCGTCATCCTCGATGTAGGCGATTGCCTGCTCGAGCGACATGCGGCGGGGCGGGGTGAGCCGTACCGCCTCGTCCTTGCCGGCGGCACGGATATTGGTGAGCTGCTTGCCCTTCAACACGTTGACGTCGAGATCGTTGCCGCGGCTGTGCTCGCCGATCAGCATGCCCTCGTACACCGCGATGCCGGGATCGATGAACATCGGCCCGCGCTCCTCGAGGTTCCACAGCGCATAGGCCACCGCGGTGCCCTCGGCATTGGCGATCAGGGCGCCGTTGCGCCGGCCCGGGATCGGGCCACGGTAGGGACCGTAATTGTGGAACAGGCGGTTCATCACGCCGGTGCCGCGGGTGTCGGTCAGGAACTCGCCGTGATAGCCGATCAGGCCGCGCGAGGGGGCATGGAACACCAGCCGCGTCTTGCCGGCGCCCGACGGCCGCATGTCCTGCAGCTCGCCCTTGCGGGTCGAGATCTGCTCGACCACGACACCGGTATAGGCGTCGTCGACGTCGATCACGACCTCCTCGATCGGCTCCAGCCGCTGGCCGGTCACCGGGTCGTTCTCGAACAAGACGCGCGGGCGACCGACGGCGAGCTCGAAGCCCTCGCGCCGCATGGTCTCGATCAGCACGCCGAGTTGCAACTCGCCGCGGCCGGCGACCTCGTAGGAATCGGTGTTGTCGGTGTCGCGCACGCGGATCGCGACATTGCCTTCGCCCTCGCGCATCAGGCGGGAGCGGATCATGCGTGTCGTCACCTTGTCGCCCTCGCGGCCGGCCAGCGGCGAGTCGTTGACCGAGAAGGTCATGGCCAAGGTCGGCGGATCGACCGGCTGGGCCGGCAGCGCCCATTCGACGGCGGGATCGCAGATCGTGTCGGCCACGGTCGCGGCCTTGAAACCGGCCACCGCGACGATGTCGCCGGCCTCGGCCTGGTCGAGCGCCTGGCGCTCCAGCCCGCGGAACGCCAGCACCTTGGTGACGCGCGCCTGCTCGATCTCGCTGCCGTCGCGGCTCAGCGCCTTCAGGATGGTGTTGGGCTTGAGCACGCCCGACTGGATGCGCCCGGTCAGGATGCGACCCAGGAAGGAGTCCGACTCGAGCGTCGTCACCAGCATGCGCAACGGCTTGTCGGCCTCGATGTGCGGCGCCGGCACGTGGCGCAGGATGAGGTCGAACAGCGGCGACATGTCGACCCGCGCGGCCTCCAGCGAGTCGGCGGCCCAGCCCTGTTTGGCCGAGGCGAACAGGGTCGGGAAGTCGAGCTGGCGGTCGCTCGCCTCGAGGGCGGCGAACAGGTCGAAGACCTCGTCGTGCACCTGGTGGGCGCGGGCGTCGGGCCGGTCGACCTTGTTGATCAGCACGATCGGCCGCAGGCCGAGCCTGAGCGCCTTGCCGAGCACGAACTTGGTCTGCGGCAGCGGGCCCTCGGCGGCATCGACCAGCAGCACCACGCCATCGACCATCGACAGGATGCGCTCGACCTCGCCGCCGAAATCGGCGTGGCCCGGCGTGTCGACGATGTTGATGCGCACGTCGCGCCACACCACCGAGGTCGCCTTGGCGAGGATGGTGATGCCGCGCTCGCGCTCGAGATCGTTCGAGTCCATCGCCCGCTCGGCGACCTGCTGGTTGTCGCGAAAGGTGCCGCTCTGCTTCAGCAGGCAGTCGACGAGGGTCGTCTTTCCATGGTCGACGTGCGCGATGATCGCGACGTTACGAATTTCCATAAGGATGTCCGGGGTTGTTGGGCGCGCTTATACGCACGCTCTATGACGGCGGCAAGGCGGCTTGAGCGGGCGGTTTGACGCTGCCACAGTCGAGCCATGCGCAAGCGCTCGGTCACCATCGACGGCCATCGCACCTCGGTATCGCTGGAGGACGCCTTCTGGACCGAGCTGGCGGCCCTCGCCCACGCGCGCGGCCTGTCGTTCAACACCCTGATCGCCGAGATCGATCACGCGCGCGCAGCTGGCGAAGGCGGCGGGTCGACCAACCTGTCGAGCGCGCTCCGGCTGCACGTGCTCGAGGCGCTGAGACAGCGGCGGGATGAGGCGCGCTGATTCATTCTCCTCCCCAGCTCGCTGGGGAGGTGTCTCGGTAATCCGAGACGGAGGGGTCAGAGGCCGCAGTCCCGCTGCTCATGACCCCTCCGCCCCCGATTACGGTGGCACCTCCCCAAGCTACGCTTAGGGAGGAAAGTAAGAAGCTGGGAGCACGCACGATCACTCCAGCTTGAACCCCTTGCTGCGCACGAATGCTCCGAAATCGGCGCGCTCGGGCACCGAATATTGCCGGGCCTTGTCTTCCGACCAGCCGTATTCGGCGCTTTCGCCGAACTTCTCGACATAGCGCTGGCTGCGGTAGGGCTGCACCGCCTCGCGTCGCTTGTCGTAGGCGGCGATCTTGTCGGCCAGCCCCCGCTCGTCGTAGCGGTCGCGGTGGACGGTGACGTCAAGCCCCAGGCGGGGGCTCATCACGCCCTCGAAGGATGGCCAGCCGACGCCCAGCGCCGCCACCGGAAAGACGTGCTGCGGCAGCCCGAGGATGTCCGAGACCTTGGCGGCATGGTTGCGGATGGCGCTGATCGGGCAGCTGCCCAGTCCCACCCGATCGGCGGCGGCGGTGAAGGTCGCCAGCACGATCCCGGCATCGACCGCGGCATTGAAGAACGGATCGAGATAGTCGTTCACGAACGGCCGCTTGCGCCATTCGAAGAGCAGGCGATGGCGGCGGTTGTTGCCGCAGAACACCAGGAAGACCGGCGCCGCCTTGACCCAGGGATTGTCGGGCAGCAGGGCCTCGAGCTTCTCGCGCTGGCCCTTGTCGGACACGATCACGATATCGCCCTGCTGGAGGTCGCTCTTCGAGGGCGCCGACAGGGCGACCGCGCACAGCGTGTCGAGCAGCGCCGGATCGACCGGCTTGTCGGAATAGCGCCGGATCACCCGGCGGTTGGCCATGTCGGCCAGGACATCGATGCCGCGCGGCGCCTCAGTGAGCGCCGGCGCGGTTCCGAACCGCGCGCGCAGCACGGTCAACAAACGATCGAGCAAGGAAACCCCTCTAGCGGCCGAAGATGTTGGGCAGTCGAGGGACCGGGATGGGAACGCCCGGCACCGGCGAGCTCTGCCCACCCGGCAGCACATTACCGACTCCCGGCAGCGTATTCACCATGCCCGGCGGATCCTTGGCGGTGCCGCGCACCACATTGAGCGACGGCGAGGAGGTCGGGCCGCGCGCGGTGGTGATCAGGTAGGTGGCCGAAGGATCCTCGGCGATGGTGAAGGTGATGGTCGTATCGGTGGTCGAGTTCACGAAGTTGGTCCGCGTCGAGATGTTCGCGATCGCGCGATTGCCTTGCACCGCCAGGCCCTTGTCCGTCAGCACGCCGGCCGCGACGTCGACACGGCCGGAGATCGGGCTGTCGTGGTTGACGAAGCGGTTCAGCACCAGCGAGATCGCATTCAGGATGTTGCCGACGCCGAGACCGCCCTTCTGGCCGATGGCGCCCAGCACGTTGCCCACGGTGTTGTCGACCACGCCGCCCGCCGCGCCGGTCGCCGCCCCGCCCAGGATTTGCAGCGCCTTGTCGGCGCCGACATAGATGTGGCCGCCGAGATTGGCGCCACCCGCCATCGAGCTGCGGATCTGATCGGCGGTCGAGCCGGCTGCCCGCACAGCGACGCCGTTGGCGTTGAGCCGTCCGTCGATCGTCACCTTGACCGTGCTGCCGAACTGGTTCGAGCCCGACAGGGTGCGCAGCATCTCGCTCAAGGAGATGCCGTTGACGTCCCCCTTGAGGTCGAGCGACAGCGCCGGCTGGCTGCCGTTGACGACGCCGGAAAACGCCAGCGAGCCGCTGAACAGGCCGCCCTTGAAATGGCCGATGGTGAGGACGCCGTCCTTGAGGGTGGCCGCCAGGTCGGCATTGGCGATGCGCATCGGCGCGCTGATCAAGGTCCCGACCTGCAGCTTGAAAATGCCGTCGACGCTGCGCAGCGGCCCGGTATCGATCGGCGCGGGCGCCGGCGCCGTCTGGTAGCGGCCTGCGGGCGGGCGGGCCGCCGTCCCGCCGCCGATCCGGTCGAGATCGAGCGTCGCCGCCTTGAGATCGGCCGTGATGGAGGGCTTGGCACCGGCCAGCGCGACATCGACCACGCCCTCCAGGGTCTGGCCATTCAGCGTGAGGCTGCCCTTGTAGCCGGCCGACCTGGGCGCCCCCTGGGCCACGCCCGGCAACGACAGCGTGCCGCTCGCCCGCATGCTCTGCGCCATCCCGCTGACCGAGAACTCGCGCAGGGTGAGCTGCTCGAGGGTGCCCGAAACGCCACCGCTCGCGGCCACCAGACCGAGCCCGGACGGCGCCGTGGTGCCGGCAAGCTTGAGCACGCGCCCCATGTCGGGCGCCTCGAAGTTGAAGGCGATGTCGGGTCGCGGCATCGATGACTGGAAATTGGCGACCGAGCCGCGCACCGCCAGGCGTGCCCCCACCAGATTGCTCACCTTGATGTCGTTCAGGCGCAGGGTCGTGCCCTGCAGGGCGATGTCGACATCGATGCCGCCGATCGTGTCCTTGCGGTAGATCAGCTTGGCAACCTTGGCCTTGAGCGCGACCGTCGGGCCGGCGACGGCCGGACCGGCCGGCTTGGCCGCCGGCGCGGCCGTCGCCGGAGCCGGCCTCTGCGGCGGCGGCGCGAGATAGGAATCGAGGTCGATCGTGTCGATGTCGACGCCGACGGCGACTGCCAGGGGAACGGTGAAGGCCACCGTGATGCCGCCGGTGCCCCTGAGATCGTCGACCTCGAAGGTGACGCCGCTCACCTGCACGTTGCCGCCGCTCGACGCCATGCGGCCCCTGATGTTGAGCCGGTTGAGCTTGCTCTGCGGCACCGAGGCGACGTCGACCTCAAGCCAGTTCAGGGTCTCGCGCAGCTTGGGCCCGACCAGGCTGAAATCGCCCGACACGGTGGGCCGCGCCGCGTCGCCCGACAGGGTCGAGCGCGCCTGCAGCACCATGTCGCCCGGCAGGGTCGCCATGAGCTTCGGGACGGCGACGGCGCCGCCCTTGGCATCGAGCTCGAGCGCGACATTGCGCACCGGCTTCTTGTTGTAGGTCAGCTCGCCGATCTCGAGCACCGCCTTCAGCGTGAGACTGGCCGGCAGGCCACCGGCCGAGGCAGCCGGCGCCACCGGCGCGGATGGAGTCGCAGGGGCCGCCGGCGTGCCTGGGGCCACCGGCTTGGCCGGCGCGCCTGGGGATGCCGGCTGGGACAGCGCCGCCATCACGCGGTCGAGGTCGACCTTCGGCAGCACCAGCCTGGCATCGATCGCCAGCCCCGGCTTCAGCGACACGGACATCGACCCCGAGCCGGTGTCAGGGCCCAGGGCGATCTTGAAATCCTTGGCCGCGAAGGACGTCTGCGACACCTCGATGGCGCCGTCGAAGCTGAGCTTGCCGGCGAGCAGCGGCGGCAGCGCCGGCTCGGGCTGACCAGCCAGCTGTGCGAGCGTGCCGACGAAGGTCGTGAGCGACTCGGCCGCCATCGAGGCGGCACCAGCCACGCGGGCGTTCGGCCCGAGCTCGCTCAAGGTGCCCTTGAATCCCAGCCGGCCGCCGCCCGCCTGCAGCGACAGGTCGGCGCTGTGGCCGGCCTGCCCCTTGACGCCGACGGCAAGGTCGAGCTTGAGCGGCGCGCCGTTGACCGTGGCGCTGCCGGCCAGTGAATAGGGCCCGTCGATCGAGCCGACCGAGGCGGTGAAGCTCGCCTTCTCGGCAACCACCGAAAGGCCCGCCTTGGCGTCGCTGAAGATCAGCGTGCCGTTGTCGATGGTGAGCCGGCCGAGCGACAGCGGCCTGGCCGGGCCGGCCTTGGGCGCCGCCGGCTTGGCTTCGGCGACCGACGGCGTGAACTCCCAGTTCGGCTTGCCGGCGGCATTGATCTCAAGGACGATCTTGGGCTCGACCAGCGTGACCTCGTCGACCTCGATGCCGCCGCTCAGCAGGGGGAGGATCGCAGGTTTCACCGTGACCGACTTGACCTCGACCATGTTGGCGTTCTTCGAGCCCGGCGCATTGAAGAACTTCACGCCCTTGACCGTGACCACCGGGGTCGGCAGCAGCGACAGGTCGATCGGCCCGTCGATCACCAGTTCGCGGCCGGTCGCCTTCTTCACCTCGGCGGCGATCTGCGGCTTGAAGGCGTTGACGTCGATGAAGAACGGGACGGCGACCAGCAGGATGATCAGGAGGGCAATGACGCTACCGCTGCCGATCAGGACTTTCTTGCGAAGCGAACTGGCCATGACCGCTCCCGTACCCGGAGTGATACTAAGAGTAGCGTATCGACGCGCGGCGCGGCATAGACATCTGGTGTTCTTCCACAGGCGAGATGAACGATGGCGGAGATCGTCAACCTGCGACGCGCCCGCAAGGACAAGGCGCGACGCGATCGCGCGGTCGAGGCCGACGCCAACCGGCGCCGCTTCGGCCGCACCAAGACCCAGAAGGACGCCGACAAGCAGGATGAGGAGCGCGCCCGCCGCGCGCTCGACGGCAAGGCGATCGACAAGGAGTGACGCTCCCGTTCATCGACAGAAAAGAACGGCCCCGGATTCTTGCGTTCGGTGCGTTCGGTGCGTTCGACGCCTTTCGAATCAAGGGGTTGGCCGACCGCAAGAACCGGCTGACAGCGTCCGGTGCGGTCGGAACGGCATTCTTGCGGTCGGGCCCTCACGGCCCGAGCTATCACGACATCGGGCAGGCAGGCCCGCGGAGTTGGCTCGCCCCTGCAGCCAAATCCGTGCGCACGAATCACACACGACCATCGAGCCAACTGCGTCGTGCTCATACTGGACCGCGGGCGTCTCGCCCGCTCATGCTCATGCTCATGCTCATGCTCATGCTCATGATGCATGAGCGGGCGAGACGCCCGCGGTCCAGCATGATTCATGCGCTCCGTCGGAGGCGTGGCTACCGCCCGGCCCGGTTGACTGCCAGGCGTTCGAAGAAGGTACGGGTCGCCTGGTCGGCGCCGGGTCCGGCCACGGCGCGCACGTTGGTGAGCTCCATGCGCTGGCCGGTCTCGGCGTCGATCAGCACCGGATCGAGCGGCCGGCCGTCGGTGCGGTTCACGAGGTCCATGGGCTTGCCGCTGCGCGCCGCCGCGCCGTAGCGGTCGCCCCACTGCTTCAGCCCCACGATCACCCCGAACAGCGCCGCTCCCTTGTCGGTCAGCCGGTACTCGTGGCGCAGCGGCCGCGTCTGGTAGGCGATCTTGCGGAAGATGCCGACCTCGACGAGCTTCTTCAGGCGCACCGTCAGCACGTTGCGGGCGATGCCGAGATTTTCATGGAAGTCGTCGAAGCGCCGCACGCCGTAGAAGGCGTCGCGCACGATCAACAGCGTCCATGGTTCGCCGACGATATCGAGCGCCGACGCGATCGAGCAGTTCATCTGTTCGTACGATGTTCGCCGCATGACGGTAATCTATAGGCCGCCCGATCAGGCGCGCAATCGGCGCCCCTGGCACCTGGCCCACGGCCCGGCCCCCGCTGGAGCCGACCGCACGCGACAAAATCGGGCGTCGCCGATCAGGAACTGTCGCGTGGAGTGGTGGAGAGCACCAGGTAACCGACAATGGCCGAGAGCAGCGACCCCGCGAGCACGCCGAGCCGTACCTGTGCCTCGTGCGTCGGATCGGGAAAGGCGAGCGTGCCGATGAACAGGCTCATGGTGAAGCCGATGCCGCCCAGGACGGCGACGCCATAAAGACCGCGCCACGAGCCGCCAGCCGGCATGGCGGCAACCCCCAGCGCGATCAGCAGGCCGGCGCCCAGCACGATGCCAATCTGCTTGCCGAGGAACAGGCCGGCGGCGATGCCGAGCGGCACCGGCTCGAGCAGGCTTGCAAGCGACAGATCGCCGAGCGCCAGGCCGGCATTGGCGAAGGCGAAAACCGGCATGATGAACCATGCCGACCACGGCTTCAGCGCATGCTCGAGATGAACGGCCGGACGGGCCTCGTCGGCGACACCGCTCACCCGCAGGGGAATGAACATCGCCAGCACCACGCCGGCCAGGGTGGCATGCACCCCCGAGCGCAACACCGACGCCCACAACACGACGCCGAGGACCATGTAGGGGCCGAGGCGACGCACGCCAGCGAGGTTGAGCGCCGCAAGGCCGACAATGACCACACCGGCGAAGCCCAGGGCGAGCGGCGTCAGGTGGCTGGTATAGAACGCCGCAATGATGACGATCGCTCCGAGGTCGTCGACGATGGCGAGGGTCGTCAGGAACATCTTCAGCGCGAGCGGCACGCGGCTGCCGAGGGCGGCCAGCACGCCGAGCGAGAAGGCGATGTCGGTCGCCGTTGGAATGGCCCAGCCGCGCAGGCCCACCGGGTCGCGCCAGTTGAGCGCCAAGTAGATCAGGCCCGGTATGAGCATGCCGCCGAGCGCCCCGGCGATCGGCAGGGCGACCTGCGAGGGTCGCGACAGCTCGCCTTCGAGGATCTCGCGCTTGATCTCCAGCCCGACCAGCAGGAAGAAGATCGCCATCAGGCCGTCGTTGATCCACAGCAGCAGCGGCTTGCTGAGCCCGATCTCGCGGTACTGGATGGTGAACCTGTCGGCCAGCGCCGCCTGCACCGTCTCGCGCAGCGGCGAGTTCGCCAGCACGAGAGCCAAAACCCTACTGCTGTCATCCCGAGCGCAGCGAGGGACCCTTTTCTATCGTTTGTTTCCCCACAGCAAAACGCCCGGGCCTTGCGGCCCGGGCGTCTCGCCGATCAACCGATCGGTGCTACTCGCGTTCCTGTCCGAGGAAGCTCATGAGGAACTGGAACAGGTTCACGAAGTCGAGATAAAGGCTCAAGGCGCCGAAGATCGCGACCTTTTCCATGACCTCGGTGCCCCAAGCTTCGGCATACTGCTCCTTGATCTTCTGGGTATCGTAGGCGATCAGGCCCGAGAAGATCAGCACGCCGACGGCCGAGATGATGAAGCTCATGGTGCCCGAGGGCCAGAACATGTTCACGAGGCCGGCCAGGATCAGGCCGATCAAGCCCATGAACAGGAACTTGCCCATCGCCGTCAGGTCACGCTTGGTGGTGTAGCCGTACAGGCTCAACGCACCGAACGCTGCAGCGGTGATGAAGAAGGTGCGAGCCACCGAGGCGCCGGTATAGCGGAACAGCAGCAGCGACAGGCTCACGCCCATCAGCGCCGTCACAGCCCAGTAGACGGCCTGCACCGCGCCCACGCTCATCGCGGCAGCACGGAAGGACACCAGCAGCAGCAGGCCGAGCGGCGCGAAGATCGCGATCCAGCCCAGCGCGTTCAGGCCGACGACGCGGCCGGCCTGGACCTGAAAGAACAGGCCGGCCAGCTCGGCGGAGCTGAACAGACCGACCGCCACGATGCCCGACAGCGCGAGCCCCGAGGCCATGTAATTGTAGACGCGCACCATATGGGCGCGCAGGCCGACATCGAACGCTGCCTGGTCGGCAACAGTGCCGGCACGGTTGAACATTCCGAAGTTCGTATTCGCCATTTGAGTCAGAGCCTCCACGAGGCCTCGTTAGCGAGCCCCATTGCCCGACAATCTGGTCATTCAGAGGTTATGAATCAATAGTCTTCTGAAGCCGCCCGATGTTGCGGATCATTTACAAATCACAAGATTTTGCCGGTCATTTCGTTGCACCAGTCATTCGTTGCGCAACAGGGCGAGCGGCCGCTGGCGCAGGGCGCTCAAGGTGCCGGCCAGCCCGAAGGCCAGGGTCAAGGCCGTGGCGCCCAGGGCAACTGCCACCGCGACGGTCGGCAGGAAGGTCCAGTCCAGCCCCATCAGGCGGCTGATGACGAAATAGGCGGCCGCCGTGCCGACACCCAAGGCAGCGAAGGCGGTGGCGAGGCCGAGGGCGGCGAACTCCCAGGCGAAGATTCCGGCAATGCGTGCGCGCGTGGCGCCCAGCACCTTCATCACCACGGCCTCATGGACGCGGCGTTGCTGGGTCGCCAGCATGGCGCCGGCCAACACCAAGACGCCGGCCAGGATGCTGAGGAAGCCGATGACGCGGCTCGCCAGCCCGATATTGCCCAGCACCCCGGCCGCCGTCTCGACGGCGTCGCGGATGCGCACCACCGTGACGTTGGGGAAGTGGTCGGTCACCGCCGTGAAGATCGCGTCCTCGGCGTCCGGCCTCGCCTTCACCGTGGCGAGGAAGGTATGGGGCGCCTTGTCGAGCAGACCGGGTGAATAGACGAACACGAAATTGATCGCCAGCGTCGTCCATTCGATGCGCCTGAGCGAAGCGATCGTCGCCTCGATGTCGCGGCCCAGCACGTTGACCGTGATGGTGTCGCCGAGTCCCAGGCCGAAGGCGCGCGCCAGCGCCTCGTCGAACGAGATGAGCTGCGGCCCGCGATAGTCCGCCGGCCACCATTCGCCGGCGACGATGCGCGAGCCTTCGGGAGGCTTGGCCGAGTAGGTGACGCCGCGATCGCCCTCGACCGCCCAGCGCGCTTCCGACGGCACCGCGATCTCGCTCACCGGCTTGCCGCCGATCCTGACGATGCGGCCGCGCAGCGACGGCACCTTGTCGAGCGGACCAGCGCCGGCAATGGCGGCGAGCGTCTTCTCGAACTCCTGGATCTGGTTCGACTGGATGTCGACGAAGAAGAACGCCGGCGCGTCGCTCGGGATGCGCCGCGTCAGCTGCTCGCGCAGATTGCCTTCGATCAGCGCCGTCGCCACCAGCACGGTGAGGCCGAGTCCGAGCGACAGCATGACGATCGGCGTCGGCGCGCCCGGCCGGTGCAGGTTGGCGAGCGCCAGCCGCAACCCGGCCAGGCGCGGCTTGCCGGCCCGCGCCGCCACGAACATCAGGAGCCGCGCCAGCAGCGGAAAGGCGATGAAGGCGCCCACGGCGCCGAGCACGAACCAGACGGCGATGCGCCTGGAGTCGGCCGTAAAGATGGTGAAGGCCGCCAGCGCCAGCGCCACGGCGAGGATCGGGAGGGCATCGCGCCACGGCAGGCGCCCCGCCACGGCAACGACCGCGCCGCGCATCAGGGTCGCCGCGGGAATGCGGCGCGCCCGCAAGAGCGGCACCAGGGTGAACAGCAGCGCCACCAGGAGGCCGAATGCGCCGGCGATGGCGAGCGGCTCGGCGTAGAGCGCGACCCGCGCGCGCACCGGCAGCACGTCGGCGATCAGCGACTGGGCAAGGAACGGCAACGCGCCGCCGATCACCACGCCCAGCAGCACGCCGAGCAGGGCGAGCGCGGCGAGCTGCACGAAGTAGGTCGAGAAGACCAGGCGCTCGGGCGCGCCGAGGCATTTCAGGATGGCGATGGTGCGCAGGCGTCCCGCGAGAAAGCTCGCGATCGCGTTGCCAACGCCGACGCCACCGACCAGCAGCGACGACAGGCCGATCAGGCCGATGAACTGGGTCAGCCGGTCGAGCCAGAAACGGATGCCGCCACCCGCTTCGGCGAGGCCTCTCACCCGCCATCCGGCGTCCGGGAAGCGGCTCTTCAACGCGTCGATCGTGGCCTTGTCGGAGGTGCCCGGCGGCAGACGCAGGCGGTACTCCCAGTTGAGCAGGCTGCCGGGCTGCACCAGCCCGGTGTCGGCAACCGCCGCGAACGGGATCATCAGGCGCGGACCGAGGCTTGCGAAGGCGTTCAGCCCGCGATCGGGCTCGCGTGTCAGCACGTCGCGCACCTCGACGGTGGCATCGCCGATGCGCACGCGATCGCCCAGCGCCACGTTCATGCGCCGAAGCGCCGAGTCCTCGACCACGGCGCCCCACACGCCATTGCGCTGCGCCAGCGCGTCGGCCAGCGTCCCGCCGCCCTTGAGCTCGGTGACGCCGTACAGCGGATAGTCCGGCTCGACCGCCTTCATCTGCACCAGGGTGGGCCGGCCGTGCGGCTTGACCGGCCGCGCCATCGCCCGGCTGTCGATCCAGCGCACGAACTGGCCGCGCGACTTCATGAACTCGATCTGCTCGGGCGTCGCCTCGCGGTAGAGCAGCGAGACCGCGACGTCACCGCCCAGGATCTCGCGCGCGTCGGCGCGCAACCCCTCCTCGACGGCGCGGCTGAAGCTCAGGATGCCGGCGATCGCCGCCACGCCCAGCGCCAGGCAGGCGATGAACAGGCGAAACCCGGCCAGCCCGCCCCGCATCTCGCGCGCGGCGAGGCGGAAGGCGAGCGGCAGGCGTGGACCGCCCTTCGGGCTCTTCTCCCCCTCAAGCGGAAGAGGTTGAGCGAGGGTCACGTCTTCACCCTCTCCCCAGCCTCTTCACCCCTCCCCAGCTCCGCTGGGGAGGGGTCGCGTCATACGCGACGGAGGGGTCATGAGCATCGCGACTGTAGCTCATGGCCCCTCCGTCCGCGGTTACGCGGACACCTCCCCAAGCGACGCTTGGGGAGGAGAATGAGAAGAGCACGGAGAGGCTCATCACTGCGCCGCCAGCGCCGCTTCAGGGCGTTCGTCGGCGACCAGCAGGCCGTCGGCGATGCGCAGGATGCGGTCGCAGCGTTCGGCCAGCGCCATGTCATGGGTGATCAGGATCAGCGTCGCCTTGTCGGCGCGCGCCAGCTCGAACAACAGGTCCATGACCTGCTTGCCGGTGCTGCCGTCGAGATTGCCGGTCGGCTCGTCAGCCAGCAGGAGCCTGGGCCGGCCGACGAAGGCGCGCGCCACGGCAACGCGCTGCTGCTCGCCGCCAGACAGTTGCGCCGGATAATGACCGATGCGATGGCCGAGCCCGACCCGACGCAGCGCCGCCTCGGCAAGCTCGAAGGCGTCGCCGCGGCCGGCGAACTCGAGCGGCAGCGCCACGTTCTCGTGCGCCGTCATGGTCGGGATGAGGTGAAACCCCTGGAAGACGATGCCGATGTGATCGCGCCGCAGGCGCGCCCGCGCGTCGTCGTCGAGCGGCCCGAGATCGTGTCCCGCCACCTCGACCCGGCCCGAACTCGCTCGCTCGAGGCCGCCCGCCACCATCATCAGGCTCGACTTGCCGGCGCCCGAAGGGCCCACCACCGCGGCGATCTCGCCGGCGGCGATGTCGAGGCTGACGCCGCGCAGGATATTGACCGTGCCGGCATCGCTTGCCATGTCGAGATGGACGTCGGAAAGACGGACGATGGGCGCCAAGGCAACGGGTTCCGGAACAGAGGCCATGAGTGTCGGGTCTGCATATGGTCGTTTTGCGGCGATGGTCAATTCGCTGCTGATCACGATTGCGCTGTGCTTTTCGCCAGCCCATGCACAAAGCACGCCGAGCACGGGGACCACGCCGGTCAAGCTGGTCTTCCTGGGCGACAGCCTGGCGGCCGGCTATGGGCTGAAGCCCGACCAGGCGATCCCCGCCCGCCTCGAGGCGGCGCTGAAGGCGGCCGGCCGCAACGTCACGGTGATCAATCACGGCGTGTCGGGCGACACCACGGCGGGCGGCCTCGCCCGGGTCGATTGGATGCTGGCCGACAAGCCCGACATCGTGATCGTCGAGCTGGGCGGCAACGATGCGCTGCGCGCCCTCGACCCGGTGGCGACCGAGCGCAACCTCGACGCCATCATCGCCAAGCTGAAGCAGGCCGGCGTGACGGTGTGGCTGGCCGGCATGCTGGCGCCGCGCAATTTCGGCCCCGAGTACGCCAAGCAGTTCGACGGCGCCTTCCAGCGCCTCGCCGACAGGCACAGCGTGCCGTTCTATCCGTTCTTCCTCGACGGCGTCGCCCAGGATCCGGCGCTCAACCAGCCGGACGGAATTCATCCCAACGCCAAAGGCGTCGACGTGGTCGTCGCCCGCCTGCTGCCCTTCGTCACCCGGAACCTCGACGACTATGCCGCGTCTGTTCGTCGCCCTGCCCGTCCCTGAGGAAATCGCCGACGAGCTCACGGCGCTGCAATCGGGCGTGCCCGATGCGCGCTGGATGCCGCCGGAGAACCTGCACGTCACCTTGTGCTTTGTGGGCGAAGTGCAGGGCGGCGTCATGCGCGACCTCGAGGAGGAGCTGGCCGACATCGCCGGCCCGCGCTTCGCCGTGGCGGTCGCCGGCGTCGAGCAGTTCAGCAGCGGCAAGCAGCCGCGCGCGCTGGTCGCCACCGTCGAGCGCAGCGACCGGCTCGACTGGCTGCAGCAGAAGGTGGCGACGGTGGCGCGCAACTGCGGCATCGAGCTCGAGCGCCGCAAGTACCGCCCGCACGTCACCCTGGCGCGCTTCGGCAACAGTGCCGAGACCGGCCACCATCTGGCGCAATTCATGGCCACTCATTCGACCTTCAAGGCCGGCCCATGGATCGCCGATCACTTCGCGCTCTACTCCAGCCGCACCGGGCGCAACGGCTCGATCTACACCGAGGAAGCGGCGTACGCGCTGACGTTCTAATTTCTTCTCCTCCCCAGCTTCGCTGGGGAGGTGTCCGCGTCATCGCGGACGGAGGGGTCATGGGCCGGGAGCGCGGCCCTGACGCACCGTCTTCGCGACGAGCTCGGCGTCGCGCCCGAAGCCGAGACCCGCGCGCTGCTGGGCGCCGGCCCGGCCGTGCCGGCCGAAGATCCGCCACCGACGCGCTACGTCGGCGGCGGCAGTGTCCATCTCGCGTTCCAGACCTCCTGTTCGCCTCGCTGGCGAAGGGAAGCGCGGCGCCGGACTATCCGCACGCGCTGCAGGTCGGCCAGTACGATCTGTGGCTGCAGCAGCTCGTCGAGATGTGGGGCGGACCCGCCGGCATCGAGACCTTGGCGCCGAGCCTCGCCGACGATCCTCGGGCGAGAGCCTGGTGGGCAGGCCTGCTGCGGGCGGCCTCGAGCCCGGGAGCCATCAAGGGCGTGCTCGAGGCGTTGCGCGACATGGATGTGCGGCGTCTTCTGAATCGGATTTCCGTGCCGACCCTGGCGCTGCACCGTCGCGGCGACCGGGCCGTCCGCATCGGCGCCGGCCGTCATCTCGCCAGCCACATCGGGCAGGCGCGATTCGTCGAGCTCGACGGCGCCGATCACTGGCCCTTCGCCGGCGATCAGCAGGCCATCCTTGCCAGCGTCAGGCAATTCGTCGGCGATCTGGCGGTGTGACGACGAACGGGCGATGCAGGCGGGCGATCGTCTCGCCGCCGCCGGTTCAGGCCTGGGTGATCAGGCTTGCGCAGGCAGAAACAGGCAGACTGGAACGATGGCGACGCTTCCGTCGGTGTCTGCCCTCCACGAGATAGCGCACGCCCAGCCGCTCGCCGATCGAGCGGGCATCGAGCTTCTCGCCGCGCAGCACGAATGACGAGTTGCGCGCGAGCACGAACAGCCACGACACGCGGGACAGGCCGGTGATCAGATCTTCCGCCATGCTGGATCGCGCCATCGCCCTGTCGCCGGACTACGCCCAGGCACTGGCCTACGCCGCGCATTGCCGCGCGATGAGGCCGAGCCTCGCCTACTCCTGCGATGCCGATCGGGATTTCCGTGAGGCCGATGAGTTGTCGCGCCGTGCTCTCGAGAGCGATCCTGCGGATCCGGTTGCGCTCCAAGTCGCCTCGCTAATCCCGGTGATCGTGCATCGCGACTATCAGGCGGGTGGAGACCTGATCGATCGTTCGCTGGCGATCAATCCGAACGATGCCATTTCCTGAAACCGTCGCGGCTGGATCAGCGTGTGGGCAGGCGACGTCGAAACGGCAATGACCGCGTTCGAGAAATCCCTGCGATTGAGCCCGCTCGAGCCGCAGTGGAATGCCGGTCCCAAGTTCGGGATGGCCTCCGCCCTGTGCTGGGGCGGGCGTCCCGAAGAAGCGCTGCCCTGGGTTCGACGGGCCCTTCAGGAGCGTCCCGACTGGGCTGGGATACACCGGCTGCTCGTTGCCGCGCTGTGGCTGTCAGGCCGACATGCGGAGGCCAAAGTGGCCGCGCGAAGATATCTCGAGATGGTGCCGGGATTCTCCGTCAGCCATGCCCGCAAAGTCAGCCCGGTCCGCGGCACGCCGGGACAGGAGCGGTACTTCGATGCTCCGCGCGAGTCGGCCTGCCGGAATGACGGTTGGCGTTTCGTCACTGAGCGGCGCGGACACCTCTCAAGTCCCTCCCCCTGTGGCGCTGTAAACAGCGCCACAGGGGGAGGTGCCCCGTCATACGGGGCGGAGGGGTCATGAGCAGCAGGACTGTGACTCATGACCCCTCCGCCCCCGCTTACGGGGGCACCTCCCCAGCGAAGCTGGGGAGGAGAAGAAGATCCGCCCCTTCGGGGCACCTTCCCCGCATGACCAGGGCATGAAAAAAAGCCGTCATCCCGAGCGGAGCCGCCCGATTAGGCGCTGTTTACAGCGCCATTGGCAGCACAGTCGAGGGACCTTTCTTGTCGACGCCGCAGCAAGAAGGTCCCTCGACTGTGCCGAGCTGCGCTCGGCTCCGCTCGGGATGACGGATTTTGTTGTCGATATGGGAAGGCCTGGCCCCCTTGGGGGAACCTCCCCCATATTACGGGGGAGGAATCTGGTGCGTCAGCCGCGGCGCGCCGCCTCGATGGCGGCGACATCGATCTTCTTCATACCCATCATCACATCGAACGCGCGCTTTGCTTCATCGCCGCCGGCCGCCATCGCCTCCGTCAGCACGCGCGGCGTGATCTGCCAGGAGATGCCCCATTTGTCCTAGCACCAGCCGCACGCACTCTCCTCGCCGCCGTTGCCGACGATGGCGTTCCAGTATCGGTCGGTCTCTTCCTGGTCTTCGGTCGCGATCTGGAATGAGAAGGCTTCGTTGTGCCTGAAGATCGGTCCGCCGTTGAGGCCGATGCAGGCGACGCCGGCGACCGTGAACTCGACCGTCAGGACGTCGCCCTTCTTGCCGGACGGGTAGTCGCTGGGCGCACGATGGATGGCGCCCACCGAGCTGTCGGGAAAAGTCTTGGCATAGAAGCGCGCCGCAGCCTCGGCGTCCTTGTCGTACCATACGCAAATCGTGTTCTTGGCCATTACCTCTCCTTTCGCTGTGAAGCCAAACTCAACGGCCGCCCTCCACCGGAAGATCCCGCGACGGTTCGACCTTTTCTCCTGCTACGCCGGCTGTGCGACCGGGCGATCCGAGGGATAGGGCGGGAACAAGAGCGCGATCGCCATGGCGCCGAAACCGATGCCGGCCGAGGCGATGTAGAGCCAGCCGTAGCCGCCGGTGGTGTCGTAGATCCAGCCGCCGACCGCCGGCCCGAGCGCCATGCCGAGGCTCGAGAAGATGGTCGACGCGCCGATCACCGTGCCCATGATGCGCGTCGGGAAGTATTCGCGCGCGATCACCGCGTAGAGCGGCATGATGCCACCATAGATCAGGCCGAACACGGCGGCCACGGCATAGAACTCGCCGAGCTGACGCACGAAGAAGTAGGCGCCCGCCCCCAACGCCTGAGCGAACAGGCCGGTCACCAGCACGCGCTTGGCGCCGAAGCGATCGCCCGCCAGGCCGAACAGGATGCGCCCGCCCAGGCCGGCCAAGCCCTCGACGCTGTAGATGGTGACCGCCGCCATCATCGGCAGCCCGCAGGCGAGGGCGTAGCTCACCGTGTGGAAGATCGGGCCGGAATGGGTGGCGCAGCAGCAGAAATAGGTGAGCGCCAGCACCCAGGATTGCGGCGAGCTGAGCGCCTGGCCGGCCGTCATGTCGGGATCGGCGGCCCCCATCGGCATGCCCGCCGCGGCGACGACGCGCTGGCGCGCATCCGGCTCAGCCGGCGCACGGCGCACCAGGAACGCGGTCGGCACCAGCACCGCCCACGCGAGGATGGCGATCATCAGCTGGGCTGTCCGCCAGTCGTAGTGCGTGATCAGCCAACTCGCGAAGGGCGACACCGTCATGGGCGCCACGCCCATGCCGGCCGACACCAGCGACACGGCGAGGCTGCGGTGCTTCTCGAACCAGCCGGTGATGGTGGCGAAGGTCGGCACAAACACCGCGCCGGCGGCGGCGCCGACGATGATGCCGTAGATCAGCTGGAACTCGATCAGGCTCGTCGCGCGGCTGGCGAGCAGCAGCCCGAGCCCGAGCAGCACGCCGCCCGCCAGCACCACCGGCATCGGCCCGAAGCGGTCGGTGAGCGCACCCCAGCCGAACGACGCGAAGCCCATGACCAGGAAGACAATCGTCATGGCGCTCGAGACGCCGGTGCGCGACCACTGCGTCGCGTCGGCCATGGGCTGCAGGAACACCGCCAGCGAGAACACGGCACCGATCGCCACGCAGCCCATCAGCGCGCCGGCGACGACGACGACCCAGCCGTAGTAGAGTTTCATCGGGTACTCCTCGAACGGGCTCAGGCTATAGTTAACCGATTGGTTAAGTTATTGCAAGCCCTGCCGCTCCCTCTCGAAGGCAAACGGCGGTGTAGAAATTCCGCCGCCTGCTCGCCTGCCGTGACCCCAGGGGACCGGGTCGCTGCCGCGCATGCGATCGTTGGCTGTGATCATGCCGTCGACCAGAGCCGGCAGGTCGGATGGGCAGGCGCCGATGAACTCGGGATAGGGGTCGAGGTTGTGGTCACGATCGCCGATGAAGACGCCGTCCGCGCGCAGGCCAACTCTTGTGAAACGTCTGTCCTCGATCAGCACGCCGTGCAGACGCTCGAGCTCGCCCAATGACAGCGGGTTGCGGCCGGCCTGCAGGACAGCGCGGCCCCAGCGTTCGAGTCTCGACGGCGGCGGGCGTTCTCCCTCGATCTCGAATGAGGCACGGCTGTCGGCCAGCAGCAGGAAGCTCGCAGCTCGGGCAATCAGATGCGCACCCGTCCGGCCGACGAACTCGGCGGCCTTCTCGGCGAGCCGGCGGCTGACGAAGGCTGCGAGTGCCGAGGTGCGACGGATGATCGGACAATAGCTTCCGGTGCCGAGAAGATTGTCGCGGGTCCTGTGACGCTTCGAGAGGATCGGACTGCTGGTGAAGTAGGCGACTGGATCGAGGGCGTCGGCGGCCGCTATCGCCTTGGCGTCCTCGAGAGGAAGTGTCCGGCCGGTCAATCGCTCGTAGAAGAACCAGGTGCGGCGGCTCACAACGCCGGTCGGCGTGGCCTTGATGAAGGCCACCAGTTCCTTGGCGTCGATTGCTTCGAAAGCCCGCTTGAGGATGAGCAGGTCGATCGCCTCATGACGAAGGGCGAAGGCCAAGTGATCGGTAGCGAGCTCGCCGGGTTCGTGACGCCGGTCGAGCACGGTCCAGTCGCCCTCGACACACCGGCTTCCCCGGACATGCCCCTCGGCGATGGCCTGGGGAGCCCGAGAGCAAGAAATCTCCTAATCGTCTTTGTCGAAAAGCAATCTAATCTGTCGAAGGATACGCAATTTGAGCCTTCCTGCCGAAAATCGATCACAGGAGGAAAGCACGGGCAGATCCGGTTTGCCGGGATGAGACTTCCCTCGGACGGCGACGAGACACTTGAGCGGCATGGCAACGACGTTACTCTCGGGTTGCCGGCGCTATCCCTCGAGCCGATGCGGCTCGCATTTTTGCGGGCGCCGTCGCTATTCCGCTGCGACCGCGACGCGCGGCCTTGAGGTGCCGCACGAGCTGCCGATCGTGCCGGCTCATGGCCGACGTTCCACCGACCACTTCCGGCCACGGGCGCCAGCGCGACGCGCGGTCAGGCACCTGGTCGCCCATGACCGTCACCCGCTCGATCACCCGCTCGCCGACAAAGTCGTTGACCACGTAGTGCTGGGTGAAGCGATTGTCCCATATACCGATGGTGCCGGCTGTCCAGCGGTAGCGCACCGTGAACGGCGGCTGCTGCACCCAGCGCGTGAGGTAGGCCAGCAGGTGGTCGCTTTCCGGGCCGCTCATCTCGACGATCCGGCGCGTGAAGTGCTCGTTCACATAGAGCGCCTTGCGGCCGCTCTCAGGGTCGATGCGCACCACCGGATGGATGGCCATGCGATCCGCCCGGTCGTGCGGATGGGCATCGTGCAGCGCGCTCAACCCGTCGCACAGCTCCTTCAGCGGCGGCGACAAGCCTTCATAGGCGGCGACCAGATTCGACCACATGGTGTCGCCGCCGACCTCCGGGCACTGCTTCATGTTCAGGATCGACATCAGCGCCGGGCGCGGCAGGAAGGTGAGGTCGGTGTGCCATTCGTCGGCGATGCCGCCTTCGCTCGCCACGAGTCGAAACAGCTCGGGGTGCTCCTTGGGCGTGCGCTCCTTCAGGTTCGGATGGCCTTCGAGCAGGCCGAAATGCCGGCCAAAGGCGATCTGATCGTCGGCGCTCATGAACTGGCCGGGGAAGAGCAGCACCATGTGCTCGTGCAGCAGGCTGCGGATGTCAGCCGCTTCCGCCGCATCGGCGTTGGCCAAGATCACGCCGGTCACCTCCGCGCCCAGCGCCGCCGAAAGGCGCTTCACCTGCCAATTGCGCGTCGCCATGGTTCCCTCCTCACCCGTTGATGCTATCGCCGGCCGTCGCTCACGAACCGAAATGCCGCACGGCCCAATATACCGGTGGCCCGATCACCAGCGCCAGCGCCAGACCGTCTCTCATTCTCCTCCCCAAGCGTAGCTTGGGGAGGTGTCGCCGCTTTCGGCGACGGGTCATGAGCCCCAGTCCCGCTGCTCATGACCCCTCTTCATGACGGGCACCTCAGGCTTTGGCCGCACGTAATGCCGGCCACAGCAAGCTGGAGGAAATTGAAATCAGCCGGGCTTTATGGCCACCGACGAACGTCGCCGGCCAGGGCATGTCGACCATGACGCAGCGTCATCCCCGGGCTGGCGGCCCTGGAAGATGAAATGCTCGGGCGAAGAAGCGCGGCAGCCAATCGATCATCTTGGCGGCGATCTCGCCGGGCGTGCCGGAACCAGCGGTCCTGCATGAAGGCTTCGAGGAAGGTAAAGCGGGTTGTCTCGCCGGTGAGCGAGCAGCTCGCCGGTCGCGAGGTCGACGTATGTCTGCCCGGTGCGCTCGGAACGTCTGCGCGATGGAGCATGGTCGATGAAGCCGGTGCCGCTCGATCGCATCGGCCGCCGACTCGCCGACCAGGACCTCGCGCATCAGCGCCGCGGCGCTACCGCCCGGCCTCGTCGTCGTGTGACGATCACGCCCAGGCGAGGTGCTGCGGCTCGATCAGCGGCGCCGATCAGCCCGCCCGGTAGCGCACGGCGCGGACGCGGGCCTTCCAGGCGGCGGCACCGATCCCACCAGCGGCGGCCAGGACGGACCGGCAGCGCGCGCCACCAGCTTTGTAGATGCGGCCGTGGTCAGTCGAAGCGTTCACCGCGCCACGCCAGCCCAGGATATCCAGCGACTCCTCGAAGGCCCGTGTGCGCCCTTGGTTATCCAGGGAAAGCTCTCGAATTCGACCGGGCATTCCCGCCTGCCCCCAGGCCGATCTCGAGGCGCCCGCCCAATATTGTCCACCACCGACAGGTCCTCGGCCAGGCGCAGCGGATGGCCGTACAGCGCGCCAGCGCCACGCCTGGCCGATCCGGCAGCGCGGCGCGGCCGCGGCGAGCGCGGCACAGGCAACGATGGGCGACGGACAATAAAGCCATCTTCCTCGCCGTGATGCTCGCTGGCCCAGATGGAGTCGAAGCCCAGCCGGCTGGCCTCGCTCGCGAGCTCGAGACTCTCACGATACGAGCTGTCCCACCTCTCGCCCAACCCGGGATGGACCGACTGAGCGACAGGTGGGTGACCATAGTCCGCGACTCCCGCTTAGTTCCGGCCTTCGATGCGAAAGCTCGGCGGCGAGATCTCGTCGGCGCTGCGGCCGCGGAAATCGACGCCCAGGCGTTCCGCTGAGCATCCTGCTGCGGCGATCTGCAGCGCGCACCGAGTCGATGGTCAGGACGGTGCCGTCCTTCACGACCTGGCGTCCATCGACGAAGACATGCCGCACCGCGCGGTCGGCGGCGCTGAACACGAAGCTGCGCAGCGGATCGCGCACCGGCCGCATCCCGGGCGCGTCGAGGTCCAGCATCACCAGGTCGGCATTGGCGCCGACCGCCAGCCGGCCGAGATCGTCGCGACCCAGCGCCTTGGCGCCGCCGATCGCGGCATGGCACCGGCCGCATCCCGGGCGCGTGCGCGGCCCATGGTCGACGCCATGCGCAGCTCCTCGGCCATGTTCTGCGGCTCGGTGTCGGTGCCGATGGCGACGTTCACGCCCTTGCGGATGTAGCTGCCGACATCCTCCATCATCTGGCCGTAGCGCGAGAAGACGACGGGGCAATGGGCGACCGACGTGCCGGTCTCGGCCAGCAGGTCGAGGTCGCGCCGCGTCCACCATTGAACCAGCGAATGGTGATCGAGGAAGAGGGCGTGGCCCAGCAGCGTGTCGGGACCGAGCAGCCCGTTCTCGTGCATCCACTGCACCGGCGTGACGCCATGGCGGCGCACCATCTCCTGGAACTCGGGGATGTGCTGCGAGCAATGCACGGTCATCTTGAGCCGGCGCTGGCGGGCGGCGGCAAGGCTGTCGCGCAGCAGCTCGAGGCCGCAGGTGTCGATCTGCATCGGCGCGATCATGGCGCCGAGCCGCCCCGAGGGATGGTGCGTCGCAGCGTCGACGGCGGCGAGCGCCGTCGCGAAATCGCGCCGCCCCTTCTCGACGTCCCACAGATAGTCGAGCCGATGGCCGGTCGGCACGTGCCATTTGGCATCGCGGTACATCGGCGCGGCGACCGCGCGGATGCCGGTGCCGGCCAGCAGGTCGAGCCAGCCGTCATAGGCCACCGCGAGATCGACGACGGTCGTGGCCCCGCTCTTCAGCAGCTCGGCGATGGCGTTCTGCGTCGAGGCCGCATTGGCGGCGAGCTGCGCCGTCGCACCGCCCGCCTGCTCGGTGAGGCCGGAGGTCACGAAGACGGATTTCTCGTCGAGGATGCCGGTCATGTAGAGCGCGGGATTGCCCAGCTCCTCGATCAGGCCGCGCCCCAGGCTCTCCGACTGCAGATGGGTATGGACATTGACCATGCCCGGCATCACGCAGAACGCCGAGCCGTCGACGATCTGGTCGGACTTCCCGGTGTAGTCCGGATCGATATGGACGAGCCGGTTGCCGTCGAAGACGACATCGACGCCCTGGCGGTAGAAGTGCTGCCCGAGATCGGCGTCCCACGCGACCACCCACGCCGCGTTCCTGATGAGTACGATCATGCCGCTACAATGTCCTGTGTGGTTGGCGCAGGGACCTTAGGATGGCGCCAGGTCGTTGTCGCGCGCGCCCTCTTGCTTCCCTCCCTGCGCGCAGCGCGGGGAGGTGCCCCCGCAGGGGGCGGAGGGGTCATGGGCGACACATGCGCTCTCTTGCTTCCTCCCTGCGCGCAGCGCGGGGAGGTGCCCCGCAGGGGCGGAGGGGTCATGGGCGACACACGCGCTCTCTTGCTTCCTCCCTGCGCGCAGCGCGGGGAGGTGCCCCGCAGGGGCGGAGGGGTCATGGGCAACATACGCGCTCTCTTGCTTCCTCCCTGCGCGCAGCGCGGGGAGGTGCCCCGCAGGGGCGGAGGGGTCATGGGCCTCAGTCGAAGCGCCCGTCCATTTCCTTCCGATGCAAGGCCTCGTAGATCGTTTCGACGACGCTGTCCGTACGGAACAAGACGTCATCATTCCAAAACCTCAATGTCCGAAAGCCGCTGGCTCTCAACGCTGCATCTCGATGGTAGTCGTGCGGTGCCTGATCGAGATGCTGACTGCCATCCAGCTCGACAACGACCCTCGCCTCGAGGCAGGCGAAATCGCAGACATAGATGCCGAAGGGATGTTGCCGCCTGAACTTGAAGCCAGCCAATTGGCGGCGGCGCAGGCGACTCCATAGGCGCCGCTCGGCATCCGTCTGGTTCGTACGCAGTTTGCGGGCGAAGTGAAGCACATTGGAGATATAATCGCGGACTCTTGACGCAAATATGACGAACACTGCAATCTAAGCGTGTGTTGCTCATGACCCCTCCGCCCCCTGCGGGGGCACCTCCCCGCGCTGTGCGCAGGGAGGGTGGGAGCACGTGTGTCGCTCATGACCCCTCCGCCCCTGCGGGGGCACCTCCCCGCGCTGTGCGCAGGGAGGGTGGGAGCACGTGTGTCGCTCATGACCCCTCCGCCCCCTGCGGGGGCACCTCCCCGCGCTGTGCGCAGGGAGGGTAGCTGAGCGTGGCTCGGCTACGCGAAGGTCAGCAGGCGCTTCGGGTTGCGCACGAGGATGGCGTCGATCTCGTCCTCGCTGTAGCGGCGCTTCTTCATCATCGGCACGACGTTGCGGAAGATGTGGCCGTAGCCGTGGCCGCCGAAGCTTGCGAGGCGGGTGCGGTAGCAGATGTCGTGGCTGATCACGACGCGGTCGAGGTGGCCGTGGTCGATCAGGGCGCGGATCAGGCGGAGCCGCGTCGCATCGTTGGGCATGTCGATGTCGCTCAGCCCGTAGTAGCTCGACTCCTGGCCGAACAGGTCGAACTCGACCGTGACGCCCGAATCGGCCAGCCGCAGCAGGCGCTCGACGTCGAAGATGGTGCGGTCGATGTGGCTGATGACGACCCGCTCGGTCGGATGGCCGGCCGCCCTGATGAAGTCGGCGACTTCCTGCGGCTGGTCGGGATCGCGCCCGGGATGGACGTTGATCGCCGCACCGGTTGCCGACGCGGCGATCAGGGCGCCCTGCATCACCCGCTTCTCGAGATCGGTCCACGGCGCCTGGCAGCCGATCTCGCCGATCATGCCGGCGCGCACGTCGGTGCCCCAGGCGCCGGTCAGGATCTGGCCGATCATCTCGCTGGCGAAATCGTCGACGCTGCGGTCGTGGTTGCGCGCATCCTGATAGTCGTTGACGTAGTAGCCGCAGCCCATGACCAGATGCACGCCGGTCCCGGCGGCAATGCGGCGCAGGCCGTTGGGATCGGGCGACAGGCCGCCGCAGCTCAGCTCGACGATGGCGTCGCCGCCGTCGTGCTTCATCATCGCCACCTCGCGGGTGGCGATATCCTCGAGATCGAGCATGTACTTGCGGCCGGCCCGCTTCAGCCCGCGGCCGTAGTTGATCTGCCAGACATTCTCGAGCGTGATCTCGGGGCCGAGATCGTTGTCGCCGCGTGTGCCCGGCGGGCGGATGTCGCACAGCACGTGCTCGTGCATCAGCGTGCGGCCGAGTGCGTCGGGCTCGATCGGCCCGAGGACGGTCTGGATTTTCCCGGTGAGCTCGTCGCGGGTCATTGCGGCTCCAGCTTGGCGGCTTCGATGACCTTCTTCCACTTGGCGTTCTCGGCGACCATGTGTTTGGTGAGGGCTTCGGCATCGCCCGGCAGCTCGGCGGCGCCGGCCTCGCGGATCTTCTTGATGACGGCCTCGCTCCTGATGCCCTTGGTGATCTCGTCCGACAACTTCTTGACGATGTCGGCCGGCGTGCCGGCCGGCGCCGCCACGTACCACCACGGCGCGGCGTCGAAGCCGGGATAGCCGCTCTCGGCGATGGTCGGCACGTCGGGCGCCGAGAACCAGCGCTTGGACGAGCTGACGCCGAGGGCGCGCAGCGCGCCGGACTGGATATGCTGCAGGTAGGGCGGCAGGTTGTCCATGGTGGTGAGGATGTGGCCGGCCAGCAGGTCCTTCATCACCAGCGAGCTGCCGCGATAGACGACGTGCTCGAGCCGCATGCCGGCGAGCTCCGACAGATACTCCATCGCGAGATGTCCGGTGCCGCCGACCGCCGGCGAGCCGTAGCTCACCTTGTTGGGGCCCTGCGTCTTGCAGTATTCGACGAACTCCTTGACAGACTTGGCCGGGAAGCTCGGATGGACGGCGAGCACGTTCGCCACCTCGCCGACCAGCGCCACCGGTGCGAAGCTCTTCACGCTGTCGTACGGCATGTTCTTGTAGAGGTACTGGTTGGTGACGGCGGTGCCAACCGTGCCCAGCAACAGCGTGTAGCCGTCGGCTGGCGCCTTGGCGACCAGCTCGGCGCCGACATTGCCGCCGGCGCCGGTCTTGTTGTCGACGATCACCTGCTGGCCCCACACCTCGGTGAGGTACTGGGCGACGATGCGGCCCAGGAGGTCGGTCGTGCCGGCGGCGGCGAACGGGACCACCATGCGGATCTGCTTGTTGGGGTAGGTCGCCTGCGCCCAGCCGGCGCGGCTCACCATCGGCGCCGCAACGGCTGCTCCCAGCAACGATCGGCGACGAATCGACTTCGACATGACATTCCTCCTGAAGCTCGTGACTTTATAGTTCAGCGAGCGCTCGGCGATGTATGCTCTTTCTCCTTCCCAGCTCAGGCTCGTTCGCTTCGCGAGCCGCGCCATAGCTGGGGAGGTGCCCCCGTAGTCGGGGGCGGAGGGGTCATGAGTCACGTGAGGAGGCCCATGACCCCTCCGTCCGCGCAGACGCGGACACCTCCCCAGCGAAGCTGGGAAGGAGGAAAAAGGGGAGAGTAGATCGTGACTGCACCGTTGACGGGATATGCCGACCGCGTGTCGGCTCGCTCAGGCGATCGGATCGCCTTCAAGGTTTCGAGCGTCGGGCCCGGTCCCTATCACGCCATGCTGGTGCGGGTCATTCGCGGCGATCCCAATCCGGCCTCCGGCCTGCCGCTGAAGCTCGAGGAATGCTCCGACCTGTTCGACGGCCGTTTCGCATCGCGCCAGCAACACGCCTGGCCAGGCTCCTACGCCATCGTCGAGGGCGCCCGCGACGTGACCCTGTCGGGGGCGCTCGCGGTCGAGGCGGTGATCTGGCCGACCTTGCCCGAGGACGGGCCGCAGACCGTGATCTCGCGCCGCGATGCGGGCACCGGCGCCGGCTTCGCCCTGGTGCTGACGCCGGACGGCATGGCACTGGAAACCGGCAGCGCGCGCGTCGTCGTGGGCAAGAAGCTGCGCTCGCGCGCCTGGTATCGCGTGTGGGCGAGCGCGGACCCGGCGACCGGCATGCTGCGCGTCGGCCAGCAGCCCCTGCAGCGCGCCTTCGCGGTCGACGACGAAGGCGAGGCCAGCAGCACCGCCGCTACCACCGCCACTGGCCTGTCGCTCGACGCGCCGCAGCCGGTGCTGATCGGCGCCGAGTCCGCAACCGATCGTCCGGCCCGGCGCTGCTTCAACGGCAAGATCGAGGCGCCCGCCATCGCCGGCGTCGGCGCCTGGGATTTCACGCGGCGCATGGCGACGATGGAGATCGAGGATACCGGCCCCAACAGGCTGCACGGCCGGCTGGTCAACCTGCCGACCCGGGCCATGAAGGGCTCGGCCTGGACCGGCGCGGAGCGCGACTGGAAGACGGCGCCGCACCACTACGCCGCGATCCACTTCCACGACGACGACCTGCACGATTGCGGCTGGGCGGACGACTTCAGCTTCGTCATCCCCAAGGGCATGAAGAGCGGCGTCTATGCCGTGCAGCTGCGCTGCGGCCCGCACCGCGATTTCATCCCGTTCTTCATCCGCCCGCAGATCGGCAAGCCGCAGGCCAAGGTCTGCTACATCGCCTCGACCTTCACCTATCAGGTGTACGGCAATTTTTCCCGCGGGCTGTTCGACGAGGCGTTCCGCAAGCGCGTCGCCGAGTGGAAGGCGGCAGCCAACAATCCGGACGACAACAAGGATTACGGCCTCTCGACCTACAACTTCCATCGCGACGGGTCGGGCGTCGCCTACTCCTCGCACCTGCGGCCCCTGCTGAGCTGGCGGCCCGACTATCTCACCTTCAACGACCCGGCCGGCTCGGGCATGCGCCATCTGCCGGCCGATACCCATCTCACCGGCTGGCTCGACCGCATGGGCATCGCCTACGACGTCGTCACCGACCACGACCTGCACGAGAAGGGCGTCGACATCCTGAGCCACTACAAGGTGGTGATGACGGGCACGCATCCCGAGTACCACACCGCCAACACGCTCGATGCGCTGCAGGCCTACACCGAGAATGGCGGGCGGCTGATGTATCTCGGCGGCAACGGCTTCTACTGGCGGGTGGCGCTGTCGGATGCCGTGCCGGGCGCCATCGAGGTGCGCCGCACCGAGGGCGGCATCCGCACCTGGCCGGCCGAGCCGGGCGAGTACTACCACGCCTTCGACGGCGCCTATGGCGGGCTGTGGCGGCGCTCTGACCGGGCGCCCAACCTGCTGTGCGGCATCGGCTTCTCGAGCCAGGGCCGGTTCGTCGGCGATTCCTACCGCCAGAGCCCGGCGGCGCGCGACAATCATCATGCCTGGGTGTTCGAGGGCGTGAACGACGAGCTGTTCGGCGGCTACGGCTTCTCGGGCGGCGGCGCGGCAGGCTTCGAGCTCGACCGGCTCGACCACCGGCTGGGCAGCCCGCTCAATGCCGTGGTGCTGGCCTCCTCGGAAGGCCACGACCGCAAGAACTTCGTCGTCGTCCACGAGGAGCGTCTGGGGCTCGACACGACCATCACCGGCGAGACCCTGGAGCAGCTGATCCGCGCCGACATGACCTACATCGAGAAACCCAAGGGCGGCGCCGTCTTCTCGGTCGGGTCGATCACCTATTGCGGCAGCCTGCCCCACAACAAGTACGACAACGACGTCTCGCGGCTCACCTTCAACGTCGCCAACAGGTTCGGCGAGCTCGGGCTCAAATGGCCTTTCTGATGGCCGATGGGGGTTGCTGACGGTCGGATCGCTTTCTCGCCGGTCGATTGGCGTGTCCGACAGGGCGGCCGTGCTCGGCCGCCATTGTCAGATCGCTTTCCTGACATAAGGCAGCAGCGCCCGCAGCAGGCCGCGGCAGCCGGCCTCGATCAGATCGAGCGCGCGCTCGTAGTCGGCGCGCGTGCCGCGATAGGGATCGGTGATGTCGACGACGCCGACCTGCGGCGCAAAGGCGGTGAGAAGCTGGACCCGGTCCATGGTCGACCGGGTCGCCATCCAGCGCAGCTCGGCGACATGGCCGCGATCCATGCCCAGGATGTAGTCGAAGCGGTCGATATCGGCTGCCACGACGAGGCGCGCCCGGTGACGACTGACGTCGTAGCCGCGCCGCGCGGCGACATCGGCGCCGAGCGGCGTCGGCGGCTGACCGACATGGCCGGCGAGCGTGCCGGCCGAGTCGAGATAGAACGACTCGGCGACCCCCTCGCGCTCCGCCATGGTGCGGAACACGCCCTCGGCCATCGGCGAACGGCAGATGTTTCCGGAGCAGACGAAGAGGATTCCGAGGGGCATGGCGGCATGAGCCTAGCACAATGGCCGGCAGCGGCGCTCATCTCGCTCTCCTCCCCGGCTTCTCATCTTCCTCCCCAGCTTCGCTGGGGAGGTGCCCCGTCATACGGGGCGGAGGGGTCATGAGCAGCGGGACTGTGGCTCATGACCCCTCCGTCCGCGATTACGCGGACACCTCCCCAGCGAAGCTGGGGAGGAGAATGAAAAGCTGGGGGAAGAGAATGAGATGAGCGCCTCCGCCGAACTCAGCTTGAATTATGACGGCTCCGGCGTGCAGATTAGCGGCGGGAACAAGCTCGTTTCCTCTCCCCGGTCCAGGGAGCGGCGTTCGAGATGTCTCCACGCGTTGGTCATGGCGTAACGGGGAGTCTGTGCAGCAAAGCCCAAGTGGCGCGTCACGTCGGGAGGAAACATAAATGAAATACAGCGCAATGCTCGTTGCCGTCGGCGTTTTCAGCGCCGGAACGGCCTTTGCTCAGCAACCGATCAAGATCGGCGTGCTTTATCCGCTGACCGGCGGCGGCGCCGTCTACGGCGTGCCGGCGATGGCCGGCCACCAGCTCGCCATCGAGGAGCTGAACGCCAAGGGCGGCATCCTGGGCCGCAAGATCGAATCGATCGAACGCGACGACAAGCTCAACCCGGCCACCGCATCATCGACGATGAAGGAGCTCATCACCAAGGACAAGGTCGACATCGTGCTGGGCGGCCTCGCCTCCTCGGTCGGGCTGGCCATGTCGGAGGTCAGCAAGCAGGAGAAGGTCGTCTATATCTCGACCATCCCCAAGACCATCCAGATGACCACCGACAAGCTGCACAAGTACGTGTTCCGCACCTCCGCGAACACCGACCAGGAAGGCGACACGATGGCGCTGCTGGCCGGCCGCAACAAGCTCACGAAGCTCTGTCATCTCGAGCTCGACTACGCCTACGGCAACGACCTCGAGGCCGGCATCCTGAAGTCGCTGCCCAAGCACGCGCCCGATGCCAAGGTCGTGCTGACGCTCAAGCCCAAGCTCGGCGCCACCGACTTCAACCCGTTCATCCCGCAGGTCATGGCCGCCGGCTGCGACGGCGTGCTGTCGGGCCTGTGGGGCCCGCACTTCGTGTCGTGGGTCAAGCAGGCCGCGCCGCTCGGCTTCTTCAACAAGATCAAGTGGATCTCCGGCGGCGAGATCGGCAGCCACGAGATCGCGGGCGAGCTCAAAGGTGAGTACCCGGACAACGTGATCTCCAACACCTACGAACTCTGGTACCACGGCAACGATCCCTCCCATAAGGAATTCCAGGCCAAGCTCGCCAAGAAGCTCAACACCCAGGAAACGCCGCAATGGGCGGTGCTGGGCTATATCGGCGTCATGTACACGGCGGCGGCGATGGAGAAGGCCAAGTCGACCGACCCCGACAAGGTCGCGGAAGCTCTCGAGGGACTCTCGATCGGCACGCCGGTCGGCAAGCTCACGATCGATGCCAAGACCCACCAGGCCAACATCGGCCAGTTCTGGGGACCGATGGTCAAGAAGCCCGACCGCGCCTACCGCATGATGGAGCCGGCGGAATACATCCAGCCGAAGTGACGACCGAGCCGCTCCGCGGCGCAGTCGTCATCCCGAGCCAAGCCGAGGGAACTTTCTTGTCGCCGCAACGACAAGACGAGGTCCCTCGGCTGCGCAGCCCCGTGGGCTGCTTACGTCGCTTGCTTCCCAAGCGCCTTTCCCGGGATGACGGAGGGGGAGACTTGTCCAGATGACTCTCACGATGTTCACGCTGAACGCGTTCTATGGCCTGGCCTTGGCCATGAACATGTTCATCATCGCGTCCGGCCTCAACCTGATCTTCGGCGTGCTGCGGGTGATCAACTTCGCCCACGGCATGTTCTACATGTTCGGGGCCTACATCGTCTTCACCGTGGCCAAGACCTGGGGGGCGCCGTTTTTCGTCGGTGTGCTGGCGGCCGGCGCCGCGCTGGCGGCGATCGCGTTCGTGATCGAGCGGCTGCTGCTGCGCCAGCTCTACGACAAGGAGCATCTGATGCAGCTCCTGTTCACCTTCGCCATCGTGCTGCTGATGAGCGACGCGGCGAAGATGATCTGGGGCACCGACCAGTATTCGGTGGGCTATCCGCCGGGACTGGGCGGCGCGGTCAATCTGGGATTCGTCATCCTGCCGCAGTACCAGCTGTTCCTCTGCGTCGTCGGTCCGCTGATCGCGGTCGCCATGTGGTTCGTGGTCGACCGCACGCGCTGGGGCCGCGTCGTGCGCGCCGCGACGCAGGACCGCGAGATGCTGGCGGCGCTTGGCGTCAACGTGCCCATGGTCTACGCCGCGGTGTTCACCATCGGCTCGGCGCTGGCCGGCGTGGGCGGCGCCCTCGCCGCTCCGCGCATCGCCCTGGTTCCGGGCATGGATGCCACGATCATCAACGAGTGCTTCATCATCGTCATCATCGGTGGATTGGGAAACATGTGGGGCAGCTTCCTGGGGGCGCTCGCCTTCGGCTTCGTCGTGCAGTTCGGCACGGTCCTGGCGCCCAACTGGCAGGACGTGCTGCCCTACGTGCTGATGCTGGTCGTGCTGATCATCCGCCCCTGGGGCCTGTTGGGCCGCCCCGAGACGGGACACTGACCATGCCGCAGCGCCATCACCTGATCGCCTCGGCGATCGTCGTCCTCGTGCTGGCGCTGCTGCCGCTGGCCGGCAGCCGCTACGCCATCGATCTCACCACCGAGGTGATGATCTACGCCCTGTTCGCGCTCAGCCTCAACGTGCTGATCGGCTTCACCGGCAACATCTCGTTCGGGCATGCCGCCTACTTCGCCATCGGCGGCTATACCTGCGCCATCCTGCTCACCACCTACGGCTGGCCGCTTGCGCTCAGCCTGCCGGCGGCGGTGGTGCTGGCCGGGCTGGTGGCGGGGGTCGTGGGCTATTTCTGCGTGCGGCTGACCCAGATCTACTTCGCCATGTTGACGCTCGCCTTCGCCATGCTGGTGTGGGGCATAGCCTTCAAGTGGAAGGAAGTGACCGGCGGCGACGACGGCTTCACCGGCATCAAGATGCCGGCGATGATCGCCCATCACGTCGGCTACTTCTACTTCACCCTGGCGATGGTGACGCTGGGCGTGGCGGCCCTCTGGGTGATCTGCCATTCGGCGTTCGGCCTCAGCCTGGTGGCAATCCGCGAGAACACCGTGCGCGCGGGCTTCATCGGCGTCGACACGCGGCGCATGCGCTGGGCTGCCTTCACCGTCGCCGGCGCGTTCGGCGGGCTCGCCGGCGCCCTGTTCGGCATGTATCACCGCGGCATGTACATCGAGAACGCCTTCTGGACCGAATCGGCGCAGGTGCTGATCATGGTGCTGCTGGGCGGCATCTATTCCTTCATCGGGCCGATCATCGGCGCCGCCGTGCTGCACCTGCTGCAGACCTTCACCAACCAGTACACGCCCTACTGGCCGACCGTGCTGGGCCTGATCCTGCTCGTCATCGTGCTGGTCCTGCCCGATGGCCTGATCGGCCTCGCGCGACGCGTGAAGGCGCCCGGAGGCCGGCGATGAGCGCCATGCTGAGCATCGGCGGCCTGTGGAAGTCGTTCTCCGGCTTCGTGGCCACGCGCGACGTCTCGTTCGAGCTGCGGGCCGGGGAGGTGCACGCCGTGATCGGCCCCAACGGCGCCGGCAAGACCACGTTCTTCAATCTCATCACCGGCCATCTGCGGCCCGACAAGGGCAGCGTCTCGTTCGATGGCCGCACCCTGGTCGGCCTGCCGCCGCAGAAGATCGTGCGGATGGGCATCGCCCGCTCGTTCCAGCGCATCAACATCTATCCCCGGCTGACCGTCTTCGAGAACGTGCAGGTCGCGCTGATCGCACACGCAGGCCAGCAATGGAACCTGTTCCGGCCCGGGCGCACGCTGCACCGCGAGGGCACGCGCGAGCTCCTGGAGCTGGTCGGCCTCGCGGCCGAGGCCTCGGAGACCGGCGGCGAGCTGAGCTACGGCAAGCAGAAGCAGCTCGAGCTGGCGATTGCGCTCGCCTCGCAGCCGCGCCTGCTGCTGCTCGACGAGCCGACCGCCGGCATGTCGCCGCAGGAGACCAGCGAGACCATCGCCTCGGTGCGCGACATCGTGAAGGCACGCGGGCTGACCCTGCTGTTCACCGAGCACGACATGTCCGTGGTGTTCGGCATCGCCGAGCGCATCTCGGTGCTGCATCACGGCGAGATCATCGCCTCCGGCGCGCCCGACGCGGTGCGCAACGACCCGGAGGTGAGGCGCGTCTATCTCGGGGAGCATGGACATGGTTGAGCTCCAGAGGGTTGAGCTCCTGCGGGTCGACGGCATCCACACCTCCTACGGGCTGAGCCAAGTCCTGTTCGGCGTCTCGCTCGAGGTTCGCGCCGGCGAATGCATCGCCCTGATCGGACGCAACGGCGTCGGCAAGACCACGACCATGCGCTCGATCATCGGCCTTACGCCGCCCCGGCGCGGCAAGGTCGTGTGGAAGAGCCAGGACATCGCCCAGCTCGCGCCGCATCGCATCTGCCGGTTGGGAATCGGCTTCGTGCCGGAGGACCGGCGCATCTTTCCCGAGCTGTCGGTATGGGAAAACCTCGACATCGCCCGCCGCACCGGCGCCGGCGGCAAGACGATTTGGCGAGAGGAGCAGGTGTTCGCCCTGTTCCCCGACCTTGCCGAGATCCGCGACCGCCGCGGCGGCGTGCTGTCGGGCGGCCAGCAGCAGATGCTGACGATCGCCCGCACCCTGATGGGCAACCCCGAGCTGCTGCTGCTCGACGAGCCGTCGGAGGGGTTGGCGCCGCTGATCGTCGAGCAGCTGCTGCAGCGCGTCGCCGAGCTCAAGGCGACCGGCCTGTCGATCGTTCTGGCCGAGCAGAACCTCGAGTTCGTGCTGGCACTGGCCGATCGCGTCTACATCCTCGAGAAGGGCGAGGTGCGCTTCACCGGCACGCCGGCCGATCTGCGCGCCGACGAGCGCATCGTGCATCAGTTCCTCACGGTGTGACGACATCGACTCCTCCCCAGCGAAGCTGGGGAGGAGTAAACAGACTGCATGCATCAGGATTTCTTCCCGCCCACGATCGTCGCCCTGACCGGCGCGGGCATTTCCAAGGAAAGCGGCATCGACACGTTTCGCGACTCAGACGGGCTGTGGAAGCGTGTCAACCTCGAGGAGGTCGCCACCATCGAGGCCTGGCATCGCGACAAGAAGAAGGTGCTCGATTTCTACAACGACACCCGGCGCCAGTTCCGCGCTGCCCATATCGAGCCCAACGCCGCCCATCGCGCCCTGGCCCGGCTCGAGAAGGAATACGGCGGCGAGGTCGTGATCGTGACGCAGAACATCGACCCGCTGCACGAGCAGGCCGGATCGAGGAACGTCCTGCACATGCACGGCCGCGACGGCGAGATCCGCTGCATGCGCTGCGGCCACGTCTTGGAATCGGATGTCGATCTCACGCCGCGGTCGATCTGCCCCGGCTGCCAGGCGGTGGGCGAGCTCCGACCCAACATCGTCTGGTTCGGCGAGATGCCCCAGCACATGGACGAGATTCACGCCGCCCTCGAGCGCTGCGGCCTGTTCCTGGCGATCGGCACCTCGGGCGAGGTCTACCCGGCCGCCGGCTTCGTGCTAGAGGTCCGCCGCCACCGCGCCCGCGCCCATACCGTCGAGCTCAACCTCGAGCCGACCGACAACCGGGACCTCTTCCACGAGCACATCTACGGTCCGGCGACGCAAGTCGTCCCGCCCTATGTCGAGCGCGTGCTGCGGCACGGTTGGCGGTAGAGCGCCTCGAGCTCTGTTGCAAACCACGCTCGCGGCGAGCGGCGGCGAAGCCCTTCGGCGCGATCAGGACGACGAAATGAATCGATGAGCGGGCGGGACGCCCGCCGTCGGCAAGAGCATGAGCGCCACGGGAGTGGCGCGGTCCCAGCGAAGGCTCATGGCTCCTCCGCCCCCGATTGCGGGAGCACCTCCCCAACTTCGTTGGGGAGGCAAATGAGGGGCCTTCCACCATGCCCTCAACCGGTGCACATACGGTGACGAGCAACGAGGAAACACCATGCCCGACGTGACGGCTCCCCTGGCGACCGAACGGTTCGGCGCGCACTACATCGCGCCCGACGCGCACGGGCTCGATTTCTACGCTATCGATCGGCAGTTCCAGGACCTGATGTCGCTTTACCTGGAACCTGGTTTGCACGAGGCGATGACGCCGCATTTCGCGCGGCTGGGGGCGCTCGCCGGCACGCGGCTCGACGAGCTCGCCATGATCGCCGACCGCCATCCGCCGGTGCTGCATCAGCGCGACCGCTTCGGCCGCGACGAGGACTGGATCGACTACCACCCGGCCTATCGCGAGATGGAGAAGATCGCCTTCGAGGAATACGGCATGCACGCCGTGAGCCATCGCGCCGGCGTCCTCGGCATGACGGAGACTGCCCATCCGCTGGTCAAGTACGCCTTCACCTACCTGTTCGTGCAGGCCGAGTTCGGCCTGATGTGCCCGGTGTCGATGTCGGACACCTCGAACTTCACCTTCAAGACGCACGGCTCGGCCGCGCTGAGGCGTCTGCTGCTCGATCGGCTGCTGAGCCAGGATCCCGCTCGCATGATGAAGGCCGCCCAGCTGATGACCGAGAAGGCGGGCGGCTCCGACGTCGGCGCGATCGAGACCGAGGCCGAGCGGATCGGCGTCGGCGCCGACGGCATCGAGCGCTGGCGCATCTTCGGCCAGAAATGGTTCTGCAGCCACGCCGACGCCGACATCGCCCTGATGCTGGCGCGGCCGCGCGGCGCGGCGCCCGGCACCAGGGGGCTCGGCATGTTCGCCCTGCCGCGCCGCCTCGAGGATGGCAGCCGAAACAGCTATCGCATCGTGCGGCTGAAGGACAAGCTCGGCACGCGCTCGATGGCCTCGGGCGAGATCGCGCTTGACGGCGCGACGGCCTGGCTGGTCGGCGATCTGGCGCAGGGCTTCAAGCAGATGATGAGCCAGGTCAATCTCTCCCGGCTCAGCCACGGCGTGCGCGCCGCCGCCATGATGCGGCGCTGCCTCAACGAGGCGCTGCTGGCGGCGCGCGGCCGGCGCGCCTTCGGCCGCGCCCTCTTCGACTATCCGCTGCTGCGCCGCCAGCTGTTGAAGATCATGCTGCCGACCGAGCAGGCGCTGTCGATGTACGCCTTCTCGGCCGACACGATGGGCCGCGCCGACAAGGGCGATCATGCTGCCGCCAACCTGCTGCGCATCCTGACCCCGGTCTACAAGTTCCGCGCCTGCCGCGACAACATCCCGGTCGCCAGCCACACACTCGAGGTGAGGGGCGGCATCGGCTACATCGAGGAATGGGTGACCGCCCGCTTGGTGCGCGACGCGCAGATCGGCACCTTGTGGGAGGGCACGTCGAACATCAATGCGCTCGACGTCGTGCAGCGCGCCGTCGGCAAGTCGGAAGGCCACAAGACGCTCACCGCGGCGCTGCGCGACAAGTACGAGCCCTCAGCCGCGCTGCCCGGCCAGTACAAGGGCCTGCTCGGCAGCATGCTCGACCGCGTCGAGCGCTTCGTCGAAGCGGTCGCCGCCGACCCGCGGCAGGAGAAGCGCTGCCGCCAGGCGGCGGGCGCGCTCTATCACGCGGCGACGGCGGCGTTGATGGCCTGGGAGGGCGCGGCGCTCGGCGCGCGGGGCGGCGATGCAAGGCGCCTGCTGCTGTCGCGCCTCGTGCTGGAGCATCGGCTGGCGCCGCACGATCCGCTGGCGCTGGGCGACTCCGCCTGGGAGGAAGAAGCCATGGACCTGCTGCTGCAGGACAGGCCGGTGACTCTCGCCAAGGCGGTGTCTCTGCTAGGATGACGGCATGACCGCCGTCCCGCCCCCGCCGTCGTGGACCGTCACCTCCGTGCTGGAGCGGTCCTATCTCATGGCCCGCGACAATTTCGCGGCCTTCGTCACGATTACCCTGGTGTTCGGGGCGATCTCGCTCGTGGTCGATTTGCTGAGCCTGGGGGTCCTGAGCGGCATCGTCCATCTGGTATGCGGCGCGGCGACCTCGATCTGCATCACCTGGGGCACCTTCCAGCTCGCCAAGGGGCGCAAGCCGGATTGGGAGTCGATGTTCCGGCAGATGCAGGCGCCGATGGTCGTGCAGCTCATGTTGGTGGGCGTGGTCCAGTACCTGGTGATCGGGCTGTCGGCGTTCCTGATCATCCCGCCCCTCATCCTGCTGCCGCTGTGGGCTGTCACCATCCCCGCCATGATGGCGGAGCGCCTGGACTTCGGTGCCGCCTTCTCGCGCAGCGCCGACCTGACCCGTTTCCGGCGGGTGGCCATCCTGCTGACCTTCCTGCTGTGGGCAGTCATCTTCATGGTCGGTGCCGCGGTGATCTTGCTGGTGCTGGGCCACGGCTCGCTGGCGCGGCTCGTCGCCTGGATCTACAGCGCCCTCGCGGCCACCGTGGTGTACCCGCTGCCGACCATCTTCTACGTGCTGTTGCGCGAGGAGAAGGAAGGGATGACGCCGGCGCAGATCGCGGCGCCGGTCGAGTAGGCGCTCATCGCGCCGGCCGCCCGCGTGACAGCACCTCCTCGGTATGCTCGCCCAGCAGCGGCTCGCGATAGAGCGGCTGCGACGGCTCGTCCCTGAAGCGCACGACGGGCGCGAAATGCTTGCGGCCGTCGTCGGCCACGACGACGGCGGCGCGCTTGGCGAGATTGGCGTCGGCGATCGCCTCGGGCAGCGTATTGACCGGCCCGTAGCAGATGTCGAGCGTGTCGAGCCATTGCATCCAGTGCGCCAGCGGCCTGGCGCGGAAGGTGGCGGCCAGGAAATCCATCACCGGCTTCTGGTGCGCACCGGGCCATTCGCAGAGCTCGATGAGCTCGGGCTTGCCGAGCGCGTTCAAAAGATTGCGGATGAACTTCATCTCCTGGCCGGCGAGCACGAGCTGGCGGCCGTCCGATGTGTCGTAGATGCGGTAGAAGGCGGCGCCGCCAGTGGTGCGCTGGTTCTTCACGTCGGGCTGCGTGCCGTCGGTGAAGGCGCTGCCGACGACGTTGGCGCACGACGCCATCAGCGCCTCGTGCATGCTGACGTCGATGTGGTCGCCCTGGCCCGTGGTCTGGCGGCGCAGCAGCGCCATCAGCACGCCGCTCAGGCCATGCAGGCCGCTCACCAAATCGGCGACGGGAATACCCGGGATCGCCGGCCGCCCATCGTCGCCCAGGGTGAGCGACAGCACGCCGGTCATCGCCTCGAGCGCGAGATCGTGCGCCGCCCGGCCGGGATAGGCGCCGTCCTGGCCGAAAGCGCTGATCGAGCAATAGACGATGCCGGGGTTCCTTGCCTTCACCGCCTCGTAGCCGACCCCGAAGCGCGCCGCGACGCCGGGACGGAAGGATTCGACCAGCACGTCGGCGGTGCAAGCCAAGCGGAAGAGATCGGCGCGGCCCTGCTCGCTCTTGAGATCGAGCACGACGCTCTTCTTGCCGCGGCCCATGTTGCGGAAGAACACCGAGGTGCGCTCATCGGGCGGCCGGATATGGCGGCCGGGATCGCCGTCCGGCGGCTCGACCTTGATGACCTCGGCACCGTGATCGGCCAACGCCGTGGTGAGATACGGCCCCGGCAAGAACCAGGAGAGATCGACGACTTTCAAACCTTCGAGCTTCATGCAGTCTTGTCCAGGAGCGAGTCGTTCTGGCCGAGGAGGACGTCATTGTCGGCGCCGAGCGGGGCGCAGGCGGCCTGGGCGGGCCGCTCGCCGTCGATGCGGATCGGGTTGGCGATGACGCGCAGCTCGCCCTTCACCGGATGGCGGACGGCGGAGACCATGCCGGTGGCGCGGGCGAAGCCGCTGTCGAGCGCACGATCGAGCGGGTAGACCGGCGCCGCCGGCAGCAGGCCGTTGAAGGTGGCCAGCCAGTCGTCGGTCGTGCGGGTGCGGAACGTCGGGTCGAGCGCATCGATGAGCGGGGCGCGATGCACGGCGCGGCTGTTGGGGTCGGCGAAGCGCGGATCGTCGAGCAGATCCTCGCGGCCCATCGCCGCGACCAGCGACAGCCAGAATTTCTGGGTCATGCACATGATGAAGATCCAGCCGTCCTTCGTCGGGAAGGTCTGGACCGGCGCCAGCGACAGATGGGCGCTGCGCGGCACGCGCGGCGAGACGTCGCCTTCGTTGAGGTACCACACGCCGGGATAGGTCAGCTGGTGCATGGCGACGTCGTAGAGGCAGGTCTCGACGTCGCAGCCCTGCCCCGTCATCTTGGCGCGCAGCAGGCAGGACAACAGGCCGACGATGCCGGTCAGGCCGCTCATGCTGTCGATCAGCGAGACGCCGACGCGGGTCGGCGGACCGTCCGGTTCGCCCGTCAGCTCCATGAGCCCGGCCTCGGCCTGCATCAGGAAATCGTAGCCCGGCCAGTCGGCGCGCTCGTTGCTGCGCCCGTAGGCCGAGATGTGCAGGCAGACGATCGATGGCTTGAGGGGCGCCAGGCTCGCATAGTCGATGCCGAGCCTGGCCGGCTGAGTGCCGCGCAGATTGTTGACCACGCAGTCGGCGGTCTTGACCAGCGCCTCGAACTGCCGCCGGCCTTCCGGCGACTTGATGTCGAGGGTCACGCTGCTCTTGCCGAGGTTCCAGGCCTGGAAGTATTCGCTGTCGTTGGGCCCGAGCTTGTACGGCCCGACCTGGCGCGAGGGATCGCCCTCGGGCGCCTCGACCTTGATCACCTCGGCACCCAGCTCGGCCAGGAACATGGTGCCGTACGGGCCGGCGCCGAACTGCTCCAGGGTGAGGACGCGGATACCCGTCAGCGGCTTGGCGTCCGCTTTCATAGCTCGGCGTGCCGCTTGATCCACTGGCGGGCGATGATGATGCGCTGCATCTCGTTGGTGCCCTCGCCGATGCAGGTGAGCGGCGCATCGCGATAGAGCCGCTCGATATCGAACTCCTTGGAGTAGCCGTAGGCGCCGTGGATGCGCATCGATTCGATGCTGTTCTCGAGCGCGGCCTCGGAGGCGAAATACTTCGCCATGCCGGCCTCGAGGTCGCAGCGCTCGCCGCGATCGAACGAGTCGGCGGCATCGAGCGTAAGCAGGCGCGCGGCACGGGCGCGCGTTGCCATCTCGCCGAGCTTGAGCTGGATCGCCTGGTGCTCGCAGATCGGCTTGCCGAAGGTCTTGCGGATCTGCGAGTAGCTGGTGGCGAGCCGCAGCGCGCCCTCGGCGATGCCGACGCCGCGCGCCGCGACATTGATGCTCGCCGATCAGATGGTCGGCCGGCACGCGGTAGTCCTCGAAGATCAGCTCGCCCGAATCGATCGACTTGTAGCCGAGCTTCTCGAGCTTGCGGCCGACCCGGAAGCCAGGACCCTTGGGGGCGATGAACAGGCTCATGCCCGAGTAGCGCGGCGAGGCCTCCGGGTTGGTCTTGACCAGCAGGGCGAAACACGAGCCCTCGACGCCGTTGGAGATCCAGGTCTTGGTGCCGTTCAGCACGTAGTGGTCACCCTCGCGCCGTGCCGTCAGCCGGATCGCCTGCAGGTCGGTGCCGGCGTCGGGCTCGGTCAGCGCCAGCCCGCCGCGCACCTCGCCCGAGGCGAGCCTGGGCAGCCAGTGGCGACGCTGCGGCTCGGTGCCGAACTTCTCGATCGCCAGCGCCAGCATCAGGTGCGAGTTGAAGATGCCGGTCAGCGCCATCCACACCGAGGAGATGCGGATCACGATCTCGGCGTAGGTGCGCGCCGGCAGGCCGAGCCCGCCGTACTCCGGGCTGACGGTGGCGCCGAACAGGCCGAGCTCCTTCATCTGCTCGACCAGCTCGGCCGGCCAGCGGTCGGCATGGTCGAACTCCTTGACCCGGGGCGCCACCTCGCGCTCGACCCAGCGGTCGATCGTCGCCAGGAGCTGGGCCTCGTCGGCCTTGTCGATGCTGTTCCTTGACCCGTCCATCCAACCCTCCGTCACCCCATCATGCCTCATAGCAGGGGGTGGACAAGGCGGCAGGTCCGAACGTCGGAAAGGAAGCCCCGTGCGACGATCATGCCGATACGGAGTGAAGGAATCATGGCCGGGAGCGCGCAGGATGAACCCTGCCGGGGGAACCAGCGGATTGTTCGCGCTCGGCCGGTCATGCATCATCGGCGTCACGGGGCCAATCCCAAGAGTACAGGTAGGAGTCATGAGGAGACGTCATTTCACGGCCAGCCTGGGCGTGCTGCCGCTTGCGCCGCGAGCTTTTGCCCAGGGCGACGACTGGCCGACGCGCAACGTGCGCATCGTCTGCCCGTTCACGCCGGGCGGGTCGCAGGACAACATCGCGCGCCGCCTGGGCGCCAAGCTGCAGGACTATCTCGGCCAGACCTTCGTCATCGACAACCGCTCCGGTGCGGGCGGCTCGATCGCGGCCGACAACGTCGCCAAATCGCCACCGGACGGCTATTCGGTGCTGCTGGGCGGCATCGCGAGCCATGCCGTGGCGCCCAACCTCTACGGCAAGCTGCCCTACAACCCGTTCACCGATCTCGAGACCGCGGCCTGGATCGGCACGCAGCCCAACCTGCTGTGCTGCCATCCCAGCTTCCCGCACGACACCGTGCCCAAGCTGATCGCCGCCGCCAAGAAGGAGCCCGGCAAGTACCAGTACGGCTCCTCCGGCGTCGGCGCCTCGCCCTCGCTCACCATGGAGCTGTTCAAGCAGAAGACCGGCGCCGATCTCACCCTGGTGAGCTATCGCGGCGCCTCGGCAGCGGCGGCCGACGTGCTGGCCGGGCATCTGCCGCTGTGCATCGCCAACATCGATTCGCTGATGGGCCAGGTAAGCGCGGGCAAGCTGAAGCCCATCGCCTCGACCGGCGCCAAGCGCGCGACGGTCGCGCCCGACACCCCGACCCTGGTCGAGACCGTTCCCGATCTCGTGGTCACGTCGTGGTCGATCTGGGCGGTGCCGGCCGGAACGCCGGCCAAGATCAAGGACAAGCTGCGCATCGCCACCGAGCGCGCCCTGAAGGATCCCGAGGTGATCGCCAGCATGCGGCAGGGCGGCTTCGAGCCCGGCGCGACCATGCCGATCGCGGAGGTCGACGCCTTCATCAAGGTAGAGCACGCACGCTGGGGCGAGGTGATCCGTGCCGCGGGCATCAAGCCGGAATAGGCATCTCGTCCCCGACCTGCTGGCGCCGGGCCTGGACCTCGTGTTCTGCGGCACGGCGCCGAGCCCGGCCTCGTTCAAGGCGCGCGCCTACTACGCCAATCCCGGCAATGCCTTCTGGCCGACGCTGTTTGCCGTCGGGCTCACCCCAGAGCGCTTCGCGCCGAGCCGCTATCCCGAGCTGCTGACTCTCGGCATCGGCCTCACCGACCTCAACAAGACCGAGTACGGCTCCGACCACGAGCTGTCGGCCGGGGCGATGGACCCGGCGTCGCTGCGCGCCAAGCTGCGCCGCTTCCGGCCCGCCGCCATTGCCTTCACCAGCAAGAATGCCGCCGCCCTCGGCCTCGCCATCACGGCGCCGGCCTACGGCCGCCAGCCGGAGGCGATCGAAGGCGCCGTCGCCTTCGTGCTGGCCTCGCCGTCGGGTCGCGCGCGCTCGTTCTGGACCATCGAGCCGTGGCGCCAGGCGGCCGCGTTCGTGGCCGAGCGGCGGAGCTTGCGCGAGCGCGCAGCGTGAGGCTCGGACGGCGCGCCCTGACCGCCTCCCTGCTCGCCAGCCCCGCCGTCGCGCGCGCTCAGGAGTCGTCGGCATCGCTGCGCGACCTCGCCCGGCAGGCGACAATCTATCTCTTCCCGCTCTACGAGATGTACCGCACGCGCTGGCGGGCGACTGTCGACGAGAGCAATCCGCTGCGCCAGAAGCTCAACCGCTTCCTGCATGTGCCCGTGCTGGCCGATCATCACGCGCGCCTGGTCACGACGCCCAACAACGACACGCTCTACTCGTCGGCCTGGCTCGACCTCGCGATCGAGCCGTTGTTCCTCACCGTGCCGCCGGTCGGCGATCACTATTACAGCTACACGTTCATCGATCTCTTCACCAACACCTTCGCCCAGGTGAGCCATCGCCTCTATGGAGGCCAGCCGCCGACTCACATGATCGTCGGGCCGACCTGGCAGGGCGATGCGTCGTTCGAGGTCAAGCTGGTGCGCGCGCCGACCAACTCGGTGTGGCTGCTCGGCCGCGTGCTGGTCGACGGCCCGGGCGAGCTCGACCGCATCAGCACCCTTCAGGCGCGGGTGCTGCTCGAGACGCCCGACATGCGCAACGAGCGTCGCATCCTGGAGACGCGCGAGCTGATGCGCCAGCGAGCCTTCGCGCCGGCCGAGGCGGCGGCCGACTGGCCGGCCCCCAACCGCAACGACCCGTTCGACCTGTTCAACGTCGGCGCGCGGGCGCTGGGCGAGAGCCCGCTCGGCGAGCGCGACAAGACGGTGCTGCAAGGCTTCGCACCGCTCCGGCTGCGTCCCGGCAAGTTCGACCTGCGTGCCTTCGGCGAGCGCGAGCGCAACGCCATCCTTGCCGGCATCGAGCAGGGCCACGCCGAGATCCGCACTGCCGGCCGCCGCTACGGCACGACGATCGACGGCTGGACCTATGGCGAGCGCCATCTCGGCAAGTTCGGCGACGATTATCTCTATCGTGCCTTCATCGCCCTCAGCGGCCTGGGCGCGCTCGAGCCGGCAGAGGCGGTCTACATGACCTGCAGCGCCGATGCCGCCGGCCGGCCCCTGTCCGGCGCGAGCCGCTACACGCTGACCTTTCCCGCCGACGGCCGGCCGCCGGCGCGTGCCTTCTGGTCGCTCGCCCTGTACGAGGTGACGCTGGAGGGTCGCGCCTTCTTCGTCGACAACCCGATCGGCCGATATGCCATCGGCGATCGCACGCCGGGGCTGCAGGCCGCCGCCGACGGCTCGCTGACGATCCACCTGCAGCGCGAGCGACCGGTCGACTCGCCGGCAGCAGCCAATTGGCTGCCGGCGCCTCCCGGACCGATGCGCCTGGTGCTGCGCGCGTACGAGCCGGAAGATGCCCTGGTCGAAGGCCACTATCGCGTGCCCGCGGTGAAGCGCGTCGGGTAGCGCACAGTGGCGCTCTTCTCAGTCTCCTCCCCAGCTTCGCTGGGAAGGTGTCACCGTCTTACGGCGACGGAGGGGTCATGAGCATCGCGGCTGTGGCTCATGACCCCTCCGTCGGCGATGACGCCGACACCTCCCCAGCGAAGCTGGGGAGGAGAATATGAGTCGCAGGCTGCAGGCGACGCGAGAAGCAGTGACGGGGCGCTCTTCTCAGTCTCCTCCCCAGCTTCGCTGGGGAGGTGTCGGCGTCTTACGCTGACGGAGGGGTCATGAGTCACGTAAGAGGGCCTATGACCCCTCCGTCTCGGATTACCGAGACACCTCCCAGCGAGGCTGGGGAGGAGAATGACAAGACAAGCGCTACGCGTTCGGCTGGGCGCGGCGGGATTCTTCCTCGGCCTTGGCTTCGATCGCTTCCATATCGTCGTCGCTCAGGCCGAAATGGTGGCCGATCTCGTGGATCAGCACGTGGCGCACGATGTGCGGCAGGTCCTCGCCCGATTCGCACCAGTAGTCGAGGATCGGGCGGCGATAGAGAAAGATGCGATCGATGTCGTTGGCGACATGGCCGGCGCCACGCTCCATCATCGAAACGCCCTGATAGAGGCCGAGCAGATCGAACGAGGAGTCGAGCTCCATCTGCTTCTCGACATCGTCCGACGGGAAGTCGTCGACCTGGATGCGCACGTTGCCGACATGCCGGCGGAACTCTTCCGGAATCGTGGCCAGCGCCTCGGCGGCAATGGCCTCGAAGTCCTCAAGAGTCGGCGCCGTGCTGAAGCAGGGCGTGCGCCGCGGGTTTGTGAAGACCGGCATGACTCCCCCCATATAGGACGGAAGGCTCCGCGCCAAGAGCCCGGATTCGCAGACCTCGCCGCCAGTCTGTGCCCGATCCCACCGGCGGTGCGAAGCGCTGGCACATAACGGCCATTGACTTCGGCAGAGTCGCATGGCGGCGCATTCCCCTCTAAGCTCGCGTCCGCATGCTGCAATTCCTCATGAGACGCCTGACTGTCGCGATCCTCGTCGCGATCACGGTCATGACTCTGGCGTTCGTGCTGACACGCCTGTCCGGCGATCTGGCGATCTCCATCGCCGGCCCGAACGCCACGCAAGCCGATGTCGAGGCGGTGCGCAAGGCCTATGGCCTGGACCGGCCGCTTGTGATCCAGTTCTTCGACTGGGTCGGCCGCGCGCTGACGGGCGACCTGGGCAGCAGCTACTTCTTCAAGGCGCCGGTCTCCTCGCTGATCGCCGAGCGCATGCCGGTGACGCTGACCTTGGGTCTCACCGGCCTGGTGATCGCGCTGGTGATCTCCCTGCCGCTCGGCATCCTTGCGGCGGTGCGCGAGAACACCGCGCTCGATCGCGTCGTGCAGCTGGTCGCTCTGCTCGGCCAGGCGATGCCGTCATTCTGGCTCGGCCTGCTGCTGATGATCACGTTCGGCCTGCAGCTCGGCTGGCTGCCGATCTCGGGCACCGGCTCGTGGCAGCACTACGTCATGCCGGGCATCGTGCTCGCCTTCTCGGCGGTCCCGGCGCTGACGCGGCTCACGCGCGCCGGCATGATCCAGTCGATGGGCTCGGACTACATCCGCACGGCGCGCGCCAAGGGCCTGTCGCGCGCCTCCATCCTGCTCAAGCACGCGCTGCGCAACGCGGCCATCCCGGTCGTCGCGATCGCGGCCGTGCAGCTCGGCTTCATGCTCGGGGGCTCGATCGTGATCGAGCAGGTGTTCGCCCTGCACGGCGTCGGCTTCCTCGCCTGGGAGAGCATCGGCAAGAACGACTTCCCGGTCGTGCAGGCGGTCGTGCTGGTGCTGGCGGTGATCTATGTCGCGCTCACCATGCTGGCCGACCTGATGAACGCCGTCCTCGATCCACGCCTGCGCGGCCCCTGAGCGAGCGGGGCATACGCACATGACCAAGACTCCGTCATCCCGGCCGAAGCCGAGCGCAGCGCCTGCCCTGAGCGCAGTCGAAGGGAGGCGTAGTGGAGGGACCTCGCTTCTTGCAGCATCAGCAGCAAGATCCCCCGACTGCGCCGCCAAAGGCGCTGCAGACAGCGCCGAATTGGGCGGCGGCGCTCGGGATGACAGTATCTTTTGCCATATGCGAATACCCCGCCTGGTTGAGCGACACGTGAGCCCATCGCCATGAGCGTCGCCACAGTCACGGCCGGCCCCAGACGCGGCTGGCGCAGCCTCGCCACCTGGTTCGGCGCGGCAATCGTCGGCATCGCTGCGATCTGCGCCGTCTTTGCCCCCCTGCTGGTGCCGTACGACCCGTTCGCCCAGGATCTCGGCAAGCGCCTGCTGGTGCCGTTCTGGATGGAGGGCCATGTGCCTGGCCACCTGCTCGGCACCGACCAGCTCGGCCGCGACTATCTTTCGCGCCTGATCTGGGGCTGCCGCATCTCGATGCTGATCGGCGTCACGGTGACGATCGTGTCGGCCCTGATCGGCATCACGCTGGGCGTGCTGGGCGGCTTCGTCGGCGGGCGGGTCGACGACGCCGTGCTGTTCGCCATCACGACGCGCCTGTCGATCCCGGTGGTGCTGGTGGCTCTGGCCGTGGTCGGGCTGCTCGGCAGCTCGATGACGCTGCTGGTGCTGACCCTCGGCCTGCTGCTGTGGGACCGCTTCGCCGTCGTCGCGCGCTCGACCACCATGCAGGTGCGCCATCTCGACTTCGTCGCCGCCGCCTGGTGCGCCGGCTGCTCGCGCTTTCGCATCCTGGCGCGCGAGGTGCTGCCCAACATCGCCAGCCATCTCGTCGTCGTGGCGACGCTCGAGATCGCCCTCGCCATCCTGCTCGAGGCCGCCCTCTCCTTCCTCGGCCTGGGCGTGCCGCCGCCGCTGCCGTCGTGGGGCCTGATGATCGCCGAGGCCAAGGATTACATGTTCTTCAGCCCGTGGGTCATCGTCATCCCCGGCGTGGCCCTGTTCGTGCTCGTGCTCGGCATCAACCTGCTGGGGGACGGCCTGCGCGACATGTTCGGCACGAGATCCGATCCGTGAGCGCGCTGCTCGAGGTCGACCGGCTCGAGGTGAGCTTCGGCGGCCGCACCGCGGCGGTACGCGGCGCCTCGCTCACCGTCGAGCGCGGCGAGACCCACTGCCTGGTGGGCGAATCGGGCTGTGGCAAATCGGTGACCGCGCTCGCCGTCATGAACCTTTTGGCACGCGGCGCCCGGCGGAGCGCCGAACGGCTCGCCTTCGAAGGTCAGGACCTGCTGCGCCTTTCCGACTCGGGCATGGCGCATCTGCGCGGCAACCAGATGGCCATGATCTTCCAGGAGCCGATGACCTCGCTCAATCCGGCCTACACGGTGGGCTCGCAGATGACCGAGGTGCTGCGCCGCCATCGCCGGGCCAGCCAGCGCGCCGCCACCGACCGCGCCGCCGACCTGCTGGCACGCGTCGGCATCACCGCGCCCGGCCTCCGGCTCGGCCAGTTCCCGCATCAGCTGTCGGGCGGCCTGCGCCAGCGGGTGATGATCGCCATGGCGCTGATGTGCGAGCCGAGGCTGCTGATCGCCGATGAGCCCACGACGGCGCTCGACGTCACGGTGCAGGCCCAGATCCTGCGCCTGCTCGCCCAGCTGCAGCGCGATCTCGGCCTCGGCATGCTGCTGATCACCCACGATCTCGGCATCGTGGCGCGCGTCGCCCATCGCGTCTCGGTGATGTATGCCGGCGAGGTCGTCGAGAGCGCGGCGACGGCCGAGCTGTTCGCCAGGCCGCGCCATCCCTACACGCAGGGCCTGCTGCGCTGCGTGCCGGTGCCCGGACGCATCAGGCGCGACGAGCCGCTGGGCTCGATTCGCGGCACCGTGCCGCGCGTCATCCCGGGCTTCGAAGGCTGCGCCTTCCGCGAGCGCTGCGACTTCGCCGACGAAACCTGCCGCGGCGCGATCCCGCGCCACGCCGCCGGGCCGGCCCACGAATTCCTGTGCCGGCTGCCGGCATGAGCACGAACGCGATCGAGGTCAGCCAGGTCCGCCGGACCTTCCGCATCAAGGGCGGCCTCTTGGGCGCCGATCGCCATGTCGTGGCGGTCGACGACGTTTCCTTCACCGTGCCGGCCGGTGGCGTGCTGGGAATCGTGGGCGAGTCGGGCTGCGGCAAGTCCACCCTCGCGCGCCTGATCCTGGGCCTGCTCGAGCCGACCGCCGGTGACATCGCCGTCGAAGGCCAGCGCGTCACGGCAATGGACCGGCGCGCCCGCGCCCGCCTGATCCAGCCGGTGTTCCAGGATCCCTTCGCCTCGCTCAATCCGCTGGCCCGGGTGCGCGACATCGTCGCCATGCCGCTCGAGGCGCAGGGCGATCTCGCGCGTGCCGAGATCGCGCGCCGCGTCGACGAGATGCTGGCGCGAGTCGGCCTGTCGGGCGAGATGGGCCAGCGCCGTCCGACCGAGCTGAGCGGCGGCCAGCGCCAGAGAGTCGCCATCGCCCGTGCCCTGGTGCTGCGCCCGCGCATCGTGGTGTGCGACGAGCCGACCTCGGCGCTCGACGTCTCGGTGCAGGCGCAGATCCTCAACCTGCTGGCCGAGCTGCGCCGCGATCTCGGCCTCACCTATCTGTTCATCAGCCACAACCTCGCGGTGGTCGAGCATGTCGCGAGCGAGGTGGCCGTGATGTATCTCGGCCGCTTCGTCGAGCGTGCGCCGACCGAGACCCTGTTCCGCACGCCCGAGCATCCCTACACCAAGGCGCTGCTCGCCTCCGTGCTGACGCCCGAGCCGGGGCTCGGCGTGCCCGACGTCGGCCTGGGCGAGACCCTGCCCGACCCGGCCAATATCCCAACCGGCTGCCGCTTCCACCCGCGCTGCCCGATCGCCGAGCCGCGCTGCGGGGTCGAGATTCCGCCGCTCAAGCCACGACCGGCGGGCGGGGTGGAATGCCTGCTGGTGCCGTAGCTACTTCCACTTCGCGAAGTAGAAGCGCGGCAGCTCGTCGGGGAAGGTCTTGAACTCGAGCTGCTTGGAGAAGGCGTAGGCGTTGACGTAGGTGAACAGCGGCAGCCAGTAGGCCTTCTCGGTCATCAGCTTGACGGCGGCCGAGTAGGCCTTCTTGCGGGCGGCGGGATCGGACGTGTTGCCGCCGTCGGCGACCAGCTTCTCGAGCTCGGGATCGCGCGAGTAGTTGTCGTTGGCATCCTTGCCGTACATCACCGGGAAGATCGCCGAGACGTCGTTGATCGAGTAGCTGCCCCAGCTGCCGTGATAGAGCTGCGCCTCGCCGCGCCACGCCTTCTGGATCGCCGGCGACACCTGCATCTGGTTGATCTTGGCCCGGATGCCGACCGCCTGGAGATAGTTCTGGATCGCCGCGGTCCACGATGTCACCGCAACATAGGTCAAGAGCTCGATGTCGAAGCCGTTGGCAAAGCCTGCCTCGGCCAGCAGCGCCTTGGCCTTGGCCGGATCGTAGGGATATTTCACCGCGGCATCGGCATCGCAGCCGAACTGGCTCGGGAAGCAGGGCGCGATCGGCACACGGCTGCCGCCGGTGATCAGCTTGTCGGCCATCGTCTGACGGTCGATGGCATGCCAGATCGCCTGCCGTACCTTGAGGTTGGTCAGCGGATTGCCCGGCGCGGACCGGCCGGCCGCATCGATCGAGAGATAGCCGATGCGCATCGATTCCTGGCGGACGGCCTGCAGATGCGGCGTCTTGTTGATGGCGTCGATCTGGTCGGGATTGATGTTCCAGATCCAGTCGGTGCGCTGGGCCAGCAGCTCGGTGACCTCGGTGGCGAGGTCGGGCACGAAGCGCACGTGCAGCGTCTTGATCGCCGGCTTGCCCTTGGGCGAGCCCGCCCAGTAATCGTCGAAGCGCTCGAACACGACCTCCTTGCCCTGCTCGTTCTTGACGATCTTGTAGGGCCCGGCGCCGATCGGCTTGGCGGCGAAGCCTTCCGGCCCGACCTTCTCGCGGTAAGCCTTGGGATGGATCGGCGTCACCATGGCCAGATACTCGAGCGCGGCCGGCGTCGGCCGCTTCATCTTGATGCGCACGCTGTAGTCGCCGGTCTTCTCGGCCTTGTCGATCCAGGCGTAGTTGGAGGGCGTCGCGACCTTGCTGTCGGGGTTGGCCGCCATGTTGATGGTGTAGACCACGTCGTCGGCGGTGAGCGTGCTGCCGTCGTGGAACTTCACGCCCTGGCGGATCGTGAGATCGAGCGAGTTGTCCTCGGCGAACTTCCAGTCGGTGGCGAGCGCCGGCTTGATCTCGAAGGTCCCCGGATCGCGATGGACCAGCATGTCCCAGGCCTGATGCGCCAGGATCAGGCCGGTGCGCTGGCTGTTGAAGTACATGTCGATGTTGGGCACGGCATCGACGAACTGGATGCGCAGGGTGTCGGCGCTTTTCTGGGCGAAGGCCTGAGGCGCCACGGCGAGCGACGCGGCGGCCAGAATTGCGGTGCGGCGGATCAATTTCTTCACGGTTCCTCCTGAAGCTGGCGGAGCCTAGGCCCACGGCCGCGAATGAGGCAAGCTTCGCGCCACAGCAGGAGGACCGCCATGACCGCCAAGCTCACCGGACCAGCCCGCGCCGCCGCCCTCGCCTCGCTCAGGCAGTGGAAGGAGGTTCCCGGCCGCGACGCCATCCAGCGCAGCCTCAAGTTCGCCGACTTCAACCAGGCCTGGGGTTTCATGACCCGGGTGGCGCTGGCCGCCGAGAAGGCCGACCATCATCCCGAATGGTCGAACGTCTACAACCGGATCGAGATCGTGCTGTCGACCCACGATGCCGGCGGCCTCAGCGACAAGGACGTGGCGCTGGCGAGATTCATCGATTCGGTGGCGTAGAGGGCAGACGTGGCGCGCTCCCAGCCATGAGCCGCCTTAGGGCTTGTCACGAAATAAGTGCTTCATTTCGTGGAGTCACTGGGAGGCCGCCGTGGGACGAAGGTGTAGTTCCATTCAGGATGAAAAGCGTCGTATCTGATCTTGAGATTTGCGATCTCGCAGTCGGAGACCTTGGCTCCCTTGGGATATTGGGAGCCGTCGATGGCAGAGGCGATGTTGAGACCCGAGGTGGTCTTGGTGGCGGCGATGAGCTGGACGATGACCTTGTGAGTGAGCAAGGGCTTGCCCCTCCAGTTCTGGCTGATGAAGGCGAACATACGATGCTCGATGCGGTTCCATTTGCTGGTGCCGGGCGGGTGATGAGCGACCGAGATCGTCAGCGCGGTCTGGTCGGCGAGCTTCTGCAGCTCGACCTTCCATAGCCTGACGCGCGCACCATTGCTGCCGCCGCAATCGGCGGTGATCAGCAGGCGCGTGGCGGCGGGATAGCGCTTGCGACCCATGCACTGCCACCAGCGCCGGATGCTCTCGACGGCGAAGGCGGCGGTGTCGTGATCGACCCCGACACTGACCCAGCCTTCATTGGCGGCAATGTCGTAGACCCCATAGGGGATGGCTCTGCCCTTGCCGGGAATGACGAAGTCGTGGACGCGGACCGCCTCGGGCCGGCCCTTGCGCCGCAACTCGCGACCGTTGTTCTTGAAATCGCCGACCAGCTCTTTCTTCTTGGTGTCGACCGAGATGGCCGGCTGTTTGCCACGTCGAAAGCGCTCGATGGCATCGTTGATGTGCTGGAACTGCTCGTCGCGATCGGGATGCTGGCTGCCTTCACGGGTCTTGGCGTTGGCTTGCAGGCTGAAGCCGAGGTCGTTGAGCAGGCGGCTGACCAGGCTGCGGCTGGCGCGATATCCTTGCTCGGCGAGCGCCGCCGACAGATGCCGGTGGCTGCGGCTGACCCACAGCAGGTCGGCCTGCGGATCACCGCGCGTGGCCGACGCCACCAGGCGCAGCAAGGCTTTGCGTAAGCCAGGTTGTTCGACGCTTGCTGCTTTACGCCCACCGCCACTACGACGGATCAGGCCGTGAGGCCATTCCGCCGCTTCCCTGTCGAGGTCCTTCAGCCCTCGTCCGATCGTGCTGCGTGCGATGCCAGTAAGCTGCGACACCAAGGCGATGCCGCCCCGCCCGGCGGCGCGCGCCTCACTCGCAGCAAACAGCCGCAGTCCTCGCTCATCGAGATGGCCAGCCACGGCCTCGTAGCGCATACGAATGGCGTCAGCGTCGATCACGCCCTACAAGATATCGCATTGCTCGCCGACCTGACTTATTTTAGTTGATTCGTTAAATGCGTTGTTCAACCCGTTTCGATTCGATTATTTCGTGACAGGCCCTTACGTCAGCCCGGCCTCTTTCAAATAGCGCACGACGCCGGGATGCAGGCGGCCGGCCGGCGCCACCTCGACGGTGTTGGCCGGCGTCGTGTCGGCCAGCTGGGCTGGCGGATTGCCGGCCCTGGCCAGCTCGCCCAGCGCCTTGGCCAGCCGATGGGCAATCGCCTCGTCGAGACCGGGGCGCGCCATGACGAAGCTCCACGAGCTGACCGAGGCGATCGCGGCACTCTGGCCGGGAAAGCTGCCGGCGGGCTGCGTCACTTCCTTGAGGAAGCCATGCTTGGCCAGGATACGCCGGACGCCGTCTGCGTCCGGGGCGATGAAGCGCGCACCCGGCTCGCTGCGGGCCACGGCCATGAAGCCCGGCCAGCCGGCGCCACCACCCCACAGGGCGGCCGCCCGACCATCGAGCACCATGGCCGGTCCGTCGCCGGCGCGCTCGAGATAGATCGGCTGGAAATCCTTGGCCGCGTCGTAGCCCAGCCCGTCCATGGCATAGCGGCCGAGGATCACCAGGCCGGAACCCTGGGCGCCCCACGCCACCGGCTTGCCGAGCAGATCGGCGACAGTGCGAAAGGCTGAATCGGCCCGCACCACGAACATGCCGGCGGTGGGATACATCGCGGTGACGATCCGGAGGTCAGCCGGCGGCCGGCCGATTCCGGCGAGCGCTTCGTGCGCCACCTCGCCCTGGATCAGGGCGATGTCGAGCGCGCCCGCCTCCAGCATCGGCACATTCTCGGTGCTGCCCTTGGTGTTGATCGCCTCGATCTCGAGCGCCGGATCAATCCGCCGCACGCCCTCGATGAAGGCGGCGCCATACACCGGAAAACCGCCGCCCGGCGTCGCCGTGCCGAGGCGGATCTTCATTGCCTGGGCCGCGGCCGGCACGGCCGCGAGGGCGGCGGCAGCGGCGAGAACCTGTCTGCGCAGAGGCATGCGCCCCCCATGGTCAGGGCTTTTCGAGATAGGGCTCGACCTTGCCGGTGAGCTTGATGGTGAGCGGATTGCCCTTGCGGTCGAGCGTCTTGCCGACGGCGACGCGAATCCAGCCTTCGCTCACGCAATACTCCTCGACATTGGTCTTCTCCTGACCGTCGAACCGGATGCCGATTCCACGGGCCAGCAGCGCCTCGTCGTAATGGGGGCTCTTGGGATTGGTCGAAAGACGATCGGGGAGGGCTGTGTCGGTCATGCCCCGACTATAGCAGCCTCGGGCGGCGAGCGAGCCCACTGTCCCGTTGCCCGCAGACAGCCCGCGGATTAGGGTCTTTCCGACGTTACAGGGCAATCGGGGTAGTCATGGCTTGGGGTCGCCTAATCATCCTCGCGGGTCTCTGCATCGCCGCGCTCGTGGCGTGCGAGAGCTATCAGCGGGTCCAATCGACGGCAGCGCTGCAACGCGCCTTCTGGGGCTTGCCGGAAGCCGGGCCGCGGGCCGACGTCACCAGCCTGGTGAGCTGCCCGAATGGCTACGAATGCGACGTCTTCGCCAACGCCGCCAACTACAACGACTCCAGGCCCGACCTCAACAAGCGCCTGACGGTGGTGTGGAGCTGCCAGCCGCAGCGCTTCGTGCTGTCGGCAGTGGCGCCGCAGGGCCTCAAGGTCAGGATGGCCTGCGTCGGCCAGCAACCGCTGGTTCCGCGCACCATCCAGGTCCTCGAGGCGACCTGGGGCTCCGGCGGCGCCGGCAGGACGATCGACGTCACCCAGCAGGTGCGCGACATCTGCGGCGACAGCTCGACCCGCTGCCAGGTGCCGGCGATGGCCTACATCTTCGGCATGCCCGACAAGGAGGTGAAGTCGCTCCGTATCCGCTTCACCTGCAACGGCCAGACCACGCCGGGCCAGCAGGCGACCGAGAACAGCATCGCCGACCTGCGCTGCGAGCGTTTCGAGGACCTCTACAAGTAAAGAGGCCTACGGGCTCGGCGCGCCGGGCGGCGGGGCGATGCGCCGGCAATCGCCGGTCAGGATGCCGCCCGCCGTCCCCTCCAGCGGCGTGACCGACAACGCCCCGTCATTCCTGTTGTAGGTGAGCAGGAAGGGCGGGAAGCGGGTCCGCAGCGCCTGGTAGGTGATGCTGGTCTGGTTGCCCTCGATCAGCCGGCCGCCCTCGAGCAGATAGGCGACGTTGCGCAGGTCGTCGAACATCATGGCGAATCGATTGGTCACGCCGCGACGGGTGTCGGTGTATTTGCAGTCGAGCCAGCGGGCCTCGGCCATCGCCGGGCCGGACAGCGCGGCCACGGCGGCCGCCAGGGCGGTCATTTCCAGCCAACGCATCGCAGGCGCGCCAGCCGCCCTACCGCGGCGCCATGCGGATGGCGCCATCCAGCCGGATGACCTCGCCGTTCAGCATGCGGTTCTCGACGATCTGCATGGCGAGCTGGGCGTATTCCTTGGGATCGCCCAGGCGTGAGGGAAACGGCACCTGCGCACCCAGGCTCTTCTGCGCCTCTGCCGACAAGCCCATCATCATCGGGGTCAGGAACAGGCCGGGCGCGATGGTGCAGACGCGGATGCCGAGACCGGCCAGATCGCGGGCGATCGGCAGGGTCATGCCGACCACACCGCCCTTCGATGCCGAATAGGCCGCCTGGCCGATCTGGCCCTCGAAGGCGGCCACCGAGGCGGTGTTGATGATGACGCCGCGCTCGCCGTCGTCCATCGGCTCGGACTGGCCCATGGCGAAGGCGGCCAGCCGGATGACGTTGAAGGTGCCGATCAGGTTGACCTGGATCACCTGGCTGAACATCGCAAGGTCGTGCGGTGCCGACTTCGACACCGTACGGGCGGCGCGGCCGATACCGGCGCAATTCACCACCACCCGCGGCACGCCGAGCTTCTCGACCACTGTCTTGATCGAGGCTTCCGTACCGGGCCCTTCGGCGACGTTGGTCTTGACGAAAAGGCCGCCGATCTCGGCTGCCTTGGCGGCCCCCAGCTCGTCCTGGAGATCGAAAATCGCCACCTTGGCGCCCGCCGCCGCCAGCGCCGATGCCGTGGCACCGCCCAATCCCGATGCGCCGCCCGTGACGATGGCAGCCTGCCCTTTGACGTTCATCCGTATGGTCTCCCTGCAGACCGGCTTTTACCATGCTCGGCCCTCTTGCCAAGCCGCCCGGCGCCGACCAAGTACGAGGACATGAGCGACGCTGGCGAATTTGGCCAGAACGAGGCGATGGTGCGGCAGGGCTTCTGGCGGAAGGCACGCCAAACGTTGGGCCGCGTGCCCTTCACCGAGGATGCCGTCGCCGCTTTTTATTGCGCCACCGATTCGGCGACACCGATGCCGATCAGGGCCACCTTGCTCGGCGCCCTCGCCTATTTCGTGCTGCCGTTCGACGCTATCCCCGACCTTCTACTTGGCCTGGGCTTCACTGACGACGCCGCGGTGCTGCTGGCCGCCTTCACCGCCGCCCGGATGCACATCACCGAGGCGCATCGCGAGCGGGCGCGCACTTGGCTTTTCAGGCAGAAGGCGGCTTGATCGACACCGCCTGCTGCTCGCGCAGCCGGCGCTCCTTGGCGAGCTGGTGCTCGCGATGGGCGATGTAAAGTGCCGAGGCGATGACGATGGCGGCGCCGACATAGGTCCAGATGACGGGGATCTCGTCCCAGATCAGCCAGCCGACGAACACCGCGAAAGGCAGGCGCAGATACTCGAACGGCGCCACCGCCGACATCTCGCCGGCCTTGAAGGCCTGCACCCAGAAATACTGGCCGACCGTGGCCGACAGCGCGACGCCGACCGCCAGCACCCAGCCCCACGCGTCCGGCCAGCGCCACACCCAGAGCGCCGGCGGCAACAGCAGGATGGTCGAGAAGATCGCGAACTGGGTCAGGATCATGAGCGGAGTCTCCGAATTGGAGAGCCGCTTCACCAGCAGGATCGAGAGCGCGACCGTGGCGGCGTTGGCCAGCGCCACCAGCGCGCCCGCCTGGAGGCTGCCCTCGCCCGGCCGCACCATCACCAGCACGCCGATGAAGCCGACGATGGTGGCGCTCCAGCGCCGCCAGCGCACCTTCTCGCCGGCGATCAGGGCAGCGACGACCACCGAGAACAGCGGTTGCGAGAAGGCGATGGCGGTGGCATCGGCCAACGGCAGCATCGACACCGCATAGAAGCCCAGCACCATCGACAGCGTGCCCATGAAGGTGCGCCAGAAGTGCCCGGCGATGCGTTTGCTCTGCCACGGCTTGACCTTGCCGGCGGCGATGATGGGCAACAGGATGACGACCGAGATGACGGCGCGGAAGAACGCCGTCTGCACGCTCTCGATCTGGGTCGACAGCAGCCGGATCATGGCGCTGGTCGCGGTGAAGATGAACCCGCCCGTCACCAGCCAGAAGGCGCCCTGGACGTTCGGCGGCAGGCGTCGCAGCCAGTCGAGCATGCCTGCCGCCGCGCTAGATCTTGCACATCGGAGGGAAGTCGGCGCCGCGGTCGAAACAATCGATCAAGATCATGAGCCTGCCTGACAATCGTCCTCGCATCGGCCGACACTAACCCATCACCTCGTTCTCCTCCCCAGCTTTTGCTGGGGAGGTCGATGAAACGCTACGGCAGCGCCGACCCGGCGCCCAGCGCGCGCTGCATCAGCACCGAGTCGAGCCAGCGGCCGAACTTGAAGCCGATGTTCTTCAGCGTGCCAACCATCTCGAAGCCGCAGGAGGCATGCAGGCGGATCGACGGCGTCTGGGCCGAATCGCCGATCACCGCGACCATCTGGCGCTTGCCGGCCGCCGTGCACTGCTCGATCAGCACCGGCAGCAGCGCCTTGCCGACGCCCTGCCCGACTGCGTCCTTGTCGATGTAGATCGAATCCTCGACCGAGTATTTGTAGGCCGGTCGGGGCCGCCAGTTGCCGGCATAGGCATAACCCATGACGCGGCCGTCGCGCTCCGCCACCAGATGCGGCAGGCCGAGATCGAGCACGGCGGCGCGGCGGCGCTTCATCTCGTCGAGATCGGGCGGGTCGATCTCGAAGGACGCCGTGCCGTGCAGCACATGATGTCGATAGATCTCCATGCAGCGTGCGACATCGGCCTCGGTCGAAGCCCGCACGATCAAGCCAGTCACAGCCCTTGTTCCCCGCGTTCTTTCCTGCTCACGCGGGGCTTATAGCGCGTCAGTTGGGCTGGCGCCGTATCGATGCGGGATCGGGGCTGTCGTTCTTGAATAGCGAATCGGCGAGCTGGACGTTGGTCTGCGTGTCGTTCAGCGACACGGTGACCTGGTGGCCCCGTTCGTCGATGATGGTCCAGCCGCGCAGCACCAGGGGATTCTCGGCCAGCCGGACGATCACCTTGCCTTCCTTCGGCTTGCGGGTTTGGAACATGGTGAACTCGAGCAGGCCGTTGACCCGGTCGATCTTCTCGACGCGCAGGTCGCCTGACAGCGACAACGGGTCCTTGACCAGGAAAGATGCCGCGGTCCAGCCGATCGGCCATTGGCCGAAATCTCGCGTCGCCGGGTCCCACATCGTCACCTGGTAGCCGTCGGCGACGATCTTGAGCTGCGAGGGCGCATCGTACTCGAAGCGCATGCGGCCGGGCCGGCGGACGTAAAGGTTGCCCTGCACGACCGAACCGTTGGGATTGCTCTGCACGAAGCGAGCCTTCATCGTGCGGATCGAGTTGATGTACTTCTCCAACTCGGGAACGCCGGTCTGCGCCTGCGCCGGCAGGGAAGCGCCGAGCGCCAGGAGGATGGTGGCCAGGACAGCCGTCAAGAAGATGCGCATGGTTTCGATATGTCGAACGAATCGGGCGGTTTCAAGTTCCCCGGCTGGCCTCTTCCCAAGCAGGTAAACGCCCGTTTACCATACCAGGACTCGTCGGGAGGGATTGTGCAATGCATGTTGGAATGGCCGCCGTCTTCCAGAACACGGGCCGGGCGCTCAGCGACCACCAGATCTATCTCAACGAGCTGGCGCTGGCCGACATGGCCGAGCCGCTGGGCTTCGACTCGATCTGGTCGGTCGAGCACCACTTCACCGACTACACGATGTGCCCCGACGTGGTGCAGTTCCTGTCCTACATGGCAGGCCGCACGCGGCACGTCCGGCTGGGCTCGATGGTGGTCGTGCTGCCGTGGCACGATCCGATGCGGGTGGCCGAGCAGATCTCGATGCTCGACCATCTCTCGGGTGGCCGCATGATCCTCGGTCTCGGTCGTGGCGCGGGCAAGGTCGAGTTCGACGGCTTCCGCCTCGACATGGGCGACAGCCGCGAGCTGTTCGTCGAATACGGCGAGGCGCTGCTGCGCGGTCTCGAAACGGGCATCATGGAATACCACGGCAAGCACTACCGCCAGCCGCCCACGGCGATCCGGCCGGCGCCCTACAAGAGCTTCCGCGGCCGCAGCTATGCCGCCGCGGTCAGTCCCGAAAGCGCCCGCATCATGGCCCGCCTGGGCGTCGGCCTGCTGATCATCCCGCAGAAGCCGTGGCGAGAGGTCGAGAAGGAGCTCACCGAGTACAACCAGCTCTATCGCGAGATCAACGGCACCGACGCGCCGCAGCCGATCTCGGCCGGCTGGATCTTCGTCGACGAGAGCGCCGAGCGGGCGCGCGAGATGGCGATGCGCTACATCGGCGGCTACTACCGGACGGTGCTCGACCATTACCAGTTCGCCGGCGCGCACATGAAGAACCAGCGCGGCTACGAGTACTACGCCAAGATGAACGAGAAGCTCGCGGTCTACGGCGACCAGAAAGCGATCGAGTTCTTCGCCGACCTGCAGGTCTACGGCACGCCTGAGCAGGTCCACGAGAAGATCATGACGATCCACAAGCAGACCAACAATTCGGGATTCGTCGGCGTGTTCTCCTACGCCGGCATGCCGCACGAGGAGGCGGCGCGCAACATGCGGCTGTTCGCGAGCGCGGTGATGCCCGAGCTCAAGGCGTTCGACGCCGGCACCGCCATCGACCGCTCGCGCGCCCTGCCCGACCTGCGCTTCGCCGTGGCGGCGGAGTAGTCATTTTTCATATTCCTCCCCCGTATGACGGGGAACATGAGAGATCGGTCCGCGCCGCAACAGCTTCGCCGGAGCGGCGAGCGCAAGCAGCCCTTTGCCGACCAGGCGGAACGGACGGATGGCGTGGTAGAGCGGCCACATCGGCTGCGGCAGCGGCAACGCTGCATAGTCGCCGGCCGTGCACGCGAGCGCGAGCGTCAGCAGGGCCTTGAGGCGAGCGCCGCGCGTCTCGCACAGATCGAGGTCGGTCGCCCCTTCCCGAAGCTGCGCCTGCGCACGACCCTGCCGCAACTCCTCGATCAACGCACCGGCGAGACGCGGCACGCGGGCGCTCGCGGCAAGCGGCTCTGCCAGCGGCGCGGGCAGCGGCGTGCCCAGAAGCCGGTCGGCCAGGGTGCAGGCGAGCAGCACCGAATCGCCGCACCGGTGCCGCCGAGCGCGCTGGTGGACTTCAAGCCAGTCGAGATCGGGACACTTATCGACCAGCATGGCGACGTCGCAGATCCAGTCGAGGCTGCGCCACGCCTCCTTGGTGCCGTGACCGGCCAGCACTAGCGCGAGGTTGAGGCCGCCGATCGTCGGCACGCTCGTGCCGGCGATGGTGAAGGGCTCCAACTGCTCCCAGATCTCGTCGGGCGACAGCGGAAACGGCAGATGGATGCCGCGAAAATCCCAATGCAGGTCGACGGTCGCGTCGACATCGGGATGAGCGAAGGCGCATTGGCGCAGGTGAGCGAGAAAGGCCTGCCGGAAGGCGCGATCGCCCTGCACGCCGCGATAGCCGAGTGCTGCAAGGGTCTGCTCGGCGCTTTCGTACTGGGCGTGCGGAACGATCAGGTCGATGTCGCTGTATTCGCGGCCGGCCGCATCGCCATACAGGCGGGCCGCCAAGGTCGGCCCCTTGAAGGTCGCATAGCACACGCCGTTTGCACCGAGCGCGGCGCCCAGGCGGCGCAACTCCTGGACCAGCGACAGCACGCGCACGCAGTGCAGGCGACGAAAGGCTTCGAGCGAGGATCTGATCGCAACGGGAAGCTCGAGCCCCGACAGCAGACCGAGACTTTCGATCATCCGAGGTCGAACCCTGTGCTCGCCGGCGAGCCGGCACAGGGTTGCGACGTCCGCCCCGGCCTGCAGGGCTTGCCCCGCCCGAATCGGGTCGGGCTTGGGCCGCACCAGCAGGCAGAGTGCGTCGAACTCGGCGCTGCAGGCGCGAGCTTTCGGCGACACCATCACGCCGCTCCTGAATTCCGGGAAGACCTCCCGCTCGAGCTTAGGACTCAGGATGGCATCAAGATGCCAGCCGGCACGAACGTCCCGCTCGCGTCAGCGCGTGCCGCGCTTGTTCGACCTGGTGCCGCCGTCCGATGCACCTTGGGCCGCGACGGCCTGGGTCACGTCGCGCAAGGATCCCCACGGGACGACGATCGGCGCCCGATAAGGCTTGCGGACGATCTTGGCCTCGCTGGCAGAAGCGGATTGTTCCTGGGGCTGGGCTTCCATGATGAGATCCGTCGTTTCAATCCATCGGTGTGCGCGGCGATCGTCCGTGTTCCACAGGCCAATACTGTTCATCTTGCAGTGAGCCCGCAACAGGTTTCTGCCTGTCAGTCGACCGTCTCGATCAGGCCTGCTTCCTGCATGCTGGCCAGAAAGTCCAGCACGTCCTGGCGACAGATGTCGGCCGTGACCTCGAAGTGAGCGAGAACGTCCTGGCACAAATCGGCGACCGAGCGCGGTGTCTCGAGGCTCTGCCAGATATGGGCACCGGTATCGTTCAGGCCGAAATAGTGCGCGCGATCGAGATTGAGCAGGGCAACCTCGTCATCGAGCACGCAGAACACCTGATTGTCCGATCGCTTGATGACCGTCGACGGTCTCATGGCGCTCGCCATCGCCTGCATCTCCTCCCTTCACTGGAAAGGGGCTCCTACCGGCCCGACTGTGCGGGCGCAAGCGGCGACGCCAATAGCCAGTGATCGAGCGCGTGCACGGCGAGCAGGCGGTTGAGATCGCCGGCCGGGCAAGCCGCAACGACCGGCACCTGACGGACATCGACGAAACGGGCAAGCGGCCCACCCGGCGACAGGTCCGGCAGGCCGTGCCGGCGCAGCGGCTCGACGAACGGCGATTGCGCCAGCGGCGCCTTGCGGCGTTCGAGCACGGCGTGCGGCAGTCGATCGCGCATCGCCCGGCGCAGCAGGAGCTTGCGCCGCGCCCACGGCACGGGCGGAACCGACAGCAGGAATTCGAGCACGCGCAGATCGAGGTAGGGATGGCGCCAGACGAGCGGCGACAGCGCCGCGTCGAAATCGAACTCCTCCAGCAGGCTGGGCCAGATCGCATCGTTGAACGAGGCGATTGCCTCGGGATGCCACGGGTGACGCTCCTTCGTCTTGCCAGCTTGGCGTTCGCCGGCTTGGCGCTCCTCCAGCCTCAGCGCCTCGACGAGACCGCGATCGAGCCAGGGTGGCACGGCCGGCAATCCGGCCGCGACGGCGCGCCGGCCGATCAGGCGCGCCAGGGTCGAGCCCCAACCGTCGGCTCCCTTGGCCAGCAGGCTCGAAAGCGTCGCCGCGGCGAGGCGCGGCCAATCGCGGCGGCCGAGCAGCCAGGCGAGGTAGGCGTTGCGCTCGTAGACGAGTGCATTGTCCGGTCCTTCGCCGAAGAACCAGACGGGTGCCAAGTCTGCCTGAGCGAGGGCAGTTCGCCGGTCGAGCTCCGCCCGTGTGATCGACAGGGACGGTTCGACCGACGGAAATCCTCGCGTGCGCCAGGCCGCATCGTAGGTGAGATCGTCGGCGACGCGCAGCTTGAGCTCGATGCCGAGCTGGCGGGCGGCCAGGGAGGCGAAGTGCTTCTCCTCGTCGCGCATCGCCGTCTCGTAGTGGAAGCACTCGGCGACGACTCGCGCGGGATCGCCGCTCGCGTGGACGGTGCAGGCGGCCAACGTCGTCGAATCGAGACCGCCGCTCATCGCGATGCCGACACGCCCGTCAGGCAGCCGGTCGGCAATCGCCTGCCCCGTCACGTCGAGGAACCGCTCGACGTAACCTCGTCCATCGAGGCGGAGAGGCTCGTCGAGCTCGAGCCGCCAATAGCGCCGCACCAGCGGTTCGGAACCTGCGAAACTAAGAAGACGAGCCGGCGGCAGGCGGTTGATCCGGCTATAGACCGTGCGATCGGCGTCGCGGCTGTAGCCGACGCACAAGAAATCGGCGATCCACAGCTCGTCGAGGTCGCGGTCCGCGGCGAGACGTCGGGCAAGCCAGGCGAGCGAATCGCTCACCATCAGCCCGTGGCTGCCGGCGCGGGCATGAAACAGCGGCCGCACGCCCAGGCGATCGCGCGCACCGAGCAGGCATCGCCGTTCGTCGTCCCACAGGGCAAAGCAGAAATCGCCCGCCAGCTCGGCGATGAAGGACTCGCCCCACGCGGCGTAGGCGCGCAGGCAGAGCAGCGCATCGCTCTGGCTGCGATGGAACTCTCCGGTTCGTTGCGCAAGCCTGTCCTGCAGCGCCCGGCGCGCGTCGAGGCGGATGCGGCCGACCAGCCAGAAGCGGCCGGCGAGCTGCACGATGCCGCTGGCCTCGGGGTCGGAGTCGCGACCGGCGGCCGGGGTGCTCAGCATGACCACATGCGGCTGCCGGTCGCGAACTTGCACGACGTGATCGTTCACGCCGTCATCGCCGGCGGCGCCGGTGGCAACCGCCGTTCGGTCGCCCCCGACGACCACAGCGAACATGCTCAGGACCGGTCGCGCACGGTACTGGCCGGCTGCCGCGCGGAAACGTCCGACGACCAGGCGATCAGCGGCGTGTAGCCGGCGCTTTCCTCGCCGCCCACCAAGGTGACGCCGTCGCACATCACCCAGGCGTGGGCAGCCAGGCCGCGCTCGTTGCGGGCGACGCCGATGGTGAGCTGGCAATCGTGGCCATCGCGCGCCAGAAGGCGCTGCGCGGCGAGCGCGGAGACAAGACACGTGGTGCCCGGCAGCCCACGCGACGCGGTCCGCACCGCCCAGGCGATGCGCTCGGCCGGACGGGCGTACGGCCGTGTGCGGCAGACCCGGCGGCGCAGGCGATCGACCGGCACGATGCGAAGCGCGAGACGAACGCCGACGAGCGTCGTCAGGGCGCGCAGCAGCAGGCGGCGATCGCAGCGGGGCAGGGCGAGAAAGGCCGCGAGCGGCGTCATCATCGGATCGCTCGCCGGATTTCGTCGGCGACGCCGGCGAGCAGGTCGTAGTCGCGGCGATAGACGAGCTCGTAGACCGGCAGGAGGCCGGCGGTGCGCTCGGCAAAGCGCAGCTGCCGCGCCAGCCGCTCCGGCGCGGCATTGCGAATATCCATGGCCGACCCGATCAGCAGCCTGATCGCCTCGGCACCGGTCACGCGGCGCGCCGTGGGGCGAACCGCCGATCGCTCGTCGGCGGCGGCCAGCAGGAACAGGGCAACCAGGCGGCGCGGCTCCGGCGCCGCCGGCGTCGCACGCGGCTCGATCAGCACCTTCCCGCTCAGCGCCGAAAAATGTCCCTGTACGGCCGCGCCCGGCAGCAACCGGCGCGCCGGCTCGTCGAACAGCTTCAGGCGATGAGGTCCCGGATAAGCGAGCGCGTGATCGCCGGTGAAGGCGATCCGCAGCATGTCGTCGGTCACCAGATCGGCGCCGTCAGCCACCAGATAGGCCGCCAGGGTCGACTTGCCGGCGCCGCTGGCGCCGAGCAGGGCGATCGCCTGTCCCGACAGCTCGACGACGGTAGCATGGAGCGGCTCCTCGCCGCGCAGGGTCAGCGACGTACCCAGCGCGAAATTGAGCAGCGACGCTTCGAACGACCTGACGTCGACATCGCCGCGCCGGGCGCACAGGACCCGCCGCCCATCGGCCGAGATCACCGTCTCGAACACCTCGTCGTCGCTGATGTAGACGCTGCCGTCGGCCAGCATGGCATGGCGCAGCCAGTCCACCTCGCCCTTCGGCCGCGCCGGCCGCCGGCTGGCGAAGAAGGCATCGTCGGCCTGCTCGAGGAACACCGGATCGCGGCAGGCACCGGGCAGCGCGGCGCCGAGCGTGGCCAGGCAAAAGCCGCTCTCGATGCAATCGCCATACACGGCATAGCGGTGGACACGTCGCACGGGATCCCCTTGGCCGGGCAGACTACAGCCTGTCGCCAAGTCGCGCATCGATGATGAGGGCTGGTGGAGGCGCTCATCTCATTCTCCTCCCCAGCTTTGCTGGGGAGGTGTCGCGTCATACGCGACGGAGGGGTCAGAGGCCTCCTCACGTGACTCATGACCCCTCCGTCCGCGACTACGCGGACACCTCCCCAGCGAAGCTGGGGAGGAAAGTGTGGCTGGCACGCCGTCTGCTTGGAGCAGGCCGCGTCGGATTCCACGTTGCCATGGTCCGGCCGACACGGCAGAGACCATCCTCGCGGAGGCAGGCAGCGAAGGAGAGAGCCCATGAGTTCCCCATCGGCGACGGGCGCCCGGCCGAACGGCGCGCCAGTGCGGCCCGATTTCGAACGTGTCGCACTGCTGCTGCAGGGCGGCGGCGCGCTCGGCTCCTACCAAGCCGGTGTCTACCAGGCATTGGCCGAGGCCGGGTTGCATCCCGACTGGGTGGCCGGCATCTCGATCGGCGCCATCAACTCGGCGCTGATCGCCGGCAACCCGCCGGAGCGGCGGGTCGAGCGCCTGCGTACCTTCTGGGAAACCGTCACGGAACCGCCATTGGGCCTTCACCCGCTACGCGGATACAAGATCACCGACGATTTCGTGCACATGATGATCAACCAGTGGCGCTCGGTCGGCACGCTGATGTGGGGCGCCCCGAACTTCTTCACGCCGCGCGTGCCGCCGCCGGTCTTCACGCCGCTCGGTACGCCGGACGTGCTGTCCTTCTACGATGTCGCGCCGGTCAAGGCGCTGCTCGAGAAGCTGGTCGACTTCGATCGCATCAACGGCAAGGACACGCGCTTCAGCGTCGGCGCGACCAACGTCAAGACCGGCAACTTCATCTATTTCGACAACACCACCCACAAGATCGGGGTACAGCACGTGATCGCCAGCGGTTCGCTGCCGCCAGGCTTCCCCGCCACCGAGATCGACGGCGAGTACTACTGGGATGGCGGCGTCGTCTCCAACACGCCCCTGCAATGGGTGCTCGACGCGCGGCCGCGCCTGGACACGCTCGCCTTCCAGGTCGACCTGTGGAGCGCGCGCGGCGCGTTGCCGCGCGACATGATCGAGGTCGATGTCCGCATGAAGGACATCCGATACTCGAGCCGCACCCGTGCCGGCACCGACCAGTTCCGCCGCATGCAAGCGGTCCGGCGCGCCGCCGCCAAGATCCTGGCCGACATGCCGAGCGAGGTGCGGCAGTCGCCGGAAGCCGAGCTTCTGGCGCAGGAGGCCGACACCAAGGTGTACAACATCATTCATACGATCTACCGCGCGCAGAGCTACGAGGGATCGTCGAAGGACTACGAATTCTCGCGTCGCACGATGAGCGAGCATTGGGAGTCCGGCTACAACGACATGCAGCTCACGCTGCGTCATCCCGAGGTGCTGCAGCGACCGGAAAGTCCCGACGGAGTGTTCACGTTCGATCTGGCCGTACAGGGCCGTGAATCCAAAGAGGCGAAGAAATGAAGCTAGCTGACGTCCGCGCCAAGGCATTCGCCATGCCGCTCAACAACCCCGCCTATCCGCGGGGTCCATACAAATTCTACAACCGCGAATTCGTCGTCATCACCTACCGCACCGACCCGGAGGCGCTGCGCGCCGTCGTGCCCGAGCCCCTCGAGGTGATCGGCGACACGGTGAACTACGAGTTCATTCGCATGCCCGATTCGACCGGCTTCGGCGACTACACAGAGACCGGCCAGGTGATCCCGGTGCGCTTCACCGCCAAGGACGGCACAGTGCAGGAAGGCGGCTACGTGCACGCCATGTATCTCGACGACAACTCGCCGATCGCCGGCGGCCGCGAGATCTGGGGCTTCCCCAAGAAGCTTGCCACGCCGAGGATCGTCCACGAAAGCGAAACCCTGGTGTGCACCCTGCATTACGGATCGGTGCTCTGCGTCTCGGCCACCATGGGCTACAAGCACCACGAGCTCGAGCACGCGCCGCTGCTCAAGAGCCTCGCCAAGCCCAACTTCATGATCAAGATCATCCCGCACGTCGATTGCACGCCGCGCATCTGCGAGCTGGTGCGCTACTACGTCGAGGACGTGACGCTGAAGGGCGCCTGGACCGGTCCGGCGGCGCTGCAGCTGTTCGAGCACGCGATGTGCGACGTCTGCCGCCTGCCGGTGCGCGAGGTGGTGTCGGCCAGCCATTTCGTCACCGACCTGACCCTGGGTCTCGGCGAGGTGGTGTTCGACTACCTTGCCAAGCCTTGATCCTGTCGATTCTCCCGCTCTCAATTCGCTCGGAAGGAAAAAGCCATGTCCCGTTTCAAAGGTAGGGTCGCCATCGTCACGGGTGCCGCGAGCGGCATCGGCAAGCAGATCGCCTTGCGCTTCGCTGCCGAGGGCGGCATCCCGGTCATCGCCGATCTCAACCTGGATGCCGCGAACGCGACGGCTCAGGAGATCAAGGGCAAGGGCGGCGATTCGTTCGCCGTCGCCATGAACGTCGTCGACGAGGCCCAGGTCGAGAAGGGCGTCGCCGACACCATGGCGAGGTACGGCCGCATCGACGTCCTGGTGAGCAACGCCGGCATCCAGATCGTGAAGCCGCTGGTCGACTTCCCCTTCGCCGACTGGAAGAAGCTGCTCGCCATCCATCTTGACGGCGCTTTCCTCACCACCAAGGCCTGCCTCAAGCACATGTACGCCGCCAAGTACGGCCGCGTGATCTACATGGGCTCGGTGCATTCCAAGGAAGCCTCCAAGCTCAAGGCGCCCTACGTCACCGCCAAGCACGGCCTCATCGGGTTGGCCAAGGTGCTGGCCAAGGAGGGTGCGGAGTACAATGTGGCGGCCAACGTGGTCTGCCCGGGCTTCGTGCGCACGCCGCTGGTCGACAAGCAGATCCCCGAGCAGGCCAAGGAGCTCGGCATCAGCGAGGAGGACGTGATCAAGCACGTCATGCTGAAGGACACGATCGACGGCCAGTTCACCACGACCGACGAGGTGGCCGACGCCGTCCTCTACTTCGCCGCTGCCGGCAGCACGGCGCTGAGCGGCCAGTCGATGGTGGTGAGCCACGGTTGGTTCATGCAGTAGGGTCGTTTCCTCCCCAGCTTTTGCTGGGGAGGAGAAGAAGAGCCATGCCTACCGATATCATCGTCCTGTTCAGTCAGCGCAGCCGTGACGCCTACGCCGCCGAGGCCGCGGCGCGGGGCGAGACCTACACCTTCACCGACGCCTGGGGGCTGCCGCGCACCTGGGTGAAGGGCGAGTACGCCTACCTGGCGCCGAACGCGGCCGGGCTGCTGCTGGCGCGCTGCAACCTCAAGCACCGGCTGGTCGAGGAGGCCGAGCTCGGCGAGACGGCGCTCGCGCGCTGTCGCCTGCTGTTCATCGCCAATGCCGCGCATCTTGCATCCGAGACCATCGCGCGAATCGAGCGCTGGCTGGCGCGCGGCAACGGCCGCCTGTTCGTCACCGGCAAGACCAACCTGCCGCCGCACCTGCTCGGCCTCAGGTCGAGCGCCCTGGCGGCGGTGCAGGGCTATAGCGGCTGGCGCTGGCGACCAGGGTCGCCGTTCGCCGGAGACGCCTGGGAAGAGCTCTATGTCAGCGGCTACAAAGGCCATCCCTTTCAGCAACTCGAGCCGTTGCCGGAGAGCCGCGTGCTCGCCGACCTGGTCGCGCTCGAGGGCGATCTCAGCGACGCCACCACCGCCACGGTCACCTCGCTCGGCCCGGGCATCGTGCTCACAGACCGCACCGTCACCATCGCCAACCAGGTGATGGAGCTGATCGGCGGCATGATGCAGGCCCATCTCAATGTCGAGGCGGTGCGCCACTGGGCCAACCCCACGCATTGGGGCGACACGCTGCTGTTCTTCCTGCGCCGCCTGATGCTGGAGGTCGGCCTCTATTCGCTGTGGCAGACCCGGCTGCGCTCGTTCGCGACCTACGACGGCGTGCTGTCGTTCCGTCATGACGTCCACGGCATGCGCGACTACACCTTCCTCGACTACCAGATCCAGAATCTGATCCCGGCGAGCTACGACATCGAGGATCCGGCCTTCTCGACCAACATCGACGAGGCGATGGCGCGCGACTGGGTGGCGCGCACCACGCAGCACAGCTTCATCGAGCCAGCACTGCACAACGACAGCTCGATCGGCGATCCGCCGACGGCGATCTTCGGCAAAGGCCTCTTCGAGCACGTCGCCAATGCCGGGCGCAATCTCGGCATCCGCATCTGCACCTGCGGCCGCCACGCCGGCGGCCACATGCATCCCGAGACGATCGATGCGATGGATTACCTGTACGCACAGGACAAGCAAATCCTCGGCCTGTGCACCTTCTGCTACTACCACATGATCGAGTACGGCGTGCGCGATCCCAACGTCATGGTCGGCGGCACGATCGGCGGCAAGCCGCTGACCTACGTGACCGACGTGCGGCGCACCATCGCCACCTCGGGCATCTGGTTCCCCTTCCGCCCCGTCGTCACGACGACCAAGGAATGGCGCACGCTGCGCGGCTGGGACCGCACGCACGAGTACGATGCGGCCTACGAGCTGGTCGAGACCATCTTCGCCGGCCGCAATTCGCGCCGGCCCGGCGCCGAAGATCGGCTGGAGAACGGCGTCTACAGCTTCCAGTACCATCCCGAGCTGGCGCGCGACCCATCGGTCAATGGCGGCAAGGGCACGCTCGACTACGTGCGCTACTGCATCAATCTCGCCGAGCGCAGCAATTACTGGATCGCCACCCAGGCCGAGCTCTACCAGCGCATGGCCGACTACGAGGCGCTGGGCTTCGAGATCGCCGACGAGGGGCGCACGGTGACGATCGCCAACCCGACCGACCGGCGCATCGAGGCCATGATGATCGAGCAGCGGCTGCCGTTCGGCAGCGTGTGGCTGGGGAACACCGAGCTGATCCATGTCGTCGACGGCCGCTTCGTCACCATCCCGCCGCTGGCGCCCGGCGCCACCCTCACGCTGCGCTTCGAGCCGCGCACCGTCGAGGCGGTGCTGGTGCGTCAGCCGAGCAACAAGGGGCTGGTCGTGCTCGACGCCCGCCACGATGCGGCGACCGGCGAAGCCACCCTCCGGCTGAGCGTCTGCCGCCGCCAGCCGCTCAGCATCGAGGGGGTGGATCCGGACGGCGTCTATGCCGTGCAGATCGACAACCAGCCGGCCGACCACGTGGGCGTGCGCACGGTGCGCACCATCCAGGCGCTTCTGAGCAAGAAGTCCGATGCGGCGAGCGGCCGGAACCGCCGCGCCGTGACGCCTGGCACGACCCGCTTCCTCGACCTCGTGGTCGAGGGCGAGGAGGACCGGTTCGTCGAGCGCACGCTCCGCATCCGCCAGGTGCCGGCGGCCGAAGCGGCGCCGATCCGGGCCGCACTCATCGCTGCCATTCCGGAGAAGCGCGGCCGGGTCACTTGAGGGGCCGGCCTGAAGTTCGTTAGAATTTGCGCCAAGTGCAAAATCCCGGGAGGATCGGCATGGCGCGCACGCTGGAATTCGAACCGCTCGACGCCACCACCTTTGGCGCCGTCGTCCGTAACCTCGACGTCCGGACCCTTGATGAGATCGAGTTCCGGGCGCTCTACGATGCGTGGCTCGAGCATGCCCTGCTGATCTTTCCCGGCCAGTTCCTGAAGCGCGACGAGCAGATCGCCTTCGCCAAGCGCTTCGGTCCGCTCGAGTTCGAGATGACGGCGCTCAGCAACGTCAAGGAAGACGGCACCCTGCGTCGCGAGGAGGACAACGACGACCGGATGAAGGTGCTGAAGGGCAACATGGGCTGGCACTGCGACAGCACCTACATGCCGGTGCAGGCCAAGGGGGCCGTGTTCAGCGCCGAGGAAGTGCCGACCGTCGGCGGCCATACCGGGTTTGCCGACCTGCGCGCCGCCTACGATGCCCTCGACGAGAGCATGCGGGCCAGGATCGAGGGCCTCGCCGCCTATCACTCGCTGCATTACAGCCAGGCCAAGATGGGGCACTTCGCCAGCAAGGCCGACGGCCAATACAACGGCTACGGCTTCCACGACGGCCCGGTGCCGCTGCGGCCCCTGGTCAAGACCCATCCCGAGACCGGCCGCAAGTCGCTGCTGATCGGCCGACACGCCCACAACATCCCGGGCCTCGCCCAGGAGGAGTCGGATCGTCTGCTGCAGGAGCTGGTCGACTTCACCTGCCAGAAGCCGCGAGTCTATCACCACGACTGGGTGCCGGGCGACGCCGTGCTGTGGGACAATCGCTGCCTGATGCACCAGGCGACGCCGTGGGACATGAAGCAGCGCCGCATCATGTGGCACAGCCGCATCGCCGGCGACCCGGTCGCCGAGGCGGCGCTGCCGAACTAGAGCGTGACCTTCTTTGCTTGAAGCAGCAGAGGGTAGTGGTACAGTTTGCCGTTCCGGGCCGATCGGCCGCCTTTGACACTCGGCCGGCCCGTGCCATCTTTCCCCATAGCAACCAAGCGTCTCAAGCGGCCCCGCGACCCTGTCGAGCTAGGCAAGCTCATCGGGGATATCCTCACCGGCCAGGTGGAGGACAACGCTCAAAGGTGCTGGAAGACTGGGAAGCCGCCCAGTAGGGGCGAGCCACAACTATGTCTTGGGCGTAAAAGCAATCCGGCAAACGCCATCGGATTCGGTCAGATAGAATATGCGGGCTCCGCTGCCCGGTTCGAACGTTACATAGAACTCTCTGTCCTTGTGGTTCTTGCCGACAACCTTTCCAGAACCATCGGGCTGCAACGCCTTCAAATCGACGGTGAGCGAATACTTCAGCCCCGCTTGGGTCGAAAACGTGAGCGTGTTCCCTTTGAGGTCGACCGACCACGGGGCACGGCTAAGGCCGCAATTTTGCGAGAGGTGCTTGTGCTCGGGAACGGCAACCCACGACGCGTCTGCCGCGCTGGAGATATGAGAAGCACCCGCCAGCCCGATCAATGTCGCAAGAAACAGTCCCCGCCTCATGGTCGCCTCCCTTGGTTGCAGTTTTGCGGATTCACTTTCTTCAACCGCGCGTCAAGGAATCCGGCCGATTTTCAAACTGTACCACTACCGGAGCGGCCGCAGGCCGCGTCTCGAAGGGTCGGATAAAGAATGTCCGTCGCCCTCCAAAGGGCGAAGGTTACTTCGCCCGAATCGAGACGCCACGCTACGCGTGGCTCCTCAGGGGTGAGGTTTCCACTTGAAGCAATCATGCTCCAAGCGTCGGGCCAACTGTGCTTCGGGCGTCGGAAGAACCTGTCGAGGAATGCCGCAGCTTCATCGCTGATGCCGGCGAGCTTGTTGGTTGCCTGGCGATAGAGCTTGAAGGAAGTGCCCGGATTTCCTCGTCACGCGTCATGCTCTCCCGGACCGCGAGCGTCTCGCTCGCTCATGCTCATGAGCGAGCAAGACGCTCGCGGTGCGGAAGAGCATGACCAGCAATCTAATGCGGCGGCATCGGGATGAAGACCGGCGGCGTGCCGGACATCTTCGAGCGCGACTTGATGTCGGCATCGTTGGCACCGTGCGGCTTCAGGTAGACGTAGAACGGCGTGCGGCGCTCGACGATGTCGTTGCCGGGCTGGGCCTGACGGCTGATCAGCATGTCGGTCTGGATGCGCACGTGCATGTAGCCGGGAATGAGCTCGGCCCAGTTGGCTACCTCGGGCGTGAACGTGACGTCGTAGGTGTAGCCGTCGACGAGCTTGACGACGCCGCGGCCGGCGCCGTCGACCGGGTTGGACGGCACCTGCTGCCAGACCAGGCCCGACTGCACGTAGATGCCGACCGCGTTCAGCATCACGTAGAGCGGCGCCGCCGCATCGATGTTCTGCATCGCCAGGGTCATGCGATAGGACTTGCCATCGGCTTCCTGCACGATGCGCTTCAGCTCGACATAGAGCGAGGTCAGCGCCTGGTGCTCCAGGAGCAGGCGGGCCTGCTTGTAGCGGCGCAGCGCCTGGTCCTGCCAGATGCCGATGCCGCCATCGATCGCGAAGGCGGCCAGCACCACGCCGACGACCCCCATGACCACCGGCGAGCGCCACAGGCCGAGATGGCGGCCGAGCTTCACGGCCACGCCGGCCGGCGGCGCCGTCGAGGGGCGCGGCGCGGCGGCTGCGAGCTTGTCGAACAGTGTACGGTCAGAGGGGGCACGCTCGGAGGCGGTGCGATCGGGCGCTGCGGCGGACGGCGACTGCTGCGGCGCCTGCCCGAGCCGGCGGCGCAGCAGGCGCAGCTCCGATTGGCCGGCCGCGACCTGGCGCTGCAAGTCGCGGATCAGCGCGTCCTTCTGCTCCGACGAAAGCCTGCGCGGGTCGGGACGCTTGTCCTTCATGCGACCAGCGCGCCGTTGGCGATATGCACGATCTGCTCGGCCTGCTCGGCCAAAGCGAGATTGTGGGTGACCAGGATCAGGGTCGTGCCGAGCTCGCGGTTGACGCCCAGAAGCTCGTCCATGATCTCGATCTCGGTCTGCTCGTCGAGATCGGAGGTCGGCTCGTCGGCGAGCAGCAATGCCGGATCGTTGATCAACGCGCGGGCGATGGCGGCGCGGCGCTGCTCGCCGGCCGAGATCTCCGACGGATAGGCGTCGAGATAATCGCCGAGGCCCATGCGGGCCAGCAGGGCCGAGGCCTTGTCGTAGGTCCCGGCGCTGTCGCGCACGCCGCCCAGCATCGCCGGCAGGGCGACGTTGTCGACCAGCCGCAAGGTCGGCAGCAGGCTCGCGAACTGGAAGACGAAGCCGATGCGGCCGTTGCGGAAACGCGCCAGGGCATCGTCGCCCAGGCCCCAGATGTCGGTGCCGTCGATCGTCACCGTGCCGGCGCTCGGCCGGCTCAGGCCGCCGATCATGGCCATCAGCGAGGACTTGCCCGAGCCCGAGCGGCCGATGACGGCGGCATAGCGCCCCGCCTCGACCTCGAGGTCCAGATCGACCACCGCCGCCACGTCGCCGCGCCCGGTGCGATAGGTCTTGCTGAGCTGCCGGCAGGCGAGCATCGCCTCAGGCCTCGCTGCGCACGAGGTCATAGGCATCGCGCCGGCTGGCGCGCCACGCCGGATAGAGCACGGCCAGGGCGCCGATCAGCACCGACAGAACGATCGCGCCGGTAGCAAAGGCCACTGTCCTGGCGAGATCGTCCCACAGGAAGGGCACGCCGAGGCGCTCGAGATTGTAGACCAGCGAGCGCTCGTAGAGCCGCATGACCAGCAATCCCAGCGCCACGCCCAGCGCCCCGCCGATGCCGGTCGCCAGCATGGCCTCGACCACCATCATGCCCAGCACCTGCGACCGGCGGGCGCCGATCGCCTTCAGCAGCCCGAGCTCGCCGCGCCGCTCGGTGACGATGGCCGAGAACAGCACGCTCACCATCAGCACCGTGCTGGCCAGCATGACGATCATCAGCACCAGGATGCCGTCGAGCAGCGAGGTCAGGCCCTGGCGGATGCCGCTCAGCGTCGTGTCGCCGTTCACCACCTTGACGCCTTGCACGGTCGACAGGATGGCGAAGCGCGCCTGCAGCGACGTGGCGCTGGGCGCCAGCTCGATCAGGAAGCCGGTGACCTTGCCGGGCTGCAGCACGGGCAATGGCTTGCCGTGGCCCTGGATCGCGCCGGCCAGTGCCTCGAGGGTCGTCGACGCCATGAACACGCCGCGCTCGTGCGTGCCGACGCCGGTGCGACCGAGCCGGCCATAGACGATGTGCGGCTTGCCGAAGATCAGGAGCTGCGCGCCGAGCGGTGCGTCGCGGCCGGCGCCCAGGATGACGTCGCCAGGCTGCAGGGGCCGGTTCAGCTTCTCGACCAGCCACGGCTGGATGGTGAAGTCGCGCGCCGGATCGAAGCCGATCAGGTCGACCGAATCGTGATGGCTGCCGATGCCCGAATGCTCGACCCTGGCGATCTTCTGCGGCGCGCTGCGGCCGACGCTGGCGAGCCGGGCCTTGTCCAGGAGGTCGGCCTCTAGCACGAGGTCGGTCGGCTCGACGGTGAGCAGCGCCGCCGTGATGTTGGTGAGCGCGCCGTCGGGCACCACCATCAGGTCGGCGCCCATGCGCGTGAAGCCAACCGCCATGCTGCGCTCGATGCTGCTCATCAGGGTCGCACCGGCGAACAGCGCGCCGCTGCCGACCGCGACGGCGGCGATCAGCAGCAGCGTACGCGCCTTGCGCCGGCCGAGATTCTGAAGGGCGAGGTTCGCGAGCAGCCAGCGCATGTGATCATTGCCTCCCCCGTCCTACGGCGGAGGTGCCCCGTCATACGGGGCGGAGGGGGCGGGCCTCAGCCGAAATCTCAGGTATTCCGACGTCGGAACTTCATACACCTCGCGGGAGGCCCTCCCCCTCCGGCCCTCCGGGCCACCTCCCCCGTAGGACGGGGGAGGCGAAAGAACACGCGCCCGTCCGCTCACAGCGTGCACGAACGCGTGTGCTTCATGTGCTCGAGCTTGGTCGGGATGATGACGCAGTCGTGGTGGCCGCCGTTGCTCGGCAGGATGCCGATCAGCGTGTCGGTCGCGGTGTCGACCACGGCAATGCCGCTCGACTGGCGCTGGAAGCCGCTGAACGGCGTCAGCACGTACTTGCCGTCGTAGGTCAGCGCGGGAGTCTGCAGGTCGGGGCCGATGCCCTGGATTTCCTTGGCGATCGTCCAGGTCTTGGTGTCGACCACCATGAGGCCGCTGAATGCCGGCGAGGGATGCAGGATCGACAGATAGAGCTTCGAGCTGTCGAGCGAGAACACCATATGGAACGGGTTGGGATACTTGCCGCGCCACAGCGGATCCTCGACATGGGCGATCTTGCGCCAATTGCGCGGATCGGGATCGGTGCAGGAAAAGATCGAGCAATTGTTCTCGCGCAGATTGTTCATCATCACGAGAAACCGGCCGTCGGGCGAGAAGCCGATCTCGTGGCCCGGCGAATGGATCCTGTCGAACACCACCTTCCAGGTGTCCTTGTCGACCTGCTCGACCTTGTACTGGCCCGGCGAATCCTTGTTGAACTGCAGGAACGCCACCGGATCGAAGTTCTTCTCCGGATCGAGGATGCAGATGCCGCCGCACAGCCGCACCACGGTCGCAGCCCAGCGGCCTTCAGGATGCCAGATCGTGCCGTCGGCGCCGGTCAGCGCCAGCGGGTCCTCGCCCGGCAGCGACCCCTCCTCGACGAACAGCTCGCCCATCGGCACCATTTCCCAGTCGATCTTGTTACCCTTGGTGCCCCGGTAGTCGTAGAGGCCGGTGCGCGGATCGGGGTAGATTTTCTTGATGGTCATCGTGCCGCCCTGGGTCCAGGCGACACGGAGATCGCGCACGTTGGGCTCCCAGTCGAAGCGCAGCGCCGCCTTGACCTTGGAGGTCGTGCGATCGAAGCAGGCGGCGATGTCCTTCTGGCCATCGGTCACGAAGTAGGATTGCGCATCCTTGGGGTTGACCGTGACGTGCACGCCGAGGCCCAGCCCGGTGGTCTCCGACACGTTCTCGATCAGCTGCATCTGCGTGCCGTCGAAGCGCACGCGGTAGATGTTGGTGCCGCCCGGCGCCGTTTCGGCAGTGACCGCCGTGTTCATGCCATAGATCAGCGAGTTCTGGCCGCCCTGCGTGCTGTTGACGAACTCGAAGCCGTGTTGCGGATCGGCGCTGGGAAAGGCGCACAGATGGTGGCTGATCGGATTGTAGTCGCCGTAGTTCCAGTACCAGATAGAGGCCATCACGCGGTTGGAGTTGAGATCGATGGCGTAGGTGCCGCCGCCCATCTTGGTCGGCAGCAGGGCAACCCAGTTGCCGAGGCTCTGGCCACGCAAATCGGCCCGCGTGTCGACCACCTCGCGCGTGATGTTGTGGCGCTGCGCCTCGGTGTAGTTGGCGCCGGCGTGGCGCACGCCGTGATCCGAGACAGAGCCGCTGCCCAGGACGTTGTAGCCGATGACGCCCGCCTCGGCGACGGCGGCAGTGCCGACCGCGACGTTGAACATGGTGCGCCGGCTGATGCCGCCGCGCTTGGGCGGCTCGGCAACCGCGACGGCCTTGGCCTTGCGGTCGTCGGCTTCTTTCTTGTCCGCCAGGTAGGTCTGGAATTCCTTGTGATCCTGCTCGTCGACCTCGGCGCGCCGCCGGGCATAGGCATCGGCCGTAGCGCGCGGAGCCGGCACCTTCCCTCCCGAGGAACCGGACTTGACGCCGAGGCCTCCGCGCTGAGGGCTCTTGGTTGCCGTCTTCTTGCGCCTCGCCATCTCGACCTCCCCATTGGTTTCGTGTCGTTAGCCGGTAATAGTAGACACGCGCCGCGGCGATGCAAACGCCAAGCAACGTGCAGGCGCGCAGGTCTGGATTTCGAAGGATGCCGATTTCGTCCGCTACTGGCATCCTGCCGCGACTGGAGTAGTGTTGCGGCCAACGTCGCCGATCGGCAGGACCGTCGCGGGAGCGTGGTGATGGACTACATGGTCGTGATCAGTGCCATCGTTCTCGGCCTGTCCGTGCTGGCGGCGCTTGCCAAGTTTCTCGACTGGTTCGTGCACAGCGATCCCAAGACCATGCTGCGCACCGGGCACTGGATGCTGCTGCTCCTGGTGATTGTCGGGGTCGGCATCCTGATCTATGCGCTCGTCACCGAGCAATGGTCGCTCGCCATGCTCGACGGCTCCGCTCTCCTGATCGTGGCCACGATCTGGCGGTGGCGGTTCATCATGATGCCGGCGCGCATGGCCTACTTGATGCTGCTTCGTCGGCGGCGGCCGCCTGTCGACATGGAGGTTCGCGACCTCGACCCGGCCGATCCGGAAACGGTGCGCCGGGCGGCGGCGATCCTCGAGGCCTACGTCGCCCGATCCTCGCCAATGACCTCGCCGGTGGCGCTGAACGGCAAGTTGGCCCTGACCGACCAGCGCCGCGGCGAGGCAATGTCGAACGATGAGGCGCTCGAGGTGCTGGGCCTCGAGCCCGGCGCCGACGACCAGGCGATCCGTGCCGCCCGCAAGCGCCTTCTTGGCCTGGTCCATCCCGACCGGGGCGGCTCGACATGGCTCGCCGGCAAGGTCCAGCAGGCAAGCGACACGCTGCTCGGCCCGTCGCGGCAATGGCCGCCCGCCGCAGCCGAGGATCGGGCGCCGCCACGCAATCGCGCGACGAAACGCAGTTAGCATTCCCGTGCTTCTCCCCGGCACAGGGGGCATGGTCTTCTGGACGGCGGGCGAGACGCCCGCCGTCCAGAAGACCATGCCCCCTGTGCAGCCGCGCCGTAATGCATTAGGAAGCGGCCTGCGCCATGGCCTGAACGACGATCGAGGTTGCCGACATGACGGATGCCAAGGAGACGCTCGCCGACATCGTCGAGGCTCTGCGCGCCGAGTGTCGCGACTCGCACAGCCTGAAGCGCCGGCCCGACGGGCCGACTGACGAGGAGCTGAAGCAGATCGGCCACGATTTGCGCTGGCGGGCGGCGGCGGAGATCGAGCAGCTACGCGGCGTCCTGGCGGGCTGGCAGCCGATAAGCAGCGCGCCCAAGGACGCGCAGCCGGTGCTGCTGTTCTGCCCCGGCCTCAACGGCAACGTCGCCCGCGAGATCGTGATCGGCGTCTGGAAGTTCGACGCCAATCGCCGCACCTTCGGCTACTGGGTGAGCGATGTCGGCCATCTCGACGAGGGCCAGGCCGAGACCGGCGCGTGGATCGAGTACGTCGAGCTCCAGCCCAAATTCTGGGCGCCTCTTCTTCCGCCGCCGCGCGGCTAGAACGATGCTCGAGGTGGTAGAGCTCAAGCTCTCCCGGACCGCAGGCGTCCTCGCCCGCATGCTGGACCGCGGGCGTCTCGCCCGTTCTTCTCATGCTCATGAATCCTGAGCGGGCGAGACGCCCGCGGTCCGGGGAAGGCGGGCGGCCAGCGCCGCCTCGTAGTCGCGCCGCGCCGCCTCCGCCGCCTGCTCCGCGGCATTGCTGCGGTCACGTGCCGCCGTGTCGAGCTCGAACAGCACCATCGCGGACACAATGAGAAGGCCGCCGGTCACGTAGTAGGTCCAGGCGTCGAGATGGAGCCGCAGCAGCACGACGATGAACGGGATCGGGAAGATGACCCCGAGCCAACGCATCCAGGTTTCGCGATCGTAGCGCCGCGCCTCGGCTTCGGCGGCCGCCTGCAACTCGGCCGCCCGGCGCCGCATCCCTTCCAGGTCATCGCTCGATCGATCGGTCGCCATGGGATGCCCGCCGTGCGCTTCGCCCGGCCTAACCCGGCACCACCCCGCGCGCCGCCCAGGCGACGCTCGCGAAGCTGCGCGGTCCATCGGGCCTGCCGCTGAGATAGGCGGCGCGCACCGCCTCGGTCACGCGCGCGCGGATCGGTGCCGCGAGGCCCTCGACGAACTGCCCCAGATTGCCCTGCGCTGTCAGCAGCGGCTGCCAGTAATCCTCGAAGTCGGCGAACTCCATGCGGATGGTCAGCAGGGTCTCGCGAGCATCGGTCAAACCGGCGCGGCTCAGCAGGGCAGGCAAATCGCCCGGCTGGGTCGCCGGCCGGAACATCGCCGCCGCACGGCGCCCGTCAGCCGATGGCTCGATCGCCGTCACCGTATCCCAGAAGATCCGTTGGCTCGGCATGCCGCCATATGTGTCCCAGACCGAGACGGCAACGATTCCCCCCGGCCGGACGACGCGGCGCATCTCGTGCGCCGCCTGCTGGGCATCCGACACGAAATGCAGCACCAGGAGCGAGAGGGCGCGGTCGAAGGAGGCATCGGCAAAGGGCAGGCTGCAGGCATCGCCCTGGCGCGCCGTGATCGGGTGTGTGCCGATTCTCGCCTGCAGGGCGGCGACAAAATCGGCCTCGAAGTCGATGGCCTCGACCGCCGTGACTGCCGAGCGCTCGACCAGCGCCAAGCTGAGGCTGCCGGTGCCGCAGCCGACGTCGACCACCCGCTCGCCGGCGGCAGCGCCGGCAAAATCGAGAAACAGCGGTGCCAGCCGGCGACTCCAGCGACCCATGTAGTGATCGTACCCGGCCGCCCCGTGGGCGATGAAGGTCGAAGCCACGTCGAGCGTCTCCCTGGCGCATTCCTCTTCGAGGACCTTACCGGCGGGACCGTGCCGGGGCTAGACTGCGGCAAGACGAGGTGATCGATCCGGGCCGGCGCCCCCTGCCGCCAACGCCAGACCAGGAGGAGACGGACATGACCGACCAATCCAATCGCATCCTGAGCGAGCTGCCGCAGCGCCTGCATCACAACGCCTATGTCTGCTCCAACCAGGAACGGACGCGCCAGTTCTACGAGGACGTCATCGGGCTGCCGCTGCTGGCGACCTGGGTCGAGGAGGCCGAGTTCCCGCAATTCCCGGGCAAGCGCCTCGCCTACAGCCACACCTTCTACGGCATCGGCGACGGCGGTGCGCTCGCCTTCTTCGAGTTCCCCGATCCCGAGGCCGCGGCGGCCTTCAAGGCACAGCAGCAGCCCTCTTTCGTCCACATCGCGCTTGCCGTCAGCGACGCCGCGCAGAAAGAGATCAAGCAGCGGCTCACGGACGCCGGAAAGCCCGTGCGTCAGGTCGATCATGGCTACTGCACGTCGATCTACGTCCAGGATCCGGACGGCCTGATCGTCGAGTTCACCGCCGACGCACCCGACGCGGACAAGATCGCCGCGCATCAGCGCGCCACGGCGCACGAGACCCTGCGCCGCTGGTCGTCCGGCGATCGCACGGTCAACAACGACATCCGTCCGCATCGCTGAGACCGAGGTCCCGATGCTAGAGCTGATCGCGATTATCTGCGCGCTTGTCGTCTGCGTTCTCACGCCATTCGAGGTGAGACGCATTCGCCGCGGCTACGTGCACAAGAAGTTCGCCGGCGATCGGGCGAAGTACATCGCGGCCTATCGCAAGCAGCTGACGCTGCTGATCTTCGCGGGCGCCATCTTCGGCGTGCTGGGCATCGTGTTTGCCTCGTTCGAGGACAGGCCGGGCGGGGCGACGGTGAGGATCGTCGCCGCCCTGATCTGGTTTGCCGTGTCGGCCGTCTGCTTCGTCTCGCGTCGAATGCTGCCGAGCGAATCCGCACCAATGAGCGGCGCCGGCCGTTAGGGCCTGTGACGAAATAGGTGCTTCGGATTCCGATTACTAGCAGGCGGTCTGCGTGACAAAGACCCTGTCTACCTTGAAGGTCCCTCGCTGCGCTCGGGACGACAACTTTGCTGACCGCCGTCGTCTCGTGACGGCCGCATGAAGCCAGTCGGCATCACCGATGCAGCGCCAGCCCGTCCCTGACAGCAAACCGCCATCAACCCCAAGCCTTGTCAGCCCACGAGGGTCGTCAGCACGGCGGCGTAGTGGACTGAGGCTGCGGTCAGCACGAAGCCGTGCCAGATGGCGTTCTGGTAGGCCAGCCGGTTCCAGAGATGGAACACGACGCCGGCCGAGTAGATCACGCCGCCGATGCCGATCAGCAGGAGGGTCGGCCAGGCAAGCGACGTCACGAAGGGCTGGATCGCGATCAGGCCGATCCAGCCCAGCGCGAGATAGAGGACCACCGACAGCGCGCGCACGAGCGCACCATTGCCCAGCGGGCGCCACAGCTTGCCGGCGATGCCGGCGCCCGCGACGCCCCACACCGAGGCGGTGAGACCGATCGCCCAGCCGGGTTCCAGCAGGCGCGTGAAGGGCGTGTAGGTGCCGGCGATCATGGCGAAGATCGCGGCGTGGTCGAAGCGCTGCAGCCAACCGCGCCAGCGATGCTCGTGCAGCATGTTGTAGGCGGCCGAGCAGCCGAACATGGCGACCATGCCGGCGGCGTAGATCGCGGCCGTCACCACGTCGTTCGCCGAGCCGAGGACGGCGGCGAGCACCACGACGGTCACGGCCGCCGGCACGCCGAGCCCCAGGCCCAGCACATGGACCACGGCATCGGCGGCGCGCTCGCGCGTGCTGGCAATCCTCGCTGTTCCGTCCGGCGACATCGGCCGCCACATTGGCATGCCCGCCCCGTCGGCGACAGGGTTTGTCGCTGCCCGCCGCGATCGCGGCCTGGCAGCGCGGACAGAGCATCCGACGTTCTCCCGTCGAACCGATGTGGGTATGGGGTCAAGGTGCCCCGTCATACGGGGCGGAGGGGTCATAGGCCCCCTCGCGCGACTCATGACCCCTCCGTCCGCGATTACGCGGACACCTCCCCAACTTCGTTGAGGAGGAGAATGAGAAGAGCGCCACAGAGTGGCGCGCTCTCGGCGATGAGCGCCATCGCCCACGGCCCAGAAGAGGACGGTGGGCAGATATACGCGTTCCCGGATCGCTGATACGTTTCCAGGACAGCACTCGAGAAGGTTGGCATGAATCTCAATCTGCACGGCAAGACCGCCCTCGTCACCGGCGCCTCCAAGGGAATTGGCCTGGCGTGCGCCGGGCAGCTGGCGGAGGAAGGCTGCCATCTGCATCTCGCTTCCCGGACGAAGGTCGATCTGGAGCGCGCCCGCGAATCGATCCAGGCACGGCACAATGTTTCGGTGACCATCCATCCCTGCGATCTCAGCAACGGCGACACCGCGCGCGCGCTGGCCGCAGCCTGCAACGACATCGACATCCTGGTGAACAATGCCGGCGCCATTCCGGCCGGCGACCTGCAGACGATCGACGAGGCGCGGTGGCGCGACGCGTGGAACCTCAAGGTGTTCGGCTACATCAATCTCTGCCGCGCGGTGTACCCCGCCATGAAGGCGCGCGGCGGCGGCGTCATCGTCAACGTGCTCGGCGCCGCCGGCGAGCGGCCGACCTGGGGCTACATCGCCGGCAGCGCGGGCAACGCCTCGCTGATGGCCTTCACCCGCGGCATGGGCGGCACCAGCCTGGTCGATCGCATCCGCATCGTCGCCTGCAATCCCGGCCTCATTCGCACCGAGCGCATGGAGACCATGCTGCGCGCAAGCGCAGCGACCAAGCTCGGCGATGCCTCACGCTGGGAGGAGCTGATCCCGGTCAACCCGCCGGTCGGCACGCCCGAGCAGTGCGCCGATCTCGTCACCTTCCTGGCCTCCGATCGGGCATCGCATATCGCCGGAACGGTCGTCACGATCGACGGCGGAGCGGCGCACTATGCCGGGGTCCTGTAACTGCTTCATTTCACGAGATGACTGCAGTCAGCAAAGATGACTATCATCGCGTGCGATTCGCACGGGAGGAAATCATGTCCAACGTCAAGGACTGGACGTTCAACCACGACCTCGCGACCGCCGCCACGTGGACGCCGGGCCTGCGCGAGATATTCGAGTATCGCGACCTCGGCATCAAGCAAGCGACCAGGGGCGACTACGTGGTCCACCTCATCCGCCACAACGGCAACAAGGCCAAGGACGAGGTCCAGCAGTGGCACGTCCATGATTGCACCTTCCAGATGGTCTTCGTCATGAACGGCTGGGCCACGTTCGAGTATGCCGGCCACGGCCAGCGGACGATCCGCAAGGGCGATTGCATCAATCAGATCCCGGGCATCCCGCATCGCGAGATCGCCTGCTCCGAGGATTTCGAGGTGCTCGAGATCGTCTCGCCGGCGAATTTCAAGACCCGGATTGTCGAGGCGCCGCCGGCTGAGGCCGCGGCCGCGGAATAGCCATTCATCGCAGCGGTGCAACGCAGGCAGCCCCTGGGGCCGCCCATGCCGCGGCGAGCGATCGAGAACAACAACAGGCGGGCGATCCATCGCACCGCCAGGGCGGAGGAAGCACATGTCCGGATATCGTCGGCCCTCGCGCAGGGCCCTGCTCACGGTCGGCCTCGCCGGCGCCGCGACAATCGCCTCGCCCGCCGTCCTGCGGCTTCCGGTTCGCGCGCAGGGCGGGCCGATCAAGATCGGCATGCCGCTGGCGCTGACCGGCGCGCTGGGCTCGGTGGGCCAGCAGCAGAAGCGCGGCGCCGAGCTTTACGCCAAGTTGCAGAACGCCAAGGGCGGCATCCTGGGGCGGCCGATCGAGCTCCTGATCGAGGACACCGCCGGCAATCCCGCCAACTGCGTGCGCAAGGCGCAGGAAATGGTCGAGCGGCGGGACTGCCGCCTGCTCACCGGCATCACGCTCTCGTCGGAGGCCCTGGCGGTGGTGCCCAAGCTCGCCGAATGGGACTCGATCTTCATTTCCTCGGATAACGGCGACGGCCGGCTGACCGCCGAGAGCCTGGTGCCGAATTTCTTCCGCGCCAACATCTCGGGCCCGATGGGCACGCGCGCCGTGTCGCTCTACCTGCGCGGCGGCAAGATGAGCAAATTCTATGCGCTCGGGCTCGACTACGCCTGGGGGCACAACAGCGTGCAGGTCTTCGAGCAGGAGGTGCTCAAGTCCAAGAAGGAGTTCATCGGCAAGGTCTTCGCGCCGACCGGGACCAAGGATTATTCATCCTACATCACCAAGATCCGCCAGTCCGGCGCCGACGCCGTCTTCCTGGTGCTGCAGGGCGACGACAACAACGCGTTCCTGTCCCAGGCCCAGCAATATCGCCTGCCCGAGCGGGTCAAGCTGCTGACCGAGATCGTCGACCTCGCCAGCATCCGCGCGGTCGGCGATGCCTCGCTCGGCCTGATCGGCTCCTCGCGCTACAGCTTCACCTACGATCACCCGCTGAACAACGAGTTCGTCGCCCTGTGGAAGAAGGAGCATGGCACCTATCCCGACACGTTCGAGGGCGAGCAGTGGCAGTGCATGAAGGTGTTCGAGGCCGGCATCACCAAGGCGGGCGGCATCGAGGCCGCCAAGCTCCGGCCCGCCCTCGAGGACATCGAGATCGAGAGCGTCAAGGGCAAGGTGCATATCCGCAAGTGCGATCACCAGGGCGTGCAGCAGGGCTTCATGGTCGAGGTGGTCAGGAAGGCGGGCTTCGACACGCCGATCCCGCAGGTGATCGCCACCTTCCCGGGCGAGAGCACGACGCCGACGTGCAACACCATGACGTTCAAGGATTGATTTCCTCCCCAGCGAAGCTG